>CAWFTV010000010.1:0-102898 GCA_963818915.1 uncultured Acidimicrobiaceae bacterium | reverse complement strand
CGGGCTTGTAGCGCCGGAGGTCCGCGACCGGCATTCCGAAGAACTCCGCCAGCGCGCCGACCAGATCACGCTCTTCGAGAACGCCCATTTGGACGAGGAGCTCACCCAAGCGGCCGCCTGATTGTGTTTGCAGTTCCAGCGCTTCTTGGACCTGATCGTGAGTGACGAGACCCCTCAAGACAAGTACGTCACCGAGCTGCTGGCCGGCATTGCCCGGCCGCCGTTTGAGGGACGGCGGCCCGCTCACTTGGGGCGCACGCGACCGAATCCTGTTCAGTTCCAACGTCAGCGCTCTGCGCATTCGACACTGCTGAAAGCGGGAGATCTGATTTCCGCTGCGTTGAAATCGTGGTCGCTGACGCCTGGTCTGGCGACGTCTGCCGCGACGTCGACAGCGGCGTCACCCTTGTTCTTCTTCCCGAATTTCACGACGACCTACCAGTGGTCGCGCAGGTGGACGCCTTGTGCATGGAGACAGAGTGGCCTCCGAGAATCTCCGGCTGGACCACCCCATCCCAATTGCAGCCCAATTCACTTCGTCTGAGAGGGCCTCTGAACCATGGAAGTGCCCTTCGAGCTGGTCCTTATGTTTCGGCGTCTTCAGCCAGGGTCAGCCAGGTCTCCTCGGCGTCGCTGAGTGCCGCCTGGGCTGCGGCAAGCTCGAGACCCAGTCGATGCATCTCCACATGGTCGGTGACGCCCGTCAGTTCCTCGACGATCTTGTCTCGTTGCCGCTGCAATTTCACCATGTTCCTCTCCGCATCGCGGAGGAGCCGGTTCGTGGGTACCGATCCACGCCCGCGCGGTCCCGTGCCTGACGCGCGCACGACGTCGGTTTCGAGTTGGTTGCAGCTTCCGTGGTCTCCCCCGACGCCGCCGTCGACGACGGGAGCGATCCCGCCCGGCGGGCGTCGCCGCCTTCCACCCGGGCGATCCAGCCGTCCACGCCGCCCGGCACTCCCGACACGGTGCCCCCGGCGCCGACCGCCACCAGGCGTTCAGTGGTCCGCTCCAAGAAGGTGCGGTCGTGGCTGACCACCACCAGCGCCCCCGGCCACTCCTCGAGGAAGTCCTCCAGGATCCGGAGGGTGTCGAGGTCGAGGTCGTTGGTCGGCTCGTCGAGAAACAGGACGTTGGGCCGGCCGGCGATCACCAAGAGGAGCTGCAGCCGTCGTCGCTCCCCACCCGAGAGCGTCCCCACCCGTGCGAACGGAAGCTCGCCCGTGAAGAGGAACCGCTTCATCAGCTCGACGTCAGGCAGCGAGCCCGGAGTGCGGTGAGGGCCGGCCACCAGTTCCTGCACCCGCGCCTGCAGGTCGAGCTTCGCCCCGAGCTGGTCGTAGTACCCCACGACGACAGTGGGGCCGACGTCGATCCGGCCGACCGTGGGTTGGCGACGCCCCGCCATCAGGTCCAGGAGGGTGGACTTGCCCGACCCGTTGGCGCCGACGATTCCCAGCCGTTCGCGTCGGTCGAGCACCAGGTTGACATCCGAGAGCACGGGGGGACCGTCGTCGTAGCGATACCCCACGCCCGAGCACTCGATGACCTTGTCCCCCAGGCGTGGCGTGTCGCCCGCCCTTTCGAGCTCGGTCGTCCGCGACACCGGTGGCGGCGCCCCTTCAATCAGCCGGACCGCGGCGTCGATCCGCGCTTGTGGCTTGCGCGACCGCGCCTTGGCGCCTCGCCGGAGCCACGCCAACTCGCGCCGGGCCAGGTTCCGCCGGGTCGACTCTGCGCTCGCCGCATGTTCCTCCCGTTCCGCCTTGGCTTCGAGGTAGGACGCGTAGCCACCCTCGTGGACGTACGCCCGGCCCCGGTCGAGCTCGAGCATCCGGGTGGTCAGCCGGTCGAGCAGGTGCCGATCGTGCGTCACCAGGACGAGACCCCCGCGGAAGGCCAGGAGGCGCTGCTCGAGCCAGGCCACCGCCCCCAGGTCGAGATGGTTGGTGGGCTCATCGAGCACGAGGAGCTCGGCCGGATGGGCCAACACCCGAGCCAGGGCCACCCTCTTGGCCTGACCCCCGGACAGCTCCCGGACGTCCAGGGTGCTCGCGTCGCCCATCCCGAGGCGCTCGAGCGCGGCCTCGGCCTCCCAGCCCTCCCCGACGGCCGCTCCCACCGTCCCGGCCGGCAGATGAGGCACCTGCTCGAGGAATCCCACCCGCGAGCCCCGACCCCGACGGACCTGACCCTCATCCGGCGGGTCCACCCCGGCGATAACCCTCAGCAGGGTGGACTTTCCCGTACCGTTGACGCCCACAACCCCGATCCGGTCCCCGTCCGACACCGCGAGTGACAGGTCCTCGAAGAGCACCCGGTCCACCCGACGGACAGCGACATGTTCGAGATCGACGAGGAGGGTCACGGGGCGACAAGGGTACCGGCGCCCGGGCGATACGGCGGCATCGGAGGGCTCCGGGAAAAGCTTGCGCTGCGCAGGCCCGTCTGGTCCCATTAGGTTACGACGAACACGAAACACCTCGACGGAGGGGGACACCATGCAGACGGAAGCGGCAATTTTGTGGGAGAGGTACGGCGACTGGAGCGTCGAGTCGATCGAGCTCGACCCGCCCCGTGAGGGTGAGGTGCTCGTCAAGTTGACCGCATCAGGCATGTGCCACTCCGACGAGCATCTCGTGACCGGTGACCTCCCCGGCTCGCTGCCCATGATCGGTGGGCATGAAGGTGCCGGCGTGGTCGAAGAGGTCGGCCCCGGCGTACGAGGGCTGGCCCCCGGTGACCACGTCGTCTTCGGATTCGTGCCCGCCTGCGGGCAGTGCCCTCCCTGCGCCACCGGCCACTCGAACCTGTGCGACGTGGGCGCCACGCTCATGTCGGGCCGCCAGTTGGACGGAACGGCCCGGCACCATGCCCGGGGACAGGATCTCAACACCATGGTGTGCCTGGGCACGTTCTCCAAGTACACAGTCGTGAATCAGGCGTCCTGCGTGAAGGTCCTCGACGACATCCCGCTTGACAAGGCCTGCCTCGTCGGGTGCGGCGTGACGACCGGGTGGGGATCGGCCGTCTACGCCGCCGAGGTGCGGCCGGGAGACAACGTGGCGGTCATCGGCGTCGGAGGGATCGGCGCCAGCGCCGTTCAAGGAGCGCGCCTCGCCGGCGCAGAGCGAATCTTCGCCATCGACACCGTCGAGCTCAAGCGGACTCTCGCACCGAGCTTCGGGGCCACGCACACGGCGGCGTCGATCGAGGAGGCCTTCGGGCTCATTCAGCAGGAGACCTGGGGACGGATGTGCGACAAGGTCATCTGCGCCATGGGTGTCGGATCAGGGGCGCTGATGGCCTCAATTCTCGCCCTGACCGCCAAGCGTGGTCGCGTGGTCGTCACCAACATCCACCCCATGGTGGAAACCGACGTCACGCTGAGTTTGGTGGATCTCACCCTCATGGAGAAGCAGATTGTCGGAAGCCTCTTCGGCTCGGCCAACATGCGGGCCGACATTCCCAAGCTCTTGAAGCTGTACCGCGACGGCCAGCTGGACCTCGACTCGATGATCACCACGACCTACAAGCTCGGCGACATCAACCTGGGCTACCAGGACATGAGGGACGGCAAGAACATACGGGGCGTCCTCGTCTACGACGACTGACTGATCTCCTCCAGCCAGGCCCGGGCCCGGTCGTACCCCAGTCGCAGCAGGGTCGGCGACTGGTCGAGGCGGGCCAACGGGATGCGCGCCTCCGGTGGTGGAATCACATGCACGATCGGCCGGTCGGTGCCTTCATCCGTATCGCACGTTGCTCCTTGCCGTATGAGCGCTGCGACCTGCGCGGGCGCCGTCGGCAGCACGTAGATCTCGCGCGCACCAAGGGCGATCGCCTGTTGAAGCGGGACATCTGCCGCGGCCGCACCGTCAACCAGGAGGCGCCCGTCGATCTCCACCGGCGGGAGGAGCCTCGGCACCGCGCTGCTGGCCAGGAGCGCAGTTGCCGCATCCCCCGAGTTGAGCGCCACGGCCTCGCCCGTACCCAGTGCGGTGGCCACCACCGTCAGCGGAATCGGGGCGTCCTCGAGGCGGCTGAAGGTAAGGAACGACTCGAGGATCCGGCGAATGGACGACGAGTCGAAGAGGTGCCGCGGACGCCCACGAAATCCCCCGACGAGCGTGCCGAGGTCGACTCCCAGCACGTCCTTGCGCCGCAGGGAAGACCAGAGCCGGGCGATTTCGGCAATGCCGGGCAGATCGGGACGGCTGGCGAAGAATGCGCCATTGATGGCGCCGACGGACGTGCCGACGATCATGCCCGGCCGAAGTCCCTTCTCGACGAGGGCATGGATCATCCCTACCTGGAGCGCCCCGAGGTTGCCGCCCCCACTCAGCACGAAGGCCGGCGACCCTGGCGGTCTGGCGCCCACCGTCGCCCCGTCTGCGTCGGTCTCACCGGCCAGTCCCAAGGAACTGGCGGTCACGCGAACCACCCACTTCGGAAGTGATGGGTCATCAGTGGGCCCTCCCGTCCTCCCGGGTGAAGCCGGATTACGACGGATAGCCACCTTTTTGACCGGTCCGTCAGCGCCAACGACCGACGCACCCCGAGGTGCGCACAACGTCAGAGCATACCCATTGCATCCTCCGAGCGGCACAGGGCCGCTGTTGGTGCGGAAGGGCGGTCGACTGCATCCGCCGCGCCACATTGGGCCGCTCTTCGTCGAGGGAGCGCTCAACCCACGTGGGAGTGGCCGAAATGCAGGGGGGCCTTGGTGAAGATCACCGTGCCGAGGAGATGGTTTCCCGGCGTCGTCGAGACCACCACGGCCAGATGACCCGACGATCGGCCGCGGGCGTCCGACACGGATGCCGGCCGTGAACTTCCCCGTGAACGCGACGATGCAGACCGTTTCCGATCCGGGCGCAGTCGGTGGCGAGGTCGTGCAGGAGGTGGGGAGCCTTCTTCCGGAGCGCCGAAATCGAGAACTTCTGCACGCCGAGCAAATCGCCCGTGCCGACTCGACCGCCTTGGTCGCCGTCGGCAGGGCGAGGTAGCACGAGCTGTCAGACGTGCCGAGGCTGCTGCGCGCCGTCGTGCATCCGGCGAGAACGGCGGCAGCCAGCACGCAGCTGGCCGTCGCCGGCCGCCCACCTGGGCCGAGCCGCCGCCCCTTCGCCTGCCGGGAGGCCTCACCGCTCGACCCCCGAGATGGTCTCGACGCCCTCTGTCGACACGGCTGCGGCGCGCGCCGTCGGGGCCGAGCTCCGCTTCGACCGGAGCCTCGAGCGCATGCCTGGTCCAGCGGCCCCGGCGGACCTGGAACGCCAGCTGGCCCCACAACACCCAGCCGACCACCAGGACGAGCCAGAAGCTGATGACCCGGTACATCAGGACGGCGTCGACGGTGGATACCGTGGGCACCCCCGAATTCGACCAACGCGATAGTGATACTCCCTTCCACGACCCCCAATCCACCCGGGGTGAACGGAAGTGTGGCCGCCAGCTGGCCCGCTCCGTACGCCAGGAGGAGACCCTTCCAGGGAATGGTCGCGTCGACCGCCAGGAACATCATGGCGAAGCACGCGCAATCGAACAGCCAATTGGCGACGCCCCACAACACGATGGTGATGACCTGGCGGGGCCCGAGACGCACCGCGGTGACCATCCCGACGATCCTGTCTATTTCTGCGGCCAGATCGCCACGGGGTCGCCCCACGATCTTGCGCGAGGCTCGGATGCCCCACGTGACCACCGCGGCCAGCGGGCGCTCGTAGACGAAGAGCGCCCCGATCGCCACGGTGATCACGAAGACACCGACGATGACGGGGATGAGGTCGAGCGACGCCCCCTCTCCCGGTCGCCAGGGCCAAGCCAGCCGTGGCCACCAACGCGAGCGAGACCACCGAGGCGACCACCGTGCCCGACCAGCGACCAGGCCGCGAGCGTGTCGTCGGCCCCGAACCGCCGGAACCAACGGAATCCGTAGACGGCGGAGAAGGCCGTTCCCGCCCGGCAGCGAGTTCGTAATCGCCTGCGAGGCGAACGTCATTTTCAAGAGCGCGCCCTCGGGCGCGAGCGAGGCCGCCACGACCGCAGGAACTCCCACTGCAGGCCGGCGAAGCAGACGAACGAGGCGAACTCCGCCACAAGCGCCGGCGGGATCCACCACCATTTGAGGTTTTCGAAGACCGCCGAGAACCCCGAGAGCTCCCCACGGTGTGACGAGAGCGCCCAGACCGCCAGGGCGACGATGCCGAGACCCAGCAGGAACCGCAGCACTGGCCACGCACGCCTGAGGGTCGGGGCGACGCGCCACGAACGACCCGTGGAGTGTGGGTCGCTCCCATCCCGCAAGCCCTCGTGCGGCGGTGCGGCCATGCCCAAGGTTTAGTCCACGCCTTCAGTCGACTCTGGTCGAACGGCCGTTTCGCACAAGCGAGGTGTTGAGCTTGTGGAGAATGCGACCGAGCACCGCCTTGTCCGGGTCGTCCCAGTCATCGACCAGCGCCTCGATGCCCTGTCGGCGCTCCTGCTCCACGCCGCCCATCATGCGCCGTCCCTCCGCCGTCAAGAGGATCGTCGACGATCGCCTGTCGTTCGGATCCGGACGGCGATCGACGAAGCCACCGACCTGGAGGGCGGTGATCTGGCGGGTCACCGTCGAGGCATCGAGGTTCAGTGCGGTGGCCAGTGCCTTCGTGCTGAGGGGACCCAGGTCCTCAATGGTGCGCAGCGCAAGGTAGCCGGCCCGGTCGATGTGGAGGTACAGCGAGCTTCGGCGGCCAAACGTCTCCAGATGGCGGACCAGCCGCAATAACTCCAACTCGATGACCCCAATGGTGTCGTCGGGCTCATGTGGAGGGGTGTCCAAAAGTGCCCGGCCCTCCCCTCGTCTCCCACTACAATGTAGCTAGATACCTGCATGATACATGTATCGCGGACGAAAGCGGAGCTCGATGGTCTTTATCCTGGCGCTTGGTGCGTCGTTGGCCAACGCGCTGACCAGCGTGTTCCAACGCATGGGGGTCGAGAACGCGCCTGCTGAGACGACGATGAAGCTCAGCCTGATGACCTACGCGATCCGGCGGGGAATCTGGCTCCTCGGCTTCGCCCTCATGATCGTCTCTTTCGTGCTCCAGGCCATCGCCCTGCACTTCGGACGCCTCTCGCAGGTGCAGCCGATTCTCACGCTCGAGTTGGTCTTCCTCGTGATCGTGCTCTCGGTGTGGTTCGGCTTTGCGGTCGGCCGACGCGAATGGCTCGGTTCCTTGGCCGTGGTCGGTGGTCTCTCCGGCTTCTTGTACTGCGCCCACATCGAAGAGGGGAACCTGTCGCCGTCCTTTTGGAGCTGGATAATCGCCGGCGGCGCGTGCAGCGCCGGTATCGCGGTCGCCGTCGTGCTGGCGGGTCGAGGGCCCAGGTGGTGGCGGGCCGCCATGTTCGGGACGGCGGGAGCCATCGCCTTCGCCTTCACCGCTGCGTGCACGAAGGTGGTCTCCAACTACGCCGCCTCGGATTGGACGTCGCTCTACCGGCACGGACAGACCTACGCCCTCATCGTCTTCGGAGTGCTCGCCCTCTTCCTGACCCAGAACGCGTTCCACGCCGGTCCCATCGTCGCCTCGCAGTCCACCCTGGTCATGGTCGATCCTCTGGCCAGCATCCTCATCGGGGTGGGGCTCTTCGGCGACGATCTGCGAACCGGTGGGGCCTGGGGGCCTCTCGAGGCCTTGTCGCTCCTGATCATGTTCGTCGGTGCCTTCTCGTTGGCCCACTCGCCTCTCGTGAGTGGGATGAAGGGGGACGACGAGCAGCTCCACGAGTTGCTCTCGGAGCGCGTCCACGCCGAAAAGCTGGCCAGCAACGCCTGTCCGCCCCCGCTGACCCATCCCTGACCCCCCGATCGCAGGGGCCGACGCCAGCGTATTTTCCCGTTTAACGGGCCAATAGCATGGGAACGTAGGGTGCGAAAGAAGCGAAGGAGGGCCCATGGAACCCGACGTGGTGGAGTCGGAATTGGGAAGGCGGGACATCTCTACATCACGGGGAACGGGCCGAGAGCCGTTGCGCGCCAAAGGCGTCGCGAACGCAGCGACGACGGTGGCCCCGCTCCTCGAAGGGCTCTTCGGCAACCGCCTGCCGGTACGTTTCGAATTCTGGGACGGGAGCGGGATCGGGCCCACCGACGGGCCGGGAACCCTCGCCATCCGATCGCCGAACGCCATCAGCCGGATGCTCTGGGCCCCCGGCGAGCTCGGCATAGGCCGTGCGTACGTCACGGGCGAACTGGAAGCAGAGGGCGACATCTTCAGCCTGCTCGAGGCCCTGCACGTCGCCGCGCGACCCGATCTGCGGGCGGGACCTCGGCCGGCCGTTCTCGCCTTACGAGCCGCTCTCCAACTGGGTGTCCTCGGCAGGCCCCCCGCTCCCCCGGCGGAGGAGGCCTCCCCCCGCGGCCGACGACACTCGAAAAGCCGCGACGCCGAGGTGATCAGCCACCACTACGACATCAGCAACGAGTTCTACCGCCTGGTACTCGGACCCAGCATGACGTACTCGTGCGCCCGTTTCGTCGAGACGTCCACCACGCTCGAAACGGCGCAGCAGTCGAAACACGATCTGGTCTGCCGCAAACTCGGACTGCACGAGCATCACGGGGCGCGCCTGCTCGACGTCGGGTGTGGATGGGGCTCCATGGCCCTGCATGCAGCGGGCTACTACGGCGCCCACGTGGTCGGCATCACGCTGAGCGCCGCGCAAGCCGACCTGGCGAGGATTCGGGTCAAGGAGGCCGGCCTGGACGACCAGATCGAGATCAGGGTGCAGGACTACCGGGACCTGCGGGGCGAGCGCTTCGACGCCATCTCGTCCATCGGCATGTTCGAACACGTGGGCACGGAAAAGACGGCGGAGTATTTCGCCACCCTTTACGCACTGCTGGGTGATACGGGCCGGCTGCTCAACCACGCCATCTCGAGCGTCGGGGGCTCTCGGATGGCCCGCAACTCGTTCATCGGCCGTTACGTCTTCCCCGACGGGGAGCTGATCGACGTGGGGCAGGTCGTGCTGGCGATGGAGCGCGCCGGTTTCGAGGTGCGCGACGTCGAGTCCCTCCGGGAGCATTATTCCCGCACGCTTCGGGCGTGGGTGAGGAATTTGGAGGCCAACTGGGATGCCGCGGTCGCCGAGGTCGGTGTCCAGCGGGCGCGGGTCTGGCACCTCTACATGGCGGCCTCGGCCAACGGTTTCGACGACGGGGGCATCTCCATCCACCAGGTCCTCGGGATCAAACCTGCACCGGGCGGCCTGAGCGGCATGCCTACGACCCGGAGCGCCTGGGTTTGAGGTAGCCAGCTGTCGGGCTCATCGAAGCGATTTATTACCCTGACGTCAACGTTATACTTTCGGTGTGACCAGCACGACGGCGACAGGGAGTGCCGACCTTCCGGTCAGTGCGAACGGGGCCTCCCCTCCCCTGACCAGCCAGCCCAGGTACAAATGGGTCGCCCTGTTCGCCATCACCTTGGGCACCCTCATGGTCTTCATCAACCAGTCCATCGTGTTGATCGCACTGCCGGACATCTTCCGGGGGATCGGGCTCAACCCTCTGACCGCAGGGAACACGGGCTACCTGCTCTGGATGCTCCTCGGCTTCATGGTCGTCCTGGCCGTGCTGCTGGTCACTCTGGGCCGGGTAGGCGACATTTTCGGGCGGGTGCGGGTCTACAACCTCGGCTTCGCCGTCTTCACCGTGTTCTCCCTTCTTCTCTCGATCACCTGGCTCGACGGATCAGCGGGGGCATGGTGGCTCATAGGGATGCGCATCGGTCAGGGGGTGGGAGGCGCCATGCTGTTCGCCAACTCATCGGCCATCGTGACCGACGCCTTCCCGACGCACCAACGGGGCCTCGCTCTCGGCATCTACAACGTGGCCGCAATCGCCGGGGGCTTCATCGGCCTCGTACTGGGTGGCCTCCTGGCACCGGTCGACTGGCATCTGGTCTTCTTGATCTCTGTGCCCTTCGGGCTCTTCGGCACCGTCTTTGCGTACATGAAGCTCGAAGATCGGGGCGTGCGCACCCCGGCCAAGATCGACTGGCTCGGCAACTTGACCTTCGCAGCCGGGCTCATCCTCATCCTGATCGGCATCACCTACGGCCTCCTCCCCTACGGGCACCACACCATGGGCTGGACCAGCCCGGTGGTGCTGGCCGAACTGATCGGTGGAGTCGCCATCCTGGTGGTCTTCGGGATGATCGAGGCACGAGTGGCCCAACCCATGTTCCGTCTCACCTTGTTCCGCATCAGGGCGTTCAGTGCGGGGTGCACGGCCAGCTTCTTGGCCGCACTGAGCCGCGGTGGTCTGCAGTTCATGCTGATCATCTGGCTACAGGGCATCTGGCTCCCCGAGCACGGCTACAGCTTCTCCCAGACGCCACTGTGGGCCGGCATCTACATGATCCCCCTCACGGTGGGGTTCCTGGCCGCGGGCCCGGTGAGCGGGATCTTGGCCGATCGCTTCGGCGCCCGGCCCTTCGCCACCGGAGGACTGTTGATCGTGGCGCTGTCCTTCGTGCTCCTCCAGGCGCTCCCGGTCGACTTCTCCTACTGGTCCTTTGCCGGGCTGATCTTCTTGAACTCGGTCGGCATGGGCATGTTCATCGCGCCCAATCAGACCGGGGTCATGAACAGCCTCCCGGCCAACCAGCGCGGCGCCGGCGGCGGGATGTCGGGCACGTTCAATGCCTCGGCCCAGGTCCTGTCCATCGGCATCTTCTTCACCCTCATGATCCTGGGGCTCGCTGCCACCTTGCCCTCGGACCTGTATCACGGCCTTGTCGCCCAAGGAGTCGGGTCGTCGACTGCGCTGCGGGCGTCACATCTCCCACCCGTCGGGAGCCTCTTTGCGGCGTTCCTGGGCTACAACCCGATCCAGGTGCTCTTGGGACCTGCAGCACTCTCCCATCTCTCCCCGGCGACGGCGCACTATCTCACCAGCCGCTCCTTCTTCCCTCGGCTCATCTCCCGGCCCTTCGGACGCGGATTGACCGAGGCCTTCTATTTCGCGGCCGGCGCGTGCGTGCTGGGCGCAGTAGCTTCCCTCCTACGAGGTGGGAAGTATCACTATGTCGAACCCGGCTCGACCGCCCGGGTCAGCGGTGAGCCACCGTTCGTGTCGTCGCAGGAGTCAATCGCCGAATCCGAAACCCTACTGGTGGACTGAAATGCCAACACCGACAACCAGCGTCTCCACTGATCCGGAAAATGGGATTCGCATCAGCGATGCTGCCGCGGCAGCGGGCGTCTCTCCCCGCA
Organism: uncultured Acidimicrobiaceae bacterium; assembly: GCA_963818915.1. Taxonomy (GTDB): domain Bacteria; phylum Actinomycetota; class Acidimicrobiia; order Acidimicrobiales; family RAAP-2; genus Bog-473. The sequence goes on along the minus strand of CAWFTV010000010.1, from coordinate 91,627 downwards.
CGCTGCGCTACTACGAAGAGCTCGGTCTTCTCACGCCGTCGCTCTACACGCCCGGTGGGGAGCGCCGCTATACCGAATCCGATCTGACCCAGCTCCACCGCATTCTCGAGCTCCGAGAAGTCCTGGGTATGAACCTCGATGAGATAAAGGAGTTCCTGTCGTTCGAGACGAGGCTCGACGTCTTGCGCACCGACTACCGCGCCAAGAAAGACGCCACGACGCCCGCGGCACGCGACGAGCAAAAGGCGACCTTGCAGGAGGCGCTCGAACTGATCGAATCGCTGGCGGAGCAGTTGAACGCCAAGCTCGCCCGCATGGACACCTTCAGGGCGAAGCTCACAGGTGATGCTCAGAGATGCCGCGATCTTCTGAACGAGTTGGAACACGCCCCGACAGCGCACAGGCTAGGCGCCGCTCAGGCACGGCGCCGTGCCTGGAGCCTGCCCTGTCTCAGCCGTGGCCACGCTCAGGGGAACCGGTCCGGCGGTTGCCCGGACGGGGGACGGGCGAAAACGGCTAAATTCGACGGGTCGTGCACTGCGCTAGGTCGGAAACGCAAGTCGGAACGGGCGCAGCCATGCCTGCCCGCGCCACACGACTCTCCGTCGTGGCCGCACTCCTCACAACCTGCGCCGCGATCGCCATGGCACATCCGCCCGCGGCGGGGGCCGATCAGGTCGGTAGTTTGACGACACAAGCCCGGAGCATCTCGCAAGAACTGGTCCAAGAAGAGCTCGAGGCCGACGCGTACCAGCAGCAGTATTCGATTGCGTCCGCCCAAGTGGCCGCAGATCAGCGCGCCATCGTCGCAACGCAACTGCAGCTCAAGAGCGACCGTACACAGATCGCCCAACGGACGCAGCAGGTCGATCGAATCGCCATCGCTTCCTACGTGCTGGACGGCACTGTCTCATCGACCTCGGGGGCGTCGCTCTTCGCGGAGAATGTGAGCACCGTGCAATCGGCGAACGAGTACGCCAACATCACCATCGGCAACCTCAGCGAAGCCGTCGACAAACTCCATAGCGCGCAGCGCAGCGCGCAGGGCACGCTCGCGGTGCTCGTCCGACAGAGCGACAGTGACCGTGCCGAACAGACGGCGCAAGCCAACTACTTGGCCCAGTCCACCTCCACGGTGAGCCATATGGAGTCGGTGCAGGCAGAGGTCACGGGCCAGCTGGCACAAGCGGTGGCCCAGCAGAACGCGGCGTTGGGGCGAGCGGCGGTTGCTGCCGTGGCGACGGCGCAGAAGGCGACGGTCCAGAAGTCGGGCGGGACGGCACCACCGTCGAGCCCGGCGCCGGTTGTCGCCGTCGTGACCACGACGGACCCCGCGCTCAACCCGTTCCTCCAATGCGTGGTGCAGGCGGAGTCGGGCGGCGACTATCAGGTTGTGTCACCCAACGGCCTGTACATGGGTGCGTTCCAATTCAGTCAGGCAACGTGGAACTACGCGGCGCGGGCAGCCGGCCTGAGCAGTCTCGTCGGCGTCCCGCCCAACAAGGCCACCAAGGCCGAACAGGACACCGTCGCCGTCGCTCTGTATGCGCTCGACGGCGACCGGCCCTGGCTGGGTGACCGCTGCTCATAGAGTCTCGCCGGATCGACCACTCCGGCATCTGGGCGCGCCCTGCTCCACCTGCGAGTTGGGGGCGAATTGGGAATCCACTCAGTGTGAGTTGGGCCTTCGTCGCCACACTTTTGTCCGACGTCGAACCGACAAAGGGCGGAACCCGAGACAATGAAGATGGCGCGGTTCGAGGTCAGGGAGGGGTCGAGCGCGACGAGGCGTCTCCTGGGAAGGTTGGCCGTGGCCGGTTTGCTCGGTGCCGCCCCGGTGTTGCTCTGGCAATCGAACGTGTTCGCCTCGAGTGACCTGGGCACGGGCCTGGGCAATGACCTCTCATCGACGATTCTCGCCAACCCAGTACCGGGGCTTGTCCCGCTGCCACTTGGTACGCAAAACGGTCCGATCACACAGTCCAATGTTGGCCTCGTCTTTGGAAGCAACGAAAGCGCCACATCGGTTCTGGGTCAGAGCTTGGCGAATGGCACCGTCTCCGCCTACATCCGCTCCTGGAATCACCAACCGAGCGATGGGGATGCGGTCGTTATTTCAGCACTCGAGTTCAAATATGCCGCCGACGAAGCTTCCTTTGTGGACGGCATGAACTCCTGGTTAGGGAGCCAGGCAGGTCAGGCAGGGAATGCAACGATTGCCGTCACTGGCATCCCGGGCGCTTCCGGAGCGGAACTGCATACATCGTCATCAGGCATTTCGTTGCCGGAGTACTTCGTCTCGTTCGCCAAGGGGAATACAGCATTCCTCGAGGTCATCGCCAGTGAGTCCGGCGATCTCACGAGTGCCACCGCGATTTCAGTGGCCAACCAGCAGTTTGCAATCGCTCCGGATATTCCGGCGAGCGGCTCGAAAACGAACTGGCATCTGTTACCAGGCGTCCCCGTTGTCGGAGCGGTGCTGTGCGTAGCCATTTTTGTCATCGGTCGAAAGAGGAAGTATCCGGAGGCCTTGCGTGGTCTCTCGCCCGGTGGCGGCAACTGGGCTCCGGCCGCCGCTGCTGCCGGTCCCTCAGGACCCTGGGCGTCCTATCCCTCGCCCGCCGCGCCCGTCTCCAACGAGGAGCACCCCAAGGTGAGCGTTGAGCAATGGCAATGACGAAGAGGACTCGCTCGAGGAGGTCGAGGCAAAGCGAACAACTCCTCGGAGCGGGGACGAACACGCAGGCGTACGGCATCGGAGTTATCGGTCCCGATCCGCGTCGAACTGACGCACTGTTGGTGGTGGTGTTCGCCGCCGCCATTGCCCTGTCCTTCGTCTTCCTCGGCGTCATCATCATTCCCGGCGTATTGCTGGTGGTCGTCATTCATGGTGCGATCGATCGACCGGCCTCTGTTGCAGTGACGAGTCGTGGCGTAGCGATCCTGGCGCGAAGCGAGCTCAATGGTCGACCGAGAAAAGTCTTGACCGTGCTCCCTCACGGTGTTCTCACCGATGGCAAGGTCCGACGAACCGGATCCTACGTTCACCTGGCGGATCTCCATCTCTGGTTCCGCAAGAAGGAGTACGAGCGGCTGCTGGTTGCCGTCGGTACCGCATCGGTGCCGACTCACTTGGTCTCGCCCGAGCCTGCCGGAGTGGCGGCGGGAGCCCCCGGCGGCCCGGGTCCGGTGTTTGCGATGCCCAACGGTGCCGCAGCGATTGCTCCATCTCCGGTTTCGTCGCCGGCTCCGTCGCCGCCGCCGCCGGTCGGCGCGGCGGAGTCTCGAGCGGCGCAATCGGAGAACGGGAGTGACGTCGTCTACTGCAGTTGGTGCGGAAAGCAAAGAGCGGTCAACGCTGAGTCGATCCACTACTGCGGTTCCATGGAGAGGCCTGTCGTGTACTGCATGCAGTGCGGTACGCCGTTCGAGGAGGGTGCGGCTGCATGCGCCTCTTGCGGCACGCCCGTCACAAAGATCTCGCGTTAGCGCCGCCGGTCCGGCCGGCCGGCCGGACGCCCGAGACTGACGTGCTCATCGCGGAGCCGCGATGATGGGTGTATGACCGGATCGGGACCCGTCGGCCTGGTGCTCACGCCAGGCGCCAGCGCACGACGTGACCAGTCGGGTCTGGTGGCGATCGACGAGGCCGTCACCAAGGTTGGCGTCACGGTCGAACGAGTCGACTTCCCCGGTCCGGCCGCCGGAAAGCGCCGACCTGACCCACCGGCAGTGTGCATTGCGACAATCCGCTCCGCCACCGAGGAGCTGGCGGAGCAACTCGGCGTCCCCACGCGCCGCGTGGCGATCGGCGGTCGTTCCATGGGCGGACGGATGTGCTCCATGGCTGCAGCCGAGGGCCTCGATGTCGCCGCCCTCGTTCTCGTCAGCTACCCACTGCACCCTCCCGGCCGGCCCGAGCGCCTCCGCACCGCCCACTTCCCGGACCTGCGTCTGCCGTGCCTGTTCGTCTCGGGCCGCCGCGACGCCTTCGCCACTCCCGTCGAGTTGGAACAGGAAACCGACGCCATCCCGGGCGCCGTCACGCTTGCCTTCGTGGACGGGGACCACTCGCTGCGCAAGAGCGAGGCCGCGGTCGCCGACATCGTCGCCACGTGGCTCGCCGGCTTGCGCTGACCGCCGACGCCTCGTGCAGGGCACGGACCGGTCCAGCCGACGATCAGGGCTCGAGCACGACCTTTATGGCGCCGCTGGCGCGGTCCTGGGCCGTGGCGAAGGCTTCGCGCACCCCGTCCAGAGGGAACCGGTGGGTGATGATGAGGCGAGCGAGTTCCGGGCGATCCGCCAGCAGCTGCGCCGCCACATCGACATCTCGTACCGAATCGGCTCGTGCATACATGCTGGCCGGCACCAGATCGATTTCGGTCATCCCTATCTGCAGGCCCGGCAACGACACGGTGTCCCAGTAGGTGCCGAGGAGCACGACCCGGCCACCCGGGCGGCACAGCTCCACGCTGCGGAGGAGCGCGCTCTCCGTCCCTGCTGACTCCACCACCACGTCATAGCGGTCGGTCACCTCGCCTGCACCCAGCTCTTCGGCCACCGCGCGTTGATGGTCGTGCCGCGCCTCGAGATCGACCGTCGCCCCGACCGCCTGGGCCGCCGCCACCGACAGCTGCCCGATGCTCCCGCCTCCCACCACGGCCACCCGGTCGCCGGATCCGATCCGGCCCCGGCGGATGCCGTGCACGGCGACCGCCAACGGTTCCACCAGGCAGGCGTCGCCGACGGGCACCCCTCCGGCGAGCGGGACGATGGCCGAGGGCGGCACGAGACATTCGTCGGCCATGCCGCCGTCGCGCCCGGTGCCGATCAGCATGGACGGTCCGAGGGAGCACAAGTTGTAGGCCCCCGACAGGCATTCCGGGCATGACCCACACGGTGCCATGGGCTCGACGGCCACCGCGGTGCCGTCGGGGAGGAATCCGGCCATCTCATGCCCGAGCGTCGACGGCAGATTCCACGACACGAGATGCAGGTCCGAGCCGCAGATCCCCACCGACGCCACCCGGATCCGGATGCCGTCACCTTCGGGAGGTGCGACGTCGACGATCGACGCCGCACCTTGCGCACTACGGACCGCTCGCACTGGACCTCGCTCCCTCTACCGGGTGCTCACCGGGTGCGCGAGGAGGTCGACCACGAAGACCAACGTCTCGCCACCCTTGATGACCCCTCCGGCGCCGCGGCTGCCATATCCCAACTGGGGCGGGATGCTGAGGCGCCGGCGACCGCCGATGCGCATACCCACCACGCCCTGGTCCCAGCCGTCTATGACCTGGCCCTCGCCGAGGGCGAACTCGAACGGCTCCCCGCGGTCCCACGAGGAGTCGAATTGCGAGCCGTTCGACCACGCCACACCCACATAGTGCACCGAGACGTCCTGCCCCGGCCGGGCTTCCTCGCCGTCGCCCACGACCAGGTCCTCCACCACCAGGTCGGCCGGCGGAGGGTCATCGGGAATCGTCACATCTGGCTTGGGCACCACGTCTCCTCGGGTCTTGTCCGCTCCGAGCAACCTAACCGGCATTGACGTCCCGGCGAGCGACGCTGGTCGGGCGCCACGATGAGGTCGCCGACGTCAGGGCCATGTGCGCCATTGCGCAATATCCAGGGCGACGACCGGTCCGGGCGGGCTCGTCTCCCGATACTGCCGGTACTTCGCCTCCAAGAGGGCGAGGGCGCGGTCGCGTTCCTCGCCCCGCTCTATCACCCGTCCCGACCCGTCGACCCGGACCCACCAGAGATCTGTCCATTCTTCGGAGTACCGGTCCACCAGGAGCGAGCACGGCGGGTGCGCCCGCACGTTCTCGAGCCGGCGCAGGGCGAGCGTCGACTTCGGTTTGGCGTCGACCGCCGAATACACAATCTGGTCGTCCAGGACGAAGCAACAGGGGACGATGTGGGGTCGACCTTCGGGGGTGAGCGTGGCCAGGCGTCCCACCCGTGCCTCGGCGACGCGCCGGTGCGCCACAGAGGGGTCCATGACGTCCGAATCTACCCAAGGCGGCCAGGCCGTCGGTCGCCGCCGGTCTTCGTCGGGCGGACCCATTACGATGTCGTCCGACACGAACCCAGGGGGGCGCGGATGGCGTGGGACTTCGAGACAGAGCCCGAGTTCGAAGAGGATCTGGCCTGGATGCGGGCGTTCATCGACCGCGAGATCATCCCCCTCGAGCCCCTCTTCGACGAGCTGCCCACCGAGGAGTGGCAGATCGTCAAGCGCCACCTCCAGGACCAGGTCAAAGAGCGCGGCCTCTGGGGGGCCTTCCTCGACCCGAATCTCGGCGGGAAGGGGCTCGGGCAGCTGCACCTGGCGCTGATGTCGGAGATCATCGGTCGCTGCATGATGTCGATGACCATCTTCGGGGTGCAGGCACCCGACAGCGGGAACATGGAGCTGCTGGCGCACGGTGCCAACGAGGCGCAAAAGGAACGGTGGCTCTGGCCCAACCTGCGGGGCGACATCTCCAGCGCCTTCGCGCTGACCGAGCCGTTCTTCGCCGGTGCCGACCCGACCGTGATCGGCACCACCGCCTCCAAGGACGGCGAGGAATGGGTGATCAACGGCCACAAGTGGTTCATCACCAACGCCTCGGTGGCCGACATCGTGCTGGTGTTCGCCGAGACCAACCCCGAGGGACGTCCCCACCGGCACGCCTCGGTGTTCGTCGTTCCCTCCGGTACCCCGGGCATGGAGATCGTGCGGGACATCAACACCATGGCGCACCCCGACACCGAGTACGGGCGCCCGGGCAACCACGCGGAGATCGTGTTCCACGACTGCCGCGTGCCCGCCGACCACTTGATCGGCCAACCCGGTGAGGGATTCGTCCTGGCCCAGCAGCGACTCGGCGGCGGGCGCATCCACCACGCCATGCGGTGGCTCGGCCAGGCGCAACGGTCGCTCGACATCATGTGCGAGCGGGCCGTGTCACGCACCTCCCACGGCAAGCTGCTGGCCCAGCACCAGATGGTCCAGGACTATGTGGCGCTCTCCCACATGGAGATCCAGTCGGCCCGGCTGCTGACCTTCCAGACGGCCTGGAAGATGGACAAGTACGGCGCCGCCGCCGTACGAGCCGACCTCGGCATGGTCAAGGCCCACGTCTCGAAGGTCGTGCTCGCCGTGCTCGATCGGACCATCCAGGTCTGTGGGGCCCTCGGCTACTCGAGCGACCTCCCCGTCGAGTCGTGGTACCGCACGACCCGCTTCGGACCGATCGGCGACGGTCCCGACGAGCTCCACAAGGCCGTGCTGGCGCGCACACTCCTCAAGAACTACACGCCGGTGGAGGGGTGGCCGACCGAGCACCTGCCCAGCCGCCGGCCGGCGGCCCAGGCCAAGTGGGCCGAGTTGCGCACGCTGGCCGGCCTGACGTCGTGACCGGAGTGGGTCTCGTGCAGAGGGAACGGATCGCGGCCGGACAAGGCTCCTGATGCGCGCCTGGCAGGTGCAGGGCGCGGGTGAGCCGATGGACGTCTTGCACCTGATCGAGGTCGAACCTCCGGAGCCCGGGCCCGGCCAGGTCCGCATCCGGGTTACCGCCGCCGGCATCGGATTGCCCGATGTGTTCATGTGTCGGGGGACGTATCCCCTGACCCCGCCCCTCCCTTTCACCTCGGGCCAGGAGGCCACCGGCACCGTGACCGCGGTGGGCGAGGGTGTCGACATCCCCCTCGGCACCCGGATCATGTGCGTCACCATGTTCTGGCAGGGGTGCGGTTCCTTCGCCGAGGAATGCCTGGTCGCCGCGGACTCCGTCTTCGCGGTCCCCGACGGCCTCACCGATGCCGAGGCGGCCGGCTTCTGGATCCCGCACCTCACCGGGTGGATCGGCCTCGTCGACCGCGGCCAGATCGCCGCGGGCGACTGGTTGGCCGTGCTCGGCGCCTCGGGAGGGAGCGGGATCGCGGCAATCCAACTCGGGCATGCGCTCGGCGCCCAGGTCATCGCGGTGGTCAGCGACGAGGAGCGCGCCGCCTTCTGCACCGAGCTCGGCGCCGATACGACGCTCAACCGCCACGACGGACCACTCGCCCCTGCGCTGCGCGAGGTCACCGGCGGCCACGGCGTCGACCTCATTTATGACCCCGTCGGTGGCGCGGCCGCCGAAGATGCGGCCGGCGCCCTGGCCCGGTACGGCCGACTGCTGGCGGTGGGATTCGCCAGTGGCGCCTGGCCGAACCTGGCCACGCACAACCTCGTGGTGAGCAACACCTCGCTGGTCGGCGTGTTCGCCGGCGGCTACGCGCGCCAGGAGCTCGACGCCATCCACGCCAACCTGGCCATGTTGGTCGCCGAGGGCCGGCTGCGCAACGCGGTGACGGCACAGATCCCGTTCGACGAGCTCAACAGCGCGCTCCACCGCATGGCCCAAGGCGGGGTCGTCGGCAAATGGGTGCTCGTCCCATGAAGGGACGGGCCGAGGGGGGATGAAGGTATGACGGACATAGCGGGCACAACGAACGCAGCGGACGCAACGGACGCAGGGTTCGAAGTGATCGGCCCGGGCAAGGTGGCGGTGGTGACCGGCGCGGCCAGCGGCATCGGGCGGGCCCTGGCCGAGGCGTTCGCGGCCGCCGGTTCGGCGGTGGTGGTGGCAGACCTCGACGGCGCCGAGGCGGAGGCGGTGGCGGCGGGCATCCGGGCGTCGGGGGGCGAGGCCGAGGCGATGGTGGTCAATGTCGCCGATGCCGCTGCGGTCGATCGGTTGGCGGCCGGCACACTGGCCCGGTTCGGCCGCGTCGACGTGTTGTGCAACAACGCCGGTGTCTCCACCTTCAACCTGATGAAGGACCAGACGCTCGACGACTGGCGCTGGGTCTTCGACGTGAACCTCTGGGGCGTGGTGCACGGATTGGCGAGTTTCCTGCCGATCATGCGCAGCCAGGGGACGCCGGGTCACATCGTCAACACGGCCTCCGTGGCAGGGGTCCTCAGCGGCGTGGCGTTCATCGGGCCCTACGCGGCGACGAAGGTGGCGGTGGTGTCGATCTCCGAGACGCTGGTCCAGGAGCTGGCCATTGAGCAGGCCCCGATCGGCGTCAGCGTGCTGTGCCCGAGCTCGGTCAACACGCGCGTCATGGAGTCCGAACGGGGCCGGCCTCCCGAGCTCGGCGTCGAGCACCGGACCGAGATGGCCGAGTCAGTGCGCCTCTCCATCCGTGACTCGTTCACCGGTCCCACCGGGCTCACGCCGGCCGAGGTTGCCGCCCGTGTGCTGGCCGCCATCCGGGCCGGTCGGTTCTGGATCATCACCCACCCGGGTGAACGACCCGCGGTGGAGACCCGGCGTCGCCGGCATGCTGGCCGATTACCCGGCCGAGTAGCGTCGCCCGGCGTGGAAAAGACCGAGATCTCCGTCGGGGATCTGACATTCCGGGCCCTGACCAGCGGCCCTGACCAGGGGCGCACGGTTGTGCTGTTGCACGGGTTCCCCCAGTCGGCCGGCGAGTGGAGGGCCCAGCTCGGCGCGCTGGGGGCTGCTGGTTTCCGCTGCGTCGCCCCCGATCAGCGGGGCTACTCCCCCGGGGCCCGTCCCGCCACGGTCGAGGACTACGGCATCGATCACCTCGTGGGTGACGTCCTCGGATCTGTGCGACCAACTCGGAGCCGACCAGGTGGACCTGGTGGGCCACGACTGGGGAGCCATCGTGGCCTGGATGGTGGCGGCGCAGCATCCCGAGCGGCTGCGGACGCTCACCGTCGTGTCGGTCCCCCACCCCGAGGCGTTCGCCGACGCCTATGCGTCGGCGAACAGCAAACAGCACGAGATGTCGAGCTACATCGACGTCTTCCGTGCCCCGGGCGACGCCGGAGAACGCATGCTGCGCGGCGACGACGGTGATGGCCTCAAACGAATGTTCGAACACGTCGGGCTCGACCCCGCAGCCGCGGCGGAACACGCCGGTGTCCATGGCGAGCCTGGTGGCCTTACGGCCGCGCTGAACTGGTACCGGGCGACACATCCGACGATGATGCGCGGGGTGCCGTCAGTGTCGGTGCCGACGTTGTTCGTGTGGAGCACGGCCGACCCCGCCATCTCCCGGGAGGCGGCCGACGGCTGCGCGCAGTACGTCACCGGCCCGTTCCGCTACGAGGTGCTCGAGGGTGTCGATCACTGGGTGCCCGAACTCGAGGCCGACCGTTTGAACGGGCTCCTCCTGGCGCATCTCCGCTCGCACTAGCGAGGGCCCTGAGGAGGGCCCTAAGGACGGCCCGAGATGCAACGTCAATAGCACGGATGAGAATTGGGTTGCTGTTGGGATCGGGTGGGCAGTCGGGAGACATTGGATGGGCAAGATGGCCCCATGTCTCCGTGCGCAGTCCCACATTCCCATGGCAGTGCGCGGTGAACCTCAGGCGCAAAGGAAGAACCGCGCTCTTGACCCGGATTGAAGAACAGCAGGAGACGGCGGCGGAGGAGGCACCCCGCGCCACGACGCCACAAGCGGGCGAGCCCGTGCAGCCGGCCGGCGTCTTCACCATGATCCTGCTCCGCTCCCTGGAGGAGCGGCTGACGGTCGACGAGCTCCAAGAGCTGCTGCAGCGAGCCGGCGAGACGCGCACCGTGGCCGAGTTCAAGGAGACCGCCGCGTCGACCTCCATCGAACAGTTCACCCGACTGCGGCACGAGGCCAACCTCACCGTCGGACCCACGTTGTACCGACGCCGTCGCTGACAGGAATTTCCCGTGGGGGCTTGACTCCGGACCACGGTACCGGCCTTACGCTTCGCTCCAGTGGCGATGGCGAACAAGGAGACCGACATGTCCAACGCAGTGCTCGAGTTGACCGATGCGACATTCGACGAGGAGATCGCAGGCTCACCAGTCCCTGTGCTCGTCGAGTTCTGGGCCGAATGGTGCCCGCCCTGTCGGCTGATCGCCCCGATCCTCGATTCGATCGCCGCCGAGTATGCGGATCGGCTGCGCGTCTGCAAGGTCAACTCGGACGAGCGGCCGGAACTGGCGGGGCGCTACGACGTCATGAGCGTGCCGACCATCCTGGTGTTTAGTCAGGGAGAGCTCCGCCAGCGCATGGTGGGCGCCCGGAGCCGATCCCGGCTGCTGCAAGAGCTCGCCGGGGTGATCAGTCTCGCCGGGGTGATCAGCTCCTGACCCGGAGGGCCAGGCAGTCCTCGCTCATCGGATCTTCACAGATGTCGATGAGTCGGGAGAGGCGCTCGCGGGTTTCGTCGAGCTCGCGCTGGCGCTGGTCCAGGGCGCGCAGTTTGGCCCGTGCCGCCCGCAGGACCGAGTCGGCGGTGTCGCCGCCGTCATGATCGCTGTCGGCGGTATCGCTGTCGGCGGTATCGCTGTCGGCGGTATCGCTGTCGCCGATCGGTCGCGTATCGTGTCGTCGCAGCGCGGTCGTCGTGATCGCCGGCGAGGCGTGCCACCTCGGCGAGCGTGAACCCGAGCAGCTTGGCCCGGGCGATGAACTGCAGTCGCCGCAGATCGGCGGTCGAGTACTGCCGGTAGCCCGCCGGTGTCCGCGGCGGCTCGCGCAAGAGGCCGCGACGCTCGTAGTACCGGACTGTCTCGACGTGCACACCCGCCTGGTGCGCCAACTGGCTGATGGTGAGCGACTCCACGTTGGCGAGGCTATGCCCCGTACCTGGGTACGGAGTCAAGCAGGCGCTCTCAGCTGCCTGCGTGGACCGCCACGGCGGCATCGGGCTCGAGGATTCTGAAGTTGAGGCTCTCTTCGATGTAGAGCCGCACGACGTCCGCATCATGATCGAGGTAGCCGATGGAAAGATCCTGTCCGGACTCGAGGATGAAATCCCCCCCGCGCAGGCTGAGCACGATCCCACCGTCGAGCCCGGGCGACCACACCAGCGGGCCCTCGAGAATTTTGTGCAGGTGGTCGAGGAGCAGGTGACCCCCGTGTTCGGCCGTCTCGACGATCCGGGTGTAGGTGGTGGGGCAGATGGCCAGTCCGTACGGTCCATCGATCCCCGACTGCCGCAGCACGTCCACCGCCTGGGCCACGGCCGTGGGGTACGTCGCCACGTCCGCGCCGTAGGTGATCGGCGCATGCGAGGTGCTCTCGGTGATGCCCCGGATGCCGGCCGCCTGGTACCCGTGGAAGACCGTCACGTTCTCCCCGATGGCGATCTGCCGCGCCGCCTCGTCCAGTTCGTCGAGGTCGATGTCGGTGGCGCCCCGGTCGGCGTCGTCCAACTGCACCCGCGACACCTTGAATTCGACCCGGAGCTCGACCAGGGGCAGGACCTTGCGCTGGGCCCCCGCCACCCCCTCGGACGGCCCCGAGATGGTGGCGATCCGGCCCAGGTTGGTGGCGGAGTGCGACCAGCCGTGCGGCCCCTCGAAGTCGACCAATTTGCGGGCGGCCAGGTAGGTGGTCAGCCGTCCCTTGGCCTCGTCGTCAATGAGGTCCCATCCCGTGTCGGTGATGGGCGCCAGGTCGCGGTGTAGGTGGTTCATCGCTTTCCTCCCTTGAGGCTCCCGATGCCCAACGAGCCCGACCCGGCAACCGGGGCTGCCCCGTCGCCGTCGGCATCGCCGGTCCCGACCTCGGTGATCGGTTCGGTGGTGAACAAGAACTTGCGCAACTCGGCGTCCAGGGCCGGATCCCGGCGGCGGATGTATTCGAGGGTCATGGCGGCGTGCTCTTTCTCGTCGTCCCGGTTGTGGGCCAGGACGGCCGCCAGGCTGGCGTCGGAGGTGGCGTCCACCCGCTGGTCGTACCAGTCGATCGCCTCGAGCTCCTCGCCCAGAGAGGTCATGGCCCGGTGGTAGTCCACGGTCGCCTCACTGAGGAGCTCCCGCTGCTCGTGTAACCCTTCACTCGCCATCGACGGCTCACCCTCCAGAGTCGTTCACGCCACGGCCGTCACGTCGGCCCCCGGCCACACTATTGCCTTCACAGTAGAGCATGCGCGACGAGCATCCACCCTTGTGACCAGCCTCGATCAGTGCGGCGAGCCACACCTACCGGCCGCGGCAGTCGCCCGACGTCCTCACGCCGTGTAGGTGCGCTCCCCTCGGGCAATGGTGGTGGCGACGTGCCCGCGGGACGGCTCGAGGAGCGCGGTGCGCAGGGGCACGTCGAGGAGGCAGAGATCGGCCGGGGCGCCGGGGGTCACGCGCCGGCGCGGTCCCCCCGGGTGTGCCGGCGGGCCCAGAAAGAGGCCCAGGGCGGACGCGGGCTCCAATCCCCGGTCCGAGCCGACGGGCGCGCCGCTGGCGGCCCGGCGCTCGATGGCGGCCCGGATGGCGACCCAGGGGTCGTCCGGGCCGAACGGGGCATCCGTGCTCCCACCCACCGCCACCCCGCCGTCTTGCAACGAGGCGCACCGGTAGAGGTCGGGCCGGTCGGCCGGATCGACCTCGGCGAGATACGTGTCCCCCCTCGCCGCGATGAAGGCCGGTTGGGTGACGACCGTCAGGGACAGGTCCCGCAGGGAGGACACGGCCTCGGGGGGGACGACAGAGGCGTGTTCGACACGATCGCCCGGGATACTGCCCACGGCGCGCCAGGCGGCGAGGGCGAGGAGGAGTCCGGCGCGACTGACGCAGTGCACCGCCACGGCCCGGCCGGCCCGATGGGCGCGGGCCAATCCCTCGCCCACCTCGTCGAGCGAGGGGAAGGCGTGATCGGTGATGAGGATCTTGACCGGCCCACGTTGCAGCGGAGGAGGTGGGGTGGCCTCGCTGAGCTCGGGACCCCCGGTGACCCAGACCGTCACCGGCAGGGCGCCGGAGCGGACGGCGCCGGCGATGGGCTCGAAGTACCCGGTCGCCGTGGCCGGCGTGCAGTCCGTCACCCCCGTGACACCGTACGAAGCCAGGCGCCGGCCGATGGCGGCCAGATCCGGCGGGGCCTGGCCGGGCAGGCGCCCGCGCAGCCAGCCGTCGAGCCGGAACAGCCGGCCCGTCGGCCGCTGCTGCTCGTCCCGCTCGATGCCAGGGTCGGTGGCCTCCGGCGCACCCACCTCCTCCAGCGCCACCGTGCTCAGGACCCACAACGCGCCCGAGCGGTGCTGGACCCGCACCGCCCTGCCGGGGGCGAGCGCATCGAGACGCCAGCGGTCCAAGGGCCCGTCGCGCCCCTCGTCGTAGCGGACGGCCCGGATGGCGGTGCCGGGACGAGCCTGCGCATGGGCCGCCCGGATGGCCTCGTCCAGACCGCCCGACACGTCGACCGACGCGGCGGCCGCGGCCATGGACAGCAGGTGGAGATGGTGATCGTGCAGTCCGGGGAGCAGTGCGCCCCCGGCACACTCGATCACCATGTCCGCTCCGCGACCACGCTCCGCGACCCGCTCCGGGAACCTCCCCGGGTGCGCCGACCGCGGTGATGGTGCCCCCTTCGACCCGGACGTCGACGCGCGCTCCCTCGACCTCGGCGTGGCGCAGCACCAGCGAGCTCACGCCGGGAGCCCGCCCAGCACCGTGGCCGTGTCCGATCCCAGCGGGCGGGCCGGGCGGACCACCCGGCGCGCCCGCGGCGGCTGGGCCGGCACGCCGGCGACCTCGAGCGCCGGTCCGGCAACGGCGGCGGCCAGGGGCGCCAGGGCGACATCGAGCAGCCACCTCCCCCCGGCGGCGAGCGCCTCGAGCACGGCGGCCGCGGCCACCAGGCCGGCGAGCGGGTCGGTGACCGCGTCGGCCAGGAAGCACGGCGCGTCGCCATCACCGGCCACGCCATCACCGGCCACCGGGCCACCGGCCACCGGGCCACCGGCCGGGTCACCGGCGACCAGGCCACCCGCCACCGCGGCCACGTCGCCGAACCCCACCCGCTCGGCCCGGCCCGGCCCCCTGCCGTGACTGGTGATCGACGCCCACACCTTGGAGCCGGCCCGGGGCCCGGCCGGGCGGCCCAGCACCTCGGCCGCCACGATCCCCATCTGCTCGAGCCCCCGGGGACGGGCGCTCTCGATGACCACATCGGCCGCATCGACGAGTCGTCGCAGGTCGCACTGGCCCTCGGGCGTCGTCAGGTCGAGGGCAACCGACAGTTTCAGTCCGTTCATGAGGTCGAAGAAGGCCGCCGGCCCCCGGCGGGCGCCGTCGGGCCGCGCCAACGACTCGACCTTGACCACCTCCGCCCCCGCCGCGGCGAGGAGCTGCCCGCACAACGGCCCGGCCCACAGGGAGGACAGGTCGAGCACCCGGGCGCCTTCGAGGGGTCGTGCCGGGCCGGCGGCCTCGTGGAGGCACGCCGCACCGATGGGGAGCCCGAAGGGGGCGGAGGCCGGAGGCCCCACAGAGGAGAGGGCGGCGATGGGGAGGCCGAGCAGTGCGGCCCTCTCATCGAGTGCGGCGGCGTCCGACTCGCCGGCGATCCGCTCCACGGCCGGCCAGGGGTCCTCGGGGGGCACGTCGGCGCCCAGCCAGGCCTCCAGGGCGGACACGTCGTCGGGACGGGCCAGCGAGACCGCGAGCCAGCTGTCGGCCGTGCGCACCAGGCGGGTGCTGCCGCCGCAGCTGACCCTCCCCCGCCGGGTGAGGTTCCCGAGGGCGGCCCGCTCCCCCAACAGGGCCAGCCCGTCGACCGCAGCCCTCCCCTCGCTGCGGCGGCCCACCACCCCCGACGCCCGTTCGACCAGGTCGACCAGCGCCGCCGGGCCGCCCAGGGGGGGACCGTCCGACCAGCCGGTCAGCTCCATGGCGCCGCTCGCCGCCCACGCCATGCCCCTACGATCCACCGCTCGATCCTGCCACCGGCGAGGAGGGGCGTCCGCAACGGTCTCCGGTATCGTCGCGGCATCCGCGTTCTCTCGACATCCGACGGCGAGCTGGCGGCGCTCGTGTGCTCGCCCTTCGCCGCCGAGACGCTCTCGGATCCGGACGGCGTGGTGGTCATCACCACCCCTGATGACTCGCTCGCCGACCGCGGCGTGGTGGACCGTCTGGCCTCGTTGCCGTGCGTCGTCGTCGCCGTTGGCCGCCCCTCTGGGGATCGCCCCCCGCTGGCCGACGCCACGGCGGAGGAGGGCGTGGCATCGGTCGATGACATTTTGGGCGCGGTCGAGCACAATCCGGTGGCAGCCACCTCCCTGGCGCTCTGCCTGCGGCAGGCCCCGACCTCTCTCGGGGCCGCCCTGGTGGCGGAGTCGGCCACCTACTCCCTCCTCCAGGCCGGACCGGAGTTCGCCCGATGGCGGGCCGCCCGCCCGGTCCGAGGGGGCCGGCCGGAGGCGGGCCCGGCGGTCAGGATGGAACGCCACGACGACCGTCTCGCGCTCATTTTGAACCGCCCCCACGTCCGCAACGCGCTGGACCGGTCCATGCGCGACGGCCTCCTCGAAGGGCTGGCCCTGGCGACCGCCGACCCCTCCCTGGCCGAGGTCGTCCTGCGGGGCGAGGGGCCCAGCTTCTGCAGCGGCGGGGACCTCGACGAGTTCGGCAGCTTCAGCGATCCGGCCTCGGCCCACCTCGTCCGGTTGGCCGCCAGCATCGGACGCTCGATCGACGCGCTCGGGCCTCGCATCGTGGCCCATGTCCACGGCCCCTGCGCAGGCTCGGGCGTGGAGCTCCCGGCCTTCGCCCACCGGGTCATCGCCCGGCCCGACTTCTCGGCCGCGCTGCCCGAGGTGGGTCTCGGGCTCATCCCCGGTGCCGGCGGCACGGCGAGCATCACCCGGCGGGTGGGACGCCATCGCATGGCCCTCCTCGCCCTCAGCGGGGCCCGCATCGACGCCACCACCGCGTTGGCCTGGGGTCTGGTCGACGAAGTTGACGAGGTGTACGACGCAGCCGGCCCGACCACGTAGCGGGAACAACACGTCGCCGGCCAAACCACATAAGTTGTCGCCCGGGACGAAGGGGGGAACCCTCTTGCATGCTGTCGTCCCCGTCGAGAGGAGAGGGAACATGCCGGGCCCACTTGAAGGCGTTCGCGTGGTCGAGGTGGCGAACTGGACGTTCGTCCCCGCCGCCGGTGCCGTCCTGGCCGACCTCGGCGCCGATGTGATCAAGGTCGAGTCACCCACCGGCGACCCTCAGCGTGCGTTGCGGAACCTGCTCAACCTCGGTGAGGACGGCCCGAACCCGTTCCTCGAGGTTCCCAACCGGGGCAAGCGCAGCTTCACGGCCGACCTGTCGCTCGAAGGCGGGCGGAACGCGCTGGCCCGGGTGTTGGCGACGGCCGACGTCTTCCTCACCAGCAACTTGGCCCCCATCCGGCGCCGGCTCCACATTGAGGTCGAGGACATACGCGCCGCCAATCCCCAGATCATCTACGTGCGGGGGACCGGCTGGGGCGCCCACGGGCCCATGGCCGACGTCGGCGGGTACGACGTCGCCTGCGGGTGGGCCACCAGCGGCATGGCCTACAAGATGTCGGTCGGTGGCGACCCGCTGACCCAGCCACCCGCCTTCTTCGACCTGCAGGGGGCCAACACCATCGCCGGAGCTGTGGGGATGGCCCTGTACAAGCGCGAGCGAACCGGCGAGACGTCGGTCATCGACGTCTCGTTGATGCACGTCGGCATGTGGGCGCTGGCGCCCGACATCACCGGCACGCCGTTCTCGGCGGCGACCGGCCTGGCCGACCGCTCGCAGCCACCCAATCCCCTCGTCAACACCTACCGCACCAGCGACGGCCGCTGGCTCTACCTGGTCCTGCTGCAGGCGTCGCGCTTCTGGGTCGAGCTGTGCACCCTCCTCGGCTGCACCGAGCTCCTCGACGACGAGCGGTTCGTCGACGACGCGGCCCGCTACACCAATCGCTCGGCGCTGGTCGAACTGCTCGACGCCATCTTCGGATCGAAGACGCTGGACGAGCTGCATGGGCTCCTCGACGGCTTCAGCGGTGTCTGGGCCCCGGTGCTGGCGCCGTCGGAGATCCCGAACCACCCCCAGATCGAGCCCAACGGGTTCCTCCCCGTCGTCACCCCGCAGAACGGGAACCCGTTCAGGCTGGTGCCCGCCCCCATGCACTTCGACGACCACCCCACCGTGCCCCGAGGGGCGGCCCCCGAGCTGGGCCAGCACACCGAGGAGATCCTGTTGGAGACGGGCCTCGACTGGGACGAGATCAGCCAGCTGCGCGAGAGCGGCGCCCTCGGATAGGGGACGAACCCGCCGAGGCGTGGGTGTCTGGTGCAGCCTACGGCGTTGGGTTGGTGTTGGGTTGGGGTTGGCGTGGGCGTGTCCCCCGCGCCGAGCTCGGCCTTGAGCACCCGGCGCAGCAGCTTGCCGGTCTCGCTGTAGGGCAGCTCGGGCCGGAACTCAATGCGCTCGGGCGCCCTGGTGGAGCGCAGGCGCTCGGCGACCCAGGCCCGCAGGGCGGCCTCGTCGACGGCATCGAGTGCGGCCGGGTCGATGGCGGTCTCGCCGGCGTGGCCGGGCTCGACCAGCACGACGACGGCGGCCACCGCTTCGCCCCACTCCTCGTCGGGCACCCCGAACACGGCGGCGTCGGCCACGGCGGGGTGCAAGAGCAGGACCTCTTCGATCTCTCCGGGTGAGAGGTTCTCCCCGCCGCGCACGATCACGTCGTCGAGGCGGCCCTCGACGAAGAGGTAGCCCTCCTGGTCCAGCCAACCGCCGTCGTTGGTGGCCAGCCAGCCATCGGCGGAGACGGCGGAACTGCGGCCCAGGTACTCCCCGGAGACCTGGTCGCCTCTGACCCAGATCTCCCCGTGGGTGCCCGCCTCGACGGGCACGCCGAGGGGGTCGCGGATCTCGACGGAGAGGGTGGGCAGCGGGCGGCCCACCGAGCCGAGCCGGTGCCGCACGTCTGGGTCGCTCGAGGCGATCGCCTCGCGGTGGTCCTCGGGACCGAGGACGGCGATGGTGGAGCTGGTCTCGGTCAGCCCGTACGCGTTGACCAGGCCCACGTGGGGCAATTGTTCGAGGGCCCGCTCGACCAGGGCCATCGGCATGCGGCCCCCGCCATAGGACAGATGGCGCAGCGCGGGCAGCTGCTCGTCGCGCTCGACGAGGACCTCGAGGATGCGCCCGAGCATGGTCGGCACCACCATGGCGTGGGTGACGGCCTGCGCGGCGGCCAGGTCCACCCAGGCCTCGGCCGAGAACTGGGGCAGGTAGACCAGGCGCCGGCCCGACCACACCGAGGACAGCACGGCCGCGATGCCGGCGATGTGGTACGGCGGGACGCTCACCAAGGCGGCGTCGTCGGGGTCGGCCCCCATGAACTCGACCGTCTCGAGCACGTAGCTGGTGAGGTGGCGATGGCGCAGCACGGCGGCCTTGGGCTCCCCCGTCGTCCCGCTGGTGAAGAGCAGCACGGCCGGGTCCTCGGGGTCGCCGTCGCCCAGGGGGGCGGCGGGACCGTCGGCCACCAAGAACTCGGCCCGCGAGATCAACGAGAGGCCAGGTGACGTCCCCGCCGAGTCGTGGCGGCACGGAGGCCTCGACCACGGCCAGCCCGGGCGCGGCGCGCTCGAGGATGGCCCGGAGCTGGGCGTCGGCCAGGCGGTAGTTCACCGGGACATAGGGGATGTTGGCCCGGGCGGCCCCGAACAGGCCGATGGGCACGGCCTCGGAGTTGACGTCGACCGCCACCAGCCGCTCCGCGCCGGCGGCGGCCAGGTGGCGGCGCCACGGCGTGCGACCGCTCGGAAAGGTCGGTGTAGGTGAGATCGGCCCCGCTACCGGAGCCGCTGGCGGCGCCTCCGGCACAGGCGGCGACCGCCACCCGGTCCCCGAGCGCGTCGGCGGCGATATCGAGGAGCGAGCTCAGGTGCATGGGCGGTCCGGCTCAGTCAGACGTGCTCAGTCAGACGACGGGAGCGGCTTGGCCTCCTTGAGCGGGATGGCTGTCCCGTCCACGGCCAAGCTGCCCTCCCCGGCCTTGGTGACCAAGAGCTCGAGCCCGCTGTCGGGGTCGGCGAACCGCTTGCCGATGAGGGAGCCCTCGGCGAACGCCGGGTCCAAGGTGAGGCCGGCCGCGCCGTCCCCGCCCACGGGGGTCATCGGATGCCCGCCGCACTCGAGCGACACCGGCTTGGTCGACGTGCGCACCACCACGACTTCGGTGGAACACACTTGGCTGGCCCAGCGACTTCCCGGTTTGAGGTCCATCTATCCTTCTGCCCCGATCGATGCGTTTGCGGGTCCTTGGTCTACCGGCCGGACGCGGCGGCGGTCAACTCTGCTCCGGGCGCAACCTACTCCCGCTCGGGCTCCCCGTGGGGGGCATTGGCCCTCCCGGACCGCCAGTAGGGCTTGGCCGAGATCTGTTCAGCCGTCAGGCCGCGCCCGAGCAGCGCGGCCCGCATGGCGGCCACCACACCGAGCTCCCCAGCCAGGTAGGCGTGTCCGCGACCGTCGGGGAGGTCGACCGACTCGAGCGCGGCGACCAGGTGCCCGGCGGAGGCGGGATCGGCACCGGCACGGTGCAGCCAGCGCACCGGGATCTCCGCCCCCGGGCCGGTGAGCGCCTGCTGCTCGTCGTCGGGCCCGTCGACCTCGAGGATCACGATGGCTCGTTCGGGATCGGCCAGCGACTCGGCCATGGCCAGGCTGGCCGGCACGGCCGAGTCGTCACCGGCGAAGAGATGCCAGTCCGCCCCGGCGTCGACCGTCACCTTGCCCCGCGGGCCGATCGCCTCGATCCGCCCCCCGGGCTGTACCGAGGCGGCCCAGGCGGCGGCGGGCCCGTCGCCGTGCAGGACCACGTCGATGTCGAGGGAGGGGGCCGCCTGGTCGAACGAGCGGATGGTGTAGCGGCGCCGGTAGCTCGCCCGGCCGGCCGGCACCGTCAGCATGAGGTCCTGACCCGGCAGGTAGGAGAGGGTGGCCAGTCCCGGGGCGGTGCAGCGGATGCGCCGCATGGTGGGAGTGAGGGCCTCGGTGCCGGTGACCTCGAGGTCCCACGACGAGACGCCGTCACCGAGCCGGGCCACCAAGCCCGCGGTATCGGGAGAGGTCCGAGGCGCGACGTTGGTGCCGTTGGCGGGTTCGGGGGTGGGCGGCGGCATCGGATCAGGCCGGCTCGGGACGGATGGTGCCGGCGGTCGAGGCCGGATCGAAGGCGGGCAGTGCGCCCTTGGCGCCGTCGACGGCCACCTCGCCGCGCTGTTCCGCCGGGGACTGGGCCGGTTCCTCCGGGGAGGCGGCCGACCGGCGCGGTCGGAGCGAGGGGACGATGAAGGCGGCGGCGCACGCACAGAGGCCGAGGATCGCATCCAGGGCGAAGGCCCGGGCGTACCCGGCGGTCAAGGCGGCGGCGGCGCCGGTCGGGGGGATGGAGCCGAGGAGGCTCTTCGTGTGGTCGATGGCGACGGTGGCCAGGATGGCCAACCCGAGCGAGCCGCCCATCTGGCGAGCCGTGTTCAGCACGCCCGAGGCGAGGCCCGCCTCGGTGTAGTGCACACCCGCGGTGGCGGCCGAGGCCAGGGGCGTGAACAGCACGCCGATGGACAACGAGACGATGCAACCCGGGCCGAACACGTCGGTCCAGTAGTGACTGTTGTCAGCGATCTGCGTGAACCAGGCGAAACCCCCGGTCATGAGCAGGGTCCCCACCACCAGCAGGGGACGGACGCCCACCTTGGGCAGGAGCCGCGAGCTTCCCTGGGCGCCGATGATGATGGCAGATCGCCATGGGGAGAAAGGCCATCCCCGTTTTCAGGGCCCCGTAGCCAAGGACGTTCTGCAAGTAGAGGGAGAGGAAGTACCACATGGAGAAGAAGGCCGCCCCGACCAGGAACATGACGATATTGGCGCCGCTGACCGAGCGCGAGCGAAAGATCCGGAACGGCACGAGCGGCGTGTGGGCGACCTTGAGCTCGATGAAGGCGAAGATGGCCAACAGCACCGCTGACGCAGCCAGTATCGAGAGGGTGTACGCCGAACCCCAGGCGTGGGTGTCGGTGCCGACGATGGCGAATATGAGCGCTCCGAGCCCGGCGGTGACGGTGATCGCCCCGCCGATGTCGAGCCGGGGGGAGTTCTCGTCACGTGCCGTTCGCTTGGACTCGGGCAGATAGAGGATCGCGGCCACCGCCACCGCGGCCCCGATCGGGATGTTCACGAAAAGAACCCAGCGCCAGGACAACTCGGCGGTGAGCACACCACCGAGGATGGAGCCGGCGGCTCCACCGGCACCGGCCACGGCGGCCCAGGTGCCGAGCGCCTTGGCCATCCGTACCCCCGAGAACGTGGTGACGATGATGGTGAGGGTGGCCGGTGACAGGAACGCCCCACCGATGCCCTGGACGGCGCGGGCGACGGTGAGCTCGGTGGAGTTCTGCGCCAGGCCGCCGACCAGGCTGGCGACCGTGAACAAGCCCAGCCCGAACAGATAGACCCGGCGTCGTCCGAAGAGATCCGCCGCCCGGCCGCCGAGCAGGAGAAAGCCGGCGAAGGTCAGGACATAGGCGTTGACCACCCACTGGAGTCCGGTGGGGCTGTAGTGGAGGTCGCGGCCGATGGAGGGCAGGGCCACGTTGACAATCGACACGTCCAGCACGACCATGAACTGGGCCACGCAGGCAATGGCCAGGATGAGCCAATCGGGCGTCTGCCGCCCGTTAGGCGTCGTCGTCGGGCCGTCGTCGTGGGTGACTGCGTCGGTCATGGGCTCCAGTGTGCCGTAGGGGTGTGACGGTCCGGACCAGGCGCACCAAAGGCCCTCATACCCGTCCGTCCCCTCTTGCAACCGTGCCAGGGCCCGGGATGTTCCCCGGACGCCCGGTTTTGGGGCCGGCGGGGACGGCGGGGCGGCCCGGGCCGCCGGGGGTCAGAAGACCCGCAACGACCGGACGATCGCCAGATCCCCTTCGTGGCCGGCCCAGTCGACCCCCGCCGCCTCCCAGGTCGTGCGCTGGGTGATCCAACGTACGAAGGCGGGGGTGTCCGAGCGCACACGGCTGGTTGCGTGCACCGGGGCCGGCCGCCTCACCGGGTCCGAGTCGGATGAGGCGGCCCCCCGGCCCATGGAGCTCGATCTCCACGGCGGCTCCGAGGCCCGCCAGCGCCGCCGCGTTCTGTTGGGGCAGTGCGGCCTCGACCCAGTCGAGCGCAGGCCCGAGGTGGAGCTCGTCGGACGGCGGGGGTGCGCCCGTGAGGGGGCCCCGGGGGGCGAAGAGGTCGCTGCGGATGTGGAGGAAGTGGTCGAAGGCGAACGCGGCTCGAGATCACCGAGGCCGGGTAGGTCCCGAGGTCGCCCAACGGCACCTCGAACTCCTGGTCGGCCAGGCCTTCCAGTGCGGCGAGGGCCTGGATGCTGACCGACTCGTAGTCGGCCAGCACCTGGGCCGACGACCAGGACCGCCGCTGCTCGACGAAGACCTCCTGGGCCCGCTCGGTCGGCAGCTCCCCCACCTCCGGCAGCGTCGAGGGGTCGACCACGGCCCAGTAGAGGGCCCCGAGGTGCGCCACCACATCTTGCAGGGACCAGCCCGGGCAACCGCTCTCGGACCCCCACTCGGCGTCGCCGAGCCCGGCGCCGATCTTCAGGAGCGCCTCTCGGTCGACCGCCAGCGCCTCGATTGCCTTCTGGGTCATGATGCCCTCCTCGCTTAATAGTGTTGTTATCCGACATAACGGTACTATGTGCCATGGGTGCGCGCAACGTCCTCTTCGGACGCACTACACAGTCGGTGTGACCGAATCCCAGCCATCCGGTGAGGACCGGCCGTCTCTGCGCACCGATCAGGTGGCGCAGACCAGGGCGGCCCTCGTTGCCGCGGCGCGTCACCTGTTCGGACGCCAGGGCTTCGCCGCCACCTCGGTGGACGAGATCGCACGGGAGGCGCGGCTCACGACCGGCGCGCTCTACCACCACTTCCCCAACAAGACGGCCTTGTTCGAGGCGGTCTTCGAGGCGGTCCACGCCGACCTCCTGGACGCGTCGCTGCGGGCCGCCATCGGTGCCACCGACGAGGTGGAGCTCCTCACGCGGGGCTTCGACGCGTTCTTCGATGCGGTGCTGGAGCCGGACGTACAGCGCATCATCATCTTGGATGCGCCCGCCGTCCTCGGGCTGGCCCGCTTCACCGAGCTGGACGAGCAGTACGCCTTCGCCGCCATCACCGAGGCGCTGCGGGCCGCCACATCTTCGGGCCGGCTGAGGGTGGACGACCCCGAGACGCTGGCCCGGCTCCTGCTCGGCTCCATGACCCGCGGCGCCATGTTGATCGCCAACTCCGACCAGCCGAGGGAGACGCGTGATGCCGTCGCCCGCACCCTGCGCGCCGTGCTCGAGGGAATGACGTGAGCGGGCCAACAGGATGGCGCGGGGGCTGACCCGATCGGGCGGAGGCTGACCCGATCAGCCGGGGACGTCCATTACGGTACGCGCGACAGAACCGGCCCAGCCAAAGGAAGTCAATGAACGCAGCGCAGAGCAACGGCACAGGACTAGGCAACGACGGCACCCTGGCCACACTGGTCCAGGTGCTCGACGCCTCCGCGCAGCGGCTGGTCGACCAGGTCGAACAGCTGACCCCCTCACAGCTGCGCCAGCAGGCCTATCCATCGGAGTGGACCGTGGCCGACGTCCTCTCCCACCTCGGTTCTGGTGCCACCATCATGCGGCTGCGTCTCGACGGCGACGTGGACGCGCAGGCGGTCTGGGACGAATGGAACGCCAAGGACCCCGACGCCCAGGCAGCGGACTCGCTGTTGGCGGACGACCTGCTTGACGAGCGGTTGACCACCCTCACGGCCGAGGACCAGGAGCACATGCGCTTCGCCATGGGACCCATGGAGCTGGATCTCCTGACCTTCCTCGGTATGCGCCTCAACGAGCATTCCCTCCACACCTGGGACGTCGCCGTGACCTTCGACGCCAGCGCCACCCTGCCCGACGACGAAGCCGCCCTGATCGTCGACGCCCTGCCGATGATGGCCCGCTGGGCCGGCAGGCCCACCGGGGCCGACCGGGACATCTCGATTCGCACGGTGACGCCCAGCCGCACCTTCGTGCTGGCCCTGCGGCCCGACGGCGTCACCCTGTCGCCGGGGGTCACGGTGGACCAGCCCGACCTCGAGCTCACCGCTGACGCCCTCATCCGGCTCGTCTACGGGCGGCTCGACCCCGACCACACCCCCGCCGGGATCGTGGGAGCCAGTCTCCTCGACGAGCTCCGGCAGGTCTTCCCGGGGTTCTAGAGGCACGGCGCAGAGGGCGCGGGGAGCGGCCGCGAGCCGACGGCGCCACGCAGGGGCCGGCACGGGTGGCGCCGCTCAGCGGTTGGATTCGACCCAGGTCGCAATATCTTCGGCCATGCCCGCCGGGTCCTCGAGCGGCCCGAAGTGACCGAGATGGCGACGCTCCACCAGCGTGCCCCGGCGCAGCTGGGCCAGGTTCGCCGGGACGAACGTGACCGGACCGATTTCGTCGGGACGTCCGGCGACCAGGGCGACCGGCACGTCGAGTAGGGACAGGGCTTCGAAGGCCTCGTTGTTCCCCGCGCCACGAAAGACCTCCGCCTCGGTAGCCGGGGTGCACCGCAACGTCACGCTGCCGTCGGTCTGGGGTGCGAAGCCGCCCTCGACATAGGCCGCCAGGGCGTCGGGGTGCAACTCGTTCAAGGGGGCCTTCTTGGCGTAGTTGGCCAGCGCGGCGTCGTAGGAGGCGAACGAGGCTCTCCGGCGGAGCGCCGCATCGGCCATGGGATTGGAGGACCCGAACGGAAGGGCGGACCCGTCCGGGTTCGTCACCCGGGGCCCGG
Source organism: uncultured Acidimicrobiaceae bacterium (assembly GCA_963818915.1). Classification (GTDB taxonomy): domain Bacteria; phylum Actinomycetota; class Acidimicrobiia; order Acidimicrobiales; family RAAP-2; genus Bog-473. Next base: position 65,976 of record CAWFTV010000010.1, on the reverse strand, counting down.
CGATGGCCGGCTCGTACAGCCAGAGCGAACGCAACACTCCCGGCCGGCGTGCGGCGGCCAGTACCAGCGCGGCGCACCCCAGGGAGTGGCCGATCCCGTGCACCTCGCGACGGCCCCCGATGCGATCGCTGTCGAGGACGGCCAGGACGTCGTCGCCCATGCCGTACCAGGACAGGCTGGTCCCGTCGGGAGTCTCGCTCATGCCGTGGCCGCGCAGGTCCAGCGCCAGACAGCGGTAGCGGTCGGTCAGTGCCGCCGCCGTCGGTCCCCACACCAGCCCGTGAAAACCGGTGGCATGGGCGAACAAGAGGACCGGCGCCGCCGGATCGTCCGGTCCGCCCAGGTCGTGGAGCGCCACCCGCACGCCCCCCGTCGAGGCGATCATGGAGGGGGTGCTCACGTGAGACGGGGACGCCGACACGGGCGGCGACGCGAGGCGGCGGCGGGGCGTGCTCATCCCTCGATGCGCTCGCTGTGACGCAGGAGCAGGCTCGAGTGCGCGGTGAGGTTGACGGCATCGTTGCGCACCTGGCGCGCCCACGGGCCCGGCCGCGCCGTGTTGAGCAGCTCTTCCCACAGGCCCGGCCTCTCCATGCGCGGCAGGACATAGGAGTGTGATCTCGTCCCGGCATTGAGCAAGAGCAGCAGCGTGTCCGCCGAGGCGGAGCGTCCCCGGATGTCCACCTCGTCGGCGGCCCGGCCGAACAGCAGCATGCCGATGCTCTGGTTGTTGGGATCGTCCCAAGCCTCGTCGGTCATCTCCTGCCCGTTGGAGCGGATCCACGTGACATCTTTGGTGTTGGTGCCCGGAACCGTCGCCCCGGTGAAGAAGCCCCGCCGGCGCAGGATGGGGTTGCTCTGCAGGACACGGATGAGCTCGCGCACGAAGTCGCGCATGTCGTAGCCCGACTCGCCGATGTCCCAGTCGAACCAGCTGACCTCGTTGTCCTGGCAGTACGCATTGTTGTTGCCCTGCTGGGACCGGCCGATCTCGTCCCCGCCGAGCAGCATGGGCACCCCTTGGGCGAAGAGCAGCGTGGTGAGGAAGTTTCGCTTCATGCGGTCACGGGCGCGCTGAATGCGCGCCGAGTCGCTCGGACCCTCCTGCCCCCAGTTGCGGCTGGCGTTGTCCTGGGCCCCGTCGCGGTTCCCCTCGCCGTTGGCCTCGTTGTGCTTGTGCTCGTAGCTGACCAGGTCGGTCAGGGTGAAGCCGTCGTGACAGGTCACGAAGTTGACGCTGGCGTACGTCCGGCGCCCGCTCGGAGCGTAGATGTCGCTACTCCCGGTCAGCCGGGACGCCAGCTCGGGGACCTGTCCGGGGTCGCCCCGCCAGAAGCGGCGCACGCAGTCCCGGAAGGCCCCGTTCCACTCCGACCACCCGGTCGGAAACTGCCCCAGCTGATAGCCGTCGGGACTGGCGTCCCAGGGCTCGGCGATGAGCTTGACCTTCGAGAGCACGGGATCCTGCTGGATTATCTCGAAAAAGGCGCTGGGCTGACCGGCCTCGTAGCCGCGCACCAGGACGGGAGCCAGGTCGAAGCGGAACCCGTCCACGTGCATGTCGGTCACCCAGTAGCGCAAGCTGTCCGTGACCAATCCCATGGCGCGGGGGTGGAGGATGTTCAGGCTGTTCCCGGTGCCGGTGTAGTCGAGGTGGTACTGGGGTTGGCCGGGCATGAGCCGGTAGTACACCGAGTTGTCGATGCCGCGCAGGGACAGCGTCGGTCCCAGCTGGTTGCCCTCGCCGGTGTGGTTGTAGACGACGTCGAGGATCACCTCGAGCCCGGCCCGGTGCAAGGTGCGCACCATGGACTTGAACTCGCTCACCTGCTGCCCGAGACCACCGGTGGCGTACCCCACGTGCGGTGCCAGGAAGGCGATGGAGTTGTAGCCCCAGTAGTTCGTCAGACCCCTGGTCGACCAGATGCCGGTCGTCCACGAAGTGGTGCACCGGCATGAGCTCCACCGCCGTCACGCCGAGCCCGAGAAGATGGTCGATGATCGGGTCCGAGGCCAGGCCGAGGTAGGTCCCGCGCAGGTGCTCGGGCACGCCCGGGTGCCGCGCCGTCATGCCCCGCACGTGGGTCTCGTAGATCACCGTCTGGTTCCACGGTGTGTTGGGGCGCCGGTCGTCCTCCCAGGTGAAGGCGGGGTCGACCACCAGGCACTTGGGCATGGCGCCCGCCGAGTCACGCGCGATCGAAGGAGAGGTCCTCCTGCTCGTCCCCGATCCGGTAGCCGAACAGATCGTCGCTCCAGCGAATGGGACCGCTCACCGCCTTGGCGTAGGGGTCGATGAGCAGCTTGCTGGGATTGAACCGATGCCCGCTGGTGGGCTCGTAGGGCCCGTCCACCCGGTAGCCGTAGAGCGCGCCGGGCCGCACGTCGGGTAGGTAGGCGTGCCAGACGTTGTCGGTCCTCTCGGCCATCGTGATGGTCGCCGTCGGCACGCCGGCCGTGGCTTCATCGAAGAGGCAGAGCGCCACCGCGGTGGCGTTCTCGGAGAAGAGGGCGAAGTTGACGCCCTCGCCGTTCCAGGTGGCCCCGAGCGGGTGCGGGCTTCCCGGCCAGACCCTCACTGTCCCCCCGACTCCCGGTCCGGGCGGCGCGGCCCGCAGGACGAGAGGAGGCCGGGGACGGGCAGCGGAGTCGGTGGCGGGCACTAGGGCAAAAGGTGATGGGCGCATGGTCGGAACCGTCTCCGTCGAACGTGGCGGCCGGCCCCCTCGGCGGGCGCCAGCACGAGATACGGCAGCGGCCGTCGGCGTCACGCACACTACCCGCGAGCCAAAAATGGTCAAAAGTGAGCCCGGACCAGCAATTTTCATCCCAGACCGAAGAAGAGACACCCGAGCGGTGGGATGGTCAGGGTGAGCGTCCATGGCATCCCGTGGGCCGGGACCGGTTGCGCCTCGATTCCCCCGAGGTTGCCCCAGCCACTCCCCCCGTAGAGCACCGCATCGCTGTTGAGCAGCTCGCGCCAGAAGCCGCCGATCGGGACCCCGACGAGGACGTTCGACCGCGGCACGGGGGTGAAGTTGCAGATCACCAGCACCGGCGGTCCGTGCGGCGACATCCGCAGGAAGCTGAGCAGGCTGGTCTCGGCCTCGTTGGGCTGGGTCCAGCTGAACCCGCCCGGTTCGGTGTCGAGGTCGTGCAGGGCGCGCTGCTCGCGGTAGAGCCGGTTGAGATCGCCCACCCACCGGAGCATCCCGGCATGGGGCGGGCTCTCGAGGAGACCCCAGTCCAGACCGCCCTCGTGGTTCCACTCCCGGCGCTCCGCCAGCTCGTCCCCCATGAACAGCAGCTTCTTGCCCGGCTGGCCGAACTGGTACCCGTAGAGCAGGCGGAGGTTGGCGAAGCGCTGCCAGTCGTCGCCGGGCATCTTTTCGAGCAGCGAACGCTTGCCGTAGACCACCTCGTCGTGGGAGAGGGGGAGCATGAAGTTCTCGCTGAAGGCGTAGACGCTGCGGAACGTGAGCTCGCCGTGGTGGTGGCGCCGGTGAACGGAGTCACGCGCCATGTACTCCAAGGTGTCGTGCATCCAGCCCATGTCCCACTTGAGACCGAAACCGACACCGCCGGCATCGACGGGGCGCGAGACGCCCGGGAAGGCGGTGGACTCCTCGGCGATGACCTGCACGTCCGGATGGTCGGCGTAGATGCCCGTATTCAGGCGGCGCAGGAACTCGAGCGCCTCGAGGTTCTCCCGGCCCCCGTGGGCATTGGGGAGCCACTCCCCCGGGCGCCGGGAGTAGTCGAGGTAGAGCATGGAGGCCACGGCATCGACGCGCAGGCCGTCCACGTGGTAGTGCGAGAGCCAGTGCTCGGCCGACGAGGCGAGAAAACTGCGCACCTCGTGGCGTCCGTAGTTGAAGATCAGGCTCTTCCAGTCGGGATGGAAGCCGAGGCGGGGATCGGCGTGCTCGAACAGGTGCGTCCCGTCGAACTGCGCCAGGGCGAACGGGTCTTCGGGAAAGTGCGACGGCACCCAATCGAAGATCACTCCGATCCCGGCCTGATGGAACTGGTCGATCAGGTACATGAGCTCCTGGGGCGTCCCGTAGCGGCTCGTCGGCGCGAAGAAACCGGTCGTCTGATATCCCCAGGACCCGTAGAAGGGGTGCTCCATCAAGGGGAGGAACTCGACATGGGTGAACCCGGCCTGCTGCACGTGATGGATCAACGGCTCCGCCACCTCGGCATACCCGAGGAAGCGCTGCGGGTCGCCCGGATCGCGCCGCCAGCTGCCCAGGTGTACCTCGTAGACCGAGATGGGCGCCCCGAGTGCCATGTGCGCGCCCCTCGTCTGCATCCAGGACTGGTCGCCCCATTCGTAGGTCAGGTCCCACACCACCGAGCCCGTCCGCGGTGCGCTCTCGGCCCGGCGGGCGAAGGGATCGGCCTTCTCGAGAACGTCGCCCGCCCGCGTCGTGATGGCGAACTTGTAGATGTGCCCGGGACCGGCGCCGGCCGCCGTCCCCTCCCAGATCCCCGAGCTGCCCCGCGCCCGGAGCACGTCAGCGTCGGCGTTCCAGTAGTTGAAGTCCCCGATGACGGCCACCCGCGTGGCGTTGGGGGCCCATACCGCGAAGGTGACGCCTCCCCCCGGTCGGATGTGGGCGCCGAGCTTGTCGCCCATGCGGCGGTGCGTTCCCTCGTTGAACCAATAGAGGTCGTCCTCCGAGAGCAGGCTCACGTCCGGGGACGACGCCTCGGAGCTCCCCGGTCGTGCCCCGCTCATCGCAGCGCCTCCACCCGCTCCGACGGTTCCTCGTCACCGGTGCCGTCACGCACCGCGGTGAGCGCGCGCAGGAACCCCGTGGTCCCGCTGTCGCGCCGCGCCTCTGACAGAGTGCGGACCCCGCGGCGCCGCCAGTTGGCGGCACCGGTCCCGGTGCCCGGGCGGTTCTGCGGCTCGTGCTCCCCCCACAGATCCTCCAGGTCGACCACGACCAGATCCGCCGCACTCGAGGCCAGATGGAGCAGGCACCCCCGGAGCGCCCGTGCGGCCACGCCGCTCTGGTCTGGTCCCTCGTCGACACCGAGGGCCCGAAGCAGCGCGGCGCGCCAGTGCGCCCGGGCGACGCGCCCGGCGGCCGCGTCGGTGGCCGTAAGGCTTCCTTCGCGCTCCTGTTCGTCGATGTCGTCCCCGAAGAGGTAGGACACGAAACGGGGCAGATCATGTGTGCCCCACGAGGCCAGCACGCCAGAGGGAACGGGCGGCAGCGGGTCCTCCTCGGTCGATTCGAACTGCAGAACCCAGGAGCGCAGCATGCGGTCTGCGGCCATGCGGGTGCGCACCCCGTCGGGCACGGTACCGAGGTCCTCGCCCACCACGACCGCGCCGGCCCGGTGCGCCTCCAGGGCGAGCACCGCATGGAGCTCGTCGGCGCGGTACGACACGTACGCGCCATGGCGGGCGTCGAAGCCCTCCGGGATCCAGTACAGACGCTGCAGGCCCATGATGTGATCGACCCGCAAGTAGTCGGCATGCCGGAAGGCCCGCCGGAGCACACCGATGAAGTAGTCGTAGCCGTCATCGCGGATGCGCTCGGGGTGGAGGGGGGAAACGCCCAATCCTGGCCGCCGGCAAAGAAGAGGTCGGGTGGCGCTCCCCCGTGCGCCCCGCGCACGAAGGCCGCGGGCGCCCAGAGCGGGTCGAAACCGTCGGGGTGGACGCCGATGGGGAGATCGGCGTAGAGCGGGACCGCCGCGCCGGCAGCGCTGAGTTGCTGCGCCGCCACCCACTGCGCGTACAGGTGGTACCCGAGGGACGGCTCGGAGTCCGGGCCCTCCGGGCGCGGGAGCACCACGGTGCCGGGCCGATGGCCGAGCCGGTCGCCCGCCGCCCGGAAGCGGGCGTAGGCCAGCAGCTCGGGGTGGGCGTCGACCCAGGCGCAGAACGCATCGCGGCGCGCCGACCCCGCCGCCAGCAGCGCCTCGGCCATGGGAGCCAGGACCTGGCGGCGCAGGTGCAAGACCGTCTCGTAGTCCACCAGTTTCGATCCGTGCGCCGACGAGACCTGGCGCCGGAATTCGTCGTCCCCGAGCAGCCGGCGCGCCTCGGGTGCCGCGGCGAGCTCCGGCAGCACCGTCGGATCGACGAAGACCTCGTTGTAGGCCAGGCGACTCACGGGGAGATAGGGGCTCGGGTCCGCCGGCGGATCCAAGAAGGCGGGGTACAGGGGCAGGGCGCCCAGCATCGACGCGCCCATCCCCTTGACCCAGTGCCCCAGCTCGGCCATGTCCGCGTAGCTGCCGACGCCCCAGTCCTGCTCGGTTCGCAAGGCGTGCAGGGGGAGGAACAGACCCCAGCCACGGGCAGCCGCGGGGCAGCGGGGGGCTGCGATCAGCAACGCCGAAGCCTGCGCTCCGGGCCATTCCACCACGACCCGGTGGTACCCCGGCGCGATCGGCTCCGTCCCACCCTGGTCGAGCCGGAAACGGTAGCGGTTGACCGGCTCCACCCCGACCTGGCCCATCGCCTGCATCCGACTGATGCTCGCCGTCAGGCGCTGGCGGTGCACCTGGCCGTCCTCGAGTGCCAGGGAGCACCACACGTCACGAGGATGGACCCGGCCGGGCAACGTCACCTCGGCCGAGGCGGCCCTCCCGACGCGGTGCACCAGGACGGGCTCGAGCGGAGTGCTCGCCTCGACCCGCCGGCGCTCGCCCAGGGCGTCGGCGACATCGGACCCCGAGGCGATCGGAGCCCCGAGGGCCGCCAGGATGGCCACGATGACCGCGTCCTCGGCCCGGTGCACCCGCCCGTCGGTGCCGACGAACGAGACCTGCACGCCGTAACGTCCGGCCAGCTCCGCCAGCGCGGGCTGCGGAGGGGTCGATGGCCTCACAGGGGCGTGTCCAGGATGTCCAGGATTCCCCGGGCCGGGATGTCGACCCACTCCGGCCGGCTGTTCGCCTCGTACCCGAGCTCGTAGATCGACTTCTCGAGCAGGAAAAAGTCGAAGAGCTGGGTCAGCTGGTCCAGGTCGTCCGGCAGGAACTCGGCCTGACCCGCCACGCTCAGGTACGAGTCGAGGAACGTGCCGGAGATCCACCGGTGCCAGAACGTCACCCAGGCGTCGATCATCGTCCCGTCGACCGACGCCATCGAGGTGCCCAGGTCACGGGTCAGGCGGAGCGCGGCGGTCGTGCCCGCATAGTGGAACGAGCGCACCATCCCGGCCAGGTCGACGACCGCAGGGCGCTTCAGCCGCCGCTGACCGAGCGAGCGGCTGGGCTCACCCTCGAAGTCGATGATGACGAAGTCCTTTCCGGTCCACAGCACCTGGCCCAGATGGAAGTCGCCGTGACAGCGGATCCGGTCGGCGGTGATGGCGAGCATGCTGAGCTTGCGCATGCGATCGATGATCTCGTTCTCGCGCGCCAGGACCAGTTCGACATAGTGCGAGGGGACGGGGACCGCCCGCACGTCGTGAAAGACCTTGCGGGTCAGGCTCCGGGCGCCGTGGTAGAGCGCCTGGCGGTCCAGCGCGGTCAGGGGCTCGGGCGCGAAGTCGGGATCACGGTGGTCCGAGGTCAGTGCCAGATGCAGCTCGGCGGTCCGGCGACCGAGCAGGGACGCCCACTCGAGGTGCGCGCCGACCAGAAGGTGACCGGGCTCGAGCTGACTCCGTTCACGGGTGAAGAGGCTGCGCGACGGGCTCAGGCGGAGCTCCGCATCCTGCCGGTGCGCCAGCGCCTCCTCGAAGCTGTGGATGAGCGCGTCCACGACGTAGTTCCATCCGTCGTCCTCGTTGGAGATGAACTCCTCGAGGACCGCCACCGTGGTGGGCGGGACACCCGGCGCGTCGGGCCGGTATTCGACACTTCCACCGCTGAGCGGGGCGTAGGGAAAACGGGCGCGCTCGCTCAAGAACCGCCCGACCTCGACTCCGGGGTTGATCCCCGCCTCGAAACGGCGGATGAACTTGACGATGGCGCGCTCGCCGAGGAGGACCGAGCTGTTCGATTGCTCGGCGGAGAGGGGCACGGGCGTGTAGTCCTCGGAGAGGAACTCGTCGAACTGACGGAGGGAAGGGGACGGCAGGCCGAGCAGCTTCCCACCTGTCCCCCCGACGGTACGACGCCGGGCCAGCAGTTCCACCATCATTTTGGTGAACGCGGGCTCGAAAATGGCGTCGTACACCACGCCGTCATCGCCGCCCGCCTTCAGTTCGGCCACGACGGCGTCGGCATGCCACTTCTTCAACTCCTCCGCCGCCGCCCCGGTGGCAAAGGCGAGCGGCAGCGCGTAGCGCTCCGGGCTTCCATGGTCCAGTTCGACCTGCACGATCAACAGATGCGCCACGGTCTCGGACCTGCGGCCCGGAACAGCCGGGAGGGGAACCGAGTCCATCACCCTGGCCGCCGTGATGGCGCGTGCCTTTTGGGCGAACCATCGGCGTTTGGACAGGTACGCCGGAAGGAACGTCTCGAACTCGCGGAGCGCGGCCCCGTTGAAGAGCTCCTCCCACTCGCCATCGACGACGAACGATTGGCGTAACGGCACCGTCTCGTCCGGCTCGGACTCGAGCGAGAACCAGTAGAAGCCGTGCGGGCCCAGCGTGATGAAGTACGGGAGATCCCCGATGGAGGGGAACTCCGAGTTCCCGAAAAGCTCGATGGGGGTGGCGCCACGGAACTCCGAGAGATCGAGCTCCACGCACTGCACGTTGCGCGAGAGGTTGACGACCACCAGAATCCGCTCGTCCTCGATAGCGCCGGATGAACGCAAACACCTTGCGGTTGTCCGGGCGGAGGACCTCGAGGGTGCCGCGGCCGAACGCCCGGTAGCGCTGGCGCAACGCGATCAGCCGTTTCATCCACCACAAGAGCGAGTTGGGGTTCTCTTGCTGGGCTTCCACGTTGACCGCTTGGGAGTGGTATTCGGGGTCGATGATGACGGGCAGGTAGAGCCGCTGTGGATTGGCGGCGGAGAAGCCGGCGTTGCGGTCGCTGTTCCACTGCATGGGGGTGCGGACGGCGTTGCGGTCGCCCAGGTAGATGTTGTCCCCCATGCCTATTTCGTCGCCGTAGTAGATGATCGGGGTGCCCGGCATGGAGAACAACAACCCGTTCATCATCTCCATCAGCTTGCGGTCGTTCCCCAACAACGGAGCCAAGCGGCGGCGGATGCCGACGTTCACCCGGGCCTGTGGATCCTGTGCGTAGGCGCGGTACATGTAGTCCCGCTCCTCGTCGGTGACCATTTCAAGCGTCAGCTCGTCGTGATTGCGGAGGAACAGGGCCCACTGGCATTCAGGAGGGGTGGCGGGCGTCTCCGCCAGGATGTCGACCATGGGGAACCGGTCCTCCTGGCGGGCCGCCATGAACATGCGGGGCATGAGGGGGAAGTGGAAGGCCATGTGGCAGGTATCGCCCCGGCCCATGTACGCCACGGCATCTTCGGGCCACTGATTGGCCTCGGCCAGCAACATCCGATCGTCGAAGCGACTGTCGACGTGGGCCCGGAGCTCCCGGAGAAAGGCGAAGGTCTCCGGAAGGTTCTCGCACGTGGTTCCCTCGCGGGCGTAGAGGTACGGCACCGCATCCAGCCGGAGGCCGTCGACGCCCATCGACAGCCAGTAGTCCACCACGTCGAGCATGGCTTGTCGCACGGTCGGGTTGTCGTAGTTGAGGCTGGGCTGGTGCGAGTAGAAGCGGTGCCAGAAGTAGGCCTGGGCGACGGGATCGAACGACCAGTTCGACGACTCGAAGTCCTTGAAGATGATGCGGGCCCCCGCGAAGCGGTCCGGGGTGTCGCTCCAGACGTAGAAATCGCGGTGCACCGACCCGGGCTTGGCCAGCCGGGCCCGCTGGAACCACGGGTGCTCATCGGACGTGTGCGCCAGCACCAGTTCGGTGATGACCCGGATGCCGCGTCGATGCGCTTCGCGGAGGAACAAGCGGAAGTCGCGGAGCGAGCCATAGGAGGGGTGGACCTGCCGGTAGTCCGAAATGTCATACCCGTCGTCGCGGAGCGGGGAGGGGTAGAACGGCAGGAGCCACAGCGCGGTGACCCCGAGCTCCTGCAGGTAGTCGAGCTTGTCGATCAGGCCGCGGAAGTCCCCCACACCGTCGCCGTTGCCGTCATGAAAGGCACGGACGTGGACCTCGTAGATGACCGCATCCTTGTACCAGCCGGTGGACGACGGCGCCAGCACGACGGTGTCGCCGGGCTCGGAGACCGTCCGCAGTTCGGTCGAGGTCATCCCGACCCTCCCGGTGGCGCCGGGGCCGGCCGGCTGCTCCAGGGAGAACAGGTGCGCCGCCAGGCCGGCGGGGTCGAGCATGACGAAATTGTGGCGCCCTTCCCACTGGTAGCGGGCTCCCGTGAGGAGATCGTGCATGACGTAGGGCCGATCGGGATCCACGCCGAGCGCCGCCAGATCGAGCTCCACCCAGCCGGATTGCACCGCGTGGTGGTCGAGGCTGACGACCGCCACGATCACGTCGAGCCCCGGCACACCCGGCGCCCGCTCGGCGTCGGGGACCTCCCGGACCTTGGAGTAGGCGATGATCTGCTCGTTGTCGACGGGGTGAAACTGGAGGGCGTCGTTGAACTGCAGAGCCCGATGGTCCCGGCGGATCTTGTTCACCCGCGCGATGAATTCCGAGAGGCTGTCCGGCCGGGCCAGATCCCACCAGCGGATCTCGTACTTCTCGGAGTGGGCGTACTCCTCGGAGCCGGGCGAGCGGGGAAGGTGCTCCTGCAGCTCGAAGGCCGGCCCGTAAATCCCGTAGTTCGCGCTCAACGTGGCGGCGAGCAGCAGGCGGGAGAGGAAGGCCGCGCGCCCGCCGTGCTGGAGCTCCTCGTGCAAGATGTCGGGCGTGTTCGGCCAGAAGTTCGGTCGGAAGTAGTCGGCGACATCGGTCTTGGTGAGCTCGTCCAGATAGGTCTCGAGCTCCCACTTCGTGTTGCGCCAGGTGAAGTAGGTGTACGACTGGGTGAAGCCCACCTTGGCCAACTGCTCCATCACCCGCGGTCGGGTGAAGGCCTCGGACAAGAAGATGACCTCGGGATGGTCCGCCTTGACGAGCCGGATCATCCATTCCCAGAAGGCGAAGGGCTTGGTATGGGGGTTGTCGACCCGGAACACCCGCACCCCCTGGGCGACCCAGAAGCGCACGACCTCGAGGAGCTCGGCCCACAAGGCCTGCCAGTCCGTCGTCTCGAAGTCGAGCGGGAAGATGTCCTCGTAGCGTTTGGGCGGGTTCTCCGCATAACGGATCGTCCCATCGGGGAGATGCCGGAACCACTCCGGGTGCTCGGTCACCCACGGATGGTCGGGCGAGGCCTGGAAGGCCAGATCCAGGGCCACTTCGATGCCCCGCGCCGCCGCCGCGATCACCAGGTCCCGAAACTCCTCGAGGGTGCCGAGCTCGGGATGGACCGCGGTGTGCCCACCTTCACGGGCGCCTATGGCCCACGGGCTGCCCGGGTCCCCCTCGGCGGCGTTCGTGGCACCGTCGGGGCCCTTGCGACCCGTCCGGCCGATCGGATGTATCGGCGGCAGGTACAGGACGTCGAACCCCATGTGGGCCACGTAGGGCAGCTTGGCCCGGACATCGGCGAACGTGCCGTGGCGCCGGGGCTCCGGTGACGCCGAGCGCGGGAACATCTCGTACCACGCGCTGAAGCGGGCCTTCTCCCGGTCGGCCGCCACGGTGAAGACCTCGGAGGTGGCCGACCGGTCAGGGTCGGCGCACCGGCGCATGAGGTGCGCCAGCCCATCGGAGAAGACGAGCTCGCCCAGGGTGGAGGCGCCCGACCAGGCGGCGATCTCTTCGGAGACCGGGCCGGCCAGCCCGTTGGCGGCCGACCAGAGTTGCGCCGCGGCGAACGAGAGCAGGCGGCGGTCGGCCGCGTCGGCCCGTAGTGCCGCGGCATCGACCAACTCGGCCCCGACGAGCAACTCGACCGCAAGGTCCTGACCCGCTTCGTCCCTGGCCCGCAGATCGCGGCGCCAGGTCATGAACCGATCCGCCCTCGCTTCGATGAGGAACCGGTACTGACCCATGGATCGCACATCGAACGCGGCGCGCCAGCGGTCGTTGCCACGAGGCTCCATGGCGACCGAGGACCACTGCAGATCGTCGTCGTGACGGTACCGGACGTCGCAGGTGAGCACGTCGTGCCCGTCGGCGAACACATCCGCCTCCACGACCACGGTGTCCCCCACGGCGGCCTTGGCGGGGCGCCGCCCGCCGTCAACCTGGGGACTGACCGACTCGATGACCGGCCGCACCTGGTGCGAGGGGACGTGAGGGGAGCGCACCACGTTCACCTCGACCTCGATGTTCCGTTGATGCGCTTGTTCCGGGGCTTCTGCCTTGGCGCGGCGAGTAGCAGCTCGGCTTGTCGCCATACGTCGGATACCACCTCTCTCGTCAGGGTCTTACCCGATCGACATCGCTCACAAACGGGACCGACCGGCGATTGGCCGCCCGAATGGGCCCGCAGGACCGGGACCAGATGGGGCCGTTCTGCCCGACCTCGCGGGTCATGCGCGCCGCTGCCATGGTACCGGCGTCACCCCGACCGGGCGGCACATTGTGGGTTCCTCGCCGGCGTTCTGATCGTGAACTTCTGGTGACGAATCCGGGTCGGGACGCCGGCCGCCGAAACGTCCGTGCTGTGACCAAGCGCAAAAGGCATTCGTTTCCGTCACTCTCCCACTCGGGCCCGACCACGGCGCACGCCCGCGGCCCGGACAGCTGGTAAAGGCGACCGACACTCTGCGCACGCAGCCGAGAGCCTGCGTCAATGATACGGGCCACCGCTCGCAGAAACGGGGAAATACAGCCTGAGAAGCCAATGTTGACGCGCTGTTGTGCTCCCGTCGTGCCGGGAGTGTCCACTCTCCGGGCGACGCCGCCTGTCCCACGCACCACACGGAATTTCTCGGCGTCGCACCTAGTAATCCACCGGGAGATTCGTTACCATTACCATTCACTACCGAGCGACGAAGGAGGTGCCACGTGACGAGTAATCCGATGACCCGAATGTCCGTGTGCGCCGCCCCGCTCGGACCGTCCATCTGACTCTGCCGACCACTTCGGCATCGAGCCAGGACGTCACCCTCCCTGCGGGGTCGGCGCGCCGACATCGTTCTTTCGTCTTTGTCGGCATCTTTCGTACGGCATCTTTCGTGACCCGGCCGGATCTCCGGCCCCTCCCGCACATCCCCTTCTCACCAGTGACCCCAGGAGTGATCATGCATCCCTATTTCGCCCAGGAGCTCGCACGCGAGCGCCAGCGGGAACTGCTCGGCCGGCAGCAGTCCCGACACAGAAAGAGATCAGTGAAGGCGGCCCGGGCCCACAAGGCCTCGCCGATGGCCCGCGCCCGTCATTCGTTGGGGCGGGCGCTCGTCGCACTGGGTACCCGACTTCTCGGAGGTGGTCCGGTCGGCGCCGAGCTCTCCACGACCCGGCGATGACGGGACCGACAGCCCGCGCGCGACAGGTGTCGCCCGCAAGGGAGCAGGTTCAGTCCCCTAACGCCATCGTGAGGTCGCGCACGTGCTCTTGGGTCTGCTCGAGCAAGGGGCGCAGCGCCTCGGCCACGTCGGCCAGTTCGAGCGCGTTGGCCTGGGCGAAGCGCTGGCGGTAGCGCTCGAGCTGGTCGCTCTCGAGCCGGAGGTCGGCCTGGAGGGCGGCGCGGCTGTCCGAAGCCCGCTCCACCGGGGGGACGGTGACGATCGGTTCGCCGCCCAAGAACGAGACCTGTTCGGCCAGTATCTGGGCGTGGGAGAGCTCTTGGCCCACGTGGACCTTGAGCTCGTCGAGGATGCTCAGGTACTCGGCCCCGGTGATGGTGGCGATGTGGTTGGTGTACTGCACGATCGACTGGTACTCGGTTCCGAGATCCTCGTTGAGGAGGTCCACGAATTTCTCCACGCTGACGTCCGCTGTGTGTGCCATGCCCTGTCAGTACCCCGTGGCGGGCGGCTCTACACAGAGCAACACAGAGCAGTGGGGCGAAAGGCGAACCCGATCAGGCGTCGTTCAGGACGCCCGCGCCGATCTCAGACGAGGCCAGCTCGCCGACCTCGAGCAGGCCGCGGTTGGCGTCGTCATGCAGTTCTCCGTCCGGGTAGATGTAGCGGGGGCCCCGCAACCACGACAAGACGGCGGCCACGAAGGAGGTGCCGGCGGCAAAGTCGAAGGCCAGATGGAGACCGTTGGCAAACGCCGGCGCGATGAGCTTGGGGAAGAAGCTGCGGCCGGTCAGGTAGCGCGCCCGCTCCGGGCCGAGTGCAACCAGCACGTGGTGCGGCATGATCGTCTCGATGGGGTTGAACCCGAGAAAGGCGGCGAAGAGGCTGCCGATCGGCGGCAGATGCGACACCTTGAGTGCTTCGGCGGTGGGGACCCCCTCGGCCGTCAGCCCGTGAAAGAGGTGGCCAGGCAGCGCCGAGGCCAACCCCAGGGTCACGATGGTGAAGAAGATGCCGATGGAGAGCACGCCGGCCGAGTTCATGAAGGTGCCGTTTATGCCGGCTCCGGCGCCGCGTTGGTCCGGCGGGAGACTGTTCATGACGGCCATCTGGTTCGGCGTGAAGAACATGCCGAGGAAGAAGGACAGCAGGAACACCAAGAGCGCAAACGCCGGGTAGGAGAAGTTCATCGGCAGGGTCTCGAGGAGGAGGTAGGACACACCCGCACCGATGAGGCCGATAGTGGCCACGCCGCGGGCGCCGAGCCGATCGGCCAGGCTGCCGAAGAGCGGCCCCGAGATCATGAAGCCGACGGTGAGGGGGACCAGGGCGATGCCGGCCCACAACGGCGTCTCGGAGAAGCTGTACCCGTGCTGGGGTAGCCAGATGCCCTGCAGCCAGATGATCAGCATGAACTGGATCCCACCGCGGCCGATGGCCGAGAGGAACCCGGCCAGGACGGAGGTGGTGAACGCCCGGATCCGGAACAGCGACAACCGGATCATGGGGTGGGGCACCCTGAACTCGATCAGGACGAAGGCGAACAGAAGGATCACGCCACCGATGACCCCAGCGAGTACCTTCGGATTCGTCCACCCCATGGTGTGCCCGCCGTACGGCTGAATGCCGTAGACGATCCCGGTCAGCAGGGCGATGAGGCCGACGGCGAAGGTGATGTTCCCCAGCCAGTCGATTTTGGAGGGGATCCGGACCCCGTTGTCCCTCAGCTTGAGGTAGGCCCACACCGTCCCGAACAGCCCGAAGGGCACCGAGACCAAGAAGACGAGCCGCCATTCGATCGGGGCGAGGATACCGCCGAGGATCAAGCCGACGAACGACCCCGAGACCAGTGCGACGCCGTTGATTCCCATGGCCTTGCCCCGTTCGTCCTCGGGGAAGGCGTCGGTGAGGATGGCACCCGAGTTGGCGAACAGGAACGACGCACCGATGCCCTGCCCCACCCGCATGAAGATGATCCACAACGCGCCATCTGTACCGGTCATCCAGGTGATGGACAGAAGGATCGAGAACACCGTGAAGACGGCGAATCCGAGGTTGTACATGCGCACGCGGCCGTACATGTCACCGACCCGGCCGAAGCTGACCACCAGCACCGCGGTCACCAACATGAAGCCCATCAGGACCCACAGGAAATAGGACGTGTTGCCCGGGGCGAGCGGGTTCATGCCGATGCCGCGGAAGACGTCGGGCAACGAGATCAACAGGATGGACTGGTTGATCGTCACCATCAGGATGCCCAGGGTGGTGTTGCTCAGGGCGATCCACTTGTAGCGGTCGTTGGGCGCCGTCTGCACCGCAGTCGTCATGAGCTGCCCGTCACTCGGTGTCCGCCGTCTCGCCTTCGAGGGTGGTGGAGAAGCGACCGAGCGCCGAGGCGAACTCTCCCAGGTCGGCCCTGTCCCAGCCCTCGAACAGGCTGGCGATCCAGGCCCGGCGGGCGTCCAGCACGCGCTGCAGGGTGCGCCGCCCGGCCGGCGAGAGCGCGATGCGGGTGGCCCGCCGATCGTCGGGATCGGGATGCCGGGCCACATACCCCTCGTGCTCGAGCTGCTGCACCTTGCGGGTCACCGTCGGCGCGTCGACGCCGAGCAGATCGGCCAGGGTGGTCACCCGCAGCGAGTCGCGATTGACGTAGAGCTTGTACAGCAGGGCGGCCCCGGCCCGGTCAAGCCGCACTCCGGCCGTCTGGAGGAGGCGCTCGTGCAGGCGAGCCTGCGTCATCGACCGTGCCACGACCTGCAGGGCGGCCTCGATCTGGTCGATCGATCGGTCGGCCGGCACCGCCACGGCCGGACGGCGGTCCTGTTTAGTTACTTGCGGCACACAAAGACATTAGCGGACCTTCCAGAGCTCCGTGATGGCCAGGCCGAATTCGTCGAGCATCCGGCGGAACAGGGGGAGCGACAACCCCAAGACGTTGCTCGGATCGCCCTCGATGCCGTCGACGAAGGGGCCCGCCAGGCCGTCGATGGTGAACGCACCGGCCACGCGCAAGGGCTCGCCGCTGGCCACATAGGCACTGATCTCCGCCCTGCTCGGGGTACCGAACCGCACCACGGTGCTGGCGAGCCGCGACACCCGCCGGTCCGTCCGCGTGTCGATCAGGCAGTGGCCCGTGTGCAGCACGCCGTGACGGCCGGAGAGGCGCCCCCATATGTCGATGGCCTCCTCGGGCGACGCCGGCTTGCCGAGCGCCGACCCGTCGAGGTCGAGCATGGAGTCACAGCTGAGCACGAGGGAGTCGGGGCACTTCCCCGCCACGGCGGTCCCCTTGCGCTCGGCGAGCACCACCACGGCACGCGCCGTGCCGATCGCCCCGATGTGCTCGCTCACCCCACTGACCACGACCTCGGGATCGAACCCGGCGTCGCGCAGGACACGCAGACGCGCCGGTGAGGCGGAAGCCAGAATCAATCGGGGAGCGATGGCGGAACCGTACCAGCGTCCTCCCGCCTCGCCCCACGAAGGCACCCGGCAAGTCCGCCGGTTGCGAGACCGAGAAACGGGCACGCACCTCCCGGGATGGAGGGGGTGCGTGCCCGCGGACTACGAACGGACGCGGCAGTCCCCGGCCCGGAATTCGCTGACACGACCGCCGACGATGGCCACGTCGCCGAGTGGGTGGCCGTCGAGTCCCCACACCGTGTACTCGCCCTCCCGCAGTTCGGGATAGACGCCGGCGATGAACTCGCGGCCGACGCCGCGCCGACGCCGGATCATGGTGTGCATGTGGTGGGAGCGGGGAGCACCGACAGGAGTCAGATCGATCTCCTGCCCCAGGCACCCAACCTCGGAATAGAGGATCAGCGCACCGATGTCCTCGCCGATGTCGAGCACCAGGGCGTCCGGAGGGCCGTCCGTCGGCCCCTCGTCGACGTAGGGCGCCTCCACGGTGCGGTGGCTGTGGTGGTGCTGCCGCTGCTCGGTGATGGTCATCTCCGCCGCCGCCTACAGCTCCGGGTTGCTGTTGTATGCCGGCGTGGTCGGCGGGTTGGAGTAGCCACCGTGCGGGTCGGCCAGGTACGGGAAGCCGGCCTGGTACGAGCGGGGGCTCGGCGTGACGCCCTGGTTGACCACCGCCACGGCCTTGTCCGCCGTGTAGGTCTTGTCGACCAGGGGAATGGTGGCTCCGGCGACCGCCATCAACTCGATGGTGACCACATCGTCGGTCGGCCGCCGGCCGTTGGGGAACCCGGCCAGGTCGTTGCCGAGGAGGCCCAGGTTGCTGGTCCCGGTCTGCGTCCCGTTGCTGGAGGTCGGGGCGATCCCCATGTTCAGGCGCAGCATCTCCGCGATGACCTTGCCGCCCTGGTAGGTCCCGACGCCGAAGGCCGACCCTATGACGCTGCCGGGGATCCCGGTGGCAAAGATGGCCACGAGGTCGGCGCGGGCCTTGGTGTAGGCGGCCAAGTTGGGAAACGCGCCCGGGTAGAGGACGGGAAGCAGGTTCTGCAGTTCGGGGTGCTCGACCGCCGCCGCGAACTGGGCGTCTTTGACCGGCGGCTGGCTGTTGAAGTAGTCCTTCGACGCCATCGGTACCACGACCTCGTTGACCAACGGGCTGCCCAGTCGAGACACCTGATCGTAGGGGCCGGTCGCCGTCGTGTTCCCGGTGGTCGGGTCGAACATGCGCACGGTCTGACGGTTGGCCGTGGTGTAGACGCCGATGACCGCGTTGGGATCGTTGGCCCCCATGGTCAGAGGCTGCGCCGTCGGGGGTCAGCGAGCTGATGGGGATCTGCAGGGCGATGGAGTGCACGTTCGAGTCGGCCAGGGAGTTGATGCCCGGGCTGTTGGCACCGGGGATCAGCTGATCCATCGAGATCGGCCGCAGATCGCCCAGGTCGAAGATGGAGCCGAGGTCCACGAAGAAGCCGTCGGCGCGCTGGCCGGCGAAGACGATCTCGCCGTCCGAGGTGCGCCAGATCGCCGGAGCCGAAAGCGTGCCGTAGTTCGGCGTGGTCCGGATGCCCACGTTGCAGGGCGGGCAGGCGAAGCCGGAGGGCGGGCTGATGACCGTGCTCGTGCTCTCACCCGTGGTCACGTCGGTGAGGATTTTGGTGATGGTGTACGTCTGACGACGGTTCCACGTGCTGCTGTAGCCAGAGCTCGACGAGTAGGTGATCGGCCCGGTGGCGTAGAGGAACGTGTTGGGGTCGAGGATCGTCGTGGTGAACTGGAACTGGTAGGTGATGGACGGGATGCCGGTTCCGGTGTTGTCGATGTGGATCTGGTAGAGGACGTCGTCACCGACCGGGGCTGCCGTGCCCACGACGGTCTTGGCTCCGAACTCGAAGAAGTTCGGCCCACCATCGGGACTTTGGAACGGGACATAGTTGGCGATGATGGTGACCGTGTCGGGCGCGTCCGGGCTCACGAACGCATACACGTCCGTACTGTCCGCAGCGGGGTCTTTGGTCATGGCTGGTGCTTCTCTGTGTGACGACATCGTTCAGTTCACCTCGTGGTGGGTAGGTACGACTTCGGGTAGCGGACGGGCGTTCACTTGGAGGCTTTGAGGAGCTCCTGAGCCAATGCCTGGTTGGTGTATTCGATGTGCTTGGTGCCGACGAAGAGCGAGATCTTCCCCGACTTGGCGTCGACGACATGGGCGATCACGCCGGATCCCTCGAGGAGGGGGCCGCTGGCGGTCGTCTTCGACGGCGTCGCCGCATCCGCGCTGGAAACCCCGGTGAGAAGGTTCAACCCGCCCGCGGCGGCGACGCCGGTGGCCGCGGCCCCGATGGATGCGTTCCTGAGAAAGTGACGCCGGCTGATGTTAGGCATGCTCTGCTCCTTGTGATGGCGGATGGATGGAATCGATCAATGTCGTGTGCAATGTCGGGCCGGCGAGGTCGTGCGGGTCCTCAATAGAAGGCCAGACCCACAATCGGGCTGTTCGTACTGACGTTCCCCGACACGCCGCAGAACGATGAGTCGCCGAAGTTGTAGACGCTCCCGTTCGAGGTGGTCAGGGTGTAGCCGTTGCCGAAGAAGGTCCCGGCGACACCGGTGACGGGCGCAGTGGTCTGCCCTGCGGCCGACCCGTAGAACCCGGAGGCACCGAAAGTGAACACTCCCCCGTCGCCGGCGGCCAGCACATAGCCATTTCCGTTTCGTGCCGGTGCGATGGCGGCAATGGGCGCGTTCAGAGCCTTGGCACCCAGCGAACCGTAGAAGGGGGCGTCGCCGAAGCTGAAGACGCCACCGTCGGACGCCACCAGCCAGTAGCCACGACCGTCCTTGGTGGCGGCCATGCCGACGATGGGCTGGTTCAGCTTCGCTCCGCCCTCAGAACCGTAGAAGTCGGCGTCGCCGAAGGCGAAGACACCACCGTCGGAGCCAACGAGCCAGTAGCCCTGGCCATCGGGCGTCGGCACGAGGCCGACGATCGGTGCGTTGAGATGGATCGCCCCGGTCGATCCCTTGAACGGCGCGTCGCCGAAAGAGAAGACGCCACCGTCGGACGCCACGAGCCAGTACCCACGACCATCGACACTGGGTGCGATCCCGACAATCGGCTTGTTGAGGGTCGCCCCTCCCTCGGAGCCGTAGAAGGCGGCGGCTCCGTTGGTGAACACGCCGCCACTGGCGGATACCTGCCAGTACCCTTCGCCATCCACGCCGGAACACCCGAGATGGGCATCGGCCAACGACTTGATGGCGGGGGCTGTGGCACCCGCCGCCGGAGAGACGCCGGCCTGCGCCCCGAGGCTGATGGCGCCGAGCGACGCGGCGACCGCCGTGGCGGCCACGAACCTTGTCCCCCGGCGCCTGCCCCGTCTTGCGATTCCACGCGTTGTCGCCCTCATGGGTCTCCCTCGTCGCTAGCAATGTGCGTTCTGTAAGGCATTCGGCACGCCCGGGCGATTTGGATGACGCCAGAGCGCAATTCTTCGAATTGATACGAAACCGCAATGCAACGACGGCGGTGGACCGGCTTCCGTCGGCTCGAGTCCGACCACTACAGTCGTCGGCATGGACCGCTCGGCGAGGTGGCGGGAGATCGTGGCGCGCCCTGAGGCGGAGCTACCCCTCGACGAGGGCGCGTTGTTGATTGCCGCCATGGCCGACGTCACCGTCGACATCTCCGAACAGCTCGCGCGACTCGATGACATGGCCGCCCAGATCGGGTCGGCCGACGCCGGGGAGGTATGCCGGTTCGTCTTCGAGACCCTCGGTGTGCGAGGAGACCTGCAGACCTACGACGACCCGCGGAACTCGTACCTCGACCAGGTGCTCGACCGGCGCCTCGGCATTCCGATCTCGATCTCGGTCCTCGTCATGGAGATCGGACGGCGCTGCGGGGTCGCGCTCGAAGGCGTCGGAATGCCGGGGCACTTTCTGTTGCGGGACCCCCGTGAGCCGGACCTCCTCATTGATGCGTTCTCCGGCGGGCGGCGCCTCGATCACGCCGCCTGCGCCGAACTCCTGCGCGCCGTGGCCGGGGCCGAGGTGCAACTCCTCCCCGCCTATCTGGCGCCGGTCGGGCCCCGGTCCATTCTGGCGCGCATGCTGGCGAACCTCGACCAGAGTTTCCGGCGTCGGGACGACAAGGAGGGCGGCCGCTGGGTGACCCGCCTGCGGGCGGCCATTCCGGGACAGCCGTTGACCGAGCAGGTCGCGCTGGCCGACACCTTCGCCCGCCTGGGTTGCGTCGACGAAGCGGCGACCCTCTTCGAAGAGCTGGCCCGCCGCCCCGAAACCCCGGTCGACGTGGCGCGGAGCCTGCGGGCCCGGGCCCGGGGACTCCTGGCGCCCTACAACTGACGCGCCCGCCGGCGGCTCGGCCCGAGCGACGCCGGCGTCACCGGCCCACCGTGTCCGGTCAGGCCAGCGACGCCTCGAGGGTGATTTCGGGCACGCCGGCCAGGGCGCGACTCACCGGGCACCCGGCCTTTGCCGCCGCGGCATGTTCCTTGAAGGCGGCCTCGTCGATCCCGGGCACCGTGCCCACCGTGACAAGGGCGATTTTGGTGATGGTGGGGGCCCCGTCGACCGGGCGCAGGGTGACCGTGGCGTGGGTGCGGACCGACTCGGGTGGAGAGCCCGCCTGGGCGAGGATGTTGGACAATGCCATAGAGAAGCAGGCGGCGTGCGCGGCCGCGATCAACTGCTCGGGGTTCGAGCCCGGACCATCCTCGAAACGAGACTTGAACGTGTAGCCGCCGCTGATGGTGTCGCCCGCGGTGAACGTCCCGGTGCCCGTGGGCACGTCACCCTTCCACTCCGCGCTTCCCTTTGCCGGCATCGTCGCTCTCCCTTTGTGCTCTCTCGCTGCGTCGGTCCTCCTCCCAACCCTATGGGCTGCCGCACGGAGCAGTCCCGACGCAGGGCCTTCGGTCCCCGCCATGGATGCTCAGATCGGCGCACCGACCTTCGTCGCCTCCGGCACCTCGACCAGACGGCCGGTGGAGACGTCGTAGATGAACCCGTAGATGGGGATCCGTCCCGGAACTAACGGGTGGTTGCGGATACGCGCCACATCATTGACGACACTCTGCTCGTTGTCGGTGATGGTGAGCCAATCAACGTAATTCGCCTCGGCGGATCCCGGTCCGCGGCCGACATCGCGAAACCCGTCCGGGCCGAGTTCGGCCGTCTCGAGGCTGCTCTGCAACAGGTCGCGGATCACTTCATCGGTGAAGAATTCCATGCCACAGTTGGAGTGGTGGATGACGAACCACTCCCTCGTCCCGAGGAGTTTGTAGGAGATGACCAGCGAGCGGATGGCGTCGTCGCTGGCGCGCCCGCCCGCATTGCGGATCACGTGGGCGTCGCCCTCGCTCAGTCCGGCGTACTGCGCCGGGTCCAGCCGGGCGTCCATGCAGGTGAGAATCGCAAAATGCCGGGCGGGAGGGAGAGCCAACTCCCCCTTCGACCCGAACGATGCAACGTACTTCTGGTTTGCCTCCAGCACTTCGTCATAGGCCGACACGGTCGATCTCCTCCCATTACTCCTCCGGCGACTCGATGCCGGCGGCCGGGGAACTACTTGCGCGGAGGGGCGTGGGAGCAATCCAAAGCCCCGCAGGGGGGCGCGGGGTTCTCCACACAAGTAGTTCCCGGGCTGCCGGCCCCTCACTCCACCGATTTGGCCGAGCATCGCCCGAAACGACAAACACTACTATTCTTATTGCTTTGGTAATGTATAACGCGTGGGGCGGGGCCTGACAAGTCGGCGCGAGTGTGATCGGGAACCACGAACGCAGCGAGGAGCAAGGGTGAACGCAGGCAGGACGGACCGTTGGGGGGTGCCGCTGCAAACCGGCAACAATGCGGGCGTCCCCCTCTTCGATGAAGCGGTCGAGGGCCTCCTCTCGCTGCACGGCGAGCCGGTGGCGGCAGTCGAAGCCGCGGTGGCTGCGGACGGCGGCCTGGTGCTCGGGCACATCCTGCGCGCCTATTTCTCCTTGTACCGCACATCGGCCGAGGGGGTGCGCGCGGCAGAAGAGATCCTGGTGCGGCTGGAGGACGCCGGAGGCGCGGTCGGGGAGCGCGAGACCCTCCATCTACGGGCGGCGCGCGCCTGGGCGGGCGGTGACTGGGAGGAGGCGGCCCACAGCCTGGAGCGCGCGCTGCTCCACGACTCGCAGGATCTCCTGGCCCTCAAGGTCGCCCAAGACCTGTATTTCTTTCTCGGCCATACCCGCGATCTCCAGACCGTCGTCACGCGCGTCCTACGGGCCTGGCCGGCGCAGAAGCAAGGGTGGGGCTATGTCCAGGGCCTGTACGCCTTCGGTCTGGAGGAGAACGGCGACTACGCGCAAGCAGAGCTCTTCGCCCGCGCCGCCCTGCATCACAATCCGCGCGACGTCTGGGCGAGCCATGCCCTGGCGCACGTCTTCGAGATGGAGGGCAGGATCGATGAGGGCATGCATTTCTTGGCCGAGTCGGTCCCGAATTGGTCGTCGAGCTTCTTCGCCGTCCACACCTGGTGGCACCAGGCGCTCTACTACCTGGAGCGGGCGGAGTACGACGCCGCGCTCTCGCTCTATGACGGCTCCATCCGCCGCCTGCGCTCGCTCGAGTGGGTCAACCTCATCGACGCCGCCTCACTCCTGTGGCGGCTGTCGCTGTGCGGCGTCGACGTGCGGGACCGCAGCGCAACGCTGGCGGAGGACGTGGGGCGGGTCATCGACGCCCCGACCTATATCTTCAACGACTGGCACGCCGTCATGGCCTTCGGCCTGGCCGGTCGGGTCGACCTCCAAGAGCACCTGCTCTCGGAGAATCGCCGCCACGCCGTCGGCACCAATCGGGCGGTAGGCGCAGGGGCCGGCCTCGCCCTCCTCGAAGGCTTCTGCTCGTTTGCCGCAGGCCGGTTCAACCGGGCCATCGACCTGTTGACCGACGTACGCTCGTGCGCCCATGCCGTGGGAGGCAGCAACGCACAACGGGACGTGGTGGACCTGACCCTCATCGCCGCCGCCGCCCGGGCCGGGGAACGCGGCATGGCCCGGCAGCTGGTGGCGGAGCGGGTCGGCCGGAGACCGGGCACCGCGGCGGCGGCCAATCGACTCCTCGCCGGGAACATCTCGTAGTTCTCGGAACCGCCTCCACGCCGGCGGAGGCTGTGCCCGCTATTCTTGACAAATATGATGCGCTAAGTCATATTTCGGTACGCAGGGTGGGCAACACCGTCGATCGGGCCGCGTCCCGGTCAGGAACGAGAGGGTCGACGTCGATGAAACGGCAACAGCGAGGGCGGATCGGGCGATTGTTCGATTCCCTGGTCCGGGGGGATTTCGACGAGTTCATCTCGGGCTGCCGGGACGATCTGGCCATCACGGTGCGGGGATCCGACCCGGCGCCCACGACGCTGCGCCGCTCGGACATCCCGGACTGGTACGGATCACTCCAGGCACTCTCCCCCGCCTCCCTGTCCTCCTCGGTCGAGGTGGTCAGCATCGAGGGTGACCGCGCCACCGTGATGCTGCGGCACGAGTTCGCCCGCAACGGCATCGACTACCGCCTCGAGATGGTCAATCTCGTTTCGTTTCGGGAAGGACTCCTCGCCGAGTGGTCCTCTTACCCGCTGAACCTCCCCGAGTACGCCCGAGCATGGCGGATGCACGACCTCTCGATGCCCGCCCCGGCGTAGTCGATAACGTAGGGAGGGCTTCCATGGCTTCTCCCCCACCTCTCCACCTGGCCGTCGCGCTGGACGGCGCCGGTTGGCATCCGGCAGCCTGGCGCGAGCCCGACGCCCGGCCTTCGGAGCTCTTCTCGCCCGGCTACTGGGTCGACCTCGTCGTGGAGGCCGAGCGCGGCCAGCTCGACTTCGTGACCATTGAGGACTCACTCGCCTTGCAGTCGACGAGGCGCCGGGAGCTCGACGAACGGACCGACCAGGTCCGAGGACGGCTCGACGCGGTCCTGGTGGCAGCGCGGGTGGCCCCCCGCACATCGGCCATCGGCATCGTCCCGGTCGCTACCACCACCCACACCGAGCCCTTCCACGTGTCGAAGTCGATCGCCACCCTCGACTACGTCAGCAACGGGCGGGCCGGAGTGCAGGCCCGCGTCTCGGCGACCAGCTTCGAGGCCCGCCAGTTCGGGCGCCGGGAGATCAACGCCGCCGGGCCTGCCCCGGGAACCTCGGGGGACTCCACGGCGGTCGCCGACCTCTTCGACGAGGCGGCGGACTTCGTCGAGGTCGTGCGCCGCCTCTGGGACAGCTGGGAGGACGACGCGGAGATCCGCGACGTGGCCACGGGGCGGTTCGTCGATCGGGACAAGCTGCACTACATCGACTTCGAAGGGAAATGGTTCTCGGTCAGAGGCCCTTCGATCACCCCTCGCCCCCCTCAAGGGCAACCCCCGGTCAGTGTCCTGGCCCACGTCCCCGTCGCCTTCGCGTTCGGCCGCGCGTGCGGCCGACCTGGTCTTCATCACGCCGCATACCACCGAGGAGGCACGGGACCTCGTCGCCACGGTCCGGAGCCACGAGGAGGTCGAATCCCGCCCGGGGCCCCCACTGCGCATCTTCGCTGACGTCGTCGTCTTCCTCGACGACCAAGGCGCCACGGCGCGCGCCCGCAAGGACCGGCTCGACGAGCTGTACGGCCGCGTCCACCGCTCCGACGCCTTCATCCACGCCGGCACGCCCCGTGAGCTCGCCGACCTACTGCTCGACTGGCGCTCCGCCGGGATCGAGGGGTTTCGTCTCCGGCCCGGAGCCCTCCCCCACGACCTCGAGGCCATCACCCACGGACTGGTCGGCGTGCTCCAGGACCGATCGACCTTCCGCCGCCGGTACGAAGAGTCGACCTTGCGGGAACGGCTGGGGCTTCCCCGGGCCATCAACATGTACGCCAGCACGTGACGCCGACCCCACCGCCCTGCGCCGCCTGTCCCACTGGGCATCCTCGACCTCGTACCGGTCAGCTCGGGGTCGACCGCACAGAGCGCGTTGCGCAACACCATCGATCTGGTCCGCACCGCCGAGCAACTGGGCTACCGGCGGTATTGGTTCGCCGAACACCACCTCAATCCGGGCGTGGCCGGGTCGGCGCCCGCCCTCCTCATCGCCATGGCGGCGGCGGCCACCGACCACATCCGGGTGGGCTCGGGCGGGGTCCAGAGCGGGCACCGCACCGCGCTCTCCGTGGTCGAGGAGTTCGGACTTCTCGACGCCATGCACCCGGGGCGTATCGACCTGGGCATCGGAAGGTCGGGTGGGCGCGACTTCCTGCGGGACCGCCTGGCCGCGGAAGGAACGCGTGGAGCGTCGCCCCCGTCGGAGAGGAAGCCGCACTCTTCCCGGCGCACGGAGAACGGGCTGCTGATCCCGGCCGCACCCTCGCTGCGCGGGCTGGCCAACACGGGGAGATACCTCCTCACGGTGGACCTGCTGCAGCAGCAGAACGCCGAGTCGGCCGAGTACGACGATCTCCTGTCCGACATCCTCGGCCTCCTGCGCGGCACCTATCGCTCGGCCGATGGGCTCGATCCCCATCCGGTACCCGGGACCGGCGCCGATGTCGAGCCCTGGGTGCTCGGCAGCAGCGCGGGAGAGAGCGCGGAGGCGGCTGGGCGACTCGGGATCCGTTTCGCGGCCAGCTACCACATCAGCCCGGCCACCGCCCTGGCCGCGGCAGAGGCCTATCGCGCCGCCTTTGTCCCCTCGGCGGCACTCGAACGCCCCTATGTCGCCGTCTCGGCCGATGTCGTGGTGGCGCCGGATGACGAGAGCGCACACAAGTTGGCCGCCGGCTACGCGCCCTGGGTCCGCTCCATTCGCAATGGCGAGGGTGCGATCCCGTTCCCCGGCCCCGACGAGGCCGGTCGGCTCACGTGGAACGACGAGGAGCGGGCACTGGTGCGTGACCGGGTGGAGACCCAGTTCGTCGGTTCCCCGCGGACCGTGGCCGCCCAACTCGAAGTGCTCCAAGAGGCCACGGCGGCCGACGAGCTCATCGTGACCACCATCACGCACAGCCACACCGACCGCATCCGTTCGTTCACCCTGTTGGCGCAGGAATGGTTCAGCGGGGTGCACCCCCAGGACCGGGCAACGCTCTCGCCGGGCCTCTGAACCCAGCCTTCAGCCTGGCGGCGCCTGCACCAGAACCGCCTCGACGACCCGTCGCGACACGAAGCCCAGCGTTTCGTAGACCCGGCGCGCCCCGGTGTTCGATTCGGCCACGTGGAGGAACGGCCGCTCTCCCCGAGCGAGGATCTCGGAGGCCACGTGGTGGGTGAGCGCCGAACCGAACCCCCGACCCTGCACGTCGGGATGGGTGCACACGGCCGAGATCTCGGTGTACCCGTCGAACCCGAGGCGTTCGCCCGCCATCGACACGAGGTCGGTGCCCTCGAAATGCCCGTAGTAGGAGCCCATCTCGATGGTGCGGGGCCGGAACGGGCCCGGCTCGGTCCGCGCGATGAGATCGAGCATGGCCGGGACATCGTCCGCGGTGAGGCGTCGCACCGGAACGGAGGCGACTGCCATCAACGCGTCGGCCTCGACGACCATCTGCAGGCAGGGGATTCGACCCAGGGCGACCCACCCCGAGGGAAGGTCGGATGGAACGTTGCCCCGAAAGAGCGCGCCACGGCGTGACGGACCGAGCACTTCGGCCAGGTCGGCCCACGACACCGCATCGAACGTATCCACCGCGGCGAAGACCGAGACGTCATCGTGATAGGCGCGCGCTCTTCCCTGGCCCCGGGCCAGCTCCCGGTGCCGCGACTCCAACGCCCACCAGGCCGCATTGTCGAGTGGATGGGGCTCCTCGGATGTCGTGTTCCCCACGTGCTACCTCTGGTGGACGAGATGGTCGACGAATGCCATCTTCCTGATGACCGGCGCGGCCAGGACGAACGGATAGAGGTCCTGGTGACCCATGGAACGGTTTATCTGATTGAGAGCGTAGGAAAGCTCCAGCCAACTGTCGATGACCTCGCCGAACGTGGCGCTGCCGGCCGGTCTCGTCGGATGCGAGCCGATGCGGCGGGTCCCTCCCTTGGCTCCCAGGGCGCCCGACGAGCCCGGTGTCCCCAATCCGAAGCTCTCGACCGTCTGCAGTGTGTCGAGGATGTGGAGGTAGTGGGCGAACGTTTCAGCCCAGTCCTCGTAGGGGTGCATGGTGGCGTAGCGGCTGATGTAGTTGGTCGTCCACGATTCGTCCTCGTCGGCCGAGGCGTTGTAATGGGCCTTCACCGCCTCGGCATAGTCGGCCGAATCGTCGCCGAAGAGGGCCCGGCAGGCGTCCAACGTGTCGGGGTCCCGAACCAGAAGGGGCCAGTAGTAGTGGCCGATCTCGTGACGGAAATGCCCGAGCAGGGTCCGGTAGGGCTCGCTGAGTTGCAACCGCAGGCGTTCCCGGTGCTCGTCGTCGGCCTCGGCGAGGTCGAGTGTGATGATCCCGTCGTCGTGGCCGGTCACCACCTTCGTCTCGCTGCTCGAGAGGAGGTCGAACGCCAGCCCGGTCTTTGTCGCTTCCCGGCGCGGTTCAGCCGGGAGTCCCAACTCGGCAAGCTGAAAGATGAGCCGCCTCTTGGCCATCTCGCTCTGCACCAGCTCGGCCAATCCCTCGGCGTCGCCGTCAGCGGGACGCGTGCGCGTCAACTGGCACGACGCGCAGAGTGCATCGCTCCCGGCCGGCACCAACCAGTTGCACCCGGTGAGATTCGCGGTGGCGCAGCGCTGCCAGGTGCCGGTCGGCGTGGCGAGGTCGACCAGGCGACCATCCGCCAGCTCCGTCACGGCGATGACGTCACGCTGGCCGTGGACATAGCCGAGCGGCGCCTCGCATCGGAGGCACTGGCTGTTGTCGAAGAAGATCAACTGGCCGCAGCTTTGGCAGGTGAACACGCGCATAGGGATTCCATTCGAGTTGCGATAGGGCTGGCGTGGGTTCGCCTCCGAGGGCCGCCGGAAGAATCAGAGGCATCGGACGCATCACGCTACCGTGCGCTTCCCGACGCGGTGCAAGCGAGGGGTGGCCGCCCGGGGCCATGGTCACAATGCACGTTGCACTCAACCGGGCTACACGTCTTTCTAATGGCCGCGGTCGGCGGCCGGTCGAGGTTAGGGGCCGATGAAGCGGTCGATGGCGCTCTGGTCGTCGAAGAACACGGTGATGCCGTCAATCTCGTCGGCGCCATTGAACCGCAAAACGGTGACGGTGCGGCCCTTGTAGATCCTGCCGTCCGATCGGGCGTGAATGGAGGACAGGCCGACCACGTGGTTCTCACCGATCAACCAATCGTCCCATTTGAATGCTTCGAACGTCCCGCGGGTCCGCTCGACGAGCTGGGCCAGATGCCGGGTCACCGCATCGCGGCCGGTGAACAGACCGGCCAGTGCGTTATGCCCCTGGGCCCGATAGGCCACGTCTTCGGCCAAGAGGCCTACGGCCTCAGCGACGTCGCCCCGACCGGTGTGGATGAGGTACTGCTTGGCCAAAGCCAGTCGGTCGCCGTGGGTCGAATCAGGCACACCTCTCCTTTTTTCAGGCGGAACCCTGCCGGTCTCCCGTGGGATTCCGACCGTCCGTCACTATAGAATTCGTCGTGACGTTTTCATCGATAGGGCTGCTGCACCCGGGCGAAATGGGAGCGGGCATCGGTGCCACGTTGGTGGGCGCCGGGTGCCGGGTGTCATGGGCTTCGCCGGGGCGCGGGCCATCGACGGTCCAGCGTGCCCGCGCCGCGGGCCTCGTCGACGTGCACTCGGTCCAGGCGATGACAGAAACCTGTGACCTCATCGTCTCGGTCTGTCCCCCCGGTGCCGCGCTCCACGTGGCGAGGCAAGTGGCGGGGTTCGGCGGCACCTATCTCGATGCCAATGCCATCGCTCCCGCGACAGCCCGGGAGGTGGCCGCCCTCGTGGAGCAATCCGGCGGCCGCTACGTCGACGGTGGCATCATCGGCGGTCCGCCCGGCCCCTCGAGCTCACCGCGCCTGTACCTCTCGGGCCCCTCGGCTCCCTCGGTACGCGACGTGTTCGCCGCCACCACGGTGCAGGCCCTGGTGATCTCCGAGGACCAGGCCGCCGCGTCGGCGTTGAAGATGTGCTTCGCTGCCTGGACGAAAGGGACGACCGCGCTGCTCCTCGACGTGCGGGCGCTTGCCGTCGCCGAAGGAGTGGAGGGCCCGCTTCTCGACGAATGGGAGCACTCCTTGCCCGACCTGGCCGGACGGAGCCTGCACGCAGCCCAGCAGGCGGCCACCAAGGGCTGGCGTTGGGTCGGCGAGATGGAGCAGATAGCGACCACCTTCGGGTCCGCCGGACTGCCGGACGGCTTTCACAGGGCGGCGGCGGAGATCTACGCCAGACCGCAGCGAGACGAGACGGCCGTCGCAGACACCGCCACCCTCCGGACCATCCTCCGCGCCGTGCTGGAGCGGCCCGGGCCGGACTGATCCACCCGCCTCAGACCATCAGTTCCTTGGCCCGTCGGCGGGCGAAGAGATCGGCCGAGTCGGCCAGGTCCGTCTGTACCTGCCGCTGCGCCTCGAGGAGCTCGTCCGCCCACAGCATCTGCAAGAGGCTGCGCAACCGGTCACCCCGGCGTCCTTCTCGGGCGTCGTCGAATGCCGAGCGCAGCGTGCCGTGCACGGTCTCATCGCGCGGTGGGGGCGGGTCGAGCGTGCCGCGGCGGCCGGAAAGGAGTTCGGCGAACTCCTCATACCAACGGTGGCTCGACGCGTACGAATCGCGCAGGACCGCCCCGGCCACCGACACCGATTCGAGCTCGGTCTGCCCTGCGTCGACCGGGAGGCGCGGCAGGGCGTCGAGGGTGTAGGCCGCCAGCCGGATGCGGTTCGACCCGGTGAAGAGATTGGCGACGTCCTCCACTGGGATCACCTTGGCCCCCCGCTCGACGAGGAACTGACGAAAGGCGTCATCGAGCCGGAGGTAGGCGCTGTGCGACGCCCGCTGGCCCGGCGTGGTGTCCACTTGCCGGGTGGTGCTCGTCAGGCGGTCCACCACATCGGCCAGGTACCCGGAACTGGCAACGAACGCATCGGCGAGGGCGCGCCCCAGCGCCGCCATGGCACCCCGAGGCCAGAACAGCAGCCCCACGACGATGCTCACCCCGCAACCGATCGCCACGTCCTCGATCCGGGTGAGACCGACCCTCCAGCCGGTCGGCACGATGATGTTGAAGAGAATGACCACCACCAAGGTGAACCCGGCCTGCCCGGCGGCGAAGGAGATCATGGACGGGGCGACCCCCGATACCAGCACGGCGACCGGGAGCAGTGCCCACAAGGCGACCGTATGGCCCCCCACCCCGATCATGATGGCCGAGCCCAGCACGAACCCCACGGCGGTGCCGCCGATGGCGCGCAGCGCGGTGGCGCCGGTGCCCAGCGCATTCGATCTCAGCACGGACAGTGTGCCGAGCACGACCCAGAACCCGTGTTCCACGTCAGTGACCTCGACGATCGTCACCGCCAATGCCAGTCCCGCACTGCCGCGCACCGCGTTGCGGAACCACACGGAGCGGAAGGAGAGATGCGAGACCAGCCGCCGCCAGAGCGCCACCGCGGGCGGGTCACCGGTCAAGCCGAATCCCCGATCGCCTTCGGCGGCGACACCGGCCGCCTCCAGGGTGGCGGCTGCCACCATGGTGGTGGCGAAGCCCAATGTCCGGGCTTGGAAGCCCGGATCGAGCGAGGAGGCGATACCTCCCAAGTGATCGGCCCCACCGCCCTCGGCGGAGATGATCTGCTCGTCGCCCGGGGCCTGAAGGTCGATCAGGCTGGACACCTCGTAGTCGACCTCGGCGTCCACCAGCTGGGCCAACCGCCGCGTCGACTCCTGCAACTCCCGGACTCGCGCGGGATCGTGGACCGGGTGTGCGGTCCCGTCACAGATGAGGGCCGCACAACGCCGCAACGTCTCGGCCACCGTCTCGATCATCAGGCGGACCGGGGGGATCTCCAGAGACGAAGCCCTGGCGCCGTACAACGCCGCGTTGCCGGCCACCCACTCGACCCGGCCCACCAGCTTGGCCAGGGCGAGCGCAGTTCCCGCGGCGCCCGTCGCCGGGTACGGGGTCCCGGCCAGCTGGCGCCGCAACTGCCCGACCTCCGACTCCACGGTCGCTCTGGCTTCGGCCACGGATCCCCCGCTCAGGTGGGCGTCGGCCAATTGGGCTTCGGCCGACACGGTCGCCGACAGCCGGCGGCGCAGGTTGTCATGCCAAGGGGTCGGCCACACCACCATGCAGGCAGTTCCGCAGAACGCGGCGGCGAAGGCCCAACCGAGTAGGCGTGGGCCGATGGCGGCAGCCGGCTGGGCCACGGCGACCGGCAACACGAAGAGCAAGAGCGCCGCGGTCGATGCAGTCGCAACCTGCGGCGACACGATCCCGAGGAAGAGGACGCAAAACCCCACCGCGGCCATCGCCACCACGGCGGCCACCTCGTAGGTCGAGACGGCCGTACCCACGGCAATGAAGCAGCCTCCGACGAGCACCAGGGCCACGTAGGAGAGCAGGCGGGTGCGGGTGGGCCCGGGGAAGTCCACCAGGAGCAACAAGGCGAACGAACCGAACGCCCCGAAGAGACTGACCTGTGGGTTCGAGAACAGCGCATGGGTCAGGGCGAAGACCGTGGGCATGACGACGGCGGCCCTGATCGACCGCTTGACCGCCAGAAGGTCGGGGTCCTTCTTGCGGACCCATCGGCCCAACGTCGTCCATGGCGGAGTCGTTGCGCCGCCGGCACTCACGTCGGTCGTGGTGGGCGCGGCGGACGCCGGGAGCTCCCGATCTGTAGGCGACTGTGGGGGCATCTCCCTTTCGAACCTAGCCTGCCGGACGCCCCCCGATGACAGGGGCACCCCGACGCGAAGCCCTGTCAGTCTCCGCTGTCAGTCGGTGCTCACCGGCACTGCCTCGTGGCCGCTGAGCCACGGCCGCCCGGCCGCGGCCACGTCGTCCCATTTCGACAAGTCGACCGACTCCCCCTGGCCCAGATCCTCCGGCGAGGGACCGATCCGGTCCACCAGCGGTTGGAGCCGCTGGGCATCGAAGCCGTAGAACTCCAGGGCGTTCAGACCGAGAATCCGGCGGGTGTCGTCCTCGGGGCAGTCCCAGAAGGTCTCCTTCAGCCATTCACGGGTATGGGGCCACGTGCCTTCGGGATGGGGGAAGTCGTTGCCCCACATGATGTTCCCGACACCGATCTCGTGGCGGCGGGCCAGCTCGCGCCGGCGGGTGTTCGACGAACCGATCTTCACATTCCGATCGACGTATTCGCTGGGGAGCATTTTCAGCTCGGGCGCGATGTGGGACATCTTCTTGGTGGCGTGCTCCCGCGTGTAGATGCCGTCCCACTTCCACAACAGGTCGGGCAGCCACCAGCACCCTCCTTCGGTCACCGCGAAGCGAAGGCCCGGGAAGCGCTCGAACACCCCCGACCACAACAAGAAGACGAGCGGGCGGGTCGTCCACCAGATGGTCTCCGACGCGTAGATGCCGACGTGGGCACCGTAGTCCGCCCGCGCCGCCGGGCCCGTGTGGTTGTGCACCGGCATCGACAGTTCCTCGCAGACCGCCCACACGGGGTCATAGCGCCGGTCGTGGTAGGGCGCGTACGGTTGCCAGAAGACCGGGATCAGTATGCCGCCCAACCCATCGGCGTGAGCCCGCCGGATTTCAGCGACCGCTTCGTCGATGTCATGGAGGATGGGCACGATGGCCAGACCCTTCCGCCGGTCCGGACTGTCGCGGCACAGTTCGCCGAGCCATTGATTGTGCGCCCGCGCCCCGGCCATGGCCAGTGAGGGATCACCCTCCCCGCTCAGGCTCAATCCGGCGCCGAAGGGGGCGGAGGCTCCACCGCGTACGGCGTCGGCGTCGGGGAAGATCACCTCCCCCACGACACCGTCGGCGTCGAGCTCTTTGTCGCGCCGGCCGGCGTCCCAGCCGCCGCGCAAGCCTTCTTCGTTCTCTTCGTACCATTCCTGGACGAACTCGTTGTCGTCCGCGCCCATCGACTGTCGGACTGCGTCACCCGCGGTGTGGCGGGCCCGCAGGTCGTCCTCGAACGCCTCGTGGTACTGCTTTGCGAGGTAGTTCTTGTACTCCGCGTCCGGCAGTCCGGCGTGCGTATCAGCCGAGATCACCAAGATGTTACCCATACGTGTTCGCCCCTCTTTCCTTCTCGACTTGCCCGCGCCGTGCCGCGGGCTCACCCTGTGCTCGTCCATTGCGCCCGGTTGGGCCCGGAGCCGTGTTCATCCTGCTCTTCCGGCCAGCTGTAGAACTGCGCCACCCACCGGCGATACTCGGCGATCTCGCCGTCGCCCTTGACCAGGACGGGATGCTCCCGGAACTTCTTGTGCTCCCAGATCGGGATGTCCTGGTAGATCCCGGCTCGGGCGAACCGGTCGATCATCTCCCGACCGAGTTCGTCACCCAAGCTGCGGGGATACGCGAACACCCAGCGCTGATGGGAGTGCCCCTCGTCCACCGGTGACGATGCACCCATGAAGGTGAAGCCCCCGGTGATCCGCAACACGACGTAGCCCAGTTGGTACGACTCCCTGGTGAATGTCCCACCGTCCTCACGCGGGGCCTCGGTGATGCGCATGCGCCCCTCCCACTTCGTGGTCTGCTCGGGCACGGCGTCGAGGCCGTGCACGTAGACGAAGTGCACCGTGTCCTGATCGTTCTCCATCAACTCCTGGAGCGCGGTGGCGATGTAACGGTCGGTGTACACGGGACCGACCCACTCGGGGTCGTCGAACTCGTCGAGCACCGGCAGGTCCCACTGGGGCGGCTCATCGTGCGCGTGATGCCAGGCAAAGATCAATCCGTTCTTCTCGACGGCCGGGAAAGCCCGGACGCGCGCCTTCTCGGGTATCCGGGCCGACGTTGCATAGGGGATCTCGATGCAGGCGCCCGAGCCGTCGTAGCGCCATCCGTGGAAGGGACACTGCAGGCAGGCGCCGACGACCGTGCCCGGACCCGGATCGTGGGAGTCGGGTGACCCCGCGCCCACACCCAGATGCGCGCCGAGGTGGGCGCAGTACGCGTCGACGACGTGAGGCTGCCCGCTCACCTCTTCCCGCCAGACGACGAGGTCCCGGCCGAAGTAGTGGACGTTCTTCGTCTGCCCCGGGGAGAGATCGTCGCTCTGCGCCACGGCGAACCATCCGTTGGGCACGGGGAAGGGAAAGCGGCGTTCGTCAGCCTCGGGGCCCTTGATGCCCCGGGCCCGGATCCGACCCCATTGCGACTCGGTCAGCGTCATGGGACCCCCCCATCGTGCGCTCGGCACTCGATTACGACACGATATCTCTATGACGGTGTACCAGAGGGCCGTGCGACCGTCAAGGTAGTTTCGCCGCAGCGGCCGCGACATGCCGGGCATAACTGCTCCCGACGCGGGGAAGTGGTCTCAACTGGACGCCGACTCAGGAGCGAGGTGCAGGCACATGAACGAGGACGTCAGCAACGGCGGACCTCTCGCGGCCCGGCGATGAACCGCACCGCACGCGGGATGACCACCGAGGCCGTGTTGGCCGCGGCCACCGAGATACTCGAGCGGGACGGCCTGCTCGGCCTGAGCATGCGAAGGCTGGCCGGCGAGCTGGGTGTGAGCACGTCAACCGTGTATTGGCATGCCGGGACGCGTGACGAGCTGCTGGACAAGCTGATCGAGCAGATCACCGACGAGCTGGGCAACGTCCGGCCAGCGGGGAAGCGACCCGGTGGAGCGGATCGGATCCATGATCAGATCCCTCCTCGACGAGGTGCGGGCACGCCCTCAGCTGATCTCGCTCTCGGCGACGCAGGGACGGGGCGAGGCCATCTTCACCAAGGCCCAGGTCGCTCTCGCCCACGAGCTGGCCGCCGCCGGCGTCCACGGCGAGGAAGCCGCCTTCGCCCTCTCCACCATCCTGTTCCACCTGGGAGGTTTCGTCTTGCTGGAACACTCGCTGTCGCACGACTATCGCGTCCGCGGGGTGACGCGCTGGGCCGAGGAGGACCAGGAACTCGACCCGGCGATGAGCGCCGGGCTCCGCCGCGGCGTGGATCTGGACCGGGTGTTCGAATTCACGCTCGACGCCATCCTCCGGGGCCTGCTCGGCCAGGCGACGCCCGTGCCCTGACCGACCGGCCGTGGCGGCGCGATGGCACCCTGCCGGCCACCTGCGGGCACCACGATCACCACCTGGGCGGCACATGATGCGAGGGCGAGCAGACTCAGAGAAGGGAGCCAATCATGATCACCACCTTCAAGAAGGGTGAGGAACGTGTGGCAACTCTGATCGACGAGACCAACCGCACGCACGCCGACAGCGCCGTGAGCCCCTGGGGCTACGAGCTGACCACCGAGGTCCACAATGTCGGCGTGATGATCGCCGCCACATCCAAGACGCTCCAGGTCAATCCCGGATGGCTCCGCTTCGTGGTCGAAAGCGGCGACTTCAAGGCCTGCGTGGCCGAGGAGATCGTCGCCTGGTACCTGATCGAAGAGCTGACCGGCGGCGGCTGAGGGCCGACCGGCATCAAAGGACGACGCTACGAACTTTCGATGATGCGGGAACCGACTTTGACGGTCACCTGATAGTGACAGACCTCTTTGTTGTCGATGTGGCCCCGAATCTCGGTCACCTCGAACCAGTCGAGGGCCTCATTGCTCTCCGAGGCGCTCTGCACCGCGCCGCGTATCGCATCGTCGACGCCCGTTTTGGAGGACCCGACGATCTCCACTATCGAATACGAGTTGTCTGCCATTGTCCTCCCCATCTGTCGTGACCGTGCTCTACCCGAAGATCACGCCTCCAACCATGGCGTGGCGGGTTACTGGCCCAGATACCACGTGCCGGGCTTGGCCAGCTCGGCCGCCTCGGCCGGGCCCCACGACCCTTTGGCGTACGGGAACGGGTCGGGCTTGTCGTCGAGGATCCCCGCCGCCACCGTCCACACATGGGCCAGGCCGTCGGGTCGGGTGAACAGCGAGCGGTCGCCGATCAGCACATCGTGCAGGAGGCGGGAGTAAGCCGGCAGGGCGGGAGTGTGAAAGCCGGTGCCCAGCGGGATGGTCACCGTGGAGGTGTCGAGGGTCATGGTGGGTCCCGGCTCCTTGACCACCAGGGACAGGAGGATCTCGCCGTCGCCTGAGAGCTCGAAGCCCAGCACACTGGCTCCCGCCGGTTGCCCCGGCAGACCCTCGACGGGGTCCTTGAAGAGCACGCTGACCCGTTGATGACTCTCAGCCAGGCACTTGCCGGTACGGAGCAAGAACGGGACACCCTTCCATCGGGGGTTGTCGACCCACAACCGGGCGGCCACGAACGTCTCGGTGCGCGAGTCCGGCGCCACGCCTTCCGTGTCCCGGTAACCCTCGTACTGGCCCACCACGACGTCGGACCGCGTGAGCGGCCGGAAGCAGCCGATGACCCTCTCGCGCTCTTCGGCCAGGCAGTCGGGCTCGAGGCAGTGGGGCGATTCCATCGCCACCTCGCCGGCCAGTTGAAAGAGGTGGGTCACGAGCATGTCGAGAATGGCGCCGGTGGACTCGTAGAAGGAGGCCCTCATGGCCACGTCCAGCGTCTCGGGCACGTCGATCTGGACGCTCCCGATGTGCGTGCTGTCCCAGGCACCGGCGAAGAGGCCGTTGGCAAAACGCAGCACATGGATGTCCTGGGTTGCCTCCTTGCCGAGAAAATGGTCGATACGGTAGATCTGCGACTCTTCGAACGTCGCATCGGCGATGCGGTCGAGCTCCTCGAACGACGCCAACGACGTCCCGAACGGCTTTTCGTAGACGACGCGGGAACCCGCAGCCAGCCCGTGGGCACCGATGGCCTCGGTCAGCGGGCCGAACGCCGCCGGGGGGACGGCCATGTAGTGGATCAATTGCGGCCGCCCGCCCATTTGGGCCTCGGCTCCCTTCAACACGTCGAGCAAAGTCCCGGGGTCGGAGCTGTCGAACCCACCCCCGGCGAAACACAATCGGGAACGGAACTCGTCCCACGGCCCTTCGGCGGGCTTCGGTCCGAACTCCTCCAGGCTCTGACGCACCCGCTCCTGGAAGTCCTCGTGCGACACGTCGCCCCGCCCATTGCCGACCAGTCGCCAATCCTGCGGGAGCAGGCCGGCGATGGCCAACTGATAAAACGCCGGGAGGACCAACCGGTGGGCCAGGTCCCCCGTCGCCCCGTACAGGACGAAGATGTTTGGCTCCGGAACGAGACGGGGGTCAGCCATGGGCGGCGCTCCTTGCGTGAATGAACGAGCGTCGGCGACGGTGATCCATCACCACGCCGAGGCAGCATAACCGAGAGGCGCTCCGGTCGACCCGGCCCCCGCCATCCCGGCCGCCGCCTACTTTTTGACCGCGTCCTTGAGCTTCTCGCCGGCTTGCTTCAGGTTGCCGACAACCTTGTCGCCCTTACCCTCAGCCTCGAGGGAGCGGTCACCGACCGCCTTGCCCGTCTCTTCCTTGACGTGGCCTTTGACTGTCTGCACCTTGTCCTTCGCCTTGTCGGTTGCACTCACGGAATCCTCCAATTCGTCCGGTTGTCTCTCGCCTACCTACCCGGTCGCCGGGGCCAGCAAACTGAACGATGGGGAGGATCGCCCCGTTTGCACCTCGCCATGGGAATAGCGGGTCGTCCCGCGCTGCTGCACCTTTCACTGGGTACGACAGATGGAGGCTCCGATGGCCAAAGCGGTGCGGTTCGATGGATACGGTGGTGTGGACGTCCTGTACGTCGCTGATGTCGACATCCCCTCCCCGGCGGCGGGCGAGGTCGTGGTGAAGGTGCAGGCAGCGGGTATCAATCCGGGTGAGGCCTCCATCCGCAAGGGGCTGTTGGATGCGGTGTTCCCCGCCACCTTCCCATCCGGACAGGGCAGCGATCTCGCCGGCGTCGTCCATCAGCTCGGAGTCGGTGTGACGGGCTTCTCGCTGGGTGACGAGGTGTTGGGATGGTCCTGGCAGCGGTCCAGCCAGGCCGAGTACGTTTCGGTGCCGGCCGCTCAGCTGATCCCCAAGCCGCCTGCGCTGTCATGGCCCGTGGCAGGCTCCCTCTACGTCGTGGGGGTGACGGCGTACGCCGCGGTGCGGGCCGTTTCCGTCCAACCGGGCGAGACGGTGGTCGTCTCGGGCGCCGCGGGCGGCGTGGGGACGATCGTGACGCAGCTCCTGAAGGTGAAGGGCGCACAGGTGATCGGTATCGCCTCGGAGCCCAACCACGCGTGGTTGCGGTCGCACGGCGTGACGCCGGTTTCCTACGGCGATGGCCTCGAGGAGCGGATCCTTGCGCTGGCGCCGAACGGGGTCGACGCGTTCATCGACCTCTTCGGACCGGACTACGTGCGTCTCGCCGTCGCACTGGGTCTCCCACGAGATCGGATCGAGACGATTATCGCCTTCGACGCGGCCAAGGAATACGGCACGCAAGCGGCGGGAAGTGGCGATGCCTCGACGACTGAGGTTCTGGCGGAGATAGCCGGGCTGGTGGCCTCGGGGGAGATCGAGGTGCCGATCGCCGCCACCTACCCCCTCGAAAAAGTCGAGGATGCGTACGAAGAACTCGAAAAGCGCCACACCCGCGGCAAGATCGTCCTCATCCCCTGAACGGTCAGTTGCCTCTAGCCGCGCACCCGGACCAGGGACGGGACCAGCGACATCCGGATTGGGGAACGCACTTTCTTGCGGCGGGGTTGGGAGAATACGACGCAAGTGACGACGTAACTCCCGAGTAGGAGGAACGCTTGTCCGACCAGGTTGAACAGATCGGTGACGGCAAAGCGACTCGACGCATAGATGGCCACTTGCACAAGGAGGAAGATCGCCCAGACCCACCGGTTGCGACCGAATCGGAGACCAGCGGCCAGAAGCTCGACGGGCACGTTGTTGGCATCGCAGCCCCGGGCCAGGCCTTCGATCTGCCAACTCAGTCGCAAGCCCAGCCAGAGCAAGAGGAGTGTGACCACCATCTGCAGGCCATTGCCGAGCAGATCTTTGGAGTACCCGCCCCCGATGCTGGGTCCGACGACCCACAGCAAGCACGTCACGCTGAAAACGAAGCGGGCCAGGAGCTGCGGGCTCTTCCCCGTGATCCTGGTGAATGGCACCGCGAGCTTGCGTAGCGCCAGGTCGCCGAACCTGTCGTCGAGAGGTCGGCCCGTGGTGATGGCGAATCCCTGCATCGGCTCCAAGCCTAGTGACGCCCCGTCTGGACCGGTTGTCGCACCCGTTCCACCGGTTCGCTCACCGGCAACATTTATGTCGCTCATACGGTTTCCTGACCGGGCATTTACCTGGGCGCGCTCCAATGTTCCCCATGGCCCCCAGATGGCGGCGAGGACAGAGGAGAGGCAATGACTGACACTGGTTTCGACGCGTACGGCACACTCCCGACACCGCCTCCACCGTCGCCGCCAGTTGCCGCCACGCGGCGACTGCGGACGGGCGCCCTCGCCGGGACCGCCGCCGCCGTGGCGCTCGCCGCGGGACTCGGTCTCGGCCACGTGGCCTGGAGCACCGGTTCGCCGTCGGTGGCCGCTTC
This sequence comes from uncultured Acidimicrobiaceae bacterium, assembly GCA_963818915.1. Taxonomy (GTDB): domain Bacteria; phylum Actinomycetota; class Acidimicrobiia; order Acidimicrobiales; family RAAP-2; genus Bog-473. The sequence goes on along the minus strand of CAWFTV010000010.1, from coordinate 25,506 downwards.
GGGAGCCCCGGCATCCACAGGGTCGGGCTCCACCGTCTCGTCCATCGCGGCCAAGGTCGACCCGGGCCTGGTGGACATCGACACCACGCTCGGCTACAGCGGCGAGGAGGCTGCGGGAACCGGGATCGTCCTCACCTCGAACGGCGAGATACTCACCAACAACCACGTGATCGACGGCGCCACCACCATCAGGGTGACGGACGTCGGCAACGGGAAGACCTACTCCGCCTCCCTCGTCGGGTACGACAAGACCAAGGATGTGGCGGTCCTTCAGCTCCACAACGCTTCGGGACTCCAGACCGCGAGCATCAACACCTCCACTGCCTCCGTCGGCGAGACCGTCGTCGGTATCGGCAATGCGGGCGGGACCGGTGGGACCCCGAGCGCCGCCGGCGGGACGGTCACCGCACTCAATCAGTCCATCACGGCCAGCGACGAGGGAGACGGGACTTCGGAGCAACTCACCGGGCTGATCGAGACGGACGCAAACATTCAGGCCGGCGACTCCGGCGGATCGCTGGTGAACAGCGCCGGACAGGTGATCGGGATGGACACCGCGGCCTCCTCGGGCACCTCCTTCCAATCCGCCCAGGTGTCCTCCGGGTACCAGGGCTACGCCATCCCGATCGGTGAGGCCACCACGTTGGCCAAGGAGATAGAGGCTGGAGACTCGTCCTCCACCGTGCACATCGGGACGACCGCGTTCTTGGGCGTGGAGATTCAGGCGGCCGGAGACGGGTACGGGAACGGAGGCTCGAATGGCGCCACAGTGGCCGGGGTCATCACCAACTCACCCGCCCAAGAGGTCGGTCTCGGCGCAGGCGACGTCATCACCTCGGTGAACGGACACACGGTCGACGGCGCCAATGCGCTCACCAGCGCGCTGGCGCCCTACAAGCCGGGCGACAAGGTGACCATCGGATGGACCGACGCCTTGGGCGAGACGCACACCGCCTCCGTGACGCTGTCATCGGGCCCCCCGCAATAACCGGACCGTTCACTCGTCGGCACCCGTCACCTCGTTGATCTTTTTCTTGGTCGCACTGTCGATGGCGCCATAGCAGCCGTAGGGGGTGACCTGCCGGTACGTCGTTCCTTGCACCTGGAGGAGCGTGCTGCAGCCGGTGGGCACCTTCTCGGCCGCCGGGAAATGCTCGGTGCCGATGCCTCCGGGGTTCGGATCCTCGTAGGTGAAGCCGTGGTTGACGGTGCGGTCCAGGCTGGCGGCGGTGACCTTGGCGGCACCTATGGCCATCGCCAAAAATCACACATCCATTCTCCCCACTGCCCCCCCGGGCACGACGCGTCAGATGAAGTCCCTCGGATCCGGGACCCCGGCCGGCGTTCCCTCGTGGTACTCCACCAGCTCGACCAGGTAGCCGTCGAAGTTCTTGATGTAGGCCATGGTGACCGGCCACCGCTCCAGGCGGGTCGGCGGCATCTCGGACTCGGCGCCCGCCGCCATGGCCTTGTCGTAGAGCGCCTGACAATCGTCGGTGTTCACATAGAGCTTCCACATGGCGCTCCCCATGTCGATCGGCCCCTCGTGGTCGAAGTGCTGAGCGAGTTGCATCCGACTTCCCCCCGCGGGCGACTGCAGGATGGCCTCTCTGGCGTTCGGAATATCTGTTCGGCTCACGAGAGGGATGCCGATCACCCCCTCCCAGAACTCGATGGCCCGGTCAAGGTCGCTCACGTTGATGCAGTACTGGGAAAGGATCGCTACCACGGTTCTCTCTTCCTCTCGGTGCTCGAAGGGGACAGCGGGCCAGGACAACCCGCTGTCTGCCGAATGGCGCGGGTGGGTCGCTTACCAGGGCTTCAACTTCTCTCCGGCGAAGGCGATGGAGTGCGAGTCGGCCGGCACGTGCTCGAGCGGTTCGTTCACCTCGTCGACCAAGGGACCGACCCGTGCGGCAACCGGTGCCAGGACACTGAGGTCGAACCCGTACACACGGGCGGCGTTGAGCCCGACCATCGGTCCCACCTCCTCGGGAGGGATGCCGGCGAAGGTATGGCGCAGCGCCTCCACCGTGTAGGGGTAGGTGCCCTCGATATGGGGATAGTCCTGGCCCCACATGATCTTGTCGACGCCGATGTCGTGGCGCAGGGGGGCCTCGACCGGACGGAAGAAGCTGGCGCCGGCGTAGCAGTTCGTCTTCCAGTAATAGCTCGGGGGCTCCGGGACCTTCTTGACCAGCTCCCCGCCGAAATGCGATTCCGCCGTATTCGGATCGGTGAACCGGTCGTACTGGTGGTCGAGCATGCCCAGGACCGCCGGCACCCAACCCGCCGACTGCTCGGTGAGCACCAGGGCGAGCTTGGGATAGCGGGCAAACACACCCCCGAGCGCCATGTGCCAGAACACGCGGTGCGAATACCACCCGAGCTCCACCACGAAGACCGCCGCGCGAGGCGAGGTAGTCGCCACACTCGGGCCCGGCCGCACCGGCATGGTTGTTCACCGGCATGCCGAGGTCCTGACACGCCGCCCAGATCGGGTCGTAATCAGGGGCAAAGAGCGGAGGAAGCCCCGAATCGGGAGGGACGCCCGGCAGCAGGATCCCGCCGAAGAGCCCGTGCTCGCGGGCCCAGACGATCTCCGCCACGGCATCGTCTACGTCGTTCAGGAAGATCTGGGCCATACCGGCCCGGCGGCCCGGCGTCTCGGCACAGAAGTCGGCCAGCCAACGGTTGTGCGCCTTGAGGCCGGCCCAGCGGAGCTCGTACATGTCGCGGGAGGGCGGCCGCGCCAAGAGATTGCCGGAAGGGAAGAAGGGCGGAATGGTGTTCGGGAACAGCACCTCGGCCACGACGCCATCGTCCTCGAGCTCGCGCAGGCGCGCCGCCGAATCCCAGTTCCGGTACGCCGTCGCGCCCTGAAGGTCCGTCCACGGGTTGACGAAGGACTTGGCCCACACGTCGAAGTCGGCCAGGTACTTTTCTTCCAGGTACGGACGGTACTCGTGGATCTGCGCGCCGGCGTGCCCGTCGGCGGAGATCACGATGTAACGGTCACCGGCACGCGTCTGCAATCGGCACCCCCCCGGGGCTACTAATACACCGTTACACTCGCGCAACCATCGGAAAGATGCAACGGCTTTCCGTCCAGGAGCAGGGCTCGGCCCCGGCGAGCAGAAGGGGGACATCATGAGAGACGTGATCGGCAAGGTGGCGGTGATCACCGGCGGAGGCCAAGGGATAGGCAAGGCGCTGGCGGAGCGGTTCGGCGCCGAGGGGATGAAGGTGGTGATCGCCGACGTGGTGCCCGCACTGGTGGAGGCCACGACGGCGGAATTGCGCGACGGGGGTCTCGACATCATCGGCGTCGTGACCGACGTCACGTCCCTCGAGTCGGTGGAGGCACTGCGCGACGCGGCACTGGCCGAGTACGGCGCAGTCCACATCATCTGCAACAACGCCGGCATCGGATCCGGCTCCGAAGGTCAGATATGGGAGCACCACGTCAACGACTGGCGGTGGTCCCTCGACGTCAACGTGATGGGCGTCGTGAACGGAATCAACGCCTTCGTTCCCCACATGCTCGCCCAGGACGAGGAGGGTCACGTGGTCAACACCACGTCGGGCAACGGTGGATTCACCCCTCTGATCAACAGCGCCGTCTACGCCACGACCAAGGCTGCGGTCACCACCATCACCGAATGCTTGTGGGGGCAGCTCCGCGAGGTCGGTGCCAAAGTCGAGCGCGTCGCTGCTGTACCCGTCGACGAATTCGCCGGGAATGCTCAACACCGGCATCTGGCGACCCGGCGCCAACCGCCCCGAACGGTACGACCGTCCCGGGGCAGCCCCCAAAGAGGGGCGCGACGCGCTGGGTTCCTATCTCAAGCGCATGGAAGAGGCGGGCCAAGAAGTGGTATTCGCACCGTTGTCCGAGGTGGCTGACATCTGCTTCGAAGGCATCGTCAACGACACCTTCTGGATCACCGCGCCCAGCGCCGGCCCAACAACAGAAGATCCAAGACAGGGCCACGTCGCAGATCGAGATGACTCCGCCGGACTACCTTTTGGCAGCCAACATGATGACGTCCCGGCCCAGCGACAACAAGCGGTGACGCCGGCGCCGGTCATCCCGCATCGGTCCATTTGAAGGCCAGCACCGCGATGTCGTCCTCGGCCCCGTAGTGTGCCATCTGCGACACGACCGTGGTGAGCAGGTCGTCGAGGGTAGCCCACGGCACGGTGACCGCCTGAGCCAGCCGCTCCAGGCCGACCTCGATGCTGGAGCCGGTGCTCATTGTGACGGTTGAGCGTCCAGGCGGTCCAGCTCACCAAGAGGGTGACGACCAGTCCGATGCCGCCCACGAGCAAGGCCATCTGGATCGGGCTGAGGAGCTTACGACCGCCTACCCCTACGAGACGCCTCCGGCGCGCCACCATGATCGAGGCGCCGTGCGAATCCAAGCCGCCTGAGGTCATCCGCCGTTCCCGATCTCGCTGTACCAGTGTGCGGCCCAGACCCGCTGCGACTCGCCGCACAAACTAGGCGCGCCAGAGGACGAGAGCAAAGGCGGAGAAGTCTGACTATGACGCCCCGGCGAGGGACCAATGGCACTAGCGGAGCCACCAGCGTCCCGTCATTGTGGAACCGTCATGTCCATGTACGCCGACATCCTCGAGAGGGCATTCCAACGGCGGCCCGGGACAGGAGCCCCTCCGAACGTGAACGACGCGACCTGGGAGCTCCTCTGTTGCCGGCGCCGGCTGGCCTCGACGCACCCCGGGACCCGGCCCACGGGTTGGGCCGCCAGTGCGGTGGCGAACCAGGTGGCCTACGACGTCGCACTCATCGAACTCGCCCGATGCCTGGGCATCGCGTGCGACCCGGCCACCTTTGACCGGCCGGCCCTCCGCCGGAACGAGCTGGACCGGCAGTTGGCCGCACGAGGAGTGCGCTTGGAGCGGGTTGCGACAACAGAGTCGGGCTGGCGCTGAGACTGTCGTCAGGTACCGGTGCGGTCGATCCACGAGGCGTGCGCAGTGCGCTCCTCCAGGCAACCACTTCATGCACACGGAACCGCTGTGGGGCAGGTAGCTCAAGTGAGTCTTGAACTCGGCGAAACCGGCGATGACCTTCCCGTCGATTCTGAAAGCGGGTACTTGACAGGAGATCCCTTCTTCAGCCTCCAGGGCTACTTCGAGGATCGCCTGGCGTAGTGGCCGAAGAGTGGATCGCTTCGGCTCCTCCAGATTCGCCAAGTACAGATCAATCTCGTCACTGGATACGTATTCGATTCTCGTGACGCCTCCGATCTAGGTGAAGAGTTACATCTCCGCGCCTGCCGCCAAACACCGCTCTCCCGAGCGCGGCCGTGCGGCACCTCGGGGCCGGTGGCGGACGTTCTGATTTGGTAGGCCGCGTATCCCGGACCGCTTGTCCCATAACGGCGCAGAGGGCCCGCACAATGCGAACTTGAGGTCGGTCTTTCCGCTGGCTAGAGGCTGAGCAGTTGGAAGGTGGCCACTGCCTGGGGCTCACTTCGCCACACATCGGAGGTGTCGACGTACAACTCGATTCCATTCCCGTCGGGGTCCTGGATATAAATGCTCTGGGAGACGGTGTGGTCGGCGATCATGTCGATGGTAACGCCCGTCGCCTCTAACTCCGCCTTGACGGAGCGCAGCTGGTCCAGGGAGTCACCGACCTTGAACGCCACATGGAACAGCCCTGGTGCGTTGGCCGGTGCATCGGGACCGTCAGGACCCACCTCGACCACGGCGAAGTCGTGGTGATTCCCGAGGCTGAAGAACGTCATTGACATTCCCTCCCTCTGGCGGGCAACCACGGGTAGCCCGAGCACACCGTGATAGAAGTCCTCGGCCTTCCTGATGTCACGCACCTTGAGAACGGCGTGGCCGAACTGTTCGATCCTCATTGAGCACGCACCTTTCACCCCATATACACCGGACTCGCCTCTGCGGCGGTGAAGCGAGTCTCCCAGGCCGGAGGTCGTGCAGCAAGGGTTGCCCCGACCCGATTTGCCCCTCCGACGAAAAGGCGGCGTACTGCCCCCCTTCGGGTGGCTGCCACCGCCGGACCCCTCAACGGGCTGGAGTGCAACCCCATCTCATGGACTGGAAACCCTAGGGGTACTCGTGACGGATCGGTCGGAGGTGAAAATGGTTGTTGACATCGCTCACGATGTCCCGTTGCAGATCGCTCGGATCATTCGGGGGGTCCCCGTTCCCGGTCACGAGCCTCTCGCGGACAGAGCTCACGCCGGGGTCTGGCCCACCGACTGTTGCGTTCATGGCGAGACCTCGTTCGGGTAGACGCGCTCCTTGAAGGGCCGCGTCTGGATCGCCGGCGCTCCAGGGCCGAAGGTCTCGGCCGCCAATCTCCATGGCGCGCTACGCTCGGAGCTGATGCGGGCGGGCGACCGGTGACATCGTCTTCAATGCAGGCATGGGTTGTCGACCGGCCCGGGCCCATCGATTCCAACCCGCTGTCACGGGTGGAAAGAGAGATTCCGCAACCCGGACCTGGGCAAGTTCGCCTACGCGTCTCCGTGTGCGGAGTGTGCCGCACGGATCTCCACCTGGCTGAAGGCGACCTCACGCCCAAGCATCCCCGCGTTGTCCCGGGCCACGAGGTTGTCGGCACCATCGACCTCCTCGGCCCAGAAACCTCCCGTTTTCGTGTGGGAGATCGCGTCGGGGTACCGTGGCTCGCCCATACGTGTGGAGTGTGCAGGTTCTGCACATCGGGGAGGGAGAACTTGTGTGAAGCCCCCTTGTTCACCGGCTGGGATCTCGATGGTGGCTACGCCGACTACGCCGTGGTGGAGGAGGCGTACGCCTACCGGCTACCGCCCAATTTCAGCGATGAAGATGCCGCCCCCCTGCTCTGCGCCGGCATCATCGGGTACCGGGCACTGCGGCGATCGAACCTGCCGGCCGGGGGTCGGCTGGGCATCTACGGATTCGGCGGCTCCGCCCACCTGACGGCACAGATCGCCATAGCGGAAGGCGCGCGAGTGCACGTACTCACCCGATCGGCGGAGGCGCAAGCGCTCGCGCGCGAGCTCGGTGCGACCAGCGTCGGCGAAGCCGACGCGCAACCTCCGGAACCGCTCGACGCCGCCATTCTCTTTGCTCCCGTGGGGGCCCTGGTCCTGCCCGCCCTGGCTGCGCTCGACCGGGGAGGCACTCTCGCCATCGCCGGCATCTACCTCAGTGACATTCCGACGTTGCACTATGAGGACCATCTGTTCGAGGAGCGCACGCTTCGCAGCGTCACGGCGAATACCCGCCGCGACGGCGAAGAGTTTCTCGTACGGGCGTCGCAGATTCCGGTGCAGGTCATCACCACGCCCTATGCGCTCGATCAAGCGGACGTCGCGCTACGCGACCTGGCGCATGGTCGTGTCAACGGCGCCGCCGTCCTGCGCAATCCCGCGCCCTGATCCGTGTTGTCGGGCCGGGCACGCCGATAGACGGGCCACAGCCGAATTGACCCTTCAGTGGGCGTCCGGCTTGCCGTCGGTTCTTCCAGCATTCGAGACTCTGTGATCGGCCGACGCCGCAGCGGCGAGGCCCGGTGCCACCGTCATGCCCTCGCCGCCGGTGGGCACGGGCCGATGGGCCAGCGCGTAGACGTCGGCGCCATCGATGGTCTCTTTGTCGAGGAGATGCTGGACCACCTGGTCGAGCACGTCCCGATGCTCGGTGAGGATCCTGATGGCCCGCTCTTCGGCCGCGCGCAACATCTTGGCCACCTCGGTATCGATCGCCGCCTGGGTCGCCTCGGCGAAGGGCCGGCTGGAGAACGCTCCCCCGTCGCCGAGGAAGGCGGAACCCCCACTTGGGTAGCCCACCGGACCCAGTGAGGCGGACAGGCCGAACTCACGCACCATTTTCGTGGCCAGCTCGGTGGCCTTGGCCAGGTCGTTGGCCGCGCCCGTTGAACCCTGGCCCACCACGACCAGCTCGCTGGCCCGGCCGCCCATCGTCACCGCCAGCATGTCGTTGAGGTAGTCCTCGCCGTAGAGGTGACGCTCGACCAAGGGGAGCTGTTCGGTCACCCCGAGGGCCTGACCCGCCGGCAGAATGGTGACCTTCGCCACGGGGTCGGCATGGTCTGAATAGGCCGCCACCAGGGCATGGCCCGATTCGTGCACCGCCACCGCATGCTTCTCCTCGGGGATCAAGTACGTTGGAGCCCTCGCGCCGACCCAAAATGAGGCGGTCCCGGGCCTCGTCGAAGTCGGCGGCGGAGAGCACCACGCGATTCGCCCGCACCGCCACAATGGCCGCCTCGTTGACCAGGTTGGCCAGGTCGGCCCCCGAGAAGCCCGGGGTGCCGCGGGCCACCACCTCGAGGTTGACACTCTTGTCGAGTTGCTTGCCGCGGGCATGGACCTCGAGGATCGCCACGCGCTCGGACAGGATCGGGAGGGGGATGGTGACCTGGCGATCGAAGCGCCCCGGACGCAGGAGGGCGGGGTCGAGCACCTCGGGCCGATTGGTCGCCGCCATGACGACGATCCCGGTGGCCGGGTCGAAACCGTCCATCTCGGCCAGCAGCTGGTTCAGCGTCTGCTCGCGCTCGTCGTTGGAGACGACGGCGCCCGAGCCGGAGCGCCGCTGACCGATGGCGTCGATCTCGTCGATGAAGATGATGGCCGGGGCCCGCTTGCGCGCCTCGGCGAACAGGTCGCGGACCCGGGCCGCCCCCACACCCACGAACAGCTCGACGAAGCTCGACCCGCTGACCGAGAAGAAGGGGGCCTTGGCCTCCCCGGCCACGGCACGGGCCAACAGCGTCTTGCCGGTGCCCGGCGGGCCCACCATCAAGACGCCCCGGGGAGCCATGGCGCCCGCTTTGGCATAGCGCTCGGGCTGTTGGAGGAAGTCGACCACTTCGCGGATCTCGACCTTGGCCCCCTCATAGCCGGCCACATCGGCAAAGGTCGTGGTCGGACGCTCCTCGTCGAAGATCTGGGCCTTTGACTTCCCCACGCCCAGCACGCCTTGGAGGCGACCCGACGCACCCTTGGAGAGTCGCCACCACAAATACCCGAAAATGAGGAAGGGCAAGATCAGGATCAGCCAGGAGAGCACCTCGGCGCCGAAACTGGTCCCGGTCGTCTCCGCCGTGATCTCGACGCCGTCCTTCTGCAGCTGGTCGAGGAACGACTGCCCGGCCTGGGGCGGGATGGCGGTCGTGTAGTTCTTTCCGTCCTTCAGGGTTCCATTGGCCGCGCCGCTGGTGGCGATGGTGACGGTCTTGACCTGGTCACTCGAGACGTCCTTCAAGAACTGCGAATAGGTCAGCGAAACCTGCTTTTGACCACTGGTGGCGGGCAGGACGAAGAACAGGGCGAGGAATATCACCGTAGCGATGAGCCACAGATAGTGCCGCCACGCCGGCGGCGGGGGCGGCGCGGTCGGCGTCCCTTGGTCTCGCGTAGGCGGGGCGGTGGCCTGTTTGGTCATGAACGGAACATAATTGTCCCACGTGCGCCCTCCGGTCGAGCCCTTGACACACGCGTGTCGCCGGACACACCTCGCGCTGTTGTCGTGATGTCACCATCGGGGACGTCCGCGGGCCCGGGAAGTCGAGCACTGCGGCTCCACGCCTGGTCCGACGGCGCCGTGGTGGCCATCGCGATTGCGGCTCTGGCTTCGGGATTCGGCCAGTTCGGCGCCGTGGCGGCACTTGGCGACGTGGCCCGCGAGTTCGGCCGGGTGACGCACGGTGCCACCATCGCCGACCAGGCGGGCCTCTCGGGCACCCAGCTGGGTATCGGGCTGGCCATCATCCGACTGGCCTCGCTCGGCAGCTTGCCCCTGATCGGGCTGGCGGATCGGTTCGGTCGCCGCACCATGCTCATCGCCACGTTGTCGATGGGCTTGGCGCTCACGGTGGCTTCCGCCGCCGCCTTCGGCTATTGGTCGTTCGTGGTCATCTTCGCCTGCGGGCGTCCGCTTCTCAGCGCCACGAACGCCCTCACCCAGGTGGCGGCGGCTGAGCAGACCTCCTCGCGCGGACGCGCCTCGGCGGTCGCCCTGACCGCGGCCGGTTACGGAGTCGGGGCGGGACTCATCGCCATCATCCACAGTCTGGCCTCTAGTTCCCTCGGCTTCCGTGGCATCTGTGCGCTGGCCGCGTTGCCCTTGGCCGCCGTGCCGATTCTCGCCAAGCGGATTCAAGAACCGGACCGGTTCACGATCGCCGAGGTGGCCGCGGAGCGCCCCCTCCCGGTGCTCGGCGCAGTCGGTCCCCGGTTTCGCCGGCGCCTGCTCGTGGTCGCCGCGCTGGCCTTTGCGATTTCGGTCATCACCGGCCCGGCCACGAGCTTCGTGTTCCTCTACGCCCAGAACGTCCTCCATCAGCCCGGCTACGTCACGGCGGGCATGGTCGTCGGTGCCGGCCTCTCCGGCTTGATCGGTCTCCTGGCCGGCCGCTGGCTGGCCGACCGCGTCGGCCGGCGTCCCACCGCGACACTCGGTATGGTCGTCCTCGCCTTGCTCGGCGTCCTGACCTACGAGGGCTCGCGTGTGGCGCTTCTGACCGGCTACATCCTCGGCGTCATGGCGGGTTCGGTCCTCGCCCCCGCCGTGGGTGCGCTGCTGACCGAGCTGTTCCCGACGTCAGTCCGGGCATCGGTCGCGGGCTGGTGGGTGGCGGCCGGCGTTCTCGGAGCCGTGACCGGCCTGGTGGTCTTCGGGGCGGTGGCCGACGTGGGAAACCGGTTCGAGTCCGCCGCGGCACTCACCTTTCTCCCCGCCGCGGTGGCAGCGGGACTCTTCTGGATGGTCCCCGAGACCCGCGGGACCGAACCCGAGGACCTCTGGCCCCAGCCGACCTGACCGACCCCTTGATGGCTGTGACCTGGTCGCCCCGTCGCGGCATCCGGGACCCAAGGGGTGCCATACGTCTCGGCGACCGATCGGCCTAAGGTGCTCACTGTGTACGGGCCGAACCAACCCTGGTGCCCTCCCTCTTGTCGAACGTTCAACTAACGCACGATCTCACTACTGCCCGAAACGGCTCCCTCTCGCCCTCGAGCGGCGCCGGCTCGCAGGGTGACGGTTCGCCGGAAGGCGACGTGGCCCTTCGCTTCGACGGGGTCGTACGCCGTTACGGCCGGCGCCTCGCTCTCGATCACCTGGACATCCACGTCCGCCGCGGGGAGACCCTGGCCCTTCTGGGCCCGAACGGCGCCGGGAAGTCCACCACCATCTCCCTCTTGCTGGGCCTCCTCAAACCCCACGAGGGAACGGTCGAGGTCCTGGGGACCACCCCGCGGAACGCCGTGTCCCAGGGAAGGGTCGGAGCCATGCTCCAGACCGGCTCGGGCAGCGGACTTCCGCCTGGAGTGAGAGTGAGCGAGGCCCTCGCCCTCGTCCGGCGGCTCTACCGCCGGCCAGCCCCTTTCGAGACCACGGTCGAGCGCGCCGGCATCGGAGCTCTGCTCGGCTCCCGCACCAACCAGCTCTCCGGAGGCGAAGCCCAGCGGGTCCGCTTTGCCCTGGCCATCGCCGGCGATCCTGAACTGGTCTTCCTGGACGAGCCCACCGTGGCCATGGACGTTGACGGTCGTCGGACGTTTTGGCGCATGATGCGCCAGTTCGGCCAGGAGGGCCGGACCATCGTGTTCGCCACCCACCACCTCGAAGAAGCCGATCAGATCGCCGACCGGGTCATCGTGATCAACCATGGCCGAGTGGTCGCCGACGGGCCCGGTGCCACACTCAAGGCCGCGGTGGCCGCCCGCCACCTGCGTTTCGTGGTGTCCAAGCCCGAGCCGGAACGCTATGACCGGCTGGAGGGCGTCACCGACGTCGAGATCTGCGGCTTCGGTGTGACGCTCGTTTCGCTCGACGCCGACGCCACGGCACGGGACCTCGTCCGCAGCAACGTCGCCTTCCGGGACCTGGAGGTAACCGGCGCCGTGCCTGGAGGATGCCTTTATCGCACTGACGGAGCGCAAACGGAGCCCCGATGACGATGTGACTTCGTGAGCGCCCTCTTTGCCTTCGTCCGCTTCGAGCTCGTCCGCCTGTTGCGAAGCTGGAAGTTCCTCGCCATCACCGTGGGCTTTCCGGTCGTGTTCTACATGCTGTTCTTGGGCGAACGCCGCTCAGGCGAGATAATCGACGGCACCGTGCCCTGGAACGTCTACCTCATGGTCTCCATGTGCACATTCGGCGCGCTCGTCGCCGCGCTCAATGCCGGTGGAAGCCGTCTGGCCACGGAACGCTCCACCGGCTGGGCCCGCCAGCTCAGGGTCACACCCATGCCCGCGTGGTCCTATGTGGCGACCAAGGTGACCGCGTCCATGTTGGTCGTGCTGCCGGTGTTGATTCTAGTCGAACTGGTCGGGTTCACCTTCGGCGGCGTACGGCTCGGAATCGGTCAGTGGATCGGGCTCACGGTCTTGCTGTGGCTCACGGCGATCCCGTTCGCGGTGCTGGGCGTCTTCGTGGGGTTCATGGTCCACGCCGAGACCGCGTACCCGGTCGTGACCGCGCTGATGTTCGTCCTGGGCTATTTCGGCGGTCTCTTCAATCCGGTGAGCCAGATGCCTCAGGCCCTCCAGTCGGCTGCACAGGCTCTCCCGAGTTTTCATCATGCCGCGCTGGCATTGGATCTCTTGGCCAGCCATACCCTCAGCGCCGCCAACTGGCTCGTCCTGGGCGCCTACACCATCGTCTTGGGTTTGGCGCTCGCGTGGAAGTACCGGGTCGAAGAAGCACGCGGCCTGGCCTAGTGACGGTCGAGGCAGCAGCGAGGACCGCCCTTCTCGTCGTGGTCCGAAACACCCGTTGAAATTGTAAGGCGGGGGATCCGGTGACCGCCGGCGCCCGCCTGCAAAGCTGGGCGCGTGCAACGGGACGATCCCCGCTCTGTGGCCTGGCTGTTGCGGACCCGGCGCGACATGAACAAGAGGTCGACGTTGCCGCACCGGCAAAAGACCGTTGCGGCCATTTCCCGGGCCCGCCAGAACGACTGGAAGGTGGCTATTCCAGCCGGACTCGTCGCCGTGGCGGCACTCGTCGTCGGCAGCGCATTCGGGAGTGTTCATGGAACGGCAGTCCGCCCACGGGTTGTCGTATGGAGCTCGGCCGCCGTCTTCTTAGTCTTCGGCGTCATCGCCACACGGCGCGTCGGTGCCGGGCTCGGCCACCTGGTGGCGAGGCGTACCATCCCGGCCGCCGGTGCCGCCGTCCGGCTCGTGACCACCGGGGTCGGGTACGTGATCATCTTCTGTGCCGAACTCGGGCTGCTCGATGTCTCGATCGACCATCTCCTTGTCGGTGCCGGCCTGGCCGGTGTCATTCTCGGGATTGCCGCTCAGCAGAGTCTCAGCAACGTCTTCGCTTCCATGGTCCTGCTCCTGGCGAAACCGTTCTCGGTCGGCGAACGCATCCGAATCCGCTCGGGCGCGCTCGGCGGGATTTTCGACGCCACCGTGCTGGGCGTCAGCCTCACCTACGTCACGGTCCACACCGACGACGGCATCCTCAAGATCCCCAACTCCGTGATGCTGGCGACTGCGGCCGGCCCGATCGCCACGCACGAGGAAAGGCCACAGGATCAGCCTGCGCCGTAACCCGCTGAACAGGCTGAAAGGAGGGACTCGATCCCCTAGGCTTGACCCGTGACAGGGCAGCTTCATCACTAGATGACGGGACCCCCCGGCCTGCCGGGAAACCCGCCGCGCCGTGGCGTCGCTCGAATCGCTCGCCTCGGCGGCAATGCGGCCCGCTCCGGCGGCAATGCCGCCCGGTCACGGCTGACCGTCGCGCTCGGTGGATCTGCTCGCACCACCGTCGTCGTCATACTGGCCGGCGTACTCGCCTTGAGCAGCGCGGACGCCGCCACGGTGGGCGCCTCGGCCATTGAGCTCCGGCAGCACCTCCATATCGACAACACCGACATCGGGCTGCTTGTAGGAGTCAGCTCGTTAGTGGGCGCGGTGGCCGCCCTCCCCTTCGGAATCCTGGCCGACAGGGTCAACCGGGTCAGGACGTTGGCGGTGACCGTCCTGTTCTGGGGCCTGGCCATGCTCTGGAGTGCGACTGCGCATTCATTCGGAGAGCTGCTGCTGACCCGTCTCGCACTTGGCGTCGTCACCGCGGCCGCCGGCCCCATAGTGGCATCGCTCGTCGGCGACTACTTCCAGAGTCGAGAACGCGGGCGGATCTACAGTTTCATCCTGACCGGCGAGCTGATAGGAGCCGGCCTGGGGTTCGCGGTGACGGGGGACATCGCCGCCCTCTCGTGGCGATTGGCCTTCGGAATACTGGCCGTTCCCGCCTTCTTCCTGGGGTACTTGCTCTTCCATCTGCCCGAGCCGCTGCGAGGCGGTCAGGGAGTGCTCGTCGCCGACTCCGCCTATCCGGCAGCCGTGCCCGAGGATGCCGTATCCGAGGCGCCCCAGGACATCTTGACCGACGCCCAGCGGCTGGCCCAGGAGCAACACGTGAGACCCGATCGTCGTTTGCTCGAAATGGAGCCGGTCGAACACATGGGCTTCTTGTCGGCTGTCCGCTACGTGCTGTGCGTCCGCACCAACGTCGCGCTCATCATCTCCGGGGCCTGCGGCTACTACTTCTTGTCCGGCGTGCAGACCTTCGGGGTGGAGTTCGTCCACGGGGAGTACGGCGTCAGCCAGGTCCTGGCCAACCTCCTCATGTTGCTGGTGGGCGGGGGTGCGGCCGCCGGGGTACTCGTGGCAGGACCGTTGAGCGACCGGCTCCTCCGTAACGGGCACTTGAAAGGCCGGATTCAGGTCCCCGCCTTCGCCGCGGTCGCCACGGTCCTGCTGTTCATCCCGGCCCTGGTCACCCACAGCTCGCTGACCGCACTGCCGTACATCTTCTTTGCCAGCTTTGCCCTGTCCGCGCAGAACCCGCCCATCGACGCGGCGCGCCTCGACATCATGCCTCCCGCACTGTGGGGCCGGGCCGAAGGCATCCGCACCTTCATCCGTTCCGGCGCGCAGGCGCTGGCGCCGCTACTGTTCGGCGCGTTCTCGGACCTACTCAGTGGTGGTCATCCCACCTCAGGGCTGCGCTGGACCTTTGTGATCATGCTCCTGCCGCTCGGCGCGAGCGCCCTCTTCCTCTTTCGCGCCATGCGGACCTATCCGACCGACGTCGCCACGGCCGGCATGGTCTCCCGCGGCTATACGCTGGGCACGTCGTCGAGCTGAGAGCTGTTCCTGGCCCGCTCGATGCTCACCCCACTTGCTTGAACTGATTCTCCGCCGCGCCAGAGAGAACCTTCTGCTCGGCCGCGGTGATGGGAGGGGCAGGCGCGGTGGTCGTTGTCGTGCTGGCGGAGCTGCTGGCGGGAATCTGCGTCTCCAGACCCACGAAGGCAAAGACATCGCCCTGTCGCCAGTAGATCGTGTACACCGGTCCGGTACTGCTGCGCTCGACGGCCGTGGAGCCGAGTTGTTTCGGTGGCGACGACGACTTCGCCCCTTCCGCCTCGATGCTGGTGAGGAGTGCTGCGGCGGCCTTCTTGCTCTGGCAGCGCAGAGATCTCAGCGATCACGCCGGTTTGGTTCGAAGTGTTCTCGAACGCCTCCTGCGCCCCATCGGGGCAGGACTTCACGCCCGTCTTGGCACTGGTGCTGACCTTCTCTGCCACTGCGGTGAAGCCAGCCGTCTTGGCATAGGACGTTGTCATGAGGTCCTTGGCGAGCGACTTCGCCGAAGGGGTGCTCGCCCCGGCAGTGATCCCGCCCAGTCCGGTGAGCACAACGACAAGGGCGACGGCCACGGCGGGCAAGGCACTTCGCGGCATGGGCACGGCATTCTCCAATTCGGATCGGGGACGGGACGCGCGCCAAGAGAAAAGGGCGAAACGGGACCGTATGAGGCGGTGACGAGATGGCAAAGGCTACTCGGACTGCCACCGGATTCAGGGTCGCACCCTCAGCCCGGCACCTCTCATCTGACTCACAGCTCGATCGTCACGTTCTCCTGCTCGAGCTCCGCCCGCTCGCGTCCAGGATGCGCATCGATCATCACTCCACCGACGATGGCGGCGAGAACGAGGGCCCCGGCGGCCCATTTGCTGGCCACGACGTAACCGTGCACGGTGGCCGCGGCGACGGCGCGGTCGGTGTTGGCATGCAGGGCGAGATAGCTCGCGGTCGCGGTCGCCGCGATGGTGTTGAGCAACGCCGTCCCAATGGATGCGCCGATCTGCTGCGAGGTGTTGGTCATGGCGGACGTGATGCCCACATCACGGGGATCGGCATTGTTGGTGGCGGTACTGATGCAGGGCACCAGGGCGATTCCGAAGCCGAGACCCAAGAGGATCTCGGCGGGAAGCACGTAGGTGGCGTAGGGAGCGCCTGGATGCAAACGAGTGAGGAGTCCCACTCCCAGGGCACCGGCAAGCAGCCCGGGGATGACCAACAGTCGGGTTCGCACATGGGGCATGAGCCGGCTGGCCAACTGTGTCGCCGCCAATCCGTTGGCCGCCATGAGCGGCAAGAAGGCCAGGCCGGTCTCGACCGGCGAGAAATGGTCGACGGTCTGGAGCAGATAGGTGAGGAACAGGAAGGTTCCGAAGAGGCCGATCTGTGCGAGCATGATCGTGAGAAATGATCCGGCCCGATTGCGGTTCTTGAGGATACGCAAGGGGAGCAGCGGGTTCGGGCCCTTCGCCTGCCAGATGACGAAGCAGACGAGAAGCAGGATTCCGCCGACCAGAGGTCCGACCACCCCCGCTGAGTGCCACCCGTCAGCGGCCGCCTCGCCGAGCGCGTAAACGATGGAGACCAACCCGCCGCATCCGAGGATGGCGCCTGGGATGTCCAACCGGATCCCCGCGTTCCCGGTACGGCTCGGGATCATGGTGGTGGCCCCCAGAACCACCAGGCCGGCAATGGGCAGATTGACGTAGAGACACCAGCGCCAGCTGAGGTATTGCGTCAGGAGGCCGCCGAGGATGAGGCCGAATGCCGCCCCGGATATCGCGATGGAGGCATAGATCCCAAAGGCGCGCCCCCGCTCCCGGGGGTCGGTGAAGGTGGTGGTGAGGAGGGAGAGCACCGATGGGGCCAAGAGGGCCCCGAACATTCCCTGCAGTCCCCTGGCTCCGATCAACATGGCGGTGGACTGGGAGGCGCCCCCGACGGCCGAGGCCAGCGCAAAACCGATCACCCCGATCAGGAGCGTCCGTTTGGGGCCGATCATGTCGCTGATGCGTCCGCCCAAGAGGAGCAGTCCGCCGAAGGCCAGGGTGTAGGCGGTCACGACCCACTGCCGGTCGGCGTTGGAGAAGCCCAATGAGCGCTGGGCCGACGGCAACGCGATGATCATGATCGTCGTGTCGAGGACCACCATGAGCTGGGCACCGGCGATGATGACCAGGGTCCACCAGTGGGCGCGAGTCGGCCCACTCGCCGGGAGCGCCGCACCCGTTTTGGTGGTAGCCGTCACCGTGAGTGGACGGTGGTGACACCCTTCGGCCGCAACTCGGCCGATCCTTCCGACGGGTCACTAGGGGAGGGATGAGTACGTACGCTCGCGATCGCCGGCACGCACAGATGGTACCGGCTCGGTCTGGGGCCTCCGTCGCCGCAGGCACGAGAACCAACAGTTGGAACCCCGGTTGGTGGGAGGCTCGCCCACTTCATGCTGGCGTACGTCTCACTTCATAAGGTTCGAATGTGCATGCAACCTCGGACTGATACTTCACAGACGGCCCACAGCGGCCTTTGAGGCCGACCGGATTCTCACGTCCTTTGATGGACGGGTGACCACGACACCGGGCCAGCGGCCCCGATGAGGCACCCTCACGATCACGACTCGCCCGAAGTAAGGCGACGGGCCAACGCACTCGTACGGTACCTGACCCGCGCCTCGATCGTGGGGGCCGCGGGTGCCACTGCGCTCATCGGCGTCGTGGTGGCAAAGGAGCACCCGGGAGCCAGCTCGGCGGTGAGCACCACCACAGGGAGTACCTCGACCTCGATCCGATCGACCTCCACGACGACGCCAACAACGTCGGCTCCGACGACAACCACCGAGTCATCTGCCGGGTCCGAGACCACGACGACGACGACCACGACGTCACCTCCCACCACCACGACGACCCGACAGGTTGTGACGTCCGGAGGCACCTCCCGATGACGGACACCACGACCCTCGATCACCCTTGTGATGTGACTCCGTGAACTCGACCGTCTTTTGGTACGTCACCCGGGCGAGCGGGATCGTCGCGCTCGTCCTGCTCACGTTGACCATGGTCCTCGGACTGACCACGACGGCACGGGCCCGGGCGCGCCATTGGCCGGGTTTTGCTCACCAAGAACTCCATCGCCGGGTCTCGATGATGTCAATGGTCTTTCTTGCCATTCACATAGCGACCAGCATTCTCGACACGTACGTGCACATCGGATGGGCCGCGATACTGGTGCCCTTCACCTCGTCATACAGCCGGTTCTGGGTCGGCATGGGCACCGTCGCCGTCGACCTCATGGCGGCCGTGTTCGTCTCGAGCCTGTTGCGTCCTCACATGAAGCCAGGGACGTGGCGCGGCATCCATTGGATGGCCTATGGCTGCTGGCCCATCGCATTGGCACATACCTTCGGCCTGGGAACCGATTCGGGAGAGCCCTGGGTCATAGCTCTGGGGGCGGCGTGCATTCTCTCCGTCGGCCTTGCCCTGCTGCGGAGGGTACGCGTCACCACCCGGCGGGCAGCTGCACTTTCGGCGGCCAGAGCCGAGAGCACCCTGGTCGGTCGGCAACTGGTGACCTCATCAGCGAAGGGAGCCCAACATGGGCAATGACGTATGCCAGGCGCCAGCGCACAACGCGGTGCACCACCTTCTCGGTCATCCGATTGACCTGGCCGGACACATCGAAGCCCATGGCACGCTCGCCGTTGCCATGGGGCGCCATGAATCGTGGCAGGGAGCCCTCACCGCCAGCCTCGAATCCTCCGGGCTGACGGGCCGGGGAGGCGGGGGGTTTCCCTCTGCCGCAAAACTGGCCATGGTCAGCTCACACGGTCACGGTGGAACGCTCGTGGTCAACGCCATGGAGGGCGAGCCCGCGAGCGACAAGGACAAGGTGCTCCTCTCCCGGGCTCCGCACCTCGTGCTCGATGGCGCACAATTTCTCGCCGCCATGTGCCGGGCACGCCGGATAGTGGTGTGCATCCCGGTGGGTCGGGATGGCGTCGCGGCGGCCGTGCAGCACGCCATAGACGAGCGCAGCGCGGCGCAGTACGCCCGTGTGAGCGAGCTCGTCGTCCGGCCGCCGGATCGCTTCGTGGCCGGCGAGGAGTCGGCCCTCGTGAGCTGGATCGACGCCCAGCGTGCGCTCCCCTTCTTCCGGCCGGATAAGGGCACGCCGTTGCGTATCGGGAAGCGACCGGTCCTCTTGCACAACGCCGAGACGCTGGCGCACATCGCCCTCATCGCCCGCCACGGCCCCGAGGGGTTCTTGGCCCGTGGCCTGGCCGAAGAACCCGGTACGTCACTCGTGACCGTCAGCGGTGCGGTGGCGCAGCCAGGGGTGGTCGAGGTCGATCGGGGGACTCCTCTCTGGGAGATCGCCGGGCGAGGGACCCCCGTCGAGCCGGCTCAGGCGTTCCTTGTCGGGGGGTACGGCGGCAACTGGGTGGGACCCGAGCACTTCGATATGCCCTACGCCTCCCTATCGCTGCGCACTATCGGCGCCTCCGCCGGCGTCGGCGTGATCGCCGTCCTGGGGGAGCACTCCTGCGGAGTGGCAGAGACAGCTCGTATCGCCCGCTACCTCGCCGGTCAAAGCGCCGGGCAATGCGGGCCATGTGTCTTCGGGCTTCCGGCAATTGCCGACGACCTTGCTCTTCTCGCTCGGGGACAGGGAGATAAAGGCCTCATGTCGCGCCTCGAGCGCCGACTCGGCGAGGTGAACGGCCGGGGTGCCTGCCGACATCCCGACGGCGCCGTCAGCATGGTCCGCAGTGCCCTGGTCGTCTTCGGCCACGACGTGTCGGCCCACGACCGAGGTGAACCGTGTGCGCAGTGGCGCAAACCCTCCGCCCTTCCGTTCCCCCAATCGATCGCGCTGTGACATGACGACGGTGCGCATCTCCATCGATCCCGTCGCGTGCGACGCCTACGGCTATTGCGCCGAGCTCCTACCCGAGGCCATGGTCCTCGATGAATGGGGCTACCCCATCGTCGATGGGCGTCCCGTACCGGCCGACCTGATGGCCATGGCCAGGCGCGCGGTGCGGGACTGCCCCAAGCGGGCGATCACCCTGACCCAGACAAAGGGCACAGTGACCTGATACCCAATGCTGGGGCTTCGGGAGCCGGCCTGCCCAACCGCCCCTCACCCGTTGGGGATGGTGATCTTCGGAACGGTAGTACTCGGAACGGTGACCGGTCCCCCACCGCCGCCACTGTTGGTGGACGACGAACCTGACCCCGAGACGGTGGGATTCCCGGTCCCTGTTGTGAGGTACACGAGAACTTCGAGCGTGCCCGAGTCGGCGGTGGTGACGAAGCCGCCCAGGCTCGGGTTGGCAATGTTCCAACGTGCGAACGCGATCGGGAGGTCGGCCAGCGCATAGATCCCGTCGGCCGTGTGCTCGGTGGTCAGCGAGAAGCTCACCTCCTGGCTGACCCCGTGCATGTCCAGGGTTCCTGACGCGTGGTACGTGGCCTCGGCGCCGACGGCAGGTGCGGTTCCGAGGTCAACGGGGGCGGTCAGCGTCAACGTGGCGGTGGGGTACTTGGCCACGTCCATAATCCGGCCGTCGAACTGCGCGTTGCGCTGGCTCTGGTCGCTGACGACACTCGCCATGTCAACGGTGAAGGTCCCCGACGTGACCTCGCCGTTGGCGATCGTGATCGACCCCCAGATTTTCGACGTCCGCCCGACGGCGGTTGCATGCTGACCGACCAGGACTTCCGATACCCGGTAACCCGCTTCCGAACCCGCGCTGACGTGATACGTGCCGTCGACTGCACTCGACCCCGGGGACGATGAAGAAGGCGCAGTGGACGATCCCGAAGAGGCAGTTGACGTTTTTGTGCGGGACGTGGGCAGCGAGAGACTTGGCGGGAGCCCGCTGTGATGCGCGCATTGGACTGTCGTGACGCCGGACGCGGCCCTGGCAGGCCCCCGCACACGGTTGAACGCAGGCGGTTACTGACCGCCAAACGCTGGTGGTCCCGCACCGTGGAGCACGGGCGTGAGGGGAGTGCGCCTCATACCCCATCGGCTCGGATGACGCCCGACGCCGCCAGGGCGTCGATCTCGAGCTCGTCCAACTGGAGAAGGTCCCGCAGGACGCCGCGGGTGTCGGCCCCGATGACGGTCGCGGGGCCGGCGATCCTGATTTCCGCCGCCGATGAACGCCAGGGCGACGCGGGGCGCGCACGCCGGGGGCGGCCGTGCCCAGGACCTCGCGCTCCGCTGCCCACTCCGAGGCCAGCAGCGCGGTGGCGGGCTGCACGACGGTGCAGACCAGACCGTCGGCCGCCAGCGCAGCCTGGACGGCGGCGGCATCCGCAAAGCGACGAACAGCCGCCGCGACCTTCTCGCTTGCCGTGTGCTCGTCCGCCGGGGGCGCGCCCGGTTCCGCTCCCAGCGCTGTCATCCATCGCCCGTACAGGCGCAATGGATTGCCGACAAGACAGACGGTCTCCCCGTTGGCCAGCGTCACGACCGGATAGGTCCAGGTGTCGAACTCACGCGGTCCGTCGTAGTGGAGCAGATCCATCACCACCTGATCGCTGGCGTAGAGGAGAACCTCGGCCAGCGCCACGTCGAGATGCTGGCCGGCTCCGGTGCGTTCCCGCTGGTACAACGCGGCACATACGGCGCTGACGCCGAAATACCCGCTGTAGAGGTCGGCGTGCTGGTGGACTTCGGGCACCGGTGTCTGCCCGCGCAAGCGCGCCGCCGCTTCGATGGTGCCGCCTTCCGCGTGCAGGAGGGGCGCATGGGCGCGCCGTTCCGACCAGACACCCGTCTGACCGAAACCACTGATGGAGAGGTACACGAGCCGTGGATTCCGCGCTGACAATGCCGCATACCCGAGGCCGCGCCCGGTGAGGGCACCGGGCCGGAAGTTCTCGATGAGGACGTCACACCGCTCCGCCATGCGGGCGACCAACTCCGCTCCCGCGGCCGTGCGGATGTCTGCACACACATGGCGCTTTCCGGCGTTCATCTGCGCGTACAGGGCACCGATGCCGTTGACGATCGGCGGTACGGTGCGGCAGAGATCGCCGCCGGGCGATTCGATCTTCATGACCTCGGCACCCAGGTCCGCCAGGACCCGGCCACACGCCGGCCCGGCAATGATCTGCGACAGGTCCAGGACGCGCACCCCTTCGAGGGGTCGAGGCAACGGCATCGCGCCCACCATAGGACTGCGGTGGGAGTCACGCCGATCCACCTCTAGGATCGTGCGTATCGATCCGCTCCTTCTCGCCGATCTGGCCGATGAGCAGGCCTCGCTCGACCGGCTGCTCGCCCCACTCCCTGCGATCGAGTGGGTTCGACCCACCCCGGCTCCGGGTTGGACCATCGCCGACCAGGTCTGGCACCTCGCCGTGAGCGAACGGGCGGCCGCGCTGGCGGTGGCGGGGCGGAGCAGCGAAGTCTTTGGAGGCCGGGCCCCGGGACTGACCATGCCCGACACCGAGCCGGTGGCCCTCCTGGAAGCGTGGCGCACCGCCCGGGCGGACACGCTGGCTGCGCTCACCCCACTCGGCGACCGGGACCGCGTGATCTGGGGAGCCGGTCCGATGAGCGCGCGGTCGTTCGCAGAGGCGCGCCTGATGGAGACGTGGGCCCATGGCCTCGACTGCTTTGCCGCCTTGGACGTCGAACCGGTGGACACCGATCGACTTCGGAGGATCGCGGGACTCGGCTTGCGGGCCCTCCCCTACGCCTTCAGTCTCACCGGAGACCAACCCCCCGGCGACGTGCGCAATATCGCGCTCGACCTCCGGGCCCCCGACGGAACGCGATGGCGCTACGGGCCGCCCGCAAGCGTCGACGTCATCTCGGGCGCCGCCGGTGAATGGTGCCGGGTGGTGACCAGGCGCCGCCGAGCCGAGGACACCTCACTGCGGGCGAGTTCGCCGCTCGGGGCGCTGGCCCTCACGGTCGCCCGGGCGTATCTCGCAGACTGAGCGAGCAGCCCGGGCCGCGCCGATCAGAACGCCGGGATCCGCGGCTCGCGCCACATGCGCCAGATCGGAGGGCTCCCGGACTTCGAGGGGATCTGGTGGACCACCTCGAAGCCGAAGCGGGCATAGAGCGGAACGTTCCTCTCCTTCGAGGACTCGAGGTAGGCGGGCTCTCCGGCCTCGTCGATCTGCGTGAGCATCGCCCGCAACAGCGCTGATCCCACCCCCTGACCCTGCCTCTCGGGTGCCGTGCCCAGCGTGAAGAGGTACCAGTGCGGCTCGGTCGGGTGGAGCCCCTCCACCGTGAACAGCAGTTTCAGTGCGCTGATCGTGTGTGGGCTGAGGAGAAACGGAGCAGTGGGCAAGAGCTGGAGCAACTCGAGCACAGGATGCCGAACCCGGCCGGGCGGGCCCCACAGTGCCGCGCCGCAGAGATCCTCCGTCACGTACACGTGACCCTGCGGCAGGTAGGTGTGCCGGAGCTCGGAGGTGAAGAAGGAGTGGAGGCCACGGTGCCGGCGGCGTGGCCCGGCGAACATGAACTTCGACACCGGATCGTCGTCGAACGCCCGCACCAGCATGTCGGTGATGGAGTGGAACGTCCGCCGGGGTGGCAGGACGAACGGCGGGGGTGCCGGAGCGGGTCTCCACTCCGTGGGATGGTAGCGGCCGGGCTCCCCTCCCTTGCTGGTAGACGGGGTGAGCATGACCCGTCATGATGAGGAAGCCCCCAGGGAGGAGCGCCGTGGGCCCACGCCAGAACCAGGTCAGAGTTGCGCTTATCGGGTACGGAACGGGCGGGGCGCTGTTCCACGCGCCCTTCATCGCCGCCGATCCCAGACTCGACCTGGCCGCAGTGGTCACCACTGACGACGGGCGCCGGCGCGAGGTCCTCTCCCGCTACCCGGGTACCGAGGTCCTCGGGCGCCCCGAGGACCTTTTGGACCGGCTCGACGAGGTGGATCTCGTCGTCGTGTCGACGCCGAACGCCACCCATGCCGGTCTCGCCGAGGCGGTGCTCTCACAGGGCAAGCCGGTCGTGGTCGACAAGCCGGTCACCCCGTCGGCAGCCCAGACGCGCCGGCTGGCCACGATTGCGGAGGAACGGGACACATGGCTGGTGCCCTTCCAGAACCGGCGCTGGGACGGCGACTTCCGCACCGTCGTGGACCTCCTGCAGCGCGACGTGCTGGGGGAGCTGCACACATTCGAATCACGCTTCGAGCGCTGGCAGCCGCAGGTCTCGCTCGACCCGAGACGGGCCTGGAAGAACGACGGGCAACCAGGCGCCGGCACCGGGATACTGTTCGACCTGGGAAGCCACCTCATCGACCAGGCCGTCGTGCTGTTCGGCCGACCGCAAGGCGTCTACGGCGAGGTGGCGACGCGTCGCCCCTCGAGCGGAGTGGACGACGACGTCTTCGTCGCCCTCCACTACCTGGACGGCCCGACGGTGCACCTCTGGATGAGTGCGGTCGCCGCGGACCTTGGTCCGCGTTTTCGCCTGCTCGGTGATTCGGCCGCGTATGTGAAGTGGGGCATGGACACCCAAGAGGCGAGCCTTTCGGACGGACACTCCCCGAGCGAGCCCCATTGGGGCGAAGAGCCCCGGTCCTCGTGGGGCCACATCGTCTCGCGGAACCGAGCGTGACGAGGTGCCCACCCTGGCCGGGTCCTACCAGCTGTTCTACGCCGCAATGGCAACGCTGCTCCTTGAGGGGGGTCCGCCCCCCGTGGATATCGCCGACGCCGTGATCACGGCGGAAATAGTCGAGGCGGCCAGTCGGTCATGGCGTACCGGCACGGTGGCTTCCCTGGCCATGTAGTCGAGCCCGATGTCGGCTGCTCACGCCGCTCAGCCTTTTGCCAGCCGGTCGAAAGCCCGTGCCCAAGCTAGTGTCCGGGGCCTTAGCGTCTAGCTAACCTGGGACTAGAAGAACCTTGTCAGCCGGCCAAAAAAATATAGGGGACGAGGGTCAATGAGCTGATACGGCGTCGGGCGCTTTGCGGAACTTTGAAGCCTATTTCGTGCTCGCGTCGCTCTCCTGTCATTGCTTTTATTCGCTTTTTGTTTGCTGGACGGACCTCGGCGACATCGAGTGTCCGCACTTTTCGTTTCCTGGAGATTAACTCGGCCCGAATACCTGCAACCTGCTATTGCACTCCAGTTTTACGGCTGCGATAATACGCCTTGACCTGGCACTGTCCACGGTTTGGCTGTTCGTGGTTGAACGACTCAGGTACCGCTCGATGGTACGACCGGAGGAAGGAGTGTCATCGCCGTGGTGGTGCAGAGTCAAAACGCGGGGCCGACCACGCAAGAGGCCGATAGGGCGGGGGTGGACGTTCTATGGTCCCGATAC
>CAWFTV010000009.1:0-126209 GCA_963818915.1 uncultured Acidimicrobiaceae bacterium | reverse complement strand
GAGGCTGACCCGCCCGGGCCGCCCGGCCTGCGCTCCTGATCAGAGGACCTTTCCTCGGATGGCTTGCGATGATGTCACCATGCTGTCATAATGACAGCATGAAGATGTCATTGGTCGTGGACGGCCTCCTGTCGGACGTGACGGCTGTCGGCGAGCTCGGCGACGCCCAAGTGGCAGACCTGGCCGAGCGCATCGCGGCCGTCCTGGCCCGATCGCTGCCGAGCCGGATCTTGGACCTGTTGTCCGAGGCGGCAGGGGAGTTGGCGCGTGAACTGCCCCATGGCCGCGTCGAGCTCCATGTCGGCGGCGACGACGTCGAGCTCGTCTATGTCGACGATGACCCGCCGACCCCCGAAAGCGATGCCGAGCTGACCGCTCGCATCACCCTCCGCTTATCGGACCAACTCAAGACCAGGGTTGAGGAGAGCGCGTCGCGCCAGGGGCTGTCGGTCAACGGCTGGGTCGTGCGCACCCTCGAGCGGGGTGCGGCGATGTCCTCGCATGGCAACGGCCGGGCGGGCTCGCGCCTGCGTGGCTACGGGAACAGTTGAAGGGAAGGGAGTCAGCAATGGAGAAGACATTGCCCACGTGTGGCAAGGTGCACGTGATCGTCGAGAACGAGGTGGGGTTGGTCGCCATCACCGCACGCGAGGGTGAGGGGACACAGGTTCTGCTCGAGCCGGATACGCCCGGTGCCGCGGAGTTCGTCGAGGCGGCCATCGTCGAGTGCCGGGCCAACCGGGGACGCGACTACGTGATCGTCAAGATCCCCCGCCTGCACGGCATGAAATTCATCCGCCGCAACGGGGTGACCGTTCGCGTGGAGGTGCCGACCGGGAGCGATGTGGCCGTGAAGTCCGCGTCGGCCCAGGTGGAGCTGAACGGAACCCTCGGGGCGGTGGACGTCAAGACGGCCAGCGGCGACATCAGGGCGGACGACATCGAGAAGCTGCATGCCAAAACGGCCAGCGGTGACGTGGAGGTGGGGACCGTGGGTGGAGAACTGCGCCTCCAGACGGCGTCGGGCGACCTCAGAAGCGCCAGGGTGGACGGTAGGGTCTCTGTGAAAACGGCTTCGGGAGACGTCGAGGTGGGATCAGCGGGGGACCGGGTCGATGTCCGGTGTAGCTCGGGTGATGTTCGCCTGGGTGATTTGGCGGGCGATCTCTCGGTCGTCGCGGTGTCCGGTGATGTCCAGGTGCTCTCCCTCGCGGCTGGCCACGCCCACCTGCGGACGGTTTCCGGAGCCGTCGAGGTGGGCATCGCCCGGGGGGTCGCACTCGAGGTCGATGCCGAGGCGATGTCAGGCACGGTGCACTCCGACATCCCGCTCAACGACGCCCCGGGTCGCCAGTCCGCTGGCGATCGCAAGGTGGTGCTCACCGTGCGCAGCGTCTCGGGCAACATCTCGGTCACGCGCGCCGCGGAGGCGTTCGCCCGCTGAAGGCCGGGATAGCCTTCCTCGGCATGGCCCTGAGCGACGGCAAGTACATCCTCCTCACCACCTTCCGCCGCGACGACACCGGCGTGGCGACACCGGTCTGGGTGGTGCCTCTCGACGGCGGCACCTTCGGCATGTGGACCAGCTCGGGCTCCGGGAAGGCCAAGCGGCTGGCCCACACCGACCGGGTCCTCGTGCAACCCTGTGATGCCCGCGGGCGGGTCAAGGACGGAACGACGCCCCTCGAGGGGATGGCGCGCCTGGTGACTGGGGCCGAACACGAGGCGATTGTGGACAAGATCAAGGCGAAATACGGGTTCGTGACCAACGTCACGCACCTGCTCAACACCATCGGCGGTATCGCCAAGGGGAAGCGAATCCCGTACGGGGACCGCGGCGTCGTCATCACGTTGGCCAACCCGGCCTAGCCTTTCGGGCATGTGCCGGAACATCACCACACTCAGGGGCCTCGAGCCCAGCGCCACGCCCCAGGAGATCGAGGCGGCAGCGCGCCAGTATGTCCGCAAGGTCAGTGGCGTGCAGTCGACGTCGCCGAAGACCGAGGACGCCTTCGAGCGGGCGGTGCGCCTGGTGACGGCCGCCACCGTGGAACTGCTGACCGAACTCCCGCCGCGGCAGCAGCCACCGCCCACGCTCCCACCGCTACGGCGTATCGCCGCCCGTACCGCCTGAGGGACTGAGCGCGGGGGAAGCGGCTCCGCCCGGGCCTCCCGACCGGACCGCTACTGGGCGAGTGCGCCGACCACGTGGTTGATGCAGGCGCACAGCGACGCCACGTCGTCGGGCTCGATGGCGGGGAACATGGCGACGCGCAGCTGGTTCCGGCCCAGTTTGCGGTAGGGCTCGGTGTCGACGATGCCGTTGGCCCGCAACACCGCGGCCACCGCCGTGGCATCCACCGCGTCGACGAAGTCGATGGTCCCCACCACGTGGCTGCGCTGCTGCGGGTTCTCCACGAAGGGGCGGGCGAACCCGGACTGCTCGGCCCAGGTGTAGAGGATCTCGGCCGAGCGATCGCAGCGCGAGGCGGTCCATTCCAGTCCACCGTTGGAGTTCATCCAGTCCAGCTGCTCCGCCAACAGGTAGATGGTGGCCAGAGCGGGCGTGTTGTAGGTCTGGTCCAGCACCGAGTTGTCGACCGCGATCTTGAGGTCCAAGAAGGCGGGGACCCAACGCCCGGAGGCCGAGATCCGCTCGACGCGCTCGAGCGCCGCAGGTGACATCAGCGCGATCCACAGGCCACCGTCACTGGCGAAGCATTTCTGGGGTGCCAGGTAGTAGGCGTCGAATTCCGCCGCGTCCACCCGCAACCCTCCGGCCCCCGACGTCCCGTCCACGGCGACGAGGCCGCCCCCGGCGGCCGGGAGAGCGGTGCCTTTCGGCCGCCGGATCGGCATGGCCACCCCGGTCGAGGTCTCGTTGTGGGTCAGGGCGTAGAGATCGACCGAGCCGTCTGCCACGGGCAACGGGTGGGTCCCTACCTCGGACTCAATGATCTGGGGGTCCTTGAGGTGCGGGGCGGCGGCGGCGCAGGTGGCGAACTTGGAGGAGAACTCGCCGAAGCTGAGATGCTGGCTCTGCTCTTCGATCAGCCCGAAGGTGGCGGCGTCCCAGAAGCAGGTCGTCCCCCCGTTGCCGAGCACGACCTCGTAGCCGTCGGGTAGGGAGAACAACTCCCGGAAGCCCGCACGCACCCGGCCGACCTGCGACTTCACCGTCTTCTGGCGGTGGCTGGTCCCGAGGTAGGTGGTCGTGACCTCGGCCAACGCGGCCACCTGCGCGGGACGGACCTTGGACGGGCCGGAGCCGAAGCGGCCGTCTGAAGGCTTGAGCTCGTCGGGAATGATGATGTCTGGGGTATCGGGCACGTATGGAATCATTGCAGCCGTGACAACTGCTCCAGACGCGCCAACTCAACTTCGACGGATATCTCGACGGGCCGCCGCCGTGGCGCCGTCGGCCACGCTGGCGGTCGATGCGAAGGCCAAGGCGCTGCAGGCCGCCGGGGAGCACGTCATTGGCTTCGGGGCGGGCGAGCCGGACTTCCCGACGCCGGCCTACATCGTCGAGGCGGCGGTCGAGGCCTGCCGCGACCCCGCCAACCACCGCTACACCCCGACCGCGGGGATCCCCGCTTTGCGGGAGGCCATCGCGGCCAAGACCCTGCGCGACTCGGGCTACCCGGTAACGGCGCAACAGGTGCTGGTGACCAACGGGGGCAAGCAGGCCATCGCCAACGCGTTCGCCGTGCTGTGCGATCCGGGCGACCAGGTCATCGTCCTCGCCCCCTTCTGGACCACCTATCCCGAGTCGATCGCGCTGGCCGGGGGCGTGCCCGTGTTCGTGTCGTCCGACGAGCGCAGCGGGTTCCGTTCCACCGTCGAAGAGCTCGAGGCGGCGCGCACGCCCCGGACCAAGGCACTGCTGTTCGTCTCCCCGTCGAACCCCACCGGGGCCGTCTACCCGCGGGACGAGATCGTCGCCATCGGGCAGTGGGCAGTCGACCATGACCTGTGGGTGTTGACCGACGAGATCTACGAGCACCTCGTCTACGGCGGCGCCGAGCACCACTCGATGCCCGTGCTGGTGCCCGAGCTGGCCGACCGGTGCATCGTGGTCAACGGCGTGGCCAAGACATACGCCATGACCGGATGGCGGGTCGGGTGGCTGATCGGCCCGGCCGACGCCGTCACGGCCGCCACGAACATCCAGAGCCACGAGACCTCAAACGTCGCCAACGTGTCCCAGCGCGCCGCGCTGGCCGCGCTCTCCGGCGGGTTGGACGACGTGGCCATGATGCGGGCCGCCTTCGACCGCCGCCGTGTGACCATCACCCGCATGCTGAACGAGATCGACGGCGTGGTGTGCGTGGAGCCCGAGGGCGCGTTCTACGCCTTCCCTTCGGTCAAGGGCCTGCTGGGCAAGTCGTTGCGGGGGCAGCGGCCGTCGAGCAGCGCGGAACTGGCCGAGCTGTGCATCAACGAGGCCAAGGTCGCGGTCGTCCCGGGCGAAGCCTTCGGTGCGCCGGGGTTCTTCCGCCTGTCCTACGCGCTGGGTGACGACGACCTGGTGGAGGGCGTCTCCCGTTTGGCCAGCTTCTTCGCCGAAGCAAACGGCTGAACAAGACCGAACAAGACTGAGACTGAAACTGCAAGAGCACGAGATCTTTGGGGGGTAGTGAGGAGACCAACTGCGGTGGCACGAGTACTGGTAACCGAAAAGATCGCCGACAGCGGCCTGGCCTTGCTGGCGAGCGCCGGCCATGAGGTCGACGTCCAGGAGGGATTGAGCCCCGAGGAGCTGTTGGACGCCATCGTTGGGGCGCACGCCCTCATCATCCGCTCCTCCACCCAGGTCACGGCCGAGGTCCTGGCGGCCGGCACCAGCCTGGTGGTCGTGGGCCGGGCCGGCGTCGGGCTCGACAATGTCGACGTCACGGCGGCCACCGCCCGCGGCGTCATGGTGGTCAACGCCCCGACCTCCAACATCCTGTCGGTGGCCGAGCAGGCCATGGCCCTACTCTTGGCCCAGGCCCGCAACATCCCCCAGGCCCACGCCTCGCTGGTCGCCGGTCGGTGGGAGCGGTCGAAGTGGGAGGGCGTCGAGCTCCACGGCAAGGTCCTCGGCGTCGTCGGGTTGGGCCGGGCCGGCTCGCTGGTCGCCCAGCGCGCCCATGCCTTCGGCATGGAGCTGATCGGCTTCGACCCCTTCGTCTCGCCCGACCGGGCCCGGGCCATGGGGGTGCGGTTGGTGACCATCGAGGAGCTCGTCGGTGAGGCCGACTTCGTCTCCATCCACACCCCGAAGACGCCCGAGACCGTCGGGCTGTTCGGCCGCGACCTCCTGGCCAAGGCCAAGCCCGGCATCCGCATCATCAACACGGCGCGTGGGGGCATCGTCGACGAGGAGGCGTTGGCCGAGGCCATCCGCGACGGCATCGTGGCCGGGGCGGGTCTCGACGTCTTCGCCAAGGAGCCCTGCACGGACTCTCCCCTCTTCGCCCTCCCCGGGGTGGTCGTCTCTCCGCACCTCGGGGCATCGACCGAGGAGGCGCAGGACAAGGCCGGCGTGACCATCGCCGAGCAGGTGCTGCTCGCGTTGGCCGGCGACTTCGTGCCGTACGCCGTCAACGTGGCCGCCACCGACGTCTCCGACGTGGTGCGCCCGTTCATGCCCCTGGCCGAGCAGCTCGGCCGCTTCTTCGGCTGCCTCCATGACGGGTTGCCCGACGGGCTGGAGATCGAGTTCCAGGGCGAGTTGGCCGCGGTCAGCACCGGAATCTTGACCTTGTCCGCCCTCAAGGGCGTCTTCAGCGGCTCGACGGACGAACCCGTCTCCTATGTCAACGCGCCGCAGCTGGCCGAGGAGCGGGGACTCGAGGTCCGCGAGACCTCGACCGCCACCTCACGCGACTACAAGTCGCTGATCACATTGCGCTCGAAGTCGCACTCGGTCTCCGGGACCTTGAGCTCGGCCGGCCGTCATAGCGAGCCGCGCATCGTCATGGTCGACGAACACCTGGTTGAGGTGGCACCATCGCCGCACATGCTGCTCGTGCGCAACGACGACCGGCCGGGCATGATAGGCATCGTGGGTACGGCGCTGGGCGCGGCCGACATCTCCATCTCGTCCATGGCCGTCGGGCCGAGCCCCACCGCGGCGACGGCGATGATGGTGATCTCGACCACGGCCTCCGCGCCCGACGCCGTGGTGGCGCAGCTCCGGGGGGACGAGGGGATCCTCGATATCCACCGGGTCAGTCTGTAGGGCGACGAGGCACCTTCGGCCAGGTGTCGAGGCTGCCGATGACCGGTTCGCTGCCGTGAAGAGGGCGTTGCGGGGCCCGGTCCGAGAGGACCGCCCGCACCGCGGCGAGGACCGCAACCACCAAGGTGGCCCGGACGGCAAAGGTGAGCAGGCGACGCATGCGCCGAGCCTACCCACCCCGTGCCTTGACGTTCGGCGCCTCCGATGGGAGAATCTTGCCCATCATGAGGCACGCCGCGACGACGAACCTGCTGCTTACCTGACGGCGAACGCCACATCGCGTTCGCTCGCAACCTCCTGCGCCATCTCGGCCAGGAGGTTTTTTGTTGGGCCGACAGCAGCCGGCATCGACGCCGGTGCACCAGAGAGGAAAGGGAAGAGCCATGGCAACGGGACAGAAAGGGAGTGGTGACGACGGGGAGCGGGGTCGCCTGGCCCTGCCCTGTGATCCGTCACCCATGCACTTCGACAAGTACCGATCGCACGTCCCCCTCGTGCTGGCGGATCGGGAGTGGCCGGACCGGCAATTCACGCGGGCGCCGCGCTGGGCCAGCGTCGACCTGCGCGACGGCAATCAAGCACTCATCGACCCGATGGACTCCGAGCGCAAGCTGGCGCTGTTCGAGACGTTGGTGGCGGTCGGGTTCAAGGAGATCGAGGTGGGCTTCCCATCGGCCTCCCAGACCGACTTCGACTTCCAGCGGCTCATCATTGACGAGGGGATGATCCCCGACGACGTGGAGATCCAGGTGCTGGTCCAGTGCCGCGAGGAGCTGATCGAGCGCACATTCGAGTCGTTGACCGGTGCCCGGCGCGCCGTCGTGCACTTCTACAACTCGGTCTCGGAGCTGCAGCGCCGGGTCGTGTTCGGACTCGACAAGGCGGGCATCATCGACATCGCGGTGAACGCGGCCATCCTGTGCAAGAAATTCGAGCAGGCCGTTCCCGGCACGGAAATCCGCTACGAGTACTCACCGGAAAGTTTCACCGGGACAGAGCCGGAGTTCGCCGTGGAGATCTGCGAGGCGGTCATGGACGTCATAGAGCCGACGGCCGACCGCCCGATCATCTTGAATCTCCCGGCCACGGTGGAGATGTACAGCCCCAATGTCTACGCCGACGTCATCGAGTGGTTCGGGCGCACCATCAAGAAGCGTGACGCGGTCGTGCTGAGCCTGCACCCGCACAACGACCGGGGCACCGCGGTGGCCGCCGCCGAGCTGGCCGTGTTGGCCGGAGCGGATCGGGTCGAGGGCACCTTGTTCGGCAACGGGGAGCGGACCGGCAACGTCGACATCGTGACCCTGGCCATGAACCTCTTCTCCCAGGGCATCGACCCCACCCTCGATTTCGGCGACATAGAGAAGGTACGCCGGGTGGCCGAGTACGCCACCCGCCTCCCCGTCCACCCCCGCCATCCCTACGCCGGCGACCTGGTCTACACGGCCTTCTCCGGTTCGCACCAGGACGCCATCAAGAAGGGCATGGCGGCCATCGGGGACGACTACGACGAGTGGGCTGTGCCGTACCTGCCCATCGACCCCAAGCACACCGGCCGTACCTACGAGGCGATCATCCAGGTGAACAGCCAGTCGGGCAAGGGCGGCGTGGCCTACCTGATGGACACCGAGCACGGGCTCGACCTCCCCCGCCGACTGCAGATCGAGTTCTCCAAGAAGGTCCAGGCCATCACCGAGGCCAGCGGCACGGTGATCGGCACCGGCGAGATGTGGAACGTGTTCTCCGAGGCCTACCTTCCCGAGGACGCGGGCCTGCGCCTCGTCGGCAGCGAGGTGACGACCGGCGGGGGGCATACCTCGGTGACCGCGCAGCTCCTCGTCGACGGGCAGCACCGCACCATCGTCGGGGAGGGGAACGGGCCGATCGATGCCCTGGTTGCGGCGGTGCGGGCCGAACTCGGTATTGTTCTGGAGGTGAAGGACTACTCAGAGCACGCGCTCACCGAAGGTTCGGGCGCGTCGGCCGTGGCCTATGTCGAGTGCGCCGCGCCCGACGGGTCGACCTGGTGGGGCGTCGGGCGGGACTCCTCCATCCTCGACGCCTCCCTCGCCGCCGTCGTCTCCGCGGCCAGTCGGGCCCGTACGGGGTGATCCGACCGGCGACCGAAGATGACCTCGCCGAACTGCTGGCCATGGTGCGCGAGCTGGCGGCGTTCGAGAGCCTGTCCGACCAGTGCATCTGCACCGAAGAGGACCTGCGCAAGGTGTTGTTCGAACCGGGTGCCACCGTGTTCGACACGGTGGCGGTCGACGACGACGGCTCCATCGTCGGCCACGCGCTGTGGTTCCGCACCTTCTCCACCTTCATGGGGAAGTCCGGGATCTGGCTGGAGGACCTCTATGTCCGCCCGGCCCATCGCCGGCAGGGCCATGCCGGGACGCTCATGGCCGACCTGCGGTCCCGCACCGAGGGCCGGGTGGAGTGGGAGGTCCTCGAGTGGAACGAAGAGGCCATCGACTTCTACCAGCGCCTCGGCGCCCGCCCCATGGCGGGCTGGACCAGGTACCGCTGGACCCTGCCTCAGCCGTAGCCGCCGCTCGGGATATACGGGGTCGGCGGGCCCGGCATGCCGCGCACCATGACGGGGCCATAGGGCTGCAGCTCGACGCCCGCCCCGATCAGGACCCGGATGGCCCACTGCTGGCCCGCCGTCAGCCAGTTGATCTCCACGGTCTCGCCGGCGGGAGCCTCGGCCAGCATGGCCCGCAGCACGAGTGCCGCCGACGCCTCCTGGCGGGCACCGAGCGTGACGATGCGATCGTCCTTGGCCACCGCGTAGGCCTGATCCTCGTGCAGCAGGAGGCGATTGCCCTCTTCGGACAGCATCATCGCGATGTCGACCAGGCGAGCCGACCCGCGCACGGCCCGATCGATGCCCGCCACGACGTCGAGCTGGGCGTCGGTGACACGCTCCCCCTCGTAGCGCACCACCTCGTCCGGTCGTTGCACCGCTCCCGGGCGTAAGGGGCCCCATGCGGCCACCACGGGATGGAGGGAGAACCCCAGATTGAAGTAGAGGGCCATGGCCTTGGGGTCGCGGGAGCACTGGATCGTGCCCGGGCTCTGCGGGTCGCCATGGGAATGGGCGAGCCGGAGAAGCTCACGCCCGAGCCCGCGGCCTTGCCGGCCCGGCACGGCACCGAGTTGGGAGAGCACCCAGTAGCCCTCGCGCACGAAGGACTGGGACATCCCCACAATGACCCCGTCGTCCTCGGCCACCCATGACCCGCCCGGGTCGGTAGCCAGAAAATGCCGGGTCCGGTTCTGCCGCCGCCGATCGTTCTGGAGCGAGCTGGCCGTGACCGGAAGGCCGTACCGGGCCCGCATGGCGAGAAACCCGCTGTCGAACGCGTGCACCGCGCCGGCGACATCCGCGTCGGTCATGGGGCGAAAGATCACCATGGAGGGATACTCCCACGCCGACCTGCGGACCAGGTCTCTATCGGCCGTGCCCAGTCCGGCCGTGCCCAATTCGGTTTGACGGGACAGCCGGACGGCGCCAGCATGCTCCATGGCCCGCGCCCCTCGTCACCGCACGTCTTGGCGGTCGCCCGGGGCGATGAACCGGCGGATCTGCTTCTCCGCTGCGGGCGTGTCCTGTCGCCCTCGACGAGGGAGTGGGTGACGACCGACCTGGCCATTGCCGATGGCGTGGTAGCCGGTTGGGGCCCCCGGGACGCCGTCGAAGTGGTCGATCTCGACGGCGCCGCGGTGACGGCCGGCCTCGTCGACGCCCACATGCACCTGGAGTCGACAAAGTTGTGGATCGACGAGTTCGTCCGCACTGTGTTGCCCCTGGGGACGACGGCCGTGGCCGCCGACCCGCACGAGGTGGCCAACGTGTTCGGGATCCCCGGCGTCGCCGCGCTCATCGCGGCGGCCCGTCAGCTCCCGTTCACCTTCGGGGTGTGCGCCAGTAGCTGCGTACCCGCTTCGCCCTTCGAGAGCCCGGGCGCCGAGCTGTTCGCCGCCGATGTCGCCACACTGCTCGACGAGTACGCGGCCATCGGCGTGGCCGAGGTCATGAACTTCCCCGGCGTGATCGCCGGTGATCCCGAGATGCTGGCCCGCATCGCTACCGCCGGTAGCCGCCGGGTCGACGGTCACGCCCCAGGACTCTCGGGCGCCCTCCTCGATGCGTACCTCGCGGCGGGCGTGGAGTCCGACCACGAGTGCACCGAGCTCGCGGAGGCCGAGGAGAAGCGGCGCAAGGGTATGTGGATCTTCATCCGCCAGGGATCGGCCAGTCAGAATCTCCGAGACCTCATCCCCACCGTGTTGGCTCACGGCACCGACCACGTCGCTCTCTGCAGCGACGATCGTGAGCCCGACACGTTGCTCGAGTCGGGGCATCTCAATGACTGCGTGCAGCTGGCCGTCGAGGCCGGGGTGAGCGAAATAGACGCCCTGGTCCTGGCCACGCTCAACCCGGCCGAATACCACGGCTTCACCGAGCTCGGCGCCCTCGGGCCGGGCTATCAAGCCGACATTCTCTGCTTCGACACGCTCTCGGGGTTCCGACCCTCGCACGTGTACCAGCGCGGCCGGCTGGTGGCCCGCGACGGTGCCGTCGTGCCCGGCGCGGTGTCCGACAGCCCGCCCCCGGATTTCATGCGACGTTCCGTGCATCTCTCACCGCCACCTCCCGCCAGCGCCTTCGGCGATGCCGTGGTTGCGGGCGCCCGGGTGCGAACCATCGGGGTGCACGAAGGGTCGCTCACCACCTCGTCCCTGGTCACCGATCCGTCCGACCCGCGCCTCGGCGTCGCCCGCCTGGCCGTGGTCGAACGGCACCGGCAGACGGGCCGCGTCGGACTGGGCTGGGTGCAGGGCTTCGGTCTGGCGAAGGGCGCACTGGCGTCGACCGTCGGCCACGATGCGCACAACTGCATGGTCGTCGGCGCTCGCTCACCCTCCGGACCGGTGGCCATGGCGGCCGCAGTGGCCCGGTTAGCGGAGATCGGCGGGGGCCAGGTGGCCGTCGACGATCAGGGTGCGGTGCTGGCCGAACTACCGCTCCCCATCGGGGGCCTCATGAGCGACCGCCCGGCCCACGAAGTGGCAGACGGGCTCCATCGCCTCGTCGAGGCCGCCCGCTCGCTCGGGACGACGATCCACGCGCCGTTCATGCACATGAGCTTCCTGGGACTCTCGGTCCTTCCCGACCTGCGCCTGACTGACAAGGGGCTGGTCGACGTCGGGAAGTTCGAGCTTGTTCCGGTGGCGGTGGAGTGAGCGATTACGTGGTCGACCTCCCTCTGGGGCTGGCTCCTGCGGCTCGGCAATCGGTTCGAGTCCTCGCCTAACCTGGTCTCTTCCGAGCCAGAGGTGTCTCATGGCCATCGAGAGCACAACGATCCTGTTCACCGATGTGGTGGGCTCGACGGAGTTGTCACAGCGATTGTCACCCGACACCGCTGAAGAAGTCCGTCGAGGTCACTTCTCGATACTGCGTCAGTCGATCGCCGAGGCCGGTGGCAGGGAGGTCAAGAACCTCGGTGACGGCCTCATGGTCGTGTTCGGTTCGGCGTCAGCCGCCCTGGCCTGTGCCGTGGGCATGCAACAAGGTGTGGAGCTCGACAATCGGAATCGTGCACACTCGGTGGGCCTGCGGGTTGGACTCAGCGGGGGAGAGGTAACCCGCGAAGACGACGACTATTTTGGAGACCCGGTCGTCGAGGCGGCCAGGCTCTGTGCCGCGTGTGAGAAAGGGCAGGTCTTGGCCACCGATGTCGTACGGGCCATGGCCGGTCGCCGCAACCCCCACGCCTGTCGGGCGCTCGGGGAACTCACTCTGAAGGGCATTTCCGACCCGCTCGAGACAATCGAGGTGTTGTGGGAACCCCTGGGAGAAGCGGACCTTGGGATCTCGATACCCCTGCCTGCTCGACTCGCCGTGCGCCCCGCAGTCGGCCTAGTCGGACGCGAAGCTGACTTGCAGTTGTTGACCAACGCCGCCAAGCGCGTGTCTGCGGGGGAAAGTCGAGAGGTTCTGCTGATCTCTGGCGAGGCCGGCCTGGGCAAGACAACGCTGGTGGCTGAAGCGGCCCGGGCCGCGTTCGATGACGGGGCCTGCGTGTTGTTCGGTCATTGCGAGGAAGACCTCGCAACCCCCTACCAGCTGTTCGCCGAAGCCCTCGGTCACTACGTCACCCACGCTTCCGAGGCGCATCTTGTCTTCCACATCGAGGCGTATGGGTCTGAACTGTCGCGCCTCGTCCCAGCCCTGGCCAGCAGAATCCCCGACCTCCCGCCCTCCAAGGCCACCGACTCCGATGCCGAACGGTTCGTCCTCTTCGCCGCGATCGTAGGTCTGTTGACCACGATCGCGGCAAACCAGCCGCTTGTCTTGGTATTCGATGACCTCCAATGGGCCGACAAGGGGAGCCTGTTGCTGTTGCGGCACCTCGCCGCGGCCGATCAGGCCACGGGGGTGCTCGTGCTCGGCACCTACAGGGACAGCGAGCTCTCTCGCTCCCATCCGCTCACCGAAACCTTGGCGGCACTTCGCCGCCAGGATGGCGTGAGCCGCATGGAGCTGAGGGGGCTGGACGACAACGATGTGGTGGCATATCTAGAGGCGGCAGCCGGCCAGACCCTCGACGACGCCGGAGTGGCCCTCGCGCACGCGGTCTCCGCGAGACCGACGGCAACCCGTACTTCGTGAGCGAGGTGTTGCGTCATCTGGCCGAGACCGGAGCCATCTACCGGGACGGCACGGGGAGATGGACTTCGGAAACCGCCGCCGAGGAGGTGGCCCTCCCCGACAGTGTCCGCGAAGTCATCGGGGCGAGGGTAGGGCGGCTCGGAAAGGAAGCCGAGTGGGTGCTCTCGGTGGCGTCGGTCATCGGGCGGGACTTCGACCTTGACCTGTTGGCCCGCGCCACCAACACCACTGAAGACGATCTCCTCGACATCCTCGAAGCCGCGTCAACCATGGCTCTGGTCCGCGAGCTCAATGATGCGTCGGGTCGGTACAACTTTTCCCACGCCCTCATCCAGCACACCTTGTACGAAGACCTTGGTCCCAACCGTCGGGCCCGGGCGCACCGGAAGGTAGCGGAGGCCTTGGAGGACCTCTGCGGCGACCGTCTCGGCGCACGGGTCGGCGAACTGGCCCGCCACTGGATTGCTGCTACCCAACCCATCGATCTCACCAAGGCAATCGGGTACTCCCGCCAGGCCGGCGACGCCGCCCTCGATGCCCTGGCTCCCGCTGACGCCCTGCGCTACTACGCCCAGGCGCTCGAACTCTACGCGCAGGCGACGGAGACCAATCTCGCGTTGGGCATCGACTTGGCCATCGGGTTGGGGACTGCGCAGCGCCAGACCGGGGACGCCGCCTTTCGCGAGACGCTCCTCGGCGCGGCGCGCCAGGCCGCAGACCTCGGTGACACCGAGCGCCTGGTGGCGGCCGCTCTGGCCAACTACCGGGGCTGGGTCAGCGCTGTGGGGGTTGTCGACGCGGACAAGGTCGAGATGCTCCAATTGGCGCTCGATCGGCTACCGGCGGAAAGCCCGAATGCCGCGCTTGTGCTGGCGACCCTCTGTGCGGAACTCGTCTTCGACACGGCCAGCGAGCGTCACAAGGCGCTGGCCTGGGAAGCCGTGGCCATCGCTCGGGCCCACGGTGACGACACCATCATGGTGCGCGTCCTGAACATGGCGTGCCCGTTGGAGGTGTCCGAGGCGCTCCCCTGGACCGAAGACGCGCTGATCCGAGCGCAGCGGCTCGATGATCCGGTGCAGCTCTTCTTGGCCGCCGATCGGCGCTCCACGGTTGCCTGCCGCGTTGGGGACGTCGACGAGGTGGATCGATGTCTCGAGATCATGTCGTCGACGGCCGAGAGGCTTGACCAACCGACGTTGAATTGGGTTCTCACCTTCGGCCGCTCCACGCGGGCCCAGGTAGCCGGAGACACCGACGAAGCTGAACGGTTCGCCCTGGAGGCCCTTCGGATCAGCACCGACATCGGCGAGCCCGACGCCGCCGTCATCTTTGGCGCTCAGCTCTCCATCGTGAGCCTGCAGCGGGGCACCATGGGTGACCTGGCCCCCTTCATCGAAGAGGCAGCAGCGGACAATCCCGGGCTCCCCGCCTTCGTGGCTGCTCTTGCTCTTGCCCACGCCGAAGGTGGACGCCTCGAGGACGCTCGGGAACTGCTCGAAGACCTGGCAGCGGCCGACTTCGATCTCCCGATGGACGTCACCTGGCTCACCGCAATGGTGTCGTACAGCGGAGCCGCCATCGAATGCCGCGATCCCAAGTACGCCGGGCCGCTGCTCGACCGGCTGGCCCCTTGGGCGGACGTCTGGTCCTCGACGATGGGGCCATCGGTTGAGGGCCCGGTCAGCCTCTTCCTCGGCGGCCTCGCCAGCGTCCTTCACCGCTACGACGAGGCCGACGCCTACTTCACGCAATCCGCTCAGTCGAGTGATCGTGCTGACGCGAAGTACTTCGCCGCTCGGACGAATCTCTGGTGGGGGATCATGCTGGCCGATCGACGAGACCTGGGAGACGTCCAGAAGGCGCGGGATCTCCTCACGAAGGCGTACTCCTCTGCGGTGTCCAACGGGTACGGGACCCTCGAACAACGCGCCACGACCGCACTCCGCCTGATCGACCGCTAAGGGTGTACCGGCCCATACCCGCAGGGCTGGCCACGCCCGCTCTACGCCGAGGGCATGAAGGCCGGACGCCGGGCCTCGTAGAGGCTGATTTCGTCGGCGTGCCGCAAGGAGAGGCCGATGTCGTCCCAGCCGTTGAGGAGGCGCTCCCGGGTGAAATCGTCCAGCGGGAAGGTGGCCGAGAGCCCGGCGGCGGGCGCCTCGATGCTGGTGCGGGCCACGTCGATCGTGATCTCGAGCGTCGGGTCGGCTGCCACGGCAGCCAGCAGGGCATGGTCGAACTCGGGAGTCACCTGCACCGGGAGGAGCCCCTGCTTGGTGCAGTTGTTCCGGAAGATGTCGGCGAACCGCGAGGAGACCACCGCTTCGAAGCCGTAGTCCATCAGCGCCCACACGGCGTGCTCCCGCGAGGATCCGGTGCCGAAGTTGTGGCCGGCCACCAGAATGGTGGCGCCCACGTACTCGGGATGATTGAGGACGAAGTCCCGGTCGTCGCGCCACTCGGAGAACAGCCCGGCACCGAAACCGGTGCGCTCGACGCGCTTGAGCCAGTCCGACGGGATGATCTGGTCGGTGTCCACGTCCGTGCGGTCGAGCGGCACGGCGCGCCCGGTGACAACAGTGACGGGCTTCATCAGTCCAGGTCCTCCGGGGTGGCGAAGGTCCCGGCCACGGCGGTGGCGGCCGCGACCGCCGGTGAGACCAGGTGGGTACGCCCACCACGTCCCTGACGGCCTTCGAAGTTCCGGTTGGAGGTCGAGGCACATCGTTCCCCGACCGCCAGCTTGTCGGGGTTCATGGCCAGGCACATGGAGCAGCCCGGCTCGCGCCACTCGAACCCCGCCGCCAGGAAGATCTTGTCGAGCCCCTCCGCTTCCGCCTGGGCCTTGATCCGGTGCGAACCGGGAACGACCAGAGCCCGCATGCCGGCGTGGACCTGCCGCCCGTCCAGCACGTCGGCCGCCGCCCGCAGGTCCTCAATGCGCGAGTTGGTACAGCTTCCGAGGAACACCGTGTCCACCGGGATGTCGCGCAAGGGGGTGCCCGCCTTGAGGTCCATGTACGCCAGGGCCCGCACGGCCGCTTCCCGGTCGCCCGGGTCCTCCATGGCTTCGGGGTCGGGGATGGTCCCGCTGATCGGGGCGACCTGGGCGGGATTGGTTCCCCATGTGACGTGGGGGGAGATGGCGGCGGCGTCGAGCACGACCTCCTTGTCGAATACGGCGCCCTCGTCCGTGGTGAGCGTGCGCCAGTAGGCGACGGCGTCCTCCCAGTCCTTCCCCGACGGTGCGTGGTCACGGCCCTTGACATACTCGAAGGTCGTCTCGTCGGGGGCGACCAGCCCGGCCCGCGCCCCGCCCTCGATGCTCATGTTGCACAGGGTCATGCGCCCTTCCATGGACAGCGAACGGATGGCCGAGCCCCGGTACTCGATGACGTGGCCGATGCCGCCGCCGGTCCCGATGGCGCCGATGATGGTCAGCGCCACGTCCTTGGCGCTGACGCCCGGCGCCAACTCGCCCTCCACGGTGACCGCCATGGTGGC
The DNA here is from genome assembly GCA_963818915.1 of uncultured Acidimicrobiaceae bacterium. Lineage (GTDB taxonomy): Bacteria > Actinomycetota > Acidimicrobiia > Acidimicrobiales > RAAP-2 > Bog-473. The sequence goes on along the minus strand of CAWFTV010000009.1, from coordinate 109,785 downwards.
CGGTCTGACCTGGGGCAGCGACTGGGTGGCCAGCACGTGCTCGACCTCGCTCGTCCCGATCCCGAAGGCCAGGGCGCCGAAGGCGCCGTGGGTCGAGGTGTGGCTGTCGCCGCACACGATCGTCATCCCCGGCTGGGTCCACCCCTGTTCGGGGCCGATCACGTGCACGATCCCCTGATTGGGACTCCCCATGGGGTAGCAGGTGATCCCGAACTCGGTGCAGTTGTCGTTCAGCACTTCCAGTTGCTTGGCCGAGATGGGGTCGGCCACCGGCTTGTCGATGTCGGTGGTCGGGACGTTGTGGTCGGCCGTGGCCACGGTGAGATCCGGTCGCCGCACCGTCCGCCCCGCCAGGCGCAGCCCGTCAAAGGCCTGCGGCGAGGTCACCTCGTGGATCAGGTGCAGGTCGATGAAGAGGAGGTCCGGCTCGTCGGCGTGGGCATAGACGACGTGGGCGTCCCAGATCTTCTCGGACAGCGTGCGGGGGGCCGTCACTGGTCCACCGCCACGATGGCCACCCGGAGGACCCCGCCCGGGGCCTTGTACTCCACGGTGTCGCCCGCGTTCTTGCCCAGGAGGACCTGGCCCAGCGGGGCGCTCGGGGAGAGCACCGGGAGGTCGCCCTGGCGCTCTTCGATGGAGCCCACGAAGAACTGCTGGGTGTCGTCCTCGTCATCGCCCTCGTAGCGCAGGGTGACGGTGCTCCCGGTGGCCACGCTGCCGTCCCCGGGCTCGGACTCGTCGAGCACCTCGACGTTCTTGAGCAGGGCCTGGAGCTGGCGGATGCGGGACTCCATCTTCCCCTGGAAGTCCTTGGCGGCGTGGTAGTCGCCGTTCTCGCTCAGGTCGCCCAGGGCCCGGGCGGCTTCGATCTGCTCGGCGATCTCCACCCTTCCCCTGGTGGTCAGGTCTTCCAGCTCCGCCACCAGGCGGTCGTAGGTGGCCTGGGTCAGGTTGGCCGACACGGTCTCGTCGTTGATTGATGGGTTGGTCACAGCGCGTCCTTCGGATGGAGGTTGCCGGCGGCGAATTACAGCGCGACGGCGGCCACAAGGCTAATCGCCTACGGAAGGGGGTGTCGCCGCCCGCCCCCATGACGGTTGCCGACGCCGCCGGGTGTGGTTGACGGGACCGGCCTGCCGCGGGAGACTGGTGGGGTCATGGACCGCTCCGAGCACTCTGTAGGCATTATTCACTAGGCGCGCCACATCTCCGCGCGCCTTCCAACCGTCCACTGCGTGGACGGTTTTTCAATTTCCGGCAAGGCTCCACGACGTACTGCGGCCGGGCGGTCCGGCGAGCAAGGCAGAACCACCAGGACGAGAACGAGACGAGAACGAGGACAAGGGCAGGATCAGTGAGCAAAGGCACGAAGAACAGGCGGGTGGCGGTCATCGGAGGCGACGGCATCGGGCCCGAGGTCTGCGCCGAGGCGCTGAAGGTGGTGGCGGCGGCCGGTGTCGAGCTGGAGACCACGGATTTCGACCTGGGGGCCGCCCGCTATCTGCGGGACGGGACGGTCCTGTCCGATGAGATGCTCGAAGAGCTGCGGGGCTACGACGCCATCCTGCTCGGGGCCGTCGGGCCTCCGGTGGGGGACACATCGGTGCCGCCCGGCACTCTCGAGCGGGGCCTGCTGCTCCGGTTGCGGTTCTCCCTCGATCTGTACGTGAACCTCCGTCCCTTTACCGGCGTCCCGGGATCGATCGCCGAAGGGGCCGACTTCGTCGTCATCCGGGAGAACACGGAGGGGACCTACGCCGGCGAGGGTGGCTTCCTGCGCAAGGGGACCCCGGCCGAGGTGGCCACCCAGGGATCGGTCAACACCCGCATGGGCGTCGAGCGCTGTGCGCGGTTCGCCTTCCAGCTGGCGAACCGCCGGGCGAACCACCACCTGACGCTGGTGCACAAGACGAACGTCCTCACCTTTGCTGGGGACCTGTGGCACCGCACGGTCACCGAGGTGTCGCCCGAATTCCCCGATGTCTCCTGGGACTACAACCACGTCGACGCCGCCTGCATCTACCTGGTGGAGAACCCGGGCCGCTACGACGTCATCGTCACCGACAACCTCTTCGGCGACATCCTGACCGACCTGGCCGGCGCCGTCAGCGGCGGCATCGGGTTCGCCGCCTCGGCCAACCTGAACCCGGATCGGACGGGACCGTCGTTGTTCGAGCCTGTGCACGGGGCCGCCCACGACATCGCCGGGAAGGGGATCGCCAACCCACTGGCCGCCATCCACTCCGCCGCCCTCATGCTCGAGCACCTGGGTGACAACGACGCGGCCCAGCGCATTTTGAAGGCTCTGTCCGAGCAATCCCGGGCCATGTCGGCCCCCTCCGCCGAACCAATGTCCACGACAGCCGTGGGCAACGCCATTGCAGAAAGGCTCTAGAGAATGCCCATTACCCCAACCGAGAAGATCTGGATGGACGGCGAGCTCGTCGACTGGGCCGACGCCACGGTGCACGTGCTCACCCACACCATGCACTACGGCTCCGGCGTGTTCGAGGGGATCAGGGCCTACCCGACCTCGAGCGGCGTCGCGGTGTTCCGTTTGGGCGACCACATCCGCCGCCTCTTCGCCTCCGCCAAGATCTTCATGATCGACGTTCCGTTCACGGTCGAGGAGATCATTGAAGCCACCCGCGAGGTGGTCCGGGTCAACGGGATGAGCGACGGCTGCTACCTGCGCCCGCTGATCTACCTCGGCTACGGGGAAATGGGGCTGAACCCGCTGCCGTGCCCGACCAACGTCTCCATCGCCGCCTGGCCCTGGGGGACCTACCTGGGCGACGAAGGCGTGGCCAACGGCGTGACGTGCAAAATCAGCTCATGGCGACGCCACGACCCCAACGCCGTCCCGACGGCGGCCAAGGGCACGGGGATGTACATCAACTCCTCGCTGGCCAAGGTGGAAGCCATCAAGGCGGGGTATGACGAGGCCATCCTGCTCGCCCCCGACGGCAACGTCAGCGAGTGCACCGGCGAGAACATCTTCATCGTGCGCGACGGTGTCCTCATCACCCCGCCGACCTCGGACGCCGGCGCGCTGGACGGCATCACCCAGAGCTCGGTCGAGACGATCGCGGCCGACCTCGGTTTCGAAGTGCGCCATGAGCAGATCATCCGCACCGATCTGTACCTGGCCGACGAGGCCTTCCTCACCGGAACGGCCGCCGAGGTCGTGCCGATCCGCGCCGTCGACGACCGTGAGGTCGGCAACGGAAAGCCGGGTCCGATCACCCTCGAGGTGCAGCAGACGTACTTCGCCACGGTGCGCGGTGAGGTTGATCGCTACAAAGACTGGCTTGATCATGTCGACTGATCCCGAGCACGAGCACGAGCACGAGCACGTGCACGCCGGCGGGTGCCGGTGGCGTCTCGCATATGCACGGCGGAGGCGTGGCGCATTCGCACGGCGGAGGTGCCGCGCACTCCCACTCGGATCTGGCCCACGACTACGAGATACCGGAGCTCCCCGAGTCCGTCGACATTTTCGACACCATCCTGCGCGATGGGAGCCAGCAGGAAGGGCTGTCCCTCACGGTGGCCGACAAGCTCCGGGTGGCCGAGCAACTGGACCATCTGGGCGTCACGTTCATCGAGGGTGGATGGCCCGGCGCCAATCCAAAGGACATTGAGTTCTTCGCCCGGGCGCGCCAAGAGCTCACCCTCTCGACCGCTACCTTGGTGGCGTTCGGCTCGACCCGTCGCGCCGGGGTCCGCCCTGAGGACGATGCCGTCCTGGCCAACCTCATCGACGCCGGCGCACCCGTCGCCTGCATCGTGGCCAAGACGTGGGACCGTCACGTCGCCGAGGCGTTGCGTACGTCGCTCGACGAGGCCATCTCCATGGTGCGCGATTCGGTTCGTTACCTCAGGGCCCACGATCTGCGGGTATTCCTGGATGCCGAGCACTTCTTCGACGGCTACCGGCACAATCGCGACTTCGCGCTCTCCGTCTTGGCCGCGGCGGAGGAGGAAGGGGCCGAGGCGCTGGTCCTCTGCGACACCAACGGGGGGTCGTTGCCCGACACCGTCGGCCGGGCCGTGGCCGACGTCCGTGCGCACACGAGTGCCCAGTTGGGCATCCACTGCCACAACGACACCGGGTGCGCGGTGGCCAACTCGTTGGTCGCCGTCCAGGCTGGGGTGACGCAGGTGCAGGGGTGCATCAACGGCTACGGCGAGCGGTCAGGCAATACCGATCTGTCGGCCGCCATCCCCAACCTCTCGCTGAAGCTGCATATCCGCACCATCCCGCCGGAACGGTTAGAGCGCCTGACGCCTGTTTCTCACCACATCGCCGAGCTGGTCAACATCGCGCCGAATCCGCAGCAGGCGTATGTGGGCAACTCCGTCTTCGCCCACAAGGGCGGCCTGCACGCCAGTGCCGTCGCCCGCAGCGCCGATCTCTATGAGCACGTCGTGCCGAGCTCGGTGGGTAACGGCACCCGGGTGGTCGTCTCGGAGATGGCGGGGCGCTCGACGTTGGCGATGAAGGCGGCCGAGCTCGGGCTGGAGCTCGACGGCGAGGTGCTGGGACGCGTGCTGGACGAGCTGAAGCGCCTCGAGCACGAGGGCTACCACTTCGAGGTGGCCGATGGATCGTTGGAGCTGCTGTTACGCCGGGCCTCCGGATGGACCGCGGATTTCTTCACCGTCGAGTCCTTCCGGATCATCACCGATCACGGGGAGAAGGCGGAGGGGACCACGAGCGCCCCCTTCGGGGTGACCACCGAGGCCACGGTCAAGGTGCACGTGGGGGCCGAACGCATTGTCGCCACGGCCGAGGGCAACGGCCCCGTGAATGCGCTCGACGCCGCGCTACGGGCCGCTATCGGGCCGAAGTTCCCGTCGCTCGCCTCCATCCACCTGACCGACTACCGGGTGCGCGTGCTCGATACGGGCAAGGGCACGGGCGCGGTCACCCGGGTCCTGGTCGACACAACCGACGGCGAGGTCGTCTGGACCACCATCGGGGTGTCCGAGAACATCATCGAAGCCAGCTGGCAGGCCCTCTACGACTCGGTCGTCTACGGGTTGCTGCACGGGACCTGAGCCGGGCCGTCGCTCGGCTGGTCCCACCGGCCGTGCACTAGTCTGCCGACCCATGACCCAGCCGACGTTTGTCCCCATCAGCGAGGCGGACCAGGTGCGGCCGGCCCGCCATCTCCACGTTCCCGAGGCCTGGACCACGTCACGCCCGGCCGAGCTCACGTCCCCCGTCGCCTTCCGCGGTCGCGGCGTCGGCACCCCGGGGTCCGACGCCGGCTTTGCCCTCCGCCTGGCCCATCGCATGGCCCACGATCTGAAGCTGGGCTACGGCGAGACGGAACACGATGTATTGCTGGGCTGTGCCCTCATCGGGGCCCGTCGGGCCGCACTGTTCGGGCGCGGGCCAAGCATTTACGACGTGCAGTTGGCCCTGGCGTTGTGGGGCTTCCTGGTCGACAGCCCACCAGAGGACCTGCTGGCTACCCGGCGGCGGGCGTTCTCCTCCGTCTCGCACGACTACTTCGCCCAGCGGGCCCTGGTCGACGCCGTACCCGAGTCGAGCCTGCGGCTCTCGCCGGCGGAGGCGCAGTCCAAGCTGGCCGCCGGCGAGAACCTGGTCTCAATCCCGGACAGCCCAGCCGTCACCGCCTGACCGGGCGCAGGCAGCGTGCGGCGCCGTCCCGGGCGCGGGAGATGAGCACGGGGTGATCGAGCGTCTCGAGATCGACGCCAACCGGCTGACCTTCACGGCGCGCGCCGCGGGCCCCAGGGTGGCCGCGGCGTCATTCTCCTCCACGGCTTCCCGCAGACGTCGTGGTCCTGGCGCGGCCAGCTGAGCGAGCTCAGCGACGAGGGCTATCGCGTCGTGGCCCCCGACCAACGCGGCTACTCTGCCGGGGCCCGGCCGTTGAACGTGGCCGATTACGGCCTCCGCCACCTCGTCGCCGACGTCCTGGCGCTGGCCGACGCGTTGAAGATGGACACGTTCGACCTGGTCGGCCACGATTGGGGTGGCATGGTTTCGTGGGTGGCCGCGGCTCGCCATCCCGACCGGGTCCGTTCGCTCTCGGTCGTCTCGACTCCCCACCCGCTCGCCCTGCGCGGCGCCCTCGTTGGTGGGGATCCGCTCCAAGCCGGACGGTCGGCCCAGATGGACGCGTTCAGGCAGCCCGATGAGCCCGAGCGGTTGCTCCTCGGCGAGGACCGTTCGGGTTCGGGCCTGGAAGCCCTGTGCGCAGCGAGCGGTCTGCGCCCGGCCGACACCCGGCAGTATCTCGCCGTGCTCACACGGCCGGGGGCGCTGACCGCGGCATTGACTGGTACCGCGCCATGGACGGCAACGAGTTGGCAGACCTCCCGCTGGTGACCGTTCCGACGCTGTACATCTGGTCGACGGACGATCCGGTGCTCGGCCGGCACGCCGCGGAAGCGTCGGCCCCCTTCGCCTCGGCCGCTACCGCTTCGTCGTGCTCGAGGGCGTCGATCACTGGATTCCCGAGGCAGCCCCCAAGGAGCTGGCCCGGTTGCTGATCGAGCACCTGGCCACGACCTGAAGCACTCCTGTGGGGGCGCCGGGAAGCACTGTTGACCTCTGCGAGAATGGTCCGGTGAGCAATTTTGCCTTGACCGATGAGCAGCGACAGTTCCGTGACACCATGCGCCAGTTCGCCGACGAGCGTGTGGCGCCGTACGCAGCCGAGGTCGACCGGGAGGCCGAGTTCCCTTGGAAGTCCTACGCGGCCTGCTGCGAGCTGGAGTTGCCCTCGTTGGGCATTCCCGAGGCGTATGGGGGCGCGGGGGCCGACATGGTCACCCAGGCCATCGTGGCCGAGGAGCTGGCCCGGGTCTGCGCTTCCACCTCGCTCACGATCCTCATCTCCAAACTCGGAATGTTGCCCGTCATGAACTGGGCCAATGAAGAGCTGAAGCGGCGCTACCTGCCCAGGGTGGCCACCGGTGAGCTGCAGGCCAGCTACTGCCTCTCCGAGGCCGACGCCGGCAGCGACGTCGCATCCATGCGCACCCGGGCGGTACGTGACGGAGACGACTACGTCCTCACCGGCTCGAAGTACTGGATCACGAATGCCGGCATCTCCGACGTGTACATCGTCTTCGCCAAAACGGATCCCGACGCGGGCGGGCGGGGGATCTCGTGTTTCCTGGTCGAGCGCGAGTGGGGCATCACCATCGCGAAACATGAGGACAAGCTGGGCATGCGGGGCAGCCCCACCGGCGAAGTCGTTCTCGACGAGGTGCGGGTGCCGGCGTCCCACCGCATCGGGGAGGAGGGTCAGGGCTTCACCATCGCCATGCACACGCTCGATCGCAGCCGCCCGACCATAGGGGCCCAGGCGGTCGGGATCGCCCAGGGCGCCATCGACTACGCCGCCTCGTACATGAAGCAGCGCCATGCTTTCGGGGCGCCCATCGCCGATCTGCAGGGTCTGCGCTTCATGCTGGCCGACATGGCCATGCGCACCGAGGCGGCCCGGGCCCTGGTCTACCGTGCCTGCGCCATGGTCGACGACGATCCCGGAGGCGAGCTCACCCTGTTCGGGGCCATGGCCAAGGCCTTCGCCTCGGACACCTCCATGTCGGTCACCGTGGACGCCGTGCAGCTCCTCGGGGGCTACGGCTACACGAAGGATTTCCCGGTGGAGCGGTTCTTGCGCGATGCGAAGGTCACCCAGATTTACGAGGGCACCAACCAGGTCCAGCGAGTGGTCATCGCCCGCGAGCTGTTGAAGAACGCATGATGAAGCGAGCTGGCTCGTAAACGACTTCACGGGCTCACGGGCTCACGGGCTCACGGCTCACGGCTCACGGGCGTCGGGACGCTTCCCCGTCTCCGGCAGCCGTTTAGGGTGTCTCGAAGGGAGTTTGGGCAGAGTGGTACGGTAGAACAGGTTCTAAATCCGCCCCATTTTTAGGGCAACCGGCCCGGCGCCGGACAGGTTGGTGTCCACGCGCCGGTGGCGTCCTGGCCACTGGCACGAGCAACGTGCGGCTCTGATCAGCGAGCCGCCGGAACGGGGAGACCAAAGTGGAATCGACTGAGCACCTGACCTACGCCCGCGATGGTGCCACGGCCATCGTGACCATGAACCGGCCGCAGGCGAAAAACGCGCTCAGCCTTCCGATGCTGGTCGGCATGGCCGACGCCTGGGAGGAGATCGACAACAACGAGGACATCAGATGCGCCATCCTCACTGGCGCCGGCGGCACCTTCTGTTCCGGGATGGATCTCAAGGCAATGGGGGACTCGCCCGAGAACGAGAAGTACAAGGCACGACGGGAGGCCGATCCCGACCTCCATTGGAAAGCGCTGCTACGCCACTACGACGTGAAGAAGCCATTGATAGCAGCCGTCGAGGGATGGGCTGTCGCCGGGGGTACCGAAATCCTCCAGGCCACCGACATCCGGGTGGCCGGAGCGGGGGCCATCTTCGGGGTCTTCGAGGCCAAGCGGGGGCTGTTCCCGCTCGGGGGTTCCACCGTTCGCCTGCGTCGTCAAATCCCCTTCACCGTGGCCATGGACCTCCTCCTCACTGCCCGCGAGGTCACGGCGGATGAGGCACTACGTATCGGCCTCATCGGGCACGTGGTGCCCGATGGCACCGCGCTGGAAAAGGCCCTGGAGATAGCGGAGGTGATCGGCCGGAACGGGCCCTTGGCGGTCGAGGCCATCAAGCGATCCGTACGAGAGACCGAGGGCCTGTCAGAGGTCGATGGTTTGGCCCGGGAGCTCGAAATTGGTTGGCCGATCTTCTCGACGAAGGACGCCACCGAGGGGCAGAATGCGTTCGCGGAGAAGAGGCCCGCCCGCTTCACCCGCCAGTGAGCCGCCCGTCGCAATTTCCCGGCAACGACGTTCCCGGAATCGACGGCTCTCCCCGGTCGGCCGGAGACGAACCGCTCAATCGCCTGTCGGGCGCCATCCGCCGCATCAGTGCAGCGGCAGTGGGCCACCCGGTGCCGGACTTCGACATCGCCGAAGCGGCCGATCAACTAGGGCGGATCGCCGACGCGCTCGAGGAGAGCGCCCCCGCATCCCGGCGCGCCCGCTTCCAGCCCGATAACTCGGGACATCCTCAGGACCTCTTTCCGTTCAGCCCGATAATCGGCTTCGCCAATCCGGTCGCCCCGCCCGTCGAGATCTGGTCGGTGGAGGGAGAGGACGGTCAGCGGGAGATCCGGGGCCGGGCGACCTTCGGCTACGCGTACGAAGGACCGCCGACCTGTGTGCACGGCGGGATCATCGCCGCGCTCTTCGACGAGGTGATGGGTGCTGCGAACATCATCGCCGAGACCCCCGGGCTGACCGGCACCCTCACCATCCGCTACCGCAGGCCCACGCCTCTCCTCGCTCCGCTGGACATAGTGGCCCGGTACGCCGGGAGTGAGCGCCGCAAAGTCTTCACCTGGGGCGGCATCTACCACGACGGCGTGCTCACGGCCGAGGCCGAGGGCATCTTCATCACTATGGATCCGAACAGGCTGCTCGACATCGCGGCCACCAATGCCCTCGCCTCCGACGAGCAAGTGCTGGACGACGATTTCGCGCGGCTCATTGCGAAGAATCCCGACGCCTGATGGGCGTCGGGGTCAACAGCCCACGCTTTCGTCGATGAGTTCGCGGATGAGGTCGGCGTGCCCGTTATGCCGGGCGTACTCCTCAATCATGTGGACGTAGATCCACCGCAAGGAGCAGGGTTCGCCGAAACGGAGGCCGGTATCATCGAGTGAGCGCCCCGATGCCGCGGCGCGGCTGGCGGCACACTCCGCGTTCCACGCCGCCAGGTCGCTGGTCCAATCTGCGTCGTCGAGTGGGACGAGTTCGCTGTCCTCGACGGCGGGGTCATACCAGATGGAGGGCGCCTCGGGTTCGCGCAGGAGCACGCAGCGAAACCAGTTGCGCTCGACTTCGGCCATATGGCGCACCAGGCCGTGAAGCGAGAGTTTCGAGGTGGGGACAGGACGCCGTTTCCGTTCGGCATCGTCCAGCCCCTCGCACTTGAAGAGCATCGTCGTGCGATGGAACTCGAGCCAGCCCTCCAGCATTTCCCGCTCAGCGAGAGTGAAAGCCGGCTCTTGGCGGCGGGGATCTTCGATGTCGTCCACCGTGGGGCACCTCCACGTCCGGGGCAGATCAGTCGGGCAGATCAGTCGTGCTCGAGGGGCGAGTCTGCCATGCGAAGCCCGCCGAGGTGGCAGGGTTTGATATGGGAGATGGCGCCGCAGCGGAGCATCATCAGGTCGTGGCTGGCATCGTGATTCGTCACGCGCAGGTGCTCTTGTGTCACCGGTCACCCGACCGCGCCTGGTACCCGGACGTGTGGGATCTCCCGGGAGGGCACATCGCAGCGGGCGAGACGCCGCGCCATGCGCTCGTGCGTGAGCTGCAAGAGGAGTTGGGCATTGTGGCCGCCGTGCCCGCGGGGCCCGAGTTCGCCCGCTTGCGGGCTTCCGACTTCGACTGTCGCAGCTGGATCGTGGCGGAGTGGGTCGGCACTCCAGCAAACGTCTCGCCGGGCGAGCACGACGACATGGCCTGGTGGTCATTGCCGGCGGTACCCGGCCTTCGGCTGGCCCACCCGGATTACCCCTCCTTGATCCGGCGGGCGCTCGCATAGGGGCCGCTCACGCGCGACCGCTCAAGGACGGCCGCTCAGTGCGACCGCTGCTCCTTGGCCCGATCGATCTGCCGTAGCCGTGACTGGGCCGTCAGCCACTGACTGGAGCGGTCCATCTGGCTGGCATGCGGAGTGTGCTGTAGGCCCGCCGGGCTGTTGGTAAGCGCTCCACATCTCCGGCAGACCGACATCCGCCCGTTCGTCTCGGGTGAATGGTCTGCATCGAGTTGCGCACCGACGTGTGATGACTGGGCTGAGGTCATGATCCTCCGATCCATCGGCGGGCCCTCAAGAGGGCTTACGCCAAGCCGGAAGGACACCATCGGGCCCGAGGTGAGCGGGGTGGTCCTTCGCCAAACCCTACGTCATCACAGGTCGCCGTGCGGATCTGCCCGATGTGACGCGTTCAGAGCGCGCGCTGGACACCTTCCCAATAGGGGTCCCGCAACTTGCGCTTGTAGAGCTTCCCGTTGGGATCGCGCGGCATCTCGGTGGTGAAGTCGATCGACTTGGGCGTCTTGAACTTGGCCAGCTTGTCGGCGCAGAACGCGAGGATCTCCGCGGCCAACTCGTCGTTGCCCTCGACACCCTCGGCCGGCTCGATCACCGCCTTGACCTCCTCGCCCCAGTCCTCGTGTGGGATCCCGAAGACGGCGGCGTCGCCCACCTTGGGGTGGGAGAGCAGCACGTTCTCGATCTCGGCCGGGTAGATGTTGGCCCCGCCGGAAATGATCATGTCGATCTTGCGATCGCGGAGGAACAGGTAGCCGTCCTCATCAATGAGACCGACGTCGCCCACGGTGAAGAAGTTGCCGATGCGGTTCTTCCTCGTCTTCTCCTTGTCGCCGTGATATTCGAATGACAACGACGCCATCCCCATGTAGATGGTGCCGATCACGTTGGGTTCCTCGACCCGGTTGTCGTTGTCGTCGAAGATTGCGATTTCCGAGATCGGCCACGCCCGACCGACCGTCCCGGGTTTCTGCAACCACTCCTCCGCCGTCACCAACGTGCCACCACCCTCGCTGGCGGCGTAGTACTCGTCGACGGCGTTGCCCCACCAGGCGATCATCTTGTGCTTGACATCGATGGGGCAGGGTGCAGCGGCGTGGATCATGTGGCGCAGCGAGGACACGTCGTACTTCTCCCGTGTCGACTCGGGCAGCGCCAAAAGGCGGTGGAACTGGGTCGGCACCATGTGCGAGGTGGTGACGCGGTACTGCTCGATGAGCCGCAGCATCTCTTCGGGCATCCACTTGTCCATGAGGACGACGGTGTGCCCGAAGTGCATCGAGGCGCTCCCGAAACGCAGGACCGCCGTGTGGTACAGCGGCGACCCGATGATGTGGACGTTGTCGTCGCGGGGCAGGACCGAGAAGAGGTAGAGGATCCCACCGAGTCCGGCCGCCGCCTCTTCGGGCGTCGTCCCAGGGAGCTTGCGAAAGATGCCCTTGGGGTTCCCGGTCGTGCCCGAGGTGTAGTTCATCACGTCGCCCAGCGTCCGGTCCTCGGGAAGCGTGGTCGGCTGGGCGTCGCGGATCTCGCGGTAGGACGTGAAGCCCTCGACCGTACCGACGGCGACGCGACCCTTCGCGGGGAGGCAAACCTCGTCGGCCGCCGCGATCGAGGCGTCGGCGAAGCGCTCGTGCGCCACGAACACCTTGGCGCCCGAGTCCTTCAAGATGTAGGCGATCTCGGGTGCGACCAAGTGGTGGTTGATCGGCACCAGGTACCAACCGGCCTGGAGTGCGGCCAGGTAGATCTCGATCATTTCGGCGCAGTTGGGCAGTACGGTGGCGACCACGTCGCCCCGCTCGAGCCCCAGCGCCCGTAAGGCGTGGACCAGCTGGTTGGCATGGCCGAGCAAATCACCCGCTCGCACCTCGGCGCCTTCAGGTGTGACCAGGGCCAGATAGTCGGGATCCTCTTGAGCCAGAGCCCAAAAACCCAGATCAGCCATGTGCGCGTTCCCCCTTCGTAGGTCTGGCCGGTTGGCTCGCTCCGGTCCGCTCAGGTTCGGCTCGGTCGGCCCCGTTCCCGGACAGCAACGCCTCTCGGCAAGTTAGGACATGTTCTACCCCACGGCAACCGGGGGGCAGGCCGGTGGCGGACCGGGTGTCGTCATCCCCCAACGTGCGGCACGGTGTCGAAACGAGCGGCTCGTCAGGCCGGATGTTCCGCCGCCAGGGCGCCGTCGACCTGTTGGGGCGGGGCATTCTGGCGCGACCACTCCTGCCAGCGCCGACGGGTCCTGAGCAGCACCGCGGTGCCGCCCACGACCAACAGCACTCCGGCGATCTGCACGAGGAGCGAACCGAGGTGGCCATCCTCGCCGAGCCACAGGTGCTCGTCGAGTGCCCGTTCGATTCCCCAGAGGACCATGGCGGTGCCGATCACCGTCCCGCTCGGATATCCCGACCGGATCGAGCCGTCGGGCCAGTGGTCGAGGCGCCGTTCGATGAGGATCAGTACGAGGAACACGCAGAAGTCTTCGGCGGCCTGGAAGATCGGGACTGGCAGACGTCGTCCGGCCTGTCCGGCGTAGTACATGCCGAACCACTGGTGCGTGGGATGCCCTCCGCCGGCCACCATGAGCTGAGGTCCGAGCAAACGGCCCATGGCCCATGAGGCCAGCAAAACGGGGGCGATGATGTCCAAGGCCCGTCCGATGGGCAACTCGGGACAGCGGCGGTGCGTGAGGACGATGCCGGTGGGCACCGCGAAGAGGAGTCCCCCGAAAGAGGAGAGCCCGCCGTGCCAGATGGCCAGCACCTGGTCCGGGCTGTGTGTGTAGTAGCTCAAGTTGGACAGCACGTGGAGGGCGCGGGCTCCGACCACGGCTGCGAGGATGATCCACAAGAACACGCCGACGAACCAGTCGGTGCGGTAGCCGTATCGCTTGAGCCGCCGCTCGAAATAGGTGAAGCCGAACCAGAAGGTGAGCGCCAGGCCGATGCCGTAGGTGTGGACCTGGAGCGGCCCAATGTGGAAGACGACGGGTATCGGTCTCATGGCTGGCCCGTCGCCAGGTTACGGCAGGCGACGTGAGCGCTGGGCGCGCCCGAGGTCAGGGGCGGCCGGCGCCGACGAAGCCATCGCCGAGACGGAGGCCGGTGAGATGCACGGACTGCCCGGTTTCGGGAGCCTCGATCATGGTGCCGGGACTGACATACATGGCGACGTGCTCCGAGCCGCCCGCACCGTAGAAGAGGAGGTCGCCCGGCTCCAGGTCGCTGAGCGGTACCGGGGTGGAGTCACTCATCTGGGCGCCGGAATAGTGGGGGAGACCCACGCCCACCTGTCCCCAGGACCACGCCGTGAGCCCGGAGCAGTCGAACCCGGGATCGCTCGACCCCTTCGGGGACTCGGCGCCCCACACGTAGGGGACTCCGAGCTGGCTCTCTGCGGCCTGCACGGCGCCCAGACCGCCCGAGGCGGTCGGGGGAGGGGCGGCAATGTTGGACCCGGGGGCCAGGGATGCGACCGTAGCCGCCGCGGCGATCCTGGCTTGGGCAGCCTGTGCCGCCGCCTGGGCCTGTTGCTGCTGTTGCTGCTGGACAAGGGCGGCGATCTGGCCGTTCTCCTGCGCCAGTGCGCTCTTCTGCGTTTGGATTTCCTGGGCGTTCTGTTGTTCCGCGGCCTGCTCGGTCGACACGGCCTGGGCCGCCTGACCCTGTTGCTCCTGTAGCTGCGCCTGCTGGGCGTTCAGGGTGTTCTCGGCCGTGTGCAAATTGTCCATGGCCAGGTTGATGTTGCCTTCGGCAATTTGGCTGTACTCCGTGGCGGCCCCGACCGTTTTCTCGTTGCTGCTGAAGATCGGGTTGTCGGTCGAAGCCGAACCGTCAGAGACGTAGTTGGCGATGGCCGCCTTGGACAGGACGCTCCGGTCGTGGTCCACCTGCGCTTGATCGGACGCGATGGTCGCCTTGGTGGCGGCGATGCTGGCCTCGATCGACTGGAGTCGGGCGCTGGCGGCGTCGTACTGCTGACTGAGCGCGGACATCTCGTTCTGGGCGGCGTTGAGCTTCGCCTCAATCGCAGCAGCCGCGGCCCGGGCGCTGGCGACCGAGTCACCGGAGGCAGGGCGCGTAGCAAGAACCACAGTGCCTGCAAGCACTGCGACGAGGGTCATAACGGGCACCATCACCCGCCGGGGCACCCGAGCGCTCCGAGCTGACCGGGGCGTGGAGTGGCACTTCGGCCGCTCTACGTCAGTCACGATGGGCCATAGGTTTAGTTCCGGTGGAGGCAAGATTCAAGCCGAACAGGCGTTCGACGGTCTTTTCTCTTCCTACCAGTGGTAGTAAAGCCCTGGTCATGGTGGTATCGCGTCACTCGCGGACCTAGGGAGGAACTACGCCGGGTCCAGAAGGTCTGGTCCCCGAGAGGGTGGGGACCGCGTTTGTTACCATCGCGTCATGTCAGCTCGCTCGCGTGAACTTCCTCGCCGGTCCTGCCTTTCCACCCCGGGATCGAACGAAAAATTCCTGGCCAAGGCACCCACGGTCGCAGCGGACATGACCTTCTTGGATCTGGAGGATGCGGTTGCTCCTCTGGAGAAGGAGAGTGCACGCCCCAAGGTCGTCGATGCCATCAAGAACCTGCCCTGGGACGACCGCGTCCTGTGCGTGCGGGTGAACGCGTGGGACACCGAGTGGACCTACGGCGATGTGATCGAAGTGGTCGGGAACGCGGGAGAGCGGCTGGACGAGATCATGTTGCCGAAGGTGCAGTCGGCTTCCGAAGTGGTGGCGCTGGACCTGTTGCTCACCCAGGTGGAGAAGAAATCGAGCCTGCCGATCGGCCATATCGGGATCGAGGCTCAGATCGAAACGGCCCGGGGCCTCATCAACGTCGACGAGATCTGCGCGGCGTCCCCCCGGCTGGAGACGATCATCTTCGGACCAGCCGACTTCGCCGCCAGCATCGAGATGCCGGTGCTCACCGGCGGCATCGAGATCCCTGAATACCCCGGTGACCATTTCAACTACGTGTTCAGTCGCATCCTCATGGCCGGCCGAGCCAACGGGCTTCAGGTCATCGACGGCCCCTTCCTCAAGGTGCGCGAGCTCGACGCCCTTCGTCAGTACTCCCTGCGTTCGCGGATGCTGGGCTACGACGGGAAATGGGCGCTCACGCCGGACCAGGCCGGAGTGCTCAACGAGGTCTACTCGCCGACCCAAGATCAATTCGACCGGGCTTTCGACATCCTCGATGCCTACCGGCAGGCCACCGAGGGCGATCGCAAGGGCGCGGTCATGTTCGGCGACGAGATGATCGATGAGGCCAGCCGCAAAATGGCCATCAAGTTCGTGAGCCGCGGCGAGCGGGCCGGACTGACCCGCAGCCCTGGCTGATCCTCAGCCGATGAGGCGGCGGGCGATCACCTTGAGAGCCAACGTCTCGTCGGCGCCCTCGAAAATGGAGAGCACCCGGGCGTCGACGAAGTAGCGGCTCACCGGGAACTCTTCCGCGTAGCCCATGCCCCCGTGGATCTGCATCGCCTCGCGGGTGACCCACTCGGCCGCGCGGCACACGTACGCCTTCAACATGGAGGCCTCCAGTGTGCCCTCGCCCTGGGCCATCAGCCGTGCCACGTGGTATGACGACTGCCGGGTGGCCGCGATGATGACCGCCATTCGGCCCAGCTTGGCCTGCGTCAGCTGATAGTCGCCGATCGGCGACCCGAAGACCGTGCGGTTGGCGGCATATGAAGAGGCGGCTTCGTAGGCGGCCTGCATGATCCCGAGTGCGCGCGCCGCCGTCTGCAGCCGGCCGTTCTCGAAACCCTGCATCTGAAGGTAGAAGCCCTTCCCCAGGCCACCCGGCCCGCCGACCAGGTTGGCGTCGGACACGAACCAGTCCTCGAAGGAAAGCTCGTAGGAGTGCATGCCGCGGTAGCCGATGGTGTCGATGGGTCGACCTTCGAGCCGTCCGCCTCCGCTCCCGGCGGGCCGATCGGCAGGGTCCTGCGCGAACAAGAAGCCGTGGCCGTCGCCACGGGGCTTCTCCACCACGAACAAGGAGAGACCGCGATGGGCCAGGGAGCGGTCCGGGTCGGTGCGGGCCAGCAGCATGAGCACGTCGGCCCGGGCGGCAAAGGTGCACCAGGTCTTGACGCCGTTGATCAGCCAGCCCCCGTCGGTCGGGGTGGCGGACGTGACGATGCCGGCGACATCCGAACCGAAGTCGGGCTCGGTCACCGCCACCGCCGCCAGCACTTCGGCCGAGGCGAGCTTGGGCAGCCACTGCTTCTTTTGCTCCTCCGTGCCGCCGTAGACCAGGGCCCGGGTGAGGATCTCGGGCCGGGTGATCAGTGAGCCGCCCATGCCGAGCGATCCCCAGCTCAATTCCTCGGTGGCGACGACCATGCCCAGGTAGTCGCTCTCCCCGCCGGTGGCGAAGCCGTCGTAGGCCTCGGGGACGGACAGCCCGAAGCCGCCCAGTTCGGCCAGACCGGTGATGATCTCCTCGGGGATGTCGCCGTTGGTGCGGTGGACGTGCTCGGCGTGGGGGCGCACCTTTTCCTCGGCGAAACGGTGGAATGTCTCGCGGACCAGCTCGAAGTCACTCCCGAGATGGCGCGGGGCCTCCACTCCCGCCAGGGCCGCCAGGGCGGCCGGATCCCGGCGGGCGGCCAGGAAGGCGGCTGCCGGGGTGCTCCATTCGGCCTCTACGCCCCAGTTCGCCTCCCGGCCCGCCACCCGACCGATCAGATCGGCCACGACGTCGGCCACGAACGCGGTGGCCAGCAGCTCCTCGGCTTCACCGAGGGCGCCGTACGTGAGGGTGGCCCGCGCCGTGGCGACCGCGGCCGCCGCGTGCGCCACGTCATAGGCCACGACTTGGTTGGCGTCCACGCCGCCATTGGCGCGGATGGCGGCGCTCGCCGAATCGACCACATGTTGGGCCAGTTCGACGGCATCAGCCGCCGCGGCCAGGCCGGAGGGTGTCGACGGCGTCATGGATCCGACCCTACTGGCTCGATGCGGGACGCCCGTCTTGTGCACGGCGTCCGATGACCGTCACCAACGGGGGCAGTACGACCGGATCGTCACCGGGGTCGACCCCGGTCAACGACTCGAGATAGCGCGCCACCGCACCGGGGCCCACGCCGGCCGGTGCCTCCGCCCAGGCGTCGATCACCTCGAGTCCGGCGTCGCGGACCAGCGCAGGGAGGATCGCCCCGACATCGGGGTGGCGGGCATCGGGCATCGACATCGCGTGGCCGTCGATGCGGCCGGCCGTGGTGATCGGTTCCTGGGCCACCACCCACGCCCCCGGCTTGACCACGGCGGCCATGCGCCGCACCACGACCGCCGGGTCGAGGACGTGGAGCAACAGGAAGCGGCAGAAGGCCAGATCGACCTGTTCGGGGAGGATCAGGTCCTCTCCGGCCTGGGTCAGTGCGATGACCTGGGTATGGGCGGCGGCGCTATGGGCGACTTCGTCGCGCGAGAGAGGGTCGCTGTCCACGGCGTAGACACGCCCCTCGCGCCCCACCATTTCGGCCAGGGCCACCGAGACATCGCCGCCGCCGGCACCGACGTCGAGACAACGCCAGCCCGGTCCGAGGCCGAGGCGGTTCAAGGCGGTGACCAGCGGTCGGCGGTAGACGTCGTCACGCAAACCCGTGAGCTCACTCACGGCAGAGGCCCGTCCGGCTCGTGGGTTCATGGCCCTGCACTCTACGGCCGGCGCGCTACCGGCGGATCGGAGGTCTGGCATCGGATGACCCTGTGCGACCGGTAACCTGCTCAGCGTGAAGGTGACAATGTTGCTCTGTGATGCCGCCCAGGTGGCGGACGGAAAGCTCTACATCCTCGGAGGAGGGTGGAGCATGACCGGTCCGGACCCGGTCCCCTCCGCGGTCGCCCTGAAGATCGATGTGGACTGGCACGAGGCCGAGACGTCGCATCACTGGGAGCTCTTCCTCGAAGACGCCGATGGCCAACCGGTCTTCATGGAGACGCCGGACGGCACGCAGCCGGTCGAGGTCCGGGGCGAGTTCACGGTCAGCCAACCCGCCGAGATCCCCGAGGGCTCGCCCATCGATGTCGCGCTGGCGGTGAACCTCGGGCCGATCCCCTTGGCCCCCGCCACCCGGTTCGCGTGGCGCCTGGTCATCGACGGCGAATCCCTTCCCGGGGCCTCGCTCGGATTCACGACGCGGCCCCGTCAGGCCCCGCCGGCGTAACCCGCACGGCGGATCCAATTCCTACGAAGGACGCTCCAGCCATGACGATCTACGAACGCCCCTTTGGGCGCTATCTCGAGGATTTCGTGCCCGGCGACATCTACCGGCACTGGCCCGGCAAGACGATTACCGAGGCCGACGATCACTTCTTCTGCATGATGACCATGAACCATCACCCCTTGCATACCAACGAGTGGTTCGCCGAGAACGAGACGGTGCAGGGCAAGAACGTGGTGGTGGGCAACCTCGTCTACTCCCTCGCCCTCGGCATGAGCGTGCCGGACGTGAGCGGGTCGTGTATCGCCAACCTGGAGGTCGAATCGCTCCTGCATCGCTCGCCGACTTTTCACGGCGACACCATCTATGCCGAGACCCGGGTGCTCGAGGCCACACCGTCGAAGTCCAAAGAGGACAGGGGCATTGTGACCGTCGAGACGAAGGCGTTCAATCAAAGGGGCGAAGAGGTCTGCTACTTCCGGCGCAAGCTGATGGTGTGGAAGCAGGCCTATGCACCGGCGCGCCGACGACCCTACGCCGACGACGTCTGGGACTGAGTCGCCGTCGGCGGCCCGGGTCCGGCGTTTCCGGGCTCGGGTGTTGGAGTGGGGTGCCGACCACCGCCGCGACCTCCCGTGGCGTCACACGCGCGACCCGTGGCGGGTGCTGGTCAGCGAGGTGATGCTGCAACAGACCCAGGTCGACCGGGTCATCGCCTACTACTCCGCGTTCCTCCAGGTCTACCCCCGCGTCGTCGATTGCGCCCGGGCCCGGCCCGGTGACGTGGTGCGGCTCTGGTCGGGCCTGGGGTACAACCGCCGCGCGCTCAACCTGCACCGGACGGCGGCGGCCATCGCAGGCGAGCACGGCGGCGCTGTTCCCGCCGACGAGTCCTCCCTGCGCGCCCTGCCCGGCATCGGCGCCTACACCGCCCGGGCCGTGCTCTCCTTCGCATTCGGGGCCGATGTGGCGACCGTCGACACCAACGTGGTCCGCGTGCTGTCTCGGGGTGTGGCGGGAGCCGGTCTGACTCTGGGCCAGGCCCAGTCCCTGGCCGATCGCTTGCTGCCGGTAGGGCATTCCTGGGAGTTCAACCAGTCCATGTTCGACCTCGGGGCGACGGTCTGCACGGCCGCCACTCCGGCGTGCGGCCTCTGTCCCCTACGTCACCAGTGCCGATGGAAGCGTGGCGGCCTGTCCGCACCCGACCCGTGGCGGGCCAGCCCCTCGGTGCGGGCTCAGGCGCCGTTCGCCGGTTCGGATCGGCAGGGTCGCGGGCGCCTCGTCCAGGCCTTGCGCCAGGGTGCCGTGTCCCAGGAGAGGCTGGCGTCCGCCTGCGGGTGGCCTGACGACGCCCCCCGGGCACAGCGGATCTCGGTGTCGCTCGTGGCCGAGGGGTTCGCCGAGTGGGCCGACGGTCACCCGGCCATGCTCCGGCTGCGATAGTGAGCGCGGAGCGATTCCTTGGGCCGTCAGGAACTGAGGAACTCCACGATGTGGCGGTTCACCACGTCTGGTTGCTCCACGTGCATGAAGTGGCCGGCGTCCTCTATGACCACCACCTGCGACCCCTCGGCCATGAAGTCGAGCGGGTTGCCGATGGAGCTCAGCAGCATGCACCCGTCATCGCGACCGTGCAGGTACAGCGTCGGCTTCGGCGTGGGCGCCAATGCGGCATTCTGCTCGTCGGCCAACTCGGGATCCGCCAGCCCGGGGTCAAACATGGCCCGGTAGTACCCGATGGCCGCGGCCATGTGCTCGGGGTCCCCGATGGACTCCTTGACGCGGGCGACGTCGAAGCTCGCCTCGTAACCGGGTGACCAGTCCGCCCAGAGGCCATCGATGAAGGCATAGTCGTCGAGCGGCAACGCGATCTCCGCCATAGGGGAGAGGAAGAAGAACATGTACCAGCTCCGCTGCAGCTGGGCGTAGGTGAAGAGGGACATGCCGATGGCTGCGGTCGGTGGGACGGCCGCCGTCACGGCGCGCCGCCAGCGGTTCGGTTGATGGGCCACGGCGGCATAGGTGGTCAGGGCACCCCAATCGTGACCGATGATGATGGCGTCGCCCGTGCCCCCGAGCGCCTCGTGCAGCAGGTTCGCGTCACGGGCCAAGACGCCGACCTGGTAGCAGCCGTCGGCGGGAATGGCGGTGGGGGCGTAGCCCCGCAGGAAGGGCGCCACGGCATGGAAGCCGGCTCGGGCGAGCTCTGGGAGCAGGAATCGCCAGGTATGGGCGGAGTCGGGAAAGCCGTGGAGGCATAGGGCCAGCGGCCCGTCGGCCGGGCCCTGCTCGAAGTAGGAGAACTGCACACCGTTCGCCGTCACGACCCCTTGTTCCATGCTGACTTACCGTACCGCCCCTGGTAGGGGTATCGTCGGAGCGGTGAATGTGACGTTTTATGGCGTCCGGGGGTCATGTCCGTGTTCGGGGGATCGCTACCGGCGCTACGGGGGCAACACCTCGTGCCTGGTGATCGAGATTGAAGGGGACGAGCCCCTCATCGTCGACCTCGGCACGGGATTGCGCGCCCTGGGCGATGTGCTGCTCAAGGAGGTGCGGGCCGTCGGGGCCCCGTTGCATGCGACGGCCCTCCTGACCCATCTCCACTTCGACCACATTCTCGGACTGCCGTTCTTCGGCCCCCTGCAGGACCCCGGGGCCCGGCTGACGGTGCACGGGCCCGCCCAGCCGAAAGGGAGCTTGAAAGATGCGCTGCACACCGCGGTGCAGCCCCCCGTCTTCCCGATCCGCATGGACGAGTTCCGGGGCGAGCTGATCACGGTCGACACCCTGGACGAAGATTTCTCCATCGGCTCCGCCAAGGTGATGGCGCGTTCGATTCCCCATTGCGGCAGTACGCTCGGCTATCGCATCGAGGCCGATGGCCGGTCCCTCGCCTACCTCCCCGACCACCAGGCGCCGCTCGACCGCCGGAGCATTTCCGATGCCGTCCTCGAGCTGTGCCAGGACGTCGACCTCCTGTTGCACGACGGCCAGTACACCGAGCACGAGTTCTCGACCCGGGCCGAATGGGGCCACTCGACCGCCGCCTTCGCCGTCCACGTGGCGTCCGAGGCGCGCGCCAAGAAGCTCATGCTGACCCACCACGACCCCGCGCATAACGACCGTGACCTGGATCGCATCTTGACCCAGGCGCGCCGCCTCGCCGAGGCCAAGGGGATCGAAGAGGTCTCGTCGGCGCACGAGGCCCAGTCCATCGACCTCGGCCGGGTGTAGATGTCAGGTTTCGATCAGGCTCGGTTCCGCGAGGTTCTGGGCCACTTCGCCACCGGGATCACCATTGTGACGGCCACCGACGAGGGCCAGCCGGTCGGGTTCTCGTGCCAGTCATTCGCCGCCCTCTCGCTCGATCCCCCGATGGTGATCCTGGCTCCGGCCAAGAGCTCCACCAGCTGGCCGCGCATCGCCCGGGCCGGATCCTTTTGCGTCAACATCCTCGGGGAGCACCAGGAGGCCGTATGCCGCGCCTTCGCGGTATCGGGCGGTGACAAATTCGACGGGGTCGACTGGACACCCGGAGTCACCGGCTCCCCCCTGATCGATGGGTCCCTGGCCACCGTGGAATGCACCCTGGGGGCGATCTATGAAGGGGGAGACCACGAGCTCGTGACGGGTCATGTAGTGGACATGGAGATCGGGAAAGGGTCGCCCTTGATCTTCTACCGATCCGGCTTCGGGCGATTCGAGGCCTGAGCGGGCCCACTGCTACCGTTCCGCCGATGCCCGAACTGATCGCGTCCTCCACCATCGACGATGTCGTGCTCGTCCGACCCGACGTGCACGGCGACGAAAGAGGGCGTTTCGTAGAGACGTACCGCCGCAGCTGGCTGCCCCTCGGGCGGGAGATGGTGCAGGGCAACCGGTCCGAGAAGCAGGCGGGCGCACTGGTGGGGCTGCACTACCACCTGCATCAGGCGGACTATTGGTACCTCCTGCGCGGCCGGGCGCGGGTCGTGCTGCACGACCTGCGCCAGGGCTCGCCGACCGACGGCGCCACCGAGCTCGTCGACCTCGACGGGGACATCGACCAGGGGTTGTTCATTCCCCCCGGCGTCGCCCACGGATTCGCCGCATTGTCCGACCTCTTGCTGTGGTATCTGGTCGACAGCTACTACAACGCCTCCGACGAGCTCGGATTGGCCTGGGACGATCCGGCGGTGGCCGCTGACTGGGGGTTGACTGATCCCGTTCTCTCCGCGCGCGACAAGGCCAACCCCCGTCGGGCCGAGATCGCCGACGGGGTCCGACCTCGAATGGTCATGCGCACGTAACTCCACCGCAGCATCCCCCGCTGCCCCTCCTCGGGGGGACGACACGGGGGGAAATGGGGCCGCAACCGCCGTGAGAGCAGCGACCGGGAGGACGGCCGACGTCCGTTGAACGCGCGCTGGTCCACGCAATGGGCAGGTGACGCAATCAGCGCGCCGGTCGCGGTTCCATGCGGCCATCGCGTCCTGTTGAATAGAAGGCAATGCTCATCGGTGGGATCGTGGCAGCAGTGGTGGTGGCGGTGATTGGAGTCGCACTCCTCACCCGGCGGGTGGCGCACGACGACGTGCACTCCGTAGAGGGCTACCACCGCTCGCTCCACACGCTGGAGACCATCAACGCCCACCCCACGATCTCGGTGGGGGATGCGATCTCCGACCAGGGCGCGAGGTCTGCGTATCCGGAGAGCGCAGTACGGGTGGCGAGCCCGTCGGCCGTCCGCGCCACCGGCCCACCTGGGTCGATGGCCCCGGTGCCACCGGTGCCGACACCGCCGCTGGCGGACCGGGACACCCCGATGACGTTCGACGACGAGGCGCACCCCCGCTCCCAGCCACCCCCGCCCCCGGCACCCCACCGGGACAAGGCGATGATCTCCATCAACCACCGTCCCCGCCGGCTGGCCGGTCCGGCCATGGCCGTGGCGGTGGTCCTCGTGCTCATCGTCGTGCTCTTGTTGACCGGTTCCCACTCGGTCCCGCCTAGCCGTACCCATTCGACCGACAAGAGCAGCCGGCACAACAGCTCGACCGCGGCGGCGCCGCCGAAGAAAAATGCGACGACGACCACCTCGACCTTGCCGCCGCCAACCGTTTCATCACCGCAGGCAGCCACCGCCCAGTCGGCGACATACGACGTGACGGCCAGCACCTATACGGTGACCTTCACCACGACATCGGGGGCTTGCTGGGTCGACGCCACCAGTTCCGCCACCGGCGCCACGCTCTTCTCCGGCACCCTTGCCGCGGGCATGCAGCACTCCTTCAGCGCCACCGGTCCGGTCACCGTCATTGTGGGGGCCCCCACCGTTCTGAAAGCGACGGTCGACGGGGAGGCCGTCGTCCTTCCAGCGGGCTTTCAGACGCCCTTCACCATCAGCTTCGTCACGCCGGCCGCGGTGACGGGCTGAACGGACCCGGGCAGCCCGCTACGTCGGGGGCAACATGCCCAGAGCGTCGAGCAGGAACGCGTAGACCAGCGCCTCCTCCTTCCAGGCGTCGTAGCGCCCGGAGGGACCACCATGGCCGGCGCCCATTTCGGTGCGCAGCAAGACCTTGGTCGAGGGTGAGACGGCCCGAATTTTGGCCACCCACTTCGCCGGCTCCCAGTAACTGACCCGTGGATCATTGAGGCCGGCAGTGACCAGGAGGCTCGGGTAGGTGCGACTCGACCCATCCGGATTATTGGCCGTGACGTTGTCGTAGGGCGAGTAGGAGAACATGCGCTCGTAGGCCGCCTCGTCGGCCAACGGGTTGCCCCATTCCTCCCATTCGCCGACGGTGAGGGGAAGGTCGGGGTCGAGCATGGTGGTGAGCACGTCCACAAAGGGGACCTGCGCCACCAGGGCGGTAAAAAGCTCGGGTGACTCGTTCGCGACGGCGCCGATCAGGAGCCCGCCGGCCGACCCGCCCCGACCGGCCAGGGCATCGGGCCGGGCAATCCCCTCGGTCACCAGATGCGCGGCGCAGGCAATGAAATCGCTGAAGGTGTTGCGCTTGTTCTCCATCCGCCCGTCCTCGTACCAGGCTCGACCCATCTCGCCCCCACCGCGCACATGCGCCACCGCATAGACCATGCCGCGGTCGAGCAACGAGAGCCGGTGCGGGGAGAACGACGGATCGAGGGAGTGCTCGTAGGCGCCGTACCCGTAGAGAAGACAGGGGGCGGGCAGAGCGAGTTCTTTTTTGTGTACGAGCGAGATGGGCACTCTGGTGCCGTCGGGTGCCTCGGCCCACACGCGGCTGGTGGTGTACCGGCCCGGGTCGAAGTCGCCCAGCACCGGCTCCTGCTTGAGCAGGGTCTCCTGCCGCGTGTCGAGGTGTATCTGCACGACCGAGGACGGGGTCACCATGGAGGTGCGGCCGAATCGCAGAGAGGTCAGCTCCGGTTCGGGATTCGTGCCCAGCCAGATCGATGACGGGCTCTCGGTGGAGGGCACCAGCCAGCTGGCGGCGAGCAGATCGACGGCCCACGGGTCGGGCCCTGCGGCGAGCGGAAGCACCCGGACCGAGGTCTCGGCTTCGGCCCGCTCACTGAGAACGAGGATGTTGGAGAACGCGTCGACGTCCTCGACCCGCACGCCGGGACGGTGGGGGACGATCTCCCGCCACTGGCGCGCCGTGCCGAGATCCTCGTCCGGCGCGGCGATGATCCGGAAGTCCTCGGCGTCCTCGTTGGTGATCACGACGAACCATCCCGGCCCATTCGTGCCGGTGGGCGTCAGGTGGTCGACTGCATACTCCCGACCCTCTTGGCGCGGGAGCACGACGCGGGGCGCCGAGGTCGGATCGTCGGCCGGTATTGCCAACCATTCGGTGGTGTTCGTGCTGTGCAGGGCGACCAGTACGAAGGCACCGTCCCTGGTGCGCCCGGCACCAAGCGAGAACCGCCGGTCATCCTCTTGGAAGACCAGTGCATCATCGGACGGGTCGGTCCCGAGTTCGTGACGCCACAACTGGTACGGGCGCATGGCTTCGTCGAGGCGGACGTAGAAGACGGTGGTGGACCCGCTCGACCACGCCAGTCCGTAGCTCGTGTCGGGCACCATCTCGGGGGCACGACCCGAGTCCGCCGCCTCGTCGAGCGAGCGGAATCGGAGCTCGTAACGCTCGTCGCCGGCGGTGTCGGTGCCGTAGGCCAGCATCGCGTGGTCCGGGCTGACAACGGCGGTCCCGACGGCAAAGTACTCGTGCCCCTCCGCCAGGACGTTCTCGTCCAGCAGTATCTGTTCATCTGCTCCCGGCTCGCCCGCCGGGGGCAGTTCGTCGCCGCCTGCGGCCGGGCGCCGGCAATGGATGCCGTAGTTCTTGCCCTCCTCGGTGCGCCCGTAGTACCACCACGGCCCGCGCCGGGCTGCAACGGACATGTCGGTTTCGAGGATGCGGGCCTTCATTTCCTCGAAGAGGGTGGAGCGGAGGCCGTCGAGGGGGGCGAGCACGCGGTCGGTGTAGGCGTTCTCGGCCTCCAGATAGGCCCTGACCTCGGGATCGTCCCGCTCCCGGAGCCAGTACCAGGGATCGTCCCTGTCGTGGCCGAAGGCGGTGAGGGTGTGGGGTCTCGGGGTGGCCTGCGGCGGAGTTTCCATGTGAGCGAGCCTGCCACGGCGGACGTGCCCAGCGAGTCCGACTCGGCGTTTCGGCTGGCCCGGGCAGTTGTTACTATGGACGTAGGGGAAATACCTCCCCCGTGAGCTCAGGAGCCCTATGGCTACAACAGATCTCGATCTCGGCCGTTACCAGCTCGGTTGGAGCGACGCAGAGGACTACATCTTCAAGCCCAAGAAGGGCCTGAACGAGTCCATCGTACGCGAAATGTCTGAGATGAAGAATGAGCCCAAGTGGATGAGGGACTTCCGCCTCAAGGCCCTCAAGCATTTCGAGCGCAAGCCCATGGCCTCGTGGTTCGCGGCCCACATGCCCGACCTCGACTTCAACGACATCTACTACTACATCAAGCCCACCGGGGGGCAGGTGGACGACTGGGAAGACCTGCCGGACGCCATCAAGAACACCTACGAGAAGCTGGGCATCCCAGAGGCCGAGCGCAAGTACCTGTCCGGGGTGACGGCCCAGTACGAGAGCGAGGTCGTGTTCCACCGGAATCGGGCCGACCTCGAAGAGCAGGGCGTCCTGTTCTGCGACATGGACACCGCGGTACGGGAGTATCCCGAGCTCGTCCGCCAGTGGTTCGGCACGCTCATCCCGCCCAACGACAACAAGTTCGCCGCCCTGAACTCAGCAGTGTGGTCGGGCGGGTCGTTCATCTACGTGCCGCCCGGAGTCAAGGTGGAGATGCCGCTGCAGGCCTACTTCCGGATCAATGCCGAGAACATGGGCCAGTTCGAGCGCACGTTGATCATCGCCGACAAAGGCTCCCAGGTGCACTACATCGAAGGGTGCTCGGCCCCGGTCTACACGACCGACTCCCTGCACTCCGCCGTGGTCGAGCTGGTCGCTCTCGAGGGATCGCGCATCACCTACACGACCATTCAGAACTGGTCGACCAACGTCTACAACCTGGTCACCAAGCGGGCCCGGGCCGAGGCCGAAGCACACGTCGAGTGGATCGACGGGAACATCGGGTCGCGCCTGACCATCAAGTACCCGTCCGTCTACCTCATGGGTCCGAAGGCGTCGGGCGAGGTCCTCTCGGTCGCCTACGCCGGGGCCGGTCAACACCAGGATGCCGGGGCGAAGATGTACCACGTCGCTCCCGAGACCACGTCGACCATCGTCTCGAAGTCGATCTCCAAGGACGGCGGGATCACCACCTACCGCGGCAAGGTGCACGTCGACCCCGGAGCCACCGGGGCCAAGTCCTTCGTGCGCTGCGATGCGCTCCTTCTCGACGACGAGTCCACCTCGGAGACCAAGCCCTATATGGAGGTGGGCGAGCGTGACGCCCGCATCGGCCATGAGGCGACCGTGTCGAAAGTCGGCGACGACCAGCTCTTCTACCTCATGAGCCGCGGGCTCTCGGAAAGTCAGGCCATGGGGATGATCGTCAACGGCTTCATCGAGCCCGTGACCCGGACGCTGCCCATGGAGTACGCGGTGGAATGGAGCCGGCTGATCGAGCTGCAAATGGAGGGCTCCATCGGCTGACAGGCCTGCTCACGTGCGGCGTGGCACCATTGTGGAGTGCCAATGCGTGAGGAATGCACCCATTTTCAGAGCCGGACCTATGCCTCCGGCGAGGCAGCACGATTCTGCGTGCTCGACCTGGCGCCCGAAGCTCCCTGGCGGTGCCCCGACAACTGCCCCTCTTATCACCGGCGCCTGGCCGATGTCGGGTGGGTCCATGGAAGCCTGGTCGAGCCGGCGATAGAGGATGAACCAGGCACCGGCGGCCCCGAGGTCGCGGCGTTCTTGAGCTCCGTCGAGGACATGGTCAATGACGTCGCACCGGACATTTTGGCCGAGGTCCGCGCCCAGGACGCCCGCCGCGAACGGGCGACGAACCGCTGGTGGCGCCGCAAGCGGTGAAGGTCAGCGCCCCGTGAACCGCGGGGGCCGTCGCTCCATGAATGCGGTCATCGCCTCGACGAGGTCGTCGGAGGCGAGCATGCCGGCATTCCAGGTGGCGACGTAGTCCAGCCCCTCGGCGACCGTTCGGCCTTCGTTCGCGGCCAGCACCGCCTTGGTTCCCTGGACGGCGATGGGTGAGTTGGCGGCGATCTCGTCCGCCAGCTCGTAGGCGGCCTTCATCAGCCCCTCGGCGTCGGTTGCCACGTCGTTGACCAGACCGATCGCCCTGGCCCGATCGGCGTCGATGTCCTTGCCGGTGAAGGCGAGCTCTGCCACGTGGCCGGCCCCGATGATGGAGGGCAACCTCTGGAGGCTCCCGAGGTCCGCCACAATGGCCACCTTGGCCTCGCGCACCGAGAAAATGGCGTCGGCCGAGGCCAGGCGGATGTCGCAGGCGGCGACGAGGTCGACCCCTCCTCCGATGCAATAGCCATGGACGGCGGCGATGACGGGTTTGGGGCACTGCGCCACCGCCGTGATGGCGGCCTGGAAGCGGAGGATGTCCGCCCGGGAGCGGGCGGCCCGCACCGCCTGTGAGGGAGTCGCACCGCCCTCCTCCGGAGCACCGCTCCCGCCGGTGAGCTGGCCCCCCATCGCCTTGAGATCCAGCCCGACCGAGAAGTGGGGCCCTTTGGCGGCCAGGACCACCACCCGCACCCCGACGTCCTCGCCCACGTCCTGCATGGCCAGGGGCAGGTCACGCCAGAGGTCCTGCCCCATGGCATTGCGGGCCTCGGGCCGATCCAACCACAGGGTGGCAACGGCGTCCCGGCGCTCGATCGTCAACACCGGTGACTCGAATGTCGCGTTCTGTCCCATAGCGGCAGGTTAATGCGCCCGAAACGCCGTTCTGGGGGGCCACTAGAGTGCAGGGGGTGGTTGGTCCGCCCGTTGGCGGCACCCTGGGCTCCACCACGGAGCCCTCTCGGACTCCGTTCCGAACCGCTCCGCACACGCATCCGAAAGAGGTTCACCTGCACACGTTCAACGCCGAGGGCTCTGCCGCCCTCGCCGGCCCCTCATGGCTTCGCGAACGACGGGCCGCCGGCCTGTCGGCTGCGGCGTCTTCGGCCATGCCCTCCGAGAGCGAGGAAGTGTGGCGCTACACGCCCATCGACGATCTCGACCTGGGCGAGTTCGCGCCGGTCACGTCCTCCCCCGGCGAGTTGCCCGAGGCCGGCCGGATCGTCACCGAGGTGGTGGGAGACGACCTCGGCCAACTGTCCGGACTGGTCGTGGTGCACAACGGGTTTCCCCTTTCGTTCGGCCCGCAGGGCGGCGGCGCCGCCATCGGCGGCACCGGTGATCTCCCCGGGGCCCAGTCCATGGTGGGGAGCGTGCAGGTAGGTGGCGACGCTCTGGTCCGCCTCAACGATGCCTTCGCGCCTGACGCCGTCCTCGTTGACGTGCCCGCCGGCGTGGTGGTGCCCGAGCCCATCCTCGTCGTCCATTGGTGCGACCCCGGCGAAGTCGACGAGGCTGCCTCCACCGGCACGGCTGTCTTCCCCCGTACTTCCGTCCGTCTCGGCGACGGCGCTCAAGCCGCCGTTGTGGAGATCTTCGTCGGGCCGATCGGGTCTGTGCGCTCGCTCGTCGTGCCGGTCACCGAGCTCTCGGCCGGCGACGAGGCCTCGCTGTCGTATGTCTCCCTGCAGATTCTGAACGACGCCACGTGGTCCATCGCGCGCCTGGCCGCCCGGGGCGGCCAGGACTCCGTGATACGGACGTTCACCGTGGGTCTGGGCGGCGACTACGACCGCGTACGGGCAGACGTCTCGGTGAACGGTCGGGGCGCCCGTAGCGAAATTCTCTCCGCCTACCTCGGGAGTGGGACCCAGGTGCATGACATCCGCACCCTTCAGGACCACCTGGCGCCCCGCACGACGAGCGAACTGCTGTGCCAGGGCGCGGTCGCCGGGACGTCGCGCTCGGTCTACAGCGGCCTCATCCGTGTCCACCGGGGAGCGGTCCGTTCCGACGCCCGGCAGACCAACCACAATTTGGTGCTCGACGAGGGAGCGCATGCCGATTCGGTCCCGAACCTCGACATACTCGAGAACGACGTGAAGTGCTCCCATGCATCGACGGTGGGTCCCATCGACGAGGACCAGCGGTACTACATCGAGTCGCGGGGTGTGGCCCCGGAAGTCGCCGAGGGTCTTATCGTGCGGGGATTCTTCGACGCCATCATCGATCGGGGACCGATCCCCGCCGTGACGCCCCTCCTCAAGCGGGAGGTCCACGCGCGTCTCGACCTCGCCATGGGCGACCGTCGAGTGGTCCGGGAGGCGGTCGATGTCTGAGACGGTGATCCTGTGCCGTACCGACGAGCTGTCGTCCGGCCAAGCGCGACGGTTCGATGTCGGTGGCTTTCGCATCGCACTTGTCCGCACGGACGACGAATTCCACGCCATCGGCGATAGGTGCAGCCATGAGAATTACTCGCTGGCGGAGGGCGAGGTCTGGGTGGAGGAGCGCGAAATAGAGTGCCCTCGACACGGGAGCACGTTCGATCTGCGCACCGGCACACCCTGCTCCCTTCCGGCCACGCACGCCGTGGCCGTCTACGAGGTCCAGGTTGCCGACGGCAACGTGGCCGTGGTCCTGCCATGAGCGGGCACACCTTTGTCGTGGAAGGGCTGCATGCATCGGCCGGAGGGCGCGAGGTACTGCACGGGATCGACCTCGAGGTCAAGAGCGGGGAAGTCCATGTGGTCATGGGGCCCAACGGTTCAGGCAAGAGCACGCTGGCCCATGCGCTGATGGGCCGGCCAGGCACCACCGTGACCAAGGGCTCCATCCGGATGGACGGCAAAGAACTGGTCGGGCTGCCTGCGTGGGAGCGAGCCAGGGCCGGGCTGTTCCTCGCTCTCCAGAATCCGGTCGAGGTCCCTGGCGTCGGCCTGCGTTCGCTGCTCAGCGCCGCCGTGGACGGATCGGGCAGCGCCTCGCTGGACGAGCGGTTGGCTGCGGAGGCCGCCGCAGTGGGATTGGACGAGAGCCTGCTGGCCCGGCCGCTCAACGTCGATCTCTCCGGAGGCGAGAAGAAGCGCACCGAAATGGTGCAGCTCGGGGTGCTCCAACCGGCATTGTGCATTCTGGACGAAGTCGACTCCGGGCTCGACGTGGACGCATTGGGTGACGTGGCCAGGCGCCTGCAGCTGGCCACGGTCGAGTGGGAGGTGGGCATTCTCGCCATCACCCATTTCCACAGGTTCCTGGTCGAGCTGGAAGCGGACATGGTCCATGTGATGGTGGATGGCCGCATTGTGGCCACCGGGGACGCCGATCTGGCTCTGCAACTCGAGCAGACGGGCTACGCCGGCTACAGCAAGTGATCTCAATGACCGGGATCCGTGGTCGCTGCTTGGTACCGTAGATCTTCATGGCGAACAGTCGTCCACCGGACGACGGGTCCAGCCAATCCTCCCGTAGAAGACGCGACAAGGTTGCGAACGCGGGTGGTCTGGAGGCCCTCGGTCAGCAGCTGGAAGCGAGCTCCGCATCCGGAAGCTCGGACAACCCGGGGGCCGCGGCGACTTCGGGCAGCTCGGAAAGCGTAGCCAACGAGTCCGGCCTACTCGCTCTCGGCGCCCGTGTTGACGCGGCTGGTGGCAGAGGATCGGGGCGAGGCGGTCGAGGTGGGGGTGGTGCCGGGGGCAGCGGCGGTGACGCTGACGGACCCGGACGACGTGGCGCCGGCCGGTCGGGCCGGCGCCGTTGGAGCACCCGGCGTAAGATCGTGGTCGCCCTGAGCTTCCTCGTGATTGTCGCTCTTGTGGCAGTCGGTGGGGGCTACATCTTTTTGCAGAGGAGCATCGATTCGATCAACAAGCTCCACGTCAACGATGAGGTCGCCGTGCAAAGCGGGGCGCCCTTCACCGTGCTCGTCATCGGGTCGGATTCCCGGGTCGGGGAGAACAGCAAGGAGTTCGGATCGGCGGCCCAGGTGGCCGGGCAACGGAGCGACGTCGTACAGCTTTGGCGCTTCACGCCTTCCAAGAAGCAAGTGCAGGTCCTCTCAATCCCGCGCGACACGGTCGTGTCCATGCTCGGATCGGACGTGAGCGAGTACGGCGCGTACAACCGCATCAACACCTCCTTCGAGACCGGGGCA
Organism: uncultured Acidimicrobiaceae bacterium; assembly: GCA_963818915.1. Lineage (GTDB taxonomy): Bacteria > Actinomycetota > Acidimicrobiia > Acidimicrobiales > RAAP-2 > Bog-473. The sequence goes on along the minus strand of CAWFTV010000009.1, from coordinate 77,298 downwards.
AGCCAGTTGGTCAAGACGATCACCGCCAACTTCGGCATACCGATCAACCACGTGGTGGAGATCGACTTCGCCGGATTTCAGGATGCAGTCACCGCGGTCGGCGGCGTCTACCTCAACTTCAACTACCCGGCGAAGGACGCCTACTCCGGTCTCGACATCACCACGCCGGGATGCCAGCTGCTCAACGGTGCCCAGGCGCTGGGCGTGGCCCGCTCCCGGCATTACTACTATTACCAGGACGGGGAATGGCGGTACGACGGCACCAGCGACTTCGGGCGGATCCAGCGCCAGGATGCCTTCCTCCGAGCTCTGATCGCCGCCGTGAAGTCCAAGGAGACCAATCCCCTCGCGCTGGCCAAGTTCGCTGGCTCGCTGCACGAGGGACTGGAGATCGACGACGGCTTCAGCGCCGGTGAGCTCATCGGCCTGGCCGAGGCCTATCACTCGTTCGACGGGAACGAACTCGTGTCACAAACCTTGCCTACGGTGGATTCGTCGGCGTTTCCCGACCTGGGCGACGTCCTGGCGGTCGACCAGCCCGCGGCACAGCAGTTGCTGGTCAACATTTTCGGATCTTCCCTCCAGACGCCGACCAACCCACCGCCCGGCCCGAACGGCTACCCGCAAGCCCCGCCGACCGTCACTCCCACGACCGCCGCCCCGGGAGCGCAGACGGTGACGCCGACGACCACGCCACCGCCGTCGTTCGACCCGACGCCCTGCACCCCGAGTTGATCACCGACCGGAACTGATCTGCATCCCGGGTTGGCCGGCATCCCGAGTTGACCGAAGGCAACCGGATTGCACCCGAACTGACGGGATTCCGCTCCTCGCGACGTCGTAGAGTGTGCCTAACTCGCAAAGAGCAAAGGCCTTCGCGTACGGGGCCACTAAACGGTGCGTTCGAATCGACCCAAGGGGAGCGCAGTGCAGGGCACAGGGACTTCCCGAGAAGGGTTGCCGAGGCTTACCATCCATGCGCACGCGTGCGGCAAGAGCGGCGGCATCCTCAGGATGCCGGAGCCACGTGCGGCGCTGCGCCATGCGGTCCCGGTGGTTCTCGAAGCCATCGTGGCTCCCCTCGGACTGTTCTATCTGGTGCTGATGCTGTGGGGCTTCCGTGGCGCCCTGATCGCCGCGCTCGGCTGGTCGTTCCTGGCATTGGGTCGCCGACTGCACCGCGGCGAGCGGATCTCCATGCTCTTGTTACTGGGCACCTTGCTCCTCACACTGCGCACGGCGGTGTCGTTCATCACCGGAAGTTCGTTTCTCTACTTTGCTCAGCCGACGGCCGGCACCATCGTCATCGCCTTCGTCCTGTTCGGTTCGGCCCTCTTGGGCCGTCCGTTCACCCAACGCTTTGCCGGTGACTTCTGCCCGATCGATCCTGAGTTGCTGGCGCGGCCACTGGTACACAGGTTCTTCGTGCGGATCTCGGTGCTGTGGGCGACCGTGCTTCTCCTCAATGCCGGATTCGTCCTGTGGCTGCTCTTGACCTCCTCGCTCCATGCCTTCGTGCTCGAGCGTGCCGCCGTGACCTACTCCATGACGGCGCTGGCCATCTATCTGTCCATACGGCAGTTCGTCGTGATGATGCGGGGTGATGGCATCACAGTGCAATGGGGTGCCAACGGGGAGCCGGCGCTCCTCGCTCTCGAAGTCTGACCCCCGGGGGGCGGATGGGTCAGAGCCGGGTGGCGTCGACGAGCCTCGCTTCGCCCCGGCCCTCTCCACCGTTGAGGAGGTTCTCTTGGAGTGGTCTGCCGTACGCGGCCGATCGTTCCGCCACGTCAAAGAGGGTGGCGCGCCAGCCGAGGGCGGCCAGCCAGCCGGCTGGGTTGGCGGGAGCAGTCGAGCGCCACAGCGCGACATAGTCACCCCGAACCCCGTCGCCGTCGGGGTGGGCCTTGCGCCATGCGGCCAAGCGCTCGGAGGCGGCCAAGGTCAGGCCCATCCGGCTGCCCGGGACCGAGAGGGCAGCGGTGCGAGAGACGAGCGCGTCCCGCACTTCCTCTGAGAGGTAGGCCAGCAACCCTTCGGCCAGCCACGCCACCGGGGCGCCCGGGTCGAAGTCCGCGTGGACGAGGGGCTCGGCCCAGTCTGCCGACAGATCGATCGGCACCGTGGTCCGCACACAGCGCGGTCGCCACCCTTCGGAACTGATCACCTGGTCTTTGAACTCGATGACGTCGGCCAGGTCGAGCTCCCAGAGGCGGGTGCCTCCTGGCCACGCCAACCGGAACGCGCGGGAATCGAGCCCGGCCCCGAGAATCACCACTTGGCGGCACGAGCCGGCGCAGGCGTCGAGCACCACGTCATCGAGAAAGCGGGTCCGCACGGTGATCCACGAAGTCAGCCCGCGCCGCCTCCGCGCCGCGTCCTCCGTCGGCGGGGCGGTCGATCCGGGCCGCCAATCGCCAGCGGCTCGCGCGAAGCCGTCCGCATAGGGGTCGTCGAAGAGCCGGTCGGGTCGCGCGCTCTCGGCGGCGCGGATGGCGGCGACGCCGATCGCGGTCAATCCGACACGCGGGAAGGACGACGACGCCGGCGACTCCAGAGGGGTCGGAGGCTGCCGAGGGGGACTCATCGACTCATCGACTCATCGGCTCATCCGTTCCATGCCGACTGCCGCTCGGTGCCCGTGTCAAAGAAGCTGTCGAGGTATTCGTCCGTTCCGAGATCACTGTCCCGGACGAGTGAGAAGACCTCTGCCCCGCTCGTGGGGTGACCTGGAAGAAGGCACACCTGGGCCAGGTCGAGGTACTCGAGCTTGTTGGCCTTGGCGTACACCGCAGCTTCCGACTCGGCGAAGGAGATCGCGTTCTCGAAGCTTTCCGTATACCAAAGGGTTATCCGCTCTTCGTAGACGAACCCCTTGTCGCGTGGAGCACCGAACAGGCATCTGACCGTGTACCACTGAGGTCCGGACGAGTCTTTGGGCATTTCGCAAGGGTAGATCGAGTTTCGCATGGACCCGGACCCGCCGGGTTCTCATGGACCCGGACCCGCCCGGTTGGGCCGCCCTACAAATTAGTAGTATAGTTTGAGCAATCACTCAAATCAAGGTGGTGGAGATGGCGAAGTCCGGAAGTCCCAGCGCGGTGAGGGCAAGGGGGGCGGGCCGCTCGGCGGAGACCCGCCGGGTCCTGGTGGAGGCGGCCATCGCCACCTTGAAGGAGGACGGCTATGCCGGAGCCAGCGCACGGGCCATTGCCGAGCGCGCTGGGTCCAATCAGGGCCTGATCTTTTACCACTTCGGGTCGGTGGCCAACCTTCTCCTGGCCGCTCTCGACGCTGTGAGCTCCGAGAGGCTGGCGCACTACAGCGCATCCATCGACCGGGCCGGTTCGCTCAGCGACCTTGTGGGTGCTGCCACCGGCATATTCAGCGACGATCTCGACGCCGGCTACGTCACCGTCCTGGTCGAGATGATCGCGGGCGCCTCGTCGACGCCGGGTCTTGGCCCTGAGGTCGCGGCGCGCATCAAGCCCTGGACCGACTTCGCCCAGCGGGCCATCGACGGGGCGCTCGCCGACTCACCACTCGGATCGGTGCTGCCTTCCCGCGATCTGGCGTACGGCATCGTCGCGCTCTACCTCGGACTCGAGATGCTCAGCCATCTCGACGGTGACCGAGCGCCGGCGCTGGCGCTCTTCGCCCATGCCACCCAGCTTGCCGGCCTCTTCGACCCGCACCATGACACCGGGGCGCCGAGGACGAAGGCGCAGACCACGAACACGAATACGAATATGAACGCGAACACGAAGGAGATCACATGACCCCGACCGCCGTACCGACACAACAGCAACAGCAACAGCAACAGCCCACCCACGCCCACGCGTCCACCCTGGCGCACGGCGACACCGGTCTCGACGTGGTGACCGGAGCGTTCAGCTACTCGGGCCGGGCCATCGCGGCGGTCTTGAACGATGCCGGTCGCCGTGTGCGCACGCTCACCGCACATCCTGGCCGGGCGCCCCAGGGCTCATCCGTAGAGATCCGGCCTCTCGATTTCGACGATCAGTTGGGTCTGGTGGCGTCACTCGAGGGGGTGACGACGCTGTACAACACCTATTGGGTCCGATTCGCCCATGCTCGTATCGATCACGAGCTGGCTGTCGCCAACTCGCGGACCCTGTTCTGGGCGGCGAAGCGTGCCGGCGTGCAGCGGATCGTGCACGTCAGCATCACGCATCCGAGCGTCGATGCGCCCTGGCCGTACTTCAGGGGAAAGGCCTTGGTCGAGCGCGCCCTGGCCGAAGCCGAAGTTCCCTATGCGGTCCTCCGACCGGCCATTCTCTTCGGGGGCGACGGCGTGCTCCTCAACAACATCGCCTGGCTGCTGCGCCACCTGCCGGTCTTCGCCGTGGGCGGGCGGGGCGACTACAGGATCCGCGCCATCCATGTCGATGACCTGGCGCAGCTCTGCGTGCGCAAAGGCGCCGAGCGGGACGACAGCGTTACCGATGCGGTGGGCCCCGAGCGACCCACCTTCGTCGAACTGGTCTCTTCGATCCGCGACGTGGTCGGCAGCCGCTCCCGTATCGTGCACGTGCCGGGCATTTCTGTGCCCCTTTTCTCGCGTCTGATCGGCCTCGCCCTCCACGACGTCCTCCTCACCCGCGATGAGTACGAGGCCATGGCCGCAGGTTCGGCCGACACGGAGGGGCCAGCTACGGGTACGACGGCTCTCTCGGAGTGGCTGGCCGCGCACCGGGACGACTTGGGGCGCCGGTATGCCAACGAGCTACAGCGGCACTTCTGAATCGCCGCGCTGGGCCGCGCCCTGACAGAGCCAAGCAGATCGCGGCTGATTCAGGCGATGGGAGTAGGCCGCGGGGGATTGGCCCGGGGCCGGGTGATCTCGAAGAACCCGGGTTCTTGGGCAACCACGGTGATGGCATCCCAGAAGCGGACGGCGGCGTCACCCTGCGGCGCCGGCGCCATGACCGGTCCCTTGAACCCATACGGCGGCGTCGCCCGCACGACGATCGTGGGTGTTTGGGTCTTGGGCCCGCCGTACTGGTAGGCGACCTCCATGGCTTCGACGATCGGCGCGTCCCACTTCTCGTCGTCCGCCGCTCCAAGAAGGTCCGCGCCGAGGCCGCACCCGGAGAGGCATCCGGCCAGGAGCGCATCGCCTGCGACCCCGCCCCCGCTCTTGCTGCCGCCTGCGACCCCGCCGCCAGCGCCGCCGCCCGCGACCCCGCCAGCCACCCCGATATCGCCCAGGAAGTAGCGGCGACCCCACTCGGTGTAGAGGGCATCGACGGCGCCCTCCCCCGACTCGGCCCGTGCCGCTTCGAAGATCCGCAGCATCCTGTGCGAGAGAGCATGTCCGGCCAGCGCCCGCTCTCGATACTCCTCCGGCATCGTCGCCGCCACCCCGTAGTCGTCACGGATCTCGAGGCAGTAGGAACGCCACATGAGGGAGAGGTCCCGCGAAGGCGCCACTTCGGCCACCCAGCGCGAGGTGATCCACGCCCATGGACAACTCGGGTCGACGAACACCTCCACGCCGACCGTCGCCACTTCAGTCGACCCCTGCCGCCACTTCGTCCAACCCCTGGGCCAGCGCGTTCCAACTGAGCGTGGCGCACTTGATGCGCACCGGGAACTTCACGACCCCTTGCAGGGCGGCCAGCTCACCCAGCTCGTTGAGGTCGACGGCTTCGGGCTCCTCGGTTTCCCCGTCCTTGCCGAGCAGGGCCTCGTGGATCGACATCATCCCCTTGAAGGTGCGGATCAGCTGGTACACCTCGTCGAGCGACTTCCCCTTGACGGCCGACGACATGAGGGAGGCCGACGACTGGCTGATGGAACAGCCGGATCCCTCGATTTTCAGATCCGCCAGCGTGCCGTCTTCGACCAGGAGGCTGATCACGACCTCGTCGCCGCAGAGGGGATTGAAGCCTTCGACCCGGTGGGCCGGGGGGGAGGCCAGCTCGCCCCTGTTCCGGGGGGAGCGGTAGTGGTCGAGGATGATCTCGCGGTAGAGGTCGTCGAAGTCGCCCATCAAACGGCCCCGGGTGCTGGAAAGGTCACCCGAACAATCTACCGGCTTCCACCAATCCTTCAATCAGCACTTCGATGTCGTGCTCGTCGCTGAACAGGGACAATGAGGCGCGGGCCGTGGCTTGGACGCCGAGCTTGCGCATCAGCGGCTTGGCGCAATGGTGCCCCGGGCGCACGCAGACGCCGAACTGGTCCAGGACTTGGGCCAGGTCGTGCGCGTGCACGTCCCGGTAGGCCAGGGAGATCACGCCACCGCGGTCGTCGCCGGCCGGGGGACCGAAGATGCGGCAGTCGCTGCCCAGCTTCTCGTCCAGGCGGGCAAGGGCGTAGTTGGTGAGCTCGCGCTCGTGGGCCCGGATCCGGTCCATCCCGATTTCGCTCAGGTAGTCGACGGCCGCGGAGAGCCCGACCGCTTCGGCAATCGGCGGGGTCCCGGCCTCGAACCGCCCGGGAGGGGGCGCGGCCCGGAACGAGTCGAGCTTCACATCGAGGATCATCCCGCCACCGCCCAGGAACGGCGGCATGGCATTGAGCAACGCGGCGTGGGCCCAGAGCACGCCGATCCCGGTCGGACCCATCATCTTGTGGCCCGAGAAGGCGATGAAGTCGGCGCCCAGCGCGGTGACGTCCACGGGCGCATGGGGCACCAACTGGGCCCCGTCGACCAGGACCAGTGCGCCGGCGCTGTGGGCCGCGGCCGCGATCTCCGCCACCGGGTTGATGGTGCCCAAGACATTGGACATGGCCGACACGCCGACCAATTTCACCCCTTCCAACAAGGTGGCCAGGTCGGTCAGGTCGAGGCGACCTTCCCCGTCGAGGGGCAGGTAGCGGACCTCGAGGCCGACCTCTTCGGCCAGCATCAGCCAGGGGACGATGTTGGCGTGGTGCTCCATTTCGGTGAGCAGGATGCGGTCGCCCGCCTTCAAGTTGGCCCGGGCCCAGGTGTGGGCGACCAGGTTGATCGACTCGGTCGTGTTCTTGGTGAAGACGATCTCGTGGGCCGGGTCGGGCGCGCCGATGAGGCGGCCGACGACAACCCGGGTCCTCTCGTAGAGGTGCGTGGACTCTTCCGCGGTGGCGTAGACGCCGCGGTGGACGTTGGCGTGGGTCGTCTCGTAGTACCGCGCCATGGCGTTGATGACCGCGTGGGGCTGCAGGGCGGAGGAGGCTGAATCGAGATACACGATGGGGTGGTCGTGCACACTCCTGGTCAACAATGGGAAGTCCTTGCGGAGCGCCTCGACGTTCAATGGTGTGGTTGTCGTCATCGCCATGCCTCGTACCCTTCAATCTCCACGCGCTTGGCCAGCTCGGCGCCGCCGCTCAGCACGATCCGCCCGTCGACGAGCAGATGCACGACGTCGGGTATCAACTCATCCAACAGGCGCTGGTAGTGGGTGATCGCCAGGACGCCGAGCTCGGGCCGCTCCTGACGCACCGCGTGCACGCCCCGGCCCACCACCCGGAGGGCGTCGATGTCCAGGCCGGAGTCGGTCTCGTCGAGCACCGCCACGCGGGGCTTGAGCAGTGCCATCTGCAGGATCTCGTTGCGCTTCTTCTCGCCGCCGCTGAAGCCCTGATTGAGATGGCGGCTGGCGAACGAGGAGTCCATGCCCAGACGTTGCATCCACTCGGTCATGAGGACCCGAACCTCGAGCGCCGAGACGTCCTCGTCGGTTCGTGCCGCCATGGCCTGGCGGAGGAACTGGGTTACCGACACGCCCTCGATCGACTCGGGGTATTGGAAGGCTAGGAATAGGCCGGCCTTGGAACGGACATCGGTGGGCCACTCGGTGACGTCCTCGCCGTCGAGGAGGATGGCGCCGGACGTCACGGTATAGGACGGGTGGCCCATGAGCGCGCCGGCCAGGGTGGACTTCCCGGCCCCGTTCGGGCCCATCAGCGCGTGGACCTCGCCGGTCCCGACGGACAGGTCGACGCCACGCAGTATCTCCCGGCCTTCGGCGGCGACGTGGAGGTCCCGGATCTCGAGCAGAGGCGTCATCTCTAAAAGTCTATCGTTTTGGTCAGGTATTCCGGACAACGGCCCCGGCAGCCCGGCGGTCGGCCTGCCGGTCGGCCCGTCAGGCAGCGCGCTGGACAGTGCGCCGGACAGCCCGCCGGGCGCTGGCCCGGGCTACCACCCACGGTCCGCCCACTCTTGGAGGTGAGGACTCTCGTTTCCCACCGTGGTGGCCGACCCGTGACCAGGAAAGACCAGCGTAGTGGGGTCGAATGCGGCGAAAATGCGGCGGTCGATGGAGGTGATGATGGAGCCGAAATCGCCCAGATCGGTGGCGGTATTGCCCGGGCCGCCGGGGAACAGGGTGTCGCCGGTGAACAGGAGGGGCGTCCCCTCGACGGCGAAGCAGATGGAGCCGGGGGTATGCCCCGGTGTGCTCAGGGTGCGGATACGGAGGTCACCTACCGTGAGCTGCTCATCGTCGGTGAGGAGGAGGTCATAACTGGGCAGCATGCCGGCGTCCGCCGCGGTCACGGCCACGGAGATCCCGGCGTCGCGCACGGCAGGAACGGCCTGGATGTGGTCCCAGTGCCCGTGCGTCTCGACCACCTGGTTGACGCCGAGGTCTCGGCAGATCTCGAGGAGGGCGTCGTGCTCGTTGGCGGCATCGATGAGCATCGCCTCGCCCGACCTGCGGCAACGGATGATGTAGACGTTGTTGTCCATGGGGCCGACCACTATTTGGTGGACTTCGACCGCCGAATCGCTCCAGATCTTCTCCAGCTGTCCCATGCCTCCAGCGTCTCACAGTGGGGACCCTTCTGGTCGCGGGCCCCCGGTTCTGGTAGACAGCCAGGTGATGAATACCCGGGCTGGCCTGCCGGGTGGCGTGAGAATCGATGCAGAGGGAGCCCCCGCATGAATTTCGCCTTCAGTGACGAGCAGGAAGAGCTGCGCACCGCGGTGCGCCGGTTCCTCGCGGAGAAGTCTCCCGAGACCGAGGTGCGGCGCCTCATGGAGACGACCGAGGGCTACGACCCCGCGGTGTGGCGCCAGATGGCCGACCAGCTCGGCCTCCAGTCGTTGACGATCCCCGAGGAGTTCGGTGGCTCGGGCTTCTCCTACGTGGAGCTGGTCGTGGTGCTCGAGGAGATGGGCGCGGCGCTCTTGTGCGCGCCCTTCTTCTCCACCGTCGCCCTGGCCGCCAACGCCGTGTTGACGTCGGGTGACGACGAGGCAAAGAAATACCTCCTCCCGGGTCTCGCCTCGGGCGAGACCATCGGGACATTGGCCATCACAGAGGACAACGGACGGTGGGACTTCGGCGGGATCGAGCTGGCGGCCGAGCCGAGCGGGGATGGCTGGGTCCTCAACGGGCACAAGATGTTCGTCCTCGACGGGCACGTGGCCAACTTGATCGTCGTCGCCGCCCGCACGAGCAAGGGCGTCACGCTCTTCGGGGTCAAAGACGACGCAGCCGGGTTGACCCGCACGCCGCTCCCGACGATGGACCAGACGCGCAAGCAGGCCCGCCTCGAGTTCTCGAACACGCCGGCGTGGTTGATCGGCACCGAGGGAGGGGCCGAGGCCGGCCTTTCCAAGACCCTCGACCTGGCCGCGGTCGCCCTGGCGGCCGAGCAGGTCGGTGGGGCCCAGCGCGTCCTCGATATGTCAGTCGAGTACGCCAAGACCCGCATCCAGTTCGGCCGCCCGATCGGTAGCTTCCAGGCCATCAAGCACAAGTGCGCCGACATGCTGCTCGAGGTCGAGTCGGCCAAGTCGGCGGCGTACTACGCGGCATGGGCGGCGGCCGAGGACTCCGACGAGCTGCCCGTGGTGGCCAGCCTGTCCAAGTCGTACTGCTCCGAGGCGTACTTCCACGCCGCGGCGGAGAACATCCAGATCCACGGCGGCATCGGCTTCACCTGGGAGCACCCCGCTCATCTGTATTTCAAGCGGGCCAAGTCGTCGGAGCTCTTGTTCGGGGATCCGGCGTACCACCGCGAGCTCCTGGCGCAGCGCATCGGTATTTAGTTGTCGGGGCCGTTCTAGGTGTCGGGGCCCTTCCGGCTCCTGCACGGCGAGGCGGGCGATCTGTGGTCGTACGCCACGGCCACGCCCGTCGGCGCGCCGGTCGGCGGACACGTGGTCATCTGCCATGACCTGCCCCGCTCGACCGGCTCGGCCAGCGATGTCGCCCACACCTACCCGGCCCTGGCCGATCGCCTCACCCGTGAGACGGGCCTGAAAGTCGTCACGGGGACGCTCCGCGGTGCGGGCGCGTCAGAAGGGGACTTCTCCGCCAAGGGATGGGCGGACGATCTGGGGCGACTGATCGAGGCGGAGGTTGCCGCCGACGCCCGCCGTTGGTTGGTCGGATTCGGGTTCGGCGGTGTGCTCTCCCTCCACCTGGCTGCTCGGGATGACCGGGTGGCCGGGGTGGCCTGTCTGGGTACGCCGGCCGACCTGGACTCGCTCACCCGCGACCCGGGCCAGCTGGTGGAACGCTGCGTGCGCACCGGCGTGATCCGCACGCCGGGATACCCGCCGGACCCGGCAGCGTGGGTCGAGGAGCTCACCGCGTTGCATCCCAAGGAAGATGCCGAGCAGTTGAAGGGCCGGCCGTTCCTGGTGATCCACGGCGCCGACGACCCCGATACCTCGGTCGAGGACGCCCGTGCCCTCTCGGAGGCAGCGACCGGCCCGTCGGATTTGCGCGTGGTCTTCGGCGCCGGCCACTGGCTTCGGGCCGACCCGAGGGTGATCGCCATTTTGGTGGGCTGGCTGGAGCGCCGCCGCTAGAGCTCGGCGCGGACCTCGCCACCCCCACGGTCCTAGCCGATGACGTCGATGGCGTCGCGCGAGCGCCCGCGCCGCCCGCGTGGGATCCGCCGCCTCCGTCAGGTAACGCACGACGACAAAGTGACGGGCGCCCGCCCGGGCGAGGAGCGGGATCTTCTCAGGGGTCACGCCGCCGGTGACGAAGACCGGCATGGCCGCCCCTCCCCCGCCCCCGCCCCCGCCCCCGTCCCCGGCTCCGCCCCCGCCCGCCGCCTGCGTGGCCTGGGTGAGGTACTCGAGGCCGGTACCCGGTCGGCCCGGTTTGGTGGGGGTCGGTTCGACAGGTCCGGCCGAGATATACGAGAGATCGCCCGGGCATTCGAGGGCGCCGGCCAGGTCGGCAGGACCATGGGTGGAGAGCCCGATGATGGCGTCCGGTCCGAGGACGCGCCGGGCCAGGGCGACCGGGGCGTCGTCCTGGCCGACATGGACTCCGTCCGCCCCGGCTTCGAGCGCAAGGTCGGGGCGGTCGTTGAGGATGAACGGCACGCCGGCGTCCGTGCAGACGGCGCGGACCAGTGCGGCCCTCTCCAGAAGGGGTCTGGCGTCGAGGTGTTTGTCCCGCAGCTGCACGACGTCCACCCCGCCGGCGATGCAGGCCGCGACAAAAGCGGCGAGGTCGGGCCTGTCGGGTGTGCAGAGGTAGAGGCGGCACTCCGCGATGGCCGTCACGGGCGCGCCCGGGAGGGCGTCACGCGTTGGACTTCGCCTTGGCCTTCGCCTTCACGCCCTGCTTGTAGGCGCGCACCTTGGCCAGGCTCTCGGGGCCGGTGATGTCCGCCACCGAAATGTAGGAGCCCTCCTTGCCGAACGGCGACGTGGCCGCACGCCAGCCCTCGGGCTGGACCCCGAGCTGCTTGCCGAGCAGCGCGGCGAATATGCGGGCCTTCTGCTCGCCGAAGCCCGGCAGCGCGGTCAGGCGCTCGATGAGCGTCTTGCCGTCGGGCACTTTGCCCCACAGGGCGGCGGCCTTCCCGCCGTACTCGTCCGCCACAATGGCGCAGACGGCCTGGACCCGGCCGGCCATCGCACCCGGGAAGCGGTGCAGCGCCGGCCTCGCCTTGAACAGCTCGGCGAACTCCTCGGGGTCGGCGGCGGCGATCTCGGCGGCATCGAGCGGCTTCCCCAGCCGTCGGGCCAACTCTGCGGGGCCCAGAATGCCCTCTCCATAGGGATCTGCTGGTCGAGGACCATGCCGATGAGGAGGGCGAGCGGGTCCTTGCTGAGCAGCGCGTCAGCCTCTTTGTCCCCGGTCAGATGGATCGCCGTTTTCGCCATGTGGGAATCTTGGCACGACGGCCCGGGGCGAATGAACGTGCCCTTTGATGCCCGAAGGGGCAGAATCGCAGTATGCACATTCCGGCCAAGGTCGACTACGGCATCCGCGCCCTGCTCGCGCTGGCCGCCGCCGGCGCCCCCCAGACCGCTGAGTACCTGGCGGGGGAGCAGGGCCTTCCTCCGCGATTTCTCGGAGCGATCCTGGCCGATCTGCGCCGCGCCGGCATTGTGGCGAGCCAACGGGGCGCGGAGGGCGGCTACCGCCTGGCCCGACCGGCCGGCGACATCACCATCGCAGACGTCATCCGTGCGCTCGACGGGCCGCTGGCCGAGGTTCGGGGATATCGGCCCGAGTTGACGAGTTATGACGGGGCGGCGGAAAACCTCCAGCAGGTCTGGGTCGCCGTCCGGGCCAGCCTCCGCTCGGTGCTCGAGAAGGTCTCGCTGGCCGACGTGATCGCGGGCAACCTCCCGGCCCACGTCAAGAAGATGACCGCCGACCCCGATGCCTGGGTGGCCCACTGACAGTGGGCCATTGACGGCCGCCTACTGACCGTCGCCACTGACGTCCGCATTGACCGCGCCCACTGAGGCCGACCGGGCGTTGCGGTTCAGATCAAGAACGGTGCGGCGCGCCACACGTCGACGCCGAGGTCGGTGATTGCCGCTTCGACGACCGAATGCGGCAGTTGACCGGTCCGGGCCAGCTCGCTCAGCACCGCCAGCACAAGATGCGCCGCATCGACCTCGAAATGCTCCCGCAGTGCGTCCCGCGCATCGGAGCGTCCGAAGCCGTCCGTGCCCAAGGAGGTGTAGGGCCGGTTGATGAAGCGGGCCACCTGGTCCGGCACGGAGCGCATGTAGTCGGTGATGGCGACCACCGGGGCAGGGCCGGCACCCAGCACCTCGGTCACCAGGGGCAGGCGGGGCTCCCCACCCGGGCCGTCGCCTCCGGGGTGAAAGCGGTTCCAGCGCTCGACCTCCAGCGCGTCGATGCGCAGGCGGCTCCACGAGGTCACCGCATAGGTGTCGGCCGAGACGCCCCAGCGGGCGGCCAGGAGCTCCTGGGCCTCCTGGGCCACGCTCCACATCGGTCCCGAGAAGCACAGCGCAGCGCGCGCAGATCGGTCCCGGTGTACGGCCCCGATGAGAAGCGGTAGATCCCGTCGACGATGCCCCGGCTGATGGCCGCGCCGTCGTGGCCCTCGGGCAGCGCCGGCATCGGATACGTCTCGTTGTAGAGCGTGAGGTACCAGAAGCGGTCCTCGGGATTGGGCCCGAGTATGCGGGTGATGGCGTCCTGCATGATCACGGCCACCTCGTAGGCGAACGAGGCGTCGTAGATCATCGCCGCCGGGTTGGTGGAGGCGAGGAGAGGGGAGTGACCGTCATCGTGCTGCAGGCCCTCGCCTTGGAGCGTGGTGCGGCCCGCGGTGCAGCCGGCCAGGATCCCCCGTCCCCGGATGTCGCCCAGGGCCCACGTCAGGTCGCCCACCCGCTGGAACCCGAACATGGAGTAGAAGAGGAACACCGGCAGCATGGGTTGCCCCCACGTGGCGTAGGTCGTGGCCAGCGCCGTGAACGCGGCCATGGCGCCCGCCTCGGTGATGCCCTCCTGGAGGACCTGGCCCGAGGTGGACTCGGCATAGTGGAGGGGCAGATCGGCGTCCACCGGCACGTAGTGCTGTCCCTCCGGGGCGAAGATCTTCGCTTCCGCGATGATCGACTCGAGCCCGAAGGTACGGGCCTCGTCGGAGACGATGGGGGCCACGAGGGCTCCCATGGTGGGGTCGCGCACGAGGTTGCGCAGCAGCCGGGCGAACACCATGGTGGTGGAGACCGACTGTTTGCCCGAGCCCGAGGCGAACTCCTCGAAGACCTTGGCGTCGGGGAGGGCCGGGCGGGCCGGGCGGACGACGCGCGCCGGGACCGGGCCGGCCTGCACGCGGCCCCGTGCCCGCAGGTACTCCAGGGCGTCGGACCCCTCGGGCGGCCGCACATACGGTGGATCGCCCTCGAGCGCGGAGTCCGGGATGTCGTCGGACAGATAGAGGCGGTCCCGCAGCGTCTTGAGTTGGGCCCGGGTCATCTTCTTGATCTGGTGGGTGGCGTTGCGTGACTCGATCTCGGGTCCCAGGGTCCAGCCCTTGATCGTCTTGGCCAAAATGACGGTCGGCGCGCCCTTCTGCTCTGTGGCCAGCTTGTAGGCCGCATAGAGCTTGCGGTAGTCGTGGCCGCCTCTTGGTAGCGACACGAGCTCGTCGTCGCTGAGGTCGTCGACCAGTTTGCGCAGGCGCGGGTCGGGGCCGAAGAAGTGCTCCCGGATGTAGGCCCCCGACTCGACGGCGAGCTTCTGGTATTCGCCGTCGACGGTGGTGTTCATGCGGTCGAGGAGGACGCCGTCGACGTCCTTGGCGAGCAGGGCGTCCCAGCGCGAGCCCCAGATCACCTTGATCACGTTCCAGCCCGCCCCTCGGTAGAGGGCCTCGAGCTCCTGGATGATCTTGCCGTTGCCACGGACCGGGCCGTCGAGCCGCTGCAGGTTGCAGTTGACGACGAAGATCAGGTTGTCGAGATGCTCGCGGCCGGCGACCCCCAGCGCGCCGATCGACTCGGGCTCGTCCATCTCGCCGTCGCCGACGAAGCACCAGACCCGGCTGTGGCTGGTGTCGACCAGGTGACGCAGATTGAGGTATCGGTTGATGTGCGCCTGGTAGATGGCCGTGATGGGCCCGAGCCCCATGGAGACGGTGGGGAACTCCCAGAAGTCCGGCATCGCTCTTGGGTGCGGGTAGCTCGGCAGGCCATCTCCGCCGACCTCGTGACGGAAATTATCGAGCTGGGCCTCCGTCAGGCGCCCCTCGAGGAAGGCCCGTGCGTAGATGCCCGGCGAGGCGTGGCCCTGGATGAAGACCTGATCGCCGTAGCCCCCGTCGCCCTTGCCCCGGAAGAAGTGGTTGAACCCAACTTCGTAGAGCGCGGCCGAGCTGGCATAGGTGGAGAGGTGGCCGCCGATGCCCTCGGTGCGGGTGTTGGCGCGCACGACCATCGCCGCCGCGTTCCAGCGGATGTAGGCCCGTATCCGGCGCTCCTGGTACTCGTCGCCGGGAAACCACGGCTCGGCGTCGGCGGGGATGGTGTTGACGTACGGCGTCGAAACGGCGGCGGGGAAATCGACCTGCTTGGTCCGGGCCCGCTCGTGGAGCTTCATGAGGAGGTAGCGCGCCCGGGCTCGGCCACGGGCGTCGACGATGGCGTCAAACGAATCGAGCCACTCCTGTGTCTCGACCGGATCGGTGTCCGGTACCTGGTGACTTACCCCGTCGAACAGCATCACTCCACGGTACCGGTCCTCGACGGGTTCCGGTGACCGCGGGTGGCGGGTGGCGGGTGGCGGGTGGCGGGCGGCCGGTGCGGGTGGCGGGTGGCGGGTGGCGGGGCGGCCGGTGCGGGTGGCGGGGGCGGGTGGCGGCGGCGTGGGCGGCGGCGGTGGGTGGGCGGGGGCGGTGGGCGGTGGCAGTGGGCGGTGGCAGTGGGCGGTGGCAGTGGGCGGGTGCAGTGGGCGGTGGCAGTGGGCGGTGGCAGTGGGCGGTGGCAGTGGGCGGTGGCAGTGGCGACGGGTGTTACACATGTGGGATGAATGCCGAGAACGCCCCGAGTGGCTCCGCCTCCGCCTCCGCCGTGATCGTCTACACCGATGGGGCGTGCCGCGGGAACCCCGGCCGCGGGGGTTGGGCCTGGGCTGTGCCAGGGGGGCACTATGCGAGCGGAGCCGACCCGGCCACGACCAATCAGCGCATGGAGATCATGGCGGCGTTGGAGGCGCTGCGGTACTGGACGACGCAGCCCGTATCCGAAATTGAGGTGGTCAGCGACTCGACCTATGTCGTCAACTGCTTCAAGGACCGCTGGTGGGCGGGGTGGCAGCGGCGCAACTGGCTCAACTCCCAGAGAAAGCCGGTGGCCAATCGCGACCTCTGGGAGCCGCTGATCAAGCTCGCGTTGGATCCCGAGCCCCGCGTCTCGTGGCGGTGGGTCAAGGGGCACTCGGGTGACCGTTGGAACGACCGGGTTGACGAGCTGGCCACCGCGGCGGCCGATCGAGGCCGGGGCGTGAGCGACCTGGGCGACTGAGGGCGGGAGGCCACCGCCGACACGGCGATGGCGGCCGACGGGGCCGACATCCTGCCAATCTCGGGCCAATCTCGGGCCAACATCGGCGTCAACATCGGCGTCAACATCGGCGTCAACATCGGGGGCAACATCGGGGGCAACATCGGAGCCCACATCCTCATGATGAAACTGAGGCGGTGTCCATCATGAAACTCACCTGTATACGGCCGAAACTCCGAGCATGAACGGTAGGCTGGTGCCGTCGCACACGCCGTGTGAGGTCGCAGCAGACGGCGTGCAACGGGCAGTTCGGTGAGGTCCGGTCGCGCGTCGAGATCACCAGACGAAGGGACGACGATGGGCACAGAGGACGAGTTCGACATCGTCGTGATCGGTGGTGGACCGGGAGGGTACGCGACCGCGCTCTACGCCGCCGCCGCCGGGATGTCCGTCGCCATTGTCGAGCGGGACAAGGTAGGTGGAACCTGCCTGCATCGTGGATGCGTCCCGGCCAAGGAATTTCTTGAGACCGCGGCAATCTTCCGCACTGTCGGTTCGGCCTCCGACTTCGGCATCAAGGTGGCCCCACCGACGTTGGAGTTCTCGGTCAGCCAGGACCGCAAGAACGCCGTCGTCGACAAGCTCTTCAAGGGGCTCAGCGGCCTCTTGAAGGGTCGCAAGGTCACGATCCTCTCCGGCACGGGCACCCTCGAGGCAGATCACCGGGTCCGCGTCGTCGACGGTGAGGACGCCGGCAGGGTCCTGTTCGGCCATGACGTCGTGCTGGCCGCAGGCTCCGTCCCTCGGACACTGCCCGGCTTGGAGGTCGATGGTCGCTGGGTCATGACCTCCGACGAGTTCCTTGACTTGAAAGAGGTCCCGGCATCCGTCGCCGTCGTCGGCGGCGGCGCCATCGGGTGTGAGTTCGCCTCGCTCCTGGCCGACCTGGGGTCGAAGGTCACCGTGCTCGAAGCACTCGACTCCATCCTCACGGGGTGCGACGAGGACATCATCAGGTTGATCACCCGTTCCTTCAAGAAACGGGGCATCGAGATCGTCACCGGCGTGCAGGTCGACGGTCACGACGTGAAGGAGGACGGCAAGACCACGGTGGTGAAGGCGGGGGAGCAGTCGTTCGAAGTCGAGGCGATCGTGGTCTCTGTGGGCCGACGTCCCCGTACCGAGGGCCTGGTCGCCCCCGGCGTCCCCGTCGAAATCAACGAACGAGGTTTCGTGGTGGCCGACGAGTACCAGCGCACCGCCGTACCCGGCGTGTGGGCCGTGGGCGACGTGGTGGCGGGGACGCCGCAA
This sequence comes from uncultured Acidimicrobiaceae bacterium, assembly GCA_963818915.1. Lineage (GTDB taxonomy): Bacteria > Actinomycetota > Acidimicrobiia > Acidimicrobiales > RAAP-2 > Bog-473. Next base: position 59,774 of record CAWFTV010000009.1, on the reverse strand, counting down.
CTGGCCCATGTGGGATTCGCCGAGGCGATCGTGGCCGTGAAGGGCATGCTCGGCGAAACGGTGGTGCCCGTGGACTACGGCGCGGTGCCGTGGGCCATCTACTGCCACCCCGAGGTGGCGTTCTGCGGATTGACCGAGACCCAGGCGAAGGCCAGGGGGATTCCCGTGGTCACGAAGAAGGATCCCTTCGGTGGCAACAGCCGGGCCCAGATCATCGGCGACACCGAGGGCGTGGTGAAGATCGTGGCCGAGCAACGGCCCGACGGATCGGCGGGGAAGATCCTCGGGGTGCACATGGCCGGGCCGTGGGTCACCGAGCAACTCAGTGGCGGCTATCTGGCCGTGAACTGGGAGGCACTGCCCGAAGAAGTGGCGTATTTCATCCAGCCGCATCCCTCGCTGTCGGAATCGTTCGGCGAGACGGTGTTGGCGCTGACCGGAAGGGGATTGCACGTTGGCTGACGTCACGATGCCGCAGTTGGGCGAGACCGTCACGGAGGGAACCGTTACCAGGTGGATGAAGGCGATCGGCGACACCGTGGCGCGTGACGAGCCACTCTTCGAAGTCTCCACCGACAAGGTCGACTCGGAGGTGCCCTCACCGGCCGCCGGAGTCCTGACCGAGATTCTGGTGCCTGAGGGCGAAACCGTCGAAGTCGGCGTGCGCCTGGCTGTGATCGGCGACGAGGCGAGCGCAGCGGCGTCCGCCCCGGCAGCAGCCCCGGCAGCCCCGGCAGCTCCGGTCGCGGAGGCTGCACCTGCGCCCGCACCCGCACCCGCACCGGCACCGGCACCTGCACCGGCCCCGGCCCCTGCACCGGCCCCCGCTCCGGCTCCGGCTCCGGCCCCGGCCCCGGCCCCTGCTCCGGTAGCGGAGGCCCCACCCGCCCCGGCCCCACCTCCCCCTCCTCCGGCACCAGTTGCTCCTGCGCCTGCTCCCGCACCAGCCCAGTTCGAGACCAACATCGAGGAAGTAGCCGAAGAGGTACGAACGCCCGCTACTAGCACCTCTAGCGCCGGGGCAGCCGAACCGTTGGTCCTTTCGCCGGTCGTGCGCAAGCTCCTCTCGGAAAACGGGATCGATGCGTCAGAGGTAATCGGAACCGGACTGGGTGGTCGGATAACGCGTGAGGACGTGCTGAAAGTCGTTGACGCTCGTCACTCGGCGCAGGTTCAACCGGCAGCGCCCGCTGCGCCGCCGGCACCGCCCGCCGTTGCCACTCCTGCTCCGGCTGCACCACCTCCCCCAGCTGCACCTGCACCTACACCGGCATCCGCTCCTGCTCCGGCCACGGCACCACCTCCGGCTCCGGCCCCAGCGCCGGCAGCGCCGGCAGCGGCAGCCGTGGTGCACGCCGCAGCGACCCCCGCCACGTCCATGGCCGCGTTCCGGCGCGCCGGCGACCAGGTCGTGCCCTTCTCGAACATGCGTCGTCGCACCGCCGAGCACATGGTCCGCTCCAAGGCGACGTCGCCCCACGCGTTCATTGCGAACGAAGTCGATTTTGAGAACGTCGAGCGGGTACGCAAGGCGTGGGGCCCCAGGTTTAAGGAAGAGGAGGGTTTCTCACTCACTTACCTGCCCTTCATCGCTCGCGCCACCGTGGAGGCATTGCGTGACTTCCCGTTCCTCAACGCCTCGGTGGCGGACGACTCCCTCGTCGTCCATTCCGAGATCAACCTGGGCATCGCGGTCGACCTCTCCCATGAGGGATTGATCGTTCCAGTTATTCACCAAGCCGAAGAGGTGACTCTCCGTGGCGTGGCCCGACGTATCCGCGACCTCGCAGAGCGGGCTCGGGGCCGTCAGCTGAATGCGGACGACATCGCCGGTGGCACCTTCTCCATCACCAACGATGGTCCGTTCGGGACGTTCTTCACGGTGCCGATTATCAATCAGCCGCAGGTCGCCATTTTGGCTACCGACGGGATCGGCCGCCGGCCGGTTGTGGTGACCCAGGCCGACGGTTCTGAGTCGATCGCCATTCACTCCACGGGCGTCGTCGGGGTGAGCTGGGATCATCGGGCCGTCGATGGTGCCTACGTCTCGTCATTCTTGGCGAAGGTGTCCGAGCTCATCGGCGGTCGTGACTGGGCCGCCGAACTTTAGAAGGTAGGGCCATGCTGCGGATTCGCACTCTGGGAACAGTTCCCTATCACGAGGCGTACGTCCTGCAGCATGCGTTGGCAAAGCAGGCCGAGGACGACTATCTGCTCGTCCTCCAACATCCCCACGTCTTCACATTGGGGGTCCACGCTGATCGGTCGCACGTTCTGGTCGATCCCGCTTCCGTCGGCGCCGCCCTAGAGCAGACCAACCGCGGTGGCGACGTCACTTACCACGGTCCCGGCCAATTGGTGCTCTATCCGATCGTTTCGGTTCCCGACGGCCTGTCCGCCGGGACGGCGCACGTTCGCCGGCTCGAGCAGTTCATCATCGCCACGCTGGACGATCTCGGCCTACCCGGCGCCACCAGTGACGAGCGCTATCCGGGAGTGTGGATCGACGTCAAAGGTTCCGCGCCCCGCAAGATCGCTGCCATAGGCGTTCGCACTCTCCGTTCGGCGTCGGGTAGCAGACGCACCTTGCACGGGCTTGCGCTGAACGTGTCGTGCGACCTCTCGATGTTCGGGCACATCGTCCCGTGTGGAATTGCCGATCGTGGCGTGACTTCACTGAGAGAAGAGGGCATAGAAGCGTCCTTCGACGACGTGGTCGAGACGTTGCTCCAGCGGGCCACCGAGGCGTTCGGGCGCCCGGGTGACATCGTCGATCGTCAAGACGTGGTGACCGGTCCGAGCCGCAGTTCCTCAAGCGGGCCAGTCGGGTCCATCGGGCCAGTCGGGCCGGTCGGAGACGGCGAAGGTCAAGGCACTCCGATCGAGCGGCCACTCATCCGGCGCCTTCGACAGGCCGGAGTGAGACCCGAGTCGGGATTGCAGATCTCGGAGCGCAAACCCGAGTGGCTCCGTGTGCCGGTGCGCATGGGCAAGGAGTACCTGTCCCTCGGCAAGACGGTGCACGATCTGGGCCTGGCCACGGTCTGCGAAGAGGCGGGTTGCCCCAACATCTACGAGTGTTGGTCCGAGGGGACGGCCACCTTCATGATCAACGGGGAGCGCTGCACTCGGGCCTGCGGGTTCTGTCAGGTTGATACCCGCCATCCCCTTCCACTCTCGGCCGATGAACCGGATCGAGTGGCCCGTGCCGTGGCGCGGCATGGGCCTGGGCCACGCCGTTGTGACCTGCGTGGCCCGTGACGACTTGGCCGATGGCGGGGCAGGGGCCATGGCGCAGACCATCACGGCCATTCGGGAGCGGGCGATGGGCACAACGGTCGAGGTGCTCATTTCGGACTGCCGGGGCGATGCCCAATCGCTCGACACGATTTTCGCGGCCCGTCCGGACGTGCTCAATCACAACATCGAGACGGTGGCTCGTTTGCAGCGCGCGGTGCGGCCATCAGCCGGCTACGCCCGTAGCCTGGGTGTCTTGGCTCGGGCCGGCGCTGCAGGGTTGGTCACCAAGTCAGGCCTCATGGTGGGTCTGGGAGAGCGGGAAGAAGAAGTCGTCGCCACCATGGCTGATCTTCGGGCCGTGGGTGTGTCGATCATCACCATCGGGCAGTACCTGCGCCCGAGTGGCGACCACCTCCCCGTCTCGCGCTACTGGACGCCGGAGGAGTTCGAGCGGCTGAAAGAGATTGGGGCGGAGCTCGGCGTGCCGCACGTGGAAGCGTCACCTCTCACCCGGTCCAGCTACCACGCCCGCGATGCCGCCGCGGCAGCGAGTGTCCACGGCCAGCCCGTGGTGCTGCGATAAAACGCCACTGAGAGAGGCGCCGATCCCGCCTCGCGACTCCCGCTTCGCGCCTCCCGCATTCGATCCCGCCTCGTGCCCCGCAGGAGGCGGTTGCGGTCCTCAGGCCACGAAGTACTTGGCTGCCGGGTGGTGGCAGATGATGGCGTCCGTGGTCTGCTCGGGCTCCATCTGGAACCCCTCGCTCACCGTGACGCCGATGCGATCGCCGCCCAGAAGCTCCACCACTTTCTCGTTATCCGTGAGCTCGGGGCAGGCCGGGTAGCCCCATGAGTAGCGGCCGCCCCTGTACCCCTGGCGGAGCAGCACGTCGAGGGGTGGCCCGTCCTGGTCAGCGAAGCCCAGCTCCTCGCGGATGCGGTGGTGCCAATACTCGGCTGTGGCCTCAGCCATCTCGACACTGAGGCCGTGTAGGAACAGGTAGCTCTGGTACTCGTTGGCGGCGTGGAGCCGCGCCGCCTCTTGGGAGGCTCGGGGGCCGATGGTGCACAGCATGAAGCTGGCGAAGTCCTCTTCCCCCGATTCGCTGGGACGGAAGAAATCGGCGATGCAGAGCCACGGCTCCTTGCGCTGTCGGGGGAAGGTGAACCGCATCCACTCCGAGTTGCGTGTCTCGTCCTTCCATACGACGAGGTCGTTGCCCTCGGCGTTGGCGGCGAAGTGACCGTACGCCACCTGGGGGATAAGAAGATCACCCTCCTTGGCCTTCGCCAACTCGTCGCGCAGCACGGCGCGCACGCGGTTCTTGAATGCCGGGTCGTCCTCGCCGTTCTCCGGCTTGAACCCCCACTGGTTGCGGAAGAGCGCGGTCAAGTTGAGATACTCGGCGATGTCGTCGAGCGCGATGCCCTTGGCGACGCGGCTGCCGACGAAGGGTGGTGGGAAGAGCGGGTTGTCCGATGCGATGTCGGCCCGCGACGGTTGGCCCTTCACCGGCGTGGTGTCCTGGGGGTCCAGCCTGCTGCGCTTGGGAACGTTCTTGGTCGAGATCTCACGGCCGAACAGGGGGTCGTTTTCACCGGACTTCTTGAGTTCCACCAGGCGGTCCATCGTGCGCAGCCCCTCGAACGCATCGCGGCCGTAGAACAGGCGCCCCTCGTAGATCTCGCGTAAGTCACGCTCGACGTAGGTGCGCGTAAGGGCGGCGCCCCCCAGGAGAATGGGGAAGTCGGCCAGATCGCGCTGGTTGAGCTCAACCAGGTTCTCGCGCATGATCAGCGTGGACTTCACCAAGAGCCCGCTCATCCCGATGGCGTCGGCGTTGTGCTCCTCGGCGGCTGCGATCATCTCGTTGATGCCGATCTTTATGCCGAGGTTGATGACCTCGTAGCCGTTGTTGGTCAGGATGATGTCAACGAGGTTCTTCCCGATGTCGTGCACATCACCCTTCACGGTGGCGAGAACCACCGTGCCCTTGCCGCCCTGATCGGCCTTCTCCATGAAGGGCTCGAGGAAGGCGACCGCGGCTTTCATCGTCTCGGCGGACTGGAGCACGAACGGAAGCTGCATCTCGCCGGAGGCGAACCGCTCTCCGACGACCTTCATGCCTTCGAGCAGCACGTCGTTGACGATGGACAGCGCACCCATTCCCGAATCGAGGGCCTCGGTCAGATCGGTTTCGAGACCATTGCGGTTGCCGTCGATGATCCGCTGCGACAGGCGCTGATCCACGGGCCAGTCGAGGTGTTCGTCGGCCGCCCCGGTATTGACCTTGACGCCGTCGAAGAGTGCGAGCAGTTCCTGCAACGGGTCGTAGTCGTCGGTGCGGCGATTGTAGACGAGATCGAGGCTGATCTCCTTGGCCCGCTCGTCAATGCGTGAGAGCGGGAGGATCTTCGAGGCGTGCACGATGGCCGAGTCGAGTCCGGCCTCCACGCACTCGTGCAGGAAAACCGAGTTGAGCACCTGGCGCGCCGCCGGGTTGAGTCCGAACGAGACGTTGGAGAGTCCGAGGATGGTCGACACGCCTGGCAGTTCGGCCTTGATGGACCGGATGCCCTCGATGGTCTCGATGCCGTCGTTGCGGCTCTCCTCCATGCCCGTGGAGAGGGGAAGGGCCAACGGGTCGAACAGCAGGTCCTCGGGTGCCAACCCGTAGCGCTCGACGGCGATGTCGCGGATATTGCGGGCGGCCCGCAGCTTCCACTCGGCCGTGCGAGCCTGGCCCTCTTCATCGATGCAGGTGCAGACCACGGCGGCGCCGAACTCTCGGGCCAGCCGCAAGAACGTGTCGAGCCGGGTCCCGGGCTCATCACCTTCTTCGAGGTTGACCGAGTTGAGGATGGGGCGGCCACCGATCCATTCCAGGGCGGCCCGGGCAACAGGGCCTTCGGTCGAGTCGACCATGAGCGGCACGCTGGCCTGGGTGGCGAACCGGCTCGCCACTTCGGTCATGTCGGCCACGCCGTCGGCGCCGGTGTAGTCGACGCACACGTCGATGACGTGCGCACCCTCCTTGACCTGATCGCGCGCCATGGCGACGCAGGTGTCCCAGTCGGCTTCGAGCATGGCCTCGCGGAAGCGCTTGGAGCCGTTGGCATTGGTGCGCTCGCCCACCACCAGGAACGAGGTGTCCTGGCGGAACGGAACCGAGCTGTAGATGGAGGCGGCCGAGGGCTCCTCGACCGGGGTGCGGACGGCCGGAACGGCGTCGGCGCAGCGGGCCACCACTGCGGCCAGATGCTCGGGCGTGGTACCGCAGCATCCACCCACCGCCGAGACCCCGAACTCGGTGATGAACCGGTAGAGATGCTCGGCCAGCTGATCGGGTGTCAGGTCGTAGTGCATCATGCCGTCGACCACCGACGGCAAGCCCGCGTTCGGCACGCAGGCGATCGGCACGAGACTGGCTGAGGACAGATGCCGCAGGGCCTCGCTCATCTCGACGGGGCCAGTGGCGCAGTTGAGCCCCACGACGTCAACCTGCATTGCGCTCAAGACGGTGAGCGCGGCGGCGATTTCGGTGCCGGGGAGCATGCGGCCGGTCAGTTCGATCGTCACCTGCACCTGGAGCGGCACGACGCGATCGAGCGCGGCCATGGCCCGGCGCGCCCCGTTGATCGCAGCCTTGGCGGACAGGAGATCGAATACGGTCTCGATGAGGAGGAGGTCGACGCCGCCTTCGAGCAAGCCGAGTGCCTGCTCCTCGTAGGCGTCTCGCAGGTCGGCGTAGGGAATCTGTCCGAGGGTGGGGAACTTGGTCCCGGGTCCCATGCTCCCCGCCACCCAGCGAGGCCGCTCGGGCGTGGCGAACTCGGCGGCAACGGACTTGGCGATCTCGGCACCGGTGCGACTGATCTCGCGGGCCCGGTCGGCCAGCCCGTATTCGGCCAGCACGACGGGAGATGACCCGAACGTCCCGGTCTCGACGACGTCGCAGCCGACCTCGAAAAAGGACCGGTGGACGCGGGCGATCAGGTCCGGACGGGTGCTGATGAGGATTTCGTTGCAACCCTCGAGGTCGGGTCCGCCGAAGTCCTCGGGGCTCAAGCCCATTATCTGCAGATTGGTGCCCATGGCACCGTCGAAGATGAGTACCCGCTGACGAAGCGCCTGCAGGTAGGTCGACTGGGCAGGGTCGAGCCGCCCTAGCAGCTTCGGTGAGATCGACATGGTGCCTACGAGGATACTGGCGCCCGGCTGGCGCCTACTACCAGCCCAGATAGCATCCGCCCCGATGACTCCGAAGATCTACACGAAGACGGGCGACGACGGCACGACGGGGCTCTACTTCGGGGGGCGTGTCCGAAAGGACTCGATTCAGATCGAGATCAACGGGGTGGTGGACGAGGCCCAGGCGGCGATGGGCTTGGCCCGAGCGGAATCGGCTTCCGGATCGGAGCTGAATGAGCGTCTCACCGCTCTGGAGCGGGAGCTCTACGTTCTCATGGCCGAGGTGGCCACGGCACCGGACAACCGGCGCAAGCTGAAGGCGGGTTCGAGCCTGGTCACGGCCGAGATGGTGGCGGCACTGGAGCGGGAGATCGACCATTTTCGAGAGCGCCCGGACATCCCGAGCGACTTCACGGTCCCCGGCGAGAATCGATGTGCAGCGTCCCTCGACTTTGCCCGCACGATCGTGCGCCGGGCGGAGCGGTTGGCTGTCCAGGAACCCGTGGAGGGTTCGTTGGTGGTGCAGTACCTCAATCGCCTGTCAGATCTGCTGTGGGCGATGGCGCGGTGGCAGGAGGGTCCGGATCACAAGCTCTCTCGAGGCTGACGACGCTTTGATGTGCGTCCTGGAGGACCGTGTCCAGGCAGTTCAGGAGATGCTGGGGGAGTGGCCCGACGCCGCGCCGCACGGCCAGTTGCCCAGATGGCGAGCGCTTGGCCAGACCGAACCGCTCGAGGCGGGTGAGGGCCCGGCGCAGAGGCGCGTGCTTGCTCTCTGCTGTGCCCAATCCCAGCTCGCGGCTTAGAACATTCATGTCCAGTGTTATTCCATCCGGACGGCTCTTGAGTAGGAGATTCAGGCGGCGGAAGAGGACGGTAGCGGAGGGTCCGAGCACGGGGAGCCAAAAAATTTCGACGAAGGTCGAATCGGCTGAATGGTCCCCCTCTTCGACTAGTTGGTCGTGCCAGGCAGTCAGATGAAGGAGGGGGGACGGCATGCGAGGAGTGTGGCCCTCCGACTTTGCACAGAACCTTGCTGGGTTCACGTCTGGTATGAGGTTTCGCTGCCGCTCATTTCCGCGCGGGGAGGGATCTCCGCCAGACCGGGGAGGGACTCGAGATGGACTCTCGTCCGTGGGGGCTGGTGAAGGTAACCAGCTTGTTGGCGTCGCCGCTCACTTTCCACCCGAGCTCATGCACACGGCTGTGGTGGGCGGCGCACAGAGTGATCAGGTTGGAAAGGACCGTCGGACCCCCATTTACCCAGTGGCGTAAGTGGTGCACGTTGGTGATGAGGTCATAGCCGCAACCTGGGAAACGGCACCCGCTGTCGCGTCGGGCGATCTCAATACGCTGGGCCGTTGTCGGGCTACGCCGCCAGGGGAACTGGTCCAAGATGGTGCCGTCGGGTGCTTCGATGGAGATGGTGTGGGTTCCATCACACGAGAGCCGCCGGGCGATCTCCGCCGAGATCGGGCCTAACCCCTCGAGAGAGGCCGATCCCTCCCCATCAAGCCCCGTTAGCTCGTCGCGACCCAAAAGCAAGGACAGGTCGGCGTGCACCACGATGTGGGCCGGCGCACCGCCAAACAGGGGACGTCCAGAACCTGATGAGGGATCGTCACTATCCCCGTCACGCACTCCGCGAACCCCCTCGCCCGCGAAGCCACCGCCAGCGCCACCGTCGCGAACTCCCCTCGCCCCGCCATCCCTGGTGCCCCCGTCGCGGCGCCCCCGTTCGACGCAGACCTCGACCAAGGCGTCAGCCAGGCGTGCCTCGAGAGGCTCGTAATCGGGATCGTTGGCCGAAGGGTGGTCGTGGCGGGTGGCTCGGGCGACCAGCGTGGATTTGACGACGGAGTAAGCGTCCTTGGTGAGCTGGGCCCAGATGGCGCACCGGCGATCGTCGAAGCGAACGAAACGCCCGGTGAACGTCTTGGCCGCTTCGCGCTCGTCCATCCCCCGTGCGGCCCGGGCCAGCTCCTTGGCCTGGCGCACGCTCCAGTGCAGCGCCACCTCGGCCAGCTCGGCATCGGTCTCGGCGGTGGCGACGGCCGCCAAGGGGGCGAGCACATCGAGGGTGAGGCGTCCGGCTGAAAGGGCGCCAAAGAGCGCGGGGAGCTCACCCATCTTCTCGGCTGCGAGTACCAGTGTGCGGGCCGAGCCAGCGCTGACCTTGCAGCGCTCGCTCAACCAGGCTGCCATCGACAAGGCGCCGTCGCCCCGGAAGGCCTCGGTGGCGGAGAACGCGGCTATGTCGCACAGCATGGCGTGCTGGTGCACCGAGATGGCCCGCTGATGGGCCTCCATGCTCTCGGCCAGAGCGGCCGAACGGGCGTCCCCGCCCCGGTCACGGCTGAGCGGTCGGGTGTGCAGGCGTGATGCAGAGGCGGCGGCGGTGGTGGTGCCGGGAGGCATGGGGCGAGTATGAGGGAGGGGTGTGTCAAGGGCGGTGCACGGTGGACTTGAACCGCGTGGAAGGCCGTCGGGACCTGCGCCGAAGGCGATTGGGGGTCGAGATCGAACGGCGTCGGCGCTCGGTCGATTTTGAGGCGATTTGATCATTCGGGAACTGGTCCCCTGCGCCGCACTTGGGCCGATGGCGGTTAGAACGGACATCGTGGTGGCCAGGGGCCTCGGTCCTTGAATGAAGTCCTATAGGTAAATCGCTATACATACCTATAAACGGAGCGGAAGACCTGACGGCAGGGCTGATAGGTGGTGATCTGTGCGCTTCGAGCCGGTTCTCACCACGAACCGCGATGGATGCGCTCGTCGGGATCTGGGCGGCCCCGGTCTAAGGACCGGGAAGGGTGGTCCTCGCCGTCGGGGTGGCCCAGGAGGACGGCGCAGAAGAGGTTCCAGTCCGCCGGCACGCCGAGGGCACTCGCCAGGGCCTTCTCGCCCCTGAAGTTGCCCAGCACGCAGGCACCGAGACCGGCGTCCACAGCGCACAAGAGCACTGTCATGACGCCGAATGCGGCATCGCCCATCCAGTAGGGGACGGGCCACTCGGCTGCATCGAGGCCGAGCGCTGGACCCACGCCGGCCCCAGACTCCGTCGCGGCCCCAGCCCCAGCCCCAGCCCCAGCCCCGGCCCCAGCCCCGGCCCCAGCCCCGGCCCCAGCCCCGGCCCCAGCCCCGGCCCCAGCCCCGGCCGAGTCACCCACGGGACCTGCCTTGTCCGCCTCCGCATATCGGGCCACGTACGCCTCGGCAGAGGCGTAGGCCAGCAGGATCACAGGAGCCCGGCGGAGTCCAGGCCATCGGGCGCTCGTGGTCCGCCATGCCTGGTCAGTCGTGGACTCCCAATAGACGGAGGTCTGATCGGCCCCCTCGAGGACCACCCACGAGGTCCCCGCCGTGTTCCCGGCGCTGGGTGCCCGCAAAGCCGCCTGCATCACGCTCTCGACCACGACGGGATCGACGGGATCGGCGGCGAAGCTCCGCACCATGGCCCGGCGGCGGATGGCCTCGTGGAGATCCATGGGGGCAGCTTTCCAGTTTCCGGCAACCGGGAGGCGCACCGCCCGGGAGTCGCACGGACCGGGAGGCACACCGCCCGGGCGGGAGGCGCACCGCCCGACCGAGGGACGACCGGGAGACGACCGAGGGCCGAACCGGCGCCTGTCAGCGCCCACCGGGGGAATGTTGACCCCGCTGGTAGTGTTTAAGAGTTCGGAGTCGGTGTCGCATGGACCTGACTTGTTGGCCGATGTTGCGGCCTGGAGGTAGAGAGTGCCCACACCCCGAGATCTTCTGAATGAGGCAAAGAAATCGATCCGCGAGGTGGAGCCGCCGGACGCGGAGCAGATTCTCGCCAACGGCAACACGACCTTCCTCGATGTGCGCGAGCCCGACGAATACGAGCAGGGCGCCATCCCCAACGCGGTGCACCTTCCCCGTGGCCACCTGGAGTTTCAGGTCGAGGGCAAGCTCCCCGACAAGAGCGCGCCGGTGGTCGTCTACTGCGCCGGCGGGGTGCGCTCCGCATTCGCGGCCAAGACCCTGGGCGAACTCGGGTACACCGACGTGCAGTCCCTGATCGGCGGCTTCAACAAATGGAAGGACGATGGTCGTCCCTGGTCAGCGCCCCGGGCGCTCACCCCGGCCCAGCGCAACCGTTACCAGCGCCACCTCCTCCTGCCCGAGATCGGTGAGACGGGCCAGATCAAGCTGCTCGACTCCAAGGTGCTGCTCCTGGGCGCCGGAGGTTTGGGCTCGCCCGCCGCCCTGTACCTGGCCGCCGCCGGGGTGGGCACCCTGGGCATCATCGACATGGACGTGGTCGACGAGTCGAACCTACAGCGGCAGATCCTGCACAACATTGACCGCGTCGGGGACCGCAAGGTGGACTCAGCCAAGAAGACGCTGACCGCCCTCAACCCCGACGTCAACGTGGTCACCTATGACGTCCGCCTCGGGGCCGACAACGTGCTCAGCATCATTGATGGCTACGACGTGATCGTGGACGGGACCGACAACTTCCCGACCAGGTATCTCGTCAACGACGCCGCACTTTTGAAGCGGATCCCGGTCGTCCATGGCTCCATCTTCCGCTTCGAGGGTCAGGCCACCGTCTTCGACCCCTACAACGGGCCTTGCTACCGCTGCCTCATTCCCGAGCCACCGCCGGCCGAGTTGGCGCCGAGCTGCTCAGAGGCAGGAGTCCTGGGCGTCCTTCCGGGCATCATCGGGTCCATCCAGGCCATCGAGGCCATCAAGATGCTCCTCAATCTCGGCGACCCCCTGGTCGGCCGGCTGCTCTCCTACGACGCCTTGGAGCAGTCGTTCCGCACATTCAAGGTGCGGCGTGATCCCGCCTGCCCGGCATGCGGGCCCGACGCCGGCGAGATCGTGATCGCGGAGTACGACGACCTCTGCATGCCGCACGCACATTGAGCAGCCGCAGCCGCAGCCGCCAAAGCAGCCGCAGCCGCAGCCGCCACCGCCAAAGCAGCCGCAGCCGCAGCCGCCACCGCCAAAGCAGCCGCAGCCGCAGCCGCGGCCGCAGCCGCACCCCCAGCAGCCGCACCCCGCCCCGAGCACCCACGGCCTGCATGACTGACGGGGCGGTACCGGAGGCCGGCGATCTCATCCGCCTCCAGGGCTCTGAAATATCGGTCCCGCCCCTCGGGGTGGGCACGTGGGCCTGGGGTGACAAGGGCACCTGGGGCATGGGTGGTTACGACAGCTCCTACAGCGAGGCGACCATCCGCCAGGCCTGGGACGCCTCTATCGAGGCGGGCGTCGCGCTCTTCGACACGGCGGAGATCTACGGCGCCGGCGAGAGCGAGCGCATCATCGGCCGCCTGCTGGCAGCCGAGCCGTCCGTCCGGGACGAGGTGGTGATCGCCAGCAAGTTCATGCCCAGCCCGTGGAAGCTGGCGGTGACCCCGGCCCTTCTCAGCGCGGCCCGGGCGTCCCTGACGAGGCTCGGCATCGAGTCCATCGACCTCTACCAGATCCACGGTCCGGTCTCGCTGCGCTCCCACAGCGCCTTGGCCGATGCTCTGGCCGCCGCGCATGCCGAGGGGCTGATCAAGGCGGTGGGCGTCTCCAACTACTCGGCCAAAGAAACGAAGGCGATCGATGCCGCACTCAGGGAACGGGGCCTGCGCCTGGCCAGCAACCAGATCGAGTTCTCGCTCCTGCGCACCAAGCCCGAGAAGGTGGGCCTGCTGGAGTGCTGCCGGGAGTTGGGCGTGGTCCCGCTGGCCTACTCACCCATCGGCCAGGGGCGCTTGACCGGCAAGTACACCGCCGCCAACCCACCCCCGAAGACACGCACCTTCTCGAACCATCCGATGGAGTCGGTGGACCGTATCGTGGAGGTGCTGCGGCGGATCGGCGAGGCGCACGGCGGAAAGACCCCGAGCCAGGTCGCGCTGGGTTGGATCATCGCCAAGGGTGCGGTCCCCATCCCAGGAGCGAAGAATAAGCAGCAGGCCGAGGAAAACGCCGGTGCGCTGGGCTGGCGGATGGAAGACGACGACGTGGCCGCGCTCGACGCCGTCGCGCTACACGGTACGGCAGGCATCTCGCAACGGGTGTGGCAGCACGGCTGAGCCGCAGCGGGGCACGGCGGAACCGCAGCAACGCACGGCGGAGGCGATGGGCGACCTGGCCCATCTAGGGGGGCCGCAGTACGGTGAACGGCCATGATCTCGCTGCTGGCCGCCACCTCGCTGCCGCCGCTACGAGGGAGCCAACTCTTCTCCACGACGTTCAACGCCATCCCCGTGATCATGATCGTGGGCGCTCTGGCCCTCTACCTCTGGGGTGTGCAGCGAGTGAATCGGCTCCGCCCCCGCCACCCCTGGTCCAAGCTCAAGACGGCGGCCTTCATCGGCGGCCTGACGACCACCGCCTTCTCCGATCTTCAGCGTCGTCGGCGTCTACGAACAGGAGCTTTTCTGGGACCACATGGTCCAGCATCTCCTCTTGATCATGGTGGCGGCCCCCTTGTTCGCCATCTCCTCGCCGATCGATCTGACCTGGCGTGCATCGACGGGTCCGTTCCACGAGCGATTCACCCAGCTGCTGCGCACGAGGGTCGCGACCGTGCTCGGCCACCCCGGCGTGGCCTTCGTCCTGTACGCCGTGGCGATCCCGCTGACCCACCTGACGGTTTGGTACAACTACACGCTCGAGCACCCGGCGATCGACGACGTCGAGCACCTGATGTTCCTCGCTGGTCGGCTATCTCTTCTGGCGCCAGATCTTCGGCAGTGACCCCAACCGTTACAAGATGCATCCGGCACTCCAGTTCGGCTACCTCTTCCTTGCCATCCCCATCGACACGTTCACCGGGCTCTCGCTGGACCAGGCCGTCCACGAGATGTTCCCGGCCTACCTCGCCTTCCATCGCACCTGGGGTCCGTCCCTGGTCGACGACCTCCATATCGGGGGCGTCCTCATGTGGGTGGCCGGCGACACGCTCATGCTGTGGCCCATGATCCCGGTCGCGCTGGGTTGGATGCACCTCGAAGAGCGCAAGGCGGTTCGTATCGACCGGCAGCTCGACGCTATGGACGAGGCGTCCGACGCCCGGTTGGCCCAGTTCCTGGCCGGGCCGTCGAACGTCGTGGAGCCCTAGGGCGCCGCCCAACCTTCGGGAGCGACCGAGCCGCCCTCAAGGGGTCAGCGACGTCGTGCGCCGCCCTCTGGCGCCGGCCCCGCCGGACAAAGCGACACCCCTGGGGGCGTCGGACACCAGTGACGCCCGGGCCGCCAGGATCACCCCGAAGAGGACGACGGTGGTCAGGTGGACCGCCGTGCACCACAAGCAGATGGCGTCCACCCGGAACAGCTCCACGTAGACCAGGTAGAACACCATCACCGCGCCCGCTCCTGACAGAGCGAGTCGGGCCGCGTGGAGCCACTTTGCCGACGAGCGCCAGGCCCAAGGGGAGTTGATGGCCGTCATGGTGGCGGCCCAGAGCAGCCCGATGAGGGCCATCGGCACGCCGAGGATCACCGACCACGAACTAGTGGTGACCGCGGTGCAGTTGACGATCCCGGTGTCGGGACAGGCCAGCGCGGTCGGGTCGGTGTAATGGGTGATCGTCAGGTACGCCGTCAGGCCTAGCGCAAGGAGCGAGAGGCCCAGCGTCGTCGTGGTGATCCAGACGGAAGGCGCCCTTCGGCGCGCCGTCGCCACGTCACGACCCGGCGGCCGCGGCCGCGGTCGCGGCCGGAGTCGCCGTGGCAGTGGCGCTGTCGGGCTGCACGCCGGTCGCCGCGGTGATGGCCGCCACAATCCGGTTGGCCTCACCATCGATTGCCGTGGCCACTGCGCTGTTCTTGTCGTTCAGCTGCGCAGCAATCTGCGTCATGCTCAGCCCCTGGAGCACCTGTGGCGTGAAGCCCGACCCGACGCTGATGTACTTGTTGTCGATATCGAGGAAGGGGATGCTGCCGGGCTGGGTGGTGTACGGGGCCTTGTCATATTTGGACAAGAGTGCGTCCTGGGCACTCGTCGGCGTCTGCAGCGTGGTGTAGGAGTCGCCCGACGCCTGGTTCGTTTCCAACTCGACCGACGTGAAGTCCAGGCTCGTGCTGGCGTAGGTCGCACCGTAGAACGAGAAGGTCTGGGTGTCGGGGTAGACGTCGGACGTCGACGAGTGGGTGGCGCTCAGCCCGCTGAAGCTCCCAAAACGCGAGAGGGCCTCGACCACTGACCATCGCTCAGCCGCACAGTAGGGGCAGTACTCCGCACCGATGAAGAGGACTTCGGGCTTGCCGTTGCTGGCGGTGAGTGACGTCGTGGCGCCCGTTGCCGTGGGAGCGGCAGTCGCACTCGGCTGCCCGATGGCGGCGAGCGTGGCCGGGCTGACCGACGTGACGTCGGCCAACACGCCGGCCGGGAGCGCAGAGGTCCCGGCGCTGGTTGCGGCCGAACTGCCGCTCGTTGCCACCTTGGAGGCTGGAGGCGCCGCGCCGGACCCGCCGGTCGCCTTGACGACCACGAGAGCGACGATCGCCAGCACCACGAGGGCGACCGGCACCAGTGCCGTCACCATGGGGTGCTTCTCGCGGAAACCGGCGAACCCGGAGGCCGGCGGTGGAGCGGCTCGCCTGGCGGCAGCGGGGCGGGGTTGGCCCGGCTGGCGGGTCTGGCGGGTCTGGCGGGGCTCATTGGATTGAGCGGCGTTGGATGTTTTGGGGGTCTGGGGCGCGGACGCGCCGGTCTGATTCGTACGGACATGACGCTCGCCGCGCCCTGATCCAGTGGTGGCTTTCGCCATGTGAGTTCTCCAATGTGTAGGTCGTGACGGCACGCAGGCGCGCCACGAAAGTTCGATGGGCGATGGCGGCCGAGATGGCCGGTCGCGAGGGGAAGCGGTCGTCGCCTGAGCGACGCCGCGAGGCTCGAACTAGGAGAACCGCGGGAGGGTGGAACAGGGTCAAGGCGATTCCACGGGGGAGACCCTGCACACGGGAACGCACGTGCCGCGTGAAGTCGCCCCGGGCGGCAGCCACGACCACCGCGGCGACCGCGAACAGGGCGGCGATGGTGAGGACCGGAGTTGGCCCCGCCGGAGTGCTCCGACCGCAGGCGGCACCGGCGCATCCCGATGGGAAGGTGGGTGCGTTTTCAGTGATGACCGTGGTGGCGTTGGCCGGGACGTGGCTGCCGGTCAGTACCGCCTGGGGTATGAAGCCGCTGAGCACGATGGCGGCGAACACCACCACGAGACACCAGCGCCACGGCAACGACATGACCTCAATTGTAGGGGTCCGTCCGCGCGTTCGGCGGTCATGCCCCCAGCTCGGCGCTCACGCCCTCTATTCGGAGGTCATGCCCCCAGGTCCATCAGCTCGACCCGTACCCCGTCAGGGTCGGTGCAGTAGATGAACCGGAGGGGGGTCTCGCCGAGATCGATGGTGGTCCGGCTCGATTCGACGATCGCCCCGCCCAGCTCGACCACCTTGGCCGCAGTGGCCTCGAGGTCGCCGACGCGGAACGAGAGGTGGGTCAACCCGAGCTGGTTGACGGCCCTCCGCTCCCGTTCTCCGAAGGGGGCAGGCTCGGTGAACGCCAGTAGCTCAATGGCGGTTGCCTCTTTGCGGATGAACTGGGAGGTCAGGACCACGTCGGGGAAGTCCATAAGGCGGGCGAACTCCTGGCCGATGTCGTGGGACTCGGCCTTCTCGAAGCCGAAGGTCTCGCAGTAGAAGCGGAGCGACCGCTCGAGGTCGCTCACGCAGATGCCGAAATGGGAGAAGGTTGGTTCCATGCCGTCAGTCTGTCAGCAGGGCGCAGCGTCGGCCCGGGGCGGGCGCTGAGTCGGCCCGCATGCTGCCCCGGTGGCTTCTTCCACTCCGACCTCCGTAGTCTCATGGGTGTGACGCCCCCCACGCAGGACAGCCAGGAGCACCGAACGGATTCAGGGATCGAGATCCGCCCCGTCTACCTTCCGCAGGATCTCGAAGGGTGGGACCCCGACCTCAAGCTCGGTCAACCGGGTTCCTATCCCTACACGCGCGGGGTGCACCCCGAGATGTACCGCTCGAAGCTCTGGACCATGCGCCAGTACGCCGGGTTCGGCTCGGCGGAGTCGACGAACGAACGGTTCAAGTTCCTCCTCGATGCCGGTCAGACCGGTTTGTCGTGTGCCTTCGACCTGCCCACCCAGATGGGGTACGACTCGGACCACCCCCGGGCCGAGGGTGAGGTGGGGAAGGTGGGCGTCGCCATCGACTCCCTGGCCGACATGCGTCTTTTGATGGCCGATCTGCCGATGGACAAGGTCACCACCTCCATGACCATCAACGCCACGGGTGCCATCCTCCTCCTGCTCTACGAGCTGGTGGCGGAGGAGCAAGGCGTCACGGGCGACAAGATCCGCGGCACCATCCAGAACGACATTCTCAAGGAGTACATCGCGCGCGGGACGTACATCTACCCGCCGCGGCCCTCCATGCGGCTGATCGTCGACACTTTCTCCTACTGCGCCGCCAACCTACCCAACTGGAACACCATCTCGATCTCCGGCTACCACATCCGCGAAGCGGGATCGACGGCTGTCCAGGAGATCGCCTTCACGTTGGCCAATGGCATCGCGTATGTCGAGGCAGCCATCGCGGCCGGCATGGACGTCGACGCCTTCGCCCCCCGCCTCTCGTTCTTCTGGAACGCCCACAACAACCTCTTCGAGGAGGTGGCCAAGTACCGGGCGGCCCGCCGCATGTGGGCGCGCATCATGACCGAGCGCTTCGGGGCCAAGGACCCGCGTTCGAAGATGCTGCGCTTCCACACCCAGACCGGTGGCTCGACCCTGACCGCCCAGCAGCCGGAGAACAACATCGTCCGGGTCACCTTGCAGTCCCTGGCTGCGGCCTTGGGCGGGACCCAGAGCCTCCACACCAACGGGTTCGACGAGGCACTCGGCCTGCCCACCACGCGCGCCGCGAAGATCGCGTTGCGGACCCAGCAGATCGTGGGCTTCGAGTCGGGCGTGGCCGACACCGTCGACCCCCTGGCCGGGTCCTACTTCGTGGAGTCCCTCACCGACGAGGTCGAGACGGCGGCCAACGAGTACCTGGACCGCATCGATGCGCTGGGGGGTGCAGTGGCGGCGATCGAGGCGCGGTTCATGCAGGACGAGATTGAGAGCGCGGCGTACAGCTTTGCCAAGGCCGTCGACAGCGGTGAGAAGGTCGTGGTCGGCGTGAACCGGTTCACCGACGCCGAGAGCGAGCCGACCGACGTCTTTCCTATCGATATCACGCTGCAACAGACCCAGATCGATCGGACGAAATCAGTCCGGGCGGCCCGGGACCAGTCTGTGGTCGACGCCGCGCTCTCCGAGATCGCCGTCACGGCGCGGGGAGAGGGCAACCTGTTGGTTCCGATGAAGGCAGCCCTGGGCGCCATGGCCACCCTGGGCGAGGTGGCCGACGTCCTGCGTGGCGAGTTCGGGGTCTACCAACCGGGGGGATGACGATGGCGGGGGAGGCGGAGGACCCGGTCGCAGGAGGCCACACCCGAGACGTGGCCGGAGACGACGCGGGAGATGTCGCGGGAGACGAGGGAGAAGCGGGGTACGGGTTCTGGCCTCTGTTCGGTCTTGTCATCCGCACGCCCCGCCTCGAGATCCGACTACCCCGTGAGGACGAGTTCGGAGCGCTCCTGGCTGTCGTCGCCCAAGGGATCCACGACCCGGCCACCATGCCCTTCACGTCGCCGTGGACTGACCGTCCTTCGCCCGCGCGCGAACGGGAGTCGGCCCAGTGGTGGTGGCGCCAGCGGGCCGAGTGGGCGGCGGAGAAGTGGGATTTCACCGGCGCCGTCTTGGTGGACGGACAGCCGGTAGGCGTGCAGGGCATCGAGGCGGAGCACTTCGCCACACTGCGTTCGGTGCACACCGGCTCATGGCTGGGCCGAGCCCACCAGGGAAGAGGTCTGGGCAAGGAGATGCGCCAGGCCATCCTGCACCTCGCCTTCGCCGGGTTGGGGGCGCAAGAGGCCCACAGCGGCGCGTTCTTCGACAACGCACCCTCCCTGGCCACCTCGCGGGCCGTGGGGTACCAACCCAACGGCGAGGCGCTCGCGCCCCGCCGCGACGGCGTGGCGCGCCTACTCAATGTGCGCATGGACCGGGCCACATGGGAGACACGCCGGCGCGACGACATCGAGATCGTCGGTCTGGAGGCGTGCCTCGACATGTTCATCGCCGGACCCGTCGCCGACTGACTGGCCGCCGCGACTGACCGGACCCGCCGCGTGCCCGTCGCCGACTGACTGGCCGCCGCGACTGACCGCACCCGCCGCGTGCCCGTCGCCGACTGACTGGCCGCCGCCGACTGGCCGGCGCCGGCTGAGCGCCCCCGCCGGCCGATCGCCCCCGCCGTTCAGGCCGTGACGACGGTCTCGAAGTGCTCCACGACGGGGAACGGGTCGTAGAAGTGGTGGAGGGCGGCGCGCCACTCCTGGTACGCCGCCGAGCCGCGGAAGCCCTCGGTGTGATCCGCCAGCGTCTCCCACTCCACCAGGAGCAAGAAGGAGTCGGGCTGCTCGACGCAGCGGCTCACCCGCAAAGAGATGAATCCGGGGCTGGCGGCGATGATGGCCTTGGCCTGCTCCATGGCCCGCATGAATTCGGCGGCCCGGCCGGGCCGCACCGGCAGCACGGCGTGCTCGGTGATCGTGGTCATGCGCCGAGGAGCCTCTCCCTGAGCCCGGCGTCGGTGGCGGCGTCGATGGCCGTCCAGGCCAGGGCCAGGGCGCCGTCACGGACGGCGGCGTCGGCCGAGGGCGTGATGCACGCTGCGGTGAACTCGTGCTGGTGGTTGACGGCACCGTGCGTCTCAATCCCCACGAGCGGGTGGATGGTGGGTACCGCCAGTGAGACGTTCGCCATGTCCGTGGAGAACGTGGGGAGTGGCGCGTCGGCGTCGTCGGCATCGAAGTTCCGGCCCAGCGATTCCGCGTTGCGCCGGTAGGCCGCCACCAGCGCCGGATCGGCCTCCATGTGCGAGTAGTCCGGCGAGAGCTTCTCGTACGTCACCGTGCTGCCGGTGGCCAGCGCCCCGGCCTCGAAGCAGGCGCGCACCCGCTTCTCGAGTCCCGCCAGCCCGTCAATGGTGCGCGAGCGGGCCATGAAGCGCCCGCTGACCGCGGCCGGGATCACATTGGCCGCCCCGCCGCCCCGGGTGATCACGCCGTGCACCTGGTCGCCCGGAGGGAGCTGCTGGCGCAGCAGGCCGAGGGCCACCTGGGAGATCGTCATCGCATCGAGCGCGTTGACCCCCTCCCAGGGGGCGGCCGAGGCATGGGCCTCCTTGCCCCCGAAGAAGACGTCGAAGTGGGTCACGGCGAGGCACGAGCCGGTCAGGCGCTCGACCGGCCAGGGGTGGATCATCATGGCGGCGTGGACGTCCAAGAAGGCGCCCCGGTCCAGCATGAGGATCTTGCCGCCGCCCCCCTCCTCGGCGGGCGTGCCGAGCACCCGCACCTGCAGGCCGACCTCGTCGGCCACCGCGGCCAGGGCCAGCCCCGCCCCCACTGCGCTCGCCGCGATGATGTTGTGGCCGCAGGCGTGGCCCACCTCGGGCAGTGCGTCGTACTCGGCGCACACGGCGACCACCAGCTCGCCCTGGCCCGACCGCGACTCGAATGCGGTGGGAATGTCGTAGACGCCTTCGGTCGACCGTGAGGCCGCCGGCCCGCAGCGCCTCGGCCACGGCGTGCGACGACTTGGTCTCGTTGAAGCAGAGCTCCGGCGTCGAGTGGACCGAGTGGCTGAGGGCGACCAGCTCCGGCAGGCGCGCCTCGATGACCGATGCCGCGGCGTCCTTGGCCGTGCGTGTGTCCATGGCCCTATTCGATCACGGCCACGATGTCGCCCGCGCCGACGGACGCTCCCGCGCTGACCCTGACCTCCTTGATCACGCCCTCCTTCTCTGCGTTCACCGCGTTCTCCATCTTCATCGCCTCGAGCAGGCAGATGGTCTGGCCCACCTCCACCGCGTCGCCCACGGCGACCAGCACCTTGACGATGGTGCCCTGCATCGGCACGGTCACGTCGCCCGAACCCGACGCGCCAGCCGCCGCTTGCGCCGCCCGCTTGGGGCGCACCACGCCCTGGGGCGCGGCCACCGCCACCAGGTCGGGGACCCAGAGCTTGACGGAGAAGCGCCGCCCGTCCACCTCGGCCGTGACATCGCGCTGCACTGTCGGAAGGGCATCGTCGGCCGCCGGCGCCGCGTCGGGCGGGGCGATCGTGAGCCCGCTGAGGTCGAGGACGTCCTCCACCCACTTGGTCGAGTGCGTGCCCTCGGCGAAGTCGGGATGGGTGAGGATGGCGACGTCGGCCGGGATGGTGGTGGCGATGCCGGTGATCTCGGTCTCATCGAGCGCGCGCAGCATCCGGCGGCGGGCCGACTCCCGGTCCGGTGCCCACACGATGAGCTTGGCCACCAGGTTGTCGTAGAACTGGCTGACCGTGTCGCCGGCCTCGTAGCCCGAGTCGAGGCGCACGCCCGGGCCCGAGGGTGCGGTGAACTTGGTGATGGTGCCCGGGGAGGGGGAGAACCGGCCCCCGCTCGGGTCTTCGGCATTGAGGCGCACCTCGATGGCGTGCCCGTTGCGCGCCACGTCGTCCTGCCCGAAGGTGAGTGCCTCCCCCGAGGCGATGCGGATCTGCCAGGCCACCAGGTCGAGCCCGGTCACCAGCTCGGTCACCGGGTGCTCCACCTGGAGCCGGGTGTTCATCTCGAGGAAGTAGAACTCGCCGTCTTGGAAGAGGAACTCGACGGTGCCGGCGTTGTAGTAGCCGCAGGCCTTCGACACCTTGACGGCTGCCTCGCCCATGGCCCGGCGCACGTCGTCGGGAAACAGGGGAGCCGGGCTCTCCTCCACCAGCTTCTGGTGGCGTCGCTGGGCCGAGCAGTCGCGCTCGCCCAACCACAGCATGGTGCCGTGGGTGTCCCCGAGCACCTGCATCTCCACGTGGCGGGGCCAGCCAAGATACCGCTCGACGTAGATCTCCGGTCGCCCGAAGTACGCCTGGGCTTCGCGGGCGGCCGACTCCATCGCCTCGGCGGCTTCGGAGGCGGACTCCACCACCTTCATGCCCCGACCGCCCCCGCCGTAGGCCGCCTTGATGGCCAGCGGCCATCCGACCTCGGTGCCGAAGGCCACGACCTCGTCGGGAGAGGTCAACGGCTCCGAGCGGCCCGGGACACCGGCCACGCCGGCCGCCTCGGCCGCGATGCGCGAGCTGATCTTGTCGCCCATGACCTCGATCGCCTCGGGCGGCGGGCCGATGAAGGTCACGCCGCGGTCGGTGATGGCCCGGGCGAAGTCGGTGTTCTCCGAGAAGAACCCGTAGCCGGGGTGGACGCCGTCAGCACCGCTCTTCTCGATGGCGTCGAGAATGGCTTCGGTGTTCAGGTAGCTGTCGGCCGCCGTCTCGCCGCCGAGGGCGTACGCCTCGTCGGCCATTCTGACGTGCAGGGCGTCACGGTCGAGCTCGGAGTAGACGGCGACCGTGGCGATGCCCATCTCGCGGCAGGTCCGAATGACACGGACGGCAATCTCGCCGCGGTTGGCGATGAGGATCTTCTTCAGCACAAAGGACCTTTCGATTCCGCAGGGGACATCACAATTGCACGGACCGTATGGTGTCTGCCATGTGGGGTGGGACCTGGGACGTACACCGGTTCGAGGAGATCGACTCGACCAACGCCTATTTGCAGCGGCAGGCCCGCCTGGGGGCGCCCGAAGGGACGGTGGCCGTGGCGGAGCACCAGAGTGCCGGCCGGGGCCGCCTGGACCGCCGCTGGGAGGCGCCCCGCGGTGCGTCGCTGCTGGCTTCGGTGCTCTTCCGGCCCGAGCTCGACGCCTCTGAGCTGCACCTTTGTACGGCGGCCATGGCGCTGGCGGCGGCCGAGGCCTGCCGTCGGGTGGTCGGCGTGGGCCCGGTGCTCAAGTGGCCCAACGACGTCCTGGTGGGCGAGGAGAAACTGGCCGGCGTGCTCGCCGAGGCGACCTTTTGACGGGGGGCCGGGCGTCGTCACGGGACCGGGCGTCGATGGGGGGCCGGGCGTAGACGCGGGGCCGCTCGGTGCGGTGGCGGTCGTCGTCGGCCTCGGTCTCAACATCGACTGGCCCGGTCCCGATGGGGCCGGAGGGACCAGCCTGCGCGAATTGGGAGCTGAGACGGTGGATCGGCCGGTGCTGCTCGATGCCCTGCTGGACGCGCTCTCCGCCCGCCGGGCCCTCCTGGACAGCGTGGCCGGCCGGCGCGAGGTGGTGGCCGAGCTGCGCAAACGCTGCGCCACCCTGGGCAGGCGGGTCCGGGTGGAGCTGGCGGCCGAGGCGGTCGTCGGGGTGGCGACCGAAATCGACGAGGCCGGCCACCTGGTGGTACGTACCTCCGACGGGCCCCGGACCGTGTCGGCCGGCGACGTCGTCCACCTGCGCCCGGGGTGAGCGCCACCCATCAGGGAGGCCCCGGGATGGGGACTACACTCTCGCCCTTATGCGCCTTCTCGTAACGGGAGGAGCCGGCTTCATCGGGTCGAACTTCGTCCGCTACTGGGTCGAACAGCACCCCGAGGACCACGTCGTGGCCTACGACGTGCTGACCTACGCCGGCAACCGACCGAATCTGTCGGAC
Source organism: uncultured Acidimicrobiaceae bacterium (assembly GCA_963818915.1). Taxonomy (GTDB): domain Bacteria; phylum Actinomycetota; class Acidimicrobiia; order Acidimicrobiales; family RAAP-2; genus Bog-473. The sequence continues at coordinate 35,711 of CAWFTV010000009.1, read as the reverse complement.
ATCGAGGATCGGATCGTCTTCGTCCAAGGCGACATCTGCGACGGCCCTCTGGCCGAGAAGACGCTGCGCGACCAGGACATCGACACGATCGTCCACTTCGCCGCCGAGTCCCACAACAGCCTGGCCGTGCTCAATCCCGGGCTGTTCTTCCGCACCAATGTCCTCGGGACCCAGACCCTGCTCGAAGCGGCCCGCCAGGTGGGCGTGGACCGCTTCCACCACATCAGCACCTGCGAGGTCTACGGCGATCTGGCCCTCGATACGGACGAGATCTTCACGGAGTCCTCCCCCTACCGCCCCCGCACCCCCTACAACGCCAGCAAGGCCGGGGCCGACCATGCCGTGCGCGCCTACGGCGAGACCTATGCGCTGCCGGTCACCATCACCAACTGCTCCAACAACTACGGGCCCTACCAGTTCCCCGAGAAGGTCATCCCGGTGTTCACCACCTTGGCGCTCGACGACAAGAACCTGACCCTCTACGCCACCACCGAGAACCGGCGGGAATGGCTGCACGTGCGCGATCACTGCACCGCCATCGAGGCCGTGCTGCAGCGGGGCAAGATCGGCGAGACGTACCACGTCGGCAGCGGCGTGGAGGCCTCCATCATGGAGATCGCCGACCTGGTGCTGGCGACGCTGGGCAAGCCGGCCGCGCTCAAAGAGATCGTGCCCGATCGCCCCGGGCACGATCGCCGCTACCTGCTCGACTCCTCCAAGTTGCGCACCCAACTCGGCTGGGCGCCCGAGATCTCCTGGGAGGTCGGGTTGGCCCAGACCGTCGAGTGGTACGCGGCCAACCGGTCCTGGTGGGAGCCGCTGCGGGCCCGAGCACCGGTCGTCGAGGCCGGATGGGGCGCAGCCGGCTGACGTCGGCCCCGGGTATGCGAGTCCTCGTCACGGGGGCCGACGGCCAGCTCGGCCGCGATGTGCTCGATGCGCTGGCGGGACGCGTCCCCGCCGGGGGCCGGCGCTGCAGCCTGCTGGCCCCCGAAGGCCCAATCCCCGGGCTGGACTACGAGGTCCTGGCCACTGACATCGGCACCATGCGCGTGGACGACCGCGACGCCGTGCAGTATCTGTTTCATGCGTTCCGGCCGGATCTCGTGCTCCACTGCGGGGCCATCACCGCGGTCGACCTGTGCGAGACCGAGGTCGACCTGGCCTATGCCGTCAACGCCATCGGGACGCGCAACGTGGCCGAGGCCGCCGGGGCCGTCGGCGCGCACCTGCTCTACGTCTCCACCGACTACGTCTTCGACGGGACCGCCCCGCGGGCGTACCGGGAGTGGGACGCCACCAACCCGCTCTCGGTCTACGGAGCGAGCAAGTTGGCGGGCGAACGGGAGTGCCCGCCCGGGTCCACCATCGTGCGCACGTCGTGGGTCTGCGGCGCCCACGGGTCCAACATCGTCAAGACCGCCCTGCGGCTGGCCGAGGGCGAGGCAATCCTGCGCTTCGTCGATGACGAGCGGGGCTCGCCGACGTTCACGGCCGACCTGGCCGCGGCCATCGTGACGCTCGGCACCGACAAGCGCCGGGGCATCTTCCACGTGACCAACAGCGGGACCACGACCTGGTGGGGGCTGGTGCGGGCCACCCTGGAGGCGGCGGGCCAGGATCCCGAGCGGGTGCACCCCATCTCCCACACCGAGCTCGAGCCACCCCGCCCGGCCCCCCGCCCGGCCAACTCGGTGCTCGACAACATGGCCCTGCGCCTGAGTGGCCTGCCGCCCTTGCCAGACTGGGAAGACGGGCTGGCGCGACTCGTCAACGCCCTGGCGACCGAGGAGGTGCCGGCGTGGCACAGCGCGTGACACAGCGCAGGAACAAGCGGGCCAACGACCCGGCATCGTCCGCGGTGGCGGTGATCGGGGCCGGCTACGTCGGCCTGCCCACTGCGGCCACCCTGGCCCACTTCGGGCATCGGGTGGTGCTGGCCGAGCGCGACCCTCAGCGCCTGGCCGCGCTGCGCAGCGGGGTGATGCCCATCGTCGAGGAGGGGTTGAACGAGTTGGTGGCCGAGGGCGTCGACGCCGGCCACCTGCGCTTCACCGCCTCGGCCACCGAGGCCGTGCTCGGCGCCGAGTTCGTCTTTTTGTGCGTGCCGACGCCCCAGGGCGACGACGGGTCCGCCGACCTGTCCTACGTGGAGTCGGCGGCCAAAGAGGTCGGTCCCCACTTGGGGCACCGCGCCATCGTCGTCAACAAGTCGACCGTGCCGGTGGGCTCGGCCACCCTGGTCGAGCAGGTCATCGGCCGGCCCGACATCCGCGTCGTCTCCAACCCCGAGTTCTTGCGCGAGGGCTCGGCCGTGCGCGACAGCCTGCATCCGGACCGCCTGGTGGTGGGCGCCGACGACGCCGAGGCGGCCGCTTTGGTGGGCAACCTCTTCGCCTCGACCGGCGCCCCGCTCATCGTCACCGACGCCACCACGTCGGAGACCATCAAGTACGCCTCCAACGCCTTCTTGGCCACCAAGTTGAGCTACATCAACGCCGTGGCCGGGCTGTGCGAGGAGGTGGGTGCCGATGTGCGCGACGTCATGCTCGGCATGGGCTACGACAAGCGCATCGGCTTCGAGTTCTTGCGTCCGGGCCCGGGGTGGGGCGGCTCGTGCCTGCCCAAGGACACCCGGGCCCTGCTCCACATCGCCGAGTCGGCCGGCTACGACTTCTCGCTCTTGGCCGGTGCCATCGCCAGCAACGAGCAGCAACTGGCCCGGGTGGTGGCCAAGGTGGAGACGGCGTGCGGCGGGGCGCTCGAGGGGGTGACGGTCGGGGTCTGGGGCCTCACGTTCAAGGCCAACACCGATGACCGCCGCGACTCGCCGAGCCTGCAGATCGCCCATCGCCTGGCAGCCCTCGGAGCCACGGTCCGGGCCTTCGATCCGACGGTGGCCGTGCAGCCCGGTGCCGGTGCCGAGGCCGGTGCCGAGGCAGACGCCGAGCCGACGACGACGCTGTTCCGGCCGACCTGGTGGGCCTCATGCTGTGCGCCGATCCCTTCGAGGCGGCCACGGGGGCGAGCGCGCTGGTGGTGTTGACCGAATGGGACGAGTTCCGTTGGCTCGACCTCTCCACGGTGCTCTCGGTCATGGCCGTCCCCTCCATCGTCGACGCCCGCAACCTGTTGGATCCCGCCGCGGTGCGGCGCATGGGTTTCGCCTACACCGGGATCGGACGCCAGTGAGCCGGATCGTCGTCGCCGGCGGAGCGGGCTTCTTGGGCTCGCACCTGTGCGATCACCTCGTCGCCCGGGGCGACTCGGTGCTCTGCCTCGACGACCTCTCGACGGGCACGGCGGAGAACGTGGCCCACCTCGAAGGCAACGAGCGGTTCACCTTCGAGCGCACCGACGTCAGCGCGTCGGTCGAGGTCGTGTCGGGCCACAAGATCGACGCCGTGTGCAACCTGGCCAGCCCGGCCTCGCCTCCGGCCTACCTGGCCCGCCCGCTCGAGACCCTGGCCGTGGGCAGCGAGGGCACCCGCCGCCTGCTCGAGCTGGCCCGGGACCACGAGGCACGCTTCCTCATGGCCAGCACCAGCGAGATCTACGGCGACCCCGAGGTCCACCCCCAGGTGGAGTCCTACCGGGGCAACGTCGATCCGACCGGGCCGCGCAGCGTCTACGACGAGGCCAAGCGGTTCGCCGAGAGCCTCACCATGGCCATGCACCGCACCTACGGGGTCGACGTCGGCATCGCCCGCATCTTCAACACCTACGGCCCCCGGCTCGCCCCGGGCGACGGGCGGGTGGTGTCCAACTTCATCAGCCAGGCCCTGCGCGGCGAGCCCTTGACCGTCTACGGGGACGGCACCCAGACGCGGAGCCTGTGCTACGTCGACGACGAGGTGGCCGGGCTGATCGCCCTGCTCGACTCGAGCCTGACCGGCCCGGTCAACATCGGCAGCCCCGACGAGCGCACCATCTCGGAGTTGGCCGCCCTCGTGCTCGAGGTGACGGGCTCGCACTCGCCCGTCGTCACGTTGCCCCTGCCCGTCGACGACCCGACCAGGCGCTGCCCCGACATCAGTCTCGCCATCGCCGAGCTGGGCTGGAAGCCGACCACCGAGCTGCGTGACGGCCTGGCGGCCACCATTGCGTATCTTGCGCCCCGGGTGCGCACACCATGACCGCTCGCAACGGCCATGACAGCGACAGCGACAACGACGAACGTGGGCGACGACGTGGTGGGGGCTGACGTGCGCGCGGACGGCGCCTCGCACCGGCCCACCTATTCGACGCTGTCGGTCATCATGCCGGTCTTCAACGAGCGGGCCACCGTGGCCGAGATCGTCCGCCGCATGCGGGCCGTCGAGATCCCCCTCGTCCTGCAGCTGATCGTGGTGGACGACGGTTCGAGCGACGGGTCCGAAAAGGTGCTGGGGGCCCTGGAGGACTCGACGGTCAGGGTCATTACCCACCAGAAGAACCAAGGCAAGGGTGCCGCCATCCGTACCGGACTGGCGGCGGCCACGGGTGATCTGATCCTCATCCAAGACGCCGACCTCGAGTACGACCCCGACGACTGGCCCCGCCTGCTCGATCCCATCTTGAAGGGCAAGGCCCGCGTCGTCTACGGGAGCCGCTTCACCGGCGAGCGCAAGAACATGCTGCCGCTGCACTGGTTCGCCAACCGGATACTGTCGTTCACGACCAACCTGTTGTACCGCTCGACCCTCTCGGACATGGAGACCTGCTACAAGCTCTTCGACGCCAAGGCGATCGAGGGCATCACCATCGTCTCGAACCGCTTCGACTTCGAGCCCGAGATCACGGCAAAGGTGCTGCGCCGGGGGCACCGGATCTACGAGGTGCCCATCTCCTACGCCGGGCGTGAGGTCGACGAAGGCAAGAAGATCACCTGGCGCGACGGCTTCAGCGCGCTGGCCGCACTTGTGCGCTTCCGCTTTTCAAAGGAGTAGTGAGCCGGTAGTGCCAGGACCCGTTGGCGCCGTCATCGTCGATCACGATGCCGGCCCGTTGCTCACCGAGTGCGTGCGCTCCCTCCTCGCGGACGGCGCCTCCCCGGTGATCGTCGTCGACAACGGCGCCTCCGGGAGCGCCCAGCGTGCTCTCGCCCCACTCCTGGCCGAGGCGGGCGCCGCCGACGTGGTGGTGGTGCATCCCTGGATGAACATCGGATTCGGGTCGGGGGTCAACCGGGGGCTGGCGGTGCTCGGCGGTATGACACCTCCGACGGAGTGGGTGCTGGTCTCCAACCCCGACCTGCACGTCCACCCCGGAGCCCTCGACGCACTGCGTGGCGTCCTCGAGGCGCGGCCGGCGTGGGCCATGGTGGGACCCCGGATCTTCACCGAACAGGGCGAGGTCTACCCCTCGGTGCGCCGTTTCCCCTCCTTCCTCGACGCCGCCGGCCACGCCCTGCTGGCGCTTTTCGTGCCCGAGAACCGGTTCACCAGGCGCTACAACCCCGGCGCCCCCGAGGGCGAGGACGTCGTCGAGGCCGGATGGATCTCCGGATCCTGCTTCATGGCCCGGCGTGACGCCCTCGAGCAGCTCGGAGGTTTCGACGAGTCGTACTTCATGTACGCGGAGGACATGGACCTGTGCTGGCGCGCCCATCGGGCCGGGTGGGGTGTCGGGTTCGCCGGGGCGGCCAGCGTGACCCACGTACAGGGAGTGAGCACGGCGCGACACCCTTACCAGATGCTGGTGGCCCACCACCGCTCGGCGTTGCGTTTCACCATGCGGACCACGTCGGGGTGGCGACGCGCCGCACTGCCCCTGGCCGCCGCTGTCCTAGGGGTGCGACTGGTGCTGGCCACCGTGCGCCTGAGCGTGAAGCGGGCCTAGGCCGTTGCACCGGGTGGCCACCTCGCTGGCCGCACTGATCACGGCCGCCGCCCTGCTCGTCGGGGTCGGCGTCGCGCACCGCGTCCATGTCGAGCCGCTGGTGAACTTCGCACTTCCCCCGGCGACCGCCGGCTGCACCGGGGCCGTCGCGCTGGGCGGTGGTGCCGAGCGCATTCCGATCACCGTGAGCACGGTGGCGGGCCAGGTGGCCGAGCTGGTCAACGTCTGCATCAACGGCGCCGGCCCGTACCCGTTCGTGGTCGACTCCGGCGCCGGGGAGTCCATCATCGACGCCCGCCTGGCCGCCCAGCTGCACCTGACCCATAGCGGCTCGCCGACCGGGTTCTCGGGGGTGGGCTGTTCGGGGAAGGCGCAGCCGGTGGGCATGATGTCATGGTCGGTGGCCGGTGTCCCTCTGACCCCGCAGACGCTGACGGCAGCCACACTGCCTGACTTCGGAGTGCCGGGGCAGCCGGTCGGTTTGCTGGGATCGGATGTGCTGAGCCGCTTCGGTGCCGTCCGTATCGACTTCGCGGCGCAGACGCTCACCTTCGGGGGCCCGCAGGGGTCTGTGCTCTCCAACAGTGACGAGGAGGTCCGCGGCCCGACCGGGCCTCCCCCCGCCGCGGTCCTGCTGCAGGGCCAGGTGGGCACCACCATCCCGCTCACTGTCGCGCTGACGCCAGGGGACATCTCGCTGAACGTCCGCCTGCGGTTCGGCAAGGGAACGTACCGGGACTTCATCGTCGACACCGGTTCGTCCCAGACCGTCGTGGCGGCGTCAGTGGCCAAGAGTGTCCGTTTGGCCCCGAGCGACCTGGCCCAGCGCCAGACCACGGTGTGCTCGACCATCACCGTCCCCCTGGTGCACAGCGGCAGCTGGTCCCTGTCCGGGGTCGTGCTCCATCCCCAGCTCCTCGGATCGGTGAACTTCGGACCGATCGGTGCCGGCGGGACGGCCGGACTGCTCGGCTCCGACCAGTTGCAGCGGTTCGGCTGGGTGATCTTCGACTACCGCGGGGGACGTCTGGTCCTGGGTTGACCTGGGCCTCGGTCGACCCAGTCGGGTACGCCTATTCGGGTCCGGAGAGCCCGAGCTTGGCCGTGACCCCGTGGTCGCGTCCCGCCGTGTACCCGCCATCGACCGGCAGGGCGTGCCCGGTGATGAACGACGCATCGTCGGAGAGCAGGAAGGCGGCCGCGGAGGCGATCTCTTCGGGGCGACCCAGCCGGCGCAGTTTGTGCTCCTCCACGATGTCGGCCAGCGTGTCCTCCATGCCGGGCCCGCTGAAGACGCCCTGCAGCATCGGGGTGTCGATGAACCCGGGGCACACCGCGTTCACCCGGATGCCGCGTCCGCCATAGTCGATGGCCATGTTCTTGGTGAGCAGGACGACACCGCCCTTCGACGCGCTGTAGGCACTTCCCCCGGCCGTTCCCTCCAACCCCTCGACACTGGCGATCGTCACCAAGGACCCACGTCGACCGTCCTCCGAAGGTTGGCGCAACATCTGCGCCACGACGTGCTTGGCCATGAGATACGTCCCGGTCAGATTGACGGCGAGCACCCGTTGCCAGTCCTCCTGCGCCAGGGAGTGCACCGGCCCGCCTCCGGCCACCCCGGCCGCGTGCACCAGCCCGGCCACGTCGCCGCCGAACGCCACGGTGGCTTCGACCAGCTGCTCGACCGACGCTTCGTCGGTCACGTCGGTGCGGGTGAAGGCCCAGGTGCCGTCACTGGCCCGGTGGCCGGTAGGGCTATGGAGGGGCTCGTTGATATCGGCCCCCATGACGAGGGCCCCTTCTGTGAGGAGCCGGTTCGCCGTGGCCCAGCCGATCCCCGAGGCCGCGCCGGTCACGATGTAGGTGCGCTCCTTCAGTCCCTGCACGAGATACCTCCTCGGTGTGGTTGCATCGCTACTGAACAGACTGATAAAAGTTGTACATATGTCTAGCCGCGCCGGCACCGGGACTGCCGGTGTGTCCCGGACCGCCGCGGCGCCCGACGGGACCGAAGCACGCATTTTGGAGGCGGCGGAGCTCTGCCTGGCCCGGCTCGGGTTGGCGCGGCTTTCCCTGACCGATGTGGCCGCGCAGGCCGGCGTGTCCCGTGGCGCGGTCTACTTGCATTTTGCCGACCGCCGGGCGCTCATCGATGCCGTGCTGACGCGGGCGGCCCGCCGGTTCGTGGCCCGCTGCGCCGAGACCGTCAGCCGTCATCGCACGCTGGTGGACCAGGTGGCCGAAGCGGCGGTCTTCATCCGGGCTCATCAGGACGACAAGGTGCTCACCCTCCGACTCCCCGCCGACGAGGAGTCATTGTTCGCCACACTGCTCACCACGCGACTCGAGCGCGTCGTCGAGGATTGGGTCGAGTTCTGGATCCCGTACCTGACCGCGGCCGACGAGCGGGGAGAGCTCCGGGAGGGCCTCGATCACCGGCAGGCCTCGGAATGGATCGTCCGCATGATGCTGTCGTTCGCCATCATGCCCGCCGTCTCCTTCGACGCCGGGCGCCCGGCCCAGGTGCGCGCCTTTGTGCGTGCCTTCATCGTCGACGGCCTGGCGCCCCGGCACGCAGACGAACCCGGTCACATCCAAATGCATCCGAGAAAGAAGCAGAAGCAACTGGCACAGAGAGGACAGACATCATGAAGTTCGCCTTGTTCTACGAGATCCCGGTCCCGCGTCCGTGGGAGCCCGACAGCGAGCTCGTGGCGTATCAGAACACGCTGGAGGAGGCGATCGCGGGCGATCGCTTCGGGTGGGACGCCTTCTGGACCGTCGAGCACCACTTCTTGGAGGAGTACTCGCATTGTTCGAATCCCGAGGTGCTCTACGGCGCCATCGCCTCGCGCACGGAACGGATTCGACTGGGCTACGGCGTGCGACTCATGCCCAAGCCGTACAACCATCCGGTGCGCACGGCCGAATCGGTGGCGGTGCTCGACCTGCTTTCGGGCGGCCGGGTGGACATGGGGGCGGGACGCTCGGCCACCCGGGCGGAGCTCGAGGGATTCGGTATCGACCCCGCCGAGAGCCGCGGCATGTGGCAGGAGGCGATCGGCCACATCGTGAGTTGCTGGACCAACGAGTACAACGAATTCTCCGGGAAGTACTGGCAGATGCCGCGCCGCCGGGTACAGCCCAAGCCGCTCCAGAAACCCCACCCCCCACTGTGGGGCGCCACGACCAGCGACGAGGGCCACGGGCAGATCGGTGCGCTCGGTCTCGGGTTGTGCTCGTTCGCCGTCGGGCTGCCTCCCTCGGAGGTGAAGCGCAAGATCGACATCTACCGCGATGCGGTCAACGCATGCGAGAAGCCGATCGGCGCCTTCGTCAACAACCAGGCTGCCACCTTCACCATGGCCCTCTGCGCCCCCGAGCGCGACGAGGCCATCGCCAACGCACGGGAGTCCTTCGAGTGGTACCCGAAGGCGGGTTCCCGCGCCATCGCCTCGCTCACCGATTGGATGGCTGAACGGAACGAGGATCTCGGCACGTACTCCTACGCGGCCGATATGAAGAGCCGCGACGATCAGGGACTGCTGGACCTCCTGCAGCTGGAGTACCTCACCGATTCCAACGCCTGCGTCCTCGGCACGCCCGAAGAGTGCATCGAGTCCTGCCGGGCCTACGAGGAAGCCGGGGTCGACCTGTTGCTCTGCCTGGTCAATCCCTACAAGATCTCCCATGAGGCGGTCATGCAGACGATCGAGCTGATGGGGACGGAGGTCATTCCCAAGTTCCGCTCGTGACGCCCCCTTCGGTGGAAACTGAAGAAGATACTTGAGTATGGCGGCGCGGGGCCCTATACTCAAGTAGATGCTTAACCATACAATCGACCTGGACCGGACCTTCCAGGCCCTCGCCGACCAGAGCAGGCGCACCATGGTGGAACGGCTCACCTTGGGACCGGCCTCGGTCAGCGAACTGGCGGCGCCCCTGGCCATGTCCCTTGCCGCGGTGCTCCAGCACGTGCAGGTCCTCGAATCCTGTGGGCTCGTGAGGACCGAGAAGGTCGGGAGGACGCGCACGTGCCGGATGGAGCGGGCGGCGATGACCGCGGCCGAGCAGTGGATCACCGACCGGCGCCGGGACTGGGAAGCCCGCCTCGACCGACTGGGCGACGTTCTCAACGAAGTAGCGACCACCGAGGAGAGACCATGACCGTTGTCCACGACACGTTCGTCATCGAGCGGACCTACGACGCTCCCGTCAAGCTGGTCTTCGAGGCCTGGGCGGATCCCACGCTCAAGGCCCGCTGGTTCGTCGGATCGCCCGAGGCCCTCGGTGCCGGCTACGACCTCGACTTCCGAGTCGGCGGCCGTGAGGCCTTCCGGGGCGGGCCCCCCGGCGGGACTGTGCATACGTACGAATCCCGCTTCCACGACATCGTCCCCGAACAGCGGATCGTCTACACGTACGAGATGTACGCCGACGAGGCCCGCATCTCCGTCTCCGTCGCCACGGTCGAGTTCCGCGGCGAAGGGGACGTGACGCGTCTGGTCCTCACGGAACAGGGCGCATTCTTGGACGGCCACGACACGGCGGCGCAGAGGGAGGAGGGCACGCGGTCCTTCCTGGAGTCGCTGGCGGCCAGCCTGCGCGGGGACGACTCGTGAGGAAACTGTTCGCGCAGATCCACGTCTCGGTGGACGGCTACTTCGACGGACCGAATCAAGAGCTCGACTGGTTTGTTCTGGACGACGAGTTCTTCGCCTACGTCGAGGAGATGCTGGGGTCGATCGGCGGCATCCTCCTCGGCCGCACCACCTATGAAGGGTTTGCCGCCCATTGGCCGAACTCGACCCAGGCCGAGGCGGCGGCGATGAACGCCCTCCCGAAGTTCGTCGCCTCGACCACGCTCACCGACGCCACGTGGTCTAACTCGACCATCATCGCCGGTGATGTGCCGCAGGCCGTGGCGCGCCTGAAGCAGGAGCCCGGAGAGGACCTTGCGCTGATCGGGAGCTCGCATCTCGCCGCATCGCTGGCCGCGCACGGGCTGATCGACGAGTACCGGTTCTTCGTCGTCCCGGTCCTCCTCGGCCGGGGAAGACGAGCCCTCGATGGCGTACCCGAACGGCTCGAGCTGACACTGCGGGAGTCGCGTGTCTACCCTTCGGGCGTCGTGGCCCAGTACTACTCGCCCAAGGGCTCGTGAGCCGGATGCGGGCCGCTGCTACGTGGTGGCTACCAGCAGCTCCTCTCCCTTGGACACCTGGAGACCATCGGTCCTGCCGTCAAAGTAACGCTGGTTGAGCAATGGCGCCGAGACGTGGTGGACGTCGTCGAACCCGACCTGGCGGGCCAGCACGAGCATTTCGTCCGGCGTGTAGAAGCTGATGAACGGTGTGCCGGCAGCGCGCGCACCTCGCTCGGCCGCCTCGTAGCCAGGTCGATAGGCGTCATCGAGGAGTTCGGGCGGCAGCAGGAACGTCATGGCCAGCGTGGAGCCGGGGGCGAGCCCGGCGAACTGCCGCAAGGTGGCCGCGTTGGCTTCTTTGGTGAGATACATGCTGACGCCGGTGGAGACGACAACGGCCGGCCGGCCGGGGTCGAAGCCGGCAGTGGACAGTATCTCCCACAGGGACTCGCCTGCCTCGAAGTCGACCGGGACCAAGCGCAGCCACTCGGGCACACCGAAGCCGAGCTCGATCAGACGGCGGCGCTTCCAGGCCTGGGGACCGGGCTGGTCGACCTCGAACACCACGAGGCGGGAGGCGACTTCCGGCCTCCGTTGGGCGAAGGTGTCCAGACCGGCGCCCAAAATGACGTACTGGCCGACACCCTGGTCGGACTGCTCGGCCACCAGATCCTCGATGAAGCGGGCCCGGGCCACGATGGCCGCCCTGAACCAGCCGGTGCCGGCGGGGTCCATGTCCGGGCGGCTGCGCCAATCCCCCTCCGGGGCAGCGAGCTGGAGGCCGATCTCGTCGTCGAGCACGTGGGGCGGCGCATCGATCTGGACATGGATGGCGCGCCAGAGGGCAACGCGCACCGCGCTGCCTTCCGCAGCATCGGCCTGTTCGTCAGCCATCGAGATGTCCTCTCTTCTCCTCACGGCGGTCCTCCGCGTCACCGTAGTGATTCTCGAGAGGCAGTCGAGTGGGACAATAGCGAGGTGGGCGGGACGGTCGTCTCTCGAGAGTCCGTGGCGTACCACGGAGAGCAGCTGCTCGACATCTACGAGCCCGAACACTCCGCGGGGTCGACGCCGGTTCTCTTGTGGCACGGCAGCGGAGCGAACGAGCGGGACGTTCTCGAACCGCTGGCCCGCCGGATCGCCGCAGCAGGGGTGCGCGTCATCGTTCCCGACTGGAGCACCGACGATGACGCGGACGGACGCAACCATCTCAGCGCTTCTCTCACTTTCGTCCGGCACTCTCCTTCGAACGTGGGCCCGGTCGATCGCGTGGTGCTGGCCGGGTGGTCTCTCGGGGCGAGCGCAGCCCTGGACCTGGTGCGTCACCCGGAGCTCGCTGGCGGGTGGCGTCCCAGCGCGGTTGTCGCTATCTCGGGCGGCTTCAATCGATCGCCGTTCACTCAAGATGACATGCACGATGAGTGGCGCCGATCGTCAGTCGAGTCCTCGACGGTCGACCCCTCGATCCCGCTGCTCCTCGTCCACGGTTCATCGGATGAGATCGTGCCACCGGAGCGATCTGTGGTCACATTCGCACGACTTCTCGAAGATGGGTGGAGCGTCACGCTCCGGGAGGTGGCGACCGATCACGCCGGTGCCATCGGAACCGTGTTCGACCCGGCGCGGCATCGGTACGTTCCCACGACAGATCCCGAGCGACTTGACGTGCGCACAACCGTGGCCGAGCTGATTTGCCGATCTCGCCCTGAAGGGTTGATCGTGCCGCGCACCCCGCTGCCACCCCACCACGGCGGCGGCGCCTAAGGGGCGGTGAGCGTCGTCAGAGCCTCGTCCACATCGTGGTCGGTCGTGTAGACGTGGCAGGACAGTCGGATCCTTCCGGCCCGTATGCCGGCCCGTATGCCGGCCCGCTCCAACTTCAGCTCGGCGTCGTCGATGTCGACCGAGACGATGGCGCTGTTGCTCGGCTCGAGCTCGAGCCCCTCGCGGAGGCGGTTGGCCAGTCGTACGTCGTGATCGCGGATGTTTTCCACCCCGAGCTTCTCGATCACCTCGAGCGCGGGTTGGGTGCCGACCCAGGAGAACCACGCCGGCGAGGTGTCGAAACGGCGGGCGTCGGTGGCCAGGCGCAGCGGGAGTCCGTAATAACTGGTGTGCGGATTGTCGCCGGCGAACCAGCCGGCGCCGAGCGGTCGCATCCGTTCGCGCAACTCCGGCCGCAACACGAGGAGGGACGCACCCCGGGGTGACATCATCCACTTGTACGTGTGCGTCGCCATCGCATCCACCGCGCTGGCATCGAAGGGCAGCCAACCGCACGACTGCGTCCCGTCGACGGCGATGAAGGCACCGTGGTGTCGGGCGGCCGCCAGTATGTCGTCGAATGGCGCCAGCTCCCCGGAGGCGGACTGCACCAAGCTGAAGGCGACGAGTGTGGTGGAGGCATCGATGGCCTCCGCCAGCTTGGCCACCGGGGCCGTGATCACTTCCACCCCGCGATCGGCATGGACGGCCCAGGGGAAGACGACCGACGTGAACTCCCCTTCGGGAACCACGACCTTGGCCCGGTCGGGCAACGCGGTAGCGACTAGGCCGAACTGTTCGGAGACCGCGGCACCGATCGCCACGTCACTGGCGGGCACGTTGACCAGACGGGCGAAACATTCCCGGGACGCGGTGACCGAAGACTCCCACGTCTCGAAACTGGTCCGTCCCACGCGCCAGTCCGAGAGCGCGGCTTCCATGGCGTCGGTGCCGGCAAGTGGGGGCAGACCGTAGCTTGCCGTGTTGAAATACCCCGATTGAGGTTCCCAGAGTCCCTCTGTGTCCATGTGCAAGTATGACAAGGAGTGGGGTGGGTCCGGTCATCGCTCCCGCTCACACAATGGCTTCACAACGGGTCCACAACGGCTGCGCAACACGGCCGGCAGTGGTGTCGGCTCGACTGACTACTCTTGGTCAATGACCGCATCATCACCATCACTACGCCGCTTGGGCAATTCGGGTCTCGCCGTATCCGTGGTCGGACTGGGTACCAACAACTTCGGTATGAAGCTCGATCTCGAGCAGTGCCGGGCCGTCGTCCACGCCGCGCTCGATCAGGGGATCAACTTGTTCGATACCTCGGACTCCTACGGTGCTTCCGAAGAACGCCTCGGGGAAGTCCTGGAGGGCAAGCGGGATGACGTCCTCATCGCCACCAAATTCGGCAGCGATGTGCGCCGGCTCGGCCAGGACAACGGCGTTGACTGGGGCGCGCGCGGGTCGCGTCGCTACATCCGGCGTGCCGTCGAGAACTCCTTGCGCCGGCTGCGCACCGACTGGATCGATCTGTATCAGATCCATCGGCCCGATCCGGCCACGCCAATAGAGGAGACGCTCTCGGCACTCGATGATCTCGTGCACGAGGGCAAGGTCCGCTACCTCGGCCACTCGAACTTCAGCGGTTGGCAGACCGCCGACGCGGAGTGGGTGGCGCGCGCGCACAACCTGGAGCGCTTCATCAGCGCGCAGAACGAGTACAGCTGGCTCGAGCGCTCGATCGAGGCCGACCTCGTGCCCGCTCTGGTGGAGTACCGGATCGGTCTACTGCCGTACTTCCCGTTGGCCAGCGGACTGCTCACCGGGAAGTACCGGCGTGGCGAGCCGCCTCCGGACGGCAGCCGCATCAAGGACTGGAAGCGCGAGTCGGTGCTCACCGATGCCGCCTTCACCGTGCTGGAGAAGCTCGAGGCCTTCGCGACCGAGCGCTCCATCACCCTGCTCGACGTGGCCATCGGCGGCCTGGCGGCGCAGCCGGCGGTGTCCTCGGTGATCGCCGGCGCCACCACGCCGGAGCAAGTGGCCGCCAACGCCAAGGCGGGGGAGTGGCAGCCATCCCCGGCCGACCTGGCTGAAATCGAACGGATCACTGCGCCGAACGGCGAGACGTGAGGGCAAGGTCCTGAGGTAGTCGATGATCTCCGGGCCCCTCTCGCGGGATCAGATCGACGATTTCGTCGAGCGGGGTTGGACCCTTCTCCGACACGCCTTCGCCCCGGCGGTGGCTCGGGCCGTGCGCAGGGACCTCGGGCGGCGGATCGGGATCGACCTGGAGAGCCCCGAGCAGTGGACCCGACCCCGGGTCTGGCTGCAGGAGGTCCTGAAGGAATCGCCCTCCACCGACGCCCTGACCGACCGGTTCCGCGCCGCGGCGGATCAGCTGGTGGGACCGGGTCGTTGGGCCATGACACAGGAGATGGGTTGGTGGCCGATCACCTTTCCCGGCTTCGACGCTCCGCCCTATGGTGAGGACTGGCACATCGAAGGAGGATGGTTCCACCACCACGTCTGGTCGCCCGAACAGGCGCTCCTCAACCTTTTCTGCTTCTCGACGATGGACCCTGGCGGCGGTGGCACGCTCCTCGTCGAGGGCTCGCATCACGTGGCCGCCCGCATCCTGTGGGAGGCCGAGCCGCAGGGGATGGAGTCCAGCGAGTTCGGTGCGCCCCTGAACGCCATCTTGGACCAGCAGGGCTGGCCGGGAGTGGTCGAGGCGGTCGCCGAGGAAGGTGACGTGGTGCTGGCGCACCCCCTGATCTTCCACTCCTCCAATCCCAATCACGGGCTGAGGCCCCGGGTCATGGCCCAACCCGCCTTCTGCATGACCGAGCCCAAACGCACCGAGGGCGATCTGTTCCCGGTTGAGATTCCGTTGGCCCGCGCCCGCCAGGCCGACGGCTAGGGCTTAGGCGGCGGCCATCCGTCCACGAGGCCCAGCTTCTTGCACAATGGACGCGAGGAGACCATTTGGCCGGCGAAATCCTTCGCCTCCGCGGCGTCCCCGAGCCAGGCAGCCACTTCGCCCGCCACCTCCGGTGGGGCGGGGGCGTAGCCCGCGTCGGTCAGTACTTTGTCCGTGCCCGAGGCCCGCATGGACTCGGTGAGCGTGAGGCCGGGAGCGATGCTGAAGGACCACACTCCGGCATCGAAGAACTCGACATGGCACATGTCGGTCACCCGGTGGAAGGCAGCCTTGGCGGCGGCGTAGGCGACGCCCCAGCCACCGGCGCCGGCGGGTGCCGGTGGGGTGGTGAAGGCGGCCTCGGAGAGCATGTTGACCAGGCGCCCCTGGCCGCGCTCGAGCATTTGGGGCAACAGGAGCTGGATCAGCAGCAGCGGATGGAGGTAGTCGCCGACCAAGCAGCGTTCGGCCAGCTCGATCGGCAGGTCGAGAACTCGGTCCATCGTTCCCGGCCCCTGGTAGATGGCGTTGTTGAAGAGGACGTCGACCCGTCCCCACTGCCCGAGGACCTCGTCGGCGACCCGATGGATCGACTGGCGGTCCATGAGGTCCATGGGGATGGGCAGGCAGGCGCGGCCGAGCGCTTCGATCTCGGCCGCGGTGGTCTCGAGGCTGCCGGCAATGGGCGTCGAGCTCTCCGGCGCCGTCGAGCTCGACGGCTGGGCCCGGCCGTCGCCCTCGCGCACCGTGCGCGCGGTGATGGCGACGTCGAAGCCCCGGCGGGCGAGCGCTACGGCTCCCGCTCGGCCTATGCCGCGGCTGGCGCCGGTGACCAACGCAACCCGGCGATCCGCCTTTTCACTGTCGGCCACGATCGGGCCCCCCTTCGCATCTCCATGGTTCCGGAACATTGAGCCGGGCGTGGCTCCGGCGATCTGAACGGCCTTCCGTCGGGGTGCAGGTTCCCTCTCCGTTCGCGGTCAGGCTACTCCCGGTTTTGCGGCGCGCCATGAGAACGTGTCGGGCCTTCAGCCGCCCTCCTCAGTGAGCTCCGCGTAGCGGAAGCAGCTGACCAAGTGGTCGTTGATCAATCCGGCCGCTTGGAGGTGGGAGTAGCAGACGGTCGGCCCGACGAAGCGGAAGTCCCGCTTGCGTAGGTCAGCGCTGACAGCTTCGGAGATCGGCGTCGTGGCGGGTAGCTGCTCCACGCGCCGCCATTTGTTCACTTTGGGACGGCCCCCGACGAACCCCCAGATGTAGGAGTCGAAGGTGCCGAACTCGTCCTGCACGGCGATGAAGGCGCGGGCGTTGCGCACGGTGGCCTCGACCTTGGCCCGATTGCGGACGATGCCGGGGTCCAGGAGGATCTTCTCGATCCGCTTGGGGGTGAACCGGGCCACCTTCTCCACATCGAACTCGGCGAAGAGGCGACGGTAGCCCGCGCGCTTCTTGAGGATGGTCAGCCAGCTCAACCCGGCCTGGGCCCCTTCGAGGACGAGGAACTCGAAGTGGGTGCGGTCGTCGTGCACCGGTACTCCCCATTCGGTGTCGTGATAGGGGATGTTCCAGGGACCGGTGGCCCAGTGACAGCGGGGTCGGTCGTCAGGAACGAACGCATCGGGATTGACGGCGTCAGACGCGGAAGCAGATGGCGGCACGTCGCGACCTTACGCGCCCGCTGTCTCAGGGCCACCGGGTCGAGCCCGGTACAGCACATGGGGCCGCAGAGGGCTATCGGCGGGCAGCGCAGGGTGATCGAAGTCCGCCTTCGCGTCGCGCACCATGCCGATGTGGCGCATGACCGCTTGCGAGCGCAGGTTGCCGACGGCGGTGAAGGCGACGATCTCTTCGAGCCCGCCGGCAAATCCATGCTGCAGCGACGCCGTCGCCGCCTCGGTGGCGTACCCGTGGCCCCAGTGCGCCGGCTGGAGGCGCCAACCGATCTCCACCGCAGGGGCGAAGGGGAAAGAGGGGCTGACTCGATGCAGCCCGACCATGCCGATGAAGTGTCCCCCCACGACCTCGACGGCCCAGAAGCCCCACCCCTCGCGCTCGATCTCGGCGTTGATCGTCTCGGCCAGGGCATCGCTCTCTGCCGGAGTCCGGGGGCCCACCCATTCGACGACGTGCGGATGGGTGTTGAGGGCGGCGAACGGCGCCAGGTCGGCCGGGGTGAAGGGCCGGAGGAGAAGCCGGGCCGTGGAGATGGAGGGAGGCACCGACCCGATCGCCAGCCCGCTCAGCCCGCCTCGGCCTTTTCGGCCTGCTCGGCCGCCCAGCGGTAGTCGGCCTTGCCCGACGGTGAGCGCTGGATCTCTGTCACGAAGATCACGTCCTTGGGCAGCTTGTAACGGGCGATGAAGTCCGAGGCGTGGGTGGTGATGGAGTCGGCGGTCGTCTGGGCCCCGTCGGCCAGTTGCACCACGGCGACCACCTCTTGGCCCCAGCGTTCGCTGGGCCTCCCCGCCACGACCACGTCGGCCACGGCGGGATGGCCCGCGATGGCCCTCTCGACCTCCTCCGCGAAGATCTTCTCCCCGCCCGAGTTGACCGTGACCGAGTCACGACCGAGCAACAGGATCTCGCCGTCGGCCAGGTGCCGGGCCCGATCGCCGGGGATGGAGTAGCGGACCCCGTCGATGATGGGAAACGTGCGCGCCGTCTTCTCGGCATCGCCCAAGTAGCCCAGCGGCACGTACCCGGACTGCGCCAGCCAGCCGTCGCCCTCGTGCCCGGGCTGGAGCACGCGGGTGAGCCCGGCGTCGATCACGACGGTGTCAGGACCGGGGACGAAGGTGCCCGCGGGACCTTCGCGCGACCCTGTCATCTGGGCCCCTGTCTCCGAGGAGCCGACGGCGTCGGAGATGTACAGGTTGGGGAGGCGGGCGAGGGCCAGCTCGCGCACTGCCGGACTCAGCGGCGCCCCGCCGTTGCCCACGGCGAACAAGGACGAGAGGTCGTACTGGGCCTTGTCGAGCTGCATGACGAGGGGGCGCAAGACGGCATCGCCCACGACCGTCGTGACGTTGGCCTTCTCGCGCTCGACGGTGCGCCAGACGTCGTCGGGTTCGAGCCGGCGCGGGTTGTCGGGGAGGATGATGGTGGACCCCTGGGCCATGGTACCGAAGACGGCCCATTGCGCCGCCCCGTGCATCAACGGGGGGAGGAGCAGTAGCCGCAGCGGCGTGGCGGCCTCGAGCCGCTCGATGATCCCGTCGTAACTGGTGACGGACTCCCAGCTGCCCAGCGACCGGCCCCCCATGGCGCCCATGAAGATGTCGTGCTGGCGCCACAGCACACCCTTGGGCATGCCCGTGGTGCCACCCGTGTAGAGGATGTAGAGGTCGTCGGGCGAAGGGTCGACGGGAGCCCCCGCGGGCGACGCCGACGCCAAGGCATCCTCGTAGTCCACAGCGCCGGGCAGCAGGTCGTTCCCCGATTCGTCGGGCACCTGGAGCAGGACCTCGGGTGGGGCGTCGAGCGTCGGGAGAACCTCGGCGAGCGTCGGGGCCAGGGAGGCATGGAGGATGAGCGCGCGCGGCCGGGCGTCGTTGAGGAGGTAGCGCAGCTCCTCGCCGACGTAGCGGTAGTTCACGTTGAACGGGGCCAACCGGGCTCCGAAGGCGCCCAGCATCCCCTCGAGGTACTCGTTCCCGTTGTACAGGGCCAACGCGATGTGGTCCTGGCCCGACTCGTGGCCGGCGAGTTGGTCCCGCGGGACGCGGACGCCCAGCCCTCGCCCGTGCAGGTACGCCGCGAGGCGACGCGAGCGCTCGGCCAACTGGGCGTAGCTGAGCCGCCGCTCGCGCCACACGAAGCACTCCCGGTCGCCCAGGGTCGCCGCCAGCGTCTCGAACACCGTGGCCAGGTTGAATTGCACCGGTGAGCCGGGCCCGGTCGAGGCGGCTGCCGCCGGATCGGCACCGGTCGGATCCGCAGCGGAGGGGTTGGTCGACATGGCCGAACCTTACCGGCACCCACGGGTGCCGACGGGGGCTCGGGAGCGGCGGCCGGCGTCGTTCCGGGCCGTCCGCCATGGGCAATGATCAGTGCGTGCAGAAGAATCAGACAGCCGTCACGGTCGTCCGCAATCCGGCCACGGGGGAGGAGATCGCGAGCGTTCCCTCCCTGAGCGAGCCCGAGGTCGACGCGGCCATCGCCCGCGCCTCGGCGGCCTTTGCGTCATGGCGCGACGTGGCACCCGGTGACCGGGCGCGCCTGCTGCGGCGCTTCGCGGCGTCCGTGGACGCCCACGGCGAGGAGCTGGCCGGGCTCGAGGTGGCCAACGCCGGTCACGTGATCGGCAATGCACGGTGGGAGGCGGGCAACGTGCGCGACGTGTTGGAGTACTACGCCGCCGCGCCCGAACGGCACAGCGGGCGCCAGATCCCCGTGCCCGGAGGAGTCGACCTGACCTTCCACGAGCCCCTCGGGGTGGTGGGGATCATCGTCCCGTGGAACTTCCCCATGGCCATTGCCGGCTGGGGATTCGCTCCCGCCTTGGCGGCGGGCAACACCGTGGTCCTGAAGCCGGCGGAGCTCACCCCCCTCGAGCGCGCTGCGCATCGGGGAGCTGGCCCAAGAGGCAGGACTTCCCGAGGGCGTCCTGCAGATCCTGCCCGGCCGGGGCAGCGTCGTCGGACACCGCTTCGTGACCCATCCCGCCGTGCGCAAGATCTGCTTCACGGGTTCGACCGAGGTCGGGCGGACCATCATGGCCGGGTGTGCGGACCAGGTGAAGCGGGTCACACTCGAGCTGGGGGGCAAGAGCGCCAACATCGTCTTTGCCGACGCGGACGTCGAGTTGGCCGCCGCCCGGGCGCCCTACGGGGTCTTCGACAACGCCGGGCAGGACTGCTGCGCCCGCTCGCGCATCCTCGTGCAACGGTCCGTCTACGAGCGCTTCCTGACCCTGCTCGAGCCCGCGGTATCCGGGGTCGTGGTCGGCGACCCGACCTTGGAAACGACCGAAATGGGACCGCTCATTTCAGAAGCGCACCGGGCCACCGTGGCCTCGTTCGTACCCGAGGGCGCCCCCGTTGCCTTCACGGGAACCTGCCCCGACGGCCCGGGGAACTGGTTCGCCCCCACGGTGCTGGCCCCGGTGGACCCGGACGACCGGTCCGCCACCGAGGAGATCTTCGGGCCCGTGGTCGTCGTCATCCCCTTCGAGGACGAGGCCGATGCGGTGCGGCTGGCCAACGACACGCCCTATGGGCTGTCGGGGTCGCTCTGGACCCGCGACGTGGGTCGGGCCCTACGGGTCGCCCGCGCGGTCGAGACGGGGACGTTATCGGTCAACTCGCACTCGTCGGTCCGCTACTGGACACCCTTCGGGGGCGCCAAGCAGTCGGGCATCGGGCGCGAGCTCGGGCCCGATGCCCTCGATGCCTTCAGCGACGTGAAGAACGTCTTCATCAGTTCGGAGTGACGCCCGATCCGGGTCGCAGAGCAAAGGAGAGTTCAGTGAGCGACAGCATGCCGTATGCCCACCGGCTGGTGGACAAGGTGGCCGTGGTAACCGGTGGCGCCAGTGGTATCGGGCGGGCCATGTGCGAGCGGTTCGCCGCAGAAGGGGCCAAGGTGGCGGTGGCCGATCTCGACCAGGCCGCCGGCGCCGCCCTGGCCGGGGCGATCGACGGGATGTTCGTCGAAGTGGACGTGACGTCGGCCGCCGCGGTCGAGTCCCTCTATGACGAGGTGGCGGAGCGGTTCGGGGGAATCGACATCCTCTGCAACAACGCCGGCATCAGCCCGCCGGATGACGACTCCATCCTCGACACCGGCATCGACGCCTGGCAGCGGGTCCAAGAGGTCAACCTGACGTCGGTCTACCTCTGCTGCAAGTTCGGGATCCCGCACCTGCTTGCCCGGGGCGGTGGTTCGGTCATCAACACGGCGTCCTTCGTGGCGGTCATGGGCGCGGCCACCAGCCAGATCAGCTACACGGCCAGCAAGGGCGGCGTCCTGGCCATGTCGCGAGAGCTCGGCGTCCAGTTCGCCCGGCAGGGGGTGCGCGTGAACGCGCTCTGTCCGGGCCCCGTGAACACGCCTTTGCTCCAGGAGCTCTTCGCCAAGGATCCCGAGCGCGCCGCCCGGCGCCTGGTGCACATCCCCATGGGCCGTTTCGGGGAGGCGAGCGAGATCGCCGCCGCCGCCGCCTTTCTCGCCTCCGATGACGCGTCCTTCATGACGGCGTCGACCTTCCTGGTCGATGGGGGGATCTCCGGGGCGTACGTCACCCCGCTGTAGCGCTGGCCAGCGGCATGGGGAAGAACTGGGGATTGGATCAGACCGCCTGGGGATGACTGGTGAAAAGGTGGGGAGAACGTCTGGATTTCGCAAATTGGGATTGACCTTGGGTGCCAGGAGGAGCAAGGTTGCACTGGTTCGGAGACGAAAGCCCGCCGAACCCCGTGGGGCTGCCGCAAGGTGGGCCGGCGGGAAGCCGGAGGCGAAGCCGCAAGGTGGAGCGGAAGGTGGCCGAGAGACAGCCGCAAGGCTTGATCGAGGGTCGGCATTGAGTTCCGTAGGGAGCTCGCGGCCGGAGCGGGTGGAAGTTTTCGGCAAAAGGCGGACCGTGTTACGGAAAGGTGGCTTCCCTGGAGCCGCCGGACTAGGCCTGGGCCGGGATTGTCCGACACGATCCTGGCGCGGAGTCGACGGTACGTCTCAGACGTAGCCCCGAGGAGCACGGGAGGCTTCGGCCGAACGGTTACTCGGGGTTGCGTCGCGTCCGTGGTCGAATCGACTGCGGCAGGGGTGACCTGGCGTGGCGGCTTACGCCGGATCGGGAGGAGCCCACAACGCGGCGGGCCGGGCTCCCTGACCCACCTGGCGGGCCAACTCGGCTTGCACGAGCGCCAAGTCGTCAGGATGGGTGACCCCGATGCAGCGGCCCGTGGCGGGAAGAACCGTGAACGGGTACGCGGACAGCGAATGGGCGACCACCTCGGGCAGGAGTACTTCGGCCTCCTCAGAGGCTCCTGTCGCCGCGTCCATGGCCGCCCTCGAGCGCGCCATGGAAGGCCGGCGTGAATCCCCACAGGTTCATCGACACCCGCGCGTCGGGCGACAGCGTCGAGGGCTCCTTCCCGTCCGCCACCGTGAAGCCACCGTCGACGCGCGCCGTGACCTGGCGCCTTTCGTCCACCTGGAGCAGCTGGCCCTCGGGCCCGACCTGGCAGACACCGCGGGTGACCGGCGCATGGCCGACCACGGCGTCCGCCAGGCGGAACCCGACCAGGGCATTCGTCGGTGCGGGACTGGTCAGGTGGGCGGCCAGAAGAGAGGAGGCGGCCCGTCCGTAGATGTCGTCTGCGTTCCCCACCCCATAGGGCGTGTCACCGACGTGATCGGACGCGCTCAACACGGCGTGGACGGTGCCGAGAGGCGCCTCTTGCAGCGCGAAGCGGACGTCGACGTGCGAGGGCCAGGTGCGGGTCACGTGGTAGCGGATGGCGGGACCGGTGGCTGGGCCGAGCACCAAGACGATGGAGCCGAACCCGCCCGCCAAGGCGTCGCTGGCCACCAGGTCGATGACGGCCTCTCCCCGCGGTCCGACCGGGGCCAGTGGTTTGCAGCCCCCGTACCGACGGGCTCGCCCCGCAGCCAGAATGACGAGTGCGGGCTTCGTCGACTCCGTGGTCACGCGCCCCAGCGCAGAACTGCGCTGGCCCACGTCATGCCCCCACCAAAACCGGTGAGGAGCAGGTTGTCACCGTCGTGCACCCGATCGTTGCTGATGGCGTCGTGGAGGGCGAGAGGTATGGAGGCGGACGAGGTGTTGCCGTAGCGATCGATGACCACCACGGTGCGCTCCTCGGGGATGCCCAGCCGCTGGCAGGCCGCCACGATGATCCGCAGGTTGGCCTGGTGGGGGACCAGCAGCGACACGTCGTCGGGTCCGAGCCCGGCGTCGGCCATGGCCCGTTCGGCCGACTCGACCACCACACGGACGGCCTTGCGGAAGACCTCCTTGCCGTCCATGTACAACGTGCCCCCGTGCTCGCAGTAGAGCAGGTGGCGCAACGACCCATCCGAATTGAGGTTCCAGCTCAAAAGCTGCCCGGGACCGTCCACCGGCTCGATCACGACGGCTCCGGCGCCGTCACCCACAATGATGGCGATGGCGCGGTCGTCCATGTCCGTGATCTTCGAGAGGGTCTCGGAGCCGATGAGCAGGACCGGGCCCGCGCCGGTGGCGATCAGGCCGGCCACCGTGACGAGGCCGTAGACGAAACCGGAACAGGCAGCGTTGATGTCGAAGGCGCCGCCCTTGACACCCAGGGCGTTCTGGACAGTGGGTGCCGTGCCCGGAACGATGCCATCGGGGGTCGTGGTGGCCAGCACCACGTGGTCGATCTCGGCCGCGGTTCGGCCCGCGCTCCGCAGGGCGTTCTGCGCGGCCTCGATGGCCAGACCCGACGTCGTCCCCCCGATGCGGCGCTCACGGATACCGGTGCGCTCGGTGATCCAGGCGTCGCTCGTGTCCAGGCTCACCGCCATGTCGTCGTTGGTCACTACCTTGTCGGGCAGCGCGATACCCCAGCCCGTAATGCGGATACCGGTCACGACGATCCGGCACGGACGGCGTGGACGCCGACGAACCCGGCATCGCCTTCGATGATGCCGCCGGTGTTGACGGCCAGCCCGAGCCGGGCGCCGCTCACCTGACGGGCCCCGGCTCGCCCGCGGAACTGCGTGGCCAGCTCGACGACTTGGGCCAACCCGGTGGCCCCGAGCGGGTGCCCCCGCCCGACCAGTCCTCCGCTCGGGTTGACCACGAGTCCCGGGGTGTCCACCCCGGTGTGCCCGGCCTCGGTGGCCGGTCCCGCCTCGCCCGCCTCGAAGAAGCCGAGCGATTCGAGGGCGTAGAGCTCCTCGGGTGCCGTGGCGTCGTGCAGCTCGACCAGGTCGAAGTCGTCGGGCCCGATTCCCCATGCTTCCCACGCCGCGGTGGCGGCCTGGGTAAGGCGATCGTGGTAGTCGATCAGTCCATTTCCTGAGCGGGCCACCGACCCAATGATACGGGGAGCCGTGGCCGGGGCAGAAATCGCAGGGCCCGCCACGACGATGGCCGCACCCCCGTCGGTGAACGAGCTGCACATCAGCCGGGTGAGGATTCCGGCCACCTGTGGCGAGGCGAGCACCTCCTCGATGCTCGTGGTGCGTTGGCACTGGGCCAGCGGGTTGCGTGCCGCGTGGTCGAACGCCTTGACGGCGGCCGCGGCAATCTGGCGCGGGGTCACCCCGCGGTCCTCCATCAGCCGTTGGGCCCAGCCGTTGTTCAGGCCCATCAAAATGCTGCCCGCCGGATTGTCGTCTTCATGGCGGCGGTCGTGCAGATCATGGCGGTAGTCGGCTGGGAGACCGTCTTCGATCCCGGCCATGGTCTCGGCTCGATCGCCCGTCCACATCTTCTCGACCCCGAGGGCCAGGACCGGACGGTCCAGGGTGGCCGCGACCAGGGTGGCCAGGTGCAGGGCGGAGCTCCCTCCGGCGCACGAGTTGTCGACGTTGATGATGGCGACGTCGCTCAACCCGGCCTTGCGGAGCCAAGCCTGGCCGCGCACACAGGCCTGGTCGTTCAGTCGGCCCGCGGTGGCGTTGCCGACGATGACCAGGCCGAGCTGATCCGGCGTCAACCCCGCGTCACCGAGGGCCTCGTGGGTGGCCTGGTAGGCCATCATCTCGGGGGAGAGGTCGCGCCGGCTCATGTCGGTCATACCGGTGCCGAGGATCGCGATGTCGGTGACGGTCATGTGGCCGGGTTCATCCGCTCACGCCTACCGGGATTGCACCGGCGCGGGCGACGAAGGCAGATCGGAGCAGGCCGAAATGCTGGACGGCCCCGGCGGCGGCGACCATCACCACGACGTGGCGCGCCCCGGCCTCGACGTAGCGGCCGAGCGCCTCCGCACACGTCTCGGATTCGCCGGCGACGAGATGGCGTTCGAAGGCCCTGGGCGGGAGGCCGTACATTTCGGACAGCCACTGCGCACCATGGCTCGGCGCCTCGTCGTCGGGACCCACACGGGCGAACACCACCACGGCCGGCTCCACGGCGTCGGGATCCCGGCCGGCCGCTTCTGTCTCCTGCCGCAGCGCCAGCAGGGCGGGGGCGTAGTCGTCGGGGGTCAGGAAGAGGGGCACCCAGCCATCGCCCACGGCGGCCGCCCGACGGCGGGCCGCCGGACTCGAGCCGCCGATCCACAAGGGCACTCGGGACGAGGTGGGCTCCTGGGGATAGGACGCGTCGGGTTCGTACCCCGAGGCCCAGGCACGCTGCATCGCATCGATGCCTTCGTCCATCAGGCGGCCCCGCCGGTGGTAATCGACACCCGCCCGGGCGTACTCGGCCGGATGGCTGCCGACACCCAGGCCGAGGACGAAGCGGCCTCCGGAGAGCTGCTGGAGCGCCGTCGCCTGTTTGGCCACTGCGGCGGGCTGCCGCAGTGGGAGTTGGAGTACGCAGGCGCCCAGCGTGGGGCGCCGGGTCGCTGCTGCCGCGATGGCCAACGTCGTGAGGCACTCGTTGATCGGATGGGGCCAGAACAGGTGGTCGACGGCCCACAATGAATCGGCGCCGGTTGCCTCGGCGCGCCGACAGAGTTCGCTCAGGTGTTGCGCCGTCCCTGCGGTAATACCACTGGTATCACCACGCTCATCTGCTAATTCCCCCTGCAAGGTGGCGGGGAGGATCATTCCGAAGCTCGGAAGAAGCACTCCGTTTCCCACCGGCGTCACACCGCCATAGTACGCCGAGGACGGCGTCGTGACTATTCAATCGTTTTCTGCGCCACTCACCGCCCCGGCCGCCCCACCCGGGGCGCCGAGCACGGCCAGGGTGCAACGCGCGGCGCAGATGGCCCGATCCTTGTCGTCGGTCACGGCAATTGACCAGACCTGCACGGTACGCCCTACCCGTATCGGGGTGGCCGTGGCAAGAACCTCACCATCGCGCACGGAGCGCAGGTGGCTGGCGTTCAACTCGATGCCCACAACCTGGCGATCAGGGCCCGCGGCGAGCGAGGCGCCGAAGCTGGCGGCCGACTCGGCCAGCAACGCCGACACTCCCCCGTGCAGGATGCCGTAGGGCTGGTGGACCTTCCAGGTCACCGGCAGGCGGAGCACGACCCGTTCGGGCCCGGCTTCGACGACCTCTACGTCGAGCAGTTCGTGGATGTCGTGCCTCCCGCTCGGGAAGAGCCGGCGGTCGTCGGAGCCATCAGGAGGGGGCGCGGGCACCGCAGGATATTACCGGGCGCATTGTTAGGGTGGCCGCGTGGTGGATGTCGTCGACCTTCGCAGTGACACGGTCACCCGCCCTACGCCCGCCATGCGCCGGGCCATGGCCGAGGCCGACGTGGGTGACGACGACTACGGGGAGGACCCGACCGTCCGGGCCCTGGAGGAGGCGTTCGCGGCACGCCTGGGGAAGCCCGCCGCGCTCTTCGTGCCGTCGGGCACCATGGCCAATCAGATCGCCTTCCGGGTCTTGGCCCGGGCGGGCACCGCCGTGGTGGCCGGTCGGCGCCAGCACGTGGTGTCCTACGAGTACGGTGCGGCCGCCCGCAATTCCTCCGTGCAGTTCCATGCCGTCGACGACGGCGACGGCATGCTCGACCCCGAGGACGTGCGCTGGGCCAGAGAGGCTGCCTCCTACCACCAGCCGGCGGTCTCGCTCATCAGCATCGAGAACACCCACATGGCGGCAGGCGGCACCCCGTGGTCATTGGAGCGACTCGGCGCGGTGGTGGCGACGGCAGGTGACGTTCCCATCCACCTCGACGGCGCCCGACTCTTCAACACCGAGGCGGCCACCGGAGTAGCGGCCTCGGTCTGGGCGGATCCGGCCACGACCGTCATGTGTTGCCTGTCCAAGGGACTCTGCGCCCCGGTGGGCTCGCTCCTGGCCGGCCCCGACGACGTGATCGCCGAGGCGCGCCTGGAGCGCAAACGGCTGGGCGGCGGCATGCGCCAATCGGGGGTCCTCGCCGCCCCCGGTCTGCTGGCTCTCGAGACGATGGTCGAGCGACTCCCCGAGGACCACGCCCGGGCCCTCCGCCTGGCCGACGCGGTGGCCCAGCGCTGGCCCGACTGCGGGCTGCAGCCGGCCGCCGTGCGCACCAACATCGTGACGTTCGCCCATCCCGAGCCGGACAAGCTCCTTCATCACCTGCAGCGCGACGGGGTGCTGGCCGGCACCATCGCACCGCGCACCGTGCGCCTGGTGACCCATCACGATGTGGACGATGCCGGGGTGGGCCGGGCCCTCGACTCGTTGCGCAGCGCCCCCGACTGAAGGAGGACGATGAAGATCCGGATCGGTATCAGTGCGGGCGGCGACGACCTGGGCCCCGAAGCCATGGTCGCCCTGGGGCGCGCCGTCTCGGACCACGGGTTCGACTCGCTGTGGCTGCCCGAGGTGTTGTCCCGGCCGGGGCCCGACCCCCTGGTCGGGCTCGCCTGGGCCTCGGGCTCTTGTCCAGGCCTCAAGATCGGCACCACCATGCTGCTCCCGGGGCGCAATCTGGTCTGGTTGGCCAAGGCGATCGCCACCCTGGACCTGCTCTCGGGGGGGCGCTTCCTTCTCACTTTCGTGCCCGGCCTCGCCATCGGAGGGGAGCGCACGGCGGTCGGGATCGCACCGTCGGAGCGGGGTGCCCTCATGGATGAGGCACTCCCGGTGCTCCGCCGGCTCTGGGCCGGCGAGTCGGTCAGCCACGACGGCCCCTCGGGATCGTTCACCGACGTGACCGTTTCCCCGCGGCCAGCCCAGGACCCCTTCGACGTGTGGCTGGGCGGCAACGCGCCGGCGGCGCTCGACCGCTGCGGCCGCCTGGCCGACGGATGGATCCCCGCCCTCTGCACGCCCGCCGATGCGGCAGAGGGGAAGAAGGTGATCGACGAGGTGGCCGCGGCACACGACCGGGCCATCAGCCCGGAGCACTTCGGAGTGAGCATCTCCTATGCACCGCCGGGCACAGACCTGGGTGCTCCGCAGTTCTCCCTCGTGACCCGCAGGGCCCGGGGCCGCCCGCTCGACCAACTGATCCCGATCGGGCTCGACGGCTTGCGGGCCCTGCTCGAGTTGTTCATCGCTGAGGGGTTCTCCAAGTTCATCGTCCGGCCGCTCACTCCGCCCGATGAATGGGCCCCCGAACTGGAACGCCTGGCGAAAGGGGTGGGCGGGTTGCAGACGTGAAAAGAGAGCCCGCCGACCGTCGCGACGCGGTGATCGAGTTCCTGCTCCGCCACGGAGCCGCCACCACGCCGCACATCTTCGGGGACCTCCTGAGCCACCTGCTCGGAGTGGAGACCCTCGTGCGGTCCTGGGGCGGCTCGGACACCCTCGCCCTGGCCGCTCTCGGGCACGCCACCTACGGGACGCACGGTTTCGAGCCCTCCATCCTCGAACGGGACGATCGATCGGAGCTGGTCGACGCGATAGGGCCCGAGGCGGAGGCGCTCGTCTACTTCTACGCCTCGTGCGATCGCGATGCGTTCTATCCGCAGCTCACCTCACCGGTCACGGGTCCCGGCGACCTTCGCTTTCTGGACCGGTTCGCCGAGCGATCGAGCTCGCCGTCGGTGGAGAACGTCTCGTTGTTCGTCGACCTGACCTTCGCCAATGAGGTCGAGCTGGCGGTGGCCTCACCAGGCGGTCCGGCCGGGTGGACATGGCTGGCCGACTTCTGCCGGGATGCGGGACGGTGGGCGAGCCCGAACTTCGCCGCCGGCGCCAGCGCACTGCTGCATCCGGACAGCTGAGCGCTCGGTTCGGAGCGCCGATCTCATCCCCTACGCTCCTTTGGGATGCCAGATAGATCACTCACGCTCATGGCGGTGCATGCGCATCCTGACGACGAAGCCCTGGGAACGGGCGGGGTCCTGGCGCGTTACGCCGACGAAGGCGTGCGCACGGTATTGGTGACGTGCACCAATGGCGAGTTGGGCGATGCTCCCGGCGGCGTGAAACCGGACGACCCCGCACACGACGAAGACGTGGTCGTTCCCCTCCGCCGCCGAGAGCTGGAGGCCAGCTGCCGCGCCCTCGGGATCTCCGATCTCGAGCTGCTGGGCTACCACGACTCGGGCATGGAGGGGTGGGCCCAGAACGACGCGCCCGGCTCTTTTTGGACGACACCGGTGGCCGAGGCCGGCCACCGGCTGGCCGAGCTCATGCGTCGTTACCGGCCCCAGGTCGTCGTGACGTACGACGAGAACGGCTTCTACGGGCACCCCGACCACATTCAGGCCAACCGCGTCACGCTGGCGGCCATAGCCGAGTGCGGCATTCCCGAGAAGCTCTACTACACCGCGGTGCCCCGATCCTCGCTCGCCGCCATGGGGGAAGTGTTGGCTGCGGCGGGCATCGACAGCCCTCTCGAGATAGAGGAGAACCCCGACTTCGGCACCCCGGACGAGCTCATCACGACGACGATCGACTGCCGGGCGTTGGCGCCACGCAAGTACGCCTCCTTGGCCGCCCACGCCAGCCAGAGCGACAACATCTTCTTCTTGGGCATGGGGGAGGAGCTCTTCGGCACCGTCATGGGAAACGAGAGCTTCGTGCGGGTGCAGGACTCCACCCACGCACCTACACCCGAGGACGATCTTTTCGCCGGCCTGCGTCAGGAGAACTGACCCCGTTCCCCACCGCGGGCCGCCCGGCTCCGGCCAGGCAAAGGACAGCGGTCAATCCCAGGACGACGACGATGGCGATTTCAACGCCGAGCGCCTGGTCCGCAAACGGTGCGGCCCATGTCTCTTTGAAGCTGAAGAGCCCATCGGCCAGTTCCACCGAGAGGAGGAATCCGACCAGCGTGGCGATGGCGTAGCCGATGCCGCAGATCGCCGCCCAGACCCGGCGGGCGGCCACGACGACGACCCCGAGGACGAGGCCGCCGATGGACTGGAGCAGGAAAAGGGGCCCGATGACGAAGATATGCCGGTAGCCCTGGGGCTCGTTCCACAGGTGGAAGTGGATGGACGCAGACCACAGGACAAGGAGGCCACCGCCGATGAAGCCGACGGTGGTCGCCGGCCTGACCACGCCGTGGGTCCGACCCGGACCGTAGGCGAGGCACCCCAGCAGGCGTCGCATCGCTGGACCCATGGCGCTCACTGCTCCCTTCGACAGGGTGTACGGAGCCCGACGCCCTCGGGATTGGGCCAGACGTCGACCAGGCCAATCCCGGTGCCCCCCTGCAACGTATTCCCTACGTGCGAGAGTTGTCCGTGATCGACAGCGGGTCGTCCGACGAGGCACTTCTCGCCGGGATGGCCGTAGGGGATCAGGCGGCGGCCGTGGCGTTCGTTCGCCGGTACCAACGCCGGGTGTTCGGTCTGGCCTACTCCATGACCAGCGACGCCTCGGTGGCCGAAGAGGTGGCCCAGGAGGCGCTCATCCGGGTGTGGCGTCACGCCCCGGTATTCGACCACCGGCGGGGCTCGGTCACGTCATGGGTCCTGACGATCACCCGCAACCTGACCATCGACGCGCTGCGCATGCGGCGCGCCATGCCAACCGATCCCGATGACTTCGCCGCCTCGGCGATGATGAGTCTGGAGCACAATCCCGAGGACGCCGTCCTGCGGGGTGACACCAGTGATGTGGTGCGCGCCGCCCTGGCGGAACTGCCCCTCGAGCAAAGACGGGCGGTCATTTTGGCGGCGGTCTACGGACGCACGGCATTGGAGATCAGCGAGGAGGAGGGCATCCCACTCGGAACGGCCAAGACGCGCATACGTACCGGGCTGATCCGGCTCCGGGGCGAGGTTGAGCATTCGAGGGAAACTGAGGAAGAACGATGAGCGACGAACCGCAGCAGTGTGATGCGTACGCCGGGGACCTGGCCGAACTGGCCCTGGGGATCCTGACCGGACGCGCACGGGCGGCCACCATGGCCCATGTCGATTCCTGTGCTCACTGCGCCGAGGAGCTGGAGCAGCTGTCCCGTGCCGCGGACGCCGTGGTGAGCGTGGCGCCGGAGCTGGAGCCCACCGTCGGGTTCGAGGTCCGTCTGTTCAACCGCATGGGCGTGTCCGATGACTCTGCTCTCGCACCCACCGAACCACGGCCGCCGTGGGGTTCTCCGCCGGATGGCCGATGCTCCCCGTTGGGCCCTGGCCAGCGCCGCCGCAGTGGTTGCTCTTCTGGTCGGCCTGAGCATCGGGTGGTCGATCGGTTCCCCCGCGGGCACCCGGCATCCCACCGGGGCCGGGACCGCGGTGGCCACGGCCCTGCTCAAAGAGCATGGCACCACCGTGGGGACGGTGGCCACGTACGGCGGTTCGACGCCATGGATGATCATGACGCTGTACGACTCTTCCGCCCAGGGCAGGCTCACATGCGAGGTCGTCACCGACGACGGCGTGACGCAGCGGATCGGCACCTTCTCGGCCAACTACGGCTACGCCGCCTGGGACGCCCCCCTCAAGGTGGCGCCCCAGGACGTGCGCAAAGCCGAAGTCGTGTCGTCGAACGGGACGGTGATCGCCACCGCCTTGTTGCGCTGAGGACTAGTACCGGTACGAGTCGGGCTTGTACGGCCCATCGACCGGCACTCCGATGTAGTCAGCCTGGTCCTGACTGAGCACGGTGAGCTTGACGCCCAGCGCGTCGAGGTGCAGGCGGGCCACCTTCTCGTCGAGGTGCTTGGGGAGCACGTAGACCTCGTTCACGTACTGACCGGTCTGGGTGTAGAGCTCCACCTGGGCCATGGTCTGGTTGGTGAACGAATTGGACATCACGAAGCTGGGATGCCCGGTGGCGTTACCGAGGTTGAGGAGCCGACCCTCGGACAAGATGATCACTGCGTGGCCATCGGGGAAGATCCACTTGTCGACCTGCGGCTTGATGTTCACCCGCTCGATCCCTGGCGTAGTGGTAAGTCCGGCCATGTCGATCTCGTTGTCGAAGTGTCCGATGTTGCCGACGATGGCCTGGTGCTTCATGCCGGCCATGTGTTCCGCCGTGATGATGTACTTGTTGCCCGTCGTGGTGATGAAGATGTCGGCCACAGGGAGAATGTCCTCCAGCGTGGTCACCTGGTACCCCTCCATGGCGGCCTGCAGCGCGCAGATCGGATCGACCTCGGTCACCACCACACGCGCCCCCTGGCCGCTCAGTGACTGGGCACAACCCTTGCCCACGTCGCCGTAACCGCACACGACGGCCACCTTGCCGCCGATGAGCACGTCGGTGGCCCGGTTGATGCCATCGACCAGCGAGTGGCGGCATCCGTACTTGTTGTCGAACTTCGACTTGGTCACCGAGTCGTTGACGTTGATGGCCGGGAAGAGCAGCTCACCTCGCTTCTGCATTTCGTAGAGGCGGTGCACGCCGGTCGTTGTCTCCTCGGTCACCCCCAGAATCCCATTGGCGATGGACGTCCAACGCTGCGGGTCTTCGGCCAGGCTTCGCCCCAGGAGGGCGAGGACGAATTCGAACTCCTCCGAATCGGCGGTCGACGGATCGGGTACGGCTCCCGCCTTCTCGAACTCGACACCCTTGTGGACGAGCAGGGTGGCATCGCCACCGTCGTCGAGGATCAGGTTGGGCCCACCCTCGCCCGGCCAGAGCAGTGCCTGCTCGGTGCACCACCAGTACTCCTCGAGCGTCTCGCCCTTCCAGGCGAACACGGGAACACCCTTGGGGTTGTCCGTGGTCCCGTCCGGGCCCACGGCCACGGCCGCGGCGGCATGGTCCTGGGTCGAGAAGATGTTGCAACTGGCCCAGCGCACCCGGGCGCCCAGGGCGGTCAGCGTCTCGATCAGCACGGCGGTCTGCACGGTCATGTGCAGGGACCCGGTAACGCGGGCGCCGGCGAGGGGTTGGCTCTCGGCGTACTCCGAACGCATCGCCATGAGGCCGGGCATCTCGTGCTCGGCCAGCACGATCTCCTTGCGACCGAATTCGGCGAGCGAAAGGTCGGCCACCTTGAAGGGCAGAGAGGCTTCAGTTGCGGGCATGGCAAACTCCTTTTTCGTACGGATATCTCGTGCGCGGGCGCGCAGGCCTGGTATGGGCCATACGGCGGAAGTGCAGCGCACGTGCTCCGACATCTGTCGGAGGCCGTTTACCCACGACAAGAATAGGCGCTGGGGTCATCCACAGGCGAACAGGGTGGGAACGAGACGATTGCCCCCCGTCCGACCTGCACAATCACCTGCATCGCGCAGCCGAGTTGTTAGCGTGACCAGCCATGCAAGGCGGTACGTCCTCCGGCGGGAGTCAAGGTCGGGGGAGCAGGGGCGGGGCGCCGCCTCCTGACCCGGTGGCCAACGAGGAGGGTCTGCGTGCACTCGGTCAGAGCATCGAGGCCGCGCAGCGTCGCCCATCCAGGCGGAGGCGCCGCCTGCGACGGACACTGGTGGTGCTCGGCCTGGTGGTCGTCCTGATTGCCGCGGGGGCGGGGGGCTATGCCTGGTACCTCAACCACCTGGTCCATCGCATCACCGTCAAGGGTCTCGCGGCCGGGGAGACCCAGGGCACCGAGAGCGGCACCGAGAACATCCTTTTGGTCGGCTCCACGGACCGCTGCGCGCTGAAGAAGCAGTACATCGGATACGGCATCTGCGGCCAGGGTGTGAACGGCATCAACAGTGACGTCGTCATGATCCTTCATCTCAATCCGACGACCCACTCTGTCTCGATCCTCTCCATCCCGCGCGACCTCTTCGTCCCCAACGCACGGATAGAGGGTGCGAACAAGATCGACGCTGCGCTCTACCAGGGTCCGACGCAGCTGGTGGCCGCGATCCAGGAGGACTTCGCCATACCCATCCAACACTACGTCGAGCTCAACTTCGACAGCTTCGCCAGCGTGGTGAACGCGTTGGGCGGAATCAACATGTACTTCCCCGAGCCGGTCTACGACGCGGAGTCGGACCTGGACGTGACCACAGTGGGCTGCCATCACCTCAACGGCTTCCACGCCCTGCAGGTGGTGAGGGCGCGGCACATGGTGCACAAGGGTCCCGGGGTGACATCGAACGACCCTGCGAACTGGACTCCGGAAGCGCAAAGCGACCTGGCCCGCATCCGGCGCGACCACGAGTTCCTGCGGGTGCTGGCGACGGCAGTGGCCAAGAAGGGGTTGAGCAACCCACTCGCCGATCGTTCGATCATCACCGGGGTGGCTCCCGATCTCACAGTGGACAGCGGGTTCTCCGCCGGACACATGATCAACCTGGTGCTGACCTACCACTCGGTCAATGTCGATGGGGCCCCTCAGTTGACGATCCCGGTGCTGGAGGACACCTTCGGGAGCTATCAATACGACGGAGGGAACTACGGCGACATTGAGTTTCCGACTCAGCCGGCCGATCAGTCCGTGGTCGACTCGTTCCTCGGCATCACCTCGAGCACCAACTCGATGACGGGCGCGCCACTGCCCGTCCCGGCGAAGATCACCGTGTCGGTGGACAACGGAACGGGCGTGACGAATCAGGCCGCGACCACCTCGGCCGCGCTCGGCGCGCTCGGCTTCCACATGGGGGAACTCGGCGACACGTCGCCCGTCGGACGGGAAGCCGAGACCGTCGTCTATTACGGCTCGAAGTCGCCGGCGGTACTGGCGGCGGCGCAGGAGGTGGCCAACTCCATTTCGGGATCGGTCACCCTCGGCTTCAATCCGTCCAAGGTGCTCGGCGGGGCCGAGGTCACGGTGGTCACAGGAACCAACTTCTCGGTGAATCCCCCCAAGGCGGCCACGACCACGCCCAAGCCTTCGAAGCCGTCCAAGGCTTCGAAGACCACCACCACCACGACGACGACGCCGCCCAGCACCAGCACCACGACGACCACACCGAACGGGTTCAACCCGCCCACCAGCGCAGATGAAGCGCTCGAGCCCTGGGATCCCCGTTCGTGCACGGCGTCGGGGGGCGAGGGCCCGTGAATGGGGCGGTGGTGCGCCCGCGCACTACCGTTGGGGACTGCCGCTCGTCAGTACAGTCGTCGGCAACTGAGCCCCCGTAGCTCAGGGGATAGAGCATCGGTTTCCTAAACCGTGTGCGCAAGTTCGAATCTTGCCGGGGGCGCCA
>CAWFTV010000008.1:0-522217 GCA_963818915.1 uncultured Acidimicrobiaceae bacterium | reverse complement strand
CGACGCCGATTTCTACGGCAGCACCGGCGAACCTTGCGCTCAACGCGCCGGTCGTCGGCATGGCGGCCACCGCCGACGGCGGCGGCTACTGGCTGGTGGCCTCGGACGGCGGCATCTTCAGCTTCGGCGACGCCACACTTCTACGGCAGCACGGGCAACCTGTCTCAACCAGCCGATGGTCGGCATGGCCGCGACGCCGGACGGCGGCGGCTACTGGGTGGTGGCCTCCGACGGCGGCATCTTCAGCTTCGGCGACGCCCCTTCTACGGCACCATGGGCGGCCTGCAGCTCAACAAACCGATCGTCGGCATGGTGCCCACGCCCGACGGCGGGGGCTACTGGCTGGTCGCCTCCGACGGCGGCATCTTCAGCTTCGGCGACGCCGCCTTCTACGGCTCGCTCGGGAGCCCACCAGCCTCGCCGTTGTCGACGTGGCGCCCTCGGCCGATGGCGGGGGGTACTGGCTGCTGGAGGCGGACGGCCCGGTGGCACCCTTCGGGGATGCGCTCACGGCTGCGCCCGGCGGCGGACTCGCCGGCCATTGCGTCGGCCAAGAGCGCCATGACCTCCCTTGTCCCTACGGCGACGGGAAGGGCTATGTGATGGTGGACAGCGCCGGGCAGGCCTTCAGCTTCGGCGATGCGCCGTATCTGGGCGACGAAGCGGCCAACGAACCCGGCTATTCGGGGCGCGTCGTGGGGATCGCCGCCACCCCGGGCTGAGTCTGCCATGCCGTCTGCCGAACCGTCGGCAAGCCGGGGGAAGTGTCGCAATCGCCCCGAGCGGCCCCAGCTGCCCGGCGTCGACTCCGTGGTCGGCCGCATTGAGCAGTCGTAGGTCGCCCCGGCTGTTGCCGTAGGCCCACAGTTCGGGCTGGTCCTCACCGGCGCCCATCAGCCCGTTGGCCCGGAGATGACGACCAGTCGGGCGTACTTCTCGGCCCCCCGGCAGTTCTTGCCCTCGTAGCCCCCGGTGAGCAGACCGCCACCGCCGACGGCCAGGCGGGTCGCCACCACGCCGTCGGCCCCGAGCAGCGCACCGGCCGGTCTGACGTAGCACTCGGGCGAGGCCGAGACGATGACCACGTGGTGGCCCTGCCGCTGGTGCCAGTCCAGCCGGCCGGGTGTCGGCGGAGAGGCGGGCCAGGTGGCGTTGGGCGAAGTCGGCGATCTCGTCCACCTGCTCCACCGCCAGGCCCCCGAGCAGCCGGGTGAACAGGGCCTCCTTGGTGGTGTCGGCCGCGGCCCCGCCGACCAGGGCGCCCCGGAGCAGGCCGGGGCGACACGCGGCCACGGCGCGGCCACGGGCCAGCGACCGCGCACGGCCACGAGGAAGGGGAAGACGCTGCCCCCGTGGGTGAAGGTGCCGTCGAAGTCGAAGGCGGCCACCATCCGGCCGCGGCCGGGTGCCCCCCTCACGGGTGGCGCTCACGTCCCCGTCACACAGCGGTGCCCCCGCCGCCCGGCCCCTCGGCGAAGCGCCGGGCCCCTTCGAGCGTCTCGCCGCTGGCGACCACGGCGCCCCCGGCGGGCCTCGTTGACCGCGGCCTCGCCCGGTCGTGCCCCACTGCTCGAGGCCGACATGCGGTCCGAGCGCAGGCAGCACTGGGGGAGGGCGGCCAGTTGGCGGGCCAGCGCCGCCCCGGGCGCCGCCGTGCCCGGGCCACGCGGTTGGCCAGGCCGACGGCAGGGCCTCGGGCCCGACAACGGCCGCCCGGTCAGGATGAGGTCCATGGCCCGGCCGTGGCCGATCAGGCGGGGCAGGCGCACCGTGCCCAGGTCGAACAGCGGCACCCCGAAGCGGCGGCAGAACACCCCGAAGACGGCGTCCTCGGCGGCCACCCGCAGGTCGCACCACAGGGCCAGCTCCAGGCCGCCGGCCACGGCGTAGCCCTCGACGGCGGCGATCACCGGCTTGGACAGGGTCGCCGGGTCGGGCCCATGGGGCCCGGCCCGTCGTCGGGCATGGGACGGCGATCACCGTCGGCCACCGCCTTCAGGTCGGCCCCGGCGCAGAAGGCCCCCGGCGCCGGTCAGCACGGCCACCGACTGCTCCGGTCCTGATCGAACTCGTCGAAGGCCTGGCGCAGCAGGTCGGCGCAGTGGCTGTCGACGGCGTTGCGGCGCTCGGGCCGGGTGATGGCCACGACGGTCACCGGCCCGTCGGCGGTCGACCGCCACGGTGTCGGGTCCGGTAGGGGGTGTA
This sequence comes from uncultured Acidimicrobiaceae bacterium, assembly GCA_963818915.1. GTDB lineage: Bacteria > Actinomycetota > Acidimicrobiia > Acidimicrobiales > RAAP-2 > Bog-473. Next base: position 520,012 of record CAWFTV010000008.1, on the reverse strand, counting down.
GGGGGGGCCATTCGATTCTCGCACGGCGGGCCTGCTCACGTGCTCACGGGCCCGCCGGTCACCCCGCGGACGGGATCCCCCCCCGGTCACTAATGTTGACCTTGCCGGTCGACAATTGAGCGCGATTGGACCGCAAGGATCTAGTGCCCGACAACGCCGCGCGACACTACAGGAGGACCACCATGGCAGTTCGACTCGGCGACACCGCCCCCGACTTCACCGCCGAGACCACCGAGGGCACCATCAACTTCCACGAGTGGCTGGGCGACAGCTGGGGCATCCTCTTCTCGCACCCCAAGGACTTCACGCCGGTCTGCACCACCGAGCTGGGCGCCTTCTCCAAGGCCAAGCCCGAGTTCGACAAGCGCAACACCAAGCTGATCGGCCTGTCGGTCGACTCGGTCGAGTCCCACAAGGGCTGGGCCGGCGACATCGAGGAGACGCAGGGCTCCGCCCTGGCCTTCCCGCTCATCGGCGACGAGGACCGCCAGGTGGCCGACCTCTACGACATGATCCACCCCAACGCCAACGACACCTTGACGGTGCGCTCGGTCTTCATCATCGGCCCGGACAAGAAGGTCAAGCTGACCCTGACCTACCCGGCCTCCACCGGCCGCAACGTCGACGAGATCCTCCGGGTGCTCGACTCGCTGCAGCTGACGGCCGACTACTAGGTGGCCACGCCGGTCAACTGGACCGACGGCGACGACGTCATCATCGTCCCGGCCGTGAGCGACGACGAGGCCAAGGACCGCTTCCCCAAGGGCTTGAAGGCCATCAAGCCGTACCTGCGGGTGACCCCCCAGCCCAACCGCTGAGAGCTCCGCACGGACTTTCGCCCGCGTTGCGGGCAACCCATTGCGACGATGCCGGCCCACTCGGGGCCGGCGTCGTCGCGTGCGCGGTCGGCCGGCGCCGGCCCGGGGCGGCTCAGTTAGGAGGGAACCGCGCCGAGCAGCTGGTCCCGCAGCTCGCGCTTGAGCACCTTGCCGGCCGGGTTGCGGGGGAGGGGCTGGTCCCCGAACCAGATACGGGTCGGCACGATGAAGGCGGCCAGCCGGCCGCGGACGTGCGTGGACAGCTCTTCGGCCCCCACCTTGAAGCCGGGCCGGAGGACCACGACCGCGCCCACCTCCTCGCCCAGTGTCGGTTCGGGGATGCCGATCACGGCGCAGTCGGCCACGGCGGGGTGCTCGAACAGGGCGCTTCGACCTGCACCGAGTAGACGTTCTCACCGCCCCGGATGATCATGTCCTTGGCCCGATCGACGATGAAGATGAACTTGTCCTCATCGAGCGGGCGATATCGCCGGTGTGGAGCCAGCCCTAGGTGAAGACCTGCGCCGTCTCCACCGGTCGGTTCCAGTAGCCACGCACCACCTGGGGGCCCTTGATCCACAGTTCGCCCCGCACGTCGGGACCGCGGGGGAGCGAGTCTGCCGGCTCGGCGCCGGTGTAGTCCTCGGGGACGATGGCGACGTCGCTCACGGGAACCGGTGGACCGACGCTGTCGGGCTTGGCGACGTAGTCGGCGCCGGTGTTCATGGAGGTCACCGAGGACGTCTCGGTCAGGCCGTAGCCGTTGGACGGCTGCCCGACCGGCCAGGCCTCCCGGATCCGCCGCACCAGGTCCGGAGGTGCGGGCGCGCCGCCGTAGGACACGCTGCGGATGGACGAGGTGTCGAACTTGGCGAAGGAGGGTGAGTCGAGGACCTGCATGACCATGGTCGGGACGCCGCCGAACGTGGTGACCTGCTCCCGCGCGATCAGCTCGAGGGCGCGGTCGGGGTCGAAGTGGTGCATCATGACGATCTTCCCGCCGGCGCCGGTGTTCCCCACCATGACCGAGTGGCAGCCGGTGGCGTGGAAGAGGGGTACGGACAGCAGATAGGCCATCTGCCGGGCCCCGGCGGGGTCCGATGGCGACTTCCCGAACCGGAGCTGGCCCCTCGTGGTGAGGAAGAACAGGCTCATCAGGTTGGTGCACATGTTGCGGTGCGTGCCCACGGCACCCTTGGGACGCCCCGTCGTGCCCGAGGTGTAGAAGATGGTGGCGTCGTCGTCGGGATCGATGCTGACGTCGGGCGGCACGGCGCCCGCGTCCACGGCGCCGAGCGCCAAGGTGAAGGGCCATTCGGTGACCGGAGCGGAGCCTTCGGGCGCCGGCCGTACCGAAGGCGCCGGGTCGCCCTCGGTCCGGTGCTCGTCGGTGACGATGAGCGTCGTGAGCGCCGCTGAGGCCGCCCAGGAACGGTCGGATGCTCTCCGCACGTTGCGTGTCGACGAAGGCCAGCTTGGACCCGGAGTCCTCCAAGCCGTAGCGCAGCTCCTCGCCGGACCACCAGGCGTTGAGGGGAACGACGATGGCGCCGGTCAGGGTGATGGCCCAGAACGCCATCACCCACTCGGGCAGGTTCCGCATGACGATGGCGACGCGGTCACCCTGCTCCACGCCGAACTCGTCGACCAACCGGTGGGCCAGCGTGCAGGCGATCCGGTAATGCTCGGCGAAGGTGGTCCGCTCGTCCTCGTAGACGAGGTACGTGGCGTCGCCGTACCCGAGGGAGAGGTCGAGGACGGCCCGCAGTGACGCCGGGGCGTTCTTCCACGTGCGGGTGGGCACGCCGCGGATGATGCGCTCCTCCATTTCGAAGAGCTGCCCGGCCGCCGTCAAGGTCGCGTCGGCTTCGGCCAGGGAAACCGTCGGCGGATCCTTCTCGACCGTCACGGGTCCGGCGTGGCCGGCGTGGGTGTCGGGATGAAGATGGCGCCGCGGTAGAAGGCGAGCTCGGCCACGCTCTCTTGGATGTCCTGCAGGGCCCGGTGCCCGCCCTTCTTGTCCGGCGCGCCCTTGGAGAGCGCGGGGTACCAACGCCGGCAGAGCTCCTTGAGCGTCGAGACGTCCACGGAGCGATAGTGGAGGTACTCCTCGATCTCCGGCAACTGGGTGGCCAGGAAGCGCCGGTCGGTGCCGATCGAGTTCCCGGCCAGCGGAACGGTGCGGGGCTCGGGAATGTGCAGCTTGAGGAACTCCAGGGTCTGGGCTCCCGCCTCCTCCAGGGTCAGGGTCGAGGCGGCGATGGCATCGAGCAGCCCCGATCGGGTGTGCATGGCGGTGACGAAGTCATCCATTTCGGCCAACTGCGCCGGCGTGGCATGGACCACCAGGTCGGGGCCCTCGGCCACGATGGTCAGGTCGTCGTCGGTCACCAGGCTGGCGATCTCGACGATGACGTGTCGGGACGGATCCAATCCGGTCATCTCCAGATCCATCCAGGCCAGCATGGGCGGGCATGCTACCGGCCCCGGTCCGAGGCGTGCTCCTGTGAGTAAGGTCCAACGGTGCTCCGTGTGCCCCTCCACCAACTCGACCCGGAGTTGGCACTGCCCTCCTACGCCCGACCCGGCGACGCCGGAGCCGACCTCAGGGCGAGCCGGGACGTCGTGTTGCCCGCCCGGGGTGGGCGGGCTCTCGTCCCCACCGGTCTTGCCATCGCCATCCCGGAGGGACACGCCGGTCTCGTGCTGCCCCGCAGTGGACTGGCCCTGCGTCACGGCGTGACCTGTCTGAACACACCCGGCCTCATCGACGCGGGCTACCGGGGCGAACTGCAGGTGTTGTTGGTGAACCACGACCCCGAAGAGGACTACGCGGTGAGCAGGGGGGACCGTGTCGCACAGCTGGTGATCGTCCGTGTCGAAGAAGCCATGTTCGACCCGGTGCCCGCCGAGGGATTGGGAGAGGCCACGCGCGGCTCGGGCGGATTCGGCCACACCGGGACCTGAATGCAACCGTTGGAAGGGTTGGATGCGGCGTTCCTGTCTCTCGAGACACCCACCACCCCGCTGCACGTGGGGGCGGTCCTGGTGCTCGACCCTCCCGAGGGCACTCGCTCGCTCTTCTCGCCCTCCACGCGGTACGCCCAGATCCGTCGGGTGATCGCACAGCGACTCCACCTGGTCGGCCCGCTGCGCCAACGGGCACTGCGGGTGCCGCTGGGACTCCATCATCCGGTCTGGGCCGACGACCCCGATTTCGAACTGGACGACCATCTCTCCCGGGCCAGCCTCCCTTCACCGGGCGGACGGGTCGAGCTCGACGCGTTCGTGGCGGCCGCCATGAGCCGCCCGCTCGATCCCGATCGTCCCTTGTGGGAGATGTTCGTGGTCGAAGGACTCCAGGGGGATCGCACCGCGCTGATCGCCAAGGTGCATCACGCCATTCTCGACGGCGTCAGTGGCGCCTCGATTCTGGCCGCCTTCTTGGACCTGAGCCCCCGGTCCCGCATCGTCGCCGGGCCGAGAGAGCCATGGGACCCGGCCCCGCTGCCCGGGAGCGCACGGATGCTGCGCTATGCGGCGTCGTCGTTGTCGCACCAACCCGCCCGGGTGCTCACTACCTTCGACGCGGGAGTGGAGGCGATCGCGGACCTCGGGAAGCACAATCGTGAGTTGCTGACCCGGGGAGAGTCGTCGCCTCCCGCTTTTTTCTCCGCGCCGCGCACATCCATCAACGGCGCAGTGTCCAATCGCAAGCGGTTCGCGTCCCTGTCGATCCCACTCGATGACGCCAAACTCGTCCGCCGTGTCTTCGGGTGCACGGTGAACGACGTGCTCCTGGCGGGAGTGGCCGGCGGTCTCCATCGCCTGCTGGCGGCGAGGGGTGAGGTGGTCGAGCGCGCCCTCGTGGCCATGGTGCCCGTGTCCACCCGCCCGGCGGGAACTGTCGAAGGCGACGCACTGGGCAATCAACTGTCGGCCATGCTGGTGTCGTTGGCTACGGACATGGACGATCCTGTGCAGAGGCTTATGGCCATCGCCCGCTCCACCGCGGTGGCCAAGGAACGGGAACAACTGCACCGGGGACGGCTGGTGGGGGACCTGGCGCAGATTGCCGCTCCGGGGCTGGTCTCACGGGTGGCCCGCGCCGTCGCCGGCACCAGGCTGTTCGACCGGGTCCGGCCGCCCTTCAACGTGATGGTGTCGGGCGTCACGGGCCCGGACTTCCCACTCTTTTGCGCCGGCAGCCGGGTGGAGGCCATGTACCCGGTGGGTCCGATCGCGGAGGGCGTGGGGTTGAACGTGACCATCTTCTCCTATCTCGATCAACTCCAGTTCGGGCTTGTTGGCCTGCCGCAAACTGCTCCCCGAGCTCGACGTGCTGGCCGGATCGATCGACGATGCGCTCGGTGAGCTCGTCGGATGCGCGCTCGACGCCCAAGGAGCCACCGGGTGAGCCGCATACTGCGCTCCGTCGTCGAGGAGTTGGAGCTCGCCCTCCCACCCGGAACGGTGGTCACCGACGTCGACATGATGGAGGGCTACCGGTTCGACCGCTCGAACACGGTGGAGGTCGGGCGCCCCATGGCGGTCGTGCGCGTCTCGGACACGGCCGAGGTGCAGACAGCGCTGCGCTGGGCCAGTGCGCACCGTGTACCGGTTGTCACCCGCGGCGCCGGCACGGGACTCTCCGGTGGATCGGTCGCCGTCGACGGGTGCATCACCCTGTCGACCGAGCGCATGCGGCGGGTGGAGATCGACGCGTCGGCCCGGCTGGCCATTGCCCAGCCGGGCGCACTGAACGTGGAGGTCAAGACGGCGGCGCGGGCGCAAGGGCTCTGGTATCCGCCCGACCCGTCGAGTTTCGAGATCTGCTCCATCGGCGGGAACGTCGCCACGAACGCCGGCGGATTGTGCTGCGTGAAGTATGGCGTCACCACGGACTACGTCCTGGGCCTGGAGGTGGTGCTGGCCGACGGCCGGGCGCTCCGACTCGGGGGGCGCACCATAAAGGACGTGGCGGGCTACGACCTCAAGCGGCTCTTCACCGGGAGCGAGGGGACGCTGGGGGTGATCACCGAAGTACGGCTCCGCCTTCGGCCACCGCCCCCTGTGCCGACCACCATGGTGGCGACGTTTCCCGACGCCGAGCGGGCGGGCCACGCCATCTCGACGATCGCCGCCTGCGGGAACCCCTCCGTGCTGGAGTTGATGGACCGCACCTCGGTGGCCGCGGTCGAACGACAGTTCAACATGGGACTCGCCGATTGCGGTGCGCTCCTGGTGGGCCAGTCCGACGTCGGGGGCGCCCAGGCCATGGCCGAAGTGACCACCATGATTCGATGCCTGTCGAGAGGCCGGTGCCGACGAGGTGTACTCGACGGCGGACGAAGAGGAGGGATCCCAGTTCATGGCCGCCCGCCGCGCCGCCATCCCGGCCGTCGAGAAGCTCGGCAGCGTCCTCATCGAGGATGTGGGGGTACCACTGCCGCGGGTGGCGGACCTGATCGCGGGAATCGAGCGGGTGGCGGAGAAGCGCAGCACGCTCATCGCCACCATCGGCCATGCGGGGGACGGCAACTTCCACCCGCTGGTCGTCTTTGATCGGGCCGATGCGGCGGCGGTGGCCCGGGCCGAGCTGGCGTTCGGCGAAGTGATGGACCTGGCCATCTCGCTGGGAGGCACGATCACCGGCGAGCACGGCGTGGGAACATTGAAACGCGGGTGGCTGGAGGAGCAGATCGGCACCGACGTCCTCAGCGTGATGCGAGACGTGAAACATGCCCTCGACCCGCTGGGAATACTCAATCCCGGAAAGGCCATTTGAAGAACCGAGGGTCCGCAGCGCCGGCCCGTCATGACGTAAACGGGCAGGCGAGCAGGGGGAGTGACGTGGTTTCCACCTCGCCCGGTCGCAAGCTAGGCTACGTGGTCCACGCGGAAGTGGCGCAGCGGTAGCGCATCACCTTGCCAAGGTGAGGGTCGCGGGTTCGAATCCCGTCTTCCGCTCCAAAGAAAGACCAGGTCAGAGGCAGTGTTTGAGAGTCGCCGAGCTGAGGCATCCGCTCGGCGCTCTACTATTTTGCTCTACTATCGCCGCATGGCGGCGGCCCAAACGAAGTCGAAATCTGCCGGGACGAGGGCCTCGGATCGACGGCGCCGACGGGGCAGCGGCGGGATTACCCAGGTCGCCGAGCAGACCTGGAAGGTCGATATTGAACTGCCGCGCGACGCCGTGACGGGTCGCCGCCGGCGGGTGTCGCGCACCGTGAAGGGAACCCGGGAGGAGGCAGAGCTGACGTTGGCCCGGCTCAAGGTGGCGGGCCATCAAAAGCGGCTCCCGTCGGGAGGCACCAATGCCAGGTCTGTCGGGGCCGCCCTGGACAACTACATCGAGGTTGCCAACAGCGGATCGCTGGAACTGACCCCGAAGACGGTCACCACGACCCGCTCGGCCGTCAGGCTTATGAAGGAAATGGAGCTCTCGGATGGTCGCAGGTTTGGTGCCATCCGACTGAGCCGCCTGACCTGGCAGGACATCGAGCACCTCTATGCCGCGATGCGTGCATCGGGTCGGGGGCCTGACTGGATTCGCAGATGTGCCACTGTCCTCACCCGTGCCCTTGAACTCGCTCGAAAGCGAGGCCTCATCGATTCCAACCCGGCGAGAGATGCGGTTCGGCCAAAGTCGACTCGCAAGAAGCCCTTCGCCCCCCTCGAAGCCGACGTTCGGTCTCTCCTCAAGAGCGTGACGGAACGGGATCCCGAAATGGCTGATCTCGCCACGCTGCTGGCGAGCACGGGTATGCGCACGGGCGAAGTGCTGGGACTCCAATGGGCGGACGTCGACCTCGTGGCCGGCGAAATTCACGTTGCCGCGGCCATCACCGACGGAGGACCCGGGGTAGGCATTGTGCGCAAATCCACCAAGCGATCAGATTGGCGAGATGTGCCACTGACGGCGGCGGCGCAGACGGCACTACAGCGTCAAGCTGACCGATTTCAGGATCTCAATGGTCGGAACCCGGCTCGTACGTTGTTCGTCTTCGGCGCAGCACCCGGCTACGTACTCCCTCTGCGGCCGGATGCTCTCAGTAGGCGATGGACGGCCTCGCGGGGGACGTCTTCCATGACCCTGCTTGATCTCCGTCACTATGTGGCCACGGCAATGCTCGATGCTGGCGAGTCATATCGGACGGTGGCCGACATCCTTGGCAATAGCGAGGCGACGCTTCGTCTTCACTACGACGGACGTACGGGCATTGAGAAACGCAAGGCGGTCTCGGCTTTGGAGCTCTCGTCCTGACGGTGTGTCGACGATCTAAGGGATCAATGGCTTGATCCTAGGCCAGACAATCTCCATCGCTTCGGCGTAAGTTGGAGCCTCCGGGAAGAGTCCTGGAACCACGGCATCGTAGTCGGCCTTGATCTCGCGAAGATGCTGTTCAATTCGCTCGACGCGGTTGGCGGCTCCTTGCGAGACAAGCTCAAACTTGTATTGCGCGAGCCGAGCAATGTCTTCATCAAGAGCTTCTTCTCGCAGAAGCATCTTTGCCAGATCCGCCAGGTCGGTCGGTCGAACTCGTTGTGCGAGAGCTCGTAGCTTCTCGGCGGACATCTCCGGCAACGTCATGACCAAGATCTCGAAGGCCTCGTAGAACGGCTCGCCGACGTGGGCGAACGCAGGCTCATCGACGACACTTTCTCGATAGCTGATTTCCATTTGAACTCTGTCGGGGTGGATCGTCGAACCACTGATGCGCACTTCATCAAAATCGAGGCTTCGAGCGCTGTCTGTCGCTGGCTCTTGGGGGTCGAATCGCACTATGTCTCACACTGGCTTCTCGGATCACCCGGGCGACTTCGTCAGCGTCGAACTTGTGTCGTGGTGGGGCATGCCGGGTTGAGTCGGCGTCCGAGCTGAATCGCAGGAACCCATGAACGTGGCGTAAGACAAATCCGCCCTTGAATACGAGCTCCTTCGGAAAGGTCGCTGAGAGGTGTCCGACGAGGGTCAGGAGAGCAAAATCCCGTACCGCAACATTAGCGCTCCCTGGCATCTGATTGAGCAGGTCGTCGAGCTGGTAGGCGCGCTTCCCCAGGTACGGATCGGTCCGCTCATTTTGAGCCCGCAGTTTCCGGCACCGTCCTGGCGTTCACGATGACGCGCCACGTGGGATCAATCGATCCGTCGGTGCGTCCTCCGCGTCGCAAGAGCGTCGGTGTCCTGCTCTCTCCAATCAGGTCACGAAACGGGGCGGCGGCGTTTGACCCAAATAGTCGATCTACTAACAGCCCAACGCGGCGCGCCGTTGCGTCTGATTGGAATCGGCGCGCGCTCGCGAGCAGACGCCCGAGGAACTTAGGATCACGCTGTCCTGCCTGGTTCAACGCCGTCAACGCATGGGAGAAGGACACTCCGTAACGCCTGCTGCCTAGTACGTCCATAATCACGCGCTCGGGGGTCGCATAGTGAGGATGTCCCTTGCCGCCCCAGATCTTCCCTTTGTCCGTTGGAAAAAAGGTGGCTCGCTCACTCCGGTACATGATTGGCGTCACTCGAGATGGCACCAACACGGCGAACGAAAAGAAATGTTGGTCGGTGAGGTTGTGGTGTTCGAGCGCTCTCCCTCCGGTGATGAGGTAGGGCTGCGGAGCGACGACGTCGATAAGTTCGGCGAGGCCCACCTCGATTCGGCCTGTCGCGTCCGGCAGCACCAGGAGGTCCCTACGGACTGAGGTGACTCGGCCGGCTTTCTCAAGTCTCCAAACTGCGTCTTTGGTGCGAGTGCGACTGCCGGTGTGCCGGTCCGCGACGTCCAGATCTGCGGACGGCACCGCTATACCCGGCCGCCCAGCCAAAGCGGCAGCCCGGTGCAGTTCGACGAGCACCCGGTCCTCGATCGACGCCATGTACGAATAATAGCAAGATAATTGGTCATTAGCCAATCATATTGTTGATTATCGTACAGGAGCGAAGGAACCAGAACTGACTTTGTGCAGGATATATCCTTGGTTCGTGCATCGACGTAGCGGCCCACCAGGGCTGCCCCGGAGTGCCCGCGGGCATCAGGGGAGTAGTGAGCTCTGTGGCCTTGGCGCGACGCCTCACATCTCGAGCCCCGTGTCGATGCTTGCGATCTCAGGAACCTCGATGCTCCTGCCTCCGATAGCGGGGGACGGCCGCGTGAATTCGCGCCAGCGCACCTTTTCGTAGGCGCGGATCTGAGTGGCGATCTTGTCGTAGGCGAGGCGGGGAAATGATTCGAAGGGCCGCGGCCCGAGTGGATCGGATCCGTCGACGCCGAAGCGGTCCCGATAGGCGTCGATGTTGCGTGCTACCCGGTCGTAGCGCCGCTGCTCGTCGATGAAGGCCGGACGGGTGCCCAGGGCGGCCACATGGTGCTCGGGACCCTCGAGATCCGCGAACCGCACCCGCCAGTCGATGACGGGGCGGGTCGCGGTCGCTGGCGCAATCTCCACCTGGGGCGCTGATCGCGAACCGGCGCCAGGGTCCGTGGGGAAGTCGCTGGGGAAGTTGCTGCGGGGGTGCCTGGCCGTGGGGAAGTCGCTGGGGCGAAGCCTGTCCGTGGGGAGCCCGCCCACTAGGCGCTCGCTGGCCATGGACTTGGCTCGTGAGGTGGCCAGGCGTGCCGCCGTCCGAGCCAACGGCTCGTCCTCACCCAGATCGGGGCCGCGGCCGTCTTCGAAGGCCCCGCTGATCACGAACAGCTCGGTTCCCGCTCGGGCCCGGCTCATGGCGACATACCCCGCTTCTCGGGTGAGCGAGTCGGTGGCCAGCACGAAGGCGCGGTCGTAGGTGGCGCCCTGGGCCTTGTGCACGGTGGTGGCGTAGCCGTGGGCGAGGTGCCCGGCTTCGACGTAGCGAGCCGGGAGGATCCGAGGGCCTCCCGTGGTCTCGATGTGCAGGCCGTTCCCATCGAGCCCGACAACGGTTCCACGGGTGCCGTTGAGCACGCCCAGCTTTTTGGCATTCCGCAGGCAGACCACCTCGTCGGAGAGGGCGAACGAACGCTCCTCGGTGCGCAGCACCTCCTCGCCGAGCGCTCCGGCCTCGATGAGCTTGGTCCGGGCCACGGCGTTGAGTTCGTCCACGTCCCGCCGGTTGACCGCCAGCATTAGCGCTCTGGAATCACGGGCTTCCAGCCAGCGCCCGACCAAGTCGGTCTGCGCCGCCACCATGGTGGCCGAGATGCGGATGCGGTCATGGATGTCATAGGCCAGGAGCCCCTTCGCAACGTCGCCGGATCGGAGCTCGTCGAGGGCCTGGCGTTCCCACTGCTCGTGCTGGCGCCGGTTCTCGTTGAGCTCGATCGTCCCGAGCCGGTTGGCCAGGGCACGAAAGGTGCCCCCGGCGCTGATCTCGGCCAACTGCCTGGGGTCGCCGACAAGGATCAACAAGGACCCCGACGCCGCGGTTGCGTCAATGAGGCGGCCCATGGTCCGCGTGCCGACCATCCCGGCCTCGTCGACCACTACAACATCGCTCGGGCGAAGGACGCGGGTCGCAGCGTCGAGCTCGCCCAGGAGCCGGGCCAAGGTGACCGAGGGAATGCCGGCTGCGACTTGAAGTTCCTCGGCGGCCCGGGCGCTGAGCGCAGTGCCGGAGACGACATAGCCGGCCGATTCGAAGATCTTGCGGGTGACGGCCAACGCTGTAGTCTTGCCGGCGCCGGCTTTGCCGACGACCACGTGGACTCCCGCACCCGAGCTGGCGAGCCGCCGTACCATCGAGGCCTGCTCGACCGAGAGATGCTGATGGTCGTCCAACAGTCGGGTGACGAGGCCGCTTTCCACTCTGCCGTGCCCCTGTCCGCAGCGGCCGGCGACCTCGAGGAGGGTGGCCTCGACATCGAGAAGCTCCCTGGTGGTATGGAGCCCTTCGCCGCCGCGCCCTCGACCGTCAAGTTCGACCACGCCGGGCTCGGCGAGCACCCGGTCGGCCATGTCCTCGAGGGCGTCGAGGTGGGCTCCTTCGGGCATCGACTCGGCGATGGCCTGGACGAGGTCGCGCCGTTCGAAGACCGACTCCTGAGCGGTCAGCCCCTCCGCGCTGACCAACCGCTCGGTCAAGCCGCCGGCCACATCCTCGGATATGAGGACGGCTCGGGGCCTCCCCAGCGTTGCGACGTCAGCGTCGGGGTCGATGCCCACGGCCAGCGCCTGGCCCCGCCACAGGGAGCGAAGGTCGACCGCAGTCCCGGTGCCGTCGTCGCTCGGTTTGGGTGTTCGGGTGGCCAGGGCGGCCAACTCGGCCGTCCTCCTCGAGCTATCGCCTCGCACCGAGAGGTACTCCTCGATCTCGGCCCGGCGGCTGGAGAAGCGGCGCAGGAGGGTGGGATCTGCTCCGACCAGTTCGGCCGAACCACGGACGACGGGACCGAAGCGGACCCCGAGGGCCTCGACCAGGTGGGCCCGGAGCGACGCCTGGTAGACGAAGCCAGCCGTGCGGGCATGGAAGTACAACAGGCGCGCATCGGGGGAGGACCACCGACCGTCCGTGCCGCGCCCCACGTTGGCGGCGAGGACGTGGGTGTGCAGCTGGGGGTCCCCGGCCCGCGAGGTGCGGTGGACGAAGGCGGCCGCCACCAGTCCCGAGGTCTTGATCCGACTCTCGCCGTTGTGTCCGCGGCGAGCCACGGTGGCGTGGCGCTCGAGGTAGGCCAACCCTTCGGCGACCGCTCTGTCGTGGGCTGTCCGCACGGCAGCCGAGGTCTCTGAGTCGCTCAGTCCCCACAGCACCGAGACTGACTTGGGAGACGAGAAGGTGAGGTCGAACCCCGACACCCGTGACGAGCCCCCTCGCCGGGCCGCCAGCGGGGAACCGTCCTGCGGCGAGACCCCGGCGAGGATCGCCCGGAGGTCGTCTGGGGCGACTTCCCCACGGAGCCCGAGGGCCTCGGTCCCACGCCCCATCCACTTCCCCGGGGCCTCACCGGTGCCGGTGTAGTACTCCTCTTTGCCCTGGGCCACGATGCCTAGGTAGTAGTCCTCCGCGCCGGCGACCATCTTGCCGATGGAGAGCATGATGTTCCGGACTCAAAGGGTCTGGGGCGTGAGATCGACCATGGCCAACAGAGCGGGCTTGGGGACCACGATGCGACGGCCCAGCCGGATGACCGGCAGTTCCCCACGGGCCACCAGCTCGTAGGCGAAAGCCCGGGAGATCCCGAGGAGCTCCCCGGCTTCGGCCACGGTGAACACCAGTCGTTCCACCGGGACGATCGTCGCCTTGCGACGTCCTCCCTGGGCGGTCTGGGTCCCGGTTGTTGCGGCGATCCCGGCAAGATTGGCCGGGCTGGATATGGATGTCTCGGTCGTACGCATGGGACCACAGTGGACGGGCGACATCCCCAGCAACTTCCTCAAACTTGTCCACGAACAGAGTTTTTCCGTCTGGGCGAGTTCCCTACGCCAGCACTCCCCTTCGAAGGGGACACTGCAGCTCACAGCACGTCCCACGTGACCTTGTGGACATCGGTGTGGACATCGTGTGGACATCACCTGCGAGAAAGAAACGCCCCACGGACTTCCCCAGGAAGGTCAAGGTCGGCGCAGCCGAGGGGGACACGTGTGGCCCCCGTGCCTTGACGGTCCGGTCACGTTCGCAGACACAATGGACGAGGCCGGACCCTTCGGGCCGGCCTGGAAGCGCCTCTGTCTTTCCCCCGACCAGGCAGGTCGATAAGGGCGAGTCTTTAGGCGGCGGCCCACTGCGGCGTGGGGAAGTCGTCGCATCCGGGATGCAACTGTGTGGCTCGAATTGTGGACATCGTCCGGGAGGGTGCGAGTGTTCTTTGCCGTCCGGTGTCGCTATCGGTGGGGAGGTGGCAGACGGTCGCGCGAGGGCGTCATTGCGGTCAGGAGCGGTTGTTGAGGGACTATAACCAACGAGGAGGGACGAAAGCTCCTTTCGATCGTGATCGCACCTACCAATTATGCTGCGGCACCCAAAGATTCTCCCTACGGCATTGCCGACTGGCGTGCTGAGAACTACCTCGCGTCGTGCAAGTGCTGGCACATCCCGAATCCTACGTGGAATCCGCCATTCAAGTGAGGCAGCAGTCGGTGCGTTCCGTTGCGCTCAGCGTTTCCGATCTGAACTTCTCCTACGGACAGCTCCAGGTCTTGTTTGGGGTATCGCTCGAGGTTCACGATGGGGAAGCGTTGGCCTTGCTCGGCACCAATGGCGCCGGCAAGTCCACGCTCCTAAGGGTGATCGCGGGTTTGGAGAAGCCGTCGACCGGGACGGTGAGCTATTTCGGTGATGACATCACAGGAGTGCCAGCCGAGCGGCTTCCGACCCGAGGCCTGTTGTTGGTGGTCGGTGGACGTGCCGTATTCACCGACATGACCGTCCACGAGAATTTGGATATGCAAGCGCTCACTGCCCGGATGGAAAAGTCACGCCTGAAAGAACGTCGCGAGGTCGTCTACGAGACGTTTCCTGCGCTTGCGGGGTGTCACCGACAGAGGGCAGGCACTCTCTCTGGTGGCGAGCAGCAGCAACTTGCGGTCGCTAAAGCGCTGTTGCTCGAACCCAAGTTACAGTTACTCTGCATCGACGAGATGTCGCTCGGCCTTTCGCCGACTGTCGTCGGCGAGCTTCTCGAGGTCGAGCACCGCATACATGCCACGGGAGTTACCTTGGTGGTGGTCGAACAGAGCCTGAACATCGCTGCGGAGATCTGCGAACGATCAGTCTTCTTGGAAAAAGGACAGGTTCGCTTCGAGGGGGCGACCCGAGACCTCATGTCTCGTGACGACATTGCTCGCGCCGTCTTCCTCGGTTCGCAGCAGCCTTGATGGGTAGGCGTCGAATAAGTCCCCTATGTGTGTTGTCTAAGAAAGGATGATTTGCCAGACCCGCAAACACGGCTAGGACAGCACGCCCCGGTCGGCGAGAAGTCGACCGACGCTGCGAGCGTGGACCTGATGAAGGGCTACTGCCATTTTGGCGCCTCTGTCGATGTTTCCCTTGCTGATCGCGGAGCTGATCTTCGGCACGTAGGTCTGTTGAGTCTCGACAGCATTAGGCACGATTGCAAAAAAGTCGCCCGGAACAATCCGAGACGCGTTGCGATATGCAGCATCGAGCCTGGGTGCAGCGGCAAGAAGCCGAAGTGAGTCAACGAAGCGAACATTTGCCAGGAGCATCTCTTCGGGCGATCGAGCCTCTGTGACCAGCGTACCGGCGAGTTCCAAGTCCACCGTCGAATCCCCTCGCTCAACGGCTCGGCGCACGAGTAGGGACCAGATTGATCCGAATAGCTCGAAATTGTCACGTACGGATGCTGCGTCAAGCCCGACAGCGCGGGCACCGATTCCAGGCTCGATGATGACCCAGCCCGAGCTCGCTAAGGCAATGAGACCATCTCGCACCGGGATGCGACTAAGCCCGAGCAGTTCAGCAACGTCGGCCTGCGATATCACGTCTCCGTCGGACAGGGACCCTTCGAAGATCCACTGCCGGATCTGTTCAACCACGCGATTGCGACCGTCACCCCGGATGATCAACTCGCTCTTATGGCGCGACGCCTCGGCCAAGCGGGCCTTTACGTCTGGACTCATTCTGAGACGAGGCACGGACCCTAGGCGAGCCAATCGTCGAGCGAAGCGTCTTCCCAGTCGGGAGGACCATAGACCGTTCTAGGTAACGGTGTCATGATTTGTTGGTCGCCTCCGTTCACGTAGTTCGACGCCTTTCGTTCCCACTCGACTAAGCGCTCGTCAGCCTCGCCCTCGTCGCAGAGCCCTTGTGTCGTATCAAGATTTTGGTGAAGGCGAACATGCGACGGGATGTCGGTAGCCCAGACCATTACAACCTCATGCCGGTTCCCAATGACCTGATAGAGCCCTGTCGCGTAATGACCGTATTCCTCCAGCAAGGGCATTCGCTCCGCCGCCACCATCGCGAGATATTCAAGCTGCGTGCCCGGGCGGACGGTCAAAACCTCGTGCACGAACAATGTTCCGGTAATGCCTCGGGCCGCGATCTCCTCGGTCGTTGGACTTCCCGGTACTCCGGCGCACAAGCGGTCAAACCCACCGGTTCGCCACTTCGCCGCTTCGTCCCACCATTCGCCGTAGAACGCCTTTCGGCGCTTTAGATTCATCCGATCGACGTTCGCTGCCCAGCCTTTCCAGCCATTCGATCCGACGTCCCAGATGTTGATCACCTGGGGCCATCGACCGCCGCCAGCGGCGCACACATAGAAGGAACCTTGGAGACCAAACATCTGGGGCATGCGCAGAACCGGATCCTGCCAGAGGTGCTCCATGTACTCGTACTGGCCCTGGCCGATCACGTCGACGGTTTCATGCAGGTACAGGTTTCGGTTCACAAGTTCCTCCTCATCGTTGTGTATACACTACCTCGGGCAGGGCCATCGTGGAAGTGGCGCAGAGTGGCTCTTGCTCGCGGGTCGTTCCTATGAGGGCTGACGATCCGTTGACCCGATGGTTCGGGCTGTCTAGTTTCTTGCGAAGTTTCTTGCGAAGCAGGATCGACATTTTGTTGTCTATGCGGCGGCGGGGGTGTCGATGGCGAGGTCGCTGAAGAGGGTCTGAGCCCGAGCGTCGGCTTCGGGCCGCCCTTCAGATCTTTCACCTGCTCCTCGCGGAGGAGAGCCCGCATGTGATTCGGGCCTGGTTCATTGGCATGTATACGCAACTTGATGGCGCTTCGCCGGCTGAGGTAATCCGCGATGGCCGGCTCAAGGAAGCCCTGGCGGCGGCGACCTACAAGGTTCACGCCGAGAGCGGGGGAATGTTCAGACACTCGAGTCCTATCTCCAGCAGTTCAGGGTCGCTCTGGATACCACGATCGCCGCCGGGGATCTGTTGCCGATCGATCGAGACGAACTCCTCACCTCGCAGAGGCGAAGGCCCGCGTGGCATTCAAATCAAGGTCCAACTGACGGCTACGGTGCGGCTTACGAGTACGACGGCCGCGAACACGCGACTCAGTGAGGAGCGAGCCGCCTCCAGGCGTCGAGAGGCATCGGGCTCCCGGGGACGGTGAGGACCTGGATGCAGACGTGGTCGGCACCTGCTCTTCGGTATGCCTGGACCTCTCGGTCGATGTCCGCCTCGTCTCCCCAGGCAATCAGGGCGTCAATGAGGCGGTCGCTGCCCGATGAGATGTCCTCGTCAGAGAAGCCGAGCCGCTTCCAATTATTCGCATAGTTGGGTAGTCCGCCGTAGCCCTTCACGAATGGCCGCGCTGTTTCGCGGGCCGTCACCGGATCGGGGTCGAGGATCACGCCCAGTTCCACGGCGAGGAGGCCCTCGCCGAGTGCGGCCCGAGCGATGGACGTGTGCTCCGGCGTCACGAAATAGGGATGGGCACCTGCAGTGCGGCTCTTGGCGAGCTCGAGCATCTTGGGGCCGAGCGCTGCCAGACAGACTTGGTCGAGGGGCACTCCCTCCGATTCGAGGCCGTCAATGTAGGCGTTCATCGTGGCAATGGGCCGACCCCACTTTTCGCCAACGACGAGGCCGTGGCTTACGCCTATACCGAGCAGCAACCGGCGGCGATGGTTCTCGGGCAGCGCGTGCCACCACTTCCCCACGTCACCGGGCTCGTGTTGCCAGACGTTCAGGATGCCCGTGGCGATCGTGACAGTGTTCGTTGCCTGAAGCAGACGGTCAAGATCCTCGAACAAGGGCCCTCCTATATCGGGCACCCACAACGCGCTGTACCCTAATGATTCCAGTTCAGGAGCGGCCTCGATGACTTCGGCAGGGTCCCCGAAGCGCAGCTCCTGGGACCAGACTCCCAGTCCGCTGAGTTTCTCTGCCACCCTGGTCCTCCAGTCGTCTTCGTGTCATGCCGCCAAGATGGCGTGGATCAGAGCTGGAGCCCACCGTATCTACCATCAGGTTTCGTCCAGCGTAGGGTACCCATAATTGACATTGACGTCGAAAATACCGGCGAGGATGTTGACATCAAGTAGTAACACGCCTACCGTTCGAGTAGTAACGGGGATACCGTTCGAGTCGGCGTCGGGATGACGCTCAGCAGCTTGCAGTGAGAACGTCCATTCAAAGGGGGATGAATGCCGTCACGTCAGTCCTGTCACCGCGCTGCGATGTATGCGATCTTGACCAATCCCCTGTCGCTCAGGAGGTGGACGCAACGGACGATATCGGTGTGCGGCGCCATCCTGATAGTGATCGGCGCCTTGGTGGTCGGGTCGCCTGGAGTTGGCAGGGGTGCGGGCCTTCCCGCCGGCGCCGCCACTACGGCCGCCAGCTCTGCCAAGGGCCACTGCCCGTCCGGTTCGGCCGCTGGTATCACGTCGAGCCAGGTGACCGTGGCGGCTTCGATCATCGACATCACCGGTTCTTCGCTGAGCAATGCCACCGTGGGCGTCCCGTCGACCCAGGCGCAAGAAGCCGACTACAACCTCGTGGCGAAGAAGATAAACAGCGAAGGCGGGGCCGGGTGCCGGAAGATCGTGATGAAGTTCTACGACGTGAATCCAATTGATGCTGCCGACGCACAGCAGACGTGCTTGACCATTGCGGCATCACAGCCCTACATCGTGCTCGACAGTGGTGCGCTCACCGAGGTAGGGGCCAGTACCTGTATCCCGCAGCACCATATTCTGCTTGCCTCGTCCTATTTGACCCCTGATGATCTGACGACCGACCACCCGTACGCACTCGACATAGGAGGTAACGAGCAGCAGGCAACCCGCACCGGGATCCTGGCGGCACACCAACTCGGGTACTTCAGTGCAGCCAAGGGCTTCAAGAAGCTTGGTGTCCTCTACCACACGTGCAACGCCGGAACCGAGAGCATTGAACAGTCAGCCCTCGCAGCGTCGAAGGTCCCCGCCAAAGATGTGGACTACTTCAATCTCGCCTGCCCCGCCGGTCAGAATGACACCCCGGCCTCCATGGAGCAGGCCGTCCTGTCATTCAAGAACGCAGGGGTGACCGACGTGACCGAGGCGGGTGTGAACGATGTGGGCCTCTTTACACAGGTTGCCCAGCAACAGGATTACACGCCCCACTACGTGTACACGGACAGTCCGTTGGCTGCGTCGAACTTCACCGGCCCGGACGCGCCCAACCCGACCAACTTCGACGGGGCGATCGACATCGTCGAGGGTGGCTACGGCGAGGCCACGACGCCTGGCTTCAGACCCACAGGGGCCACCAAAGCCTGTGACGCCATCTATGCCGCAGGCGGTCAGCCGAGTGTCTATAAGCAGCTCGACGGCTATGGAGGCGTCGTGTGCGATTACCTGTGGTTCGTTCAGGCGTTGCTGAACCACGCATCGACGGTGCAACCCAGCGCACAGCTCACATCCATGCACAACGCTGGGACGGTCCAGTTCTCCTACCCCTTCGCACCGATCAGCTTCTCGACGGCGCCGTCGGGGTCGGGGTACGGCGTAGCCGAATGGCGGGCCATCTTCTACCACTCTTCGTGCAAGTGCTGGCAGGTTCCTGATCCGACGTTCAACAAATCGGCTACGTGAACCGGGAACACCCGCTCACGATGGTGCCCGTGAATGCAGGCGGGATCTTTGGCAGCACACTGTGACGAGGATTGTGAGTGATCAGACCTCTTGTGCACTGACCAGAGGTGCGTACGACGTGAGGTGGTGGCTATGCCGACAGGAGTAGTTGAAACCGCGAGTGGCTACGCACGCGGTTCGAAGCACGACGACGTATGGGCCTTCAAAGGAGTGCCCTACGGGGATGACACCGGCGGGGAAAATCGGTTCCGGCCGGCGCGGCCTCCGCAACCATGGTCCGGAGTGCGTGAGTGCCTTGCCTACGGACCCTCGTGTCCACAGATGACCGTCGAGCAGATGACCGGGACGCCGATGACCGTCGACGTCGAGCAGATGATGGGCGTTCTGGGGTCTGAGCCGTCGATGAGGGAGGACTGCCTGGTTCTGAACGTGTGGACGCCGACGCTTGCGCCCGGATCCAAGCTGCCAGTGCTGGTCTGGCTCCATGGTGGAGGAATGAACACCGGGTCGGCATCCTGGCCGCTCTACGACTTCACCAATCTGGCCAATCATCGCCGGGTCGTCGTAGTAGGAGTCAACCACCGATTGGGAATTCTCGGTTTCATGGACCTCTCTGGATTGGGAGAGGAGTTCGCCGACTCAGGCAACGTCGGAATGCTCGATGTGGTGGCTGCGCTCGGCTGGGTACTCCACAACATTGCTGGCTTCGGGGGCGATCCCGGCAACGTGACGATCTTTGGCGAGTCGGGGGGTGGAGCAAAGACGACAACGCTATTGGCGATGCCGCCAGCGAACGGCTTGTTTCACAAGGCGTTCCCGATGAGTGGCACCATGCTGGCCGCGCAACAGGCCCAGATGGCGCAGTCCACCGCCGAGATGGCATTGGAGCAGGTCGGGCTCGGACTCGACCTCAAGAAGTTGAAAGAAGTCGAGGTTGGACGACTTATTGAGGCGGAACTGGCACTGCAGGGACCGGGTTTCCTCGGCACGGGGGGGCGCAAGTTTGGCCCCGTGTTGGGCCCCAGTCTTCCCCAGCATCCCGAGCAGGCGTTCCAGCTCGGAGCGGCCTCCAGTATCCCCATCGTGTCTGGTTGCACGACCGACGAAATGTTGGCGTTTCTCGTCTCAGATCCGGAGTTCGGGTCCATTTCAGAAGAAGGACTTCGGGACCGCCTCGGAAAGTTGCTAGGAGAACACGCAGGTCCGCTCCTGGCCGGCTACAGATCGATCCATCCCGCTGAGAGTCCGACGTCGATTCTGGTAGCAACGATCACAGATGCCACGATGCGCATACCCCATATCAGATTGACCGAAGCGAGACTCCAGGCCGGCGGAGCTCATATCTGGATGTACCTGTTCGCGTGGGGGTTTCCCGACGCTTCCGGTCGGAGGTGGGCCGCCCACGGCACCGACATGCCCTATTTCTTCGACAACGTAGACAAAGCTCCTATCGCCGCTGGGCCACATGCCGACCAGCTCGTCGCCGCCATGAGCGGCGCCCTGGTTTCGCTGGCCTACACGGGTGACCCAAATCATGACGAGCTACCGAAATGGCCGAGGTACACACTTGACGACAGGCTGACCATGCGTTTCGATGCGCCGTCGTCGGTTCAGCACGACCCCTTCGGAGCCGAGCGCCTCCTCTGGCAAGGAGTGCCACTGGGTGGCCTACTGAGGGGCGGACAGAGTTCGTAATGGGTGACATTGCGACGAAGAGAACGGCACCGCTGCGTACGGACCCTGCAGTCATTCTCGACGCGGTGGAAGAGCTGCTCGAATCGGAGAGATACGACAAGTGGCAGCTAAGAGACGTGGCAGAGATCGCCAAGGTGTCTCTGGCCACCATCTACAAGCATTTCCCATCGCGAGATGAGCTGACCGTGGCGACAGTGGAGCGATGGATGGACGAGCACGTCTACAAGCCGATTCAGGCTCGGGCGCCGGGAGAGCCGCTCTTCGACGCTCTGATGCGCATGTTCAGGACGATCTTCGAACCCTGGGAGAGGCACCCGTTGGTTCTCGATGCGTTCGTGAGGGCCCGCTCGGTGCCAGGTGGTGAGCGATTGTTCGCCCAGGGCATCACCTCCGTGGGACCGATGACCGATGCGTTCGAGGGTCTGCATCCGTCGGATGTCGCCGATCTGGGTGAGATATTGACGAACGTCACGTTTGGCGCCATGTCGAGGTATGTCGCTGGAGAAATCCCTGTTTCCGGCATACTGCAGGCGATCGATCGAACGCTCTCATGGCTGAAGGAGCCTCCCGAAGACGTCGATGATCAGCAAGATACAAGTGCGTCCAGCTCGGCCTCTCGTCAGAGTGGCAGTGTTACCGGCCGATAGCGGGGGCGGTTTATCACCTGCACGTGCGGCGCCGGGATTACCCGGAATCATTTGGCACTCGGGGCAGTTCGGATTGACCGAAAAGGGGAGAGACGCGTGAGCGAAGGCAACCGGGTCGTGGTGGTGACGGGTCTCGGGGGGATGGGCTTGGCGGTGGTCCAGCGATTGGGTCAGGGATCGAGGGTGGTACTGGCCGACATCAGCGAGACGACGCTGAGTTCCACCGCGCAGCTACTGAGGTCCGCCGGTTATGACGTGGTTGAGCAAGTGACCGACGTGTCGGAAGAAGGTTCTGTTGCTGCGCTTACCGAAGTCGCGATCGGACTCGGCCGCGTTGAGGTGGTTGTCCACACGGCTGGCGTGTCGCCGGTGCAGGCATCGGTCGAGTCCATTCTGCGCGTTGACCTCCTAGGGGCGGCACTCCTGCTCGACTCGTTCTCCCGAGCCATTGCGCCGGGCGGCGCGGGCGTCTTCATTTCCTCCATGGCCGGATCGTTGGCCCCGCTTGACACCGACCTGGAACGCCGATTGATGGACACGCCGACGGCTGATCTGTTGACTCTGCCCGAACTCTCCGTTGAGGTGGTGGGTGATCCCGGCACGGCATACATGCTGGCCAAACGGGCCAATCAGCTTCGTGTCCGGTCTGCCGCCTTGGCCTGGGGTCGACGTCAGGCAAGGGTGAACTCCATTTCGCCGGGCATTATCTCCACCCCCATGGGCAACGCCGAGCTTGCCGGGCCGAACGGAGAGTTCATGGGAGGCATGGTCGCCGCGAGTCCAGCCGGGAGGGTTGGAACGGCACACGACATCGCTTCCGCAGTCGAATTCCTCGCCGGGCCGGGGGCCAGCTTCATCAGCGGCACCGATCTCCTGGTCGACGGCGGCGTGGTGGCTTCACTCCTGGCCCATCCGCAAGCAGGATCATGACCCGGCATCGGACTCGCCATCTTGTGACGTTTCAGGTGCCTCGGATAGAGCTCCTCGGCCGCGTGGTGATAAGGTCGATATCGACATCGATATTGAGTTATGGGGAACTGACGTGACCGCAACGCTGCAAGGTGTCCGCATCCTCGAAGTGGCGGAGCACACCTTCGTGCCGGCGTCCTCGGCCCTCCTGGCTGACTGGGGCGCCGACGTCATCAAGATCGAACACGTCGAGCGTGGAGACGCCATGCGTGGCCTCGCCTCGACCGGTATGGCGGCAGTGGGCGGGGGAGTGCACGCCCTGCTCGAACACTCCAACCGGGGAAAACGGAGTCTGGCGGTCGATCTCACGTCGTCTGACGGTGTCGACCTCCTCTACAAGATTGCGGCGACGTGCGACGTCTTCTTGACGAACAAGCTGCCGAGCGTGCGGGCCAAGCTCGGCATCGGCCTTGAGCAAATCCGTGCGGCCAATCCCAACATCATCTATGTGCGCGGCACGGGTCAGGGAGAACGAGGGCCCGATGCTGATAAGGGTTCCTACGACTCCCTAGCCTTCTGGGCTCGGGCCGGGGTGGCGGTCGGGACGACGCGTCCCGAGTACGGCGGACTGAATCCACCGCCGCCCGGACCGGGCTTCGGCGACTCGAT
Source organism: uncultured Acidimicrobiaceae bacterium (assembly GCA_963818915.1). GTDB lineage: Bacteria > Actinomycetota > Acidimicrobiia > Acidimicrobiales > RAAP-2 > Bog-473. The sequence goes on along the minus strand of CAWFTV010000008.1, from coordinate 496,798 downwards.
CGGTGCGATGGCCCTCGCTGGAGGGATTAGTAGCGCCCTGTTCCATCGGGAACGCACCGGCGAGGCCACTGTCGTTGACGTCTCCTTGCTCGGCACCGGCATGTGGGCCATGGGTCAGGCCATCGCACTGTCTCTATTGCTCGAAAAGCCGTGGACAGTCGCTCCACAAGATCAGCTTTCCGCGAACCCCCTCGTAGGGACCTACCTGACCAAGGACGGGCGTGGCGTCGCGCTCACCTGTCTCCAGGCTGGTGCGTATTGGGCTCCGCTCTGCAAGGTGCTGGGTCGGCCCGACCTTGCTGTCGATCCTCGATTCGTCACCCATGAGTCGCTTTTGCAAAACGCCGGCGATGCGGTCGTCTTCCTCACAGGAGCATTCGCCGAGGCGACGGTCGATGAATGGCGGAGGCGCCTCGATGCGTTCGTCGGACAGTGGGCCATCGTCCAGGACACCTTGGAGGCCGCAGCGGACCCGCAATCTGTCGCCAATGGCTACCTCCAGGAATGTCAAACGGCGGGCGGCGTGCCGTTTCGCCTGGTGGCAGCGCCGGTTCAGTTTGATGAAGAGCCCGCGGTGCCCCGTCGTGCCCCGGAATTCAACGAGCACGCCGACGAGATCTTGAGCGAACTCGGGCTGGATCAGGACGCGGTCCTCGACCTGCGCATTCGGGGCGTCGTCTCGTAATGGTCCGATCCATTGCAACTAACTCGAATCATCAAGGAGAGAGAGTGTCCAAATTTCGTTCCGAGGGGGCTTGAGGTGAGCGGTCTTCGTGTAGTCGTCGTGGGCGCATCGACCGGTCTCGGGCGTTCCCTTGGCATCGGTCTCGGAAAGAGGGGGGCCAAGGTGGCGCTCCTGGCCAGGCGGGAATCGCTCCTGGACGAGGCAGCCAAGGAAGCTGGCCCAGCGTCATTGGCCATTCGATGCGATGTCACGGACGAGTCATCGTGTCTAAGCGCTATCGGCGAGGCCGCGAAAGGATTAGGCGGTGTGGACGTCGTGATCGTCGTCGCGGGCATTAGCGAACTCCGTCGGGTCGAGGAGATCGACGCGGCCGCGTGGCATCGAATGTTCGGCACAAACGTGGTCGGGGCATCACTAATTACGGCGGCGGCGCTTCCCCACTTGAAGGCATCGGGCGGGATGATCGCCTACCTATCCTCGGTCAGTGCATCACTCACTGCGCCCTGGCCGGGCCTGGCCGCGTATACCGTGACGAAGGCCGCGCTCGACAAGTTGGTCGAGGCCTGGCGAGCTGAGCATCCCGAGGTGGGATTCACCCGGCTCATCGTCGGAGAGTGCTCCGGCGGCGAAGGCGATGCAATGTCTCAGTTCACAGCTTCTTGGGACCTGGAGTTGGCGGCCCAGCTGTTTCCGGAATGGACAGCGCGGGGACTCCTCACCGAAAAATTAATGGATGTTGAGCACTTCATCAGTGGGGTTCACGCGCTGGTGCAGTGCGGTTCCTCAATGAGTATTCCGACCATTGCTATGACACCAAGACGCCCCATTTAGGATCCGCACCACTTTGCGAAATATATCGAGGTCAAGGCCATAGCGTGGCCGCGGCCGTGATCAGGAGGATGAGCCGATGACCGCATCGAACGACACCGATCTCTACTACGACCCGTTCGATACCGAGATCGACAAGGACCCGCATCCGGTTTGGAGGCGTCTCCGTGAGGAGGCGCCGCTGTATTACAACGAGAAGCACGACTTCTTTGCGCTGAGTAGGTTCGATGATGTCGACAAGGCGCTGATGAACTGGGATGTCTATCGCTCCGGCCGAGGTTCGACTCTCGAGATCATCAAGGCCAATATCACTCTTCCACCTGGGATCATCCTCATGGAAGATCCGCCGATCCACGATCTGCACCGCGGCCTGCTCTCCCGGGTCTTCACGCCCCGGAAGATGAACGCCCTCGAGCCCAAAGTGCGCGAATTTTGCGAGCGCAGTCTCGATCCGCTCGTTGGATCAGGGGGATTCGACTTCATCGCCGACCTGGGGGCACAGATGCCCATGCGAACGATTGGCATGCTGCTCGGCATTCCCGAGCAGGACCAAGAGGCCATCCGCGACCGACTGGACGAGGGCATGCGCATCGAAGAGGGGGAGGAGTACGCACCCCCGATGGACGACGACTTCATGGCAGCCGGCGGCGAAATGTTTGCTGAGTACGTCGACTGGCGAGCTCAGCACCCCTCGGACGACCTTATGACCGAGTTGCTGAATGCCGAGTTCGAGGATGAGACCGGAATGACCCGACGGCTCTCGCGTGAAGAGATTTTGACTTATATAGTGCTGTTAGCAGGCGCCGGGAACGAGACGACCACACGCCTGATCGGTTGGGCCGGGAAGCTGCTGGCCGAGCATCCTGACCAGCGTCGGAACCTGGTGGACGATCGTTCGTTGCTGCCGCAGGCAATCGAAGAGATCCTCCGGTTCGAAGCACCGTCACCGGTTCAGGCCCGAACTGTGAATCACGATGTCGAGCACCATGGCCGAGTCGTGCGCGAAGGCAACGTAATGGTGCTTCTCAATGGTTCGGCCAACCGGGACGATCGCCAGTTTCCCGACGGCGACCGCTTCGACATCCATCGCGAGATCTCCCATCACCTCAGCTTCGGCTACGGCATCCACTTCTGTCTCGGCGCCGCATTGGCCCGGCTCGAGGGACGGGTGGCCATCGACGAGGTGCTCAACCGGTTCCCGGAGTGGTCGGTCGACTGGGATGGCGCCGTCCAGGCCCATACCCCGACGGTACGGGGGTGGGAGAAGCTTCCCGTAGTCATCGGCTGAAGCGGGCCTGGCGAAGGGGGACGGTTTCTTGAGCGAACCCACCCCTTGGTGGGATCCGGGATAGGGATGAGGACGGCATCGCCGGTTTCAAACCGGGCCATTGAGCAGTAGGGGGTGCCGGGTTGACGGCTCCCTTTTGCCAGTCGTACGATATTGACATCGATATCGATAGTATCTAGATTCTGTGGATCCGGAAGATGGGGTTGGACGAAGCTGGATCGTGGGGGCATCCTGGCCACTCTGACGATCGATCGGTGCTCGCGCCACGGTGCTCGGAGGTCTCTCCGGACACGTAGCAGGCGGCGTGGGCCAACGTCGCGAATACGGCGTCAACGATACGAGGTCAACGCGATGGAAAAGGTACTCTTCATCGTCTTCGAACGGGGCGACCAACAACCGGCGAGTTTGATGACGACGGACGAGATCATTGGTCGGTCCACACAACTGGGTGTCGAACGCTATCCTGATGTGTCGCTTCAGGTGGAGGAGCGTGAGATCACCGACCAGTGGCAACGGCGCGGTCCGGGAGCGTACCGAATGCGGGCTGTACTTTCCGTGTGGACGGAGTGCGCAGACGACGTAAGTGACGTCGAGCAGGTTGTTTCCGCCATATCGTCCGACTACGCGGGTTTTGTCGTGACCGAGGCAATGCCGAAGGGGAGGTCGGCGGGATTCGTGAGCTCAGTTGATCCCCAACCAGGCATAAAAGTCACATCATTGCTTGTGCCGAGCATCCTCGCTGACACACGACGAATTCCTCAGCCACTGGTACGAGGTACACATGCCGATGTCCTTACGCATCCATCCACAGTGGACGTACGCCCGCAACGTCATCACTCGTACACTGACGCCAGGCGCTCCTGATGGCGATGCGGTGTGCGAGGAGGGGTTCGAGCATCTCAACGATGTCTTGGATCCGCAGCGTTTCTATGGCGCCGATGGTGGCCAGACCTGGGTACAGAACCGGGCCACGATCGGTGACGACGTTGTCAAGTTCTTGGACCGGTCCCAATCGCTCACGTCCATCATGCGCGAATATCGCTTGCGCAATTTTCGGCGTTGATGGCGAAAACCGCGAGCACGGGCGACCTGAAGGGCCGCCGAGATGTCCGGCGGCACCCCCGTATGAATACGAGCTGAAATGAGGTAAACGATGGGCACCAAAGCAACGAAGAGAGACGGACTTTCAGGCAAGGTGGCAATAGTGACGGGCGCCGGGCGTGGCATTGGTCGGGCCACTGCGCTTGCGTTCGCAGAAGCCGGAGCAGCCGTGGTGGTGACCGCTCGCTCCACCGACGAAGTCGAAGAGACGGCATCACTTGTCGAAGCTGCGGGCGGTCGAGCGGTGGCGTGCCGAGCGGATGTGACGGACAGGGAAGCAGTCAAGAAGATGCTGGCGTTCACCGAGGCGCAATTCGGTCCGCCGACAATACTGGTGAACAATGCCGGCGGTGGAGTCCCTGGTACTGGCGGGAGATTCGAGACCCTCGACCCCGACGCGATCGTCGCTGGCCTCCAGACGAACTTGATTGCCACGATGCTGCTGACTCGTCTTGTGCTGCCGTCGATGTTGGACCAGGAAGAAGGATGCATCATTAATGTTTCCAGTGGCGCCGGCATGCTGGGAATGCCCTTCATCGCTCCCTATAGCGTTGCCAAGACGGGAATAATCCGTTTCAGTGAAGTCCTGGGACTCGAACTTCAAGGGCGGGGAGTCGCGGTGTTTGCGATTACCCCGGGCAATGTGCTCACCAAGCTCACGAAATCCCTCTGGCCGGTGCGCGATCAGGTCGCGGCCGAGCCCGCGCCCAACACCCCCTGGGTGTACCCGCCGGGCCACGCTCTGGAGGATCACGGGTGGTACCCGCCCGAGCGGGCCGCCTCCTTGTGTCGATTCCTCGCGTCCGGGACGGCCGACCGCCTCTCCGGGAGATTCTTCTCTGTTCACTACGACGAAGCGGAGATCGTGGCAGAGGCCGACCGTGTCGAGCGCGATCAGCTCTACACACTGCGCATCCCGACGCTCCAAGGAATTGAGCCGCCGATCTTCTACAAGGATCCCGCGAATATTGGGAAGTAACAAACCGATGCGAAACCAATCATCGGCTCTTTCGAGCGAAGCGCAGGATCGAAGCGCCGGTCACGTTCGAGAAGAGCCAGTGGTCTGCTTGCGGCAGCTCCAAAGCGTCCTTTGCGAGTGGCGGTGGCAAGCGGAGCATTTCCAGTGGCCGCGCCATATTGCTGAACGGCCAACAGGATTGCTTACCATCCGCTCGATCACCTGGGGATGAGGGGACGGTCGCCGTGGGATGGATGTCAGGGCTTTGTGGAGCGCAATATGGCCATAGCGAAGTATTGGGCGGCGCCACCGTAGGCCTGGGCCAGCGCCGTACGGGCCCCGTCGACCTGGTGCTCGCCGGCCTGGCCACGCACCTGATTGGCGGCCTCGATGAACCTCAGCATCCCGGAGGCACCGATCGGGTTCGACGATAGGACACCCCCGCTCGGGTTGACGGGGAACCGTCCGGTCATCTCTGTGTCGCCGTTGTCCACCATCATCCAGCCCTTCCCGGCCTCGGCGATCTCATGGCCCTCCAGCCACATTGGTTCGTACCAGCTAAAGGGCACGTAGAGCTCGGCGACGTCGATCTCCTCGCGTGGGCTTCTGATGCCGGCCTGGCTGTAGACGTCGCGGGCACATTCGACGCCGGCCAGCGGTTTCACTGCGTCGCGTCCGGGGAACTGACTCAGCTCGCTGCGCATCGCAGTGGCGACCACCCACGCCGGTCTCTTGGGGGATCGCTGGGCGCCGCGCTCGGTGGTGAGTACGGCAGCTGCAGCACCGTCCGACGACGGGCATGATTCCAGGAAGCGGATCGGGTCCCAGAGCATTTTCGACTCTTTGACCTTCTCGAGGGTTACATCCGCCAAGTGGAGATGGGCATAGGGGTTCTTCAACGCATTCAGACGATCCTTGACGGCCACCATCCAGCCGATGTACTCAGGTGCACCTGAGTCACTGATGTATTGCCGCACCCACGGAGCGAAGGTTCCGCCGGCGCCAGCACCGCCGCTCTGGCCACTCGAGAGACCCCATTGGGCATCGCCCTCAGACTGCTTCTCCCACGCCAGGGCGAGAACCCGCTCGTGAATCCCGGATTGGACTAGATGGGAGGCGGCAATGAAGGTCGAGCCGCCGACGCTGCCAGCCGTGTGCACGCGTAGCATCGGCTTGCCGACGCCGCCGAGGGCGTCGGCCAGGAACAGTTCGGGCTGGATGATCCCTTCGAAGGCGTCGGGGGCCTTCCCGATCACCAGCGCGTCGATGTCCGACCATTCGCACTCTGCGTCCTGAAGTGCCCGCTGGGCCGCCTCACGGACGAGGCCGACCATGGAGACGTCGTCCCGTCGTTTCTTGTGGTGCGTCTGACCGACGCCCACGACCGCACATCGCTCAGCCATCGTTCCCCTCCAGCAAAGCCACCAGGTTGTGCTGGAGTCCCTGTCCGTTCGTGGCGTGAGCCAGCGCCCGGTCCGCCGAACCGTTCATGATCCGGTCCGCCGCCTCGATGACTCGGATCAAGCCTTCGACCATGATGGCGTTGGCGCAGAGGGCGCCCCCCGACGGGTTGATGTCAGTATCTTCCGGCACGCCCATTGCTTCCCGCAGGATGATCTCCTGCGGGCTGAAGAGCGCCGACATTTCGACCATGTCGATGGGGCCACCGTCGTAACCAGCCTTTCTGGTGGCACTGGCTGTCGACGGGGACGATGTCAAATCGCGAAAGCCTGGTTGGTGCGGCTCGAGCCTGTGGTCCATTCCCCGGATCCAGGCCGGACGCTCGGCCAACTCGAGCGCCCGCTCTCCGCGGGCGAGCACGACCGCTGCGGCGGCGTCGCCGATCGGTGGCAGATCGTGCTTGCGCAGCGGTGCAGCCCAGTAGGGTTCGGAAAGCAGGTCGTCGACGTCGTAATCACCCCTTAGCTGGGCGTTGGGATTGTCCATGGCGTTCCAGCGGCTGCGGACGACGACCTCGGCGAAGTCACGTTCGGTCGCCTGGCCCGAATCGAGCAGGAGACGTGCTTGGATTCCGGCGAAGGACACCGGATCGAAGCCGAGAGGGGCGAGATAGTACGGGTCGAGCTGTTGCGGCCACAGCGCGGCAGGGTTCGACGGTGAGGACTTGCCCGACGAGAAGACCAGCGCCACATCGATGTCACCGTGCATGAGGCGGACCCACGCTTCGTACAGCGCCCACGCGCCATCCATCTCCACGTGTGACTCCGAGATCGGCGGCCACCCGCCGGCGGCCTCGAGGTTCCGGACGAAAGCGAACGGTCCTCCGGTGAGGTAGTCGCAGCTGCCGGCGCAGGTGAACCCCACATCCTGTCGGGAGATGCCGGCGCGCTCAAGGGCCACGTTCACGGTCGGTACGAGCAGCTGGACTTCGTTTTGCGGCACGGACCGGACAGTGGGCGTCTGTGCCGTTGCCACGATGGCGATATCAGAGGAATGTGGCATCAGAACATGTGCTCCTTGACCCATTCCTCGGAGGCGTCCGGATCTCCGGTCGGCTCGAAGCCCGCAATGGCGCATTCAAGGCCGCCCCACCAACGGTTGCTCATGCCGTCGAGGCTCCGGTCAGCCGAGGCCTTCCAGATGCTCCGTACGCGCAGCCCGGGGCGGACTTCTTGGTGGGAGATGTTGATGCGCTGTTGCGCGATGGCGTTCGATGCGCCATCGAGCACCACCGACCCCATGACGAACGGTTGGGTCTCCTGTTGGCCGTAGTACTGGATGGGCGTGATGATCGTGTAGGCGGTCAGCGTGCCGGTATCGGCGACTTCGACCTCGTCGTCGTCCGTCGTCAGTTGCAGCGTCAGAGGGTCATAGCCCCGGCCGGGCACGTAGACACTTCCCGAGGGGCTTTGGTGGCCGACGATCCGGCCAGCGAGGAGGTGCTCACCGAATCGTTGCAACGTCGGGGTGAGTTCCTCTCTGTAGGTGAGGGAGACGAAGTCGTCCAATACCAGATGTTCTTTCGGGTCGGCACTCATTTGTCGGCCTCCCACCCTTCGATGTCGGTAATGCGGCCGACACGGTCGGACTTCCACCGCGGTCTCACCCGCATGCCGGTCGAGATCTCCTCAGGTGACTCCGCCGTCAGCGCGTGCACCATCGAGGTGTCCGCGCCGTCCACTTTGATCAGGGCAAATGCGAATGGTCGGTCGTAGGGTTGTCGTTTCGTGGGGTTCGGCACCCACGCCCAGGAAATGACGGTGCCGCTCGGACCTACCTCGACGAGGTCGGCCTCCACCGAACTTCCGGTCAGCGGGTCGTACTCCAGCGGGGGCAGCTGCACTGTGCCGTCCAGCGTGCGGCTGGCGAGGAGTCGCCGCTCCCGGAGTCCAGCCACGAAGTCACCGAGTATCGGGCCCAGGGTCCTGGAGTAGGGAAACTCGAGCGTAGTGGTCACCACGATCGGTTCCGTTATGTTCGGAAGCAGGTCACGGGTCGGGATGAGTCCCACGTCACCCGTTCCCTAAGGGCTGCGTCGGGGTGAAGCGAACAGGCAGGGTCTCATAGCCGCTCACGAAGTTCGATGCTCGGAGTTCTGGCTCACCGGCCTCAGCCAGCGCCAGGTCGGGGAGTCGTTCGAGCAGCCTCTCCAGGACAACACGGAGCTCGAGTCGGGCCAGGCTCGCACCCAAACAGAAGTGTGCACCGAACCCGAAGGCGACGTGTTCGTTCGGGCTGCGGCCGATATCGAAACGGAATGGATCCTCGAAGACGGCCTCGTCGCGGTTGGCCGAGGGGTAGAGCAGAATTAGCTTCTCACCAGCCGAGATCCGCTCGCCGCCAAGCTCTACGTCGGTGGTCGCCACACGGGCCATGTTCTTGATCGGGCTGACCCAGCGGAGCATCTCCTCGATCGCCGTGGAAAGCAAGTCTCGGTTCTGTTGCAGATTGCTCCAGTGGTCAGGATCGCGGAGCAATTCGTACACGCCGCCGGAAATGACGTGGCGTGTGGTCTCGTCACCGCCGTTCAGGATCAGCATCGACTCCTGGAGGATTTCGGCGTCATCGAGACGGCATCCGTCGACCTCGGCGTGGACCAAGATGTTCATTAGGTCGTCCTTGGGCTCTCGCCGTCGAGCATCAATGACTGATTGCGCATACTTGTTGTAACTCGCCGCCGCACCCATTGCTCGTTTTATCAGATCGTCGTTACCCTGCCCGAGAAAGCTCAACATATCGTCGCTCCACCGCAACAAGTCGGCGTGATCGGCGGGATCGACCCCCAGGGCGTCGGCGATCACGATCAGGGGCAGCCAGGCCGCGATGTCAGTGACGAGATCACATTCGCCCCGCTCGCACACCGCGTCGATGAGGGTGTCAACGGTGCGTCGGATCAGCCCTTCCTTGTCGCGTACCCGTTTGGGCGTGAAGCCTTTGTTCACCAGCCGCCGCCGTTGCCAATGCGCCGGGTCGTCCATGTCGATCATCATGGGAGTCGGCCCATATTCCGGCCGGATCCCGCCCGCACTACTGAAGAGTTCAGGATTGGTGGACACATGTTTCACGAGGTCGTACGTGGCCACGCCCCAGACACCACTCTGAGGATCGCGCCAGACGGGGGCGTTGGCCCGAAGCCATGCCAGCTCCTCGTGAGGGTTGCGACCCCAGAAAAAACCGCTGATGAGGTCGATTCTTTCCTCGATGTTCGTCATCTCTTCTCCGTGTGGTCGTGGCTGGGTTCTTCGAGGCCGAGTGTCGGCATCAGCCGGTATCGCAGGTAAATCTGGTGCTGGTGTTCGTGCTAGTGGACAAGACGGTCAGCGCCGCCCCAGTAGCGGGCCCTTATGGCCTTCTTGTCGGGTTTTCCGAGGGGGCTCACAGGGATGGAGTCCACAACCTCGACGGACTTCGGCGCGTAGTGAGAGCCCTTTCGCTCCTTGACCAGGGCGATAATGGCACCGCTGTCGATGTTCTCCCCTGCCCGTGGCACGATGATCGCCGTCACGGCCTCACCCCACTTGTCGTCCGGGACGCCTACGACAGCCACCGCGGAGACAGAGGGATGCGTCGAGATGATGTCCTCGATTTCGCGGGGAAAGACATTGAACCCACCCGAAACGATCATGTCCTTCTTGCGGTCGACAATCGTGAGAAAGCCGTCCTCGTCTTCGCGAGCGACGTCCCCCGTATGGAGCCACCCGCCTTCGAGAGCCTCCGCTGTCTCCTCAGGTTTGTTCCAATAGCCTTTCATCACGAGGGAACCCTGGACGCACAACTCTCCGGCCTCGCCCTTGGGGACTTCGTTTCCTTGGTCGTCGAGCAGGCCGACGCGAGTCCACGGCACGGGCCGCCCGCACGAGGCCAATCGAGCGAGATCCTCGGGATCGTGTTCCTCCTTGCGAAGGACGCACACAGTCATCGGTGCCTCGGTCTGCCCGTAGAATTGGAAGAAAATAGGTCCCAAACGTCGGATCGCCTCCTGGAGCCGTACCGGTGACATGGGCGCGGCGCCGTAGTAGATCGTCTGGAGGCTGGAGAGGTTGCTGTCGGCGAATCGAGGATGTTCGAGCAGGGCGTAGATCATCGACGGCACCAGCATGGTGGTCGTGATGCGGTATTGCTCGATGGCGTCCAACACGGCGCCCGGCTCGAACGCCGGCAGCACCACCATCGACCCTCCGCACAGGAGTATCGGCACGAAGAAGGACGACCCGGCATGGCTGAGTGGGGTGCAGACCAAATGACGCACCTCGTCCGGCCACTGCCACTCCGCCATCTGGATCTGGGTCATGGAAGCACTCGCCCTGAAAGTGTTCATCACACCCTTGGGCTTGCCGGTGGTCCCTCCGGTGTACGCCAGCGCGGAAACATCCTCGGGGCCAACGTCTGGCCCCGCGAGACGCTGCCCTGCAAAGGTGTCGCTCAGCTCGACGAGGTCTTTGCCAGCGTCACTGGGGCCATAGGACAGTAGTCGCGTGAGTGTCGGGACCCTCTTTTGGAGTTGCTGAGCCCTCTCGGTGAATGATGGATCGAAGATGAGCGTGTCGATCTGCGCGTCCTCGAGCACGTAGGCATGGTCTTCAAGTGAGCCGAGAGGGTGCAGAGGGGTGTTCCTACAGCCAGCAACCATGACGGCTCCCATGGAGAACAGCACCTCGGGCCGGTTCTTCGACAGCGTCGCGACGCCCTGACCGATGCGGATGCCTTGTGCGTGGAACGACTGCACGTACCGGCTGATCTGGTCTCGCACCTGACCCGCCGTGAGCACGGTATCGTCGATGTACACACACGGTCGATTGCGGTGGCGGTCTAAAGCGGCAATAAGCAGGTCAGGCAGGAACTGTGGTCGATAGATGTCATTCATGGGGCAGAGACTCCTTGGTTGCGCCCGGTTGTCAGCGGCCGCGGTGAATCGGACTGCTCACGATGGATGTCCGCACTTGCACGAGCTAGCCGAGCCCCGCGCTCACGTGTCCTAGGGTGCACGTGATGGCTTCGTACGCGAGGTCGCTCGCGGTGTTCCACTTTTCCCCTAGATCGGTCACGACGGCCGCAGTGAAGTGTGCACTCAGGTGCGACGTCACGCTCGCGGTGAGTGCGTCCGGGACGGCACCGCTTCCGCCGTGGGAGCGCCAGAGTTGACGGGCGATCTCGGTCATGGTGGCCCGGCTCCGCTTTCGCCGCGCTCGTTCGAGGGCAGCGAGGGGCGGCGATAGATCGTGACGCGAGGTGAGCTCCCAGTAGCCAGGCCCAAAGCGCGCGTTCATGCGATGGGTGGCGTTGCAGGTCGCCCTTAGCCACGTCTCGGTGTCACTGTCGGCGTCATAGGCAGGCAGTTCACGGCCATAGTCCTCAAAGGCCGCAGCGAAGCTGGCCGCGATCAACTGATCGCGGCTACCAAAAAAGCGAAAGAGCGTGGTCCGACTCACCTCTGCAGCTTCGGCGATCTGGTCCATCGTCACGTCAAGCCCGTTGGCCACGACGAAGTGCCGCGCAACCGTGAGGATGTGCAGCGAAGCTGCCTGACGCTTGGCGTCGGCAAGAGGTGCACGCGTGGCCATGACGGCAGTGTATCCGTTGACACTCATGAGTATCAAATGAGAGACTTATGCGTACCGAAATTATTGGAGGTCCGAAACCATGTTGGCCACGATTCCCGCACCCGTGCTGGAGCTCTTCCCTCGGGTTCATGCCCTGGTGAGGGCGGGGAGCACCGACTACGCCGAGTCGACCATGGCGATCCCCGTGGCCAACTACCGCGACCCGGCCGTTTTCCAGGACGAGCTCGAGTATGTCTTTGGAGCCAGCCCGATCGCAGTTGTTCCGAGCGCGACCATCCCGGCGGAGGGTGACTACGTGACGCGCCAGTTGGCCAGGTGGTCTTGATGGGACTCGTGCGGACCCGGAGAGCGAGACCCCTCTGGGCGCACCCCGAGTCCGTGGGCCCCGAGGACATGCACGAGCTGCCGGGTGCGTCCGCAGAGTTGTCCATTGGTCAGCCGTCGGTCACGGAAGACAATGGCCAGGCGATCCGGGATCCGCTCGGAGATGGCCTCGCTGACCGCCGCGAGATTGTAGTGACTCGGTTCGACGTCTGCTGAGTTCACTGAGGTTCCCGGAAGGATGATCGAGTGCGTCTCGAGGTAGGCCTCAAGACCCTCCGGGCCGAGCTCGCGCCCGAGCCCGGACTGCCGAAAACCACCGAACGGATTGAACAGGTCTATGGCGACCAGGTTGGGTGGCCCCAGTGGGAGTTCGTACTCGGCCTCCCGGGCGTAATCCGTTGGTGGTCATCAGCGCACTGCCCGGAACGAGGAGCGGACCTCGTTGACGAAGATCTGGGGTTGTTCGAACGCCGAGAAGTGGCCGCCCTTGAGGGGCTCGTTCCAGTAGTGAATGTTCGCGAAGCGGCTCTCCGCCCAGCGACGGGATGGCCGGCGGATCTCCTTCGGGAAGACTGAGCAGGCGGTCGGAACCGTGACGACCCCCATCCCGGGCGCCAGCATCGTCCCGTTGGTGGCGGCTGCCGGACCGGCGCTTTCCCAATAGAGGCGGGCCGACGACGCACCAGTGCCCGTTATCCAGTAGACGGTGGCGTTGTCCAGCAGTTGCTCCCGCGTGAAGATGCGGTAGGGGTCACCGTCGCAGTCGGTCCAAGCCCAGAACTTCTCGACGACCCAGGCGAGCTGGCCCACGGGCGAGTCGACGAGGCCGTACCCGAGTGTTTGGGGCCGGGTGGACTGCTGGTGCTGGTACCCCGCTCCCCACTGGGTATGCCATTGAAAATCGTCGTAGTTCTTGCGTTCCTCGCCAGTGGAGTCATCCGTGAGGGGGCCGAGCGGGACGGTTGGCATGGTGATGTGGATGCCCACCACGTGATCAGGGTGTGATTCGCCGAGGACGCAGGTGATGGCGCTGCCCCAATCGCCTCCCTGCGCGGCGTAGCGCTCGTACCCGAGCCGATCCATCAGCGTGGCCCATGCCTCGGCTACCCAGGGGATGCCGTGTCCCGTTGTCGCTGGCTTGTGGCTGAAGCCGTACCCGGGCAGAGAGGGGCAGACGACATGGAATGCGTCCGACGCGCTCCCTCCATGGGCCACCGGGTCCGCCAGAGGGCTGATCACGTCGAGGAACTCGACGACTGTTCCGGGCCAACCGTGCGACATCACCAGTGGGAGGGCGTCGGGCTCGGGGGAGCGAGCGTGGAGGAAGTGAATGTCGAGGTCGTCGATCGGCGTCGTGAATTGGGGCCACGCATTCAACCTTTCCTCGGCGGCGTCGAAGTCGTAGATGTCGCACCAGTACCCGGCCAGATCGCGGACGAAGTCGAGCGGGACGCCCTGCGACCAGTCGTCGACGGTCTCACGCTCCGGCCACCGGGCAGAGGCGAGGCGGCGACGGAGATCGTCGATGGTCTCGGGCGTGAATCGGACCTGGAACGGCATGAGACGGGTCTCAGCCGTGACTCGCCTCCGAGGCGGTCGATGTGAGCGCACCGGCGATCCATTGGTCGACGGTGGCGCGGACGCTGGTCATGTCCGTGTACTCAGCCTCCGTCAAGAGGAGGCTGGCGACGCCGCGTAGCATGCCGTGGAGGATCACCGCGGACGCGGCTGGGTCGATGTCGCGCCGGATGGACGCCGTCCTGTTGGCCACGCCTGATGAGGTCCGCCCATCCCTCGTAGGCACGACGGTCGGCGTCGAGCATCCCTTCGATCGAGGATTCCGAGGGGAACGTGGCACCCCACGTGACGATCAGGACCCGATCATTGGCGGTCGGGTGCTCGAACAGCTCGAGGTAGGCGTCGATCGACACCCGCACTAGGTCAAGCCCGAGCATCTCCTCGGTGCCTCCGCGTGATCGTGCGATGGAGGCAAGGAGCACTTCAGCCATTCGGTCCTGAGCGGCGCTGGCCACGCGGGCCACCAGAGCGTCCTTGGAGCCGAAGTGGTGTGCGGGCAGCCCGCGGCTGGTCCCGGCACGCTCGCCGATGACGGTGAGGGAGGCCCCATTGATGCCGCGTTCGGCGATGACCTCGGCGGCAGCGGACAGGAGGGCGCTCTCGGACTCTTGGCGTCGTTCGACCTGCGTGCGCCGGGCGCCCATGGGAGTTGCCATCCCTTGAACGTACAAATTTGTGGGGTGTGCAGCAAGCAGCTACTTGTTGTACGCTAAGCAAGTAAGTCTCGGATCACAGGACGTGAAGGGGGGGATGGTGCACACCGACGAGCCGATCACGACGATTTTTGACGCCGACAATCACTACTGGGAGACGAGCGACGCCTTCACCCGCCACCGTGCCCCCAGGTTCGCCGATCGTGGCGTGCGGCTCGTTGATATCGACGGGAGCGGCAAGCCCCGGTACATGTTCGACGGCGGCCGGCTGCATCCGATCCTCCCCGGACCGGGTGACGTGTTCAAGCGGCCGCGCCCCGGCTCTTTGTACGACTACTTCGCCGGGAAGAGCGACAAGGGCCGGCTGGGGAGCGAACTGTCGAGCGAGGATCCCGCTGCTCACCCCGAGTGGTTCGACCGGGACGCCCGCCTGGCGTGCATGGATGATCAGGGCGTCGAGGCGGCGTGGCTGTTCCCATCGCAAGCCGTCTGCATGGAGGGCCCCATGCAGCCTGATATCGAAGCGGCGGTCCACATCCTGGGGGCGTTCAACCAGTGGCTCGAGGAGGACTGGGGTTTCGCATACAAGGACCGGATATTCGGCGTGCCCTACCTGACGCTCTCCGATCTCGACCAGGCCGTCGCGCAGCTCGAGTGGTGCCTGGATCACGGAGCGCGGGTGGTTTCGATCCGCAATGGACCCGTCTTCACGCCCGAGGGCACAAGTCGCCCTCCGATCCGATGTTCGACCCGTTCTGGGCGCGCGTAGCTGAGGCGGGCGTCGTGGTCGCTCCGCACGCGGGCTTCGAGGACGGCTACGTCGGGGTGACCCAAGCGGTGGCCGAGGAGTGGGGCAGATCCGCCACGCCGAAAGGCACGGGTGACGCCGTGGAGCAATACGCCAGTGTCATCAGCATGCTCATGAAGCATCGTCTGGTCAGAGACTTTGCCGCCATTCTGGTTGCGGACAAACTCTTCGAACGCCATCCGGGCGTTCGGGTCGCGTTCATCGAGAACGGCGGGACATGGGTGGGTGACCTGCTGCATGGCCTTCAGATGCTTCACGGCCAGAATCCCGGCATGTTCAGTAAGAACCCGGTTGACCAGTTCGTCGAGAACTGCTGGGTGGCGCCGTTCGTTGAGGACAGCGTGCCGAGCCTGGCCGAGCACCTCCCGGTTGAGCGGATCCTGTTCGGGTCCGACTGGCCCCATGCCGAAGGATTGGGGAGCCCACGGGACTTCTTCAAGAACGTCGAGGAATTCTCACTCGAGGACCAGCACAAGATCATGCGGGAAAACGCCCGCCATCTCACGCTTGCGTTGCCCTCGAGCTAAGGCACCACCTACTCAACGGTTGAGCACCACGAACAGGAGGAAACGTGCCGCACTACGACATCGTGATCAAGGGGGGCACCGTTTTCGACGGACTGCAGACCCCCCGCTTCAAGGCCGATATCGCGATCAAGGACGGCCGGATCGCCCAGATCGGCAACGTCGATGCTGCCGACGCATCCGAGGTCGTCGAGGCGTCGGGCAAGCACGTCGCACCGGGCTACGTCGACCTGCACACGCACTACGACAGCCAGGTGTTTTGGGATCCGTGGTGCACCATGTCCGGCTGGCACGGGGTGACCAGCGTCGTCATCGGCAACTGCGGCTTCGGGTTCGCCCCGTGCAAGCCCGAGGATCGTGACCGGGCGATGCTGAGTCTCTCCCGCAATGAGGCGGTGCCCCTGCGGACCATGCAGGCCGGGATGCCCTGGGACTGGGTCACGTTCCCCGAGTTCCTCGAGAGTGTCGACCGCACGCCGAAGGGCGTGAACGTCATGGCGTTCGTCCCGCTCGCCCCACTCTACGGCTATGTCGCCGACATCGGACCGCGTGAAGGCCCATCGGGTGACCGACGAACAGCTGGAGGAGATGTGCGGGCTGCTGATCGAGGCGATGGACGTGGGTGGCTGCGGCTGGAGCGCGCAGGTCGCGGGCGAGATCGGCAACGTCCAGCTCGATCACGACGGCACGCCCATGGTGACCGATTTCATGGCCGAGCGTGAAGTCGTTGCGTTCTCCCGCGCTCTGCGTACCGTTGGGCGAGGCGTGATCCAGCTGACTGGTTCCCTTGATATCGCTGCGCTCATGGCTCGCGAGAGCGGTCGCCCGATCATCTGGAACGCTCTACTGGCCGACGGCGCCCTCAACCAGCACGGCGGGAGTGCGTACTCGCACGGCGACGCCATCAAGCAGCTGACGTACTACAACGAGGAGGAGGGGCTGCGTATTTTCGCGCAAGCGCTTACGACGAACTTCGTCTCGGAGTTCACCTTCGAGGACTACAACCTCCTCGACACCCTTCCCTGCTGGAAGGAGGCGCTGCTGGGAACGGTCGAGGAGAAGCAGGCTGAAGCTGGCCGATCCGGACCGGCGGAAGGCCATGAAGGAGCTCGACGATGTCCGCGGGGGACTCTTTGGAGCCGGATACGTGACCAAGGAGATCAAGGTCAATTGGATATCGAGCGATGCCCCCGATGCCCAAGAGATTAAGGAGCGCTACGAGGGCTTCACGATCGGCGAGATCGCGGCTCGAGAGGGCAAGCACCCGGTCGACGCCATGCTGGACATTGCCTGCGCCGGGAATCTCATGGTCGGTTTCGCCACGAAGCTGATCGAGACCCCTCCCGCTTCGATGAAGGAGATCGCGAACTCGCCGGTGGCCCTCCCGGGCGTGAGCGACGGGGGGGCGCACACGAAGTTCGTCACGACGGCCCGCTATCCGACGGAGCTCATCAGCTACTGGGTCCGAGAACACGAGATCATGTCGCTGGAGGCAGCCCACTGGCGGCTGTCGTCCTACCCGGCCCAGGCGGCCGGACTGAAGGACCGAGGCTTTCTGCGCGAGGGCGCGCCGGCCGACATCATTGTCTACGACTACGAGCGTCTCGACAGCGGACCCCAGGAGCGGCTGTGGGACTACCCCGGAGGCGAGATGCGCCTGGTGCAGAAAGCGACGGGGTACGAACGCATCATCGTCAACGGAGTCACCACATTCATCGACGGCGAGTGCACGGATGCGAGTCCGGGACGGCTCCTTCGTCACGGCACGGACTGACGGGCGGCGTCATGGCGAACACCAACCAGACGGTGGCGACCGTTTTCGACGCCGACAACCACTACTGGGAGACGTCCGACGCCTTCACTCGCTATCGCAGTCCGAAGTATCGCGGACCGCGGCGTACATCGTGAAAGAGGTCGACGGGAGAATGCGTTACGTGATCCGGGGTGAACTCCATCCGTGGATTCCTGGGCCGGCCGACGTCAACCCGAGGCCGCGCCCCGGCGCGCTCCACGACTACTTCGCCGGGGTCAGTGACAGCATCGACGCTGCGTTGATGGCGGAAGATCCGAAGGAGCATCCGGAATGGTTCAGCCGGGATGCTCGCATCAAGGTCATGGACGAGCAGGGCGTGGAGGCAGTGTGGATGTTCCCGTCGCAGGGCGTGTGTATGGAGGGTCCTATGCAGCCCGACGTCGAGGCCATCCTCGATATCTTCCATGCCTTCAACCGCTGGATCGATGAAGAGTGGGGCTTCGCCCATAAGGATCGGATCTTCGCTGCGCCGTATGTGACGCTCTCCGATCTCGACCGCGCTATCGGTGAGTTGGAATGGGTGCTTGGTCGCGGGGCGCGGGTCGTCGCGCTCCGACCCGGTCCGGTCTTCACGCCCGAAGGCTGGATGTCCCCGGCTGACCCGGTATTCGACCCGTTCTGGGCCCGCGTCGAGGAGGCTCGGCTTGTCGTGGCCATCCATCCCGGGTTTGATGACGGTTACCGTGACGTCGAGGACGCGCTCGCTCGATCGTGGGGATACCAGAGCCGCCGGCGTGCAGGGTCCGGTGTCGTCGCTCAACTTCTATGAACCGTTCGTCGATGCGGTGATGCATGACCGGCTCATCCATGACTTCATGGTTGCGGTGGTTGCACACGGTCTCTTCGACCGCCACCCCGGCCTTCGTATCGCCAGCATCGAGAATGGCGCGGCATGGGTACCGGACGCTCCTCGCTGCGCTGCGACGATTCCAGCGTTCGAGCCGCCGTGGTCTCAAGAGTGACCCTGTCGAGCAGTTTCGCGGGCACGTGTGGGTCGCTCCCGCCGCCAGCGATGCCGTGTCAACGTTGCTGGAACACATGCCAGTCGAGCGGGTCCTCTTCGGGTCGGACTGGCCGCACGCAGAGGGCCTGGCCGACCCTAAGCAGTACCTCGAACACCTCGCCGACGCTCTCGCCGAGGAGCAGAGCAGGATCATGCGTGACAACGCCCGTGAGCTGACGTTTCCCTAATTCGAATCGAAAGGCGTGCCGCTTCATGAGGACGGCTGAGACGACCGGGTTCGACCCGTGGTGCCACATATCGGTTCCGGTGAGGGCCCATATTACGGGTTCCAACCGGAACGTCCCGTAGCAGTACTATTGCCTTGAGCTATGGAACTTGCGGGACGGTCGGCACTGGTGACCGGAGGGGCGGGCGGTCTCGGCGGAGCCACCGTTCGGCATCTCATCGGACTGGGGATGTTCGTGGCGATCTTCGACCAGAACGCATCCGGTGGCGCCGCGCTAGCCGATGAACTTGGCGACAGGGCGGTTGCGATTGCCGGGGACGTCACCGAGGATGGTGATGTGAGCGCGGCCGTCGATGCCGCCCGCGACGGTGGCCCGCTGTCGGTGCTCGTCAATGTGGCGGGAGGCGGGGTGCGCAGCCAGCGCATCATGTCTCGAGACGGAACTCCTCACGACAAAGGAGCATTCCTCCACACCATGTCGATGAATGTGATCGGCACGTTCAACGTGACCCGGCTCGCCGCTCCCGTCATGGCGGGGAACGACCCGGACGAAGATGGCCAGCGAGGGGTCGTGGTCAATACGTCGTCGCTCGCCGGCCTGGAGGGTCAAGCCGGGCAGTTGGCGTATGCCTCCGCCAAAGCGGCCATTGCCGGCATGACGCTCCCAATGGCCCGCGACCTGGCGCCAGTCGGCATTCGCGTCTGCACGATTGCGCCGGGCACGATGGCCACTCCGATCTTTCAAAGGGCCCCAGAGGAGCTCAAAGAGCGCCTCGTCGCAGACGTACAGTTTCCAAGGCGCATGGGACACCCCGAGGAGTACGCACTCCTCGTCGAGATGATCGCGCGGAATTCCTACCTCAACGGCGAGGTCATACGGCTCGACGGCGCTCTCCGGTTCCCTCCCAAGTAGCGATTGGAGCCTCCGCACGTCAGGGTTCCCTGACGGCCGGAGGCCGGGGGCACGAGGAAGGTGATCCGCGGAGTCAGCTCGTTACCGGCCCGTCACCCTCGTTGTTCAGGGCTTATGGACAAATGACCGGCCAGAAACTAGTATCGATGTCATTATCAATTCTTTGACCGATCCATTGGATGAGCGCCATCTGGCGGTCGGCCGCGGCCCACGTCCGGCAGGCCTCTGCGGGGCCGCGTCCCGGCTTTGCCGCACCCACGACCGGAGTGCCGAATGATCAACGCGACGGCTCCTCACCTCGGAGACAATGCGCGCAAATACCGGACAAACGGTGCGTGGCCTGACGAGCTCGCTGACCCCGTGGCAACAGTGGCCAGTCAGGATCCGGATCGTCTTGCCCTGGTAGGTCGAGCCGAGCGATTTGACTACCGCGGCCTCGATCGAGGGATCGGCGAGTTTGCCTCGGTGCTGCTCGCCAAGGGGGTGCGGGCGGGGGAAGCCGTCGTGCTCGTCGCGGCGAACGACTGCCCAAGCGTTATCGCCTTTCACGCCGTGCGTCGGATCGGCGCCGTGTGCGTCTTGGTCTCTGATCATGCCGGTCCGGCTGAGACGGCCCTCGCACTTGAACGCACCGACGCCCGACTGGCGCTCGCTTCTGCCCATCTCGTGGGACAGCTTTCCGATCGCCATCCTTCCGTCGAATGGTTGAGTTGCCAAGGACCAATGAGCGAGAGTTCGGAGCCGTTCATGGGCGACCGCAGCACGCCCAACTCTCCGGGAGTAGTCGTCTTCACCTCAGGGTCGACGTCACTGCCGAAAGGGGTCGTCCATTCCACCAACACCCTTCGGGTGGCGGCGACGAACTACATCGACGCCGCGGGGCTCGACGGTTCTGACGTGTTCTTCCTGGTGAGCCCGCTGTCCTCGATCACCGGGGTGCTCCAGGCCCTGTTCATGGCACCGATGCTCGGTGCGTGCACGGTGCTGGAGGACCAATGGGACGACACGCAGACGTTCGATCTCTTGGTGGCGGAGCAGGCGACGTTCTATGGAGGGCCGGACGTCGTTCTGCGCCGGCTCTTGGATGAGGCAGGTCGCAGAGAGGTCACCTCGGTACCCCTCAGAGCGGTATCGGTCGGCGGTGCCCTGCTCGACAAGGACCTGTTGCGGAGGGCCGAAGCGATCTACGGCATCTTTGTCATGCGAGCGTACGGTTCATCGGAGGCTCCCTTCAGCACGACGACACCGCATACGGCCGAACTCGAGGATCGTCTCGAACTTGACGGGCTGCCCAACAGGGGCGTTGAGGTACGCATCGGGTCACAGGGCGACGAGAGCGAATGCGTGATTCGTGGACCGCACCTCTTCTTAGGGTATCTCGACCGAGCCGACAATGAGGGGGCGTTCGAGTCCGACTGGTTTCGCACGGGTGATATGGGCGTCTTTCACGGCGAGCAGCTCAAGATCGTGGGTCGTTTGAAGGAAATCGTGATCCGCAACGGGATCAAGTTGTCGATCCATGCGGTTGAGGAAGCCGCTCTCGCCCTCCCCTTCGTAAAGGATGCGGCGGCGTTCGGGCGACCGGATAAGGACACCGGCGAGCATCTTGCGCTGGCCGTTCGACCAGCTGAGGGCGTCTCGCTCGACCTGGAGATGCTGGCGGACGCACTGCTCGAACGCGGCATCACGAAGCGGCATCTCCCCGAAGAGCTGATCGTTTGGGACGAACCGTTCCCGAAGACGGTGACAGAGAAACTCGACCGGGCTGCACTGGCCGAACAGTCGTCGGGTCGCAGCCGCCAACTCGCGTCTCGGCTTGAGTCATGAGTAGCCCGGCCGGAGTGGGGACTCAGCCTGTTGAGCTCTCGGATGTCGTGTCATTTCGCACGTCGTTCCGCCAGTGGATCGCTGAGCACAAATCACGCTTGCCGAAGAGTGAGGTGAGCGCCAGCTTTGCGGCGCGACTCGAGACCCTGCGCCAGCTCCAGAATGAGCTGTACACCGCCGGGTGGGCCCGGATCGGATGGCCGGAGCGCGTGGGCGGCCTGGGCGGATCAGCCGTCCATAGAG
This sequence comes from uncultured Acidimicrobiaceae bacterium, assembly GCA_963818915.1. Lineage (GTDB taxonomy): Bacteria > Actinomycetota > Acidimicrobiia > Acidimicrobiales > RAAP-2 > Bog-473. Next base: position 475,043 of record CAWFTV010000008.1, on the reverse strand, counting down.
CGGTGATGTATGACGAGCTGGCCCGGGCCGGATTCCCGACACGGAGCGCCTTCGAGCACTTGGAGATCCTCGCTCCCGCCATGCTCGTCCACTGGGACGAGCAGAAGTTCGGCGAGATGTTGCCGCTCCTCTTGAGTGGTGACGAGCTCTGGTGTCAAGGATTCTCCGAACCTGATGCGGGTTCGGACCTCGTGTCGATGAGAACGACCGGTACACGGGACGGTGACGGCTATCGGATTAGTGGGACCAAGTGCTGGACGAGTTGGGCGGCGTTTGCCGACCGCTGCGCGGTGTTGGTCCGGACGGGAACTCCGGAGGAGCGGCACCGCGGACTCTCCGCCTTCTTCGTCGACCTGCGGTCGGACGGTGTCGAGGTGCGTTCGATCCGGCAGGCCAATGGCACTGATGAACTGGCCGAGGTGACCTTTGAGGACGTGTGGGTGCCCGAGTCGGATCGGATCGGAGAGGAAGGGAAGGGCTGGTCCTTCGCGCTCGATGTCCTCTCCTGCGAACGGGCCGCATTCGCATGGCTGCGCCAGACGCGTCTGCTGGCCGTGGCCGATCAATTGGCGGCGGTGGCGACCCCGGCGGTGGCACACGTGATAGGCGATGTCGTGCTGGACCTGTTCGCACTCCGTGCCACCTCGGCTCACGCGGTTCTCGAGCTGGCCGACGGACGGTTCATGGGCCCGGCCGCAGCTCCGTCGAAGAGTCTCCTCACGTCGGCGGAGCAGAATCTCTATGACGCCGCCCAGCTCATCCTGGGACCCGATCTGGTGTTGGGAACCGACGTACCCGACGTGGGTGCCTGGCAGGAGGATTACCTGTTCTCGAGAGCTGTGTCCATCTACGGGGGCACAAGGCAGATCCAGTACATGACCATTGCCCGCTTCCTCCTCGGGCTGCCTCATGGATGACGAATTCGTGCGGACGGCGGAGTCCATTCTGCGCCGCAGTCCCACCGGAACCGACGCACTGCATGAGCTCGAGTGGGTGCCGTCCCTCGATCTGACGGATGAATACAGCGCCGAGTCCTTCTCTGCTCTCTTTCGCGCCCACGGTCGAAGCTTGGCCACTACGCCGGCATTGGCCGTGCTCATCGCCCACCAGCTCGGGGTGACGGAGGGCCCTCAGGACCTCGGCACAACGGCTTCGTATCAGGCCTGCCGCCACGGCGAACGGGTTGCAGCCACCTTGAGCAGAGCCTGCATCCAGGCGGATCGGATTGTGGTGGATATCGGTGAGGAGACGCTCTTCGTCGGAAGTCCGGCAGCATTCTCCGAGGACGGTACGCAGCCGCTCGATCCGTCGTGCGTGAACATGACGGCGGCCATCTCCGCGCTGGGACCCGTCACCGTCGATGACATTGGCGGTCGCCGGGTGGAGGCCCAGCGGGTGGCCCGGCTCGCCTGTGCGTTGGAAATGCTCGGAGTCTGCGAGCACCTGATGCAGCTGGCCGTTTCCTACGCCATCGATCGCACACAGTTCGGAGCTCCGATTGGGAGCTTTCCGGCCCTTCAGCAACTGCTGGCCGCGGCCGAGGTCGACGTCGTGGGCCTTCGCAACGGGTGCGTGGTTGTGATGGGAGAGCAGGTCCGGGCCCATGATCCGGAGCCTCGCCACGACGCCATGCTGGTGAAGGCCCTAGCCGGGCGAGTCTCACGCCGGGTGACGCAAGCGACCCTGCAAGTCCTGGGAGCCGTCGGGTTCACCTGGGAGCACGACCACCATCGCTACCAACGGCGAGCTCTCACCCTGGACGCTCTCTTCGGGAGCTACCACGAACTGGTTACCGTGCTTTGCGCAGTGCCCACGGACGCGCCACTCCGTCGGGTCGGTGTGATGTGATCGGGTCGGGGTGACGTGATGCAGCAAAGGCCGGCGTCAGGATCACTTGCGCGAAGGTTTCCGCCCCCCCCGGAAGTCGGCAGGGCTCTGTTGCCCTCGCACCGCGCAAGTGATCCTGAGGCGGGCTCTTAGTGCAGCGCCGCCCGTAGCTCGCGCTTCAAGAGCTTCCCGGCCGCTGAGCGGGGGAGCGGTTCCTCGCGCATGACGTAGCGGCGAGGAACCTTGTACCCGGCGAGGTGGTCCCGGCAATGGCGGTCGAGCTCTTCGGCCGAGACTTCTTTCGTCACGACGACAATTGCGACGACCAGCTCGCCCCAGCGGTCGTCCGGTGCCCCTATGACGGCCGCTTCCACGACGGCGGGGTGTGAGGTGAGTGCATCCTCGACCTCGACGCCATAGACATTCTCCCCGCCGGTAATGATCATGTCCTTTCTTCGGTCGACGATGTAGAGGTTTCCCTTGCGGTCGACTCTTCCGAGATCCCCGGACCAGTAGGAGCCCGCGCGGAGCGCTTCCGCGGTGGCCTCCGGCTTGTTCCAGTATCCGCTCATCAGATTCGGTCCCGTGACCACCACTTCGCCGATTGCGCCGCACTCGACCGGGCCGCCGTTTGGGTCGAGGATGTCGACGTCGACCCCCACGACCGGGATTCCGGCGCTCGCCACCTCCTCGGACCCGATCTGTTGTTCCTGGTGACGCCCGACCGTTACCAAGGGAGCAGTCTCGGTGGATCCGTACATGGAGCAGATCTCGGTCGTGGGAAAGGCCTCGATGGTGTCCCGCAGGACAGACGAGGTGATCGGAGCGCCGCCGTGGCCGAGCAGTCGTAGCGAGGAGACGTCCGCTCCGAGGCGCTGTTGGGCGGCAGCCAGGGCCTGGAGCATGGTGGGTACGCCGAACGTGATCGTCAGTCGATAGGACTCGATGGCGCGGAGGGCGGCGTCGGCATCGAACCGTGGCAGGAAGTACTGGGTCGATCCCACCCAGATGCAGGGCAGGATGTTGAACGACCCGGCGGCGTGGAACATGGGGCTCATGACCAGCCAGCGGTCTTCGTGGTGGAGGTCCACCGAGGTGATCAGGGACAGGGCGTCGGCCAACTTGCTGCGATGGCTGAGCACCACCCCCTTGGCGCGATCCGTCGTGCCGCCGGTGTAGAACACCACCGCCGGATCGTCCTCGTCGACCTCCCAGCGGGTGGGGGTCGGAGGGTCGACCAGCATGCCGTCGAGCCCAGGTCCCATGGGAAGGACCAAAGGTGCCAGCGACGCCACACCTTCCGCCGCACGATCGGTGAAAAGAACGCGGGGGGCGCAGTCGTTGCAGGCCGCCTCCAGTTCCGCCAAGGTGTAGCGGCTGTTGAGCGTGACCAGCACGAAGCCCCCCATGGGGACGGCTTGATAGAGCTCGGCGTAGCGGGGTGACCCCTCGGCCAGCACGGCGACCCGCTCGCCCTGCTGCAATCCCAAATGGTGGAGCAGGGCGACGATCCGGCGGGCACGCGCCGCCACCTCCCCGAAGGAGTGCACGACGCCCGACGGGATGTCCACCAGGGCCGGGCGCTCGGCGAAGCAGGTTTCAGCCCGCCGAATGGGACTGGCGAACGTGTTCACCGACGACCACCTGCCGGCAGGCCGAGGCGACGCTTGGCCAGGATGTTCCGCATGATTTCGGAGCTACCGCCAGAGATGGTCAGAGCCCGGGACCACAACCAGGCGTCCTCGAGGCGACGGCGACTGAGCTCTGCCTCGGGTTCGGCGCCGAGCTGACCCTCATCGGCCAGGCGGACGCCGTAGGCCGCGATGCGGCCGTAGGTCTCCGTGGTCAGAAGCTTGGCCATGGCGCCGCCCCCTTCGTCCTTTTGGCCGGCCAGCATCTGCTCAATGTGCTGTTCGACGAATGCCGTGGCTGCCTCGGCTTCGGCGTCGAGTTCGGAGATGGTCCGGAGGACGTCCTCCTGCTCCAAGGCGGCTTCATCGCCGACCTGAAGAGAGCGGGCCAACTGGACCAGGTCTTCGATCATTATGGCCAGGTGCGCCACGTTGCCTCCTACCCCGAATCGCTCGAGCTCGAGGCCGGACATGGCGACCGTCCACCCGTCGCCTACGCCGCCAAGCACGGAGTCTGCCGGAAGGATCACGTCGTCGAGGAAGGTCTCATTGAACTCGTGGGCACCGGCGATCGTCTCGATCGGTCGAACAACCACGCCCGGTGCGTCCATCGGTACTGCAAAGACTGTGAGCCCGGCGTGGCGACTCGGACCGGGCGAAGTGCGAGCCAGCGCCAATCCCATCTGGGCCCAATGCCCGTCAGTCGTCCAGGTCTTCTGGCCCGAAAGGACGAAGGATCCGTCATCACGGGGAGTGGCTCGCGTCTGCACGCCGGCGAGATCGCTGCCGGCCCCCGGCTCGCTGAACAGTTGGCACCAGATGTCCTCAGCAGACCTGATGCGCGGCAGGTACTTCGCTTTCTGCCCATCCGTTCCGAAGGCCAACAAGACTCCACTGGCCAGATTGACCTGGTCGAGGGGCCTCGGGACCCGGGCCCGTATGAGCTCCTCGAGGGTGATCACGTCGTACAGCGGATGATGATCGGTGTTCCCACCCCACTCCTGTGGCCAGCTCGCCCCACTCAACCTTTCCGCGAACATGGTCCGATACCACTGACGGAGGGCGATCTCCTCTTCGGGTGTCGTCGGCGCCCGGTGACCCTCGCGCGCCTCTGCGGTGGGTGCGGATGTGGCAATGACGGAACAGACCCGACTGCGGTGCGCGTCCAACTGCTCCTTCGACGGCCTCACGGTCATTGGTCCCAACCCCGTACAGCGGCAAGCCGGTGACGGCTTGTGCGCGCTGACCTCAGCAGTGCCGCATTGGTCGACGCGCGCCGGAGGAGGTTGTGGACAGGGAACTCCCAGGTGAAGCCGATCCCACCGGAGAGCTGGATGCAATCGTCGAGGGCGTCAACGGCACGGCTCCCGACGTAGGTGTGGGCGGCGAGGGCCAGGCGCTCGGCGCGTGGTTCGCCCAAGGCGAGCGCACCGGCCGCGCTGAGGACGAGGGCCTCGCTGGCGCTATGGAAGAGCGTGAGATCGACGAGTCGGTGTTGGACGACCTGAAAGCTCGCGATGGGCACGCCGAACGCTTCGCGCTGCACGAGGTGGTCGGTGACGATCTGCACGGCCCGCCCAACGGCACCTACCGTGTCGGCGGAGAGGAGCACGGTGGCCAACAATTCGAGCGGCGCGACCGCCTGGCGGTCGACGGGATCAACTCGTGCGCTATCGAGCGTGAGGCTGAAGAGGAGTCGCGTGGTCTCCAGTGTCTCCACGTTGGGCTGCACCGCGACCCCGTGTTGCTGGGTGGTCGCCACCATCGGACCAAGCGCGGGACCGCCGGCGAGCACCACCATGTCCGGTGCCTGTTCCGACAGGACGCGACTGACCGTGCCGGTCACGGTCCCGGCCGTCATGGTGAGCAGGGGTGCGCTGGCGAACGCCCCCACCCGATCACCCGAGAGGAGGGCAGCGATTTCCTTGTGGCCCTCCGGCGTGCGCGAAAGGATGCCAGCGGCCAGGGCGGTCATGAACCAGGTGGACGCGGATCCGGCCCGGCCCCCCTCCAGGGCGATCAAGGCAGCCTCGTAGGGGTACCACCCTTCCCCGCCGGCGTCCTCGGCCGTGAGGAGGCCGAGCCAGCCCAATTGGCCGATGTCCTCGATGGACGGATCGGCGGCGAAGACCTCCTGGGCAGTGCGGCGGAGCAAGAGGCGTTCATCGAGGTCGGGCATGAGATTTAGCGCGCAGAATGGAGGCGTTCGACCGCGCCCATTGCCCTTCCATTGAGGTTCATTGCTGTGCTGCCTCCCTACTCCCGGGACCTCGTCTCAATCCTATATCGACATCGACGTCAATATTTACTAACGTCGAGTCAGTGGAAGAGCAAAGGCCCCAGACGGCGATCGTAGAAGAGCCAATTGTTGTGGAAGACGATGGCGCGGTCCGCATTCTTCGGCTGAACCGGCCGGATTCACTGAATGCCGCTGATGCGGTGCTGCACGCCCGCTTGGCCACCATTTGGGAAGAGATCGCCGCCGACGACGGCTGCCGGGCCGTTGTCCTCACCGGCAACGGGAGGGCGTTCTGCGCTGGGGGCGACGGTGAGGTCCTCATCAAGATGAACGAGTCAGAGCAGTACCGGAACGAGACGCTCCGCGAAGGGGCCAGCATCGTCCGATCCATGGCCGCGTTCCCCCTCCCCCTCATCGCGGCCGTCAACGGCCCGGCGGTCGGACTGGGATGCAGCTTGGCCGGCCTTTGCGACATCGTCCTCATCGAGGCCAGCGCCTACCTGTGCGATCCCCACGTCTCGGTGGGCCTGGTGGCCGGGGACGGGGGAGCCATCACCTGGCCCGCGCTGACCAGTCTGCTCAAGGCGAAGGAGTACCTGTTCACGGGCGACCGCATCCCCGCCGCGGAGGCCGTGAACCTTGGCTTTGCCAACCGGGTGGTGGCGGACGGGGCGTCGGTCGACGAAGCCGTGGCATTGGCGCACCGGCTGGCCAAGCAGCCCGCCCAGGCGCTTCGTGACACCAAGCGGGCGATCAATCGTCACCTCGACCGGTCCATTCTGGACGTGCTGGACTTTGCCATCGCCGCCGAGGGGGTTTCGAGCGCCAGCGCCGAGCACCGCCGGATCGTCGACCGCATGTTCGCCAAGAAATGAGCCTCGACGGTGAGACGCAGCTCGGGCTGAGCCTGGGTGGTGCGCAGTTGACCGGGGCTCGACTGATCGAGACGGCAGCCTTGGCCGAGGAGCTCGGCTATCACTCGATCTGGTCGTCGGAGGCCTGGGGCCAAGATGCATTCACCCCCTTGGCCTACATCGCGGCGGCCACCGAGTCGATCGGGCTCGGCACCGCCATCGCCCAAATTGCGGCCCGGACCCCGGCGGCCACCGCGATGACGGCGCTCACCCTCCAGGGGCTCTCCTGGGGTCGCCTCCAGCTCGGCCTGGGCGTCTCGGGACCTCAGGTCGTCGAGGGATGGCACGGCGTGCCCTTCGGGAAGCCTCTGGCCAAGACGAGAGAGTACGTCGAGGTGCTCCGGCTGGCCATGGCAGCCGACCGGCGCGTCGAATACGAAGGGGACGAGTACCACGTCCCTTTCGTGGGCGAAGGTTCAACCGGGTTGGGGAAGCCGCTCCGGAGCACGATCCGCGCCGTGCCGCCACCCCCAATTCTCATTGCTGCCATCGGCCCGAGGAACGTCTCGCTGGCCGTCGATGTGGCTGACGGCGTCCTGCCCTACCTGTGGAGCCCGTCGCGGTGGGACCAGGCCTGGGGGGACCTCCTGGCGGCCGCCAAGCCCGGATTCGCCATTGCGCCGACCGTCCTCGTGGCCATCGACGACGATATCGACCGGGCCCGGGAGGCGGTCAGGCCCCGCCTGGCGCTACACATCGGAGGCATGGGGGCACGGGGGAAGAACTTCTACCACGCGCTGGTGACTCGTTACGGGTTCGCGTCCGAGGCGGACGAAATTCAGGACCGCTACCTCTCGGGCGACCGCGATGGGGCGAGCCGTGCCCTCACCCATGAAATGGTGGACGATCTCGCCCTGGTCGGGTCGAGCGCGATGGTGGCCGAGCGCCTCGCGCTATGGCGATCGGGTCCGGTCACCACCTTGATTGCCGAACCACTCGACCAGCACTCGCTCGAAGAACTCGCACGGGTGTGGTAGCCAGAAGGAGAGGGTGCAATGAGCGATTCCGAGCGTGACTTGGCCGATATCAATGTCTTGCTGGCTACTTACAGCAACCGTCTCGACCGTGCCGATCATGCCGGCTGGGTGGAGCTGTTCACGTCCGACGGCCGCTTCGAAGTCTACGGGAGGAGCTTCGACGGCCCCGAGGGACTGTTGGGGATGGCAAAAGGTGCGCCTCCGGGTCTCCATCTGACCTCCGCGCCCCTGATCGAGGTGGCGGGTGACGAGGCCACCGTCGAGCAGAGCTTCCTCTTCGTCGACCAGGTGTCCCACGAAACCCGGATCGGCTGGTACGACGACCAGCTTGTCCGCACTCTCGCCGGCTGGCGGTTCCGGGTTCGACGCTCGACGTTCCTGACGCCGAATGGGCCTTCCAACCGGCCGTGAGCAGTTCCGCGCTGCAGTCGGTCCATAACCTGCTGGCAAGCTACGGAATGTTGCTCGATCGCTTGATCGTCGAGGAGTGGCTGGACCTGTTTACCGAGGACGCCGTCCTCGACATCGACGGAAATGCTCTCGACAGCCGGGAGAAGCGGCGGGGCCTGACGGCCTCGGCCCCCCGTGGTCTCCACGTCGCCAACCTGCCGGTGATCCGCGGTGACCTCGATGGCGATGCGCTGTCGGCCACGTCGACCTTTCTCTTCTGGAACACCGAAAAAGGCACGACCCGCCTCGGCTGGTACGACGACACGCTGGTACGAGTCGAGGGCGGCTGGCGCTTCTCCGCCAGGAGGATCTCTTTTCTCGACCAGTCAGCGCTGGGCTGAGGTCGATACTGCGCCTGCCGTCTGCCCTCCATCGATGACCAGCTCGGTGCCGGTGATGAACGAGGAGTGAGCCGACACGAGAAAGAGGACCGCGTCCGCCACGTCGGCCGGTCGGCCGATACGCCCGAGAGGCGTCTGCGAAAGACGCTCGCTGGCGCCGGGGTCCGTCGGATCGATGACCATCGGTGTGTCGATTGGCCCGGGCAGAAGGGCGTTCACCCGTATCCCGTGGCGGGCCAGCTCGAGTGCGGCGACACGGGTCAGGCCCCTCACGGCCCATTTCGAGGATCCGTAGGCGGCATGGTCCGGCCAGGCGGATATCCCGGCCGTCGAGGACGTGTTGACGATTGCGCCGCCTCCACTACTACGCATCGGCGGAACGACGGCACGTATCCCGAGAAAGGCGCCAAGGCAGTTCGTCCGCCACACGTCTTCGAACACCTCGGCCGTCTCTTCGAGGAGCGAAGAGCGACGAAGAACGCCGGCGTTGTTGACCAGGATGTCGAGGCGGCCGAAATGGCGGAGACCCTGTTCCACGATGCGGCTCCAGGAGTCCTCATCGCGCACGTCGAGCCGCGCCGTCAGCACTCCGGGGCCGAGCTCGGAGTCCAGTACGTCCAGTCCCTCGTCGGCTACATCGCCGGCGATGACCTTGACGCCCGCCCGGCCCAGGCGCTGTGCGATCGCCCGACCCTGGCCGCGAGCCGCACCGGTGACGAGGGCAACCTTTCCAATCAGCTTCCGGCCGTCGTCGTCAACCAGGTCGGTCACGGTATTCCCGCCCCTCCCACCCGGACGCGGACGACGTCGATGCGCGCCTCACGAGTCCCCTGCAACGCCTCCGGCGAGTGGTCGGTAGCCGACAACAGGAACAGCGTCCGACGCCCCGGTCCGCCCAGGGCGCAGGCAATGGCCATTCGTCCTTCGACAGGGATGGTGTCGGCGACGGCGCCACCCGCCAGGATGCGTTGGAACTCTCCGGCCAGGGGCATGGCGGCCCAGACGGCCCCCTCCTCATCGAGGCAGATTCCATCCGGCCCTCGGCCAGGACAGTCGGCGAAGACCCGACGATTTGTCAGTGAGCCACTGTCGGAGATGTCGAAGGCGGTCAATCGCCTGCCGAGGGATTCGGCCACGATCAGCACGGCACCGTCGGGAGTGATCACCGTCCCATTGGGAAAGGTCACGTTCTCCGCGGCCACGCGGGCGTTCCCATCCGGCTCGACGAGGATGATCGATCCATCGGGGGAGGAAGGAGGGGGGAATGATCCGACGTAGGCCCGTCCCTCACCGTCGACGACCATATCGTTGCAGGGATCGGGGATCAGTGGGCTCAGGTCCGCATGCACCGCTACCGTCGATCCGTTCCAGCGGAGGATCTCCCTCTCCAGCATGGACACGATGAGGAGATCTCCGCCCGGAAGGAAGCCGAGCCCCGACGGGCGCCGGCGGGGCAGCTCCACCACCAACTCTCGCTTTCCGGACAGGTCGACGGTCCAGACGGCCTCGCCGTGCATGTCCGAGAACCACAAGCGATCATCCCGCCACCGAGGCCCTTCGCCAAACACCAAGCCACTGGTCAGCAGTTCGGGTGCTGCACCACCTTCGGTCATTGTGATCTCCTCTGTCGATCTGCGGGCTTTTGTCGGAGGCTCAGCCGAGGAGATCGCCCAAGCGATCGCGATCTGCTCCGGTGAGCGGTCGTAGCGGATCGCCCCGGTTCGGTCTCCAGTAGACCGGGTCGACCAGCCATGCCTCGCGTCGGAGCCGAGTCTTGTCCACCTTTAGGCTGGCCAGTTTGGGCAACTCCTTGCTGAGGCGCACAAAGGCCGGAACCCACTTCGGCCCCAGGTCGGGCTGGCCCTGGAGGAACTGCTCGAATTCCTCGATGTCGAAACTCTCCAGATCGTCGAGCTCGAGCGCAGTCATCACCCGATCGCCGACCGGCGCGTCCGGGACGGCGTAGATCACCGCCGTGCGCGCCGCCCCGAACCGCCCGATGATGGACTCGACGACGCCGGCCGCGAAATTCTCGCCGTCCACCCGGAGCCACTCGTTCGATCGGCCGGCGAAGTAGAACCACCCTTGCGCGTCGCGGTACGCCAGGTCCCCGGACCAGTAACGGCCCTGGCGGAACCGTTCGCTGGTGGCCTCGTCGTTGCGGTAATACCCCTCGAAGCCCTGTCCGGGCGAGAGATTCACGATTTCACCGGTCGCTTCGGCTGCGTTGAGGATGGTTCCATCTGGTGCGCGCTCGATTGGGGGACATTGCTCACCAGTCTCGGGGTCGAGCACGACGATGTGATCGTCGGCCGTTCCGAGTGCGCCCTCCGGCATGGAGGCGTCACGCCGGATGATGATGACGCCTTCGGTGGAGCCGTAGCTGTCGCGCACCTGGCAGTTGAATCGTTGCGCGAAGGCGCGGATGTCATTGAACGAGGCCTCATTGCCGATGGCAAGCCGGAGAGTGGTTTGAGAGTCGTCGCTGCGCTCGGGTACGGCCAGGAGGTAGTTGAGAACCTTGCCGGTGTAGGTCATGACGGTCGTGCCCGTCCGTCGTACGTCGTCCATCGTCTTCGAGGCCGAGAATTTCGACCTCGTCCCGAGAGGAACGCCCGAGGCGAGTGACGCCGCGAGGCCAGTGAACAGGGAGCTCGAATGAAAGAACGGAAGCGGGGAGTAGATGGCGTCGCCGTCGCCGTCACCGAGAGCAGCGACGGTCGCCACGTGCCCACCTGTCCGGGCGAAGCGACCCTGGGTGCACCGGACGGCCTTGGGAAAGCTGGTCGATCCCGAGGTGAAGATGAGGAGGAACAGATCGTCGTCTCGGGGAGGCGGGGAATCGATCTCCGATCCGACGCTCGCCAGCAGTGATCGGTAGCCGTCTGTGTCGGTGCGCAACACCCGCTGAGGGTCCATGGCAAATCCGGCGTCGTCGAGCAGTCCGCCGTACACGCTCGACGTGACCACGACCTGGCAGTCGGAATGATCGATCAGACGGAGCAGTTCGTCCCCGCGGTAGGTGGAGTTCACACCCACGATCACCGCTCCTGAGAGAGCGGCCGCGCCCAGCCAGAAGAGGTAGTCGGGAGTGTTATCGAGCAGCACTCCGATATGAGGGGGCTGGACCGGATCGCGAATTCCTTGCCACAGGGCGGCTCGCCGCAGCGATTGGTCGATCCACTCCCGGTAGGTGACGGTTCGGTCTTCGAAATAGAGGGCGACCTCGTCGCGGTCACGGTGTTGGAGCAGGAGCTCAGCGGCGGTCACTGGGCCCGTGGTCACGGGATGTGGACGCCGAGCAAGCGCTCTGCGTTCTCCCGACCAATGCGGCGCTTGGTTGAATCGTCGGCCCACCTCAAGGCATCGTTCACGAAGTCGACGGGCTGTACCACGCCCTCGGCGTGGGGCCAGTCCGAGCCCAGGAGCATCTGCTCTACGGCGATGACCTGGGACAACGACTGGAGATCGTCTTCCCAAAATGGCGTGAGCCAGATATGGTTCGAGAAGATCTCCGAGGGCTCCGTCTTGAAGTATCCGGGACTGCGATTGGCGGCATCCTGCAGGCGATGGAGCAGGTCGGGTGCCCATGAGGCACCGTTTTCGACACTGGCCATCCGGAGGCTCGGAAAACGCTCGAAGATGAGCTGGCAGATGGCGGCGCCATAGAAGTCGGCGACGGCCCGACCCTTCGAGATAACTCCTCGCAACGGCGAGCGAAAGACGGCGCTCTCCGTGCTGTCCTCCCACATGTTGACGATGACGTCATACCCCTCGACCCCGGCATGGGTCGCCACCACGACACCGCTCTCGGCGGCCAGGCCCCAGAACGCGTCGTACAACGGATCGAACGGAGAACGGAATGCGCCGCTGGGAAGCGGCACCGGCGCATTGCGTATGTTCACTACGAGAGCTCCTCGACCCAGGAGCCTGGCGAGTTCGTCATGGGCGAATTGGGGATCGAGCAGGGGGATGGTGGGTACGGCGAAGATGCGATCCTGATAGCGGTATCCCCAATCTTCTTCCAGCCAGAGGTTGAAGCCGCTGAACACCTTGCCGGCGGCCTCGGGATCGCTCTTGAGGGCCTCCTCCAAGCCCACGCCCAAAGTGGGAAACAAGAGGGTGGCGCCCACGCCCTGCTCGTCCATCACTTCCAGCCGTCGGTCGCGATCGCGGTACTCGGGCCGAATGGGCTCGAGATCGCCAAAGGCTTCTCGTAGCGTCTTTCGGTCGGGGTTTCCCCGGTACCAGGAGTGGAGTGCTCCCGGACGAGCCACCGGATCAAAGGTGGGGTTGGCAATGTAGCGATTGATTTCGCCGCCCACCATGAAGCGGGTCCGGCCATCGACCACCTCGAAGCGGGCGCCCCGGGAGCCCAACGCGGGATCCACATGGCGAGTAAATGCGTCGAGAGCCTCGTAATAATGGCTATCGAAATCGAAGAGCTTGAATTCAGTCATGGTTTGCCACCTTCGTGAGGGTCGGGACGGTGCGATCACGACGCCCCGGCCTCCCTGGATCGAAGAATAACCAGATTTGACGTCAATATCGAATTCTACGGGGCCAATCCCTATTGCAGAGGGAACGGACGGATCCGAATCATGGAGGAGCGGTGAGCCTGCTTCGTTCCCGCTGCATGTCGTCGACGGTGGGCCCGCGTGCGAGCCGCCGCATCTCATGGAAGGTGTGACTGGGAATACGGCCAAGCGCTTCAGCTGCCGCAAGTGCCTCACGGGTCAGTTCGGCGTCGTCGTCCACGACGTGATCCAGGAACCCGGCAATCCGTGCGTCCGGAGGGGCGAAGGTGTCCCCCGAGACAATGGATTCGAACCAGGGCATCGGCATCCGGTAGCGGGCAAGTTCGACGGTGACGGCTGAAATGGAGACACCGAGAGTCGCCTCGTTAAAGCCCAGCTTGAAGGGCCCATTAAGCCCGATCCGGCGGTCACCGGCGAGAAGAAGCGCAGCACCGGCGGCTAACGCATGGCCGGTGCACGCCATGACGATCGGGCACTCGAAGGTGAAGATCCGTAGAACCAGGTCGATCAGTTGTCGGCGCAGTCTGTCGGGCGCGGAGGCCTCTGATCGCAGTTCGCTCAGATCGAATCCGGCGGAGAACACTCCGTTCCGACCTGAGACGATCACGGCAGAGGCTTGGTCCAGCATGGCGTGATCCAGGTGTTCGTTGACGGCGGCCATCGACGCACTCCCGAGCGCATTCACCTTCCCTTCGTCAAGTGAGATATGTGCCGTCCCGTGCTCGCATCGATAGCGGCTCATGCGCTGCCCTCACTCCCGATTTGGAGGTACCCCACCCGCGGCGGCCAGGCAGAAGTTCCAGACGTCGTCATCGATCGTGGCCATGGCGGGATCGTCGGGCTGGAACGCGCAGTGATGGTAGGCACCGATAATGGTCTTGGTCATCAACCACGCATCCCGCTCAGGGTTGCGTGGAGCCAGCGTGCCGGCGGCCGACCCCGCCTCGAGTTCAGCCCGGATAAGGTCGCTGAAGGGCTGCGTGGCCGCCCAGACCTCTGCCGGGAACGTCTGGTGCAGGCGCCAGTGCTCCGCTGTGATGAATCGCGCGCCGGCCAGTTGGTCGGGGATGTGGATCGGCGAGAGCGTCGTCCGGACGTACATCTCGAGTCGCTCCGTCGGGTCCGTGACGCTCCCGGCCCCCGTCACCAGGACAACGCAGTGTTCCCTGATGAGGTCTCCGATCAGGGCGAGGAGCAGTTGGTCCTTGCTCTTGAAGTACCGGTAGAAGGTCTGGAGGGCGACGCCTGCTTCCTGGATGACGGCTTGGGTCGTGAAGTCGGCGCCATTTGTCGCAATGAGAAGCCGGCCGGCGGCAAGAATTTTTGATCGCGGGCCGGTGTCGAGCCCCGACTCCGTGACTTCATCTCGTTGGTCAAGTTCCGGCATGGCTGGGACCACTGGACTCAGCCTATCGATTCACGAAAATGCACTCGTGCTGTACACGACCGCACCACCGAGGTGAGGGGAGGAATGACAGGCCAGACCGATCGAGACCCCCTGGCGCTGGCGCGTACCGGCGCGGTCGGAGAGCTGGAGGTAGCACTCGAGCATTTGCGGGATGCCGTGCATGCGTCCGTTACCCAAGGCACCTCCACCGGAGAGCACCGGCAACCCAGTCGGCGAGTCGCTGTCGATGCCGCCATTTTGGACGAAGAGATGAGCCTCTCCGACCGGGCAGAACCCGAGGACCTCGAGCCAGAGGTAGACAAATGGGGAGAAACCGTCGTAGAGCTGGGGGAGGTCGATATCGCCCGGTCCGACCCCCGCGGCCTGCCACAGCCGCCGCGCCGTCTCGGCGCCGGTCTCATAGAGATCGTCGAGAGGCCAATGGAGGGGTAGCCGAGGCCGCGTGGGGCTGCCACTGGCATAGCCCGAAATGTACACCGGTCGATGGGGCAGATCCCTGGCCCGCTCGGCCGAGGTGAGGACAAAGGCAGCGACGCCGTCAACAGGGATGTCGCAGTCCAGCCGTCGGATCGGATCGGCAAGAACCGGCGAATCGAGATAGTCCTGTCGCGCCAGTGGGCGGTCGTGCCAAAACGACCAGGGTATGCGGGCGCCATTCTTCCGTGCTTCGACGAGCACTGCCGCCATGGCGTCGGGCGACGCGCCGAAGCGCTGAAGGTATTCGTTGTAGGTGAGGCCGATCATGGCGAGCGGCCCGAAGTAGCCCTGCGGAACGCACCACTGCATGGCGCCGGCCGCCTGCTGCATGGGGTTCCCGTGGTAACTCCCGGCCGGATTGTGCAGGGCACGGTGCACGAGGACATAGTCGGCGGCTCCGCTGGCGATCGCGTTGACGGCGAGAGCGACGGAGCCCGGCAACTGGCCGTGGCCCTGGAAACCGGAAGCAAACCGAGGATTCACGCCGAGGTGCTGCGCCAACCAGGCGGACGACACGGTGCTGATGCCGTCTTCAATGGCGTGGTCGCCGGCGGAGGGAAACAGGGCACTCGACGTGAAGCCGTCAATCTGGTCTGGGCGCAGGCCGGCATCGGCGATTGCCTCCTTCGCAGTGTCCAGGGCGAGGATGCCCAGCGAGCGGTCCGCATGCTTCACGATGTCGCTCTGGGCGTAGCCGACGACTGCGACACGATTGCGGGCCAGAAACGGCGAGCTCATGCGAGTGTGAAGGCCGGCACGGCGATGTCAGGAGCAAGGTCCTCGAATGCGACGCGCACCCGCCTGCCCAGGGCCAAGGGAGCGTCTGGGCCATCGAGCAGGCGGCCGATGAGGCGCACGTCGGACTGCTCGTCGAGGGCGACGTCGACCAACACCAGCGGGAGCAGCGTGTCGAAGCCAGGGAGGAAGGACTGATGGAGGATCACCCAGGAGCGTAGGGTGCCCTCTCCGCTCACTGGCTCGAAGGTGAATCCCGGCTCTGGGTGGTGGCAACGAGGGCACACGATGTCGGGTGGGTGCGACAGTTGACCACACCGAGAGCAACGTGCGATGGCGAGAACGTGCTCCGCCGCGGCCGACCAGTACGGAGCCGAGCGCTCGTCCGGGAGCGGGACGGGGCGCTGGCTGTTCACGGGATGACGGAGGTTTCCTTGAGGCGGATGATGTCATCCCATTCGTACCCAAGCTCCAAAAGGATGGCCTCGGTGTGTTCGCCGTGCTCCGGCGCCGGCCGCAGCGCAGGCGGCCGTTCATCGAACTGCACGGGGACGGTCGGTAACCGGTAGGTCGGGCCGCCCTCGATCACCACTTCGCCGAGGTAGTCGTTGGCGAGTACCTGCGGGTCGGTGAGAAGCTCTTCGATCGACTGCACCGGTGACCACGGCGCGTCGAGTTGACGCAGGAGCTGCTTCCATTCTTCGTAGGTGCGGCCGGCGAAGACCTCGTCGAGCGCGGCGACACACGCAAGCCGGTTGGCGTCCCGGGCGTGGTGGTCGATGAAACGCGGGTCGTCACGGAGATCGGGACGCTCGATGAGGTCGCACAACGGACCCCAGTAGCGGTCGGACTCGAGGAACACGAGCTGGATATGGCGGCCGTCCGCCGTGATGAATGTGCCGATGAGCGGATTGACAATGGGTCCACGCCCGCCCACGGCCCGAGGCTCACCACCCTGCAACGCGGACAGGAGATCGGATGACGCGGTCCACATTGCCGTGGCCAGGAGGGAGACGTCGACCACGGAGCCCACCCCGGTGCGCGAGCGCTTCAGCAGCGCGCCAGCGATGCCGAAGGCAAGCGCCATCCCCCCGTTGCGGTCACCCATGGCGCCGCGAGGGGAGATCGGGTAGTCGCGATCGGCCGGGGTCAGAACATGGGCGATTCCACCCCGGGCCCAGTAGGCCGAGGCGTCGTAGCCGGCCATGCCGGCGTCGGGACCCCGGACGCCGTAGCCGTTGCCCCGGGCGTAGACGAGTGTCGGGTAGCGCGTACGGAGCGCATCGGCGTCCAGGCCGAGGCGATCGAGGGCATCGGGTCGGAAGCTGGTCAAGAAGACGTCGGCATTGGCGAGGAGTTGGTGGAGCACGCGCTGGCCGTCGTCGCTGCGCAGGTCGAGAGCGACCGAGCGCTTGCCCCGGTTGGCCAGAGCCACCGAGAGGTTTATCCCCCCGCTGTCGGATCCGATGCCCTGGGTAGCCAGACCCCGATAGGGGTCACCGTCGAGGCGATCGATGCGGACAACGTCGGCACCCCAGTCGGCCAGGAGGGCGCCCGCGACGGGAACGAAGACCCACTGGGCCAGTTCTACGACGCGTATGCCGTCGAATGCCCCTTCATCCATCGGTGGTTGGCGTCAACACGACCACGGGGATGTCGCGATCTGTTCGCGTCGTGTAGACGTCGTAGTTGGGCCACACGCCACTCACGATCGACCACAGACGGGGCTTGTCTTCCGGTGAAGCGGTTTTGGCCACCACGGGTATGCGCTCGGCCTTGACCTGGATTTCGACGTTCGGGTTGGCCGTCAGGTTGCGATACCACTGGGGGTGCTCGGGTGCACCGCCCATGGACGCGACCACGAGATAGTCGTCCCCGTCCCGCCCGAAAATGAGGGCGGAGGTCCGTGGCTGCCCGCTCTTACGGCCGGTCGTCGTGAGAAGAAGCGTCGGGACGCCGTTCCAGAGGTAACCAATCTCCCCGCCCGACTCTCGATACGCCCGGATGTGGTCCTCTCCGAGCAGGGTGACATCCGGTTGGGTGTAGTCCGGTTCAGTCATGCGTCGAACACCACCGGGATCTCCATGACCCCCCTTTCGTACAGGCCGACAGGGCAAGGCGGGGCGGCCTCGGTATCCAACCGCAAATTCGGGAGCCGGTCGAGGAGGGCGCCGATCCCGACCGACATTTCGGCTCGCGCCACGTGCATGCCGAGGCAGACGTGTGGACCGCTGCCGAAGCCGAGAGCGGGCTTCAACGGCCGGAGCGGGTCGTATTCGTCCGGACGTTCCCATCGTTCGGGATCACGGTTGGCGGCGCCGATGCACAGGTGCAGCACGGACCCCTTGGGCAGATGGACGCCGTAGAAATCGATGTCCTCGGCGACCCAACGCGAGAACATCGGATCGGTCGGCATCCAGCGCAGGGACTCCTCGATCGCTCCCTTGAGCAGGGTGCGGTCCGCTCGGATGGAGCCGAGGAGTGCCGGGCGGTCCAATAGGGCGGCCAGGGTGATGCCCATCTGCTTCCACGTCGTGCCGGAGCCGGCCATCAGGAGCAGGACGGCGAAGGAGTAGATCTCGGGGTCCGACAGCCGGTGCTTGCTGCCGTCTTCCTCGGTGATCTCGGCTTGGACAAGCACGCTGATGAGGTCATCCTGTGGCTTCTCACGACGGGCCGCGACGACAGGGGCCAGGTGCTCAACCAGCGACATCGGGTTGGCAAGCGAGGCCCGGACTTCGAGCGCCTCCTCAACGGAGATGCCGAAGCTGCCCGTGATCGTCAGGACCGGGATGGCGGCGCAGAAGTCGACGTTCAGTTCAGCCCGTCCTTCGGCCACGATGGCGTCGATGAGGGTGTTGACCGTCTCTTCGATCCAGTTTTGGATCCACCACTGCGCTTTGGCGGGCATGAACGATGGCTGCACCAGGGACCTGTAGCGGCGGTGCTTGGTACCACCCATCATGAGCAGGCTTTGCTCGTACCCGATGTCGTCAGGCGATCCATCGGCCGCGCCGGGCGAGGAGGCGAACACCTCGGGGTTGCGGTAGGCGGCATCGCACACGGCGTAGGAAAAGGTCGAGAAGTGCGGGCGGTCAGGGAAGGGCAGCCCGTGGAACATTGCGTCGCCTTCATACCCCGTCAGTTCATGCACAGTGCCCGGATGGATCGCAGCCTGGGTGCGCAGTTCGCGCCACCGGGGGTAGGGGTCATCGGCGTAGTAGCCGCCAGCGTCCAAGTTGACGTTGTTTCGCAGATCGAAAAGCTCGCGGAGCCGATCACGATCGAGCGCTGGGGTATGGATGTCTGTCATCTGGCGACGTAGCCTCCGTCGACGGGGAGCAGGACGCCCGTGATATTCATGGCTTCATCACTGCACAAGAAAACGGCCGCCTCGGCGCAGTCCTCGGCGGTGATGGGCTTTCCCAGCGGATGGCTGGCACCCAGTTGCTCGATTGCCTCTGGTGGGAGATCGACACCCCCGGCGGCCATGAAGTTCGTATAGGGCATTCCGGCCGGGCAGATGGCGTTCACACGGATCCCGAACGGGGCCGCCTCAATGGCCACCGCCTTGGTGAGGAGATGCACGCCACCCTTGGTAGAGCCGTAGACAGCACCGCCCCAACCGACGAGGCCCGCCACCGAGCCGGTGTTCAGGATCACCCCGCCGCCGCCCTGCTCCTTGAATCGAAGGACGGCGTGCTTGGAGCCCAGGAAGACGCCACCCAGATTGACGGCGATCAGGCGCTGGAAATCCTCGTACGTGTGGTCTTCGAAGACCATGCCGAGACGGGGAGTGGGTATGCCAACATTGTTGTAGACGATGTCGAGCTGTCCGAACTGGTCGACGGCCAGCCCGAGCATGGTGATGACATCGGCTTCGACTGATACGTCCGCGCCAACCGGGACAGCCGTGCCACCGGCTTCTTCGATGAGTCTGACCGTCTGCTTGGCCCGGTCGACATCGAGGTCGGCACAGACGACCCGGGCGCCCTCTTCCGCGAAACGGAGTGCCGAGGCCCGGCCGACACCCGAACCGGCTCCTGTAATGACGGTGTTCTTGCCCTCAAGCCTCATCGGATCCATTTCTCTCGTGCACGGTGAGCGCGATGGCTCCGGTCGGGCAGGCCTCAACCGCGGCCCGTATCTCATCGAGGTGATCAGTTGACGGCGTGCGCAGAACCGCTCTCGCATCGTCGTTCTGCTCGAATGTGCCCGGCGCGTAGGTGACGCAAAGGCCAGACCCGATGCACCGCTCGTGGTCGATGACGGCAGACCATTCGCCATCCGATCCCGTCACGTCAGGCGCCGATCGGCTTGACGGTGGGGGGCTCGGCCGGTGTGAAGCGGTAGAGCCGTTCTGCGTTGCCTCGGAGGAGCTTGTATTGAAGCTCAGGTGGCAGGTCTTTGATCACCCGCTTGGCCGTACCGATGCAGTCAGGCCAGGTCGAGTCGGAGTGGGGGTAGTCGGTCTCGCACATCACATTGTTCTCGCCGATCTCGTGGATGCTTGCCACACCGTGGTAATCCTCGATGAAGCAGCCGAAGACGTGATCGCGGAAGGACCCCCGGATGTCGAGTTGGTCGAGGTCGACGTCTGTCGTCGCGTGGCCGGCGAATTCCTGGCCGCGCAGGACCCAGTACCGCTGCTTGTCGAGGACCTGCTCGGCCCGTTCGAGGAAGTACGGGATCCAGCCCACTTCGCCCTCCGAAAGGGCGATCTTCAGATTCGGGAATCGTTGGAAGAGGCCGCTGAACAACCAGGCCAACATGGTCCCCGACGTCCGCGAGGCGCCCCAGGTGAGGTTGGCCATGAACGGAGCGTCCTTGGCAATCTGCGGCAGGGTGGACGACGAGCCGACGTGCATGCAGACCACCATCTCCAACTCGTTTGCCGCCTCCATCACGGGATCCCAGTAGTGGTTCGCATCGTGGATCGTCGGCAGACCCAGAGGCTCGGGATTTTCCGAGAAGGCGAAGGCGGTGACGCCCTTGGCCGCCATGCGCTCCATCTCCTTGGCGGCGCGTGGCGGATCCCACATGGGAATCAGTATGAGGGGGATGTAGCGACCCGGCGCGGCGCCACACCATTCCTCGACCAGCCAATCGTTGTAATGCTGCAGGCATTGGAAACCGAACTCGCGGTCGCTGGCGTCCATGAACAGTTGACCGCAGAAGCGGGTAATGGTGGGGAAGCACAGCGAGGCGAGGACGCCCGAGCGGTCCATGTCTTCGATGCGGGCCTTCGGGTCGTAACACCCGGGCCGCATGTCCGAGTAGTTGAGGGGCTCCGGGCTGAACTCCTCCTTCGTCTTTCCGACCACGGCGCTCAGGCCAACGGTGGGGAACCGCTTGCCGTCGTAGATCCAGTATTCGAGTCCATCGATGGTCTCCATGTGCGGAGCACGATCCCTGTCTTTGGTTGCGACGCGGTCGACCCACACGTTCGGCGGCTCGAGGATGTGATCATCGACTGAGATGAGCCAGTCAAGGTTCAGGGTTTCGTTCATTGCAACTCTCCGATCGCCATGTGCTTTACCTCTTGGAATTCGCGAATGCCCTCGGGCCCCCGCTCGCGGCCGAGGCCGCTCTGCTTGTAGCCTCCGCCAGCCGCGAAGGCACTGAATACGCCGTTGTTCACGGTTACCGCTCCAGCCCGTATGCGGCGCGCCACCGCGGTGGCGGTGGCGACGTCGGCCCCGTAGACCTGGCCGGCCAAGCCGTAGGTGGTGTCGTTTGCGATGCGCACGGCGTCATCGAGGTCCTCGTAGCCGAGGATTCCGATGACAGGGCCGAAGATCTCGTCCCGGGCGGCCGGGTTGGCGTTGTCGGGCAGGTCGAGGACAGTGGGCTCTACGTAGTAGCCCTTGTCGAGACCCGCTGGTCGACCCCCACCGCAGGCGACCTTGGCGCCGTGTTCTTCGGCCAGAGCGATGTAGCGGGCGCAGCGGTCCCGCTGAGCGGCGCTGATGACGGGGCCCATGAGGTTCGATGGATCGGCCGGATCGCCGACTTTGATCATGCCGTAGCTGGCACTGACCGCCTCGATCACTTCGGCCTTGCGGGAGTTCGGAACCAGCATTCGGGTGGCGGCGACGCAGGCCTGTCCGGCTGTCATGGCGACCACGGCCATGGCGCCACGTCCCACGCGGTCGACGGCATCGTCCAGATAGACCTGGGCCGACTTCCCACCGAGCTCGAGGGAGACGCGCTTCACGGTCGCAGCCGCTTGGGTGAGGATCTGCCTCCCGACGGCGGTCGAACCGGTGAACGAGACCATGTCGATGGCGGGATCGGAGGTAAGAAGCTCCGCTCCCTCGGCGCCCTCCTCGATCACGATGCTCAAGACGCCTGCAGGCAGTCCCGCCGCGTCGGCGGCCGCCCCAAAGACGAGCGACGAGAGCGGCGTGAGAGGACTGGGCCGCAGGATCACTGAATTGCCAGCCATCAGCGCGGGGATCAGCTTCTGAAAGGCCATGATGATGGCGCCGTTGTACGGCGTGATGGCGCTCACGACGCCGATCGGCTCGTTGCGGCGGATGCTCAGGACCACTCTGCCGCGCACCAGGTCGTCGACCGGCACTGGGTTTGCTTCCTCGTGCGTCATCGATTGGTAGAGGTCGATGGTCTGTCGACCGAGCGCCAATCCCATGGTGACCTGCGCCCCTTCGGCCATCGGACGCGGTTGGCCCGCTTCACCCATGATCGTGTCGATGAGCGTTTCTCGGGACGCCTCGACGTGGTCGAGGAAGATGTTGAGGATCCTGGCCCGCTCCGCCACCGGGCGATCCGCCCACACGCCCTGGTCGAACGACGACCGGGCCTCGGCGATGGCCCGCTGGACTTCTGCCAAGGGGGTGACCCCGGCTTGGGCGAGGCAGGATTCGTCGGCGGGGTTTTCCACCTCGAACGATTGGACACCTTCAACCCAGCGGCCGGCGACGTACGAGCGTTGTCCGTCAATTATCGCCATACCCACCCCAATCAGAACGTCGTTCTACCACCCTAAAACTGACCCATATCGAAGTCAAGGCGTGTCGCTGCGATACCGTCCAACGATGTCTCATGAGCTCAGCCTTCACGCAACTCGTGCTCCAGGTGCCCCGCCCGGAGTTGCTCTCGCAGCCGAAACTTTTGGACCTTGCCCGACGGAGTGCGAGGGAACTCGCTGACGACTCGGATCGACTCCGGCCACTTCTGCCGGGCGAGATGGCTAGCCGAGAAGTGCGCGCGTACCTGCTCCAACGTCGGCGGAGTCGCGCCCTCCCGCATGCGCACGATGGCTGCTGCCCGCTCGCCGAGGCGAGTATCCGGTTCGGCGACCACGGCGACTTCGGCGATGACGTCGATGCCCAAAAGGATCTCCTCCACCTCCTGGGCTGAGATGTTCTCACCACCTCGAATGATGACGTCGGAAATCCGATCGACAATGGTGAGGTAACCGTCGCCGTCGAGTACACCCACATCGCCGGTGCGATACCACCCGTCCGTGTCGAACGCTTCCTTGGTCAATTCGGGATCCGTGTAGCCCATGAAGAGCTCTGGGCCACGGCTGAATATCTGACCCTCGTCGTCGAGCTTGATCTCGACACCTTCCAAGGGAATCCCATCGGTGGCCAGCCGCTTCTGCTCGGGTTCGTCGATGTGGGAGCCGGTGATCGAGGGTTGCTCCGTGCTCCCGTAGGAACGGTAAACCTGGATTCCCAGCTTCGATGCTCGCTCGGTGAAGGCCACCGGCACTGGAGACCCACCCATGCCGATGTAGGGCATGAATTCGAGATGCTCCTCGCTGAAGTCAGGGTGATCCAGCAGGCTGGTGACGAAGTACGTCGCCCCACCTGAGACCCCGAGGCCTTCTTCGCGCATGAGTCTCAGCACCTCGCCCGGGTTCCAGACGTCGAGCAGGTTCACCGGCTCGTGGCGGATCAATGAGCACACAAACGCGTTGAGCATCCCGATGAAGTGACCGACCGGCGCCCCGGTGATGGGTGGGGGGCCACCAGGAGGGGCAAGGTCGCTCAATTGGCGGGCCTCGAACCCGATGGTCCGATGTGAGTGGATGACGCCCTTGGGGTCCCGCGTCGTTCCAGAGGTGAAGGCGATCAGGGCCGGTGTGGCGAGGTCGACCGCCACAGGTCCGTCAACGGGCTCGGCATCGAGCAGGCTCTCAAAGGGTAGGGCACTCGCAGGGAGCTGTCCTGCTGCTGTGGCCCCGACGACGGCCCATTCGGCGGGCCCGTGACCCAGCAAATCCTCGTAGGCAGAGAGATAGTCGGCATGGCCGAACCGGTCGGCAGTGACGACGAGCTTGGGCTCGGTGACGCGGACGATGTACTCGAGCTCTTTGGCCCCGTAGAAGTGGACGACGGGCACGACGACGGCCCCGGCGTAAGCGGCGCCCCAGAAGGTGATCGCGGCCTCCAGCCAGTTCGGAAGCTGGAACACGACGATGTCGCCCGGCCCGACGCCGTGGTCGCCGAGCCAACCGGCGAACCTTCTGGCGGCCTGATCGACTTCGGCGACGGTACCGCGCCAGGGCCGGACCGCTGAATGCACGACGAATGCAGCGTCACGCATGGCGTCCAGACCCCGTGCGACCAGATCACCCAGACTGTCCTCGGTCCACCAGCCCTCGGCGAGGTACCGATTCGCCACTGCATCGGGGACGTCTCGCAGTTGCCACCGTTCGACCGACCTGCTGTCGCTGCCTGCCACACCCATGAGGAGCACTGTACCCCGAAATCGAGTCAAGTTCGACTCCGATATCAAAGTCAAAAAGGTTCGGCAGTATGGCCTTCAGGGCTGGCGAGCCGAGCGGGGTGGGGATCAGTGAGGCGAACAAACGTTCGTGGTCAGGGAAGGTAGATCAAATCGCGCCGAGGCGGCGGAAGGTGTCGTGGTCGGTGAGTGCAGCGGCAATTCGAGGGATGTGGATCAGGACAACCGCCCGGGAGCTGATCTGCGTGATGACCCAGAGGAAGTAGCCCCAGGAGAAGCTCAGCGTGTACTGATCCCACGCCTCTTCCCAGGCCGGAGGGGCGATCCCGTTCGACTCCAGCTCTTGTAAATACCCACGGAGCAGCTCTACCTCGTTGGCCCGCCGAGTCTCGACATCGAGCACGGTAGCCAGGTGATAGCTGACGTCCGTCGACCAATTGCCGTGCTGTGTGACCTGCCAATCCAACCAGCAGGCGCGTCCGTCGCGGTCGAGGTAGACGTTGCCCGAATGGGTGTCGCCGTGGATGACGCACGTGATGGCATGGTCAGCTGTGCGTCGAAGCGCCTCGAGCACGTTGTCCGCGTCTCGGAGCTCTGCCGGAACGTCGGGTCCCCGGCCGTCGTTGAGGAGGGGTTGGAGAACATCCTTGGGAAAGAACTCACCCATTTGGCGAACTCGTGGTGAGAGCCATTCGAGGTCGGCCGTTCTGGCATTCCCCCAGGTCGATGCATGGAGACACGCCAGCTGGGCCAGCGAGTCTCGAGTCGTGGCGAGCGAGTATGGGGTGTGAGCGCTCAGGAACCGTCCGCCGAGATCGACGACGTCGTCCATGATGATCATGGCCTGTTCGGCATCCGCATCGATGGCCGTGTAGTACGCCCGAGGCGTACGGAGATCGAAGAGCGGCGCCAGATCGCGGTAAAAGAGTGCCTCGGACAAGAGGTCGACTCCAGGCGACCCGTCGAGGTGGGCCTTGACGCAGTAGGACCTGATGCGCCGCTGCCCCCTGGACCCCTCGATCTCCAAACGAAATCGCACCTTCTGGGCCAAGGTCTTCGACGAGTCGACGGCTTCGACGGCAACGATGCGCTCGTCCTCATTGATGTCGTCCAGCGCGCCACTGAGCCATTCGCGGTCGAGGACTGCTTCGAGGGTCTTTGGAATCCTGCTGTCGTGCATGCGTGAGCGCCGGCCGGCTAGCGGGCCCAATGGGCGTCGATGAATCGGCGGACCTCGTTATCGAGCTCTTCGTCTTCTGGCGCCTGCCCGAAGAAGCCTGCATGACCGCCGGCTTCGAGGACGTGGAGTTCGGCCGATACCCCTGCAGCACGGAGTGCTCGATGCAACCGGACGGTATTTGACAAGAACAGATCGCGAGTGCCGGTCGTGAGGATCGTCGGGGGGAAGCCAATAGTGAAGTCAGCGAAGAGTGGGGACAGGTAGGGGTGGCTGAGGTCGTGGCCGCCTGCATACAAGAGGTTGGCGGGCATGAGGCTTTCTGTCAGCACGTTGTCAAGTCCCAGGTTGACCTGGAAGGAGTCACCGGACTCGGTGAGATCGACCTCCGGCGTGCTGAGGATCGCCGCAGCCGGCAGCGGCATGCCTTCGTCGCGTGCCCGCAGGATCAGCGCCGCCGCAAGGTTCCCTCCGGCCGATCCTCCGTTCACGATGATGTCATCGGACCGGTGGTTCTCCAGAAGCGCCCGGTAGACCGCCACGCAGTCGTCGAGAGGGGCGGGGAAGGGGTGGTCAGGTGGCATCCGGTAGTCGGCGGCCCAGGTGCGCACGCGGCTGAGTCCGACGGCGCGCAATCCCATGAGGCGACAGGATTCGCCCCCTCCGAGGACGAATGCACCGCCGTGGATATTGAGAAATGCTCGCGGATCGTTGCTGGGGAGGTCATGCGGCGTGATCACGTACACCCGCACGCCATCAACGTCGATCTCCTCTACCTCGGCAGGCACCTCTGACGCCCGTGCTCCCACGATTTCCACGATCGCGGCATCACGTTCGGCTGCCATCGCTCGCCAACCTTGGACATCGTCGACGGCTGGATAGGCGGTCCTCATCGATGGTTGCATCGCGAGGATCGCCTGTGCTTGTGGGCTCAACGAAGCCGGCACAGGGACGTCGCGGGCCGACAGATGCAAGACCGAGTCCGAGAGGGATTCAGAAGTCATGGGTTTTGGACGCTCCAGCGGTGGTAGACGGAGGACACTGATGTTCTACAGGACGTTGATCGATTGGTGGTCCCGAACTGCCGCACACGAACGTCGGGCCATGGACAAAAACATTTCGTCCCCATGGTGGTTGCGAGATCCGGCGGAGGTGAGGGACCCGATCACGGTAATCATGGGACCATGGAGTTGACCCAGCCGGTAGTCCGCGAGGCAGCGCTCTGACGAATAGTTGGGCACACCACAGGAGCGAAGCTCCTCGCAGTACGTGACGAGGAGCCGCTCCTCTTCTGCTCGACGCTGCCCCGTTGGGAGACTCGTACCGATGAAGTATCCGAGGTCACGGGCGGGCAACGCCACGGTGACCGTCTGCCAATCGACGGCGACGACGTCGTCTCGAGTGGGGTGGAGCATCAGGTTGTCCAGGCGATAGTCCCCGTGGATCAATGAAAATGGCTCAGGGTGGGACATTTGCCACTCGAGCAGCGCAGCTGCGACGTCGCGTAACGTGGTGACGTCCTCTGCACTCAGCTCACCTGAGTATCTCGCAATGAATTGGTCGGTGGCGGTCCGGGCCATGTCGGCGAGGAAGGTGGCACGCTCCTCGGTGAGGGGGTGAAGGAAATCGATCTGGTTCAGGGCGTCGTCGTTCCAGCGTGACGCGTGGAGCCGGGCCAGGTTGCGGACCGATTCGGCGGCGTGACCGAAAGAGCACCCATCGGCCTGACGCCCGGGTTGGCGAGGGGAGAGGTCTTCCAAAAGGAGAGTGAACGACGTGGCATCAGGACTCATGGCGGCGTACCGGCACCCCGGTACTCGAATGTCGAGTGTTCCGGCCAGCTCTCGATAGAAGCCGACCTCGTTGCGGTGCGCCGTGGCTAGCCGTCGTCGAGCTTCCTCGGAGCCCTTGGCCAATTTCGCGATCAGCGTCCCTGGGCAGTCGTCCGAGTCCAAGAAGAGGCGGTAGGTCGACGCGGACTGCCCGGTCCCAATCGGCTCGAAGGACACCGATCGAACATCGCTCCCGAGGGCCTGGGAGAGCCAGTCCCGGCTCAGGTCGGTCGCCGATGTGGCGATGAGCGTCACGCTCGCGCACTCCCGGGAGGATGGGAGGCGTCAGAGGAGGCGGTGGTGCTCACCGGGCGGTAATCGTTACCGGCATCCTCTTGATGCCGTTGATGAAGTTGCTCACGAGAAAATCGGGCTCGCCGGCTTCGATGGAAGCGACGCGGGCGGAGAGACGAGCGAACAGGGCGCGGAGTTGGGTCCGGGCGAGGTTGGCGCCAAGGCAGAAATGGGCTCCGCCACCGCCGAACCCGACATGCGGATTGGGGCTCCTGGTGATGTCGAAGCGATATGGATCCCGGAAGACCGCCTCGTCACGGTTGGCCGATTCGTAGAACATCACGACGGCATCGCCTTCGGCAATCTCGACGTCGCCGAGCCTGGTGGTCGCCGTGGCCGTGCGGCGGAAGTGAATCACCGGGGAGGCGTAGCGCACCAGCTCTTCGACCGCCGATGCGATCAGCGCTGGGTCGGTGGCGAGAAGAGACCACTGCGACGGGTTGTCGGCGAAGAGCCTGAAGGCGTGGCTCGTGGTATTCCGGGTGGTGTCGTTGCCGGCGGTGCTGAAGAGCACGAAGATTCCCCCGAGGACCTGGTCAGATAGGGGCTGACCCTCCAGATCGCCCTGCGCGAGCGTCGACAGGATGTCGTCGCCAGGGTTGCTGCGTCGTGCGGCAAGAAGTTCAGCTGCGATCCTGTGCATCGTCGTGGCCGCCGCAACAGCGACTGACCCACGCTCCTTGGCGTCGCCCGCGAACTCCGGATCCTGCGCCGCGATCTGCGCCTCCGCGGCCGCATAGAGGTCGCCCCGCATCGATTCTGGTACACCCATCATCTCGGAGATGGTCCAGAGTGGAAGCCTCCGGGCGAAATCCTCAACGACGTCGCCGCCACCCCTTTCCACGAATTCATCGACTATCCGATCGGCCTCGCGTCCAATCCGGTCTTCGAGCTGCGCCACCCTCTTCGGCGTAAAGGCTCCACTTACGACCCGCCGAAGAGCCGTGTGGCGGGGAGCATCCATCACCAGGAACGACGCGTTGAGCTCCAGAAGGTCGATCGGGACTTCACCAAGCCCGACACCCTGCCCCGAGCAGAAGAGGTCGGGGTTCCGGCTGACATGCACCACGTCGGCGTGGCGAGTCACAGCCCAGAAGCCTCGTTGGGACTGCGCCGTCCCGGGGTCGGATGGCCCTTGAAAACTCACCGGGGCGGATCGGAGTTGCGCGAATGTCGAGGCTCGCCTGGATGCAGGCTGTGACCAAAAGGCGAAATCCGAAACGTTCGGCAAATCCAACGAGACTCTCTGTTCCGGGCATGTTCGCAGAACTCGGATCCTCAAGACATTTGCGTCGTGGCGGGCTGCAGAACGGGTGGAACCTCCGCCGTCATAGAAGCAATCGTCTGCGTCGAAGATGGGTACGTGCACGGGACGTTCCCCTTCCTTGAGGTGGTGTTCCAGGTCATGGACATTACCAGTGTCGATATCGAAGTCAAAAGTTGTCCGGGTATGGTCAGGTGTTAATGTTCGACGTCGATATCGAAAAAGAGGAGCGACGGAGAGGCCGACGTGATTCGACTCCGACTTTGTCTGGAATTTCGAGCGGGGAGTCGAATCGGTCGAGGATACCGGTGGTGGCTATCGGAGCTTCAGCCCCGTTCAACCCCAGTTGCAACATAACAGGTCTTTCAGTGGAGGGCGGTCTATGGAGGGGATGTCTGACATTGAGAGATTGGTCGCCCTGGAGGAGATCAAGCTGCTGAAGGCCCGCCGTGATCGCTACGTCGATACCAAACTCTGGGACGACTTGGAGGACCTCCACGCTCCAGACCACCGCTCGTACAACGATGACTACCCGCCGTGGACCACAGCAGCGGAAATGATTGCCAATGTGCGCGTCATCATGGATCGACTCAAGACGGCCCACCACTCGCATACCCCTGAAATCACGTTCGACTCACCCACTCGGGCGAATGGAATCTGGGCCATGAACGGCGTATCGATGTGGGACCAGGGTGACCAGGAACACTGGTTCGTAGCCTTTGGTCACTACTTCGAGACGTACGAGAAGCGCGAGGAGCGATGGCTGTTCACCAGCCGCCGCTTGAAGTATCTCTTTACCAAAACGTCACCGGGCGCCATCTTTCCACCGCCAGGGATTGATGATCCCCCGTGACACCGAGCGGCCGGAGGTCGACGATATGAACAGAGTCAAAGCAGCCATCTTCAGCATGACCCCGCCCGCTCCCCCCGAAGACGACGGGAGCTACCTGCGGTGGCACCTGCTCGACCATATGCCCGAGCAGTATCAGCTACCTGGCATTCAGTACGCCCTGCGCTACATCGCCGACGGCGATTATCTCGACCGTCGTATCGCGGCGACGGGACACCTCGAGCAGGTGGGCAATGTGGTCAATTATCTCGTCGGCGACCCCGTGCAGCAGACGCACGACGATTTCATGTTGTTAGGTCCACGGCTCGCCGAGCTCGGCCGATTCCCAGAGGTCCGACCTTCGCTGCAGTTGCGGATGCCAGCGCTGCTGAGCTGGTACGCGGCCCCGCAGGTGCTGATCTCTCCTGATGTCGTGCCCTTCCGGCCTCATCGGGGTGTCCTCGTCATTGTAGAAGAGCCGACTGGCGAGGACACTGCTGCATGGCTGCAGTGGCTTCACACTGATCACTACCCAGCCGTGCTTTCAGTGCCCGGCGTTACCGGGGCGTGGACCTATGGGTCAACCACGACATGGAACCTGCACCCGGCGATGCAGGCTGAGCCGCAATACATCTCCGTCATCTACCTGGACGACGACCCGTTGGCGATCACGAAGGAGCTCACTCCTCTCGTCGAGGAGCGTTGGCGGTCAGGCGCCGTCAAGCCGCTTTTCGCCGGCCCGCTCAGAACGATGATCCGGTGGGAAGCGTGGCGCTGAAATGGAGCGGGCCGAGTTCGAGGAACTGCAGATCCGCCTGTGCCGCCTGGAAGACACGGCGGCGATCACCCAACTGATCCTTTCGTACGGGCCGGCCGCTGATGCCGGGTTGGCCTCCTTCGCGGGGCAGCTCTGGTTGGAGGATGGGATTTACGACTGGGACGCGGCAGCTACGGCGCATCAAGGCTGCGCCGGAGTCGAGGCAATGCTGGAAAGCGACGGTCATCAGGGACTGATAGCGCACGGTGTCGCTCACTTCGGAGGGCCTCCGGTGATCGATATCGACGGCGACCGGGCCACCGCCCTGAACTACTCGCTGATCATGCGGAATGAGGGAGGCCGCTTCTACCTGTGGCGAGTGAGCGGCGTCCGGTGGGATCTCGAGCGGGTGGATTCCCGTTGGCGAGTCCGGCGACGCCGTAACCGCCTCCTGGATGCGTCGGGCGGCGGGAGCCGCATGTTCCGTGACACCTTGCAGGAGCTCTTCGAAGAAGCTGCAACGTGAGTGGTCTGCGGCTGGACGGCAAGGTTGCGATCATCACCGGAGCGAGCACCGGGCTGGGTCCCGTGATGGCCTCTCTTTTTGTGCGGGAAGGCGCGCAGGTGCTGCTGGCGGCGCGTCGGGAAGATCTGGTGCGTGAGGCCGCGGCGTCCGCTGGCAAGGGCGCCATCGCTATGCGTGCAGACGTGACGAAGGAGGACGACGTCGCGGCAATGGTGTCACGGGCCGTCGAAGAGTTCGGGCACGTCGACGTACTGTGCAACAACGCCGCCGCACCAGGTACTGATATGTGGATCTGGGAGCAGACGCTGGAGAACTGGAACAACACCATCGCCATCGACGTCACGGCGGCGATGCTGTGCACAAGAGAAGTCCTGAACCGGTCGATGCTGGAGCGACGCTCAGGTGTGATCTTGAATTTCTCGTCGACCGCGGCATACAACGGGATGGTTCGCAAGTCTCATTACGTGACGGCCAAAGCCTCATTGCGAGCCTTCACAAAGACGGTGGCACTCGAAGTGGGCCAATACGGCATTCGTTGTAACTGCGTCATACCGGGGAGCATCGATACCGACCTGTGGCGGAACTGGGTCAAGAGGATGGCAGACGAGCGCGGTGTCGAGCCAGATGTCGAGCGGGCCCGGCTCCTCCAAAGTGTGGCCCTCCGCGACATCTCCTCGCCACAGGACGTCGCGAACCTGGTGCTCTTCCTGGCGAGCGACGAGAGCCGCACCATCACCGGACAGTCGATCCCGGTCGATGCCGGTGGCTTCATGCAGGGCTAGGGAGGATCAAATGACCGTGAAGCTATCGATCGGGACACCCATCGTGACGTTGACCCCGGGTGGTCACGGCAAGTGGGAGGACTCGGCCACGATCGAAGACCTGGCCAAGGTGGCCGAGGCCGCAGATCGTCTCGGCTATCACCACCTCACCTGCAGCGAGCATGTCGTCCTGCCGGCATCCGAGCTGGCTCGCCGCGGGGCACGGTATTGGGATCCACTGGCCACTCTCGGCTATATCGCCGCTCGCACCAGACGTATCCGGCTGGCGACAAACGTTCTGGTTCTGGCGTACCACCACCCCTTAGAGATCGCCAAGCGTTACGGCACCTTGGACGTGGTCAGCAGCGGAAGGGTGATCCTGGGCGTGGGCGTCGGGACGCTGAAGGAGGAGTTCGATCTTCTGGGTGCGCCTTTTGACAACCGTGGTCCGCGGGCGGACGACGCGCTGCGGGCGCTCCGCGCCGCACTTTCGGCTAGAGAGCCCTCCTATCGCGGCGAATTCTACGATTTTGAGGGACTGGTAGTCGATCCGTCCGCCGTACAGGAACACGTCCCGATCTGGGTCGGCGGCCGCACGGTGCGCTCTCTCCGTCGCGCGGCAACGCTGGCCGATGGCTGGTGTCCATTCGCCGTTGCACCGGCTCAGGCCGAGCAGTGGCTCGGTCAGATAGAGCTTCCGGCCAACTTCGAGGTAGTCCTGCCTCCGGTGGCCCACCTCGACCCGATCAACGAACCGAACCGCGCCCAGGGAGATACTCGCCGAAACCGAGGCAGCCGGAGCCACCATCGTCTCTGTTGTGCATGCCGCCGAGACGCTTGATGAGTACCTCGAGTACCTCGAGGCTCTCACCACGATCAAGGAGAAGGAATAGACATGGCTATCCGCGGTATCGGATCCCTGTATGGGGCGGATGAGAGCTTGAACCACCAGATCGTCGACACCTTCGCAACGGTCTCGGAGTCGGACTACTCCTGGACGGAAAAGATATGGGTTTCCATTGCCACCGCCGACGGGTCAGTGCAGCTCGACTTCGGCCTTGGCAAATACCACAATCGGGGGGTTATCGACGGCTTCGCCGGGATCTCCCGGGGTCGGGAGCAATGGACAGTGCGGGGAAGCCGGGAGCTGCGGTCAGCACCCGAGGACACCGCCATCGGTCCAATCGTCTACGAGGTCGTGGAGCCGTTGCAGCAGGTCCGGGTCCGTCTCGAGCCGAACGACGTGCAGCCGATCTCATTCGACGTGGTACTCAGCGGCGTGACGCCTCCGTTCTTCGAGGAGCGCAACCTGGTGCGCAACAACCGTACCAACCGCGTCGACGTGAACGTCATCCGTTACCACCAGGGCGGCTGGGCCAGTGGGACGATAAATGTCGGCGGGGAGACGCTCGAGCTGAGGCACGAGGAGGCGTTCGGATTCCGGGACCACTCCTGGGGCGTCCGTCAGGGCGTGGGTGTGGCACCGGGCGACCTGATCGGGGCGACCGCCGCGATAGACCGTAGTCCCGATGCTCCCCGTGGAATCATGAAGTGGGCACCGTCCTTCTTCCGCCGGCCGGACGGTTCGTTCTACGAGACGGCCATCTTCGTCACCGGGGGAGCATGGAATTACAGCTCCGCGTACGTCAACGACGGGGACGGAACCCAGGCGGTCGCACGATCAGCCGAACCGCGGATGCGCTACGACCCCCATACGCGGTTTGTTCGGGGCGGTGAGCTCCACCTCTTCATGGAAAGCGGTGTCGAACGGGTGATCGAGGTCGAAGCGCTCGGCGAATCCGGGTTCTTCTTGAAGACAGCGGGTTATGGGTCGTGGAAGGGCCATATCCACGGCTCGTGGAAGGGTGCGTTGCACCTCGATGGCGAGCACATTGCCGACTGTTGGGATGCCGAGCATCTCGGCCTTCTGGGGCAATTCAGAGATACGCCGATACGGGTCCGAGAGGGAGACGCCGTCGGCTATGGAGTCATGGAGAGCATCATAAGCGGGGTGTGGCCTGAATATGGATTGACGGCCGAATCGGACAGAAAGGTGGCCAACGCATGACGGCGGAATTGCGTGCTGCTCCGTTGATCAACGTCCTCGACCCCAACTTCTACGTCGATCCGTGGGATGCGTACCAATGGTTGCGTGACGAGGCGCCGGTCTTTTGGGATCCGATCCAAAAGATATGGGTGATCTCTCGTTTCGACGACATTCTTGCCGTGGAACGTGACGCGGTGCGGTACACGTCCTTCCACGGGTCGCGTCCCCATGTCGACCTCACGGCGGACCGGTCAATGATCAGTCTGGACGACCCGGCGCACCAGGCCCAGCGCAATCTGGTGGCTCGTCGGTTTACGCCACGCGCCGTTCGGAGTCATGAAGATCATGTTCGTCAGATCGTCACTGAAATTCTCGATGCCGTTCTGCCGCTCGGGGAGTGCGAGGCGATCGAAGCCATCGCCTCGCGCCTACCGTCGATGATGATCGGGGAACTGCTCGGTTACCCGCCCGAGATGTGGGAGCGGGTCCGTTTCTGGTCGGAGGAAGTGATGACACTCGCTGGTCAGACCTCTCCTGAGGGTCCGCCACATCTCTCGCATCCAGGGCTTGTGCCGGTCATGCAGGAATGGGCGCAGGTCACGCTGGTCCTGATTGAGGAGCGGAGAAGCGAACCACGCGACGACTTGATCTCGCTGTGGGCCCATACCGAGGGGTGGGAGACCAAGCAGGTCCTAGAGGAGACGGTCCTACTCCTCGACGGGGGCGCCGAGACGACACGGACCGTGATCGGTTCCATGATCCGTGAACTGGCTCTGCAACCCGCGCAGCGGCGCCTCCTGCTCGACAATCCTGAGCTGCTGACCAGCACGGCGGTGGAGGAGTTCATCCGGTGGGTCTCGCCGATACTCAACATGCGCAGAACGGCCACGGCAGACCACGAGCTCCACGGCCAAGAGATCCATTCGGGCGACCAGTTGCTCTTGCTGTATCCCGCGGCCAATCGAGACCCCCGGGCCTTTGCGTCTCCGGATCTACTGGATGTGACCCGGACCCCGAACCGGCACGTGGCGTTCGGCTTCGGACCCCATTTTTGTTTGGGGGCGCACCTGGCACGGCTTGAGATCCGCGTGATGTTCGAGGCGATGCTCCGTAGGATGTCGGATTGGGAGCTGGTCGATCCAGACGAGCCACAGATCGTCCCTGCCACGTTTGCCCGTGCGTACGACCGTATCCACATTCGTTTCACTCCGGCGTGATGGACATCGATCGGCTGGTGTCTTGGGTTACCGAGATGGTCCCCGGTGCCCGAAACGTCCGCATAGACGGGCTGAATCGCGTCGAGATGGGGCATTCCGCCGAGACCCTGCTGTTGACGCTGAGCTGGGAGGACGGAGCAGGAGATCACGTCGAGGAGGTGGCGTTGCGGGTTCGCCCGCCGGCCCCCGGTCTCCTCGAGCCCTACGACCTGCAACGACAGGTCGATGTGCTGCGTGCCTTGGAGGCGACGCCTGTCCGAGCTCCTCGGGCGCACTGGTACGAGCCGACGGGCCAGATTCTCGGGCGCGAGTTTTATGTCATGGAACGCCTGCCCGGCTCAGTGTACGAGCGCGGCGTGCCCGACTATTTGGTCGCAGATCCCGATCGCATCCGGCGGATGTGCGAAAGCATGGTGGAGCAACTCGCCGCCATACACGCCGTCGATACCACGACGGCTGGGCTTGACGGCTTCAGTGACGGAGATCGTTACCTTGATCGTGAGATCGACCACTGGACGAGTGAGATCCGACGCGTCCAGCGCGGACCTTTGCCAGCCCTTGATCGCCTCGCGGCGGCCGTCCGTGATCAACTGCCACGACCGTGCCCGGCGGTGACGCTCGTACATGGGGATGCCAAGCCGGGCAACTTCGCCTTTGAGGGCTCCGAGGTGAGTGCCGTCTTCGATTGGGAGATGGCGACGATCGGTGACCCGCTTGCTGACGTGGGATATGCCGAGATGCTCTGGGTGATGCCGGGCTATTTCACGTCCCAGCCGGCGGCTCTGACCGTGGACGAATTCGTCGCCCTCTGGGAACGCTTGACGGGGATCCGAACCGAAAATCGTCCGTGGTATCGCGCCCTGGCAGGATTCAAGACAGCAGCCATAATGCTCGTGGGGGGTCATCTCTTCGACGAGGGTCATTCCGACGACCTGCGGCTTGGACAGATGACGAATGCCATTCATCCGCTCACCCGGCAGGCGTTGCACGAGCTCGGAATTGACGAAGAGCTCGAGTCCGGACCGGTGCTCCCGCGTCACGAGCGCGTCCGTGAGGTCGAGATGGCGATGAACCCGTGAACGACCCCATTCGGTTCGTCCACTAGCGGGTGTCCGTCGGCGCCTCCTCTGGACTGATGCGCAGTGCGTTGGCCCATAGCAGACTCAACTGATCGACCACCTCGTCGAAGTCGTACTCCCGGTAGCCCTGGGTCAACCAGAGCTCGGCAAAGCGCGCGATCATCGCCCCCAACGCATCCGCGGCGATGGCCGGGTTCACCCTAGGGTCCGCTCGCCCCTCACCCTGCAGGCGCTTTATGGCGCGTTCGGAACGCGCCGCAAAGCTTCTCTGGCTCGCCATCCGCTCCGCGTTGACGTGCGGGTCATAACGCGAGGCTTGCTCGATCACACGCATCAGCTGCGTCTCGGCCCGGTAGCGCTCGAGATAACGGCGATTGGCATCACGGATGCGTTCCTCCGGTGAATCGACCGAAATAGGGGGGTCGGTCTCATCAGGCGGGGCACTCAGCCGCCGTTCCTGCGCCGCGGCAACCTCGCGAAACAGCTGCTCTTTCGTCTCGAAGTAGTGATAAAAGGCGCCGTAGGACACCTTGGCGCGCTTCGCGATATCGGTGATGCGCGCGTCGAAGAGGCCGTCCCGCTCGAACACCTCTTTCGCCGCCTTCACCAGGCGGGCGCGGGTCTGCTCGCCTTTTGCGGAGCGAGGGTGGTAGCTGGGCGCCACCTTGTCGGTCGCACGGGCTCTGGGCAACGAATTTGTCCTTTCGCTTATGGTGCACCGGCAGCGGACTCTCTTTGCCGGACTGCCTGATCAAGCCGTCGAAACCAGTGCTGTGACTCTGCCACAGGTCATTGACACCGACATCAACCTCAAATTACAGACTACCATCCGACGGATAGCGAACAGACCCCGCCGAAGTCAGTTCGGGAAGACCCCAATTGATAGCCGATTCGACGAGAAGAGAGAGGTATGGATGATCGATCTTGAACTTGAGGGAAAGGGAGCGGTCGTCTCGGGGGCCGGCTACATCCCTGAACGGGCGGGCCACGGCAGGGTAACGGCCCTCAAACTCGCCGACGCAGGGGCGACGGTGGCCTGCATCGACATCGACAAGGGGCGGGCACACGCAGTTGCCGCGGAGGTCGAGAGCGATGGCGGCAAGGCCTTCCCCGTGATTGCGGACATGACCGATCCGGTGCAGGTTGTCCGCGCCATCGACGAGGCAGCTGCCGGGCTGGGATCGATCGACGTCTGCGTGGACATCATCGGTGGTGCCACCTGGGACAAAGTCGAAGACGTTGCCCTCGAGGATTGGAACTGGACCATCCAGAACAACCTCAGTCAGGTCTTCTATCTGTTCCAGACGGTCGGCCGAAAGATGGTCGACCAGGGGACGGGCGGGTCGATCGTGGCGCTGGCGTCAGCGGACGGGATCAACGCGGCGTCCATGCACGCCCCCTACGGAGCGGCGAAGGCGGGCGTGATCTCGCTGGCCAAGACCTTCGCCCAGGAGCTGGGGCGCCACGGCATTCGGGTCAACGCCGTGGCTCCCGGCAACGTCGGCTCGGGCAACGAAGACTGGCCCGAGGGCCAGTGGGCGGTCAACACCGTGAACCCCCTGGCGCCGCCCCGGACCCGTGACATCGCCAATGCCGTGCTGTTCCTGTCCTCAGCCCTGGCCGAACGCATCACGGGGCAGACCCTGGTGGTGGACGGCGGCGCCATCATCCGCGAACTGTGGGGAATCAACGAAGAGGTATCCGGGCTGTTCAAGAGCGGGACGCATGATTGAGCGTGATCGAGGGTGCCCGAGCCAGACGTAACTCCGGGAGTTGAGGCGAGCTAGAGCTGATAGTCGATGATGCCGCGGAGATTTCTTCCGCTCCGCATGTCGTCGTAGCCCTCGTTGAGGCCATCGAGCGGGTAGCGGCGGGTGATGAGCTCGCTCAACTTCAGCCGACCCTGTCGGTACAGCTCCAGCAGGGCCGGGATGTCCTTCGATGGGCTCGACGCACCGAAGAGGGACCCCTGAAGTCGTTTTTGGAAAAGGACGATGTGGCGCAGGGAGATGGGGAGTGACCCGTCGTCCGCGGCGCGCGGAAGCCCGGTGAGGACGCAGGTGCCGGCCTTGCGAATGGAGTCCACGGCTTGCGCCACCTGTTCGCCTGTGGTGACGCCTACGCAGACGATGGCGGAGTCAGCTCCCTGTCCGTTGGTGAAGCTCTGCGCGATCGACGTGGCCTCCTCCATGGTTGCAACGGCGTGGGTTGCGCCGAATTCCAAAGACGCCGTTCGCTTCATTTCGACGGGATCGACGGCGATGACCACCGATGCTCCGGCGTGGGCGGCACCCTGGACAGCGTTCATTCCGATGCCGCCGGTGCCCATCACGATCACCACGTCGCCCGGCCGGACCTCAGCCGAGTGGACGGCCGATCCCCAACCGGTGCCTACCCCGCAGCTGGTGAGGCAGGCCACGTCGAGCGGGACATCGTCGGGACACTTGACGGCCGACTGGACCGACACGGTCGACCACTCGCTGAAGGTCGCCACGCCGGCTGCCTGCCCGATCGCCTCTCCGTTGAGCTTCATCCGGCGGCTCCCGTCGGCGCGTACGCCCGCAAGCACGAGGGCCCCGTTGTCGCAGAGGTTTTGCATACCCGAGGCGCACCAGCGACAGAGCCCACACATGGGGAGAAAGGTAAGGACGACGCGGTCTCCCACCTTCCAACCGGGCGTGTTGGGCCCCACTTCCTCCACGACCCCGGCTCCTTCGTGCCCTCCGGCGAGGGGAAGGGCTCCGGGGGGCAGGGGTAGGTCACCGGTCAGAAGGTGATCGTCGGAGTGGCAAAGGCCGGCTGCTGCCATTTTGATCAGAAGCTCATCCTGCCGGGGGCCTTCAAGCTCAAGCTCGACGACCTCCCACTTTCCGGGTTGCTCGAACAGAACCGCAGCTTTGGTGAGCAAAGTGACTCCTTCAGATTGTGGCTTCGCTAGACAGTGTCGCACGGAAAGCCTATATTGATGTCGACATCGAAGTCGATTCCCTGGCCCGACAACACACCCGAAGGGAGCGTTGTCCCTGGGGCGAGGTACCCCTGAATGGCATGGGGGGAGGAGTGCATCCCCTTCGAACGAAGGGTCGTTCCACCTGGAGGTCCAACATGAGTGCTGAAGCTGGAGCCATCGACCCCGGGACGGCTCGTCGACGTTGCGCGTGCGGTTGCGAGTGACTACACCCGAGATTGAAGACCTTGCCGCCTTCCGGGCACGGGTGCAGCGGTTCATAGAGCAGCACCTTGACCATCGAACACGATCGATCAGCTTGCGCGGTGGACACACCGACGATCAGCAGCTCGCCATCGTGAGGCACGACCGTGAGATGCAGCGCGCACTATACGAAGCTGGCCTGGCTGGAATATGTTTTCCGCGGGAATACGGCGGACAGGGGTTGACGCCGACGCATCAGGCAGTGCTGAATGAGGAACTGGTGAGCTACGACTACCCGGCCCACCTCCAAAGCCCTTCGATCTCCCAGTGCGCACCGGTCATCCTCGAGTTCGGGACCGAAGAGCAGAAACGGGAACATCTGCCCCGCATCCTTCGTGGCGACGAGATCTGGGCCCAGTTTCTCTCCGAGCCCGGCGGCGGTTCTGACGTCGCCGGAGCGGTGACGACGGCTGTCCGCGATGGTGATGAATGGGTTCTCAACGGCTCTAAAATCTGGACCAGCGGAGCGTGGTGGTCCGACTGGGCGCTCTGCCTGGCCCGGTCAAACTGGGACGTACCGAAGCATCGCGGGCTGACGGTGTTCATGGTGCCGATCCGGCATGCCGGGATCGAACTGCACCGCATTGAGCTTCTGAGTGGAATGAATGAGTTCTGTCAGGAGTTCTTGACCGACGTCCGCATTGCCGATGATCAGAGGATCGGTGAGGTTGACGGAGGATGGACCGTAGGTATTCGCTGGATGTTTCACGAGCGCCTCGGAACGAGCTCACCGTATATGACGATGCCGCGGAGCGCGCACCACGACATCGGGGTGGCCGCCCGGTCTGTGGCGCGGGACGCGGGGCGCCTCGATGATCCGGTGGCCAAGGACCTCATCGGTGAAGCTCGCGCCCTGACGCTGGTACGCCAGCAGCTTCCAAAACGCCTAGAAGCAGCGATCAAGGCAGGCGCACTCAACGACCAGGGTGCAGCGATCGCTCGACTTTTCGGTGGCATGGTCGCCACGCGGCTGAACACGATTGCATTCGAGTTGGCCGGACCAGCAGCAGTGACATGGGACGAAGCAGACGGCGCCACGGCCGGCATCGGGACGGACTTTCTCATTCGCCAGGTGGCGACAATTGCCGGGGGCACGGTGGAGATGGCACGTAATGTGATCAGTGAACGAGTACTGGGAATGCCGCGGGAGCGGACGCTGGACCGGGACATTCCATTTCGCGAGGTCCAACGGGCAAGGACGCCGCAATGATCGTCAATCCGACTGACGAGCAGGAGTTCTTCAGAGAAACGACGAAGAAGTTCCTGGCCGAGAGGACCCCAGTCGCCGTACTCCGCCAGCTTCGGGAGGACTCGTGCGGCTTCGACCCCGGATATTGGCGGGAGGGAGCGAATCTTGGATGGACGTCGCTGCTGGCGCCAGTCTTGGGCGGCGGGAGCTTGACGGACGATGGCGTCGTTGACCTGACCCTCATCGCGGGGGAGTTCGGCAGACACGCTGCACCGGGGCCGTTGGCGTCCGCCAACCTTGCTGCGGCCGCCCTCAATGACGCAGAATCGCACGCCGGCGTCCTCACCGATCTCGTGACAGGTGAGGCCATCGTCTCGTGGTGCGGTATCTGGTTCCGACAAGACGGCAGAGCGGAGACGTCCGTACAGCTTGAGGTTGATGGGAGCGACATCATCCTGAACGGGGTGGCATCCCCGGTGGAGGCGGCTGAGCCCGCCACGCACCTCCTCGTCACGGTCAGAGGCGCCGATGGACTCAGCCAGCTACTCGTCGCCACTGACGCCGTGGGCGTCACAAAGAAGCCACTGCAGTCCGTGGACTTGACCCGGCGGTTCTGGCGCGTCCGATTTGAAAACGTACGACTTTCTCGAGACGCCCTCGTCGGGGGTGAAGGGCAGGCGGCTCGGGCGGTCGAGCGCCAGATTCACCTGGGTTTCATTATCGCCTCGGCCGAGATGGTCGGTGCCATGCGGGCGGCATTTGACATGACCGTCGAGTGGGCCTTCGATCGCTATAGCTTCGGACGACCGTTGGCCTCATACCAGGCTCTGAAACATCGGTTCGCCGATATGAAATCGTGGCTGGAGTCGAGCCATGCCATTGCCGACGCGGCAGCGTCGGCGACCGACGCGGGCGATCCCGACGCCGCCGAGCTGGCTAGCGCAGCCATGGTGTTCGTCGCCGACTACGGGTCTGAACTACTGCAGGAGTGCGTGCAAATGCATGGAGGAATCGGCCTTACCTTTGAGCACGATCTGCACCTCTTCCTGCGGCGCCACACACTTGATCGCGGATTGCATGGAACCTCGGCTCAGCATCGGCAGCGTCTTGCATCGTTAGCCACAAGATGAGCAGCGTCACCGAAGCGGGTGCCCTCGGGCTGTGGGCCGGCTTCCTTGATCGCCTTCCCCTGGGCGAAGCCACCCCGTTGGCCCAACGTATTGAGGCCTGCGGAGTGGACACCATCTGGCTGCCGGAATGGAGGGGCGTCGAACCATTCATCCGGGCTGGCCTCTATCTCGCCGCCACCGATCGCCTGACGGTCGCTACCGGGGTCGCCAATGCGCACGCACGGGACGCCGAGGCCATGGTGGCGGCCGCATCCACGCTCCAGGAGGCGTTCCCGGGCCGATTCGTGCTCGGGCTCGGCGTCAGTCATCGGACCGTCGTCGAGGGTCGCGGCCACGCGTTTCCGCCACCGCTCACGTTCATGCGCGGGTATCTCGACGCGATGGCCTCAGTTGGGCGGTCCCGCTCAATGCCGCCCATCGTCCTCGGGGCCCTAGGTCCCAAAATGGTGGAGTTGGCCGGCTCGAGTGCCAATGGGGCCTACTCATACTTCTGTCCCGTCGCCCATACGGCGACAGCCCGCACGATCATCGGTCCGCACTCTTGGCTGGTCTCGTCACAGATGGTCAGTGACGGGCGTTCAGAGGACTGGAGGGAGCACGTGGCCGACTACATGGCCCTGTGTCTCAGCATGCCCAACTATACGAAGAACCTCGAACGGTTTGGCTTCGGCGCAGATGATTTCGCTCCTCCCAGCGACGCACTCATCGACGGCCTCGTGGTTGCCGACGAACCTGAATTGCTTTCCAGCCGAGTCACCTCGCAGCGCCAAGCCGGGGCCAATCATGTCGTCATCCAGTTTGTTCCCCCGCCTTCGCCCCGCGGAGTAATGGATTTGCTCGAGCGCAATGCTGAGACGCTGAAAGCGGCGGTTGGCTGAGGGTGGACGAAGATTCGTGAGGGGAGAATCGTGGGCGATCGTCTAGTAGGCCGGGTGGCAGTCATCACTGGGGGAGCATCCGGTATCGGTCGGAGAACGGCTGAGCTCTTCGTAGCTGAAGGTGCCAAGGTTGTCATCGGGGATCGCAATAAGTCGCTCCTGGGTGCGGTCTATAGCGGCTTCGGTGACGACCGATGCGCCACGGCGGTCGTCGACGTCACACAGGAACTCGACCTTGAACGGCTTGTGAGGCTGGCATGCGAGAGGTTCGGAAAGGTTGATGTCGCCGTCAATTCTGCAGGAGTTGGCACACTGGGGGCGATTCACGAGCTCTCGGCCGAGAGTTGGCGGGGCGTGATCGACGTGTGCCTTACCGGCGTCTTCCTGGCCGTCAAACATGAATCGAGGGCGATGCTTGGGCAGGGGAGCGGCGGGGTGATCGTCAACCTCGCATCCACCTATGGTCGTCAGCCGGGTGAGGGGATGGCCGCGTACTGTTGCGCCAAGGCGGGAGTGGAAATGCTGACGCGGGTGGCCGCACTTGAGCTAGGTCCTCAGGGTGTTCGTGTCAATGCCATTGCACCCGGCTTTGTGGAGACGCCCATGACGGCGCCGACACGACCGAAGTCTCGGGCGGCATACGTAGACTCGATCCCCCTCGGCCGCCCAGGTCAGCCCGATGACATCGCGCGTGCCGCACTCTTCTTGGTGAGCGAGGACGCGGCCTGGTTCAACGGAGAGACGGTGGTGGTCGACGGTGGGGAAGTGCACCGTGAAGCACCACGGCTACTCAGTAGAGACCGCTGAGAGTCAAGAAGGAGGCTTACCAACCAATGCGTGCGCTTCAGATCACCACCTGGCACGAGGAGGCCGAGTTCGTCGAGACAGCCGAGCCAACGCCAGCAGCGGGGCAGGTCTCGGTACGGATCGGGGCCTCAGGAGCTTGCCATTCGGACTTGCACATGATGCACGGGAAAGGTGACACCGTTCCGTTCTCGCTGCCGTTCACTCTCGGCCATGAAAACGCCGGATGGGTTCATTCGGTCGGCGAAGGCGTGACATCAGTTGTACCCGGTCAAGCGGTTGCGGTGTACGGAGCCTGGGGTTGTGGGTTCTGCGCGCGCTGCATCGTCGGCATGGAGAATTACTGCGAAGACATGCCCGGCGTCGGTGCAGGATGCGGGCTTGGCAGGGATGGCGGAATGGCTGACTACATGCTCGTTCCGGACCAGCGGTATCTGGTGCCATTGCCCGACGGGCTCTCGCCGGCACAAGCGGCACCGCTCACCGATGCCGGGCTTACTCCCTACCACGCTGTCCGTAGGTCGTCGCAAAAGCTCGGGCCTGGGTCAACCGCTGTCGTTATCGGCATTGGAGGACTCGGACATTTGGCTGTCCAGATTCTCAAGGCGACCTCCGCCACCAGGGTTATCGCGGTGGATACGAGAGCTGATGCCCTCGATCTGGCCATGTCGGTCGGGGCAGACACTGTCATTGAGGGTGGCGACTCGGCCGCCCGCGACGTCAGGGCCGCCACGGGCAATCGTGGCGCTGACTTGGTACTGGACTGCGTCGGCACAGAGGCAACGCTCGCCACTGCTGCTGCCTGCACCCGTTCGCTGGGCGACCTGACACTCATCGGGGTCGCTGGAGGGGCCCTGGAGTTCAGCTTCCTCCGCCCCGCCTACGAGGTCTCCGTACAATCGGTGTACTGGGGCAGTCGAGCTGAGTTGGTCGAGGTGCTCGATCTCGCCTCGCAGGGCCTCATTCGGGCGGAGGCAACGATCTACCCATTAGGTCAGGCGCTCGACGCCTACCGAGCGTTGGCGGCCGGTGCGATCGTGGGCCGCGCTGTCATGGTTCCGGAGGAGTGATCGTGAACGTCGAGAAGCGAGGGTTTCAGGAGTAGGAGATGCTCGACGGCGTGAGGTGGACTGTACGCGAGGCCAGGGTTACTGGGCCACCGGTAATCGTGAATGTGGCCCTGAGCGGGAGCCGGGCGGATGACGGTCCGGCCATGAGTTGGATTTCTCCCGGGGTCATGACGAGGTCCATATCGACGTCGTAGTAGGCCAGGAGTGCGGGTTGGAGAGAAAATGTCACGATCCCCGTGTCGCCTGGGTTGAGTGAGACGCGGTCGAAGCCGACGAGTTCGCGTACAGGTCGGGTGACCCCGCGGCGCTGCAGC
Organism: uncultured Acidimicrobiaceae bacterium; assembly: GCA_963818915.1. Taxonomy (GTDB): domain Bacteria; phylum Actinomycetota; class Acidimicrobiia; order Acidimicrobiales; family RAAP-2; genus Bog-473. The sequence continues at coordinate 430,409 of CAWFTV010000008.1, read as the reverse complement.
TGTGCATAGAGCTGCACCACCTCCTCGCCGGCCCGATCGCCCGAGTTCGCCACCGCGACGCGTACCTGGATCGTTCCTTCGGCGTCAACTTCTGGCGTGTCTACCGTGAGAGATCGGTACTCGAACGTCGTATAGCTCAGGCCGTGTCCGAACGGGTAGGCAGGTCCGCTGTCGTCGAGGTCGGTATAGGTGCTCGGCTCACTGCCGTGGCGGTATCCGTGGTAGATCGGGCACTGACCCGCCGTGCGCGGGATCGTGATCGGAACCGCGGCCCGATGGGTTCTCGAGGCCGAACAGGATGTCGGCAATCGCCGCGCCCCCCACGGATCCGGGCAGCCCTGCGTGCACCACGGCTGCGGGACCGCCTTCACCCGGGAGCACAGGCACCGGCTGTGAGCCAAGGAGAACCACGACGACGGGCACGCCGGTCGCGACGACCGAGTCGAGCAGTGTCTGCTGTGCGCCGGCAAGCTCCAGTGTGGATCGGTCTCGGGTCTCGCCGACAACGGCGTCGCCCACCAGCCCGGTCTTGTCGCCCAGGACGACGATCGCCACGTCGGAGCCCGTTGCGGCGTCCACGGCCTCGTGGATTCCGTCCGTCGAGGGATCGTTGATGAAGCAACCCTGGGCATAGACGACTTCGGTTTCGACGGCGACGATGGACTCGATGGCGGAGAGAACGGTGGGAGTGTCCGCGTAGACCGCATCGATAGCCGCCATCGCCCTTTCCGAGGGGCGGATCCCGATGCGCCTGACGAAGCCAAAGTCCTTGCCCGTACCTTCGAATTCTGCCTCGTCCGGCGTGATCTCGTCGGCGGGGGTCGGCGAGGGCAGAACGGATACTCCGTCCAGCACGGGTGCGGGTAGCCCCATGTCTCCGTTCGTCAACATTTCGATCACGTTGGCAGCCGAGTACCCCCCGAACAGATTGCGGATCGACCGTGCGTTCGGTCCGATCACCGCGACCCGCGCCAGGTCGCGTCGGAGCGGCAGAACATCCTCCGGGTTGGCCAACAGGATGGTCGATCGAGTGGCGATCCGGCGTCCCAACGTACGCGCCCCACGCCACCCTTCGTCGGTGGCCGTGGCAGCGAAGGCTTCCTCGTCGCCAAAGGGGTTTTCGAAGAGGCCCAACCGGAATTTCGCGTTGAGCACACGGCGCACGCTGCGATCGACGGTAGCCTCCTCCAGCCGATTCTCGCCGACGGCCTGGGCGATGCCGGCGTCGTAGCAGGCAGAACCCGGGAGCTCGACGTCGAGCCCCGCCCCAAGTGCCTGGACCCCGGCGTCGGCGATGTCGGCCGCCGTGTGCTGCCGGGCGTGGAGCGCGTTTACGGCGCCATAGTCGGCCACGGTCAAGCCCTCGAACCCGAGAGCACCGCGGAGCATGTCGGTCAAAAGACGACCAGACGCGGCGGCGGGCTCACCGTTCACGTCGGAATAGGAGCACATGATCGATTCGAGGCCGGCTTCGTCGATAGCGGCGCCGAATGGTCGGGCGTACACCTCGAGCAGCTCGCGCTCACCAAGGTTGACGGCTCCGATATTCCGCCCACCGTCCGCGAGGCCGTAGCCGAGGAAGTGTTTAGCCGTGGCGAGCACGCCGCTCCGACGGTCGTTACCCTGGAGCCCGCGGACAAAGGCCACGCCGATGGCGGAGCAAAGATATGGATCCTCGCCATAGCTCTCTTGGACCCGACCCCACCGAGCGTCACGAGTGATGTCCAGATTGGGCGAACAGGCCTGGTGGATCCCAAGTGCTCTCATTTGACGGCGGACGATGTCGTTCATGGCCTCGACTGACTGGGGATCCCACGACGCGGCGAGGTTGAGAGCCGTCGGGAAATCGGCGCAGGCCTGGTGGACGAGCCCCGCCAGCGCCTCGTGATGGACGATGGCGGGGATGCCCAGTCGGGTGCGTTCGACCAGAAACCGCTGTATCTGATTCAGCATCGATACCAACCGGGCCGGGTCCGGCGACAGCATGGCGCCGGCGGAGATTTGCCCGATCCCATTCGCCAGGTGCTCCTCGAACCGCTTCTCGTCGAGTCCGGTAGCGCCCAGCAGGTCGAATGAGAGGACACCGGTGAGCTGCCCCACTTTTTCCTCGAGAGTCATCCGGGCCAGCAGGTCATTGATCCGTTCCTCGACCGGCTCGCCGGCATCCTGGTACCTGTTCGTCGTCATTCGGCCAGTCCGTCCTCTCGTGTCGCGCCGTGCCGTTCTGGAACTCCGCGTGCGCCACCCGAGGCTAACCAACTTTTTGACATCGATGTCGAGAATGATCTTTTTCTCGGCCAAGAAGGCTGCGGAGCCGTCGAGACGCTCCCAGTCGACTCCACGTGGGGCGGCTGCGTGTCTCTTCCACGGCACCCCGGCGAGTGAGGTCGCACCGGGGATGACCGTGTTGAGTGGCGGGCATCACTTACGAATAAGCAGGTCAGAGCCTTACTCTTCGTGTGGCCGGAGATTTGCCCGCCTTCATCGTCGTCGTCCCGTGGGTGACATTTCCAGACGCCAGCGTCTGTCATTGTGCACTCAGTTCCATTGCGGCCGAGTGTCGTGTGACGCCGGATACGGGCCTCTGGCGTTCTCAAAGTCATGGCGAAGGCACCCCAACACTCGGCTCGAACAACAGTTGACATCGATATCGAGATACAAGTAGAAATGTGGGAGAGGCCTGAGATGTTGGGCCTCTGCACCGGAAAGGGCGTTCGGGGGACAGCTTGTGATCACAGACGCGCTGACCAGGGGTAATCCATCGATAGCGATCGGTGCCGCAGGTCGTCGTGTTTTCCGAGTGTCGATCACGGATGAGCCGCCATGGTGAGCTCGGGGACCTTCGTGCTGGGGATTCTGAGCGGACTGATCATTAGTCTTCTTGCCGTCGGGTTCGTCCTGGTCTACCGGGCGAACCGTTTCCTCAACCTGGCGCACGCTCAGCTTGGGGTGCTCTCGGCCGTGCTGCTTCTCAAGGTGGTGAACGACTGGGGGTGGAATTGGTGGCTGTCCGTCGTCCCCTGCCTCGCCGTGGGAATCGCTACGGGCCTGCTGGTCGAGCGATTCATCGTCGAACCAGTTCGACGCCGGACCAAGTCTCCTGTGCGTCTCCTGATCCTGACGATCGGCGTGAGCCAGGTACTGCTGGCGCTCACCTATATCCCGGGCCTGGTCCCATCGTCGTCGGCACCGTTCCCACAGCCGTTCACCTCGAACGTGCAGATTGGCGGAGTCGTCTTGAGCGGCATGTCGCTCCTCACGCTGATTGCAGTGCCTGTGGTCCTGGTGCTTCTGACCGTCTATCTGGAGTTCACGTCGATCGGTAAGCAGATCCGCGCCGCGGCCGGCAACCCGGAGGCGGCACGGCTCTGCGGAATCTCGGTGTCTCGCGTCAGTCTGATCACCTGGGGCATCGCCGGCGGCCTGTCGGCCCTGGCTGCAATCCTGAACGGCCCGACCACAACCTCGTTCAATGCTCAGGCAATCGGTCCGTATTTGCTGGCGTTGACGATGGGGGCCGCGGCCTTCGGGGCGTTCTTGTCGTTCCCTATTGCGGTGGTGGGCGGACTGGGCCTCGGCGTCGTCTACCAGGTGGTGGCAGCCCAAACGAGCAACGCGGGCACGGCCGAACTCGCCGTCTTCGGAGTAATCCTTGTAGTGATTCTCGTGCGTGGGAGAGCGATAGGCCAGGCCTTCGCAACCGAGGGAGCTGCTGTACCGGAACGCCCAGGCCTCCGAGTGCCCGAGGTGCTGCGAGGGTCACTATTTCTCCGCAACGGGATGAGAGGGCTCATCGGCGCTTCGATCGTGGTCGCAATCGTTTTCCCCCTCCTGCCCTACTTCAAGAGCAACCAATTCCTCCTCGCACTTGTGCTTATCTACGCACTGATCGGGGTGTCGCTGACGATGCTGGTCGGATGGGCAGGGCAGGTAAGTCTGGGCCAGTTCGCTCTGGTAGGCATCGGCGCCTACGTAACGGCGAAATGGGCGGGACAGGCAGGTTGGAGCATGGTGGAGCTCCTGGTCGTCGCCGGGCTCGTCGGCGCAGTCGTGATGGTCGTGATCGGGCTGCCGGCTCTGCGAGTGCGTGGTCTGACGCTCGCCGTGACCACGCTCGGCCTGGCGGTTATCGCTCCCGACTGGTTGTACCAACAAGGTTGGTTGGGAGGCAGCACGCCCTTCAACGAACCGGTACAGGCGATGACAATCCTGCCCGGTCTCGGATCAATCGGCTCGCAACTCTCCCTCTATTACGTGGTGCTCGTCGTGCTCGTCCTGGTCGTCGCGGCTGCGGCAACCCTGCGGCGATCGGCGGTGGGTCGGACCATCATCGCGGTCCGGGACAATGAAAGGGCCGTCGCGTCGTTCGGGATCAAGCCGGTGACGGTCAAGCTTCGAGTTCTTGCCCTGTCGGGCTTCGTCGCCGCGGCGGCGGGGGTGTTCTTTGCGGCTGACTGGCAGAGCGTCACGCCCACGTACTTCGATGCCGATTTCTCGATCGCGCTCCTGGCCATACCGGTCGTCGGAGGTCTCGGGTCGCTCGGTGGAGCGGTCGCAGCCGCGGTACTGCTCTACATGGGCACCTTCTTCATCGCGCCGCACGTGAGCAGCCTGTTGGGTTCAATTGGCCAGAACGTGGGTTTCTTCTTGCTCTTGGGTGGGCTGGGTGTCATCGGCTCCATGATGCAGTTCCCCAACGGCATCGCCGGCGTGGTCCAAGAGCGGTGGCAGGCGTATCTCAACAAAAAGGCAGCACGTCTCACGACCGCGGGCACCGCGATACGTCAGCAAGCGCCGGCGGCGTCGAACGGCGATCGATCAGTATCGGCCTCTGGTACGCGCGATTGAGCGGGCCGCTGCAGGCGTCAGCTTCGCCACCATCGAGAGGCACGAGAATGGCCCCCGAAAGGGCAGGAGCACAAACACCGCACCGCTCGCTGGCGCACCGCCTCTGGCGGTCGACCATGTAGCCATTCGTTTCGGCGGCGTCGATGCCCTCGCGGACGTGGCCATCGAGGTCGGCGCAGGAGAAATCGTCGGCCTCATCGGGCCGAACGGCGCAGGGAAGACGACCCTGATGAACATCATCAGCGGAGTGCTTCGTCCGGATCGAGGTTCAATACGGCTGTTCGGCCACGAGGTTGCCCGGCGGTCTCCGGATATCCGGGCCCACTATGGGCTGGCGCGGAGCTTCCAGGATGCCTCCCTCTTCGCAGGGCTGACGGTGACCGAGACCGTCCAGGTCGCAACATCGCGGCGGGTCAAGACGTATCTCCTCCCGGCGATGGTGGGCGCGCCCTGGGTCCGGTCAGCGGAGCGGAGTAGCCGGCAGCGGGCGCTCGAGATCGTCGAGGCCTTCGGTCTGGGCCCGTGGGCCGACGCGCTGACTTCTGAGCTGTCGACGGGGATGCGCCGGATCTGCGATCTGGCCGCACAGGTGGCGACCGAGCCCCGGCTTCTGCTGCTCGACGAGCCGACGGCGGGCGTGGCTCAGCGAGAAGCAGAAGCATTCGCCCCACTCGTGCGCCGTATCCGCGATGACCTGGACTGCGCCATCCTGGTGATCGAGCACGACATGCCGATGCTCATGGGTCTCTGCGACCGGGTGTACGCCATGGACACGGGTTCGGTGATTGCCGAGGGTGCCCCGGCCCAGATCCGAGAGGACCCTGCGGTCATCGCAAGCTACCTCGGAACCAGCGCCACCGCCATCAGTCGCTCCGGCCTCACTGTCACCACCTGATTCAGCCCGCTCGGGCCACCCGATCCAACAAGAAGGAGAACCAAATGAGAGTGTCCAGTTTCTTGAGGTCATCAAGGGTCAGGCAGGTGATGACCGTTCCGCTCGCGGCCTGCCTGTTCGGCGGCCTGGCACTCATCAACACCACACCGTCCGGCGCCACGGTCGCCCCCACGGCCGCGACCAAGGCGCTGAGCAGCAGCTCCTCAAACTGCGTAAAGGGCTCAGGCCAGGGCTACACCGCGAGCACGGTGACGCTCGCCGTTACAGGTGTCGCCATCTCGGGAGGATCGCTCACCAATGCGACCATCGGGGTGCCCTCGGTGCAGGATCAGGAGAACGACTGGAACACCGTCGCGAAAAGTATCAACAACGCGGGAGGAGCGGGCTGCCGCAAGCTTGTGTTGAAATTCTTCTCGGTCAACCCGCTCGACGCCGCCGGCGCCCAGCAGCAATGCCTGGCCATCGCGGCCAGCAAACCATTTATGGTGCTCGATGTGGGGGCACTCAGCGCCGTCAATGCGAGCAACTGCGTCCCGACGGCCAAGGTGCCGTTCGCATCGCAGTATCTGACGACGGACCAGCTCGCCAAGTACTATCCCTACTATCTCCAGCTTCTCGGCATCCCGGCGACCGACATTCGCAACAGTGTTCTGGGGTTCAACCAGCTGGGGTATTTCAAATCAGCCAAGGGCTTCAAGAAGCTCGGCGTGCTCTACGACACCTGCAACCCCACGCTGATCGTCGCCGAGAGAGCCGCCCTGAAGCAGGCGGGAGTGCCGTCGAGCAAGACCATCTATTACAACCTGGGCTGCCCAGCCGGTCAAGTGTTCACGCAAGCTCTCCTCCAGCCGGCGGTCCTCTCGTTCAAGAATGCCGGCGTGACTGACGTGAGTAGTGCGCAGGCAGGCACCTCCGCGGCCATTTTCACCCAGGTCGCGGCGCAGCAGAACTACAAGCCCCAGTACCTCCTGTCCAGTGACTCCGTTGCCCTGCCGAACGCTACCGGTGCAGACGCGCCGAACGACACCAATCTCAACGGCGCCGTCAACGTGACAGCGCAGGCCTACGGTGAAGAGTCGGCACCGGGCTTCAAGCCCAGCGGCGGAACGCAGAAGTGCAACGCCATCTTCAAGGGACAGACAACCACGTACAAGTCAGAGGACGGTTACGAGGGTGCCACCTGCAACTACCTGTGGTATGTGCAAGCCATTCTCAACCATGCCAGCTCGCTGAAGGCAGCGGCGCTACCCGTGGCACTCCATAGTGTCGGGACCGTCCAATACTCCTACCCCTACGGACCGGTCAACTACACCGCGGCACCAAAGAACGCGCCCTATGGCGCCGGCTACTGGCGGCCCGAGACCTATGTGGCTTCTTGCAAGTGTTGGCACATTCCGAACCCGACGTGGAATCCGCCATTTAAATGAGTGATGTAGGGGAGCGCTCCGTCGCGCTGGCTGTCTCTGATCTCGACTTCTCTTACGGGCAGCTCCAGGTGCTGTTCGGGGTATCGCTCGAGGTGTACCAAGGGGAGGCGTTGGCCTTGCTCGGCACCAATGGTGCCGGCAAGTCCACCCTCCTCAAGGTGATCGCAGGCTTGGAGAAGCCGACACGAGGCGCCGTGGTCTACTTCGGTGAGGAGATCACGGGCATGCCGGCCGAGCGTCTTCCCAACCGCGGCCTCCTTATGGTCGTCGGGGGTCGGTCAGTGTTCACCGACATGACGGTCGACGAGAACCTCGACATGCAAGCGCTCACCTCCGCACTCGGCAAGTCGCACCTGAAGGAACGACGCGAGGTGGTCTACGAGACCTTTCCGTCTCTGGCGGCACGCCGCCGGCAAAAGGCCGGCACGTTATCGGGCGGCGAGCAGCAGCAGGTCGCGGTTGCGAAAGCGCTCTTGCTCGACCCGAAAGTGTTGTGCATCGACGAGATGTCGCTCGGCTTGGCCCCCATTATCGTCGCCGATCTGATCGAGGTCGTACGGCGCATTCATGCGACGGGCGTCACCTTGGTGGTGGTCGAGCAGAGCCTGAACATCGCCGCCGAAATCTGCGAGCGCTCTGTTTTCCTCGAGAAGGGTGAAATCCGTTTTGAGGGACCCACTCGAGACCTGATCGCCCGGGACGACATCGCTCGGGCGGTCTTCCTGGGTTCGCGACCGCAAGCCAAATGTGCGGAGTCTGCGATAGAGCAGGGCCGTATCCTTCCGTGATGTTCAGATGACGGCCGAAGACCGGCCGGGCACACCTGACGTGACGAAACTGGAGTTCCACCAGATTGTGGAATTCCTCGAGTCACAGGAGTCGGGATCCATGCTCGGCACCACGGACGCGGCTGATCTCCTCCGGCGATTCCCCGAGTTAGCCGATGTCGACGTCCGGGACGTCGTGATTGACGGGAAGCATGGCGACATCGCAGGACGGGTCTACAGGAGTACGCACGACGTCGACACGGGATTCGTGTGGGTGCATGGCGGGGCCTTCATCGGCGGTGACCTCGACATGCCGGAGGCCCACTGGGTGTCTCTCGCCGTGGCGTCGGTCGGGTTCACGGTCGTCTCGCTCGACTATCACAAAGCACTGCACGGGGTGCATTACCCGGCCCCCTCGGACGACATCTTGGACGGGTGGGTGTGGGCCACGAATCATGCCGACGAAATAGGAACCCGCCCCGACGATCTGCACCTTGGTGGAGCAAGTGCCGGAGGCAATCTCGTGGCCGGCGTCACCAAGCGGTTGCGCGACGGCGCCGGACCTACGCCGGCGTCGCTTGTGCTTGTCTATCCGATCGTCCACCCCGAGTTACCCCCTCTCTCACAAGAATTGCAGGAGAAGTTGGCAGGGGAGAAGACGACGGTGTCCTTCCCGGCGGCGACCGTGCGGGAGTTCAACCTGCAGTATGCGGGATCCGAGAGCATCTTCGGCGACCCCTACGCATTTGCCGCAAACGGGCCATTGGCGGGTCAGCCGCCCGTCTACATACTCAACTCGGAGCTCGACTTTCTCCGGGCATCGGGCGAGACGTACGGTGAGGAACTCCGAATCGAAGGTGTCGACGTGACCATCGAGACGGAGCCGGGAACACATCACGGACACCTGAACGGACCCGATGAACCGGGGGCTTTCGCCAGCATTGACCGGCTCACCTCGTGGCTTCGGGATCATGGACGGGACAATCGTTGAATTCCTTGCACATGGCGGAAGTCAATCGGCGGTGTGAACTGGTCATGGTGACATCCGAACGAGGAGCGCTGACGCATGGCACTTGAAAATGAGAGCAAGTACCCCTACCAGGATTCTCAAGTCCCGGTTGACCGGCGGGTCGCTGACTTGATGGCTCGGATGTCGTTAGAAGACAAGGCTGGCTTGCTTTTCCACGACATGGTGGCGCCAGGGGACCTCGATGCCCCCAACACACTGGTCTCCCTGCCATCCGCAAGAACCCTCGTCGCCGAGTTCCGGCTCAGACATTTCAACCTCTTGGGCGCTCTTCCCGACGGGCGCCAATTTGCACAGTGGCACAACCAGCTCCAACGCCTCGCAGCCGAGCAGCCACTGGCGATTCCGGTGACTCTTTCGACAGATCCTCGCCACCATTTCACCGACAATCCGCTCATGTCGATCATGGCCGGTCCGTTCTCACAGTGGCCCGAGCCGCTCGGCCTGGCCGCCATCGGGTCCGAGCAGTTGGTTCACGGATTCGCCGACACGGCCAGGCAGGAGTACACCGCGGTGGGAATCCGGGTGGCCCTCCATCCCCAGATCGATTTGGCCACGGAACCACGCTGGCCGAGAATCAGCCAGACGTTCGGCGAGGACGCCGACCTCACGTGTCGGCTCGCCGTGGCCTACATTCGGGGCTTCCAGGGTGAGTCGCTCGGCCATGACTCGGTGGCCACCATGGCCAAGCACTTCCCCGGTGGCGGCCCTCAGAAGGACGGACAAGATCCCCATTTTGCGTGGGGTCGAGAACAGGTCTACCCCGGTGGGTACTTCGACTACCACCTCCGTCCTTTTCGGGCGGCGCTCGCGGCCGGGACGTCACAGATCATGCCGTACTACGGCATGCCGGTCGGGACTGAATTCGAAGAGGTTGGCTTCAGCTTCAATCGGTCGGTGATCACGGGCCTCCTCCGTGAACAGCTGGGTTTTGACGGTATCGTTTGCACCGATTGGGGCTTGGTCATCGATGCTCCCGAGCCCGGTCCGCTGAGTGCGGCGCGGGCGTGGGGTGTCGAACACCTCAGCGAGGACGAAAGGTTGCTGAAGCTGCTCGACGCCGGTGTCGACCAATTCGGCGGCGAATGCTGCACCGATCGTCTCGTTCACCTTGTCAAAGCCGGCCGCGCTTCGGAATCCCGTATTGACGAGTCGGCTCGAAGGATCCTCAGGGAGAAGTTCACTCTCGGCCTGTTCGATCGACCGTTCGTCGACGAGGATGCCGCTGCCCTCGTTCTGGGCCGCGCCGACTTCCGAGCCGCCGGCCTGCGGGCGCAGCAGATGGCGCTCACCCTCCTCACCAACGAGATGTCCGCCGCGGGCTCGCCGACACTTCCGCTCCGACGGGGAATCAAGGTCTACGCCGAGGGTACGACGGCGGAGAACTTCGCTAGCTACGCCACGGTGGTCGGCGACCCGGCCGAGGCCGACGTCGCCATCCTTAGGCTGAAGACGCCGTGGGAGCCATCGGGTCATGGAGGGTTCGCCGATCTCTTCCACGGGGGCTCGCTCGAGTTCGCTCCCGACGAGCTGGAGCGTCTCGTGAGCATCTGTGAAGCCGTGCCCACGATCGTTGACGTCTACCTGGAACGTCCGGCCGTGCTCGGCCCACTTGGTGCCGCTGCCGCGGCGATCATCGGCAACTTCGGGATTGACGAGAGGGCGCTACTCGATGTGCTCTTCGGAGAGGCATCGCCGGAAGGCAACCTGCCCTTCGATCTGCCTCGTTCGATGGCGGCCGTCGTGGCGAGCCGTAGCGATGTCCCGTTCGACACCGCGGATCCCTTGTTCCGCTTCGGTCACGGCCTGCGCTATGACGATGGCGGTTGAGTAAACGCGCGCAGAATTCACAGGCGCAAACGGCGACAGCGGGAGAGACGATGGAGCGAGTGTCATTCAATGAAGGCTGGAGCGTCCGGCCAAAAGTCAGTGCGTTCCTCGAACGCGGCGGCCAGATGCCTTCTTGGACGCCCGTACGTTTGCCGCATGACGTGATGATCGGCTCGGCCCGCAACCCTTCCGATGGGCCGGGCAATGCCTACTTTCCCGGCGGCACATGGGAATACCAGAAGAAGTTCGTCGCTCCGGAGCAGAGCCGGGGGAAGCGGATGTTCATCGAGTTCGAGGGTGTGTACCGCGACGCCGTCGTATCGGTGAACGGAAGTTTCGCGGCTCACCATCCGTATGGGTACACGGGGTTTTCAGTGGCGATCGATCATCTGGTCCGTCTCGGTGAGGAGAACGAAGTCGCGGTGGAGGTCACGGCGCAAGAGGATGCTCGCTGGTACTCGGGCGCCGGAATCTACCGAAATGTGAAACTGGCGGTGGGCGAGTCAGTTCATCTCCCATTGGACAGTCTGTGGGTGACGACGCCGGAGATCGATGATTCCCTTGCTGTCGTTGAAGTTGCTGCTCTCGTCGAGAACGACGGGATGGTGACCAGGCCGACCACCGTGGAGACTCAGATCGTCGATGACCGAGGCGTCGTTGTTGTATCCGCGGTGTCCCCGTTGACGAGTTTTCCGCGGCGGTCAGTAGGAGTACGGCAGAGGTTGGCCGTGCCTGATCCGCGCCGTTGGACTCTGGATCTGCCGACCTTGTACACGTGTCAGGTCGTCGTCCGCGATCCTGATGGCATCGAGCTCGATCGTGACATGACAACCTTCGGGATCCGCTCGTTGCAACTCGATGCTCGTCGGGGCCTGCGCATCAACGGTGAGATGGTGAAACTCCGCGGGGCATGTATTCATCATGACAACGGCGTGATCGGAGCGGCAACGGTGGAGCGCGCTGATGAGCGCCGCATCGAAATCCTGAAGGCGTCGGGATTCAATGCCATTCGCAGCGCGCACCATCCGGTGAGCAAGGCGCTCCTCGACGCGTGTGACCGTCTGGGCGTGATCGTGATGGACGAAGCGTTCGACATGTGGACGCAACCGAAGATGCGGAACGACTATTCCCGCAACTTTCCTGAGTGGTGGGAGTCCGACATCGACGCCATGGTCCGCAAGGATCGCAACCACCCCAGCGTTGTCTTCTATTCGATCGGTAACGAGATCCCTGACACCGGCAATCCTACCGGTGCCGAACTCGGACGTTGCCTGGCCGAGCGAATCCGCGCTCTCGACGATACCCGTTATGTCACGAATGGCATCAACCCCATCATCTCAGTTGGCATCCAGGCCATCATCGCAATGGCCACGTCGGCATCTGGAGATATGGACGGGGCAGGTGAAGAGAACGCTGGAGTGAACACGGTCATGCAGCAATTGCGCGCTGCTCTCCCGACCCTCATGCAGTCTGAGACCGTGGCTGAAAAACTCGATGAGTCGTACTCGTACCTCGATGTGGCGGGGTACAACTACAGCGACGCACGGTACGAGTTGGATGGCGCGCGCGTTCCCAATCGGGTCATCGTCGGTACGGAGACCCACAACACCAATATCGTGGAGAACTGGCCGAAGGTGATCAACTTGGCCCACGTGATCGGGGATTTCACGTGGACCGGATGGGACTACCTCGGAGAGGTCGGTCTGGGCCGCGTCTCTTATGGCGAAGACAGTGGATTGTTGATGGGCGACTACCCGTGGCTGGCCGCCTGGTGCGCCGACATCGATATAACAGGTCAGAGGCGGGCGCTCTCCTATCTTCGCGAGACCGTGTTCGGGCTTCGTTCCGAGCCTTACCTCTCCGTGCGGGATCCGGGGCGACACGGCGTCACTCCGACGCATCTCGGCTTGTCGGGCGAGCCTTGGCTCGAGGGCCTGGCCTCCTGGTCGTGGCCCGGCTTCGAAGGCCACGCGGTGACGGTCGACGTCATGAGCGACGCCGACGATGTGGGGCTCCTGGTCAACGGTGTCTCAGTGGGAAGGCAGCCGGCCGGTCTTCTGGAAGGCTTTCGCACCACATTCGAGACGACCTTCGTTCCAGGGGAGATCGTCGCCATTGCGTATCGCGACGGAACCGAGGTGGCCCGCACAGCTTTGCAATCCGGTACCGGTCTGGTCGGGATCGACGTGCGTGCCGACCGTACCCAGATCCGAGCCGATGACACGGACCTGGCCTACATCGAGATCATGCTCGTCGACGGAAACGGCGTAGTGCACCACAGCGCGGATCGGCCTATCACGGTCGAGGTCACAGGGCCCGGTGAGCTGCTGGGTCTGGGCAGCGCCAACCCTTGCACAGAAGAGACCTTCGGGGAGCCAACCCACCATACCTATAAAGGTCGAGCCCTAGCCGTGGTGCGACCGACCGGGGCGGGTATGGTCACCATCATCGTGACTACCCCGGGACTCGTTCCCCAGCAGGTGACCATCGAGGCGCAGTAACCCGGCTCGGCGGAGAGCTGAGGATTAGTCGCCCACGTGCTCAGGCAGCGACGTTCAGCGCCTCGGCCAAGTTGCCACCCATAATTTTCTCGATGTCGCGCTGGGGCAGGCCTTCGAGCACTTTGGCGTAGGAGACCGGGTCGGCCAGTCCCTCGGGGTGCGGAAAGTCGGAACCGAATACGACGCGGTCGGTACCGATGGCCTTGATCAGGCCGACGGGGTCTTCTTCAAAGAAGGGGTGGATCCAGACGTTCCGGCGCAGAACGGCGACCGGGTCCTCCTCGAAGAGGCGTGGTTGCTGCGCGTAGGCGAGCCCCAACGCGTTGATAAGAGGCAGGACCCAGCTCGAGCCGTTCTCAACGGGGAGGACGCGCAGGCCAGGGAATCGCGACAGCATGCCGTGGCTGATTGCTGACGCCATGGCGTCGAAAATGCCGCGGCTCATGAGATGCTGGAGGGTGGCGAAGGCCGTCTGGTTCGCGAAGGGAAGATAGTCGTCGTAGTGGCCTTCCCACTGGTTGAAGTAGCGGGTCAGTCCGTCGTCAGATGCGTGCATGCCGACCGTGACGTTGTATTCCTGCACCTTCGCCCAGAAGGGGTCGAATTCGGGTAGGGCGAAGGACCGGAAACCCTTGAGGCTCGGCACCGGCGCGGGGCGGATCAGGATGATTTTGGCGCCGTGCTCGACGACCCAGTCGAGTTCGCGTATGGCCTCGTCCACGATGGGCAACGTGATGACAGGGGCGGGGAAGATGCGGTCCTTGTAGTTGAAAGTCCACTCTTCATGCATCCACTGATTCAGAGCGTGGATCACGACATGACTCGCCTCAGGGTCGTTGTGAAGGCGCTCTTCGAGCACACTGGCCAGGGTCGGCCACATGAGCGCCCGGTCGACCCCCTGCTGGTCCATCAGTTCGAGCCGGGGTTGGGGCTTGAAAAACGCCTCTGGGGACCGAATCGGCTCACCGAGGATCTCGCGGCGTGACTTCCCCTCGGGGTTGCCAATCTTGAAATACTCCTCTTGGGCCCCGGGACGAGCGACCACGTTGAATGTCGGGTTAGGGATGTACTCCGAGATCACGTTCTTGATGGCAAGCTTGTCGCGCCCATTGACCTGCACGTACTTGATCAGGTTCTTGTACTCGTCCGGCAGGAAGCGGGTAAAGGCGTCAGGCTGCTCGTACATATGGTTGTCGGCATCGAAGACGGGATAGTCGAGTCGACGTTCCACGAACTCCTCCTGTTCTTGGTTGCTGCCCAGCTAGGGGAGACAACCGCATCAGATCGATGTCCCAGGACCGGGCCACCAATGGCGAAGATTATCCTAAGTTGACATCAATCTCAAGTGTCAATTCCGCGGTCCAGGCCGTTGCTTACGACAGACCGGGGAGCCCGCCGGTGCGGTGTGTTGACATTGATGTCAAAAGTGGCAATTGTATCCTCGGGCACGATCCGATGGTCGGAGGGCAGCCAGTTGCAGCAGCCACGAAGTGAGCCCAGGGGGATGACGTGTAAAGCCCAGTGGTCCAAAGGAGCCGGAACAACCACTACCTGAAGCAGAGCACCGGCCAAGCGCCGGCCGACATCGGAAAGGGGAGAGGTATCCGTACGCTGTCTTTCGCCGGCCCACCGGCCGCGAGGAAGTCATTTGCGCCATTCTGTCGGCCGCACAGGAACCTTTCAGCCAAACCCTTCAGACCTCCTAGATGGCGCTCCCGATCTGAATGCAGGGTTCACCTGTGAGCCGATAATCGCTGGGTCAGGAACTCTGGCGGAAGATGTGAATGTCCTATTGGGTCCGGTCGATCTTGTGCGACGCTCACCGATCAATATCGCCCAGATGGTGCTGACCCTCCACCACGCTACCCAGAGTCGATTCGCCTATATCCTGGGCCACGGCCATATCGACCATATGCGACAGGCTGGGTTGACGCGATCGGCGGGACAGGTTCTGGGACGGGGTGCGACATCATCCACAAACTGACTCATCACAAAGGGCCCTTCTCATTTTGAGGGCGAGTCCGGAAATTTGATCGCGGCACCAACGGCATGATGAACATTCGGAGAGGATGGACCGAGATGGCCGAACCTTGGGTGCTCATCGAGGGTTTGGGATTTCCGGAAGGTCCTCGATGGCACGACGATCAGTTATGGTTCTCCGACTTCGCACATCGAACCGTGAACAAGGTCGGACTCGACGGCAGTCACGAGGTCGTCGTGCAGTTGAACGATATGCCGTCAGGCTTAGGTTTTCTGCCTGATGGATCTGCCATTGTCGTTTCCATGAACGCGCAACAACTACTGCGGATTGTCGATGACGCCACAGAGGTGTATGCCGAGTTGGCCGGCATGAAAGGGGACTTTCTTAACGATATGGTCATCGACGCCGACGGCAATGCCTACATCGGAACGCGAACCAGAGGCATGCACCCTTCTTGGTCGCCGTTGCCGGAGCGGGATGCGGTGGACTCGCTCTTGTTCGTCGATCAGGATGGGGATACGCGTGTCGCCGCTGACCATCTGATTTCCCCCAATGGAACGGCCATCGCCCCGGACGGATCGTTTCTCGTCATCGCCGAGACCTACGCCCATCGTCTGACGCGATTCGACCGCGCTCCGGATGGTTCGCTTGACAATCGTCGAGTGTTCGCTGAGGTAGATGGTGCCTTTCCAGACGGAATCTGCCTCGACGAAGATGGTGCGGTGTGGTTCGGATCCCCCTATACGAATGAGTTCATTCGGGTTCGTGAGGGCGGTGTCGTTTCCGAGCGGATCCGGCTGCCGGGTGGCGTGGCGTGCGTATTGGGGGGTGAGGGCCGCGAAACCCTGTTTCTTCTCGGCGTTGACACGACTCTGTTGCCGACGCCAGATTCCTCGTCATTGCCCGAGGTTCGATCCGGCGACTTACCGAGTGGTGGGCACATTTGGAGTTCGCCGGCGCCGTACGCGGGTGTTGGCTGGCCGTGAATGTGGCCGAGTCTTCTGAGAGGCCCCCTGGAAGTGACCTGGCGACGAGCCGAGGCAGGGTGACGGCGTTGGAGATCACCGCACCGGGGGGCTTATGTCGGACCTGAGAGTCGCGACGCCGGGAGCGCTGGCCGGATGGCGGATTTTGGAGGTTGCCGACGGTCTCGCCGCCTCCTTCTGTGCGAAAGTGATCAGCGATCTCGGCGCGGAGGTCCTGAAAGTGGAGCCGCCGGGGGGGCATCCGTCACGGAACTGGGGACCGCGCCGGGCCGTCTCAGCCCCTGGCGAGCCGGGAGGCCGGTTCCTCTATCTGAACACCGGTAAGTCCAGTGTGGTCATCAGCGAGGACGAGCAGGGGTTCGAGGTGCTCCGTGAGTTGGCAGCTGCTTCCGATGTCGTGATCACCGATAACCCCAGCTGGTACGGGCGCGAGGAGCTGCATGAAGCCACGACCGTCGTTGTCATCACGCCTTTCGGTTGTTGGGGTCCCTATGCCGGCTACCGCGCCAACCACCTTGTCTCATTCCACGCCGGTGGGGAAGGATCGTTGCTGCCCAGCGGGCCCGGCTGGACGCTGTTTCCCGATCGACCACCCATTCAGGCTGGATCCGACCTCGCCGAGTACGACGCTGGGTGGAATGCAGCCGTTGCCGCACTGGCAGCCATGTACGACCGACTTCGAACGGGCCGCGGCCAGCGCGTCGACGTCTCCATCCAAGAGTCGGAACTGACCCTGAACCGAACACGGCTGAGCCGCTTTCAACAACGACGGGGTGGTGATGCAGCGTAATGGCGGCCGATATGGGGCCATGGGCACGATGCGGTGTCGCGACGGCTGGGTCCAGCTCGTAGGTATGACGCCCGGCCAATGGGACGCTCTGGCCGCGTCGCCGGAGGCCGGCGACCTCGCCGACTCTCGTATCGCTACCGCTGCCGCTCGCGTCGAGAATCTGGAGTTCGCTGCGGCAGCCATTCAGGCTTGGTGCGAGGCCAGATGCAAAGCCGACGTCGTAGCCATTCTTGCGGCGCTCGGCGCTCCCGTCGGAGCTTATGCCACCCCTGGCGAACTTCTCGGGTCACCGCAGCTCTCGCACCGTGCTTTCTTCCGGGAGATCGATGACGGCGGCGGAGGGCGGATTCGAATCCCGGGACCGCCCTACCATTTCTCCGTTACTCCGGTCGAGATCAGTTCTGCCCCCGTAGTTGGCAGCAGGACCGGCTTCTCTGAGGAGAGAGCAGCCAAGTCAATCTCTTCCTCCCGGCCGAGCGCTCGAGGGCATCCGTATTCTCGACTTCACCTGGGCCGCTGCTGGTCCGTATGCAACCTGTCTTCTAGGCCTCTTGGGCGCCGAAGTGATCAAAGTCGAGTCGAGTCGGCGTCCTGACATGGCGCGGCGAGGCTTCCTGGCTGACTACGGGGGGATCAACCGCTCTCCCAACTTCAACGAACTCAATCTCACGAAGCGGTCTTTCCAGGTTGATCTCTCTCGCTCCGAGGGACTGGACCTCGTCCACCAGCTGGCAGGTCGCGTGGATATCGTTGTCGACAATTTCCGGCCTGGGGTCATGGCGAGGTTCGGTCTCGACGCGGAAACCTTGCTCGCCAAGCACCCGGGGTTGGTGGTCATGTCCTCATCGGCGAATGGTGCCAGCGGTCCCGAATCGACCGCCGCGGGCCTCGCCAGTATTTTTGGCGCCACTGGCGGACTGAGTGAGCAGACGGGGTACTCCGATGGCCCCCCGACAGAGATCGGCGAGTCCACGGACTATCGGAGCGGCACGGCACTCACCGTCGCTGCGTTGGCCGCACTGCTCCATCGCGCCCGGACGGGGGAAGGCCAGCACATCGATCTCGCCTCTCGTGAAGTTGTGGCTGCCAGTGCCCCCGACGCACTCCTCGCTGAACAACTCGGTGCCCTATGGCCGATCAGGGTGGGCAACGGGCACCGCGAACACGCGCCGCACGGCGTCTACGCGACCGCCGATGAGGACTGGGTCGCTGTCGCGGTGACGAATGACGATGAGTGGGCGGCGCTCTCCACCGTGATCGACCGGGACGAATGGGTGGAGCGCTATCCGACAGCTACGGCGAGACGAGCGGCGCAGACAGAGATCGAAGAAGCCGTCACGACGTGGACCTTACAGCGTGCGTCGATAGATGCATTCGCTTCGCTTCAGGCCGCCGGTGTCCCGGCGATGGCTGTCATGACAAACGAGACGCTGGCGACTGACCCGCACCTCGCCGCACGTGCCGTCTTCGTGGATATCGAACATCCAGAGATCGGGCGGACGCGAGTGATGAGGCAGCCCTGGCTCTTCTCGGACCTCGAGCTGAATATTCGCCACGGGCCGCTCATGGGCCAGGACAACGACTACGTGCTCGGCACCATCCTGGGACTGCCAGCGCGCGAACGTCAGAGCCTCGAGGAGGTGCTCCGTTGACTGGCTTCGCAACTGATGTGGAGATTGGTATCGTCACCAGCGGCGACGCTCGGGAGGCGCAGGCCCTTGAGGCACGCCCGGTCGATTCTCTCTGGGTGGGCGGTCATATTGCGTCACGCAACCCGAGTCCAGAGGCGATGATCGGCTTGACGCGGCTTGCGACGGTCACGGAACGGGTACGGGTCGGGAGCTCCATCCTCCTCCTCCCGCTGTATCCGCCGGCATTGGTGGCGAAGCAGATCGCTGACCTGGACCGCGCGAGCGACGGGCGCCTGATCTTGGGAGTGGGGATCGGAGGGGAATACCCTCAAGAGTTCCGCGCCGTTGGCGTCCCGATGGAGGAGCGCGGCCGGCGAACAAATGAGATTATTCCTCTACTTCGTCGATTGTGGACCGCCTCGGAGATCACCCACGAGGGTCGTTACTACCCGATGCAGAACGTGAAGATCCATCCTGCTCCGCTCCAGGGGGGTGGGCCGCCGATTGTGGTTGCCGGCCGCAAGGAGGCGGCAATGCGTCGCGCTGCGCTCCTTGGTGACGGCTGGTTTCCCTACATGTACTCCCCTCGTCGCTATGCCGAGTCCGTGGCCACCATCACCCGTCTCGCCGACGAAGTGGACAGGGACCTCACAGGGTTCGGATGGTATGTGTGGGTGTTCCTGAACATAAACGTCGACGGTGATGTTGCGCGAGCGCAAGCGGCTCAGACGATGGGCGGGACGTACAACCAAGACTTCAGGGCCATGATAGACAGCGTGGCCGCTGCAGGTACGGCCGATGAAGTGACGGCCAAACTCATCAAATTCTACGACGCGGGTGCCCGTCATTTCGTGTTCCTCGCCGCTACTGCAGGCGCCGATCAACGACCGGTCCTTGATCGTCTTTTCGCGGACGTCGTGCCGGCGTTGCGCCGTCACTACGAGCTGTAAAATAACTGGTACGTCCCGCGACCTCGTCATATACGTCTTCCATCGTCTCCCCGGTGAACTGCCGAAAAAACGTTTGGCATAAGGAATTGGTCGATGCTCCGGTGGGAACGAACTCTCACACTCTTCATGAACAGATATGGCGCCGCTGCGCGTTTATGGACCCTTCGGCGGTCGAGCAGTACTTCGGCCCATCGTCCATTCCACCTGACGACGGCTCCCGATTGAGGCTGGGTCGCTCCTCGTCGTCGTCGGGAGGGTCTCCCGGCGTGGTGGCTCAGCTGGGAACGGGTGTGGGGTCGTCGACCTCGAGCAAGCGGGCCAGTGCCTCCGTGACGTCGTTGACTACGGCCATGTTGACGGCTGCCGGCACGAGACCGGCGTCGACCATCCGATCCGCAAGCACAATCATGATGGCATCGAAGCGCATGGCCCCAAAGACCTCCCAGTAGTGGGGACTGCGTACCTCCCGACCGGCCTCCTCCTCGTAGATGGCGATCATCTCCTCGCGGGTTGGGAAGCCCTCCATCCGGGGTGCGCCGATGTCGTCGAAGGACATGCGGTCGAACATCAACCACCAGCCGACATCGGCCTCCGTCGGACCGAGAGCGCACGCCTCCCAATCGCAGATCACTGCGGCCTCGTAGTCACGCCAGATGATGTTGCCGAGTCGACTGTCGCCCCACGTAAGACCGACCCGCTCGTCGAGTGGATCGTTGGCTTCGAGCCAGTCGAGGGCCTCGAACAGCACCGGGTGCTCGCGTCCCTTGAGCTGATCCGTCACGAACTGGCGGTAAAGCTGAAGCTGGTAGGCCTGCGTAGGCGCCGCTATCGCACTGCCGTTCAGCCACTCAAGACCAGCGGTCCGCCAGTCGATGGCATGCACCCTGGCCAACGCCTGTAGGCCACTGCGAACCAGCCGGCCGCGCTGTTCGGGGGTGGCCTCGGTGACGAGGAATCCGCTTTCGGAATAACGAGGAACGTCGGCCGGGATCACGCCGTCAACGAAGCCCATGACGAAGAAGGGCTGGCCCAACACAGACGGGTCGGCCTCGAAGCCCACCAGTGGACACATAGGCACCCCGTGCTTGGCGACCAGCTCCATGGCCCGGTACTGGACATAAACCGAGACCGAACAAGCCGAAGTTTGCATCGGGAAAAGGGCTCCCGTGGGTGGTTCCACGCGGGCGACGAATCGCTCACGGCGGGCTCGGCCATCCTCGGTCCAGTCGACGTCGAAGAAAACCGTCTCGTTGGAGAAACCCGTGGCCAAGGGGATGTCGACCCCACTGACGCTCACGTCGGCAGCCCCCGGATGGCACCCGGTGAACCATCGCTGCAAAGCCGGGCCGTACCCGCTGCGGTCCTTGTGCACCTTCGGCGCGTTCGGCGCACGTCCCATAGATGTCGGTGCGTCCATACTGCCTCCCCCTGCCGTCTGCGCTCGGGTCCGACATCTCGCAGGAGTCGTCGCCCGCGTGCCCGTCGCGGCGCCCACGATATCAGGGGCCAAATGGTCCTTCGGGTCCTCGGAGCGGAAGCGGAGCAACTGTGCTCCCGCCTGGATCGGCCCGACCTGGACACGTCGGCCTGTGACGCTGCTCAAGTAGACGCGACGGGGATGAGCTTGGGCGAGCGGGCTCACCGAAAGTGCGCCTCCTGAGTCCGTTATTATTGGATCGGAACATGCTCACTCGCGTCTCCCTCGGGCGGACCCACCGTCGTCAGGCTGAAGGGCTCGGCGGGTCGAAGAAATCTGCCATTGGATGTCCATCTGTGGTCCCCTGGTTCGTCTTCTGGGTGAAGTGTCCCGCTACGAAGAAGGAGATCAGCAATGCCCACATACATATTCAGTTACCGCCCGGTGAAGGATTTCGACTCCCTGGCCGACCCGAGCACGTTACCGGCATGGGGAACCTTCCTCAATGAAATCATTGCCCCCCATGTGGTCGACCCGGGGCGGCCGGTGTTCGAGCCCCCGGCGTCCATCGGCGCGGTGGGGGCGTCCACCCGGCTAGGTGGTTACTCGATCGTGACCGCTGATGACCTGGAGGCCGCTGTGTCCATGGCCAAGAGCTGCCCAACCATCGAGCGGGGAGGGGGCGTCGAGGTGGGCCTCCTTGCTGAGCTGCCTCAGGAGCACCCAGCGGAGCAGATGCGCTCGAAACTGGCCGGCGCCTGACCCCACAGCGATTACGTTGAGCCGAAAGCGGACCGGGCACCTACGCCCGGTCCGCTTGTCGTGGCCGAGAGCCAAGACACAATCACCTGACGCTTGCATGGGCGGTCCGGTGGAACTGACTTGCGAGGAGGGAGCAACAAGAGATGCGGTACGTCCTATTGGTATGCAATGACGAATCGGAACAATTGACCCCGGGGGAGAGAGAGGACCGCTATGCGGCCTACACGGCGTGCCAAGAGGAGATGGAATCGCGTGGCGTGCTGGTGACTCGGGAGCGACTGCGTCCGACCTCGGCGAGCACCACCGTCAGGCTCCGCAAGAATGAACTCGTGATTGCAGACGGTCCCTTTGCCGAGACCAAAGAACAGATTGCCGGGTACTTCGTCGTTGAGGCGAATAATCTCGATGAAGCCGTAGAACTCGCTTCACTCATCCCCGCTGCACACCACGGCACGATCGAAGTGAGGCCGGTTTGGGAGATGTGACTACCGCCGAGTTCGCGGTCGCCGAAGCGTTCCACAGCGAGTGGGGCAGCGTGGTCGCTCATGTCATTCGAGTCACGGGCAACTGGGACCTGGCCGAGGAATGTGCGCAAGACGCGTTCACCAAGGCCCTTGAGAACTGGGCTCGAGAAGGTGTCCCGGCCAATCCGGCTGGATGGTTGAAGACGACGGCTCGGAATCGAGCCTACGACCGACTCCGTCGCGAACGTGTGGGCTACGCCAAGATCGAACAAGTCGCCAGGAACATGCAAACCGCTGAGCAAGATGAAACCGACAACGGTAGGTTAACCGACGATCGCCTGCGGCTCCTTTTCACCTGTTGCCATCCAGCGTTGCCGGCCGAGGCACAGGTGGCGCTGGCCTTACGCACACTTCTCGGACTGACAACGGTCGAGATCGCTCGGGCATTCCTCGTCCCCGAAGAGACAATGGCCAAGCGACTGGTTCGGGCTAAACACAAGATCCGAGACGCGGCCATCCCGTACTGTCTTCCGCCCGCCCACCGGCTTCCGGATCGCCTGGTCGGGGTCCTGGCGGCTATCTATGGCCTGTTTAACGAAGGTTACGGAGCGAGTGCCGGGGCGGAACTGATGCGTAGCGTATTGAGTGAGGAGGCGATACGACTGGGACGCCTCCTTTTACAACTGATGCCAGATGAGCCCGAGGCGTTGGGACTCGTGAGTCTCATGATGTTGCACAATGCCCGGCGCCGCTCGCGGGTCGATGAATCAGGTGAGCTGGTCCTTTTGGAGGATCAGGACCGCAGCCTCTGGGACAATGAGGCCATCGAAGACGGATGCACCCTCCTCGATAGGGCGACCCGCCTAGGCCAAAACGGGCCTTACCAGTTGCTCGCGGCCATAGGTGCCTGCCACGCAACCGCTCCGACCGCGGGTGACACAGACTGGGTTGCCATCGCCGGGCTCTACGAACAGTTGTATCGCATGAACCCGAGCCCGGTGGTTGCGCTCAACCGAGCAGTAGCGATTGCCATGGCCGACGGGCCGGCCGAAGGACTCGCCCTGGTCGAGGAAGTCGAGGCCGCGGGCGCCCTTTCCGATTACTATCTCCTTCCCGCAACCCGGGCCGATCTGCTCCGCCGCCTCGGGCGATTAGAAGAAGCCGAAATGGCCTATCGACACGCCATTGAGATGGCGCCTTCAGAGCCCGTGTGTCGCTTCATGCACAGACGGATCGCCGAGATTCGACGCAGGGAGTAGCGGTTCTAACCGGACAACGCTCGCCGTTAGTATGCCCAGTACCGGAAGATAGCCCACCTATGGCCTGTCGATTTTCGACGCACCGCGTGAGGAGATCGAACGCATCAATGACGGCGACCCGGGGTCAAGGCGGGTGTCTTCATCTACGAAATCCACACGGTGCGAAGCTCTCCGGGGATGCGCTTCCGTAGTGGTGCCCTCGATATGCGGACCAGCGGTCTGCATGGGTCATTTTGTCCTGCGGTAACCTCTGCCCGACCCTGGAGGGTGCCACCTTCGAGTTTGAATCCTTGTCACGGAGGGACTTGAGATGACAGCAACGGCCCCCGCACTCGACAAACAACCCATCGGGCAATGGCGGAAGTCGAGACCGGCCGAGGAGAGCGGACTGGCCCGGATCGCCGGTTGGTGCCACGACCACCGCTGGTGGGTGCTGATCATCTGGCTGGTAGCGCTGGTGGGCTCCAACGTGTTGGCCCAGGTGGCAGGGAGCAACTTCTCCAACAATCTCACCGGTGGCGCGCAGCCGGTCCAGCAGATTCTGAACCGGGCTTTCCCCGATCAAAAGGGCAGTCCGGCCCAGGTGGTGATCACGTCTTCGGGGCCGATCAGCGCGGCGTCGGTGCAGGACCGGACGGCCAAGATGGTGGCGGCCCTGCGGCCGCTGGCCCACGTCTCTGAGGTGGTCAGCCCGTTCACCGCCGCCGGGGCACACCAGATCTCCGCTGACGGGCACATCGCCTACGTACAGGTGCAGTTCGACGAGATCGCCGGGAACCTCCCCCAGGACGCCATCAACAAGGTGATCACCACCGCCCAGTCCTTCGCCGCACCCGGCTACCGCGTGGCGCTCGGGGGCGAGGCCATCAGTCTGGTGGCCGGAGGGAAGCCTGGGTCCAGCGAAGGCATCGGCATCCTCGCCGCCATCATCATCATGCTTTTGGCCTTCGGTTCGGTCGTCGCCATGGGCCTGCCCATCATCACCGCGCTGTTCGGGATCGCCATCGCCTTCGCCGTGCTCGACCTGCTCTCTCATCTGATCACCACCCCGACCTTCGCCCCGGAGATGATGGCCATGATCGGACTCGGTGTGGGCATCGACTACGCCCTGTTCATCGTCACCCGTTACCGGCAGGGTCTGGCCGAGGGTCGGAACCCTCGGCAGGCCACCGTGGTGTCGTTGGCCACCTCGGGCCGGTCGGTGGTGTTCGCCGGCACCACGGTGATCCTCTCCCTGCTTGGCCTGTTCATCCTCCAGCTGCCCTTCATACGCGGCCTGGCCGTGGGGGCCATCGCCGCGGTGGTCCTTGTCATGGCGGCTGCCGTAACCCTGCTGCCGGCCATGCTGGGCTTCTCCGGCCTGGCAGTTGACAAGCTCCACGTCCCCGGCCTCCTTCGGAGCGCCGCCGAGCCCTCACATCGGAGCTTCTGGTACCGGTGGAGCCGGACCGTGCAGCGGCATCCGATCGTCGCCGGCGGTGCAGCGCTCCTCTGCCTGCTCATTCTGATCATCCCGTTCTTCTCCATGCGCCTCGCCTTCACCGACGCCGGGAACGACCCCACGTCGTCCACCACGCGACAGGCCTTCTCCGCCCTGGCCTCCGGCTTTGGGCCCGGGTTCAACGGACCGCTGATCGTGGCCGCCTCGATGCCCGACGGCCAGAGGGCCACCGTCGAGGGTCTGCGGGCCAAGGTGGCCGCCACCCCGGGCGTGGCCTTCGTCACCCCGGTCCAGTTCTCGGCGTCGGGCCACGACGCGGTCATCATCGCCTACCCGACGACGTCCCCCCAGGCGGCCCAGACCGAGGCCCTCGTCCACGCCCTCCGCAACGAGACCATCCCCGCGGCGACGACCGGGACCGGGGTGACGGCCTACGTGGGCGGTGAGACGGCCGGCTCGGTCGACGCGTCCGCCTACCTCTCGACCCGGCTCGTATGGGTCATCGCTGTGGTGCTCCTGCTTGCCTTCCTGCTGTTGATGGCCGTCTTCCGGTCGGTAGCCATCCCCGTGAAGGCGGTGATCGTCAACATGCTCGCGGTCGGGGCCGCCTACGGAGTCATCGTGGCCGTGTTCCAGTGGGGGTGGCTCGGCGGTGTCATCGGCATCGGGGCCACCGGGCCGATCGACCCGTGGATCCCACTCATGATGTTCACCATCCTCTTCGGGCTCTCCATGGACTACGAGGTCTTCCTACTGTCGAGGATCCGCGAGGAGTGGCGCCGGACCGGTGACAACTCGAGTGCCGTTGCCGACGGGTTGGCCAAGACGGCCCGGGTCATCACCGCCGCCGCCGCCATCATGGTCTGCGTGTTCGGCTCGTTCGTGATCGGCGATCCGCTCCACGTCCTCAAGGTGTTTGGCCTTGGCCTGGCCGCCGCCATCTTCATCGACGCCACCCTGGTGCGCATGGTGCTGGTGCCGTCCATCATGGAAATCCTCGGCAACGCCAACTGGTGGATGCCCTCGTGGCTGGACCGGGTCGTCCCCAACCTCGGGGTCGAAGTCGACGTGACCTCGCTGACTTCCGCCCCGCCAATCACACCCGTTCCCGCCATGGGTGAGTGACCTTGGAGCTCCTGGTCGGAAAAGTTGGAGTGCGCGCCATTCGGCTATTTACTGATTTGCCAACGCCAAGCGCGAATCTGGTCAATCCGCAGATGCTTGCGGTGCCCCACCGCGGCACTCACCCATCTCATCGCACCTCGGGGCTGGGCGCGTGCGGGCCCTTCGGCTCCTCGTGCGCACGCACTGGAGAAACCCGATTGGCGTGACGCCGGTCAGCGTTTGGCGTACTCGGGAGATCCTTGCCAGTCGATGACGACACAAGGCTCATTGCCGATGACCCAGGCGTCGTGCCCAGGCTTCATGACGGCGAAGACACCATCGAGAAAATGCGGGGCGCATTTCCCAGCGTGACGATCAAGCCGGTGGTACTAGAGGGCCTCATGGCGAGTTCTCCGGCATGCTGCTCGGATCGGTGAGCGAGTAGCGCTCGCACCATACGTCATGTCCAATCACGATTGTTCGATGACGAATTCCGTCTTCCGCTCCAAGAATTAGCGTTACTTCATAACCGGGAAGTCCTTTGTGGTTGATCTGTATGCCATCAGATCCGAATGACGAGAACATCGTCTGCATGAGCCGCAATTGCTCGCAGATCGGAGATGTCGCCACTCAGCACCGAGCCTCCTGGCTCGGCACTAGCCACAACAATGGCGTCGACGGCCGAACCCTGTCGCGCCAACGTCCTGAGTATTCCGAGCGCGACGAGCGAGATGTTGCGGGAGCTCTTCAATGATGTCGCATGTCTTGAGGAATCGGTTCGTGAGGGCGTCGGTTCGTGGACGTCCACTGAGGCATTCGACCAGAACGACCGAAGGAACTATGGGTGGCCACAGGGCGTCACGCTTCAACGCTGTGATCTGGGCCGCCGCGTCCTGACTCTGGCGCGAGAGGCGGGTTACTCCGCCTGAATCGAGAACAAGCAGCGTCAAGAGGCTCGGGGTTCAGCACTGCGCCGTTGAATTCGCCTCGACAGGGCATCGGCCTTTGCCTTGGCGCCAGCTGATGGCTCACCCACCTTGTCAATGAGGTCGACGAGGTATCGGTCGGTTTCTTCCAACAGTGATTGACGGTGCAGTTCTGTCCGTACTGCTTTCTGAAGCAGATCGGACGCAGCGAGCTCTCGCTCTTTCACGGCGCGATACAACTCGTCTGGGAGATACACCTGCATTCTTGGCATACGTCTAGTATACGCCTATTCGGGACTCCTGGCGCATGCCGCTCGGACCCATGAGCGCCACGGCCTCGGAGTGGGTCTCACCGTCCCGACGATCATGTTGGTCACCCTGGCGGCCTTCACGGCGATCTTCACCGCCATGGCGACGGCCCTCGAAGCTAGACGCGCCTCCGCAGTGTGATTGGCGTTTGGGTGCAACGCCGCAGCGAGTCCGAGCCGGGTCGCGGGTTCGATTCCGTCTTCCGCTCCAAAAATTGGCGCTTCCGGGAAGTCAGTGGGTTTGAGGGTAGAGGTCGAGGCCACCGCAGTGGAAGTAGATGGCGGTCTTGAAGTTATTCCGGTTGCGGTAGCCGCGTGCAGAGGACGCGGATGGCTTGGATGCGTGAGTTGAGCCCCTCGGCACCCGCACTGGTGATCCGGTGGTCGAAGAAGGCGAGCAGACCCCCAAGGTGACGCTTGAGGGTGCGGGCGACATCGATGATCGGGTCTAGTCGCGAATGGGTTGCCCAGAAGTACCAGCTCTTCCAGTGCTTCTCGGCCCAGCCTCGGCGCCGGTACTCCCAGAAGAACCGAAGGTTCTCCTTGATCGCCCAGGCCCGTCCCGTCTTGAGGTCACCGCTGGCGCAGCTCATCGAAGCGGCTCTGATGGCGTCCGGGGAGGTTCTCGGCCGAGTAGAGCCACAGGTATTTGGACCCGGTCAGGGACCGGTCGCCCGAGGCCACCAGGGCTCGGTTCTCCCGCTTGCGCACGGTGTCGACCGCGCCGACCACGTACTTCATAATGTGGTAGCTGTCGAACACGATCTTGTCGTCGGCGTCGTCGAGGTGGGACCGCACCGAGTTGGCGTAGGGCTCCCACATGTCCATGCCCACCGCCTCGATCCCGGCCAACTGTTCGGTACCGAATCGGTCGAAATAGCTATCCAGGCTGGACTCTCGGCGCTCGTCGGCCAGGTACTCGACCGTGCCCCGGGCGAGGTCGCTCACCACGGTGATGTAGTCGTGGCCCCGTCCGGCCGCCTTCTCGTCCACGCCCACCAGCGTGGGCGTCACCAACTCTTTGACCGCCTGGCCCCGGGCCACGGCCCGCTCCATCAGGTGCCACGTCTCGTCCCAGCTGGTGCGCAACAGCCGGCTGGCACCGAGGACATCACACTCCTTCAGCACGTCGACCGCCATGCGCTCGAAGAGGTTGGTGAATCGTGACATCGGCTCGGCCCAGGGCAGGCGGATCTGGTGCACCCCATGTTCGGGACAGCTCACCCGTGGGGGCCGGGCGTGGAGGTAGGTCAAGAACTGGAGGCTGTCGAGGTGGCGCCACGCTCGCTCCTCGGCGTGGTCATACGTCGGCAACTCCCGGTCACACTCCGGACAACTCCAGCGAGCTCCTCTCGGATGGCCGGTCCACACATCGACCCGACCCTCCTCGACGGACAGCTCGACCCGGCTCACATCCCACGGCGACTCGAGCCCCAGCAGCTGACGGTACAACTCGGTGTCTCGCATGGCCGCATCATGCCGCCAACTGCCCCGTCAGAGCACGTAGCACCCACGAAGAACCCGGAAGCGCCCAAAATTAGGCCTCAGCTGACTCCCAAAGGTCTGACACCTGCATGCCGCGGGTGATCAGTCGTGCAGCCTTGCGTCAGATGACACGATCGCACTTACCGTCTTACGGCCTAGACCTGAAGCATCGGCAAGCTGGCGGATCGAAGCGCCAACGCGATGCGCAACCCTGATCATGTCGTCGCGGATGCCCACTTCTTTGGCTGCCCTCTCCGCGCTGAGGCCCACGACGACCAGAGCGGATCCTGCCTCGCCCTCTTCGCCACCTCTGTACTTGTCCATGGCGGAAGTCGCCGCGAATACCTCGGCATCGCTGTAGCTCATCTTTCCTCCCTCAGACCGAGAGCGAGCTTGTCCCGGATCGCCAACAGCAGCGCCACTCGCGGTGACATCTCGGCTCTTGCCTCAGCATCTTTGAGGTGAGCCAACGTCATTCCGAGAAGTTCAAGCGCCTCGACTCGCTCAAGCTCAATTCTGACCACCGGCCCTATTGTAGCCACCAGTGGTGCGATTCGGGCCACGGGGTCCGACGCATAGGGCGTTGATGGACCCTGGAGTCCTGCCTGTTCTCCATCGGGACATCGCCGCTGGCTCGCCTCCACCAGTTCCCTGATCTCGCGGGCGGTGGTCGAGTTCAGCAGGGTGGCAGGCGGAGTGGAGAAGATCACTCGCCCCTGGCCGGGTGTCGGAGTGGACACTGTGAACTGGGTGAGCAAGGGCGTAGTGGCCATCACGCTCCAGCGGCTTGGGCCGCCGCGATCTGCGCTATCTGGGCCCGTGCCGCTTCGACGAGTTCGGCATTGGTGTGCGAGTGGCCCCAGAGGCCGCAGCCGCCCTCGATCGCCTCTGTGAGGAGGACCCAGGTCCGCTCTGAGAGCGACGGGTCGTTGGCGGCGCGGCTGATCAGGTCCGTGAACTGACTGACGACGGCAAGCTGCTTGTCGCGGTCGAGGGCACCAGCGTTGGTGAGCACCTGCACCCGCACGTAGTTCCCGTGCCCCTCCACGTTCGAGAGGGCGCCGGCCGGCAACTCGTGAATGAAGGCGGCGGTGTTTTCCCGGAACATCGGAATATCGGGCACGCCCTCAATGACCATCAGGGTGTGAGCCAGCTCGGCGGCCAGTTGGCCACCCTGCTCAAACGTGCCGGTGGTGGCGTGGACGTCGATCATGGGCATGGCAGTAGCCTCCTATGTATGAGGACATACATAATCTACCCAATGTTATGATGGTTTGCATAGCCCCCGGGAACGATCCTGATGGAGGCGGTGGAGGGCTCGGGAGTCGGGAGATGGCACAAGGGGACGTGCGGACGAAGATGGTGCGAGGGGCCGCGGGGCTCCTGGCCACCAAGGGGGTCGAGGGGACGTCCTTTGCCGAGGTGCTGGCCGTCACGGGCGCGCCCCGGGGGTCGATCTACCACCACTTCCCCGGCGGGAAGTCGGAGTTGGTGCACGCGGCCCTCGACCTGGCCAGCTCGCGGGCGTTGGTCGTCATGGAGGCGACGCGGGGCAGGCCTGCGGTCGAGGTCGTCGAACGGTTCTTGGGTCTGTGGCGCCAGCTCCTGGACGGCTCGGAGCTCACAGCTGGCTGTGCGGTCGTCGCCGTGACGGTGGCAGGTCCAGACGTCGACCTGATGGAGCACGCTGGCACGATCTTTCGAGACTGGACAAGCCACCTCACCGGACTGCTGGTCGCCGGCGGCGCAGCTGAGGCACAGGCCGGGCAACTCGCTGTGCTGATCATTGCTGCCGCCGAGGGCGCCGTGGCGCTTTGCCGGGCCGAGCGGAGCCGAGAACCGTTCGATGTGGTCGCCGAGGCGCTCGTGGAGTTGGTTGCCTCGACGCCCTGAGGTTTCAGGCAGCCGGCCAAACAGAGTCCCCGAGTACCGGAGGTCTCGCAAATGCAATTCGGTCCTTCCATCCGACGTTTTCATCGAGCCCGACAATGACCACAAGTCGTTCCTCACGAGGACCTCTCCGCGTGAGGCCCTCGTGAGGGGTACTTCTCACGACTTCCTCCAACTGCGGCGCCGGTCGAACAATGCTGTTCTGCTTCTGTGCGCTCTCGTACTCAATCCGTGCGCCCCTCGCACCGTGGCCAGACGGTCATCGACGAGGTTCTCTCTCATGCTCGCGGGCCAGCCCTCAGGATCAGTCAATGCTGTCGAAGGCTTCTAGGTATTTATTTGAATGGCTGAACCAAGTCCCGAGCCCCTCGGTGCCGGCTGTCCTACCCCTGTACTACCATTCCGGAATGGTAGTTCGAAAGAAGAGATCGATCTCGATGCCCCCAGAGCTCGATTCGAGGATCGAGGCGGCGGCGGCGGCGGAAGGCACGTCTTACAGCGGATGGCTGGCGACCGTGGCCCGAAAGGAGTTCACCATCCACGCCGGACTCGACGCCGTCGCTGGATTCGAGCGATCGCACGGACGCTTCACCCCCGACGAGCTCGCCGAAGCTGAAACCTGGGCCAAGGAAGCCCTGGTGCGCTCGAGGCGTACGGGAACGCGCCGGCGGCGGTCAGCCTGATGGGCGTCACGTACGACGCGGGAGCGCTCGTCGCCGCCGACCGGGGGGAGCGTCGGGTCTGGGCAAGGCATCGGGCCCTGCTTTCCCTTCGGGAGGTCCCGACGACGCCGGCACCTGTCGTGGCCCAGGTCTGGCGAGGTGGTTCACGCCAGGCCCTCCTGGCCAGGTTGCTTGTCGGCAGTGACGTCGAACCGATGAACGACGAGCAGGCACGCGCCGTCGGGGTTCTGGCCGGACGGGCCGGCGCCTCCGACGTAGTCGACGCCGCTGTCGTCGAGGGAGCGCTCAGGCGCCATGACATCGTGATCACCTCTGATTCCGACGATCTCACAGAAATCGCCGATTCCGTGAACCGGCGACTTGAAGTCGAACGCCCCTGAACTCGTCCGCGATTTCCTTTGAGTCCCCAGGCGTCAACTGTGAGATGTCGCCCCTGAAGCCAGACCGGTAGTGGTTGTCGGCCGACGCCGGGTCGTTGTCGCACCCATAGAGCGAACTCCCACGCCGGATGCTGGCCCTGACTTGATGCCGAACACCGATGGTGAGGTCGGGCAAAACAGCACTCGGGAAAGTAATTGACAGAATCTTACAACTATCTGTACTCTGCCAGGCATGCCCGTGGGCGGAGTCGACTCGCACGAAGACGACCTGGGACCCATCGAGCGCGCGCTGGAGCAGCTCTTCCGGCTCAACGCCAGTCGCAAGGTGCTCAATCGCCGGGCCGCCGCCGCCGGGGTCGTCATCTCCCAACCCGGATTCCAGCTGCTGCGCCGCATCCAAGAGGATGAGGGCGTCCAGATCGGCGAGCTGGCCCGGCTGACCGACATGGATCCGGCCGCCACCGGGCGCCAGGTGGCGCAGCTGGTCGAGGACGGTCTCGTCACCCGAGAGAAGGCGTCCGACGACCGCCGCGCCGTGATCGTTCGGATCACCCCGCGCGGCGCTGAGGTACGCCGCAGCCTCGGCCTGGTGTCCGAGCGCCACATGTCCGACGTCCTCTCCGGATGGTCCGCCCACGACCGGAGGTGCCTCGCCGAGCTCCTGCCCCGACTGGTGGAGGGATTGCGCACCGTGGCCTACCGGCCAGACGTGGCGGCCGACACGGCGAGACAGGCCCAGTCGGCATGATGCCGTCCAACTTCGGGGTGATCGGCCTCATGTCGATGCCCGGTTCCGGTTGGCGTAAGCTGCGTACGTCATGTCGCGCCGAGAGGAAACTGGAGGAGGAATCATGACTGATCCGGGACTTCGTCAGATCACTGAAGCGGGTCCGGTCCATGACGAGCGCGAGATAGAGGCCGTTCTGGACGTCCTGCGCGATGGCTCCCTCGACCTGGGGCCGCGCGTCGCCGAGTTCGAGCGCCGTGGTGCCGAAATGCTGGCCAAAGAGTATGGAGTGATGGTGAACTCCGGTACCTCGGCCCTGTGGCTCGCCGTCGATCTATTGGGCTGCGAACCCGGCGACGAAGTCATCACCTCGCCGCTGACCTTTTCCAGCGATGTCGCTCCTCTCGTTCGTTCCGGGATCATCCCAGTCTTTGTTGACGTCGAGGCCGACACCTATCAAATCGATGCAGAGAAGATCGAACCGATGATCGGCCCGCGCACGAAAGCCATCCTCGCTCCGAACCTGTGCGGAGGCTGTCCTGACTGGGATCGTATCCGAGCGATCGCCGACGCCCACGGGCTCTTGGTGGTCGAAGACAGCTGCGACGTCGTGCACTCGTTGTTGCGTGGGACGAAGACAGGCTTGCGGTCGGACATTTCGGTCACCAGCTTCGCTCGCACCCATTCGATGACCGCCGCCGGCAACGGAGGGATGATCGGAGTCGATGACGCAGACTGGTTCGACCAGACGTTGGTGCGGCGTCGGTGGGGCCGACGGTCCGAGACGTATCTCTTTGGCAGTCGGTCGCGACTCGCAGGATCGCTTCGGCGCCCTGGCGGACGGTACGCCCTACGACCTCATATTCGTGTTCGACGACATGGGATATAACTTCGAGCCGTCCGAGATAATGGCCGCGTACGGGTTGGTCCAGATGGACAAGGTCGACGAATTCAACCGACGTCGGCAGCACACCGCGGCGCTTTTGGACGAGGCAATGGTCAGACATGACGAGAAGGTAATCCGCCCGCGCTTTGTAGAGGGCGTCGAAGCCACCTGGATGCGGTACCCCTTCTTGCTGGCCGACGGCATCGATCGAGTAGCCGTCCAGGAGTACTTCGCATCGAGGAATATTCCGACCCGGATGATCTGGACAGGGAACATCCTTCGTCAACCGGGCTTTTCGAGCATTGAGCACCGTCAACCTGACGATGGGCTGCCCGAGTGCGATCGGGTCATGGACCGTGCCCTCAGTCTTCCGGCTCACCATGGCCTGACCAGTGACGATGTGGGTCACATCGTCCAGGCCATCGGTGACTGGAAGCCGTAATCGGGCGGCTGCTGTGGCCCGATTGGACCGTTCCCGCTTCGCCGGGCGCCGGGCCCTTGTCACCGGAGCGAGCCGGGGCGCCGGAGCCGGCATCGCCGAGCGGCTGGCCGCTGAGGGCGCCGACGTGGCCATTGGCGCGTACCGTCGCCCACCATCCCGCCCTTCCGGGCAGCCCCCGCCACGCCTGTCCACCCGAGCGGACGGGCCAGGTCGTGATCAGCCTCGACCTGTTGACCGAGCTCGGACGTTGACGACGTCGCTGTCGTCAAGGCTCCGGCTTCTGTTCAAAGACGTGGGACGTAGCTCGTCGTGGATCGCTCCACAACGGGGGCGAATTCAGGACCGCGCCGGGGGCTGGGCCAGGGCGAGCGGGGGCGTGTTGGACGCCACGGCTCCACGGGCGGACGTCGGGCTCAAGCAGAACACGAACTCGTAGATGCCGGCATCGGCCAGCACGTCGGTGGGCACGGCCTCGCCGATCCTGATGCCGAACCGGGTGGACAGCTCTTGGTGGCAGGCCATCGTGTAGCCCTGAGACGACGTCGGGGTCGATCGTCTCGAAGTTCCACGTGTCGCTGGCGAGCAGGGCAGGTCGCCGGGCGGCCAGGTAGCGGCACTCCCGCAGGTAGGGCCCGGGGGGGACCGCCCCCAGGTAGCGCTCCGGGTCGAGCTCGATCAGCTCCCGCCACCCGGTGCGCAGCAGCACCGCATCGCCTGGGCCAATGGGCCGCTCGATGCCCTCCCAGGCCAGGGTGGCCTCGATGTCCTCGACGGTGATGCGGTAGCGGGACCGCAGGACGGGCCGGCCGGCCGGCGTCAGGCGGTAACGGTCGGACCGGCCGGTGGCCACCGTCCAGCCGACCACGTCGACCACCACCCCTCGGGTCACGATGGGACCCATCGTCTCCGCCCCGAGATGGGTGGTCCCCCAGGTGGCCGCGATCTCGGGCCCCTTGAAGCCGTTGTAGAGCATGTCGGCCACTCCGACGTGGTGCAGGCCGTTGATCTTGGTGCCCATGTTGTAGGTGAGCGACACCCGTTCCTCGTGGATGCTCTTGCGGCCCAGATCCTGGGGCTCGGCGTCGGTGAGGATGCCGGCGAAGTCGTCCGGGGGGGTGTAGCCGGTGACCACCAGCCGCTGCTCGTAGGCGCGGTCGCCCCAGGCCGGGAAGCCGTTCCCCATTGTCTCGGCCAGGCTGTAGGTCTGCACCGGCTCGCCCGGGCGGAGCAGGGCCAGCGCCTGTGCCGTCTTCTCCGGGGTGACCTCGTTGAACGTGCCCCGCTGGTCCCCCGGGCCGTAGGGGCCGGGCACCCAGGCGCCAGCCTCCACGGCGGCCACGTCGAACATCGTGTCGTCGAACGGCTCGCGCCCGTGCCGCTTCGGTCGCTGTTCGTCGAGCCCGCCACCCCGACCGCCGCGGACGCCGGGTCGTTCATGGTCGGGTCGTCCCTTCCAGGAGCGCCGCCTCGATGGCTGCGGCGGCGGCCAGGTCGCGGCGCAACCGGCGCTGAGCCTGGCGGGCCCACTCCGCCGGTCCGGCGTCGTGCAGGGCGACCACCAAGCCGTCGAGCTCGGCCAGCAGGCGCGGCGTAGGTGCCCAGCGGACCAGCCCGGCTCACGTCCACGGACCCGGCCGTACCCTCACATCGGCACGCCCCTCCGGTCCCAACCCGTGCTCGTCCAGCGCCCGGCGCGCCCCTCTCCGCTGCTCCGACGAGGACGGTGTTCTGTTCCTCCAGGGCGGCGAACAACCGGGGCCAGGTCCGCCCCACCCGACGGAGGAGCGACACGGCACGTCGTCGTTGCACGACGGCATGGTCGTCCTCGGTCAGCAGTGACCCGTCGGACAGCCCGGCCGCCGTCCTCGACAGAAGGTCCCCGGCCATCAGCGCGAACATCGGCGAGCCCCCGGGCCGGTCCGCCGGAGCTCACCGCAGATCATGGTCACCATCCTCGAACCGCTCGATGAGGTCGACCAGGTCGACCGTCCCGGTGCTGAGCAACGGGAAGGACGTCAGGCTGGTCAGGTCGTCGACCGGCGCCCGGTCGACCAGGTAGGCGATGGCGTTGAGGGTCTGGGCCAGTTCCACGTACTGCCAGTACACCTGGTAGTAGTGGAGCCGCCGGAGATCGAGGGACCGGCCCGTCGCCCGCTGCATAGTGCCGGGCCAGGCTCGTCCGCCGGGAGGAGCATGCCCATCAACGTCGGGTCGCGCCGTCGGGCCATCGGCATGCAGAAGAACCCGAGGTCGTGCAGGGGGTCGCCGAGCGTGGCCCGCTCCCAGTCGAGCAGGGCGGCCACCTCGTCGTCGCGCCAGACCAGGTTCCCCACCCGGAAGTCACCGTGCACCAGCACCACGTCATCCGGCTCCAGCGCGGGGACGTTGTCCCGCAGCCAGAGCCAGGCGTCGCGGACCACGGGACTGGCCCCCCATCTCGGAGCCACGCTGGCGTCGACCTTCGCCATGAGCCGGTCCAGGACGGCATGGACCCGGTCCTCGACCGTCCGGTCTCCTCCGAGCACGTCGAACACCGCCGGGGTGCGCCAGTCGAACGCCTGGACGGTGGCCAACAGCTCCATGACCCGACCACCCACCCGGTCCCGTCGTCGGGGGTCCTGCCACGCCGGCCAATCCTCGATGGTGCGGAGATCAGGGATCTCGCCGTCGACGAACGACAGCACCTCCACCGGCCGGCCGGCCACCAACGGTGCCGGCGTGAATGCCAGCACCTCGGCCACCGGTACCCGATCGGCCCAGAGGGCCTGTACCAGGACCCCCTGCTTCGTGAGGTCGTACGGCGCCAACGGGCCCTCGAGCGGCGGTCGCTTGACCACCAGCCGGCGGCGGCAGGCCGGCCGGGCCGGATCTTCCACCACGACCAGGAACGTCTCCCACGACAGGCCTCCGGTGGCCCGCACCATGTCGACGACGTCCACACCGGACCACGCCGGGAACACCTCGGCCGCCAGGTAGCGGGCCAGACCACGTCGGAGCTCGTCAGCGCCTCCCCCGGACTCCGCCCCGGAACCATCGCAGTCGACGGGGGTGGCCTGGATCATCGGCGGCTGCCCGAAAGGACGCGCAACCCGTTGTCGCGCATCACCTTGCGCTGGTCGGCGTTGGACAGGCCATCGAGCACCCGGAGGTAGTCAGCCGGCTCGGCCAGGCCCTCGGCATGGGGCCAGTCGGATCCCAGTACCAACGAGTCGACGCCCAGGGCGTCCGCCACGGCCCCGACGTCGTCCTCGGGGAACGGCGTGACCAGCACGTGACGGCGGAAGATGGTGCTGGGGCGCTCGGTGAGCGGACCGCCGATCCAGGGACCGTTCCGTCCCATCCCTCGCATTTTGTCCATCCGGCGGAGGAGGTACGGCATCCACTCACAGCCGTTCTCCACCGAGGCGACGCACAGGTTGGGGAACCGGCCGAAGAGGTTGTCGTAGACGAGCGCCGACAGGGTGTCCATGATGGGGCGGTCACCGTACGTGTTGGCCCACTGCCAGGCCGACATCCCGAAGTCCGACGGGTTGGGCTCCTGTCCCCACAGGGTGGAGACCTGTTCGTTGTAGGACGACTCGGTCATGTGAAAGACCACGGAGATGGCCGCTTCCTCCACCCGGGCCCAGAACGGGTCGAAGTACGGGTCCGCCGGGGACCGGCCGTACGCCGGGCCGGGCCGCATGCCGACCACCCGGGTCCCCTCGTCCCGCAACCATTCGAGCTCGGCGATGGCGCGGTCGAGATCGCGCAGGGAGATGGACGGCACCGGGTGGATCCGTCCCTGGTAGGAGAACCCCCACTCCTCGAGCAGGTAGCGGTTGAAGGAGTGGAGGTTGAGGTAGAGGTCGTCCGGGTCGTCCAAGAAGTGCTCGGCCACCAGGGCGACGGAGGGGAAGAGCACGCACGCCTCCACTCCCTGCGCGTCCATCGCGGCGAGGCGGGCATCACGGTTCCGGTACTCGGGCTTGACCTCGGTCCAGAGGTACTCGTCACCTCCGGCGCCGTCGCCCTTCATTTTGGCCAGCATCTCGCGCAACGAGCCCGGGCGGCCGACCTCGTCGTAGATCCTGGGGTCGATGAAGGTGATCTCGCGAGCGCCGGCCATGATCACCTCACGGCCGTCGTCCAGCGTCACCGGGCGAACCGCACGGTGGAGATTGGCGGCGTCGATGAACCGGGTGAAGGAATCCCTCGGCTCGTAGAAGTGGTTGTCGATGTCAACGATCCCGTAGTCCAACACCTTGTCTCCTCCGGCCGGGGTGACCGTGCGCGATCCACCCACCCTGACGCGTCCTCACCTGCAGCTTCCCATATGCGGCAATTGCTAGCAACCTTACGTTTGGTTTACCACCAGACACTAGTTCGGTATCGTCGGCATCGACCTGTCCGTCTCAATCCGACGGAGCGGCGACCAGATCCTCGTACCGGCTGGTCGTCACCGCTATCCACTCCTCGACCATGTCGAGGAGCACCCGGTCGGCCGGCCGCACCGTGGTCAGGGACCCGACGACCTGGCCCACGAAGTAGGTGACCAGCTCCTCTGCCCCGGAGCCCGGGGTCATCGAGCCCCGGGCGATGCGACGGAGGGCGTCGCCGACCAGCGCCGGCTGCAGGGGCATGGGCAGCGGGTCGGGCGTGGCCGGGTCGGCCCACGCGTCCGTCCACGCCGTCTTCAACTGGCGCGCCGGCTTGCCCGTGGTGGCCCTCGAGCGCACGGTGCTGTCGGAGCCGGCCGCCAAGAACTTCTGCTTGACCACGGGGTGGGTCTCGGCCTCCTCCGTCGTCAACCACATCGACCCCGTCCACACACCTTGCGCCCCCAGGGCCATGGCCGCCGCCATCTGTCGACCGGTGGCGATCCCGCCGGCGGCCAGCACCGGCACCGGGTCGACCGCGGCGATCACCTCGGGGACCAGCACCATGGTGGCGATCTCGCCCGTGTGCCCACCGGCCTCGTACCCCTGGGCCACTATCAGGTCGACGCCGGCTTCACGCTGGCGCAGGGCATGGGCCACCGTCCCCACCAGTGCCGCCACCGGGATACCGCGGGCACGGGCGTCGTCGACCATGCGGGCCGGCGGGGGTCCGAGGGCGTTGGCCACCAACCCGACCCGGGCGTGCCCGAACACCACGTCGAGGAGGTTCGATGCCCCCCGGGCCGAGATGTTCTCGTCCAGGGCGTTGCGGTGGGTCCGGTCGTCGTCCAGCGGTGGCACCCCGTACCGGTCGAGCAGGTCGGCCACGAAACGGCGGTGCTCCTCGGGAATGCGTGCGGCCAGCGACGACCGGTCCAGACCCCCCTCGCCGTGGCCGACGTACTTGGACGGCACCAGGACGTCGACCCCGTACGGGCGCCCACCCGTGTGCGCTTCTATCCAGCTCAGCTCCCGCTCGAGCTGCGTGGCGGAGAAGGCCGTCGCCCCCAGCACACCGAGGCCGCCGGTCCTACTCACCGCGGCCACGACGTCACGGCAGTGGCTGAAGGCGATGACGGGGAACTCGATGTCGAGCATGTCGCAGATGGCGTTCTTCACCGCGGGTGTTCCTCCTCGGATGGGCCCCCGGGCCGAGCGTGCGCGCGCGGGCCGGCCGGATTGCGCCGCGTCAGGGTGCGCACGGTGAGGCGGAGACGACGGGCAGGATCTCCTCGCCGATCCGCCGGATGCTGCCGAGCACGTCGGGTTGTGACAGCCAGCCGTACTGCTGGAAGCACAGCAGCCGGTCGACGCCCAGGTCTACGTACTTCTGTATCTTCGTGAGGCAGGCATCGACGTCGCCGATCACCATCGAGTCCATGGGCTCGAGCACTTCGAAGGCCTCTTCGGGGTCGAGCTCGTACCCCAAGGCCTGCCGGTTGAGCAGCCGGATGACGGGGACGGGATCGTCGGGGTCCATTTCGCCGGCGATCTCCTCGTGCCCCGTCGTCGCCCACGCGTCGGCCGCGCCCGGGGCCAGCACGCCGCGGATGCCGTCGATGATGTGCTTGCGCGGCGTCTCGAACACCTGGGGCATCCGGTTCACGTACCACAGCACGCTCTCGGCGGCCCGGCTGCGGATGGCCTCCTCCCGGGTGGCCGCGCAATGCACGAAGGTGAAGATGCCGAACTGGTCGTTGATGGCGTCGCCGGCCGGCGTGGCACACGACGCCAGACCCTCCCGGTAGGCCTGATGCAGCGCCTCGAGGTTGACGAGGGGGGTCAGCAGTGTCACTCCGATCGCCCCCACGCCCAACTCGCCGGCCATGCGGAAGGCGTCGGGGCTGGTGCAGGTCTGCCACAGGCGGGGATGGGGCCGCTGTACCGGCTTGGGGACGACGTTGCGCACGGGGATGCGGATGAGGTCGCTGTCCCATGAGAACTTCTCGTCGTTCCACATCCGGGGGAGCATCGTGAACAGCTCCCGCATCTGGTCCCGGGTCACCCCGCCGTCGACGCCGAAGGCGTCCCACTCCGCCCCGGCCGACCGGGCCAGGCCGACCTCGAGGCGCCCATCGCTGACGATGTCGAGGAAGGACGCGCGCTCGGCGATACGGATGGGATGGTTGATGGTGAACGGGGAGAGCACACCCGAGTGCCCGATCCGCATGGCGGTCGTGCACTGGGCGACCATCAGGTTCAACAGCTCCGGCGTCGAGGACAGGCTGAACTCCACCGCCCCGTGGTGCTCGACGCTCCACCAACAGTCGTACCCCAGCGCATCAGCCAGGCGGGCTTGGACCAGCGCGTCGTCGATGATCTGCGCCTCGTGCTCTCGGGCCCACGGTTGTGCTCGCTGCAGCTCCGAGAACATGTCGATCAGCATTGCCAGGCCCCCCAGTCAGGTCGGTCAGGATGTCGGTCGTTTTCTGCGCGCCCGCCCGGACGGCTTCGCCCCGCTGTCGGGCACGGCGCCCTGGTCGACGAGGAGCCCCCGGAAGATGATCCGCTTGAACTCCCTCGTGATCTCGTCCATCGTTCGCGGGCCGTCGGGCCGATACCACTGGTAGGTCCCGTTGAGCATTTGCAGGATGCCGATGGCCGCCAGCCGGGCGTCGAGGTCAGCCACGAAGACGCCTTCGCTCTGACCCTGACGGATGATCGAGTGCAGCAGCCCCTCGTAGTCGTCGCGGTGCTGCTGCACCTGACGGCGTCGATCCTCGGGAAGGCTGCGGTATTCGGTGGTGAACACGGCCACCTTGGCGGCCAGGTCCCCGGTGTCCTCCATGTGGAGGTCGATGAAGAGCTCGAGCTGCTCGACGACGCCGCCGTCACTGGCCCGTACCGCCCGTGACTTGGCGTCGGTGCGTACGTAGATCTCGTCGATGATGGCGAAGAGCAGGTCTTCCTTCGTGTGGATGTAGTGGTAGACGCTCCCCTTGAGGATGCCCACGGCGTTGGCGATCTCCTCGATGCTCGTCTCGGCGTACCCCTGGGAACGGAACAGCTCGGCGGACACGTTGATGATCTCCGGGAACCGTGAGACCGGCTCCGCCCGGCTCCGGGCCTTGGGGGCGACCAGGAAGTCCGGTCGCCCGGACCCCGGTCCTTCGACCGGGGAGGCCGGAGCGGCCGTCGTGGTGCGTCGTTCGGGCTTGGTTCGCATCGACCGACCCGCCGGGGGAGTGGGAGAAGCCTTGGAAGGGGTCATGACGCGCGCAAAGCTTGGCAGATCGCCCCGGGACCGGCAACCCGTGCGTTTGCTCATTGCCAACCTTTCGTTTGGCGGCCGGCGGCACCCGACCGGCGCCACGACCGGTCATCACGAGCGGGGCTTCCGCCGGTAGGTCCACAGCACCTGCACATCGGAGAAGGCCTCGATCCCGGGAACGCCCTGCTCCACTCCGAGCCCGCTCCACTTGTGCCCGGCAAACGGCACCTCGACGGCCAGGTTGGCGTGGGTGTTCACCCAGGCCGTCCCGCAGTCGAGGCGGCGCGCGGTCGCCGTGCCCCGGTCCTCGTCCTCCGTCCACACCGATCCCCCGAGCCCGAAGCTGGTGGCGTTGGCCCGGGCCACGGCATCGTCGACGTCGCGGTAGGCGACGATGGGCAGCGCCGGCCCGAACTGCTCCTCGTCCACCAGCCGGGACCCGTCGGTCAGGCCGGCCACGATGGTCGGGGCGTAGAAGGTCCCGGGCCCGTCGAGGGGATGACCGCCGGCGGCGGCCACGCCGCCGCGGGCCAGCGCGTCGGCCACCAACCCCGAGACCCGCTCGAACTGGGGAGGGTTGTTGACCGGTCCCATCTGGACCCCCTCCTCGGTACCGGCCCCCACCCGGGCCCTGGTGGCCAGCTCGGCCATGGCCGCCACGAACTCGTCGTGCAGGGATCGGGGCACGTACACGCGTTTGATGCCGGCGCAGACCTGACCGCAGTTGCCGAAGGCCCGCCAGAAGAGCCGTTGGGCCGTGCGCACCGGGTCGGCGTCGTCGAGGACGATGGCGGCGTCGTTCCCGCCCAGCTCGAGGGTCAACCGCTTGAGGTCGCGACCGGCGACCGCGGCTACCTCCTGGCCCGTGCTGGTCGAGCCGGTCAGCGTCACTTTGCGGACCCGGCGGTCCGCGACCAGGCGCCGCCCGACCTCGTCCCCGCCCGACACCACGTTGAGCACGCCGGGCGGGAGCACCTGAGCCAGCACGACGCCCAGCCGCAAGGTGGTGAGAGGGGTGAAGGGTGAGGGCTTGAGCACCACGGTGTTGCCGGCGGCCAACGCGGGTGCCAGCTTGCAGGAGGCCGTGCTGATCGGGAAGTTCCACGGGGTGATGGCGGCCACCGTCCCCAGCGGACGTCGGCTGATCTCCACCCGGCCGGAGTCG
This sequence comes from uncultured Acidimicrobiaceae bacterium, assembly GCA_963818915.1. Lineage (GTDB taxonomy): Bacteria > Actinomycetota > Acidimicrobiia > Acidimicrobiales > RAAP-2 > Bog-473. The sequence continues at coordinate 387,808 of CAWFTV010000008.1, read as the reverse complement.
TCGTCGCGGACGATCTGATCGGGCACGACCAGCTCGGCGTAGTAGTCGAGGCAGTCGGCCGCCCACAGCACCTCCATGCGAGCGTCCGAGAGCGGCTTGCCCTGTTCGCTGGTGAGCAGGGGAGCGAGCTCCTCGAGAGCCTGGCGGATGGCCCGGGCCCCGGCGGCCAACGCGGCGCGCCGGGCGTCCTCGTCCACCGCCCACGTCGGGCCGGCGGCCATGGAGGCGGCCACGGCCTGGTCCAGCTCCTCTGGCGAGCAGTCCGGTGCGGTGCCCACCACGTCGTCGGTCGCCGGATCGAGCACCTCGAACGTGGTCGTGCCACCGGCGGGACGGCCGGCGATGGTCATGGGGAACCCGCTCACCGTGCGCTCACCTCACCAGCCAATCAGCAAAACCAATGTTTGGCAAGAGCCAACCCTGAGTTTCGTCAACGGGTGCACCGACGTCGTCAGCCCTCGAGGTGGCGGGCTACGGACCACTGCCCGCAGTCCACCCGTATGGCCTGACCGGTCACCGGGAGCGACAGGTCGGATGCCAGATAGACGATGGTGCCGGCGATTTCGCTGGACGGCGGGATGTACCCCAACGACGTGGTCGAGGCCTGCTCCGCCACCACCTCGTCCAACGTGACGCCCCGCTCGGCGGCCAGGCCCTCGTAGTAGCGCTCGAGCGCCCGCCCCCAGATGGCCCCGGGCAGCACGCTGTTCACCCGGATACCGTCGGGGCCGAGCTCGTGGGCCAGGTGCCGGGTGGCGTGGAGCAGTGCCGCCTTCGACAGTCCGTACGCGCCGAACCGGTCTACGACGACGTCGGACAGGTTGGTGTTGACCATGATGATGCGCCCCCCGCCCCGTTGGCGCATGAACGGCAGTACGGCGTTCGTCATGGCCAGGGTACCCAGCACGTTGACGTCCAGCACCGGTCGCAGCGTCGCCGGGTCCGCCCCGGACAAACGGGATGAGGTCCCCCCGTGTGCTGCGTTGTTGACGAGGATGTCGACCCCGCCCCAGGCATCGGCAGCCGCCCGGGCCAGTGCCTCGCAGTCAGCGGGGTCAGTGACGTCGGTGGGCACGCCCACGGCCCGGCCACCCTGCGCGGTGACCTCGTCGACCACGGCGTCGACGTGCCGTTGCCGGCGGGCACCGACGGCCAGATCGGCGCCCTCACGCGCCAGTGCCAGGGCGACGTCGCGCCCCAGACCGGGTCCGACCCCGGCGACGATGGCCACCCGTCCCTTCAGCAGCACGCCGTCACCGCCCCCGGGTCGCCGTGCCCGCGCTCACTCATCACGCTCGTGCTGCAAGACCTCCAACAGGTTGCCTTCCGGGTCGCGGAAGAACAACGCCCGGACCCGGGCCGGGCCGACCCCGCCGCCGTGCGGCTCGCCCAGGACGTCCACGCCGCGCGCCCGCAGCTCGCGGTAGGTGGCATCGACGTCGTCGACCAGTAAGCCGATCCGGGCGATCCCGAGGTCACGAGGAGCTGCCACGCGGTCTTCACCGACCTCGACCCATTGGATGAGCTCGATGTACGGACCCCGGTCCCGACCGCCCACGCAGAGCACCTCCGTGCGCGCTCCCCGCCGGCCCGGGTAGCCCATCGTCTCGAAGACGGCGCCCGACTCCGGTGTGCCCCCGCTCACCACCGTCTGGCACCCGAGGACCTCTTTATAGAACGGCAGCATTACGTCCATGTCCCGGCAGTTGATGTTCACGTGGTTGAGACGGATGATCACGGTTGCCCCTCCGGTCGGCGTGGCCAGGTTGGTCGGTCTCGATCCGTGGGCCGGTCCGGACGGGCACCGGGGGGCCCGTGCTCCCGCATGCGGAACAGGTCCCAGTGCCACTTGTAGTCACCCCAGCCCACGGCGCCTTCCCACTCCCATCGCACCACGGCGGTGACGGAGTAGGACCCGCTCAGCATGTCGGCGGTCCACGCCACCGGGATGCCCGTCATCCGGTAGGGCCGCCCGACCGCGTCCTCGAGCTCGTAGGACAGCCGGTCTATCCGCCACCCGTCGTAGCTGTACCGCCCGACGCCGGCCTTGAGGCCCACGGTGGTGCCCTGCCGCACCACGTAGCCGTGGGTCACCCGGCCCACGTCGAGGGGATCGTTGCGGGTCTGGACGTGGAAACTGAGGTCGCGCCCGAAGTGGCCCTCGTCGAAGTTCCCGCAGAGGTTGTGCCCCCACTCCCGCCGGGGGCTCCATGAATGGTCGCGGTTCGACGGGAAGTCGACGACGTGGACGGTGCCGCCCAGGCGGACCTCGCCGGTGACCCACATGGTCTGGTCGATGTGGCCTGTCGGGGCGCCGGTGCTCGGAGAGGGCCGGTTGAAGACGGCGTACCCGGGACCAGCTCCCTCCAGCGCGCTCTCCGAGGTGGTGACGGGTGGGCTGTGGGCCGCCAGGACGAGGTCGAACACTGTGCCCGACCGTCCCTCGTAGCGGACCGTCCACTCCTCGAGCGGCTTGGTCATGCGCACGTGCAGCCCGTTGGCCAGGCGGTAGTCGTCGAGGTCGTCGGGGGGGATGGGCAGGTGGGCCCGGTCGTCGAGGTAATCGAGGTCGAGGACCGACTGACACGGGCGGCTGTAGGCCGACACCGCGACCCTGACCACGCCCAGGTTGCTGCGGAACAAGGCGTAGACGGACCCGCGCAACGTGGCCTCGGGCACGAAGAAGCCGAACCAGTTCGTCTCGGTCCACGTCGGGTCGCCCTCTGCCGGCTGATGGAGCAACGAGTCGGCCGGTCTGACGAGGGAGCCCAGGGGACCGGGTCCCGGGACCTGCTCAGCGGTGGTCATCGGACACCGACGTCTGCACCAGGCTCCCGTCGGCCGGGGCCGGCTCGTACCGGCGGCGCAGCGCCTTCTTGTCGATCTTGCTGCTCTCCATGTGGGGCAGCTCGTCGACAATCTCCACCGAGCGGGGCACCTTGTAGGACGCCAGGCGCTGGCGGCAGGTGGCCAGGAGCTCCGGGACCGAGAACCCTTCGGGGTCCTTCACCACCAGTACGGCGTGGACCCGTTCGCCCCAGGTGTCGTCGGGCAGGCCGATGACGGCGCTCTCGAAGACGCCGTCGATGCCCTCGAGACAGGCCTCCACCTCGGCCGGGTAGATATTGACGCCGCCCGAAATGATCATGTCCTTCTTGCGGTCGCAGATGTAGAAGAAGCCCTCGTCGTCGACGTAGGCGATGTCGCCGACGGTGTGCGCGTCGCCCCGGTGCTCCGCGTCGTACTTCTCGGGATCGCCGTGGTAGGTCCGGAACGTGCTCCCGCCGCGCACGTAGAGCAGGCCGGGCACCATCGGCTCGGTGATCTCGTTGCCGTCGTCGTCCACCAGGAGGAGCTCGACCCCGGGAGCCGCCTGGCCGCACGAACCGGGCTTGCGGCGCTGGTCCTCGGGCCGGAGGATGGTGTTGGTCCCCAGCTCCGTCGAGCCGTAGACCTCCCAGAGCGACTCCTCGGGGAAGTCCTCGAGGTAGGCCAGCTTGAGGGCGTACGGCCAAGGCGGCGGCGCCGGCCAGCATGGTCCGCACGCTGGACCGGTCGTAGCGCGCCCGCACCTCGGGAGGCAGGTTGCAGATCAGACGCATGGGCGCCGGTGCGCTGTACGAGGTGGTGACCTCGTACTTGTCGACCAGGCGGAGCCAGTCCTCGGCGTCGAACCGCTCCTGCACGATCACCGTGTTGCCCTGGCGAGATGGTGAGATCGGCGAACGACAGTGGTCCGCCGTGGGACATGGAGCCGGCCGGGAGGTAGACGTCATCGCCCTCACCGATGTGCATCATGGCGAGGTGCGACGCCAACCGCTCCTTCTGTTCCGGCGAGGTCAAAAGGGCCCGCACCGCGCCCTTGGGACGCCCCGTCGTGCCCGAGGTGTAGATGATGGTGGCCGCCCCTTCCATCGACGCCTCCACGTCGGGTTCTCCCGCGCTGCGGCCGGCCAGGACCTCGTCGGCGGCCAGCTGCCCGGGCAGGGGTTCGCCCCCGAACACCACGACATGGCGGACCCGGGGGACGTCCTGGCGGATATGGGCGAACAGGTCACGAAACTCGTCCGACACCCACAAGAAGACGGCTTCGGAGTTGTCGACGATCCACGCCGCCTCGTCCCGCTGCAGGCGGTGGTTGAGGGGTACCGCCGCCGCCCTCGCCTTGCGGGCGGCGTGCTGCATGCGCAGGACCTCGATTGAGGTGCGCCCGCACCAGACCACCCGCTCTCCGGGCCGCACGCCCAGCTCGACCATGGCGTTGGCCAGGCGGTTGACCTCCTCGTTCATCTGGCGGAACGTCAGGGTGCGCACCGAACCGTCCGGCTCGTCGGCGATCAATGCCGGCTTGTCCGGCCGGCCCTGGGCGTAACGGGCGAGAAAGTCCTCCTCGACAGCCACCTGGTCCCCTTCCATCCCCACGTCGCCCGCCCCCGCACGAGAGCGCCACTCCCAAATCAATGTTCGGTACCCTACCTACCTCCGAGATGGTGGGCCAGTGGGTCTACTTGACGGCGAGGGCGTTGGCCGGCGACGCCACGCCCCCCACCAGGTGGAGGGGAGCCGAGGTGAGCAGCGCCTCGTAGCGGCCGTCGGCGGCGCAGTCCTCGGCCAGGCGGGCCAGGTCCCAGAGCTCGCCGATGGGGAGGCCCAGCAGCGGCAGCAGAGCGAAGTGGAGCGACAGGTCCATAGCCACCAGGGGGTCGTCCCGCAGGGCGGCGCGCTGCTCGGGCGTGGCCAGCCCGGCCGGGGGCCACGCCTCCAGGGCCGGATTGTCGGCGGCGATGGCGGCGATGTGGAGATCCCACAGGAGCCGGACCGTGGGCTCGCCGGCCCGCAGGCCTGGTGACCGGTAGCGCTGGGCCAGCGGGGCCCGCTCCGCCGGGCCGAGCTCCTGGTACCACTCGAGCCATCCGGTGCGCAGCAGCAGGATGTCGCCCGGCTCGACGGTGCTGCCCTGGGCCTCCAGCGCTCCGGTGACGTCCTCGGGCTCGATCGGGTCCGTGGCCGTCATGTCGAGAGGCCGGCCCTGGGCCACGCGGTACCGGCCGACGTCGGCCAGCACGGCCCGCCCCACGAGCCCCTGGCCGGCCCAGTGGTGGACGCCATGGTCCTCGTCCGCCACGCCGTTGTAGAAGCCGTGGCGGAGGTGGCGGATGTGGCGGAAACCGTCCCACTGGGTCGAGCTCTGGGTGTTCCACCCCGACAGCTCCTCGTCGTGGCCGAACTCCCCTTCGATCCAGGTCACGTGGTGCACCAGCGGTGACCGGCCGGCCAGCGGCGGGTCGAAGTGGTCGAGGGCCAGGTCGAGGCTGAACACCGTGCCTCGGCGGGCGGCCGCCAGCCCCCGGCGGACCACCGCTTCCGTCAACAGGTTGAGGCAGCCCAGGGCATCGTCGTCGCCCCAAAGACCCCACGACGACCCGGGGGGCGCTCCCGCCCGGACCGGGAGCTCGTCGTATAACGGCAGGCGGCCATTGTCGGGCACGTGCACCGCCTTCAAAACACCAGGACGCTGCGGGCCGAGCCCGCCGACTCGAGGTGGCGGACAGCCTGGTCGAACTCTTCGATGGGGTACGTGGCCGTGACCATCTCGTCGAGCAGGAGGCGCCCTTCCAAATAGAGCTGGGCGTAGTGGGGGATGTCGTGGTTGGGACGGGACGAGCCCGCCCGCGAGCCCGTCAGGTGCCGCTCGACGTGGATGAAGTGGGAGATGGGAACGGTGATCTCGCTCCCCGGTTCCGGGACACCGATAGCAACGCACGTCCCACCCCAATCGAGCACGTCGAGGGCGTCTTTCAGCACCCCGGCATCCCCGACGCACTCGAACGACCAGTTCACGCCGCCGGCGCCGAAGAGTCCGACCTGGGTGCCGGGCTCGTAGGGGAGCAGCTCGCGGATGGCGTCCACCGTCGAGCCGCCGTCGGACAGCACGAAGTCCGTGGCACCCAGGCGGCGGGCCAGGGCCTCCTTCTCGGCGGCAATGTCGACGGCCACCACCCGTGACGCCGCCGAGATGCGCAGGGCCTGGATGGCGCTCAGGCCCACGCCGCCGCAGCCGAACACGGCGGCCGTGTCGCCCCGCCCCACGCCCGCGGTGTTGAAGACGGCCCCAGCCCCGGTGACCACGCCGCAGGCCATCAGTGCCGCCGAGCTCAGGGGCACTCCGTCGGGAATGGGCACGGCCTGGATGTCACGCACCAGCGTGACCTCGGCGAAGGACGATGTCGCCGCGTAGTTGTAGGCCGGCTCGCCGTCGAGTTCGAAGGGCTGCGAGAGGTTGCCCAGCGAGGCCCGACACAGGTAGGGGCGGCCCAGCGCACACTGGGGACAGAAGCCGCAGCTGGCGATGGTGGCCACCACTACCCGGTCGCCGGGCTTCACCCGGGTCACGGCCGAGCCCACCTCCTCCACGATGCCGGCCCCTTCGTGGCCCAACACCGACGGGCTCGGCCAGGGGATCGTCCCATTGACCACGCTGACGTCGCTGTGGCACAGGCCGGCGGCCGCGATGCGCACCAGCACCTCGTTGGCCGCTGGGCTGCGTACCTTCAGCCCGTCCGTCACGCGGGCTTCCTTGCCGTCGTAGATGACCCCTCGCACCGTGCCCTCCCCTTGCTCGTCGTATCGCTGCTCTTCCCCTACCCGTGTGACGATCTCTACCGTCCCATCTGCCCGGCACCGATACCACCGTCGACGTGCAACCACTGCCCGGTGACGTAGCTCGCCTGGTCCGATACGAGGAACGCCACGGCATTGGCGATGTCATCGGGGACGCCCACCCGGTGGAGGGGGACGGCTGCCTCACGCTCGGCTCGCTTGCCACCCTCGTAGTTGGGGGCCGAGCCCTCGGTGACGATCAGCCCCGGCCCCACCGCGTTGACCCGGATCTGCGAGGCTGCGAGCTCGAGGGCGAGTTGGCGGGTGAGGATCTCGACCGCCCCCTTGGTGGCTGGGTAGATCTCGGTGCCGGGAGCGCACATGGCCACCGCGGCCGACGAGATGTTGACGATGGCTCCGCCACCCCGCGCCGCGATCACCGGAGCGAGGGCGTGGCAGCACAGGGCCGTGCCCAAGAGGTTCACCCTGATGACGTCCTCGATGCCACTGGTCGTGGCATCGAGGAACCCGCCCACCCGCCAGATCCCGGCATTGTTGACCAGCACTTCGACATCGCTCAGTTCGTCCGCCAACGCCGCCACGGCGCCGGCCTCGGCCACGTCGCACGTGGCGGCTCGGCCTCCGGTGAGCGCCGCCGTCCGCGCGGCCCGCTCGGCATCGACGTCGACGGCCACCACCTCGTAGCCGTCGGCGGCCAGCCGCACCGCGACGGCCCGTCCGATGCCCTGTCCTGCCCCAGTGACGACGGCGAGGCTCATACTGGTCTCCTTTGGTCAGGGCCCGGTCTCGGCGAGAAGATAACGTTGCCGCCCGAGCAGCGTCAACCCTATGTTCAGTGATACCCAAACGTCGGGTAGGTAGAGGCGCCTCGGGAGCGTCCGCGGCCGCGAGAGAGGGGGAACCATGGAGCAACGACAGCTGGGCCGCCACGGGCTGACGGTGTCGGCCGTGGGGATGGGCGGGCTGGCCCTGAGTGGCGGGTACGGGCCGGTGACGCCCGAGGAGTTCACGGCCGCCGTCCACCTGGCACTCGACCTCGGCATCACCTTCTTCGACACGGCCGAGTACTACGGCGGGGACGCCGGCGAGACCGTCCTGGGCCGGGCCCTGCAGGGTCGGCGCGACCACGTCGTCATCGCCACCAAGTTCGGCATGCGCCGCGACCAGACGGGTGGTCCGTTCGTGGAGGCCAGCCCTTCGTACATCGCCCGAGCCTGCGAGGCCTCGCTGGCTCGCCTGGGCACCGATTGCATCGACCTCTACCAGCTGGCCCGGGTCGACCCCTTCGTCCCCGTCGAGGAGAGCGTCGGAGCCATGGCCGCTCTCGTCGACGCCGGGAAGGTCCGCCACCTGGGGCTGTGCGAGGTGGGGCCCACCACGCTGGTCCGGGCCCAGGCCACCGCAACCATCGCCACCGTGCAGACCGAGTACTCCCTCCTCGAACGGCACGTGGAGGAGTCCGTCCTGCCCACCGCGCGGCGACTGGGTGTCGGGTTCATCGCTTACTGCCCGCTGAGCCGAGGGCTCTTGGCCGGCAACTTCCCCGAGCCGGACGACCTGGCCCCGAACGACTGGCGTCGCCTGATGGAGCGCTTCCAAGGAGAGCACCTGGCCCACAATCGGCAGCTGACCACCGCGCTGGGTGAGGTTGCCTCGACCAAGGGGGCCACGATGGCCCAGGTGGCGCTGGCCTGGCTGCTGGCCCAGGGTGATGACGTCGTGCCCATCCCGGGCATGGCGTCGCCCGACCATATCGAGGACAACGCAGCCGCCGTCTCGGTGGCGTTGACGCCGGACGATGTCAGCGCGCTCGAGGCCGCTCTCCCCCCGGGCGCGGCCCAGGGGTTGCGCTACCCCGAGTCGCTGATGGCCGGCCTCGACCGTGGCTGACCCGGGCGGGCCAGCACGGGCCCTGGTCCTCGACGGACCACGACGGACCCACCTGGCCGAGATCGAGGTGCCGGTCGTCGGCGCGCACGACGCCCTGCTCGAGGTGGAGGCATGCGGTCTGTGCGGGACGGACCACGAGCAGTGGTCCGGGGCTCTGGCCGCCCAAACCCCGGTCGTCCCCGGCCACGAGGTGGTGGGAAGGGTTCTGCACGTGGGGCCCGTGGCCGAGGCCCGGTGGGGGGTCCACGTCGGTGATCGGGTAGTGGTCGAGCCCCGACAGGTCTGCGGCAGCTGCACCTCATGTCGAGCCGGCCGGCCCCGGCGCTGTCTCCGCCATTCCTCGGCCGACAGCTACGGCCAGATACCGCTGTCGGAGCCGCCCGGGCTGTGGGGCGGCTATGCCACGGTGCAGTACCTCTCGCCTCACAGCGTCGTCCACCCGATCGACCCGTCGATCGACCCGGTGGTGGCGGCCATGTTCAACGCGGTCGCCAATGGGGTGCGATGGGGATCGAGCCTCCCGGCCACGACCCCCGGCGACGTGGTGGCCATCCTGGGACCCGGTCTGCGCGGTCTGGCCGCAGCCGCCGCCGCTCGGGCGGCCGGTGCCCGCTTCGTGCTGGTCACCGGTCGTGGTCCCCGCGACCAGGCGCGGTTGGCCCTGGCTCGCACCTTCGGCGCCGACCTGGCCATCGACGTGGCCACCGATGATCCGGTCGAGGCCCTGCACGAAGCGGCCGGTGGGCTGGCCGACGTGGTGGTCGACGCCACGGCCAATGCCCCCGGCGCCTTCGTCCAGGCCATAGAGCTGGCGGCCAGGTACGGGCGGGTCGTGGTGGCCGGGATCCATGGCGACGTCGACGTGCCCGGGTTCCGTCCCGACCTCATCGTGGTCAAGGAGCTCCGCGTCCTCGGGGCTCTGGGTGCTGAGACCACCGACTTCCGGGCCGCGCTGGCCCTGCTGGAGTCCGGGTACGACCGGTTTGCGGCCGTGCCCGCCACCGTGGTCGGGCTCGAGGGGCTTCCGGCACTGCTGGCCGCCATGGCCGACGGGACCGGGGACGCCCCCGTGTTCGCTGCTGTCGTCCCCGCTGATGGACCGCCACTGAGCCGGTCCCAACCGTCCACCACGTCACCTGGGAGGCCCTGATGGACGACCGTGTCGGCACCTCAGCTCCCGAGACCGGCGAGCCGCGGCTTGCTCCGCTGGACCGGGTGAACCTCAGCCCCTACGCCCGCCAGGTCTTCGACGACGTTGGGCCAGGCGGGGCAGCCAACCTGGTGGCCACGCTGGCCCACCAGCCCGAGCTCTTCGAGCGGTTCCTCGGGGTCACGTTGGCGCTCCAACAGGGAGAGCTCGGCTGGCGTCGGCGCGAGCTGGTGGTCCTGCGCCTGGCCTACCGGCGGAACTGCCGGTACATCTGGCGCCAACATGTCGCCATCGGGCGCGCCGCCGGCATGACCGAGGACGAGGTCACCCTTCTGGCGGGCGCTCCCGACGACCCCCACTGGCCCCCGGCGGAGTCTTTGCTGCTGCGGGCCGTGGACCAGTTGGTGGAGGACAGCGGCATCGACGGGCCGACCTGGTCGGCGCTGGCCTCATCCCTCAACCCGGCCCAGCTGGTCGAGCTGACCATTTTGGTCGGGCACTACAGCGGCATGGCCTACCTGGCCAACTCGGCGGTCGTCCTTTCGGAGGTCGGCCCCGCCGACGATGCCCGGCTTGAGCCATGGTGACGCCCTTTTCGCCGCAGCGTTGGGAACGCGCTCAGGGGGCGGTGACCGCGCGCAGCTCCTGCAGGGACTCGTCCATCAGTCGTCGAAAGGCCGTGGGGTCATCCTGTTGGACCCAGCTGGCGAAGGCCACGTGAAAGACCGTCACCCCCGCCTGGGCCGCCAGGACCGCTGCGTTGGCGAGGACCCCGCGGTCGATCAGCGCCGCCTTGATGGCATCGGCGAGGGTCTGAAGCTTGATCAGCTCACGCTCCTGGAGCTCTGGGTTGGCCTCAATAATCCGGGAGCGGGTGCGGGCGAAGTCGTGACGCTCGATGAACATCTCAGCCACCGGATCGAACCCAGCCGTCACGACGGCGAACGGTGCCGCCTCTGGTGGCGCAGCGGTCACCGCCCCGAGCCAGAGCTCCCTGAGCTCCCCCGAGCCGCTGAACAGCACCTCGCGCTTGTCCGAGAAGTAGCGGAAGAACGTGCGCTTCGTCAGCCCGGCACGCTCTGCGATTTCGGCGACGGTGGTCTCTTCGTACCCCTGCTCTGCGAACAGGGTGATGGCGGCCTTCATGAGGCGGCCTGCAGCATCCGGTTCCCAGCGTGTCATCGGTGATCGAGCGTAGTTGATGACACCAGGTGTCATGAGCCCTGGTATAGTGATGGCACCAAGTGACATCCCCTCTCGGGGGAAGGAGTCCCCATGCGCATTTTCGTCACCGGCGCCTCAGGCCACATCGCCTCCGCCGTCATTCCCGAACTGCTCGACAACGGTCACCGGATCGTCGGCCTGACCCGCTCCGACGCCTCGGCCGAGGCCGTGGCCGCACTCGGCGCCGAGGTCCGCCGGGGCGACCTCGACGACCTCGATGGTCTCAAGGTTGCGGCCGCGGAGGCCGACGGCGTGGTCCACCTCGCCTTCAAGCACGAGGCAATGCGCACGGGCGACTTCATGGGCGCGATCGACTCGGATCTGGCGGCTATCCGGGCAATCGGCGAGACGCTCGTCGACACCGACAAGCCCTTCGTGACCACCGGGGGCACCCTGATGCTGGCGATGGCCGGTATCACCGGCCGCCCGGGCACCGAGGACGATCAGTCAGAGGGTGGCCCTCGAATCGACGCGGCGAACTACACGCTGTCGCTGGCTCAAAAGGGCGTGCGTTCCTCGGTCGTCCGGCTCGCACCGATGGTCCACAGCGACCTCGACCATCACGGCTTCACCTCCGCCCTGATCGACTTCGCCCGTGAGAATGGCGCCGCCGGCTACATCGCCGACGGCGCCAACCGTTGGCCTGCTGCCAACTCCTACGACATCGGCGTCCTCTACCGCCTGGCAGTCGAGAAGGCGCCCGCGGGCTCGACCTTCCACGGCGTTGGCGACCTCGGGATTCCATTCAAGGTGATCGCCGAGACGATCGCGGGCAAGCTCGGAATCGAGACCAAGAGCGTCTCAGAGGAGCAGGCGCCGCAGTACCTCGGTTTCCTCGCCGGGTTTGCAGGCCTGGACAACCTCGTCTCGAATGACCAGACCCGGACCGCGGTGGGATGGGAGCCGACCCACCCAGGCTGGGTCGAGGACGTGCAGAGCGGGCACTACTTCGACTGAGGCACTGCTTGGACAAGCCTCAGGTTCAGGTGGCGGCCGATGACCCAGCCACGTCGAGAACGAGTTTGCCGATCACTTCGTTGTTCCCCAGGCTCTGCACGGCGCGGCGCAAATCGCCGAAAGCAACCGTGGCAGTGACCGCGTTGCGCAGGCGGCCTTCGGCGATCAGATCAGACAGCCGTTGGTGCATACGATCAAGGTCGGCGCGCTGGTACCCGCCGGCGAACACACCGACGAGAGCGGTGTTGCTCACGACCAGGTCGAGCGGCTCGATCCGGGGCCACGTGCCACTGGCAAAGCCCACGGCCAACAGACGGCCGTCGCGGGCCATGGCGCTGGCCGCGTCCACCGCCACCGATCCCCCGACCGGGTCGTAGACCACATCGACCCCCCGACCGTCGGTCAGCTCCCGCAGCGCCGGAGCCAGCGGTCCATCGTGACGGTTCAGCGTGGCCTCTGCGCCGAGTTCGCGGCAGAACGCCGCCCGCTCGTCGTCGCTGACCACAGCGATCACCCGCGCGCCGAGCGCCTGGCCGAGTTGCACCGCGGCGATCCCGCTTCCGCCGGCCGCGCCCAGTACGACCAGCCACTCCCCGGCCGCCAGCTTGCCCCGTTCCACCAGGCCGATCCACCCGGTCATATGAGGGATCCAAAACCCTGCAGCCTGGGCGTCGCTCAGGCCTTCGGGCACCGGAAATACCTGATCGGCACCGGCCAACGACACCTCGGCGAACGAACCGTGCCCGGCGATGAAATCGCAGGTGGCCATCACCCGAGTGCCGACCGGCACGGCGACGTCCTCCCCAACAGCCGTCACCACACCCGTCCCTTCTTGTCCCGGGGTGAAGTTCAACGGCGGAGTGAGCGGATAAGAGCCGCGACACATGAACACATCCGGCAGCCCGATCCCCGCCGCGGTCACTCGAATCGCGAGTTGGCCCGGACCGGGCTTGGGCTCTTCGAGCTCCACTTGGACCAATACGTCCTCTGGCTCACCGTGAGATTGCACCTGCCACGCGCGCATCACTTCGCCCCTGAATTGTCGAGATCGGCGTTGCCGAAATCACGAGCCATGTCCTCGGGGAAGATCATCCTGGCCAGCTCGGAGAAATCCCCCGACGGTGGCGACAGTGACGAGCCACCGCACACGCCGAGCAACTGGCCCGTGATCCAGCTGGAATAGTCGGAAGCGAGATAGACGACGGCCCGCGCCACGTCGTCGGGCTCGCCCAGTTCTCCGAGTGGTCTGTCGCGCGCCAGCGGCGTGTCCCGCCGAATGAGGGCGAGGTTTTCGGCCGACGTTGTCGCCTCTACCGTCTCGGTTCGCATCCAGCCGGGGCGGATGCCGTTGACCCGGATGCCGAAGCGGCCGAACTCGGCGGCGGACACACGGGTCAGCTCGTCGAGGGCGGCCTTGCTGACCGAATAGGTGCTCATGAACGCGGCCGGGCGGGCGCTGGCGATCGACGAGATGGTGACGATCGAGCCACCGCCGGTGTCCTTCATCCGGCGCGCCGCGTGCTTGATGGTGTGGGCGGTCCCCAGCACGTTGACTCCGATCGGCCCCATCCAGTGCTCGGCGGTGATGTGCAGCAGAGAGCCGGGGAAAGCCACACCGGCGTTGGCCACCGCGATGTGCAGGACGCCGTCGACTGAGGCGGCGTCGACCGCAGCTGCGATCTGGGTTTCGTCGGTGATGTCGGCGGTAAAGGCGCGCACGTCGTGGAGGTCGAGCGCGGCCAAATCGGCGCGGGCGGCATCCAGTACGGCAGCGTCGGGCCCGCAGATGGTGACGGACGCCCCGGCGGCGGCCAGCGCGGTGGCACACGCCTTGCCGAGGCCGGTGCCGCCGCCGGTGACCAGCGCGCCGCGTCCTTCCAGCGATAACACCGCGGGGGAAATCCCTTTCGTCATACCGTTTCTCCAGTCATACGGCTTCTCCAGTCCTCGATGATGGTGGCGCTGCTCAACAGTACGTCGGCTTGGCGACATCGTCTTGCATGGGCAGCCCAACTGCTCGCAGATCGGAGATGGCGCAACTCGGCACAGAGCCTGGCGGCTCGGCACTGACGCCAACAATGGCGTCATCTGCTGACCGCCGGGAACGTCGCTCTGATCTCCGAAGGCGTTGGCCGACGCATGGCCGCATGTCGCTCCTCAGCCGTTGCTCCGGTCGTCCGCCGTGGGGCTGGGAAGCAAGTTTTAGACTCTTGCCTGCCTTTCTTCAGCAAGCTGATAATGGCATGTGGTTCACCAACTGTGAGAGAGGAGTAAGGATGTCGCAAGGATTGAGTGCGGCCGAGCAGGAGCGATTGACCGACGACGAGTTCGCCTTTCCGCAACAACGGAAAGAACCGTTGGTCGACGCAACGCATGTCCGAAACGCCATTGCTCGCTTCGACCAGGTAAAGGGCGTGAGCGACGCTGAACGCGACATAGCTTGGCAGCGCATAGGAGAAGCCGCGAAGAAGTTCGGAGTACAGGTATCGGAGAACAGCTGGCGTGATTTGCGCCACGGCGGCGAGCCTCCCGGGAGATCTTGAGGCTCGGTACCCACCGCCCGGGCACGAGATGCCCACGGGATCGCACCCGAGCGCTCAGGGCCGGGGTCACGACCTCGGAACCGCCCGTCGGTCCAAACCGTCGGAGCCCTCGAGTTCCAGCACAACCCGGCCGGTCGTACGCCGCTCGCCCAGGTCGGCGACCGCACCGGCCACATCGTCGTCCAGAGCGGTCAGCGTCCGATCACGCAACGGACGCAGCCGGCCGGCGCGGTAGTGATCGAGGATCTCTGCCCAGATGTCACGGCGCCAGGCGTCCGACGACGGTCCGCCGTATGCCCCGAAGTAGACGCCGACGATGTCGTAGTTGGCCATAAGCGTCTGGTTGGTGGGCGCTTGTGCGACGTCGCCGCTGGCGAAGCCCACCACCAGGAGCCGGCCCTCGCTGGCGATCATCTTGCGGGAGGCGTGGAAGACATCGCCGCCGACCGAGTCGTAGATGACGTCGGCGCCCCGCCCGCCCGTGGCTTCCCGTACGGCGGTGATCAGCTGCTTGTTGTCGAGCGCTCGGTAGTCGTATGCCTGTTCGGCACCGAGTTCACCGCAAAGAGCGACCTTCTCCGGACCGCCGGCGGTCGCGAGGACGCGAGCCCCAGCCAGGACGCCCAGTTGGATTGCGGCCGACCCGACACCGCCTGCGCCAGCATGCACGAGCAGCGTCTCGCCCGGCCGCAACCGACCGCGCCGGTGCAGAGCAAGCTGGCCGGTGGTGAAAGGGATGAGCAGCGCCACGGCGTCACCGGCCGGGATGTCGTCAGGAAGTTCGTAGAGCCCGCTCGCTCGCACGAGCGCGACCTCGGCCAGCGCACCGTCTGGCGGTCCTGCTACTCCGATCGCCGGCGTCCCGACGAGTGTCGGATCGACGCCGACGCCGACCGCGATGATCTGCCCGGCCACATCGAAGCCGGGCGTGAACGGTAACTGCGGTTTCATGGCGTACGTGCCGAAGCACAGCCGGGTGTCGGGCAGGTTCAACGCGACCGCCGAGGCCTTGATCGCAACTTGACCGGGGCCCGGCTCGGGCACAGGCACGTCGCGCAGGTGCATCACCTCGCGAGGATGACCGTGCGCCTCGACGCGCCAAGCCTTCATCTCGGATGCCGCCATCCCAGGTTCACCTTCACTCCCACAGCCTCTCCCGATCCGCATCCAGCTCAGGTGGAGGTCCGGGGCGCGGCGCCCGCTCCCCGTCGAAGGCCCACGGCGGCAGTGGTGGGGCTTCATCGGGTGCGCCGAGCTGGCGCACCGGGGCGGCCGGGATCCCCGCCGCCCACAGTTTGTCCAACCAGGCTCGAGCCGTGTCGGTCGCCGCCACCTTCTCGCACGCATCCGCGACCTGTTCCCTCGGCAAGTCGGACGGCAGGCCCAACACCTGCAGCAGCACTGAGGCAAACCTGAGCGGGGTCTGCACCAGGAAGCGGACCCCGTCGCCGCCCGTGAGCACCAGCGTCGCAGGCTTGGCGAGTGTCAGCTGACGGTCGGTCACGGCGAGCCACTGGGTCAGCGCGCCAGCCAGGCTGACCTCCACGTGGCACCCGACGCCCGTACGGGAGCGGTCGAACAGCGCGGCGAGCACGCCCTGAGCAGCCGCGGAACCGCCGGCGATGTCTCCGGCCTGTACCGGCATCGGGAGCTCCACGCCACACCAGCGCTGCATCAAGTCGACCGAGCCGGCCCAGGCCTGCACCGGACCATCGGTGGCGGAAATTCCCGCCAGCTCGTCAGCTGGGTCGAAGCCGGTAATCGCACAGGTGATCAGCTGGGGAAAGTGTGCACGCAGGCTCGGCCCGTCGACCCCGAACCGTGCCGTGACCCCTGGCCGCAGGTTGTCCACGACCACATCAGCCGATCCGGCCAGGTTGAGCAGCTGGTCACGACCATCTTCGGTCGCAAGGTCGATCGCCACTGATCGGCGGCCACCGTGCAACGCGCGCCAGTAGAAGCTCGCTCCGCCGGCATCGTCGCCGCGGCGCCAACCAGCCCGGGTGACGTCTCCAGCCGGCGGTTCCACCTTCAGCACCGTGGCCCCGAGATCGGCCAGCACGCGTGTCGCGAGCGGCCCGGCGAGATACGTCGTCATATCCAGGACCCGGATACCCGAAAGCGGCGCTGAGGTCATGCGATGCAACCTTTGGCCGACGATGTGACCGACAACGCGCGACCTCCCCACGGATCGATCTGCGAGGGCCGAGGTTATCTGAGTCGATTAGTCCACGAGCGCAGACCGAGGGACACCCGACTGGCTGACGATCGCTCTACTTCAGCCAAGGACCTCCGCCATCGGGTCATCGCAGTTGCATTTGGCCGCCGTCGAGCATGAGGGTCGTCCCCGTGATGAACTTGGCCTCCTCGGTCGCCAGCCAAGCCACTGGGCGCCCAATGTCCGCCTCCGCATCGCCGAAGCGACCGAGAGGCACACGCCCCATCATCTGTTCGAACTTCGCCGGGTCCCGGGCCCGGAAGGCTGCCAACTGGTCGGACTCGGCCGCCGGGACCACCAGCACCGCCCGAATACCCTCGGGACCCCATTCCACTGCCGCACTGCGAGTGAGGTTGGCAATGGCGCCCTTGGCCGCGTTGTACGTCGAATGGAACTGCTCGCTCGGGTCAAACTGCGTGCCCGACCCGAAGTTCACGATCAGGCCACCCACTTCGCGCAGGTGCGGGTATGCCTCCTTCATCGACCTGAACGCGGCCAACGGCCCGGTGCGCCACACCAGGTCCATATCGTCGTCGGTCGCATCGGCCAGCGAGGCGTGACGATAGCCCTGGGCGTTGTTCACGAGTACGTCCAGACGGCCGAAGTGCTCGACGGTCCTTTCGACCAGACTCTGGACATCGCCGGCTACGCCCACGTCCGCGGAAACGGCAAGGGCCCGCCCGCCGGACGCGACGATTTCGTCGCGCGTCTCCTGGATCGGGCCGGGGCGCCTCCCGACAATGGCCACGGCTTGCCCCACGAGCGGCGAAGGCTTTGGCCACCCCGCGGCCTATGCCCGCCCCGCCTCCCGTGATCAGAGCCACCTTCCCCCTGAGACTTTCCCTCGCCTCCGACCCCGTCGTCATCGCTGCGTTCCGAGGTCATGCGACACAGCGTATGACCTCGGTGGCGCAACGGGATGGCCCTGCACCCTGGCAGGCGGCCACGCCTCCGCGGGGCGGCCGGGCAGCCGGTCGGGGCAACGAGTCGCCGAAACAGGGTGCGGCCTGGTGAAAAGGGACCTACAGCTGGATCGACACGTTCGTCGACTTGACCACGGCGGCTGCCATCACGCCGGGCACGAGGCCCATATCGTCCACCGCTTCGCGGCTAATGAGGGCAACGACACGGAAAGGTCCTGCTTGCAATTCCACCTGCGCCATGACCTTGTCCTTCACCACCTTGGTGACGATTCCGGTGAAGTGATTTCGGGTCGACTCGCTTGCTGCCACGAGCGGATCGGAGTCTCTCATGGAGTGATCGGGCGAATCGAGCGAGTACCTCTCCGTCGATTCGGCGTCTCCCATTTGCCGTCCGAGTGGCGTCGAGACTGCCGTTGTCGATCCAGCGCCGAACCGTATCGGCGCTGACGCCCAGCACCCCGGCCGCCTCTCCCACGCCGTAGTCCTTCATCGAATGGTGAGCTTATGCCTCCTCGGCGCCTCGCTCCAGCAACTTCGTCGCCCCACCGGCGAGTGCGTCGGAACAGGTGGAGGCGGCATCGATGAACTTCGGGTGGCCCCCTGCCTTCACGAGCGGAGTTATGTCCCTTGGCCTACCCTTGAAGTTGCCGCACCGTGATGGAGGAGCATTCTGATGATCAAGAAGCTCTCATTTACCCACCTACTTGGTGCAGTACTGGCTCTTTCCTTCGTGGCCGGTTTCGCAGTGTTTGTCCTATCGGGCGCAACCACGAACAAGGGAACCACCGGCGCCATCTCGGCCGAGAGAGCAACGATCATGGCAGCAGAGAAGACGAGCTGCATCAGGTTCGGCACGTACGCGTCGATAGCCACGCTGCGCAGAGACGGCCTGCTCACGTTCAAGCCGGCCTATAACTCGGCGGTGTACGTGCCCGGGAAGGACTGCGGGACGGTCATTGTCGGCTCCCCGGCTTACCAATCGCCGGCTGGCTGAAGGAAACCTGACTCAGGGGAATTTGAGGCGTCCACGGAGTCGGATCTGTCGAGACGGGTTCCGAGAAACCTCGTTCCCCGGTTTGAACAGGCGGTCAGATGTGCGATTTGCTGACTAATCGTGTGCTTAGGCAGCTCATTTACCAACTAAAGACGCAGAAAAGCTAGGACTTGCTTTGCACCGAGCTCCCGACGGCCTCTATGCTCAGGCCTCGCCGGCTCCTGCAAACAGCGGGGCCAGTCTCTGAAGGGGGAACGCGGTTTGTTGCCGAAGCTCTCATTTCCAGGTCTCGTCGGAGCGGGAGGGCTGGTCCTTGCTGTCGTCCTGGGCGCCGTGGGGATCGGCGCCGGCCCGGCATCGGCACAGTCGACCGGTACCACCTTCCTCGCTGCGTCGAACACACAGCCGGCGTTCGACTTCATGACGCAAGACTTCATCCAGACCGCCAATGGCGGAAATAACGTCACCTTCAGCTACGGCGGCTCGGGGAAGCTCGCCGGAGAGATAGATGGCGGGGTCGACTACGCATCGAATGGCACCGGGAACTCACCTGCCGGGTTTGCCCTGTTCGCGTCGGCAGACGAGGCGAACGTCGACAACACGATTCCCGCGGGCACCTATGCCGCGAAGAACAAGGGTGCCGTTCCGAAATACCGCACCGGCCAATGCATCACCCCGCATTCGGCAACGTACTCCGCCGCAAACGGTGGGAATGCCGACGGCACGTCGTGTCCCGGGATCGGCTCAACTCGCGCACAGTACACGTCGGGCCGCCTAGTGATCTTCTCCTGCCGCAGTGGCGGCAGCACTCTTGCGCCGGCACAAGGTGCTCCTACGTGTGCCGAACCCGTGAGTGGCTATTTTACGAAGAGTGGCGCGACCGAGGCGCCGTCGACGATGGCTCAGGTCTGGACAGATCTCCTCGCCCACACCAACAAGACCTATGGAGGCTCCGCCGCTTCCAATGTCGGCGGGTACCTCGCTATCGCCGATCCAAAGAACGGCTGGACGTTCGCAGATACCGGCTGCGGCCCCTCCAGTGTGGCGCCCAACGCACCGTATGGGCTGGCGGGTATGGAGTCGCTGTATGTGGCGGCCGTCGGGTATTACCACGCCCATCCGGATGCGGCCCTCGGCGCGACTGCATCTGATCAGGCATGTGCGGAGATTGACCAGCTGACCGACAAAGGATCCAGCTTGGACAACTACAACACGACGAGCCCATCCTCGGGCGGCCAGGCCGGGAACGGCAACTACTCCGACCCGACGCTGCCGATCATCTTCGGTGACAACGTGGGCTATACGCAGGACAGCGTGGTCGCCGGATCCTCGCAGATCGCACTGCTGCCGAAGTCGTTCGTCGTCGCCCCGGGCGGGAACGACACGAACTTTTGGGCAGAGATCCCATCATGCGACGTTGCGAGTATTACGGTTGCGACAGTGTCGAACGGATGGACGACCCATATCACCCACGTCGAGTCCTGCATTGATAGGGACTACGTCGCAGGCATGCGCGACAACGTCGCCGCCAAGATCAGCTCGAAATACTTTGGGAAGAGCGGCTCTCAAAGCCCCAAGACCCTGGTAGGACTGCATGGGTACTACCAGCCGATCAGGCAGTGGGTAGTCGCCGAGAACGATGATCAGGGTCAGAATGCGACAGTCGCCTTAACGAGCGCCGATGGCAAATCCGCACAGTCGTTCATCCACTATCTACTTTCCGCCAAGGGTCAGGCCGTGTTGGCATCCTTCGGCTACGACCCGATCAGCTAGCTGAGGCGCGAACGCGCCGGTGACACGGACGCGCAGCATCGCACAGTCGCTCGGAGGTAAGCGGAAGGCCGTTGTCGTCGTGGCCGTTGTGCTGGTCGGTTTCGGACTCGGGTTCGGGGTCGCCCACCTCATGGCCGGCTCGATCGCGTACTGGGGCGTCGTCTCGGGTCCCTTCCTGATCTCGCTGCAGGTCGCGATTCCGGCAACACTGATCGCGGGGATCACGGGAATCGCCTCGGGCTACGCCCTCGCCAAGGGTCGCTTCCCCGGCCGGAACGTGCTCGAAACCATTGGAAGCCTCCCGCTCATCCTTCCGCCCACGGTCATCGGCTTTTACCTGCTCCAGGTACTCTCACCTGGCACGAAGGTCGGAGGGTTTCTGACGCGCCTGGTCGGCCACGTACTCGTCTACAACGTCATCGGGTGCATCATCGTCGCCACGGTGGCCGCGTACCCGTTCTGCATGCGCGCCGCCCGTGCAGCCATAGAGGGGGTCGACCCCTCGATCGAGCAGGCAGCGCGGGCGATGGGTCTGCCCAATTGGCGGGTCGCCCTGCTGGTCACCCTCCCGCTCGCTCGACGCGGCATCGCTTCCGGCCTCACGATCGGCGCCGCCCGTGCCCTGGGGGAGTACGGGGCCACCCTGATGGTGGGCGGAGACATCGACGGCAAGACGCGCACCATGTCGCTCGCCATCCTCGACTCGTTCACGACGCCCGAACGCAACACGATGATCCTGATCCTGGTCCTCATGGCGATCTCCGCCATGACCGGCGTCGGTCTACTCGGCCGGAGCCGGTCATGACCAACGCGCTCGAGGTCGCAGTCGCTCGAAAAATTGGGGAGTTCGATCTCGACGTGGCCTTCACGGTGGAGTCCGGAATATCGGTACTGTTCGGACCGTCCGGAGCGGGAAAGTCGTTGACACTGTCGCTCATCGCCGGCCTCCTCCGGCCGGATAGCGGAACCGTCGTCATAAACGGTCGTGTCGTGACCGACTGTGCCCGCCGTGTCAACATCTCCACGCAAGAGCGTCATGTTGGAATGGTCTTTCAGGATGGCCTGCTACTGCCGCACCGCTCTGTTCTCGACAACGTCGCCCTCGCCGTCCGCCAGGCGAGCGGCCGGCGGGCACGACGTGCGGTAGCCCGCTCTTGGCTCGAGCGGGTCGGAGCCTGGGACCTTGCCGACCGGCGACCGAGCTCGCTCTCGGGCGGTCAGCGGCAGCGGGTGGCCCTGGCGCGTGGGCTGGCCGGCGACCCGACGTTGGTACTGCTCGACGAGCCGCTCTCCGCCCTCGACTCCCCGGTGCGCCGTGAGCTGAGAACTCTGATCCGGGATGTCATTATCTCGTCGGGCATCCCGGCTGTGCTCGTGACACACGATGCCGAGGAAGCAGAGGAGCTCGGTGACCGTGTCATTGCGTACGCCAACGGTCGGGTGACCGGGAGTCGAATCGTCGAGCGAACTGATCGCCCCGAGCCCCGGAGCGGGCCAGCGGAGAGGACGGAGTCAGCGTGACCGGACTGGTCCCTCACTCATGGCTGAACAGGTTCGGCATACCGCCCTGGGTCTGGAATCCGCTGTCGATCTCACTCCGTGCAGCCTTCGCGGCGACGATCGTCGTGGCCGTATTCGGCACCGCTCTGGGGTACCTTCTTGCCAAAGGTCGTTTCCCGGGACGCGACGCGATCGAGACCGTGTTCAGCCTGCCGATGGCGCTTCCACCCACTGTCGTTGGTCTGTATCTCCTCACGCGAATGGGAGGGCCAGGACCTATACGCAATGCGGAGGTGCGCCTTTTCGGCCATCCGCTCACCTTCACATTCGCCGGTATCGTCATCGCGCAGATCGTTGAATCGTTCCCCTACTGCTTGCGCTTTTCTCGAACGGCTATCTCCACAGTCGATCCGCGTCTCGAGCAGGCCGCCCGTGCCATGGGACTTTCCCGATGGCGGATCGCCGTTCTGGTGACGTTGCCGCTGGCGCGGCGCGGCATCGTCGCGGGTATCGCGATGGCATTCGGCCGTGCGCTGGGAGACTTTGGAGCCACCATGATCGTAGGCGGAGCGGTGCCGATGGCGACAACACTCCCGATCGCTCTCTACAACGCCGTCTTTTACGGCTCCCACGAGCAAGCGATGGTCCTCGCGTTCGTCCAACTCGGCGTGGCATTCACCATCCTCCTCGGCGTCAGCCGTCTCGGCAAGCTCCAGCCCTGGTGACACCCAGACGCGGGTCGACACCCTCCATCTGGCGTTGTCGACCACCCGCGGGCCAGATGGTCGCCCACTCCGGGCACGGGTCGAACGACACCTCGTGGGCCTTCGGCCGGGGGCTTCTTCGGGACCCTTCAGCTCGGGCAGCTCGACGGCCGCACGCGGAGAGCCGCGAACTCGCCCTGGCCGTCTTCGAGTCCATCGAAGCCTGGTACGACCCGTACGGGCCTCACGACGATGCCGCGCACGCAGCATGGTCAACGATCAACAGCGGCTGACTGCTGGGGCGGGGGAGCACAAAGGCAGAGTGGCTCACCTCTCGCGCGGCTCGGCTACCATTGCCTCCGGCGTTGTCAATGGGGTGGCCTGACAGGGGCGGAGGGGGGAAGATGGAATTCGGGATCTTCACGAATATGTATCACCCGAAGCATTGGCGGGATGGGCGGGTGCGCACCGAGCACGAAACGCTGAAGAACGAGCTGGAATACATCGAGATCGCAGATCGAGCGGGCTTCAAGTACGCCTGGTCGGCCGAACACCACTTCCTCGACGAATACTCGCATCTATCGGCCTCCGAGAGCTTTATGGCGTACGCGATCGCCCGTACCAGCCGAATCCACGTCGGCTCGGCGATCATGAACATCACACGCGACGTCAACCATCCCGCCCGCTGCGCCGAGCGCGCCGCCATGCTCGACCATCTGAGTGAAGGACGCTTCGAATTCGGCACTGGTCGCGGGTCCTCGTCGACCGAGGTTTACGGATTCGGTATTCCCTCCATGGAACGGACCCGTGAGCTATGGGACGAGTCCCTCCCTCAGATCGTCCGTATGTGGCGCGAGGAGCAATATTCCTACGAAGGGGACAGCTTCTCGATGCCACCGCGGCGGGTACTCCCGAAACCGTACACAGATCCCCATCCGCCAATTTGGGTCGCCGCAGGCTCGCCGGGTACGTTCGAAAAGGCGGCCCGGCTCGGCATCGGCGTATTGTGCTTCACGCTGGGGACGCCCGATACGTTGGCCCCCCTCATTGAGACTTATAAGAAGAACATCGAGAAGGCCGAGCCTGTCGGCGACTACATCAACAACAACATAATGGTGACAGGCGACATGCTCTGCCTCAACGACGGTGACCGAGCGCGACGAATTTTTGCAGCAAACAAGTCGAACTACCACACAGGTCTGGTTTTCAAGTACCTCGACTCTTTCCCCCGCCCACCCGGCATGCCGGTCTGGCCCGACCTTCCACCTGAACCCACCGAAGCAGAGCTGCAGGCTGGAACCAACGCCGCCGCCAGCTGCGTCGGCGACCCCGACGAGATCTCGCGCACGATCCAGCGGTTCATCGACGTGGGAGCCGATCAGCTCACGTTCTCATCGACCGTCTGCGATTACGACTTCGATGTACTCCGTGAGTCCTACGAGTTATTTGGCCAGCACCTCGTACCCCGGTTCGACACCGACCCCGTGCATTCAACGACGCGCCAGCGTGAGGCCCAGGTCGGGGCGTCCTATGGCACACGCTGATTAGGTCCCCCGTGGGGCGCACCTACTGCATCCTGGCGACGACCAGGGATGCACGTCGGCCTAATGAGAAGTGCCAGAGGGAGGGGTCACGGGCCGGCCTCCCTGCCGAGCTCGCCCAGGGTCAACCCCAGCCGATCCTCCGTGCCGCCCGGCTTCTGTAGCCCGTCGGCGAGCAGCGCACCGATCTTGGCCTGGGCGGCCGGCCGCCGGGAGGAGGCCAGGAAGGTGTCCCAGCCGGCCCTGATCTCGATCTCGGATGGCAGGCAGGCGTCGCCCACCAGACGCTTGGTGTTCGCGATCGCCCAGCTGTCAAAGGAGGCGATCCGAGCGACGAGCGCGTCGACGTAGGCGTCGAGCTCCACGTCCGGCAGGGCGCGGTTCACGTAGCCCATGCGTTCCGCATCTGCGCCCGTGATGTCATCGGCGGCGAGCAGTATCTCGAGCGCCCGCTGGCGCCCGAGCTGGCGGGGTAGCCGCGCCATCGGCCCGCCGCCGGCGACCAGACCCGCGCCTACCTCCCACTGCGACAGGACCGTCTGCTCCCGGCTGGCGAAGCTCATGTCGCACGCCAGCGCCAGCTCGCTCCCATTGCCGGTCGCTCTGCCTCGGACCAGCGCAATCGAGACGAATGGAGCGCGGGTGAGTCTTACGAGCACGTCGGGCCACGCCTCGAGGCCGGTCGGCCCTTGAGGAATGTTCGCCAGGTCGTCGGCGCTGGCGAGAAAGTCGGAATGGTTGAGGAAGAACCCTTCGACGGCACTCTCGAAGACAACCACCTTCACGCGGTCGTCGTTCTCAAGCGTCGTGACGATCTCGCGGAATTCCAGCACGGTCTGGGCATCCATGAGGTTGAGCGGTGGGTTGTCGAGAACGACTCGATGGCAGGCGGGTGTCACACGGACATGCTTGGTACGGGTGGCAATGGTGGTCGATGACATGGGGTGTGTGTTCTCCTTGGCGTGAGAGAGTTGTGGAACAAATGCGATCCTCGCCTGGCTCGAAAAGTGTGCGACTCTCCAACGACCGTTGAGCCGCGCTTCCTGGCCTGCCCATGCGGCCTAGGACGGAGACCGGGGGGCGAGGAACACCTTCCCAGCAGCTCCTCTCCATCCAAGCGACCTTCCTCAGGCCTGATTGTTCCGCTCTTGGGTGGACCGTCGCACCCGTGGCACACCCTGGTCACACCCGCTGCCCCTCCAGAATCAAGATTTTCGGGTCCATGGCCCGGTCAGAGAGTCCCATTGTCCACGTATGCCCCCAGAAGTGCAGATAGGCCGGCTCGGTTCGGAGGCCCGAACACCGAGTCCTGTCATCCTGGGGCGTGGGAAAGAGTCGTCAGGACACGCCAAGCTCGTAAGCGTCGTCAGGGTCGGGAGCAGTGGTCAGCTCCCGGTAGACCTGCATCGAGTGTGGCCACTGGGTGACGATGCGTCCGGACGGGACCCGGTAGTACTGGTGACACCCTGCGTCCCAGACGGTGACCTCGTCGAGGTCGCGTTGGAGGCGTTCGTCGTAGGCCTTGACGGTCTCGGGGCGCACGTCGACCCAGGCCAGACCGTCGCGGTCCATGCGCTCGAGCATCCGCGTCACGTAGTCCATCTGGTACTCGATCATCGTGATGATCGAGCCGTGGTTGGTGTTGGGCCCATACAGCATGAACAGATTGGGGAACCCGGCGGTGGTGACGCCGAGGTAGGCGTGGGCACCGTCGGCCCAGGCCTTGTCAATGTGGAGGCCGTCTCGCCCGGTGATGTCGATGGCCGAGATGTAGCGGGTGGTCTCGTACCCGGTGGCGTAGACGATCACGTCGACCTCGCGCTCGACGCCGTCAGCGGTCACCACACCCGTCGGCGTAATCCGAGTAATGGGATCGGTGACGAGTTCGACGTTCGGCTGATTGAAGGTCGGGTAGTAGACGTTCGAGAACAGCGGGCGCTGGCAGCCCCACGGTGACGTGGGGACGAGCTTCTGGCGCAGCTCGGGATCCTCGACCACCGAGATGTTCCCTAGACCCAGCTCCTCGCAGGCTCGGCGAGCCTTTTCGTCGACGAATGAGAAGCCGGAGCCGAATTGCTCGACAAGCGCCGCCCGCAGGTCGGCCACGGTTGCCGGATCGGCGGCGAACTCCGCCAGCTGCTCGGGGGTGTACGGCGTGTCGGCCTTCGGAAGCACCCAGTTGGCGGAGCGTTGGAACAGGTGGAGCTGCGTGGCCACCCGGGCGACTTCAGGCACCAACTGCACCGCGCTGGCCGCGCTCCCGACCACCGCGACCCGCCGGCCGGCGAGTTCGAGGCCGGCGGGCCACTCGGCGGTGTGGACACTGGTGCCGGCGAACGTGTCGCGTCCTTCGATCTCGGGCCAGACGTGCGCGCCGAACATGCCGGTGCTGGTGATCACGACGTCGGCGACGATCTCGTCGCCCGCCTCGGTCGTGACGGTCCACGTGGCCAGAGCGTCGTCCCACCGGGCCGAGCGCACCTCGGTGCCCAGTCGGAGGTGGTTGCGCAGGCCGAGGCCGTCGACGCACTCCTCCATGTAGTCGAGGATCTCGCCTTGCGACGCATAGGTTCTGGACCAATCGGCCTTGGGTGCGAACGAGAAGGAGTACAGATGCGACGGGATGTCGCAGGCCAGCCCGGGATAGCGGTTGCGGGCCCAGGTGCCGCCGGCCCGTTCTTGGCGCTCGAGGATGAGGAAGTCATCATGGCCCATGCTGCGGAGGGCATGGCCTGCCACGATCCCGCCGGGACCGCCGCCGATGATGACGATGCTCGGCCGCCGCCGCCATTGGTGTCGTTCGTTGCTCATATTCGTGCCAACTTCCATCAGCTCGCCAGGGTAGGCGGGTGCCGGCCCCTGGCCTGTCGGTCGAGAAGGGCCTATGCTAAGTCATAGTCATTAGATCGGACGATTCAACGAGGATGGGCGCTGCGACACCAAGCGCTGCTCGAGGACGAGAGGTCACGCATGTCAGAGTCTCGACTGTTGATCCGTGGCGGGACCGTCGTCGACGGGACCGGCGCTCCCGGTTTCCGCAGTGACGTCCGCGTCAGGGACGGTCGCATCACCGAAGTGGGCCCGGATCTGGCGCCCGACGGCGAAACCGAGATCGACGCCACGGGCGCCGTGGTGACCCCGGGGTTCATCGACTCGCACGCCCACACCGATCCCCAGGTGTTCTGGGACCCCTCGCTCGATCCCGAGCCGCTGCACGGCGTGACCACCATGCTGGTCGGCAACTGCAGCCTGTCGCTCTTTCCGGTGACCGAGGCGAGCAGGGCCGCTGTGTCGGATCTGTTCGCCTACATCGAGGACGTGCCCCGCCACCTGTTCGACGACAGCATTCCTTGGACGTGGTCGAACTACGACGGCTACCGCGACACGGTGAACGCGACGGGCACCGGAATCAATCTGGCCAGCCTCGTCGGGCACAGTCCGCTGCGGCTCGCGGTGATGGGCGAGGACGCCTGGACCCGCGAGGCTACCGCGCCGGAGCGGTCGGCGATGGTCGAGCTGTTCCGGGCCGCCATGGACGCCGGTGCATGGGGTCTGTCGACCTCCCGGTTCGATGTCGACAAGAACGGTCGTCCCGTCCCCTCGTGTGCGGCCGACACCGACGAGCTCGACGCGCTGCTCGACGTGATCCAGGAGGCGGGCCGGGGCCTGGTCGAGTTCATTCCCGACCTCTTGGGAGGCGACGCAGTGCCGACCTTCCGCGACCTGGCCCGCCGATGTGGCAAGCGCGACATCCCGTTGACCTGGACGGGCTTCGTCCAGACCGGCACTGCCGGCCACACCGAGGGCTGGCTCCAGTTCACCCGCGACCTGGCCGCCGAGGGTTGCGCGACGTATCCGCAGCTGTCGCCGCGCACCGTGGACTTCCGGCTCAACTGGGAGTCCTCCATGATGTTCATGACAATGCAACAGGGCTGGAACCGGGTCATCGTGGCCGAAAACAACGAGAAGGCCGCCATCCTTCGTGACCCCGAGTGGAGGGCCGTAGCCCGCGACGAGTGGGACCGCACCGAGCGCTCGATGTTCCCGATCCATCGACTCGAGAGCGTGCGCTTCGTCGACGTCTTCGGCGAGGAGAACGAACAGTGGCTTGGCCGCACCCTGGCCGACCTCATCGAAGAGAAGGGCGGCCATCCGTCCGACGCGTTCGCCGACTTCGTGTTGGCCAACGATTGCCATCCGGGTGTCGTTGCCGTCGGCATCGCGAACTCAGACGTCGAGGCCATGGGCCGCACGCTCGCCGACCCGTCGGTGATCGTGAGCTCCTCGGATGCCGGCGCCCACATGCAGATGCTGTGCGCGTCGGGCGACGCCACGCTGCTGCTGACACGGCACGTGCGCGAGCGGGGTGACCTCACTCTGGAGCAGGCCGTCCACACGCTCACCGGCCGCCAGGCCGACATCTTCGGCTTCACCGGACGTGGTCGGGTCGCCGTGGGCATGGTGGCCGACCTCGCGGTGTTCGCGCTCGACGAGCTTCACTACGATCGCGACTCGTTCGTCAACGACCTCCCGAAGGACGGCGCCCGGCTGCGCCGTCCGGAGGGTGGGTTCCGGGCGACGGTGGTCGGGGGGGTTCCGGTCCAGCTCGAGGGGAAGCTGACCGGGTCGCTGCCCGGGAGGGTGATCAGCTCGGCGGAGTGATACCGGCTCCGCTCAGCCGGGGCATCGCCGGTGACGTCGAGGGTCAGGACACAGCGGCGTCCCATGCATGGTGGAGATGTTGCAGCAAGGGCTCATTGCGGCCCACGACTATCTGGTCGAGCGCGTGCTCGACGCCGTGCTGGCAGCCCTCCGCAGCGGGGAAGTCCTCGTCGCGGAGGACCTGGAGGGCGCCTTCGAGACCCCGTACGGCCGCCTGGCGCAACCGGCCCCGGGAGATGCCGGCCTGATTCGGCTTCGGTCCTAGATGGCCAGCGAATTGTCCACGCCAATGGGCGATGGCCGCCACCTTCGCCGGCCAACGGGTGGCGCGGTATTCCCGGCCTGGCCCGGTCCGCTGGTGGAGGACCCGATGGACTCGGCGCCGTCGACTACTAGAGCACTTTCGGTCGATTCACCCAGCGACGCTCGGCGGGTGACCAGAACCAGCCCCCGCCGGCTTTCGTCCCACCGTCGACGGGAATGTTATGACCCGTGACGTAGGCGGACATGTCCGAGGCGAGGAAGAGGGCGACCCGCGCCTGGTCGTTGGGCCAACCCAAACGACCGACCGGGGCCCAAGAGGGCCAGAGGTGCTCCGCTTCCTCGAAGCCGGAGATGTAATCGACCTGAGGGGTCTGGGTCAGGTCGACACCAATGCCGTTGACCCGAATTCCATAGTGTCCGACGTTGACGGCCAGGCTGGTCGTGAAGTGCGCGACGGCCGCCTTCATGGAGGCATAGACGGGCTCGCCGGGGTAACCGCGCAGGCCTTCGACCGAGTGGATGTTCACGATCGAGCCCCGACCGGCCTCCATCATCTGATTGATGAAGGCGCGGGTCACCGAGTAAAAGTGCAATTGGTTGACCTCGTACATCGCCTGCCAGGACTCGGGCCCGGAAGCCTGGAAACGCACGAGGGGACGGTAGTCACCCACGTTGTTGACCAACACGTCCACCCGGCCATGTTGGTCAAGTACGGCGCTAGCAAGCCGGTCGACGTCGTCGAACCTGCGCACATCCACCATGTGGATGCGTGCCGTGCCACCCGCCCTATCGATGTCGGCCTTCGCTTGCTCAGCCCGATCGCTGTCGATTTCGGCTATTTCGACCAACGCACCGTGAGCGGCGAAAAGCCGCGAGATCGCTCCACCAATACCATCGCCACCGCCGGTCACGACGGCCACTCGCCCCTCGAGTAGGCGGTTCCAGTCCTCGATATCGGGAACGTCGGTGGGTTGCTGGGTGGACATATCACTCCTCTGAACGGTGGATCGTTTGGATCGGGCAGGTGGGACCGCTGTCGATATGGCAACTCTCTCGAGTGAGCTTGCTCGTCCGGGCCAAGCGCATGATAATGATAACGACTTACTTCATCACGCCCGAGGGAGGGGAACGTCATGGCTGTTGCCGATGGGCTCCGGACTGACATCGAGTGGGCCGTCGCCGGGGGGTGGGGCGGCCGATGAGCTCCACGATGGTCAATATCTACGACCCAGATCTCTATGTGGACGGACCCATCAACGAGATCTTTGCGGAACTGCGGCGAACCCAGCCCGTTTACTGGCAAGACATGCCTGATGAGCCGGGTTACTGGGCCGTGCTCAAGCACGCCGACCTTTCCGAGGTGGCCCGCAAACCGGAGATCTACTCGGCGGAGCAGTGGGGCGTGGTCCTCGAGAACCCGGCGCCGGAACAGCTCGAGCTGTCGCGCAACATGCTGTTGATGATGGATCCGCCCCGCCACACCTCCTACCGCCGCCCCCTAGCCGACAGCTTCAAGGCGCGGGTGATCGGTCGGATGGAGGAGCGGGTCCGTCGTATCTGCGATGAGATTCTGGCGGACGTCATCGACCGTGGCGAGGTTGAGTTCGTCCATGAGGTCGCCGCCAAGCTCCCGAACCAGGTGGTCGGTGAGCTGGTGGGGATCCCGCGGGAGGACTGGGAGCAGATCAGCGTCTGGGCCGAACAGAGCACAAGCAGTCAGGATCCCGAACTGGGCACGGGTTATCAGCCGACGGGAATGTCGGACATGGCGCTCTACGCCATTGAGTTCACGGCGCGCCGGCGAGCCGAGCCGCCCCGTGAGGACCTGGCGTCACTCATACTCGCAGGTAACTTCGGTGACGGTCCGATGTCGGAGGTCGAGTTCGGCAGCTTTTTCGTCCAGCTGGTCACGGCGGGCAACGACACCACGAAAACGATGTTGTCGTCGGGTCTGCACTCGTTGCTGACGAACCCCGAACAGCTCGAGCTCCTCCGCAACGATGCAACCCGCCTACCGACCACGGTCGAAGAGATCCTGCGCTACGCCAACCCGCTCCACTACTTCCGTCGAACCGCGACACGTGACACCACTTTGCACGGCGTGGACATCAGCGCTGGTGACAAGGTGGCGATGTACTACGGGTCGGCGAATCGCGATGAGGACGTGTTTCCCGATCCACAGCGCTTCGACGTCACCCGCCATCCCAATCCGCATCTGTCGTTCGGGATCGGTCAGCACTTCTGCCTCGGGGCCCATCTCGCCCGCCTCGAGGGCCGAATCTTCTTCGAAAGACTGCTGGCCACGTTTCCGGAAATCGAGCAGACCGGCGACGCCGTTCGCATACGCTCCAATCTGAACAACGGACTCAAGCGCCTCCCCGTGCGCCTCGGTGCATCCCGTCCATGACTGCGTCGGCGTGACTCTCACAGAGCGGACGATTCGCGACCGAGTCGCCATCGCGGGCGTGGCGGAGACGAGGTGCGACAAGCGTGGCCAGTTCCCGGACGATTGCTTGTTCAGCGCAGAGCCTCGCGCAGCTGAGTGGCGCACAGATCGATCAGGTCGCGTGCCAGAGCGCTGAAATTGCTCGATTTGAAAGAAGCCGTGGACGGCGCCATCGTAACGTTTCAGCGTGACGTCGACGCCCGCTTGGGAGAGAGCCTTTGCGTAGGATTCGCCTTCATCTCGGAGAGGGTCATACCCGGCTGTCACAACCAGCGTCCGTGGAAGGCCGGTAAAGGTGCCTGCCAAAAGTGGTGACGCCCGATGTCATGCCGCTCAGCTTCGGTTGGTGTGTAGCAGTGGATGAAGAAGTCCATCGTTTGCGCCGTGAGTAGGTAACCCATCCCGTTTTCCTCATAGGAGGCCGCCCGACGCGAGAGATCGGTCACTGGGTAGATCAGCATCTGGAACTGCACGTCCCGGCTCCCTGACCGGCGCAACGCCGCGCTCACTGCTGCAGCAAGGTTCCCCCCCGGCGCTGTCACCCCCGACCGCGAGGCCGCCGCCGTTTGCACCCAGCGCGTCCTTTTGCTCCACAGCCCAGTGCGTCGCCGCCAGGCAATCTTCGAATGCAGCCGGAAACGGGTGTTCGGGCGCCAGGCGGTAATCGACGCTCACCACGATCACGTTGGCACCGTTGGCCAGGAGGCGGCATTCGCGGTCGTGCGTGTCCAGATCGAAGATCACAAACCCGCTTCCGTGGAAGAACACCAAGAGGCCGTGCGCCTGCCCTCCTATTGGCGTGTAGATCCGTAACCGGCCGCATCTGATCCCGGAATTGTCCTATCCATGACCGCATGCACCTCTGGGCCCGGCCCATAAGCCGACGCAGCGTTGCGGGCCACGGCCCGCATGTCAGCCACGTGCGAACGTTGCGGAGCGACGGCGGACATTTGGTTGGCCAGATCGACAACCACGGCCAGTTCGGGATCGAGTGTCATCGTGCCGGCAACACCCCTGACGTTGTCGCCATTGCCATACCCATCCACTTTCGACTCTCAGCACGGTCAGCCTGAGTTGTTATTATAAGTCAAGTGCATTGAATTGACGCCAACCCAACCCAACCCAACCCAACCCAACCCAACCCAACCCAACCCCATCACACGCTGGAGCTAGATGCCCAAAGACCCCGGACCTGCGCGGCAAAGCCTCATTCGCGCCGGGGAACGCCTCTTCGCCGAACGAGGCATTGAAAACGTCTCACTCCGCGAGATAAACACCGCTGCCGGGCAGCGCAACTCATCGGCACTGCACTACCATTTCGGATCTCGGGAGGGCCTCCTGCAAGAGATCTTGGCGCAGCACTCCGGGGAAGTCCGAGATGCTCGCCTCGCGATGCTCAAGGAGATCGAAAATGGCGGTCCCTCCGACCTTCGCTCCGCCGCACTTACCATCGTCCGACCGCTGGCGCTTCCACTCGACCTTGGACCCAGTGGGAGAGCATTCTGTCGTATCTTGCCGCAGGTCCTGACGGACCCTCAGCGCAATCCGAAAGATCTGGCCCATCTGATCGGTGACACCGCCCGGGAACGCTCGTTTCGACTTTTGGAGCGGCATTGCTCCGGACTCCCAAAGTTGGTTCTTAACGAACGACTCTATTTGACGCACCTCCAGGTGGTGTATGCCATTGCTGCGCGCGCAACCCATCTCCATGCGCGCGGCGACGATCCTTCGCCGGCCTCGTCGGAATTTTTCGTCTCGAACCTCACTGACATGTTTGTCGGATCGCTTGGAGCTGCGGTGGATGAAGAGACTCTGGCTTCGCTAGCGGAAGCGGTCCATCTGAAGAGCGACCCAACGCTGTTGGCGAGCCGACGATCTCATTCAAGGAAACAGGACAACCCTTGACCGTCATGGAGACGGCTCCGGCCGCCGTCGACAGCACAGCCGCAGAGACGTGATGAGTATCCCCATGTCACGCCGACCATGAGTGGGACGAAATCATACTGACACGCCAGCACGATATGTTGTGCCACCAAATGCCTCGACCATTCGAAATGTGTCGCAATCCGACCCCGAACTGGTCGAGCGGATCCACTTTCCGCTGGTCAGTGCCGACGCTCAGACCATCATCGATGTGGTTTCGGCCATTACCTCGCCTTCCACACGTGCGCGGACACGGTGCTGCCTGGTCAGTCCACGACGTCCATGGATTCTCCGGGGACGGGTGTCGAGCTACGGGGCGGCTGGGGAGCCGCCCGTAGCTCGACCAGAGGGAGGGGCTAATGCCAGTGCCCGCCGGTGAGGCCGGGAAGGACTGGGTGCCCTCTTCCTGGACGGCCTGAAGCGACCACGGAGAGAGTCCGAGCAGCTTCAAGATCGTCGGGGCGACCTGGGTGGTCTCTACCCCTCGGCTTGACTGGCCAGGCTGGACGACACCCGGCGCATACACGACCAGGGGAACTCCCGATCGCTGGGTTGTCTCCGCCGTGCTCGGCGATCTTGGAGCCGGTCGTGTATATCGTGCCGACCTGCGAGATCCGAACACCTCTGGATGGTGTGGATCGAAGTTCGAGACACCGAAGAACTGTGCCGACTGCTGGCCGGAGTAGACTTCCGCCAGCCGGAGTGCTGGACGGTGATCGTCTGGCCGGCGAAGTTCACCGCCGGGCGCTGTGCGTCCACAGGTAGTTCTTGACGAAGTCGGTTGCCGCCTGCGAGCGGTCCGACAGCCACCAAAGCAGCCCGTCGTCGTCGGCCTCTTGGACGACCAGCGTCGTGTTGCTCGGATGCAGGGCGGCCCAGGCGGCGTTGACGCCGGCAATGATCGGACCGTCGTCGATCCGCTGCAGCTGGGTGTTGTTCTGCGGCGACTGGCCGTGCTTGGCCGTCAAGATGATCGCCGTCGAGTTGGTCTCGCCGTCAGCCTGGATCGTGTTGGCCATCTGCTGCAGGGCATCGTTGACGTAGTCGAGCGCGCTCTGGAGCAACGGGCCCGGCACCTGTTGGCCGTTCACGGTCATGTACCCACCGGGGAGCGACGGGCCCTCGGTGTAGTCACCCTGCGCGTTCGGGCCGATCAGCACTGCGGGAGCTCTTGAGCTTCTCGGCTGTCGAGACTGTCTGGAAGTTCATCCCGTAGATCGCCGGCGTGCCGACCTTCGCTCCTGCCGGCATGATCGTGGCCGTTGATCCAATTGTCGACCGCTTCGACCTTGTAGGTGTCGTTCTGCTTCGTCGCCGCGTTGTCGTCTGTCCAGGCGCCGTCGATCGGGTAGGGCACGCCATTCGGCTCGACCGCCTGTGAGTCGATCTCCGGCGCGAAGAGGTCGTCGATGCTTTTGCCGTTCGAGCCGGGCCGTTGAACGACGAGTAGATCGCGTGCTTGTCGGACCACGCCGTTCGCATGCCGGCGTTGTGGATTACCTGGAAGATCGTGTTGACCCCCAGGAAGTCCCACGGCTGAATCGGCTGGCAGGTCTTTGGGTCGACCGGATAGGTCGTCGGGTTCAGACCCGACTGCGGCGACGGACTCAGGTTCATGATCAAGGCCGGGTCCTTGTCAATGCCGCCCGGGTAGATCGAACCGCCCTCATCGAACGAGGGGAACGTGTTGCCGCTCCCGTTATTCAACAAATCCGGCACGGCGTTAAGCAGATCGTCCGGCGAGTCGTAGATCACATTCCCACCCGGAACCGGCCCCGAGCAGGTCGTCGTTCCTGGGGGGAAGACGCCATGGCTGTACTCGTCGTCGTAGTAGATGCCGGTGACTTTGGTTCGCCGCCAGTCATCAGCCCCGTGCCGGCTGGATCGGAGTCCGACGGGTCGGGGTCTGTGCATTGGTGTATTCAGCCCCGCCCGTGGCGAGCCGCGCAATCCGAATTGGGATGGTTGGCGACGTACCAGTCCAGATCGGTCTGGTCATCCGTCGACCGAGATCAAGAGCACGTGCTGGATCTGAGCGTGGCGGTCCGCGCTCGCCGGTCCGCTGAAAGGCAGGTCGATCATCCCGATCACCCCAAGGAGCTTGCACCCAGTTGCGAGGGGTCGACCGTTAGAACATGTTTCATGTTTCCCTCCGTATCCAGTGGTGCACCGGACCCTTGGTTCAATGAAGCGAACGAATAATAACATTCTCAGCTGCTTGCCAGCATTCTCAGGTGTTCAGCTCCGATCGCGACTGTCCGGAAGTCGTAGATCGAGGTCCCTCACACAATGTTCATCTTCAGTTCATCCCTCTCGCGGATTCGTCACAAAAAATACAGGCGCGACAGGATCGGAGACGTCGGACCGCGACCACGGCACCCGAAATGTCCCGGACGACCCGCCGATCCGTTTTCGGTTGCTCGAGGGCGCGGGGGGGGGGAGCATCTCGGAAGTCGGAAAGTGATGCCGTCCTCGGCTTTGGAGCCTTTCTGCCGTTTGCAGTGGCTCAACTAGATTCCGCCACGTGGACCCCGTACCGGCGACTCCGAGGTGGCCATGGAGGACCTCTTTCGCTTCTGGCGTCATCTGGTCCTCGGCCCTGATTGATGGAGCAGAGTTGGTTTGACGTTTCGAAGAAAACTACGGCATCGAGCTTCGCTTTCTCGATGCTGCGGAGGGGCCGGAAGCGGAAGCGGCGCATGTCGCATGGTCAACGAGTCCGGCATGTCTTCTTCTTGTCGAGCATTCCCCGCGACGAACGGAATCGAGCCCAGCACGCCCGCTCCATGACCGTTCTCGAACGGCTTTGGTCAAGGGCGACATCCTGCGCCACAGCTAGAACAGGTGGTTCATTTGGGCGACGTCCTGGTGGTGATCCCGACGCACACGCAAGGGTGCGCCGATCCGCATCACCCGGTCACTTGTCGACCCGCTCCTCGAGCTACTCGGCGGCCGTTTCTTCCCTGATGGGCGAGGACTCCGATCCGGGCGCTTTCGCTCTCCTTGATCGAAGAGGCGCCAAGTCACGATGCCTTGCGTGAGCACAGCGTCCGCACACGCCGACTCCTCGACTGGATCGAGGGTGTTGGCGGGTTCTACGGCGACACCCTTCCGGGGCCCGGCGCCGTGCATTTCGACTATCAACCAGGGAACGTGTTGGTCCATCCCTATCGGTCAGACGAGGTGACGGCGATAGTCGACTGGGGCGGCGCGGTGGCCAGTGCAGGTGGCTCCGATCTCGTGACATTGGCATGGAATTCGTTTGGACCCACCGGGGAGCAGGAAGTCAGGGTCGATGAATACCGGTGGAAGCTCCTGCACCAGTTGCCCGAACCCATTCTTGTCCGTCGTGGACTCATTTGAGTCTTCGTCTCACGTACTGGGCCTTTCGGTTCCGTCCCGAATACCTCGAGCACTGGTTGCAGGTCTCCGAGCGTCTTGTCAGGGAGGGAAGCATGGACTGAGTCTCACGAGATCATCTGACTCACGGCCGCCTGGACCGACGCTGGATTAGCTGAAGAGCCGGCCGGCGGGGCAAGGATTCGTGCCGCCTCGTCGCCTCCCGTTGAGGCGATGGTCAGTGCCGCTTGGCCGAGGCAAACTCACTACATGGAAGTCGAGAAGAGACGAATAGCCGACGCGGCCACTATCCGAGTGGCGAGTGGCGAGGATCTCGACGAGGTAGTCCAACAGATTTGGGACGTCGCAGCGGAAGCTCGGTGGATCGGAACAGAGGTTCCCTTCGATCGTGACGTCCGTCGTGTCCGGCTCAACGCACTTCTCACGGGGGCATCGTCCACCTTGTTGGTCGCCGACACCTCCACCGCGAGCGGTCCAGGAGTCGCGGTAGGTCACATCTCGGTTGCCATTGCGCCCTACGGGGTGGCTGACATTGGCATGCTGATCATTGCGGTGCCGACGCCGTCGGCCTGGGGGGAGGCCTGACCTGCCA
The DNA here is from genome assembly GCA_963818915.1 of uncultured Acidimicrobiaceae bacterium. Taxonomy (GTDB): domain Bacteria; phylum Actinomycetota; class Acidimicrobiia; order Acidimicrobiales; family RAAP-2; genus Bog-473. The sequence continues at coordinate 350,523 of CAWFTV010000008.1, read as the reverse complement.
GCGAGTGGTCAACTGCGGCCGGGGCTCACAAGATCGCCCTTGAGGTGTGGCCCCACCGCAATTCTTCCGCTATGGAGTTGTATCGCCGAGTTGGGTTCGTCGAAGAGGGGGCGAAAACGTCGCCATTATCGACGCCAAAATGGAGAAATCTGGGACGCTGTCCTCATGGGACGTTCGCTGCCGTGAGAAGTGGCCGGGGGTATTACGATCGCCGAGCCGATTCAGTCGCAGCCGAAAGAGACCTTCAACGGTGTGTGGTGGGTTGTCCGAGCGCCAACGGTGGAGTGTTGGGACGAGATGGCGCCGGCGCGCTGGGAGTGGGTTGAAGCAGAAAATGAACTCGTAGACACCGTCATCAGCAAGATCGTTGGTGGGTATAGCTTCACCGATCCGAATACCGAACCGAGTCGATAGCTCCTGGTGGCAGGGCATCATGCATCCTTTGGTCAATTCGGGATCGACTGACTCGAAGCACCAAGAGTCGCTCCCTACTAGAGCCGGCCGCCGATCGGCCAGATAGCGACACTCCCGCAGGAAGGGTCCTGGTGGGCCGTCGGCAATGTAGCGCTCAGGATCGGCTTCGATGAGCTCGCGCCATCCGGTTCGCAACAAGACCACATCACCAGGCCCGATCGGTGACTCTACGCTTCCCAGGCTAAGGTTGACTCGATGTCCTCGACCGTGATTCTGTAGTTGGATCGAAGCATTGGTCGTCCGGTCGGCGCAATCTCATAGGCCTCGGAACGGCCTTCCGCTGCCACGAATCCGACCACATCGACTAATACGCCTCTGGTGACGATGGGCCCCATTGTTTCGGCGCCAAGGCGGGTAGTCCCCCACATCCCGGGCGATGTCCGGTCCCAGGAAGCCGTTGTAAAACATGTCGCCCACGCCAACGTGGTGAAGACCATTGATCTTCGTTCCCATGTTGTAGCTGAGTGATACTCGCTCCTCGTGGGCGCTCATTTGGTCCCACCCCGCGGCCGTGTCCGGGTAAGTGTGCCGGCGAAGTCATCGGAGGGCGAATAGCCAGTGACGACCAAGTGCTGTTGATACACGCGGTCGCCCCAAGCCGGAAAACCCTCGCTCATCGGTTCCGCCAGGCTGTATGTCAGTACCGGCTCGTCGCAGGTTCAGCAATGCCAATGCTCGCGGTCTTTTCCGGTGTGACTTCATTGAACGTGCCACGTTCGTCGCCGGGTCCGTAGGGCCCAGGAACCCATGCACCCTGCTCGACCGCCGAGACATCGAACATCGTGTCGTCGAAACGGTTGGTTGGCCGAGGGAGTTCGCTCACGTCAGCACTGCACTCGATGATGTCGACCGCACACGTGATCGCGCACGGTCACGGTCAGATCCTCATGCACGGGGATTCGGCTAAATCCCGCAATCATTGCCCGGCTAAATCCCGCATCATTGCCCGGCTGACCCCGTGTCCTGCTCCGCTGAGGACGGGAATAGCCCTTGGGCGTTTTCCCGCATGACCAGGCGAACCTCCTGGTCGCTCCGGTTCACCATGAGTGCCGCAAAATCGGCGGGATGGGCGAGGCCCTCGGGATGAGGGTAGTCCGAACCGAAGAGCACCTGGGACGCGCCGATACATTCGATCAGGGCCTCCACGTCGTCCTCGGGGAACGGCGACACGTAGCAGTGAGCCCGGAACGTGTCGCTCGGGCGCCCGGTCGGACGACCACCGACCCAAGGCCCGTACCGGCCCATTCCCTTCTTCTTGTCGAGCAGGGTGAGCAAGTAGTGAACCCAGTCCGAACCATTCTCGATGCTGAGCGCACGCAGGTTGGGGAACCGTCCGAACAGGTTGCCGTAAATCAGCGCGCCGAAGGTCTCCATGATCGGCCGGTCACCGTGCACGAAGGCCCACTGGAACGCCGACATTTCCCGAACCGGAGGATCGGGATCCTCCCCCCAGGCCAGTGAGACTTCGGGATAGCGGTAGTCGTTGATGTGGAACGCCACCGGCACACGAGCCTCATTGAGGCGGGCCCAGAACGGGTCGTAGTAGGGATCAGCCGGGGATCGCCCACTGCCGGTAGGTCCCGGCCGCACGTGGATGAGGCGAGCGCCGAGAGACAGGACCCGGTCGAGCTCGGCTACCGCCCGGTCGACGTCGAGCAGCGACAGAAGGGGTGGAGCGATGATCCGGCTATCCCGCGCAAATCCCCATTCCTCGTCCAGCCAGCGGTTGAACGAACGGAGGTTGGCGTAGGTCTGATCGACGTCGCCGACCATCGTCTGTTCCACGCTGGCGCCGAAGGTCGGCAAGAGGATGGCCGTCTCGATCCCCTGTTCTTCCATGAGACCGAGCCGTTCGTCACGGTGCTGGAAGGCCGCCAACATGTTGTCGGCCGAGTAGGAGTCCCCCCAGGTGATCTCCGGCGAGACCGACTTCTTGCGCAGCAATTCGTGCATCGAGCCAGGCGGGTTCGTCTTGTCAAATTTCACGTCCATGAAGCGATAGGGATGGTCGCCTACCGTCACCGACCACCCGCCGTCCCGTTCCGCTGGGCGGTGATGGCCCGGTCAGCGTCGGCGGACTTCATGTGACGGGAGAAGCAGTCCGGGGTTTCGTAGTAGTGGTTGTCGGCATCGAAGAGCAGGTAGTCGAGCCCCGTCATGCGGCACCTCCTTGGCTACGGCGTGAGGTACCACCCGCCGCTCACGTTGATGATCTGGCCGGTGATGTGGGCGGCTTGGTCGGACATCAGGAATCCGACGGTATTGGCGACGTCCTCGGGCTCCCCGTGGCGGCGGAGAGGGGTGGCGTCGACGAACTGCTGGTAGCGCTCGGCCTGCTTGTCCACCCACTTCGAACGCACGAGACCAGGGGCCACGGCGTTACAGCGGATGCCGTAGGGCCCTCCCTCGATGGCCGCCGCCCGGGTGAGGTCGTGCAAGCCGGCCTTGGCCGCCGAATAGGGTCCCTCCCTGCCACCCCGCCGATATAGGCGGCCACCGACGTGACGTTCACGATGGCCCCCCGGCCCCGGTCCCGCATGCCCGGCATCAGCCCGCATCAGGTACCAGGGGCCGTCAGGTCCACGTCGATGACCCGGTCCCAGTCCTCGGTCCGAAGTCGAATATGCTGCCCTGGACGTTGACGGCGGCGTGTTGACCAGGATGTCGATCGGCCCCAGCTCGGCCTCGACCGGCCAGGCCCTCGTCCACGCCGCCCGGTCGGCGACGTCAACCACCACCGGGAAGGCCGGGTCCCGAACTCCTCGGTCAGGGTGAACGTCGGGTGGGTCCGGCGCTCGTGCTCGTCGAGCACCACCACGGCCGCCCCGTGGGCAGCCAGCATCCGGCAGGTCGCCGAGCCGATCGCCGCCCCCGCCCCGCCCGTCACCAGTGCGACCCGTCCCATGAACTCGGTAGGGGAGGGGTTGGCGGCCACCGGAGCGAGATCACTGGTTCCGACCGGGCCGACCTTTTGGGCGGTCATCTAATCGCGACGAGAGTCCGAGTCGCCGTTGGTGAGGACTCCGGATCGGCTGGAAGCCCTATAAGCGCGCAAATCCACACACCTCTATCCTAGGTGAGGCTCAGATGTTTTACGCCCTGATCCGCGCTCGCGCATTGGTGTGGTGAGGGATCAGAGCGAAGCTCGTCGTCATCTCACTTCTGAACGCAGTAGTGCGTGAGTCCGAGGGCCATGAGATCACCGAGTAAGGCGGCGGCGATGAGCGTTTGCAGTCATCACTCGGTAGGCAGCAGGGATGTACTCCCGCGGCGTCAGCTCTGGGGCGGTCTGCATGATGTGTGCCGCTTGAGAGCCCATTCCTCTGTCCGTGGGCCCGGGGCGCACTGCTCATCGTGATCTGCGTCTGCCGCCCCGCAGTCCAGCCACGTTCTGGGCTGTCGAGGAGATCTCGGTGAGTCGGATGCTCACCATGAGCGTGGGGCGAGGCGCCGCACGGGCTCCCCCAGCCGAGGAGTGCGAGCATCGCCGCCACGAGTAAGGCAGCTGTGCACACCGGATGCCGGGCCTGGCCGGAGAGCGAAGCACCGCTGCAGTACGCGGCCAGCTGGCAGAACTGTCAACTAGGTTCACATTCTGCTACCATTGGATCATGGACGTTGGCGCATCGTCAGGTGACCAGGGTCGGGCAGGCACCACACCACGACCCTCGACCGCCGTCAGCCTCGGACCGGCCTTGCGCCGCGCCTGGGTCGGATACCAGCTCCGGCTCGACGAAGCGATGGCGGCGGCGGGGTTCGGTGAACGCCGATTCCCCGACGGGCGAGTGCTGCGCCTGTGCTCGACACCCCCCGGTTCGACGATCTCGGCCATCGGACGCGAGATCGGCATCACCCGCCAAGGCGCGACCAAGGTGGTTTCGCAGCTTGCCGACCGTGGTTACGTGGTGGTCGCCGATTCGGCCTTCAGTGGACGCGAGAAGTCCGTCACGCTCACTGCCCGCGGCCGCGACTACATCGATGCTCAGCGAAAAGCCAGCCTGCGCATCGAGGACGAGCTGCGGACCAAACTCGGGCGTGCGGGATTCACTGCCCTGGCCAACCTGCTCGACGCATTGGGTAGTGATGGTGAGCAGGTGCGGATGAGGGATTACTTGGGGAACAAGTTGCATTGAGGAGACAGTGATGCCGTACGGTTCGGGACATGCAGTGCGCCAGGCGATGACATACGCGAAGCCCTGGCAGCGCTATGTGATCGCTGTCGCCATGATCGTGGGTGGCGTGGGGCTGGCGGCGTTCGGCCGGCTGAGCGGCGTGGTCCTCGCCGCTCTCGGCGTGTTGCTCTTGATGGCGGATGCTCCGGTACCGCTTCCAGTCACGCCGACCAATTCAGCGTTCTGGGGATACCGAGGGAAGCAAGCCGCAACGATAAGACCCTGCGATTGCGAATCGCCGAAGAAATCGGGCCTGACGCGCCGTAGGGCACCTACATCGGTAATGCGCAACTTGGATATGACGGCGTCCGACGAAATGCGGAGCCGATTTTTGGCGGGTCCAGCGATCGACAGTCTTGGTGGACGCTCGCTCCTGTTGCGCCCGCGGGCAGCGCCGAGCGCTGCAGCGCCTTTGCCGTCCCCGTGGCCACCGCGACGGTACCGGCGAGCACTGGGATCAGAAATAGTGCGGTATGCAGCGTCGTCGTTGATGCGATTTCGCCAATCACGACGGGTCCCACGACATAGCCGGCCCATCCACAGCCCGCCACCGCGGCCACCGCCTTTCCCGTGTCGATGTTGTGCACCGAACCGGCCGCGTGGAGGATCATCGGTACGACGCTTCCGAGCCCGGCGCCGAGGAGTGCGAATCCGATCAGCACGCTTAGCGGCCGGGCGATGACGAGACCAGCGGCAAACCCGAACGAGGCCATGGCGGCGAGCAGTGGTAACACTCGATGGGCCGCGAACCTGGTGAAGATCCGATTGCCGGCAAGTCGGACACTGAGCATGGCCAGGGCATAGGCCGCATAGGCCAGTCCGGCGACCACGGCGACCGTGTGCAGCGAGTTGCGCAGGTAGACGGCTGCCCAATCTGCTGCGGCGCCTTCGCACAACATATCGGCGAAGGCGATGCCCCCGAGCACAAGGACCGCACCCTGAAGCACGCCGCCGCGCCCGCCTGGCCCGCCCCGTGAAGGTTCGGGGTCGCTATCTGCTCGCCGGTCAGGGATCATCCGGGTCGTAAGCCAGCCGACGACCACGAGGCTGGGTATCGCCAAGACGAGCAGTTGCTCGCTTAGGGAGAGGCCGAGCCCTACCGCCACCGCTCCGGTTACCGCTCCGACCAAGGCGCCGGTACTCCATGACCCATGGAAACCCGGCATGAGCACGCGGCCCGAGAACCGCTCGACGGCGATCCCCTGGTGTTCATCGATACGTCAAGCGTCCCCTGAAAGAAGCCCCAGAGTAGAAACGCGACGAAGAACGTGCCCAGTGAGCCGGTGAGGCCGATGAACGGTCCCGAAACGCAATAGCCGACCAGGGCGAAGCGCACCATCGACTGGCTTCCCACAATCGGCAGGAGTCGGGCGGCCGCCACCATGGCGAGGACCGAGCCGTGGGGGCCCCGAGCAAGGCGAACCCCAGTCGGCCGTCGCTCAGGCCCAGGTGATGCTGCAACTGGGGGATGTGGGCCGTCCAGGAGGCGAAGAGGAACCCATGCACGAAGAACACGGCGATCACGGCCAGCCGCGGCCAACCATCCGCCGGGGCGGGCGTCGCTGATTGTGCTGGGAACAGGGTCAGACGCAGCGGATGTCGACTCCCGCCGCCCGTAACTCGTCCACTGTCTGCGGGTCGGCTTCGGCATCGGTGACGACGATGTCGATGTCGTCGAGATCGCAGACGTGGCCGAACGCCACCCGACCCAGCTTCGAGGAGTCGGCCACCGCGACAACCCGTTGCGAGGCCGGCGGCCGCCCGCTTCACCGCCGTCTCGGCGAGGAGGTGAGTCGTGACGCCCGCCTTGGCGTCGATACCAGTGGGACCCATCACGCACGTATCGAACCGGAGTAGCGAAAACGAGGGCTCGGTGAGACTTCCCGTCAACGACAACTCGCCCGGACGAACTTCACCCCCTGGGAGGAGGAGCTTGATGCCCGGGCACTCATGCAGCTCGAAGACTGGCCGGAGCGCGAGTGGCATGACGGTCATGCGCCGGTCGTGGAGCGCTCGCGCCACCTCCATGGCGGTTGTTCCGCCATCGAGGATGACCGTTTCCCCGTCGGCCAAAAGGTTGGCGGCAGCTGCGCCTATCGCCGCTTTGGCTTTGTAGGACTCGAGGGCCCGAATGCCGTACGGCGTTTCCTCGGCGCTGAGAAAGACACTCGTCGCACCGCCGTGCACGCGTTGCAGGCCCCCACTGCGCTCGAGGGACTCGAGGTCACGACGCACGGTCATCTCAGAGCACCCCAAGGCGATGGCCAGCTCCCCGACCAGGACCGGACTGCGCTGACGGAGGGCCTCCATGATCATCTGATGCCGTAGTTGCACATCCATAGTGTTCAATCTACCATAATATATGTGAGATCAAACGGGCTCAGCGCTCGGTCTCCGGTCGAGGCGGTGGTCTTCGATGTGGGGGGCGTCTTTCTCGACCGGGCCCCGGCACCTCTACCGCAAGCTGTTCGCGGACGAGGCCGAGATGGAGTTCTTTCTGGCCGAGATCTGTTCGCCGGCCTGGCACGCGCCCACGACAGGGGTGTCTCGACCGCGGCGTCATGCGCCCAGCTGGCTCGCCTTCTGGCATCCGCATTTTTTGAGCTGATCTGGGCATGGTCGACACGCAGCGAGGAGACGATCGGTGGCGTCGACGCCGGAACCGTGGAGGTTCTCCGAACGGTGAGAAACCGGGATGCCCTGCTACGCCCTCACCAACATGGAAGCGGAAACGTATCCGCTCCGCCTAGAGCGATTTCCGTTTCTCAGTCGGTTTGACGGTACCGTCGTCTCCGGTCGGGAAGGCGTGGCCAAATCGATTGACGACACCAAGGACAACCTCGAGGCGGCCAGCAAGCTGGGGGATGCAGACCGCACTGTTCGTCTCGTGGCGCCATTTCGGTCGGAACTCGAGGCAGCCGGGATTCTGCCTTGATGTCGCACCGCCCAGGTGAGAGAACGACCATAAGGTCGAGCGCCTGCTCGCGGTGCCGGCAGATAGCGGAAAGAGCGCCCCACACGTCACTAGGCCGGTGCCGAAGGAGGGCCCGTCCTAGGAAGTGGCCGGGATTGAGAATGCAATCCTTGGCGATGGGGCCCGTGCGAACCGCCCTCCGCACGTGATTTATTCGGGAATCATCGTCGCCAGGCCATCGAGCACCCGCTCGAGTCCCAGCTCGAAGCTGTTCTTGAGGCGGTCGGGATCGTGGGGCGACCGAGCGTCGAAGACGACACGAGTGAGCAGCGGGTACTGGCCGCTGTTGATCAGGCTTTCGATGTAGGGAGTTTGGATTTGCATCCACTCCTCCTGGTCCAGACCCGAACGTCGGGCGGACTCCTGCTCTGAGAGCTCGTCCAGTGCCCGACCACGGATGAAGGCGTCAACTGTCTCGACCATCACCAGCATCTCGTCGATCTCGAGGCCGAGACCGTCGATCGCGCCGAGCACCTGCTCGTAGCGCCGGGCGGTGTTTGGCCCGAGATTGCGTCGGCCCGCACCATGGATCGCCACCCAGGGGTGGTGCATGGTCATCGCCCGCATGCCCCGAGCGAATGAACGAAGGTCATTCCGCCAGTCCTCTTGGACCTCGAACCGCAGATCGTCACCCATGACCGCGTCGAACATGAGGTCGATGAGCTCGTCTTTGCGGTCGAGATAGCGGTAGAGCGATGCGGCTCCAACCCTGAGTTCGACCGCCAGCGTCCGCATCGAGACCGCCTCGATTCCCTGCTCATCAGCCATCGCTACGGCGGCGGCGGTGATCTCCTCACGTGAGAGCGACGGGGCGGGGCCGCGAGTGGCCCGCTCGGGACGATCCCAGATGACCCCATGATTTGCGCGCATTGCGAACAGTGTACCCAGTCTGCTACGGTCTGTACTGCGAACGGCGTACTCAGTAAGGAGGACAATGGAAACGGGAGTTGAGGGGGCAACGAAACGGCCCGGGGCGGGGGTCTGGCGAATGTCGCCCGCAACCCATTGCGCTGGTTCGTCTTCGCGGTCGTGATCGCCACCAACATCATGGATCTCATGGACGCGACGATCGTCAACGTCGCCGGACCGTCGATCCGGGCCGCACTCGGCGGCAGCGCCTCCACCCTGCAGTGGCTGCCCGCCGGCTACACGCTGGCGTTCGCCGTGTTCCTCATCACGGGCGCCCGGCTGGGCGACATGTTCGGCCGTCGTCGCCTGTTCCTGATCGGCTCGGCGGGATTCACGGTGATGTCCGCGGCCTGCGCCATTGCCCCATCGCCTGGAGTGCTCATCGCCTTCCGGGTGCTGCAGGGTTCGTTCGGGGCACTGATGATCCCCCAAGGATTCGGGATGCTCAAAGAGGTCTTCGACGAAGACGAGATGACCAAAGTCTTCGGCGCCTTCGGTCCGATGATGGGTCTCGCGATCTTCGCGGCGCCCATCCTGGCCGGCGCGCTGGTGGAGGCCAATCTGTGGGGGATCGGCTGGCGCCTGGTGTTCCTCATCAACGTGCCAATCGGTATCGCTGCGTTCGCCGGCGCAGTCCGAGTGCTGCCCAGGACGGTCGCGCATCCGGGTATCCGTCTGGACATTGGTGGGATGGTGCTGATCGGTCTCGCACTGACGGCGATCATCTACCCGCTGATCCAGGGCCGCGCCGACGGATGGCCAGCCTGGGCCTTCGCTTCGCTCGTCGCGGGAGCGATACTGCTCGGCGCATTCGGCCTGTGGGAGCGCCGCCGTCGAGCTGAGCCGTTGATCGAGCCCGCCTTGTTCGCCAACCGTAGCTACACGAGCGGAATCCTCGTCGCGCTCGCCTTCTTCGGCGCGTTCGGCGGCCTGCTGCTGTGCGTCTCGCTGTTCGCTCAGCTCGGCGAGCACTTCTCACCGGTCCACGCCGGGTTGACCCTGATGGCCATGGTCGTCGGCATGATCGCCGGGATGGGTGCCGGGTTCGCGCTCGTCGCCCGCCTCGGCCGCCACCTGCTCCATCTCGGCATCATGGTCGTCGTGGCGGGAACAGTCGTGCTGGCCCTCACTGTGACCGGCGCCCACACGGTCTCGACGCTGGACCTTGCCCCGGGACTGTTCCTGATCGGACTCGGTGCTGGTTCGAGCATCGGCCAGCTGTTCGACTTCATCCTGGCCGGAGTTGGCATGGACGAAGTTGGCTCTGCCTCCGGAGTGCTCGAAGCCGTTCAGCAGCTCTCCAGCGCGCTCGGGGTCGCAGTGCTGGGAACGATCTTCTTCTCAGCGTTCGATGGACATTCCCCAACACACGCCCTGGCGATAACCGCGTGGGCATGTATCGTGCCGCTGGCCGCCACCTTCCTGCTCCTCTTCAGGCTCCCGATGCACGCCCGTGAATCACAATCCTGACGGCGGTGAGAAGTAGGGGTCGTGGAGAGGGGAGTGGTTGAGTCGGGCCCATAAGGGGAGCACCGGCGCCCTATGGCAGGAGGAGCTCCGTGGTGGTACTCCGGCGCGAGTGCCTCCTATCGGACGATCCCGATCCGGGCCGAGCGTTCTCGTCCTTCCAGGAGCGCTTGGGACGCGAAGGTGCAAAAAAGCGCGACCTCGACGACGTGACGCTGAACCTCTGGGCAAGCGAAGTCGTCCCCGCCGTTCGCGAGGCAAACGCCGGGCGCTGACCTTCAGCCACCGACAAACAGATTGTGGGTGCTCCTCCCATGCAAGCCGGCCACCGCCGCGGACTGACGGGTACGCGACATCGACTCAGGCCCCCGCAACGAGTCGAGACGTGAGCACGATGTCGACTACGTCAGGAACGCTGTCGGTTCGAGCCCAGTCGCGCTGGAGCTCACAGGCCAGGGATACCCAGCTGATCGGCTGTGCGCCGGCCTGGGTAATGCGCTCCAGCCCCGCCCGGTGCGCCTCGGGTGAGGTTCCGCCCACCGCATCGACAACCGGGAACACCTCGTAGCCTTCGCGAAGGGCGTCGAGAGCCGGAAAGGTCAGGCACACTTCGGTCCAAAGTGCTGTCATCACCAATTTCCTGCGACCGGTGGCCTCGACCGCCCGCTTGAATTCGACGTCTTCCCAGGAGTTGATCTGGGTACGATCGAGCTCGACGGAGTCCGAAAGGACCTCACGGAGCTGGGGAATCGTCGGTGGTTGCCCGTTGGCGACGACGTTCACGGTCGAGAGGACGATTGGAAGTCTGTATGTCTTGGCGATCCGGGCGACCGACACGATGTTTCGAGTCAGAAGATCCGTGTCGATCGAGGTCACCGTTGCGAACTGGCTTGGCTGATAGTCGATGACGAGGAGCGCACAGTTCTGGGGCGTGAGCAACGGGTCTGTAATCGGGTCGCGTGTCGGTTCACTGGTCATGGTGTTAGCTCCTCTCTTTGCGCTCGGCTCCATTCTGAGATCGGTACCCCTGGGTCGGCATCTAGGAAATCCCTAGTTCGGGATTGCCACGTTCGGATCGTCTCGAGGAGGAGCGGCGGGAACCGCACGTTCTTGTCTCCGGCCGGAACGGCATGTCGCGGCCCCCCGAGAGTTCTTGCGGTCAATCCGGGACGAGTATGCGCAAGGTTGGGCCCAATTACGCTTCCGGAACCCACAAGTCTCGAGCTCACCTGGGGGTTTCCTAGATGCGAAGGGGTGGAACCTCCTCCACCATGTACGAGGACCCACTCGACGGTCACGACCAATGAGACCAATGTATGAATTCCGTTGAAGATGACCGCCACATAGCCGGAGGATCTAGTGACCACATTGCTGACGCTGGAGCATGAGGAGGAGCCTGCGGTTAGCCCTGTCGTGGCACCCAATTACCAACGTCGGTGGTGGATCCTTGGCGTACTGGGGATTGCTCAGTTAATGGTGGTCCTGGACAGCACAATCGTCAACATAGCCCTTCCGACTGCTCAGCGTGATCTGCATTTCACTACCGCGGATAGGCAATGGGTCGTCACCGCGTACTCTCTTGCATTCGGAAGTCTGCTTTTTCTCGGCGGGCGCATCGGGGACATGGTAGGTCGCAAACGAGCGCTCATCATCGGTCTGGTTGGGTTCGCAGTGGCCTCAGCCATCGGAGGTGCTTCCGTCAACTTTGCAATGCTTGTCGGCGCGCGGACGGTCCAGGGTGCGTTCGCGGCCCTTCTCGCTCCTTCGGTTCTGGCGCTCTTGACAACCACGTTTGCAGAACCCGACGAACGAGGAAAAGCCTTTGGAATCTACGGAGCAATTGCGGGCGCAGGTGGGGCGTTAGGACTGCTCCTGGGCGGCATCCTCACCTCCTATGCGTCTTGGCGGTGGACGCTCTTTGTCAATCTCGTATTTGCGGTGGGGGCCACCGCTGGCAGTTTCGCATGGTTGATTCGCGACGACGGAGCCAACCACGATCCGCTGGATCTGCCTGGCCTGTTCTTGGTGGCAGGCGGGCTGTTCGCGCTTGTCTTCGGATTCTCGCACGTGGAAACCACGTCGTGGGGCGATCCCTATACCATCGGGTTCCTCGTGGCGAGTGTCGTTCTGCTTGCCGGCTTCGCTTACTGCGAAGCGAAAGTAGAGTACCCATTGCTTCCCCCGCACGTCGTGCTCAACAGGACGCTGTGGCGGATCTCTATTGGTGGGGTTGTTCAGCAGCGTCGGGATTTTCGGTGTGTTCTTGTTTTTGACCTACTACTTGCAGGCCACACTGAGATTCAGCCCGGTGAAGACTGGTATTCCGTTTCTCCCGTTGGTAGCCGCCCTCACGGCCATGGCCCAGATTTCCAATCGCATCCTTTTGCCTCGCTTCGGTCCGAGGCCGATAGTGCCGGTTGGATTGCTGGTGTCTGCCGGCGCAATGCCAACTAGCTGGTGGCCTCGCACTCGGCTAATAGCAGCCATGTCCTTTCCCTCCTTCTCGTATTGGGGATCGGCTCCGGATTGAGCGTCTCCCCGGCCTTCAGCACCGGCACCCTAGGTTTGGCTCCCCAAGATGCCGGCGTGGGATCAGCGGCTCTTAATGTGGCCCAACAGGTGGGTGGCTCCATCGGCACGTCCTTGCTCAATACGCTGGCGGCAAGCGCAGCCACGGCCTATTTGGCTGGTCGAGCACTCACACCAGCCAATCTTCAGGCCGCCCTGCTGCACAGCTACAGAACATCCTTCCTGTGGTCGTCTCTCGTCTTCGTGACCGGGGCCATCGTGGCCGGGTTGGTATTGCAGAGCGGAGACTTGGCCGAGCTCGACGCCGCACAGGCGGGGGAGACCACCGACCAGGGATCCGAAGCGGCCCATCCAGTCCACGTCGTTCGCGTGAGAGTTGCCTGCCGTTGACACTCTCCGCTGACCTCGCGGATGGTAAGCAAGGCCCATCGGGTTAACGGCCGCCGCAACGCGTAGTTATCCCGCTCGTCAGTGGCGGTTGTTGGCCGCGTCAAAACTCGCGTCGTGCGAGCTGGGTCCGTGACTTGACGTCCAGCTTTCGGAATGCCTTGTGCAGGTGGTACTCGACGGTGCTGGGGCTGATGAAGAGTTGAGCAGCGATCTCTCTGTTGGTGTTTCCCTTCGCAGCCAGGCGAGCGACTTGTAATTCCTGCGGGGTGAGTTGGTCAAGCGTCTGCACGGTCCGTTTCCGCGCCGTTTCGCCGCTCGCGCGCAGCTCAACCCGTGCTCGCTCGGCGAACGCCTCCATTCCAAATCCGGTGAACATTTCGTGAGCGGTCCGCAACTCCTTTCGAGCGTCCAGTCGACGACGCTGACGTCGGAGCCACTCGCCGTAGAGCAGGTGCGCACGGGCGAGGTCGACAGCGACTCGCGTGCGTGCGAGCCGCTCGATGGCTTCGGCGTAGAGATCATCGGCGTGCGCGTCATCCGCAAGCAGAGCGTGCGAACGGGCGGCGATCCCCAGGGCCCACTCCGTCCCGCTTGCATTGCTCCTGTCAGTCAGCTGCCGATCGGTCTCGGCAGCGAGCTCGAATGCCCCAACTCGTACGGCTGCCTCGATCAGCTCGGGCATCGCCCAGTTGGAGGTGACGAGCTCGGTGTGACCGACCACTCGCTGCGCTGCCGCCAACGCCTCCGTGTACCGCCCCAGCCCGTTGTAAAGCACGGACTCCGCCCTGTCTACGAACGAAAGGCCCGCTCCCTCTCCGCGCCCGATCAGCTCCGCCCGGGCGGATTCGAAGAGCTGTGTCGCTTCGACCTCGCGACCGCGCATCGCCGCGAGGCTCACCCCGTGGTACGGGGCGAGGGGACTTCCGTTCAGCTCGGATGCCTCTTGGAGAGCCTCCTGGTCAGATGCGGCCAATGCCAGCTCACCCGCAAACACATGCATCTGACCAACATGACTGAGGGCGATCGGCAACTCGCTGAGCGCTCCGGTCTCGCGGACCAGCTGAAGGTGTAGGTCTGCCAGCCGCTTCCAACCTTCGTCGTCCCACAGATGTTGCGTCGCGACTGTCGCTGCCCACATCCAGCGCAGTTGATCAGCTGCGACATCTCGTTCTCAATCCCGCTCTGCGCCTGACGCAGACTCGGCACGGCGGCCACATAGTTATCGCTTACAACCGCAACTAGACCGTCAAGCAGCAGGTCTGGTCCGCGTGGTTTCGCGCCCGCGGGGCATTTCCCGCAGCCTCTGCAATCTCGCGAGGGCTTGCGCCCGGTCCGGCCAACGGCCCAGCGAAGATGGCCGCAGTCAGGGCCTCCAGATAGGTCTCGCGGGCCAGCTCAGCGTCGATCGCTCGGAATCGATCAGCGGCACCGAGCAGCAACGTGGCAGCGTCGCCGCTCCGCGTGGATAGGAATGAAATCTGGCCGCGGACCAACCTGCCTTTGCCTGTTCGACTCACTGAGAATCCCCGCTTCAGCCGTTGCGATCAACCGAAGGGCGTCATCCAGAGCACCGGCCTGCAACTGCGCCTGCGCTGCAGCGAGAGCTCGCCCCGATCTACGGGATTTCTCAGGTGTCAACGCGGTGGCCTGTTCCAAGAAGGCAGCGGCAGCTGCGTAACCGCCACGCGCTTGCGCTCGGGCTGCAGACGTCTCGAGCTCCGCTGCAACCTCCTCATCAGGTTTTTGGATCGCTTTAGCCCGGTGCCAGGCTCGACGGTCCGGATCGAGTCCGGGATCCGTCGCTTCCGCCAGCGCGCGGTGGGCCTCACGTCGCTCGTGCGGGGTGGCCGCCCCGTAGACCGCAGAACGAACCAGCGGATGACGGAAGACCACCCGCGGGACAAGAACCATCAGGTCGTCCAACTCGACCGTGTCTGCCACCGATTCTGGGATTCCGAGTCCCTCGGCGGCTCGCCACACCAGCGCAGGATCCCCGACCGGATCGGTCGCCGCCAGAAGCAACAGTCGACGGGCATCGTCTGAAAGCGTGTCCAGCCGCCGAGCGAAGCTCTCCTCGATGCTGGCGGTGAGAGTCATCTCCGCCGGAAGGCCAAATCCACCGGCCAGATTCTTTGGTGTCAGCCCCTTTGGCAATTCCAGCAGCGCAAGCGGATTGCCACGGGTCTCGGCGACGATTCTCTCCAAGATGGTCTCATCGAGCGGTGCCGGCAAGGCCGACTCCAAGAGCGCCCTCGCATCTCGATGTCCCAAGGGTGAGACGGGAAGCTCCGGAAGGCCGCTGAGTAAGTCGTCGATTTGGCGGGTGGCGAATAGGAGGACAATTGCGTCCGCAAATAGACGGCGAGCCACGAACGCAAGGGCCTGTGCAGATGCTTGGTCCAGCCAAAGTGCGTCATCAACGGCAACGAGTAGGGGCTGGTCCTCGGCCGCCTCGGACAAGAGGCCGAGCACTGCCAGTCCGACGAGGAACCGATTGGGCGCCAACCCCTTTGAGCCCAAAGGCGACCCCGAGCGCCTCGTACTGGGGTCGCGGGAGACGATCGACTAGTTCGAGGAACGGTGAGCACAGCTGCTGAAGCGCCGCGAAGGGGAGCTCCATCTCCCCTTCGACGCCGGATGTCCTGGCGACTCGAAAATCGCTCCCAGCCGCGATCGCGTACTCGAGCAAGGCGGTCTTGCCCACCCCCGCTCCACCGCGCAGAACCAGGACCCCGCCGCCGCCGCTGGCTAGCATCGGTCGAGTATCTCGCGCTCACGCTCCCGGCCGAATAGCTGCCTCCGCAGAAGAGAACGCGAATCTCACTCATTCTATCGGCGACATCATTGCCGAAACCGCGCCTCGGGGCCGCCTGATTAGCCCGACGACTAGGGGATTCCTGGATTCGAGCGCACCGGGAGGGGTCTTACGATCTCGTGGTGGAGAGTGATCACTGAGTCGACGCCCGCGGTCTGTCGGGCTGACGTGAGGCCCGAGGCATGTGTCGAGGCGCGCCCGATGACGGCCGACGCCCCCAGGATCGGCGAGCATGGCTATTACGTCGGGCGAGTGGAGGGGAATCTCTACCGGGTCACGGATGGGAACTACCAGTGTGCGTTCATGACCACCTGTGACGGAGTCGTCCTCTTCGATGCTCCTGCAACGATCGGACACAACATTCAGCGTGCGGTGGATGAGATCGCCGCGCCAACGGTGTTAGCAACAAAGTCAGCTATCTCATCTATTCGCACCACCACGCCGATCACGCTGGAGCGTCGTCGCTGTTCGACCGGAACGTCACTCGCATTGGGCATGAGGAGACGAGAAATCTCCTTTTGCGCGACGACGACCCGGCCAGGCCCGCACCGGAGGAAACCTTCCAGGACCGGCGCACTCTGGATATCGGGGGCGAGCGCATTGATCTGGCGTGGCACGGGTCCAATCACTCCCCGGACAACATCTTCATTCACCTTCCGGGCCATGCCGCGCTCATGCTCGTCGACATCGTGAATCCAGGATGGGCGGCGGTCTGCCAAGGCAACCTGGCCGACGACGTACCGGGCTACATCGAGGCCGCGGGTACGCGCTCACCTACCCGTGGAAGCATTTCATAGGCGGCCACATGAGCCGACTTGGCACGCGGGACGATATTGCGACTTATCGACAGTACTTGGCTGACATTGTGGACAGCTCCCGATTGGCGCTGGACATCGTCGACCCCGCACCGTTTTTCGTAGAGCATGGTGAAAGCATCTGGGCTGCGATGAGTGCGTATCTGGCCGCGGCCACAGCGACCGCCGCGGCGCCCGTCATCGCGAAGTATTCGGTGCTCGCGGCGGCAGACCTCTGCACTGCCAGTACAACGTTCCAGGTCATGCAGTCGATCCGCCTCGACTTGGCTACGGGCCGCAGATCAACCGTGAGCAGCCGTCAGACGTGCCCGAATGGATGCCGCCCCCGTTTCAAGTTCAAGTGACTCCTGCGCTTGTCGGCCGGGGACGGCGGTATCGGCGGACTGGGGGTTTCCTAGATGCGAGCAAAGTTGAGGTCGCGAAGATGTGAAGGCGATCTCCCTGGTCACGTGATACGAAAGGAAGCAGGCCAATGCCCGACGACTCACTAGGTGGCGCTGCCTCATCGATCGACAATCGGCACCTCCTGCTAGTTGGTGCCGGACCGGGTCTTGGAATGGCTGTGGCGCGTCGCTTCGCCGAGGGTGGATATCGGGTGACCCTGGTTGCTCGCAGCACCGACGGACTCGGCAATCTCGCTGACAGTCTGGCTGACACTGGATCCCAGATTGACACTGTCGTTGCCGATGCCAGTGACTCTGAAGTCTTGGCGCTCGGATGGCCGAGCTCTACGGCGCTGAAGGTGCACCCGGAGTAGTTGTCTACAACGCCGTCATGGGGGCGCCAGACAAGCTT
This sequence comes from uncultured Acidimicrobiaceae bacterium, assembly GCA_963818915.1. Taxonomy (GTDB): domain Bacteria; phylum Actinomycetota; class Acidimicrobiia; order Acidimicrobiales; family RAAP-2; genus Bog-473. The sequence goes on along the minus strand of CAWFTV010000008.1, from coordinate 333,183 downwards.
CTGGATTCGAGCGCCGAGCATCTTCAGATGGCTTATGCGGTTGACGTCATCGGCGCCGTCATCGTGACGCAGGTCGCCGCACCATCGATGCGCGCCGCGGGTTCCGGCACCATCGTCGTTACGGGTGGTGGGTTCGCAGATCATCCGATCCCAGCCCTTGCGACCATTTCGCTCGGCAAAGCTGCGCTCCGATCCGCAGCAACCATGCTTGGAGCAGATTTGGAGTCGGATGGGATCCGTGTGGCGACGCTGACGATCGCTGGGCAGATTGTTGCAGGCACAGCGTTCGACCCAGAGAACATCGCAATGCGCTACTGGGAAGTAGTCCATACCGAAGGCTCATGGCAAGCGGAGTTTCGCTTTACAGGCGAGTAGTGCCGTGGCGCCCGAGGGAGTTGCGGTCGTTGTCGGGTCATTTTTTTTTTTTTTTTTTTTTAGCGAGGTCGGTCATGCCCTGGGGGTTCCCGAGGGAGGACGGTGTCTGCGGATCTCCCAAGGCCCGATGCGGGTGCCGTTCCAGGGGGCCAAGTACAAAAGGGCGAGACCGACGCCCACCACGCCAACGACCAGCAAGAGGAGGGCCGCGATAACGACGACCGGAAGATGCGGGAAGTGCTGCAGCACGATGGGAGAACCAGGGAACACATGAACCGACCTTGGGCCGCCAAGATTCCGGCTCGCCGAAAAAATGACAGCGGCGCTCTGGCGACCACCCACCACGATGGCGGCGCCCAAGGCGAGCAGGGCCGGCTCGCTATGAGGGCAAAGGCGAGAACTGGCCAGCGGCGGGGCGGAGAGGAGATCGCTGGCGGGGCAGTGACACCTCGAGCCATTGCCCACGATCCGGCGAACTGCCGTGGGTCGAACGCACTGTTCCCGACCACGTCCTCGGCGGTTCCCCCTTCGGACTCGGCTTCTTCGATATCAGCGGACAGGTCTGCTGCCATCTCGTTGGCAATGGGATCTGGGACGCCGAGGCGCCGCCATTCCCGACGACACTCCTCAACGAACTCATTCACGGCCGCACCTCCGCTTTGACTAGGTCAAGGGCACCATCCACAGCGTCCCGCGCCATCTGCCATTCCCGTCTTCCAGCCTCGAGCGCCTGTTCGCCGGCGGGCGAAAGGCTGTAGTACTTGCGAGGTGGCCCGCCATTGCTGGCGGCCCGCCGGGTCTCCACCAACCTGTCCCGCTCCAAGCGGCCCAAGAGCGGATAGATCGATCCCTCTCCGACGGTCGAGAGCCCACGGGCTCGCAAACGCTTCGTCATCTCGTAGCCGTACGCCGGCCCCTCGCTCATCACGGCCAGGAGGCAGATATCGAGAACGCCGCGGAACAGCTGGCTGCGTCGGCCGTCTGCCTCTCCCATGCATCACAAGGTAGTACTATCTTGTGATGCATGGCAAGGCGGCCGCGGCTCGCCGCTCCCGATAGGTCGGGTTCGGACCAACGCCGGGTCCGTTAAAATCCAAAGTCACTCATCGAGGGGTTTGTCTTCGGCGATGCGAGGCGGCCCTCATTGGAATGGAGATATGTCCTTAAACTCAGCGGGCCGCCTGGCGTCCTCGGTCCCGGGTCGGGGTCGACTCACAACCGGCCCACAGAGAGCCCTACGGATGAGATCACAAGTCCTCGTTTCACTTGCGGTGTACCAATCAAGGGAGCTCGTCGCACCAGATGTCTCGCCCGAGTAGAAGGCACACTCCGGAAAAACAACAACGCGCGGATGTGCCCGTCAACCGGATCACTTGCGCTGCGATACTGGTCGCAACTGGCGCCACCGCGGTGATCGGCTTCGCGGTGGCCAAGGAACATCCGGGCAAGAGTTCGGCGGCCGAGGAGCGACGATGACGCTCCCACCGGTTCACGAGAACGCACCGACGATATCGGTGCCGCCAACCGCAACATCAACACCGACGTCCGCGCCCCCTTCCGGCGGGAGCACCGGTACGACGGATACCACGCACGCCAACACCACGCCCGCAAGCTCGACGCCGGCGAGCTACGCCACCCAGCACGGCGACGACGCCTGCGACCGCGACCCCAAGGACCACTCCCGCAACATCCCCGCCAACGACGCCAACCACTACGCCGGCAACGACACCCCCGACGACAACGACCACCACCAGACCCCCGACGACCACCACCACCCGACCCGTCGTGACCTCCGGCGGCACTTCGCGATGATGGCCCGGGTCGAATCTGCATTCGGGGAACGCACATTTCGTGCCATCGGCACCACTGCCACGGTCGTGGTACTCGACCCTGCAAAAGCCGAAAGGGCGGAGGCGATCGTGCGAGACGAGATCAATTCCGTCGACCTCGCCTGTAGTCGCTTCCGACCTGACTCGGAGCTCGCGTATCTCCACTCGCAGTCCGGACGAACCATTGTCGTCTCTCCCTTGCTCTTTGAAGCGCTCACGGTGGCGATCGCCGTGGCAGAAAAGACGCATGGGGCGGTCGATCCGACCGTCGGCAACGCCATGTCGGCGCTTGGCTATGACCGGGATTTTGACCACATCGGCGCCACCTCACCGCGGGCCGCTGATGCGCTTGGTCCTGTTGTCGGCTTCGGGCACATCCATGAGGAGTGCGGATCGACCTCGGTCGTCTGCGAAAGCCTGGGCAGCTGATCGTGCCGCACTCCGGCTGGCGGATCAGCTGGGGACCGGCGCCCTGGTCAGCATTGGGGGCGATGTGGCCGTTGCCGGTGCTGCCCCCGCCGGAGGCTGGCCGATCGGGATCGCCGTTGATTCATCCGCCCCTGCACATGAGGTCGATCAGGTCGTTGCGATCCACCACGGTGGTCTGGCTAGTTCAAGCACGGCGGTTCGGGCTTGGATGGTGGGGGATGAGAAGGTCCACCACATCGTCGATCCGATGACCAGCATCTCGGCGGCTCCACACTGGACGCTGGTCTCTGCCACCGGCCGTTCCTGCGTCGACGCCAATGCCCTATCCACGGCTGCGATCGTCTGGGAAGGCGAGGCCATCCGACGCCTTGGCGCTTTCGACCAGGCGGTCCGGCTGGTTCGCTACGATGGAATGGTCATCACTCTCGGCGGGTGGCCCGAGAGCGAGCGTACGTGAACTCCTGCTCTCACCGGGCCGCGCAGGCGCGCATTCTCCTCCCGCCGCCGACGGCTTCATAGCGAGACCGAGATGATGGCGTTCGCCGAGACGGCGAGGTCAAGCGGGCCCTCATCGATGCGCTGGTGGACTATCTCGAGGCCGAGTGGCCATCCGGGTAACGCTCGCTCGTTCAAGTGGGACGATAACAACTGCCTCACACCTTCCTAACCTACGGCGCATAGTTTCGACACACTTTGGTGCAATCATGCAGGCGTGCATCTGTTGGAGTCCTCCGCCGAGTTGACAGACTCCAAAGCCCTGCTGGGTGATTGGGCTGCGCTTCGGGCGCGCATCGCCACTGACGGCTACGTCTTCGTGCGCCAGCTACTCGATACACACCTGGTACAGAGCATCGGCCGTTCGGCTCTCGGTTACCTCCAGGCGGCGGGCTGGACGGAAGGGGGACAGGATCCCCTCTCGGCGCGGCCACAGACACCAGTCAGGGCGATTCGGATGCGTGACGCGTTCGCCGATGCCGGCTACCGGCGGATTTTGGCCGAGCCCGACTTCAACAAGATCCCATTTGTCGGCCCCTTGCCCGATCTGATGGGTCAGATTCTTGGACCTTCCGGATTTTGTTATCCCCTGAAGTTTCCGCGGATTGTCTATCCGGCTTCCGTGGTTCCTCATCAACCCGGCAACGTGATCCATAAGGACTACCGGTCTGTGCAAGACATGTTCACCACTTGGGTGCCGCTGGGCGCCGTTCCACGCTCGTTGGGCGGCTTGGCCGTTCAGCCAGGCAGTCAGCGCTCCTCTCGTGTGCGCTACCGACCTCTTCATCGCCTCGAACGCGGCTGGGTGACAACCGATTACGAACCCGGCGACGTGCTGGTGTTCCATTGCCTCACCACCCATGCGGCCCTGCCAAACGACGAGCAGCGCATGCGGGTGTCCGCGGAGTACCGCTGGCAACTCGCCGATCAACCAGTGCCGCAACGGGTCGCAATCGGTCCCCAGGGCCAGGAAATCGGATCTCGAATGTTCTCGCATACTGACTGGTGGCGATCTGTCCTGCCCAATCTCTCACTGTTCGACGACGGGGGCGAGGGCGCACCGCCTATGGTGCCGCCGGCACCTTCACGCTTCGTCTGATTTCGAGGGTAACGAGTACCGGTTCAACAGCTTGCTCGTTTCGTACCCGGCCGGCCTTGTTACTCTTGGCGGCACTACAAAAGGCCTACGAGTCCTTTGGTTACCTCCCAAACACCAAGAACGGCCAAGACGATGGCGAAGAAGTTGCGGCCATTGCGCGCCAGCCAATCATTGACGGCAGAGAGTCTCGGGACGGTCCAGCCCGGGGCCAGCCAGTAGAGAAAAATGGGGACTTCAATGGTGATGAGGAGCAGAAGTACGACGATGATGATCCAGAGGGACGTTGCAGCGGTGCTCAATTTGGAGCTGTCGACGACCTCCAGCGCGGCCAGATAGGTAGGTGACGGTGTATACATCGCGATGCCCACTACGAAGACGGCGAAAAGCCCCGAGCCGCGGGCGGCCTTCGTGATTCGGGACGGCTGGTCGTCGTTCTTGGGTTTTGGTACACGGTGGGCGAGGACCCACGCTCCAACCAGAAACGCCACACCGATCGCCAACTCCAGCCCGTAGCGTGGCGTCTGTTCGCTGTCATTGCTCGCCCCCGCGCCGCGCAGGACGAAGACGACCAGGAAACCGACGGTAAGGGTGCACACCGCGGCACCCATCAGGAACACCCCGGCGTGGGCTCTGGGACGCGTGGCCTGGAGGAGCACAATCAACGCCGCCAGGCCAAAGGGGTACAGGCTGGCAATCAGTGCCAGCGGGATCGCCTGGACAGGCACTAATGACTCGGAGTCCCGACCCGACCGGCACCTGACACTCTCACCACTGTATCCAACTACTTGACATCATCAAGGTTCGACAGAGACAGATGCAGTGCCTGTCCGCAGGTTCGGCGGCAATACGATGCAAGGATGCTTTGATATCGGTACCATTCCGCGGATAGTGCCGTATTGGTTCGGCGCGGTCAGCGTCGAGGATCACGTCGAGGCGGTCCAGGAGGGGCAAGCATGGCTTCGCAGCAGCAATCGGGAGGCTTTCGACGGCTGTTCGAGCCCCTCGAGATCGGTGATTTCACCGTACGCAACCGCATCGTGTCACGACGCATGGCACCGGCCTCGGTGAAGCACGGGACCTTCGCTATCTACAGGAACGAGCTCGGGGTGGGGCGGGTCTACTCGGCATCCACTCCAGCGGGGGAGTGTACGGGTACGCCATAGGCCCCGGGCCTCGCTCGACGGCTCCTGACTGGGATGGCAAGGACCTCTCGCCGGTCACTCCCGAAGGCGTCGCCCACTATGACGAGGTCGTGCTCCCGGGTCTGCGCCGCCGAGCAGAAGTCGTTCATGCCGAGGGGGGACGTTGTTTCGCGCAGGTCTACCATTCCGGTGCGGCGCGCCATGGCATCACCGGCAACGCGGTAATGGCCCCCTCGGCGGTCCAGGATCCCTACGAGGCGCTCAGTCCCCATCCGCTCACCGAGCACGAGATCGAAGAGCTGGTAGTGGCATTTGCCCACGCCATTCGCAGGACAAAGGAGGCCGGGCTCGACGCGGCGGAGATCCACGGTGCGCACGGGTATCTGGTGAACGAGTTCCTCTCACCCTATTTCAATCGGCGCACGGATCGTTGGGGCGCCACGCGTGTCGACCGCGTTCGCTTCGTACTGGCGGTGATCGCGGAGGCACGAGGAATGGTGGGGCCGGAATTCCCGATAGGGATCCGCGTCGGTGTCGACGGTGATGGTGAGCATCGGGGGCTCACGGTTGACGAGCTGACCGAGGTGTGCCGGTTGCTGGGGCCGCATGTGGCTTACGTGAGCGTGAGCGGGGGGAATTACGCGGGTTTCGGTGACGGGCTCGAGACGGCCTACGTAAGCCCTTGGTATACGGAACCGGCGTTCAACGCGATTGCGGCGGCGGCCATCAAGAAGGTCGTCGATGTGCCGGTCATCGTGACCGGTCGTATCGCCGATGCCTCGATTGCCGAGGGGATCTTGGCCGAGGGCTCGGCCGACCTCGTTGGCATGGTCCGCGCCCTCATCGCCGATCCTGATCTCCCCAACAAGATTCGCTCCGGGCGGCCCGGGGATGTCCGGATGTGTTTGGGCCTGTCGGAGTGCCACCACATTGGGCCGCACCGCACTCCGCTCACGTGTGCGGTCAATGCGGCGGCAGCCCGAGAAGATGAGATGGAGATCGTGCCCGCATCACGTCCCAAGACCGTCGTGGTGGTCGGGGCCGGTCCGGCCGGGCTGGAGGCGGCCCGAGTAGCCGCTCAGCGTGGCCACCACGTCTACCTGGCCGATCGGCGACGCCACATCGGGGGTACCCCGGCGTTGCTGGCCCGTGACCCCAACCGCCGGAACCTGCGGGATCATGCCGCATTTTTCGAGCCGCAGTTGGCCCGGCTCGGCGTGGAGATGATGCTTGGCAACGAGGTCACCGCGGAAGAGATGATCGCGTTCGCACCTGATGTCGTCGTGGTCGCCACCGGTGGCCGGCCGTTGGTCCCTGACGTACCCGGCATCGAGGGCCCGAATGTCCGGGGAGCACTCGATGTCCTCGCCGGGACGCCCATAGCCGGCGCGGCGCTGGTCGTGGGGGGCTTCGACAACCATCTGGCGGGTCCGACGATCGCCGAATTTCTCGCTGATCAGGGGTGCACCGTTGAGCTCATCTCCGAACGGTTCGACTTCGCCGGTGGGGTGGAGGACGGGACGCGCTTCGTGGTCATGCAGCGGCTCCTGAAGAAAAGGGTCACCGTGTCGTTGCTGCACCGACTGGTGGCTGTCGACGCCGGTGGTGCGGTGGTCTCAGGGACCTTCAGCGGCGAGGAGCGTCGACTTGATGGGGTCACGGTGGTCCTGGCGTGCGGCCTCGTCCCTGATGACTCGCTCGTCTCGGCGCTGGAAGGCCGGGTCCCCGAAGTCCATGTGATCGGCGATGCCCTCGCTCCCCGCCGGATCATGCATGCCACCCTGGAAGGCGCACGGGCAGCACGAGCCATATGAACTCAGGCTGCCGGGAGGTTGAGTACCGCTTTCGATCGGTCTAAGTTGGCCGCGATCACCCCTGGTACCGCCGACGATGCAACGAGCTGGCTTCGGCTTGCCGCAGTGGCCCCGCAGGAATGAGTGCCGATGGTGACGGCGCGAAGGCCTGCGCGCGAGCCGGACGGGAAATCGGGTCAGCCGTACGACATGGAAAAGGACATCACGCACGCCGACATGGAGGGGCTCATGCAAGCCGTACCGCGGTGACACCTACTGGTAGCCAGGAAGCCCATTACATCGATATCTACAGTGAGGCGTACGACAACGACGTTCACGCCGCCCACAGGGACGCTCGAGAGGCGGCTTGGTACGCCACGACGCCCATGGGCACCATGGCTGTTCGCTATGCCGAGGTGAACTCGTTGCTCAAGGACCACCGGCTGGCCGAATTGGGGGGCCAAGCTCTGCTCGGGATGGGGATCACGGAGGGCCCGTTGTGGGACTGGTGGACCCAGATGCTGTTCAGCAAGGACGGCGAGGAACACCTCCGCCTCCGACGACTGATTGCCAGGGCGTTCACCCCGCGCAAGGTCGAGCAGATGCGACCGACGATAAGGGACATCGCCAATGGTCTGGTCGAGAGGCTCAAGGGCCAGTCCGACTGCGAGTTCGTCTCAACCTTCGCCGCCCCGTTTGCGATCGCGGCGATCGGGCACCTTCTTGGGAGCAAAGAGTCCGACTACGACGAGATCTACCAGGCCTCGAGCGACCTGGCTCTGGCCTTCACCGGGCAGATCGGTGAGCAACGGGAGCGGATCGAGGGTGGCCTGGCGGTGCTGAACTCCTACGCCGACGACCTCATCGCTGCGCACCGCCGACACCCTGCCGACGATCTGGTCAGTGATCTCATCGCAGTCGAGGAAGGGGGAGACCGCCTGAGCGAGTCTGAGCTGCGGATGCTGATCACCATACTGATCTTCGGGGGACTGGACACCACCCAATGCCAGTTAGCGTGCGCAGCCGCCGTCTTCGCCGAACACCCCCATCTGTGGCGGCTGCTGGCTGCCCATCCGGACCTGGCGCCTGGAGCGGCCGAGGAGATTCTGCGATACGAGCCGGCCGGGGCAGGTGCACCACGACGGGTGGTCAGCGATTTTGCCTTCGAGGGCCTCGACTTCCGTGAGGGCGATGTGGTGTTCCCTTCCACTATGGCGGCCAACCGGGACCCGAGGGTCTTCGCAAGATGCCGACACCTTCGATATCACCCGCCCTCGGGGTGCCACCCAGCTGACCTTCGGAGGCGGATTCCACTACTGCCTTGGGGCAGCGTTGGCTCGTACCGAGCTGGAAGAGGCGCTGCCGGTTCTCGCCCGGAGCCTGGTCGGGCTGGCGCCAGCAGGACAGGCGGAATGGCGCAAACTCGCCACCATCCGCGGGCCGGAGTATCTGCCCGTCTCATTTCGCTGCTGACCTCGGTCCTTGATGGGCAAACTGCTGCCCGTCATCGGGCTACAGCTTAGCGCAAGACGATTCAGCTGGTTTTCCGAGTCGTCGACGAAGTAGAGAGCGCCGCCGGTTCTGGACAGAGCCAATCCGAACAGTGCGCCAGCGCCACCAGGGCTGATGGTCTTCTCCCCGAGCTGGGCGCCAGACGGGCTTAGCTCCACGAGGTTGCCGTCACCCCCGTTAGCCGCAAGCAGGTTGCCATTCGGCGTCGCGGCGAGGCCCAGAGGCCCGTTCAAGTCCCCGCCGGTCGAGACTGGAATGCCCACCCCTGCCGAATGCAGCCGGAACACGGCCAACGGGATGGCCGCGATCCTGTTGTCAATGGTGTCGGCTACATAGAGCGCACCGTTCTCACCGAGAGCGACCCCGGTCGGACCGATGACGAGTGCCGCAGCATTGAGCTCCTCAGGGAATCCTGAGGCGATGACCGACGTGGACAACAACTTCGGCGGCCCAGCAGGAGCATTGAAGAGGATGGCCCTGACGACGGTGCCTTGATTCACGACCGACCCCCCTGCGCTCACTGTCCCGTTGAGCACGTTGGTGAAGAACAGCTCCGAAAAGGCACCGATACTGATCGAGGTCATGTCCCACGGACCGTTGATTGGACCACCGGAGAAGGTTTCGACCACATCACCGGAGCTGTTGAGCACCAAGAGGCAACCCGCACCGGTGATCGTGGTCCCGTCGCTCGTGGGGAGGCTGCCGACCACGACCCAACCGCCCGGCAGGATCGAGAGTGCGGTGGTCAGACCCACCCCTCCGGGGCAGGCGCCCGGAAGATGGCTAGGGTCAATTTGGGCGAAGACTTGGGGCGAAGCATCGGGCCCGGCGTTGGGGTCGAGTTGCACGATCGTCGTCCCGCGTCCCTGCAGGCCCGCCGGCCCCGGTCCGCTGTTGAAGTTGCTCACGAGGACATCACCGGCCACTTCGGTCCCTTGGCTTTTGGCAACGACGGCCACGCCATAGGGATTGACGTCCCCGTTCGGAGGAATGGTCGGACCGATCTCCGACACGGTCGAGTCCGGGCCGACGAACGATCCAGCCGGAGTGACAGCGCCGGCAGGGGTGACGACCAGTGTCATTGCGGCCAATCCTGTGACACCGAGCAGCGCCGAACGCAAGGGTCGCCGCAGAAATGCCGACGAGCGAACGAAGGGTAACAATGCCATCAGCGGGCTCCTTTTCTTCCGAGGGGAACTTTGGTTTGTCCCGGCCGTCCGACGGCGGTGCGGACACTGGGGTTACGCACAAAGGGAGCCGATGAGATTGACTTCGGATCCGATCTTCATCGGATCGTCATATTCTGCGGTTGATCGAATTGGCGCAGCGCCGGCGGGCATGCGGATGCGACGCGAACTCTTCTTGCCCTCCGATCTTTAGACCCGCGTCCACTCCGGATCCGATCGACCCGCCACGTAGCTTTCCAGCGCGACGAATACCGTGATGCCGAGTGCAATGGCAAGTGGGAGCACGATCCGTACGTGGAGCACGAGTGACGCCCCGATCAGCGCGCCGAGGAACATCGCCGCAATCGCGATCAGGCGTCGACCAGATTTGGAACCGTGGCCTCCACCGAGCGCGCTGTCAGCCCCCAAACCGGTGACGGTCATCGTGAGCACGGTCGTGGTCAAGTCAGGGAGGGCCATCTTCCGTGCCGTGGCGTTCTGGCCCCCCGTCGCCAGGCTCAGGACGACGATGAGCGTGTACTTGAAGCCGCCCTGAGGAGGAGTCGAGCTCACCGAGAGCCAGCACGACGGCGACGGCCAAGAAGACTGACTGGACCGCTGTCGCCGCCGCGAAATGACGTCCCCGGTGGTCGCCATACCTCGCGATCAATCTGCCGCCGAAGACTGATCCCACTCCGAATGAAGCCAACGCGACCAGAGACGCGGCGATCGAGAAGCCGTGCGCGCCGGCGACCGCAAACCCGAGGAACACGACATTGCCCGTCATGTTGGCGACGAAGACGTGGCCCAGGACCAGATAGCTGAATGCGTCGACCAGGCCGGTGACCAGTGTCAGTGCAATAAAGAGTGGCGGTAGCGGACCAAATCGGTCGGCGCCGGGGACCAACGTCTGCCTCGCCTCGAGGAGGAAGGTGCTCATGTCGGGGTCTCCTTTCATTTCCAGCCGACTGAGGCGGATTACTGGGACTCGCCGGAACCCGTGGTTGGAAGATAGAGCCTCCGATATTTCTTGCTCAAGAGTGGCCATGGCCGTGTGCGTGCTGGTGACGCCTGAATGCGTCCGCCAGCGCAGGGGGCCGGCCGGAACTCCGTTGATTGCCTCAAGAGACTGGGACGGTTTCGAGAGAGCGTTCCCGGTCGCTCGGGTCATGGATGCCGCTCTGGGATTTGCGGAGCTCGCCCGAGCTTTCGGTCACAGGTTCCAGAGGACCCCATCAAATCGCGGCGGACACCCGCCTTCCACGATTTCAGGATGGAACTGGGAGACCGTTCACTTCTTCTTCCTCCGAACGGCTGGATCCTCAGCCTCCGGTTCCCTGCGACGCATCCCGAGCATTTTGAGGAACGTCCTACCTGCGAACCCCGGAGCGTGGTGCTCCTTGCCGTCTGACCCGTGGCCGAACCGGCCGGACGTGTCTCCCAACCCGCTGTCGCCGGTCAGGCCTGCGAGTGGAAGTGTGTTCGGCTCCTCATACTTTGGCACTTTCGGGAGGGGATGTCTCCGTTTACGCGGTTTGTCATTTGCTGCGCCCATGCGGTGATCATGCCCGATAATCGTGGGCGAAGGAGTGTTCCTCGAGCGCAAGCCTTCCAGGCAGCCTCAGTCCGTGCAGCGCTTGTTGAAGAAGTACGAGGCCATTGGGGCGGCGACGGCGATGATGACCACCGACCAGATCAACGACGCCTCCACCGGGTGCTGCATCGGCCACGCGTTGATCACCTGTGACGGGTTCGGGTTGTTCCAGAGGTCTCGCACCGCGGCACACACCGCCGAGACGGGGTTCCAGTCGGCGATGGCCTGCATCCAGCCCGGCATGTGCGCCGTCGGCACCATGGCGTTGGACACGAAGGCCAGGGGGAACAGCACGATGAAGCCGAACGAGGCCGCGGACTCCGGGCTCTTGGCGTTCAACCCCACGCACTGGGCGATCCACGTCAACGAGTAGGCGAAGAACAGCACGATCAAGAACCCGGCCAGGATGGCCAAGCCGCCGGCGTCCGACCGCCAGCCGACGACGAGGCCGGTCAAGCCCACGATCAGCGCGCACAGACACGACGTCATGAAATCGGCCGCCGACCGGCCGATCAGAACGGACGGTCGCCAGATGGGCAGCGCCCGGAAGCGGTCGATCATCCCCTCGTGCAGGTCGGTCGACAACCCGACCGCCGTTCCCATCACCGAGGTGACCAGGTTCAGCGCCAAAATGCCGGCCAGCAGGTAATCCTTGTAGGAGCCACCACCCGGGATCGGGATGGCCCCACCGAAGATGAACACGAACAGGAACGTGAAGAGCACCGGCTGAATGGTCACATCCGAGAGCTGCATCGGCTCGCGCGAAATGTGGACCAGGTTGCGCCGGGCCATGGCCCAGATATTTGCCAGAGGGCCCAAAAAACCACCCGAGCGCGGGCTCTCCACCCGCACCGGTCGAGGAACCAAGGTCGTCGTCATCAGGCGTTCGCTCCTTCCAGTTCAGTGGCCCGGCCGCTGCCGTCCAGGGACGGGTCCACACCGGAGGGCCCCCGGCCTCCGCCCCCGCCGCCATCGTCACCATCGTCGTCGCCGGCCACGTCCTCTTCGATGTGGTCACCCGTCAACGAGAAGAACACGTCGTCCAGTGACGGCTGCCGTACCTCGATGTTGTCCACCAGCACTCCTGCGGCGTCCAACGCCCGCACCAGCGTCGTGGCCAACCCTGGCGAGGAGTCGATGCCGGCCGACAGCTGACGCCCGTCCTCGCTCACCTCGACCTGCCCGGCCACCAACCCGGCTATGGCCGGTACCGCCGCCGGCGAAGGCGTGGCCAACGTCACCTCCACGCGGGCGCTCCTGCGAGGCCTCCTTGAGCTCCATCGGCGTCCCGTCAGCAACCACCAGCCCGTGGTTCACCACCACGATGCGATGGGCCAACTCGTCCGCTTCCTCCAGGTACTGCGTGGTCAGGAGCACCGTGACGCCCTCGTCCAGCAGCACGCGGATGGCGTCCCACACCCGCTGGCGTGACGTCGGATCCAGCCCGGTCGTCGGCTCATCGAGGAACAGGACCGGCGGTCGGGTCATCAGCGACGCCGCCAGGTCCAGCCGGCGCCGCATGCCGCCCGAGTAGCCCTTCAGCACCCGGTCGGCCGCATGGGTCAGCTCGAACTGCTCGAGCAGCTCGGCCGCCCGGGCCTTGGCCGCCCCGCGCCCCATGTCACACAGCTCCCCGACCAGGGTGAGGTTCTGGCGGCCCGTCAGCAGCCCGTCCAACGTCGCGTCCTGGGCCGCCACGCCGATGTGGCGCCGCACGTCGTTGGGGTGCTTCACCACGTCGATCCCGGCCACCGTGGCCGATCCGGCGTCGGGCACGGCCAGTGTGGTCAGGATCCGGACCGCCGTGGTCTTGCCGGCGCCGTTGGGCCCGAGCAGGCCGAGGATCGTCCCCGCCGGCACGTCGAATGACACCCCGGCCAGGGCCTGCGTGTCGCCGTAGCGCTTCTGCAATCCCTCGGCTTGAATCATCAGATCAGTGACCATGGACACCCTTACCTGTCGTTAAGTAAACTACTTACCAACCGCATGGTAAGGAACGAACTTACCTTCCGTCAAGTAGGCTGAACAAGAAATATGACCCAGACCGCAGAACCAGGCACGAACGACCAGGAGTCGGCCACGCCGGCCGAGCCCGCCAGCGACGGCGTCCTGCCGCCCAAGTTCGCCCAGGCCACCAGGGCCAAGCGGCGAGCCGTGGCGCACGACGCCAACTCCACCCGCGAGCGCATTCTCGATGTCGCCCTCGACCTCTTCGTGGCCCAGGGCTACGACGGCACCAGTCTGCGGCAGATCGCCGAGCGGCTGGGCGTGACCAAGGCTGCCCTCTACTACCACTTCGAGAGCAAGGAGGACATCCTCCGAGCCCTGCACATGCGCCTGCACGAGTTCGGCAAGAACGCGCTCGACAGCGCGGGTGACGAACCCATGACGCTCGAGCTGTGGGGCCAGTTGCTCGACCAGGTGATCGACCAGATGCTGGTTCAGCGCAAGCTGTTCCTCATGCACGAGCGCAACCAGGCCGTCCTCGAGAAGCTGCACAGCGAGGAACACGACGCCGAGCACGACGACATCCAGAACCAGTTTCGCAAGATCCTCCTCGACACCCGGGTCCCCGAGCGGGACAGGGTCCGCATGGCGGCGGCTTTCGGTGCCGCGTTCGCCGGCCTCTTCCTGGCCGGCGAGAGCTTCCCTGACTCCGACACCGCCAAGTTGGGTGACATGCTCCGCGAATGCATCGGGGACGTCATCTCGGGATGACGGAATAGGACGTCCGGACCGACGACCGATTCTCAATCGTCATCTTTTCGTTGTCCTCCCAGTAGTTCCGCCAAAAGTGTCTGCGCCCGCCGGTCGATCTCCTCGACGATCGGGCGCACTACTTCGATCGGTTGACCGGCCGGATCATCGAGTCCCCAGTCCAAATAGCGTTTGCCCGGGTAGACCGGACAGGTGTCCCCACAGCCCATCGTGACGATGACGTCCGCCTCCTGGGCCATTTCATCGGTCAAGAGCTTGGGGAACTCCTTGGCGGGATCGAGTCCCCGCTCGACCAGGAGCGCGACTACTGACGGATTCAATTGTTCGCCAGGTTCGGAACCGGCGGATCGCACGTCAATTCGTCCGCCGGCGTAATGGTCGAGCAACACCCGAGCCGCCAGAGCTGCGCCCGGCATTGTGGACGCAGAGGAAGAGGACGACGGGCTGGACGCTCATGCGTTCTCTGTCGGGTGGTGTGCGACTACGACATCGGCGGCGACGCTCGTGGTCAGGCCGGGATAGAGCACCTTCACGACCACGAAGGCCAGGGCGCCCCCCAGCACTTCGGCGGCCACGAAGGATGGGACCGACGACGGCGCGATACCGGCAAACGAGTTCGACAGCATGCGACCGACAGCGATGGCCGGGTTGGCGAAGCTGGTAGAGCTGGTGAAGAAGTAGCCTGCGCCGATATAGGCCCCGACTGCTGCGGGGGCGCTCGTGCCCCGTCCGGTTCGGGCCAGGGCGAAAATGATCACAATGAGCCCCAGTGTGGCCACCACCTCAGAGAGGAAGTGGGCCGGGCTGGCCCGATGGTGGGTGGAGATACTCACGGCGGCCCGGGAGAACATGAGGTTGGCCAGCATGGCGCCGAACGCGCATCCAGCCACCTGAGCCGGCAGATATGCCAAGGCGTTGCGCCAGGTCATGCCCCCGAAGGCGGCATCGACGAAAGAGACCACCGGGTTGAGGTGCGCCCCTGACACCGGCCCAACCATCAGGATCAGGGCGAAGAGCCCGGCGGCGGTGGCGGCGGCATTTTGCAGGAGTTGAAGGCCGGTGTTCCCCGGCGAGAGCTGTTGGGCTGCGATACCCGATCCGACGACGATTGCGGCCAGGAAAGCGCAGCCGATGAACTCTGCCGTCAACCGCCGCCAGAGATGGATCTCAGGCATGGGCGCTCGCTCCAGGGCAGCGTCTTTGACGAGTCAACAACACGCTTCCTGCGAACCAGCTTCGGTCGAGCACCCCAGTCCCACCGCGTCCGACGCATCGGCGAGCACCGTGTAGTACTCCCAGGGGGCGCCATCGGGATCGTTGGCCCATACCTTGTCCTGGACGGCGAAGCAGCAGGTTGTGGACTCTTGCACCTCGGTCGAGAGCCCTTCTCCCGAGAGCCGCTCCACCGCCTCTTGCACTTCTAGGGATGTGGACACCTCGACACCCAAGTGGTTGAGTGCATCCGTCACGCCGCTGCCACGAGCAGACGGATTCTCAATGAGGACCAGTTTGAGAGGAGGGTTGGCGATGGCGAAGTTGGCGTAGCCAGGTTGACGCTTGGCGGGTGCGGTGCCGAAGAGCCTCGAGTAGAAGTCAACGGCGGCGTCGATGTCTGAGACGTTGAGGGCGAGCTGGACACGGGACATGCGATGCCTCCACTAGTATTGACGACTGTCGATACATAGAGGATGCTCGATACATTCACATATGTCAATGGGAGAATGGGTATGACCACGGCCGTCGCCCGAGAGGCCAGAGGAAGAAGGCGGAAGCACGTGAACAGTGCTGCCCCTCGGTCCTCAGCTCGCCTCTTGACGCACCCGAGGCAAAGCAGCTCGCCTTTGGTTTCACCGCCTTGGCAGACCCGGTGCGACTTCAGTTGCTGAGCATCCTCGCCGCGGCACCCGATGGCGAAGTCTGCATCTGCGATTTCGTCGAGCCCGTGGGAAAGAGTCAGCCGACGGTCTCGCACCACATGAAGATCCTCTCCGACGCCGGGCTCGTGCACGGGGAGCGGAGAAGCAAGTGGGTCTACTACTCACTTGATCGTGGGCGGCTTGCCGCCCTCCAAGCTGCCATCGTTCCTAGGTGAATGGGCTGGCCGCCGCCATCTGGGCCTAGCCGTCACGATCCTCGACAACCGTTGACCGCACCGGCCAAGCGACTATGACCGAGTCAGCCGAACGCAGCGTTCCGTTCTCGACCATCGTGCGCGAGTGGAGCCGGATCGGGATCATCGGCTTCGGCGGGCCGCCTGCCCATATCGCCCTCTTGCGCCAGCTCTGTGTCGAGGACCGGGGTTGGCTGAGCGCCCACGAGTTCGAGGACGCCATCTCCTCTACCAACCTTTTGCCGGGTCCCGCCTCGACCCAGCTGGCCATCTTCTGCGCCTGGAGATTGCGCGGGCGCCTAGGCGGCCTTATCGGCGGCCTCTGCTTCATCGCTCCGGGACTCGTGATCATCTTGGCCCTTTCAGCCCTCTTCTTGGCCGCCCATCCGCCGCTGTGGGTAAAAGGAGCGGCCGCCGGTGCCGGGGCCGCGGTGCCCGCCGTCGCCCTCAGCGCCGCCCTTGGCCTCCTGCCGGCCAGTTGGCGAAGGGCCGGCCATGCCCGCACCCTTCGGATCCGCTGGGTGGCGTACTTCGCGGCTGGTGCCATCTCGGCGGCGACCATCGGCCCGTATCTCGTCCTCGTCCTGATCGTGTGCGGCGCATTCGAGATAGTGACGAGGGGGGGCTTTGCCAACCGCTCAGGCCCGATGGCGTTCTTCCTGGCCCCAGCTTCGACCACGCCGGTTATCGCCGGCGGACTCGCTGCGCTGTCCTGGGTGGCCTTCAAGGTGGGGGCGCTGTCGTATGGCGGTGGGTTCGTGATCATCCCCCTCATGCAGCACGACGCCGTCGTGACGTACCACTGGATGACGGGTGCTCAGTTTCTCAACGCAGTGGCGCTCGGCCAGATCACCCCGGGACCAGTAGTGCAAACCGTATCGGTCGTTGGCTACGCCGCCGGAGGACTTGGTGGTGGACTATTGGCCGCATTAGTCGCCTTTGCCCCGTCGTTCCTCTTCATCTTCGCCGGCGCCTCACACTTCGACCGACTGCGCTCTGATGCGCGCGTTGCAGGCGTTCTTGACGGGTGCAGGAGCGGCGGTCATCGGGGCCATCGCCGGGTCGGCTATTCCGCTCGCACGTGAAGTAGCCCACCTCTGGCAGTTCGGGATCCTGGGTCTGGCAGCGATCTGGCTCCTCGGGTTGCGGCGCCAGGTCGTCCCCGCTCTTCTCACCTGTGGCGTACTGGGTGTCATCGCGGTGATGGCTGGCGCACCTGCGTGACGGCCGGGGTGCTCGGTTCTCGGTGCGATCCTCAGGTAGGGGTGGTCAGTCATCAGTCGGTACGAGTTTGATGGTGACGGCGTGGGCCTCAGGGCCGACGACGACGGTAGTGACAATTTTGGGACCATAGCGGTCGTACTTGGCGTGATAGGCCGTGTCGATCGTGGTCTGGACATTTGGATCGGCCCCCGAGAAGGTCACGTCCCGTTCGACACCATCGGCCCTTATACGGCCGATGCCGCTGGTCATGGCGCGGCGAAACCAAGGGTTTTCCGCTCCGTAGGCGGAGCGCACGTAGAGGTCGTCGCCGACTCGCACGACCCACATGGTTACGTACGGCCGCAGTGTGTCGTCGGGCCGCCTCGAGGCGAGCCGCAGCTCCTCTGCATTGCCGATTCGCCGCAGATCGCCGGGAGTCCAGGTGGTCATGCTGTCGTCTCCGTGTGGATCGCGGCTGGGAAGTGTCTCGCCCTTCGGGCCACGCGCCTACCCCTGCCCCCCGTATTCGGCATCAGTGACGTGGTCGCCCCAGTGCGGGTCCCCTTCGGTGATCGAGAGGTGGGTCATGAAGTGGTCGTGGGCGGCGCCGTGCCAGTGCTCTTCCGCGTCGGGGGTGTAGACCACGTCCCCGGGTCGTATCTCCACGATCGGTTCCCCGCGGGACTGCACCAGCCCACGACCTTCGGTGACGTAGAGGGTCTGTCCACCGTCGTGAGAGTGCCAGGCGGTGCGGGCTCCTGGGCTGAAGTGCACGGCGCCGACGCTCAGGTGCGAAGCGTCGCGGCCACGGACCACGAGGTCGATCCAGACGACCCCGGTGAACCAGTCTGCTGGCCCCTTGGCAGATGGCTGCTTGGGTTGAATCTCCATGTGTCGCTCCTTTGTTCAGTGGATTCAGACGGTAATGGCCGTTCAGGGGTTGGACGATGACCTTGGGGGCGCTGGGAGGGAAACAGGCGCATGATCGAGCTCCCGCCTGTCGGGCGGGGGCACTGCGGACCAGGTCGGGGCCGTTGGTGCCTTCCCGATGGGTCCCGATGGCGCATTCATCACCGGCAGCGACAGACTTCCTCATGGATGGGGGAGTCACCGCGTCCTACTTCTATGGTGGTCTCGCCCCTCAGTGATCCATCATCGAACCAAACCCGGAAAGGGGTACCCAGTCATGCAGCACATCCACCTTGGAACGCTCGATGTCGGCCGTATCGGTCTAGGCGGTATGGGCATGTCCACCGCCTACACCGGCGCCGGAACGGACGACGCCGAATCCATTCGCACCATCCATCGGGCACTCGACCTGGGCGTCACCCTGATCGACACCGCTGAGATCTACGGCCCCTTCGTCAACGAGGAACTGGTCGGCCAAGCCATCAAGGGCCGGCGCGATGACGTCGTCGTGGCGACGAAATTCGGCCTCGTCTCACACGCCGGCGCCGGCGTGTGGAATCTCGACAGCAGCCCCGTCAACGTACGTACCGCGCTCGAGGGCTCCCTCAGGCGGCTCGGCGTTGATAACATAGACCTGTACTATCAGCACCGGGTCGATCCGAACACCCCTATAGAAGACACCGTTGGTGCGCTCGCCGAGATGGTCGTCGAGGGCAAAGTCCGTCACATCGGCCTCTCCGAGGCCGGGCCCGATACGATCCGCCGGGCTCACGCCGTCCACCCCGTCACGGCCCTTCAGTCGGAATATTCCCTGTGGACCCGGGACCCAGAGCCACGGGTCTTGCCGCTGCTGCGCGAACTCGGCATCGGATTCGTCGCCTACTCGCCGCTCGGCCGCGGGTTCCTCACCGGCGAGATCCGTTCCACCGATGATTTCGCGGACGACGATTCACGCAAGACCAACCCTCGATTCACCGGTGAAAACTTTCAGCGGAATTTGCGCACTGTCGAGGAGGTCAAGGCAATTGCCGCCGAGGTCGGCGCCACCCCGGCCCAGGTAGCCCTGGCGTGGGTCCTGGCCCAGGGCGACGACATCGCCCCGATCCCCGGAACCAAGCGGGTCGTCCGCGTCGAGGAGAACGTCGCTGCAGACGCCATCGAGTTGACTCGCCAGCAGATCGACAAGCTCACAAACCTCACCCCCGCGGCCGGGGGTCACCACACCGAACAACAGATGCAAATGATCGAACGCTGAACGATCCAGCTCGGGCGCGGGAGGAGGCATGCGCAAATGCCAGGTCTGAGCTGGTCAAATGTGCGTGAGACGCCCTGCATCGTCGCCCCGCCGGACAGCGACAAATCGAAGGTTCACCGCGAGTGCCGTCTGAGATCGCTCGCTATCAGGCGAAGGGGATCAGGCGTACACCAGAGGGAGAGAAGCCGTGAGCAAGGTGCCGCTACCCACGACGCTCTGCACGCGCAATTGGCCCCCCAAGGCTTCAGCTCGATCCGCCAGCCCACGAAGCCCGGTTCCGTTGCTTGGGTCAGCGCCGCCTACTCCGTCGTCTTCGATCGAGATCAGGAGGTCTCCATCAGATTCCTCCACCTCCACCTTGGCGCGCGTCGCTTGGGCGTGTTTCGCCACGTTCGCGAGTGCCTCGGCTACGACGAAATAGGCGGCGGCTTCGAGTTGCGAAGGGTACCTACTCGTGGAGACGGCAATCGTGACGGGAACCTGGCATCGAACCGCCAGGGCATCGAGGGCCGGATGCAATCCTCCTCTGGTCAGAATGCGCGGGTGTAGTCCGGCAGCCAATTCTCGAAGCTCGTCAAGTCCGGCCTCCAAGGACTGAAGCGCTGAACGCACCCGTTTCCTTGCCGACTCAGGGTCCGATTCGAACCGTTCATCGGCAAGTTGGAGGTCGATCACGGAAGCAACGATGCGCTGCTGGGCGCCATCGTGGAGATCGCGCTGAATGCGTCGTCGAGCTTCGTCTCCGGCCGTCACGATGCGTGCTCGCGACGCATGCAACCTGTCACGCGCCTGTACGTTCGAGATTGCCGTTGCCATCAGCTCCGTGAATCGAAGCAGTCGACTCTCTGCGTCATCGGGGAAGCGCTCAGGTCCAGCCGAGTACGCAATTATCGCCCCCCACGCGGCGCCATCGACGAGAATCGGTGCGCCAATCCCTGACCTGATGCCAGCGAACAGAGCGATCTTTGAAAACTCTCCTCCGGTCTCTTCGTAGCTTTCGATTCGAGCTGGGCGGACCTCGCGTGCAATCAAGGCCATCACACTCGGATCGTCGAGGTTCCAACGACTTCCTACGTCCAGCGGAGATGTGCCCCAGCCGGCAATCTTGATGGCGGCCGACTCCTGGTCGAAGCGGATCATGTTGATCCCCGGCACTCCGAGTACGTGGGCGACCCCTTGCGCAACCGCGGAGAACACCTGGCCCGGGCTCGCTCCTTGTGCCACCAGCGTCGCCACATGCCGTAGAGCTGCCTGCTCGTCGGCGAGTCGTTGCAAATCCTGCTTGAGTTGTGTCTCCTTGGAAATGTCACGGATTGCTCCACAAATGAGGAGCGGTTCGCCTTCGACTTGGCTCAGTGCAAGTTCGACCGGAAACTCGCTTCCGCCCGACCTCATCCCCGTAAGCTCGAGTCGTTGTCCGAAGAGCCTTTTCTCGCGGGTTTCTACGAATCGCTCGAAAGCCTGTTTGTGCAGGACCTGGAGCGACGGAGGAATGATCAATTCGGCTAGCGTGCGCCCAATGGCTTCGTCACGCGAATAGCCGAAGGTCTCGGTGGCGGACGCGTTGAACTCGACGACGCACCCCGTGACATTGATGACGACGATGGAGTCGAGGGCTGCCTCCAAAAAGCCGCGCTCTAGCGACCCCACCTCCTCCCGCGCCGACGCGAGCCTCTTCGTATTGTCTCCTCCACCTGGCATTCGGCTTTCCGATCCGAGCATGGCGGCTACCGCGGGCAGAGCTGGTGGGGCTCGACTCGGCTGGATCGCCGCTAGCCGGCCAACTTTAAAACTGAATTTCAGCTGAGGCAACCCTTGTGCCTTTTGGATTAAAGTGCGCAACGTGCCTGGTCAGATGTGGCAGTCCCACCGCGTCGGGGAGTCCCGCCAACGCGCCGAAACATGATTTCACCGCGTTGGCCCGACTCGTCGTTCCATGGAGGGTAAGCCATCGACACGCGTCGTGGTTGGGGAGGACCATCCGATCGTGCGTGCCGGTATCGTCAGCGTTCTCGAGGAGGCTGGCTTCGTGGTAGTCGGCGTGGCCGAGGATGCAGAAGAACTTCTTGCACTTACAGAGGCCCTCCAACCTGACGTGGTGATTACCGACATTCAGATGCCCCCGACGTCGACCGACGACGGCCTGGAAGCTGCGAAGGCCATCAGGGCGGCCTGGCCGGGGATCGGTGTGGTGATCCTCTCTCAATTTCTCGAAAGTCACTACGTCGTGGAACTAGTGCGAGAAGGCGCAGAAGGTCTGGGTTATCTGCTCAAGGACCGAATCGGTGATCTCGGCGTATTCGCCGACGCTGTGCACCGGGTGGCGAACGGCGGATCAGCGCTCGATCCGGAAGTGGTCCGTAGGATGGTCGAGCGTCCACGCAGCCAGAGTCCGATCGATCACATGACGCCACGCGAACGAGAGGTACTCGTGCTAATGGCTGAGGGACTGTCGAACCAGGGAATCGCGGATCATTTGGCGGTGACCGTGGCTGCAGTCGAGCGGCACGTCACCAGTATCTTCGCAAAGTTGGGATTGCGACCGACGTCTGAGGACCACAGAAGGGTACTTGCGGTTCTGACGTACCTCCGTGATGCATGACGGACCAGTTCGCCGTCGGAGGTCAGCGGGAAAAGTAGCGCTGTAGATCTGCCGCTACCAGTTCGGTCTTTGGGACAAACCCCACTGCTCCGCAATCCTGCGCGAGAGGTTCGGTGGCGGCATCGCGGTCCGAGGAGGTCAGAAGTACCGGGATCACATCAGGCCCCGAAAGACGTCGCACCAAATCGAAATCGTCCGATGCCGCCATAGTGGCATCGAGCAGGATCCCGTCCGGCTGGAGGCTCTGAACTGCCTCTATCGCCCTCTTCTCGTCGGCCGCATAGCCGACGACCTGAAAGCCTCTTGTCCGTAGCAGCTCCGTGACCGCTTCTCTGAACGAAGCATCATCGTCCACCACCAGAACAGAATTACCCACGTTCTACAGGGTGGCAAGGAAGCTCTCTCTTTGCAATCAAGCCGCCCCTACAGGGACCCTCGGGAAAACCCTACGGTGGGTCGAGGAGCATCCAGTCGATGCGTTGAGGCAGGCATTATTGACTATTCCGACCGGTGTTTTCATCATGATACCTACGGCACTTTGTGTGGAGGTATCAGGATGAGGGAGCCGGCTCAGCTCGTCAACTTCAGTGGAAGAACGTTGAAAGCGGAACCCGATCGTCGGCCCTCGTGGGTCCACGCTTCAGTCCGAGTAGAACGAAGGGACAACGCACAAGTTCCTGAGTCTGATCCGATGACAGAACGGAAAACGTTGCTATCCGACCGACGTGGAGCGGTCCGCTCAGATTGGAATGCGTACGCACCCTACGCACTCGGCGGCGTTTCGCGGCAGGGCCATAGAGTGGCGCCAGCTCGGTCTCCTCTTGGATAGGGTCAGCACCGGCGAGAGCGCGGCTCTGGTCGTGCGGGGTGCAGCCGGGATAGGGAAGACCGCACTCTTGGATCACTGCTCTGGGCAGGCTGCGGGCTTTAGAGTTGTCCGGATCTCTGGGATGCAGTCCGAGATGGAGTTGCCATTTGCCGGGCTGCATCAGCTCTGTGCACCGATGTTCGCCGAGGTCGAGTGTCTTCCGGAGCCTCAGCAGAACGCCCTCCGAGTGGCGTTCGGCCTCACGTCGGGCACCGCGCCCGATCGCTTCCTTGTCGGCCTGGCGACGCTTAGCCTCTTGGCTGAAGTGGCGCGGGATCGTCCACTCCTGTGCATTGTCGATGACGCACAGTGGTTAGATGCCGCGTCCAGTCAGGTTCTCGGGTTCGTGGCGCGACGGATTCTGGCAGAATCCGTTCTGGTACTTCTTGCTGTCCGCGAGCCCGCCGAGGATCGCCACCTGACGGGGCTGCCGGAGTTGAAGCTGTACGGCCTGACCGACGACGATGCCCGTGCTCTTCTCACCGCAGCCATTCCCGGTCGAGTCGATGCCAGTGTCCGGGATCGTATCGTCGCCGAAACTCGGGGAAATCCTCTGGCGCTGTTAGAACTGCCGAGGGGTATGACCGCCGCAGAACTTGCGGGTGGTTTCCAAGCTCCCCGCTCGGGGGATCTCTCAGGTCAGCTCGAGGACCACTTTCTCAAGCGTCTCGAGGCCCTGCCTGAGGCCACACAGCGCCTGATGCTGATCGCAGCTGCGGATCCGACCGGAGACGTCGGTCTGCTTTGGCGTACGGCGCAGTCGCTCGGGATCGGACGAGGAGCGGCTGGCGGTGTCGACGCCGAGCAACTCGTTGAGATCGGGGTCCGGGTGCAGTTTCGCCATCCCCTCGTTCGCTCCGCGATCTACTCGGGTGCGTCGATGAAGGCACCGCCGGTCAGTGCACTTGGCCTTGGCCGAGGCCATGGATCTGCAGACCGACCCCGACCGTCGGGCCTGGCACCGCGCCTTAGCGGCGACGGGACCCGACGAGGAGGTGGCATCCGAACTTGAGCAGTCAGCCAGTCGGGCCCAGTCACGCGGTGGGCTGGCCGCGGCCGCCGCCTTCTTCCAGCGTTCGGTGGCGCTGACCAAAGATCCAAGGCGACGAGCCGACCGGGCCCTGGCCGCAGCGCAAACCCAGGTCCATGCCGGGGCTTTCGACGAGGCGCTCGGACTCCTGGCCACCGCGGAGATCGATGCGCAGACCGAACTACAACGCGCTCGAGTCGACCTGCTGCGCGGGAAGATCGCATCGGCCGCCGGGCCGATCACCGAGGCGTCGGTCCAACTCCTCAAGGCGGCCAGGCGGCTCGAGCCGCTCGACGTCAGCCTGGCACGAGAAACCTATCTCGACGCGTGGGCTGCCGCCATGTACGCGGGTCAGCTTGGAGGGAGCGGCCAGTTACGTGAGGTGTCCGAGGCGGCGCGGGCTGCTCCGGCGTCGTCCGGACCACCCTGTCTGTCCGATTTGTTGCTCGATGGCTTGTCGTTGGTCGTCAGTGAAGGGCGCGCCGCAGCGACACCCGTCCTGCAGGAAGCGGTCGGCGCGTTTGCAGATGAGGAGCTCTCAGTTGAAAAGGGTCTCCAGTGGGGGGTCTTGGCTTCGGCAGCCGCGACCATGCTCTGGGATGTCGACAGCATGCTGGCGATAGCGAGTCGTCAGACCGAACTCGCTCGTTCTGCCGGCGCACTCGCTCCGTTGGTGTTCACTCTCACCGGTGAGGTCTTCAACACGGCCTGGCGCGGTGACTTGGCCGCAGCCGTTTTGTTGGCGGCCGAAGTGAATGCCCTCACCGATGCGATCGGAGTTCGACAAGCGCCTATGGGTACTCTTTTGCTCGAAGGCCTCAGGGGAAACAAGGAGCACAGCTCTACGTTTATAGAATCGGCGATCGATCTGGCCGGAGCCCGGGGCGAGAAGACGGCTGTCCAGATTGGGCTTTGGGCGTCCGCCATCCTCTACAACGGGCTCGCTCGCTATGAACAGGCCTTCTCAGTGTCCCTGCAGGCCAGCGCCGGGGCGTTCGAATTCTTCATCACTCCTTGGGTGCTCCCAGAGTTGATCGAAGCGGCCGTGAGGACTGGTAACGATGCCATTGCCGAGCACGCCATCGAGCGTCTTGCGGACAGCACCAAGTGGAGCGAAACCGACTGGGGCAGGGGCATCCTTGCCAGAAGTCGGGCGCTTCTCAGCAACGGCGAGACGGCGGAGGAGCACTATCGTGAGGCCGTGGGGTGCTTCAGCAGAACTGCGCTCCGGCCTGAGCATGCCCGTGCATGTTTGCTCTACGGTGAGTGGCTGCGTCGCCAGAACCGTCGTAGAGATGCACGCCACCAGCTCCGCAGCGCCTACGACATGTTCACTGAAATCGGGATGGTGGCTTTCGCCGAACGCGCCATCCGCGAGCTGCGGACGACCGGAGAGTTAGTTCGCAAGCGACGAGAGGACACGCGCGATGACCTCACGAGCCAAGAGGAGCAGATCGCCCGTCTGGCTCTGGAAGGACGGACCAATCTGGAAATAGGCGCTCAGCTCTATATCAGTGCCCGCACGGTTGAATGGCATTTAGGCAAGGTGTTCGCCAAGCTGGGCATCACGTCACGCAAGGGACTCCGCCAGGCGTTGCCGGCCCGAGCCGAGATCGACAGAAGGGGCTGAGTCGCTGTTCGGGCACTAGCGCAGCGACCTGAAGCTCGCTCGCATCTCCTCGGAGAAGAGTTGTGGCTGTTCCCATGCTGCGAAGTGCCCGCCCCGGTCGAGCCTGTTGTAATAGATCAGGTTGTTGGGGTAGGCACGCTCCGCCCAGCTCTTGGGCGCTTGATAGAGCTCGTCGGGAAAGACGCTGATGGCGAAGGGGATGGTGATGTCCTTGGCGTCGAAAAATGCCGCCTTGTTCTCCCAATAAAGACGCGCCGCCGAGACCCCGGTATTAGTCAGCCAGTAGAGCGTGAGGTTGTCGAGGATGTCATCGCGCGTGAGATCACCGTCGAGGAGTCCCTCCAAAGTCTGACCGATGAGCCCGGGCTGGCCGGTGCCGTCGCCGTGGTCTATCGCGAACGCTGCGAGGTCAATGGGCGAATCGGCAAGTCCATAGAGGGTCTGTGGACGCGTCGTCATAATTTGGGCGTACGCGACGTGCTTCGCATAAAAGGCGCTCAACTGCTCGTATGCACGCAACTCCTCATCCCACAGGCCAGCGGGTGCAGGCTCACCGGTCAGGTAGCCGGTTATGTTCGGTGGAGCGGTGCCGGGCATGTTGGAGTGAATCCCGAGCAGCTCCGGAGCAGCCTGATGACCCATGTCCTGCGTGACGGCGGCACCCCAATCGCCCCCCTGCGCCACGAACCGGGTATAGCCCAGCCGCTTCATCAGTACGACCCAGGCACGCGCGATGCGGGGAGGATCCCAGCCGTTGGTGGTCGGCTTACCGGAGAACCCGTGGCCTGGCAGTGACGGTATCACCAGATGAAACGCGTCCTCTGCGCTTCCGCCGTGCGCCGTCGGATTGGTGAGAGGCTCGATGATCTTGAGCTGCTCGATGATCGAGCCTGGCCACCCGTGCGTGACGATCAGGGGTAGGGCATTGTCATGCTGGGAGCGGACATGAATGAAATGGATGTCGAGCCCGTCGATCTCGGTGATGAAGTTCGGCAGGGAGTTCAACGTTGCCTCACATTTGCGCCAGTCGTAGTCCGTGGACCAGTAGCGCGCCACGTCCTGCATCAACGCCAAGGAGACGCCCTGCGAATCATCGGTGACTGTCTCGTGCTCCGGCCAACGTGTGGCGCCTATGCGGCGGCGCAAGTCGGTCAGTTCTGATTCCGGAAATTCCACCCGGAAGGGTCGTACGGGGTAACTATCCTCATCCGGCGCTCCCGGAGCAATCGTTGAACTCGTGGAAACCATCTATGCCTCCTAGGGTGGTGATCGGAGAACTGCCTGCAGTCCGCAGCTGGCCACTCCTTACGGTTCCACGGCGAGAGGGCCTCTCGCACCCGTGACGCTCACTGGATTCGGTACCAGCCGTCTGCCGGGTCCCGATGAAACGCTCCGTCGGTCAGGGGCACCCGAGCCGGGGGTTCCGTCACCCGGCGTTGCCAAGGATCCAGTGCGGTCGACGGGTGGGTCTGGCGATACGATCTGTGACATCGGCACCAGTCCAGCAGCTCCTGCGTCCCGATAGTTGACTCAGGAGAAGAAAGGAAGCGCGATGAGCCCCTCTGAGTCCCGGCCAGCCACTACGACGGACGCCGGCATCCCCGTCGCCAGCCAGGAGCACTCGCTCACCGTCGGTCCCGACGGTCCCGTCCTGCTCCAGGACTTCTATCTGATCGAGCAGATGGCCAACTTCAACCGCGAGCGCATTCCCGAGCGCCAGCCGCATGCCAAAGGTGGCGGCGCCTTCGGGACCTTCGTGGTGACCGACGACGTGAGCGCGTTCACCAAGGCGGCGCTCTTCCAGCCCGGCACGCAGACCGAGGTCGTGGTGCGGTTCTCCACGGTGGCGGGGGAGAGGGGGTCGCCGGACACCTGGCGCGACCCACGGGGCTTCGCGGTGCGGTTCTACACCAGCGAGGGCAACCTCGACATCGTCGGGAACAACACACCGGTCTTTTTCATCCGCGACCCGATCAAGTTCCAGAACTTCATCCGGTCCCAAAAGCGCCTGGCGGCCAATAACCTGCGTGACCCCGACATGCAGTGGGACTTTTGGACGTTCTCGCCCGAGTCGGCCCATCAGGTCACCTGGCTCATGGGCGACCGCGGCATCCCTTTGTCGTGGCGTCACATGAACGGCTACTCGTCGCACACCTACATGTGGGTCAATGCCGCGGGGGAGCGCTTCTGGGTGAAGTACCACTTCAAGTGCGACCAGGGCGTCGAGTGCCTGACCCAGGCCGAGGCGGACCGGATCGCCGGGGAGGATGCCGACTACCACCAGCGTGATCTCTACGAGGCCATCGAACGGGGCGAGTACCCCAGCTGGTCGCTGAAAATGCAGGTCATGCCGTTCGAGGCGGCCAAGACCTACCGGTTCAACCCCTTCGATCTGACCAAGGTCTGGCCGCATGGCGACTACCCGCTGATCGACGTGGGCACTCTGACCCTCAACCGCAACGTCACCGACTACCACACCGAGATGGAGCAGGCGGCCTTCCAGCCGAACAACACGGTCCAAGGTACCGGCCTGTCCCCCGACAAGATGCTGTTGGCCCGGGGGTTCTCCTACGCCGATGCCCACCGGGCCCGCCTCGGGGTCAACTACCAGCAGATCCCGGTGAACCGCCCGCACGCACCGGTGCGGAGCTACTCCAAGGACGGCGCCATGCGGGTGGACAACGTCAGCGACCCCGTCTACTACCCGAACTCGTTCGAGGACGCGCCGGCCGCCGACGAGAACGCCTACGCCGAAGACGCCGTGTGGGCCGCCGACGGCGAGATGGTGCGGGCCGCGTACACCCTGCACGCCGAGGACGACGACGTCGGCCAGGCCAACACGCTGGTCAACCAGGTGATGGACGACGCCGCCCGCGACCGCCTGGTTGCGACGGTGTCGGGACTCTTGGCCGGCCTGCGTCGTGACGAGGTCCGCCAGCGGGCGTTCGCGTACTGGCGCAGCATCGACAAGGCGCTGGGTGACCGCATCGAGGCTATGGCGCTCGAGAAGCGACGCTGACGCCGAGCTCTTAGCGTCCGTTCTGCCGCATGCATGGGCCCAAGGAGGTCTCTGGTCGGCACCATTAGTAAGGTATGACTTATCAGTGTAGACTGATGATATGGGGAAAGACCTGGATGCCAACGAAGTGGCCGCTGCGCTCCGGGTGAGCATCGGACTCTTGGTGCGGCGAGTCCGTCAGGCCAAATCCGACGGCGACCTCACCTTGCCCGAGAGCTCGGCTCTGGCCCGCTTGGATCGTGGCGGCCCGACATCGTCAGGCGAACTGGCCAAGCTCGAGCAGATCAGCCCACAGTCGATGGGGACGACGCTGACTGGCCTCGAGCGCCGTGGCCTCATCGAACGCCGTCCTGATCCCGAGGACGGCAGGCGGATCGTGATGTCGCTGACGGACGCCGGCCTGCAGATGCTGCGCAACCGTCGCGACGCAGGAACCGAACACATGGCGAAGGCTCTTTCGGCTGAATTCACCGGTGTGGAGCTCGCGCAACTCATGGTGGGGGCACAGCTGATCGAGCGACTGGCTCAGCACCTCTGATGCCGCCGGTGGCGCAGGACCGGGAGGACGAGCAGACCGGCGCTGCGCCAACAGCTGGGACGGACGACCACTACAGGTGGGTGGCCTTGACGAATACGACCGCCGCCTCGTTCATGGCGACCCTTGACGGATCCATTGTCATCATCGCACTACCCGCCATCTTTCGGGGTATCCACCTGGACCCTTTGGCGGCGGGCAACATTGCCTACCTGCTGTGGATGATCATGGGGTACCGGCTGATCCAGGCGGTCACCGTCGTGACGTTCGGCCGCCTCGGCGACATGTTCGGCCGGGTCAGGATCTACAACGCCGGCTTCGCAGTGTTCACCATCGCCTCCATTCTGCTCTCCTTCGACCCCTTCGTCGGCGGCCCCGGAGCGCAGTGGCTGATCGGGTGGCGGATGCTCCAGGCGCTCGGGGGCTCCATGCTCCTCGCCAACTCGGCGGCCATCCTGACCGATGCGTTCCCCTCCGACAAGCGGGGCTTTGCCCTCGGCATCAACCAGGTGGCCGGCCTGTCCGGCATGTTCATCGGGCTGGTGGCGGGAGGTCTGCTGGCCGCGCTGGATTGGCGGGCCGTCTTCTGGGTCAATGTGCCCGTCGGCATATTCGGGACGCTGTGGGCCTACCGTAGGCTCCGTGAGACCAGTGTGCGACAGGGCGGCCGCATCGACTGGTGGGGCAACATCACGTTCGCCGTAGGACTCAGCGCCATCCTGATCTCTGTCACCTACGGCATCCAGCCCTACGGCGGGCACGCCATGGGTTGGACGAGGCCGATGGTTCTCACCGGGTTGGCCGTTGGGTCTCTGCTCCTCGCGACCTTCGTCATGATCGAGACCAGGGTCGTTGACCCATTGTTCCGCCTCAGCCTGTTCCGTATCCGGGCCTTCACCGCCGGCAACATTGCGACATTCGTCGTGGCGGTGGCCCGGGGCGGCCTGCAGTTCATGCTCATCATCTGGCTCCAGGGCATCTGGCTCCCGCAGCACGGCTACGACTACAGCCAGACGCCTCTGTGGGCGGGCGTCTTCCTCCTCCCGCTCACCGTGGGCTTTCTCGTCTCAGGGCCGTTGGCGGGAGCGCTGTCCGACCGCTTCGGTACCCGGGGCATGGCGACAGCGGGGATGGTCGTGTTCGGTGCCAGTTTCATCGGCCTGATGACGCTGCCCGTCGATTTCTCGTACTGGGCCTTCGCCGTCCTCATCGCCCTCAACGGCATCGGCAGCGGTATGTTCGCCGCTCCCAATACGTCAGCGATCATGGGAAGCGTGCCGGCGCGGTACCGAGGCGTGGCCTCGGGTATGCGCTCGACCTTCCAGAACTCGGGTACGGCGCTGTCGATCGGAGCATTCTTCGCGCTCATGATCGCCGGACTGGCCGAGAGCCTTCCAAAGAGCTTGACCAGCGGTTTGCAACACCAAGGAGTGCCGCAGGGCGTCGCCCATCACATCGGCAGCTTGCCGCCGGTGTCGTCGCTCTTCGCGGCGATCCTCGGCGTCAACCCGATTCAGCACCTGCTGGCGGCGAGCCGGACGCTGTCCAGCCTTCCGATTGCGGCCCAGCAGACGCTGACCGGCCGGGAGTTCTTCCCGAAGCTGATTTCGGGGCCGTTCCACCACGGTCTTGTCCTCGTGTTCGCAGTGTCCGCCGCCCTCGCCGTGTTCGCTGCTCTGGCCTCGCTCTTGCGCGGAGGCCGCGTCGACTCCATGGCCGCGGACGACGGGCTCCTCTCTTCGCCGGAACCCCCGCCTCTGGACCCTGCCGTCGTCCCGTCCAGCCGTTCGGAGGTATCGAACGCAGCACCCTAACCGGCGAGCCGGATCTCTCCCGCACCCCCTTCAACGAAAGAGTTCATTTCAATGGCCGACGCACGCAACTCCATCGATCCGCAGCACACCGCACTGCTTGTTATGGATTACCAGGTCCAGATAGTCGAGGCCATCAGCGACGCAGATGTACTTCTGTCACGCATGGCCGATGCCATCGCCGTCGTTCGCCGCCACGGCGGGCAGATCGGCTACGTGCGGGTCGCCTTCGAGGACTCCGACTACGCCGCCATTCCCAGCACCAACAAAATGGCGGCACGAGTGGCCGCAATGGGCGAGAGCGTGCACAGCGCGTCGTCAGCCACGGCCATCCATGAGCAGGTTGCCCCTGAAGCAGGCGACATCGTGGTTCGTAAGACCCGCGTCGGTGCCTTCTCCACTACGGACCTCGATGTGGAGCTCCGCGACCGCGGTATCACCGGCCTGATCCTGGCCGGTATAAGTACCAGCGGAGTCGTGCTCTCCACTGTCCGCGACGCCGCCGATCGTGACTATCAGTTGTGTGTCTTGTCTGACGCCTGCGCCGACCGCGATCCAGACGTGCATTACTTCCTCGTTGAGAAGATCTTCCCCCGGCAAGCGGACGTCATCACGACGACCCAGCTGGAAGAGCGGCTATCTCCGCCTAACCCTGGTCCGTCGTAGGCCGCTGTACAGCGGGGGCCACTAACGGCGGACCGGATGTCGTCACGGCGACGAAGGTGTGACATCCCTCCCGTCGCCGGTCCATGGGTGTTGATCGGCATGCATATGACGATCGAGGTTGTTGCGATACTGGACCCTGATGTAACGATCGGCCCATCGCCACGCCGTACCCACTCGTTGCCATTCGTCCTCGTAGCGGCCGGCCACAATGAGTGCAAAGCTATCGCCCGGGGGCTGTTGGGCCACGGTGTAGCTGGTGACGGATCTGGCCCGACCCGCCTCGAGATCGATGTCCACCAGAATGTTCGAGTAGATCTCCTTGGTGGCGCGTCCGCGATCGGGGTACGTCACATTCGTTCGCTCGTACTGTTGGCGTATCTCCTCGCGGCCGCGAAAAGCGGCGGGACCGAGAATGTCGGCTCCGAAGGTGGCATCGGCCAATAGTTCGGCCACCCCTTCGAAGTTGCCATCTTCCAGGTGATAGCCCATTTGATAGATCTGTCGTTCGATTTCGTGTTGCGCGATCAGCCGCGCCACGCCGTCGTGTTCGACCACGTCATTGCTATCCATCCAACCTCCAATCCTTCAGGACAACGAGAGAAGCAGCAATCAGCCGGATCAGCGACCGACGGTGAGGAGGTGCCGCCAGTGCGACACCCAGGGGTCCGCCGCCGGGAGGTCGGCCGGCGGAGTCGAGCCTTCGACGCCGAAGATCGTCGTATACGGCGGAAGTGGTGACGAGCCGGCGGTACCCGAACCGGACCATGCCGCCACCGTGGCATCGACGTCGGTGGCGCTCTCGAACAGGGCGAGGTGGCGACCCGGCCCCCGCTCACCCCGCGGGTCGGTGGTGAGGAGTTGCATCGAGCGCGGCGCGCCGGGCGGCACGGGCACTGATTCCAGCCATGTCCTCGCGTCGCCCTGGGGATGACGCCAGTCGTTCTGGACGGTGGTCAGTGTCGCCACCGGATGGTCCGACACGTCAGCGTCGACGGTCAGCAGCATGGTGGCGAAGTCGACGCGATAGAGGTCATCGATCCGGCCCGCATCGTGAAGCGACTGGGCCCGCTGGCGGACGGCGGCCCACGCCTCGACTTCGTCGCCGTAGTCCGCCTCGGCGATGGACAGATACGGCGCGGCCCGGAAGCCTGGTCCCACCGCCTCGTAGCGGTGCATCGCCACGAACGACCCGTTCTCGATCGCATCGGGTAGGTGCACCTCGTTGTACCAGCGCTCGAAGTCGTCGGTCATGCCCGGATGCGGCGTCGACCAGACGGCGAAGGCCATACGGGCGGTGTGGCCGAACATGGACGCTACCGTGCCATTTCGGTGCCGGCCGGCAACGCAATGGCCTTGACTTCGGTGTTCTCGGCCAGGCCTTCCAGGCCGAACTCCCGCCCGATGCCCGACTGCTTGCACCCGCCGAACGGCAAGGAGAAGTCGAGCATGTACCCGTTGACGCCGAAGGTACCTACTTTGACGCGTTCGGCGAACATCATCGCCCGCTCGAGGTCGGGCGTGAACACGGCACCCGACAAGCCGTACGGCGTGGCATTGGAGAGGGCGACGGCATCGTCGTCACCGTCATGCGCGATGATGGCCACTACCGGTCCGAACACTTCGTTCTGGGCGATATAGCTCGTGTTGTCGACGTCACGGAACACCGTCGGTTCCACGTACCACCCCCGTCCGAGATGGGACGGGCGCCTGCCCCCGAATGCGATCGTGCCGCCCCCTTGTCGTGCCCGTTCGATCATGCCTTCGATCCGCGACCTATGGCGCGCCGAGATGACCGGGCCGAGCACCGTTGTCGGATCCCGCGGATCACCGACCGTCATGGCCCGCGTCGCCTCGATGGCGGCGTCGACGACCTCGTCGTAGCGAGATCGGGGCGCCAGGATGCGGCTGAGCGCAATACACGCCTGGCCGCTGTTGAAATAGCTCATCGGCAGGATCGACGCCAGCGACGTTTCGATTGGTGCGTCATCGAGCAACACCGCAGCCGCCTTGCCGCCCAGCTCGAGCGTGAGCCGCTTGAACGTCCCCGCACAGGCCTCGGAGATCGCCCGGCCGGCCCGCGTGCTGCCCGTGAAGACCACGCGATCGACGCCGGGGTGGGTGACGATCGCCTCCCCGACGGCGGCGTCTCCGGGTAACACGTTGACCACCCCAGGTGGCACGCCGGCGGCCTCGGCGGCCTCCGCCAGGACGAACGCATCCAGCGGCGTTTCGGGCGCCGGTTTGAACACAATTGTGCAGCCGGCGGCCAGGGCGGGGGCGATCTTCGCCGCCGCCGACATGATCGGGCCATTGAACGGGACAACGGCGCCCACGACGCCCGCCGGCTCCCGGACGACGAGGGCGGGTGCCAGCGCGCCGGGGCGGATCTCCCGAAACGGGAAGGTGCGGGTGAGGTCGACGAAATAGTTGAACACTGCCACTGGACCGAGTTGCCGGGCGTGGGCGAAGGTGATCGGGACGCCCGCCTCATCAATGTTCAACTCGGCGAGAGGCCGGGCCCGCTCGGTGAGATAGGCCGCCATGGACGCCAGTGCTTCGGCCCGGACCTCGGGTGAGGTGCGCGGCCACGGCCCCGAGTCGAACGCCTCCCGCGCCGCGGCGACCGCGCCCTCCACGTCGGTGGACGACGCCAGGGGCGCATGACCGATCACCTCTTCGGTGGCGGGATTGATCACGTCGAGCACGGCGCCTTCGGCCGGCGCGACCCACCGTCCCCCGACATAAAGATCCCGGCGTTCGTACATCGATCCCCCCCTCACGCCGCCTCCTCAGACCGCGTCCGGATTGGATTGCAGCGCCGGTGACACGGGGTGGCGGAACAGTTCCGAGGCATTGCGCCAGGCGATGCGTTCGATCTCATCGGGCGGGAACCCGCCGATCTGTGACCACACGATGGCCTGGGTGTCGGGCCAGGTTCCATCTTGGTGGGGGTAATCGGACTCCACCATGATGTGGTCGGTCCCGATGCGATGGCGCTGCTCGAGTCCGGCGTGGTCGTCGATCGTGCAGAACCAGAAGTTGCGCTGCATGACCTGGCGCGGCGACAGGGGAATGCCCTCCCAGGTGCCGAATATCTGTTGGTACCGCGAAACGTGGTCGAGCCGATCAAGCAGGCCGGCCACCCACCCGATCCCGCCCTCGGACAGGCAGATCTTGATCTCGGGGAAACGCACGGGGATCTTCGAGTACAGCCAGTCGATCGCCGCGAACATCGCCCATCCGAAGAACAGCACGCCGATCGTGTCCGAGGGCGCACCGGTCGAGGTTGCCGGGGCCGACGACGAAGACCCTGCATGGAGGCACAGTACCGTGCCGGTTTCCTCGCACGCCGCCATGAAGGGGTCCCAGTGGCCGGTGTGGAGCGACGGCAGCCCGAGGCGCTCGGGAAGCTCCGGGAACGACACTGCGGTGAAACCCCGCGCTGCGTTCGCCCGTATTTCTGCGGCGCCCTCGGCCGGATCGAGCAGCCAGGGGAGCTGGAGCGGGATGATTCGCTCGGGGTACGTGCCCGCCCACTCTTCGAGGTGCCAGTCGTTGGCCGCCCGGACCACGGCCCGGGCCAGTTCAGGGTCGCTCACCCCGAGTTGGTAGCGCTGGCCGGCGAACCCGGCCAGCGATGAGGGGAAGCAGATGGAGGCGTAGACGCCGTTGAGGTTCATGTCGTGTACCCGGGCATGGATGTCGTAAGAGCCGCGGCGCATCTCGTCGAAGCGAGCCGGATCGAAGGTGCGCTGATGCAAGGGCTTGCCCACCACGGCGTTGAGCCCGACCTTGTAGTGCTTCTGGCCGTCGTAGAGCCAGTACTCCGACCGGCCTCCGTCATCGACCACCACCCGGGGCGCCCGGTCGGCGAAACGCTTCGGCACTCGTCCCTCGAACATGTGGGGTGGTTCGACCAGGTGGTCGTCGACCGAGATCAACGTCACGTGCCGGGGCTGCCGTGGTGGTTCGGGTAACCAGTCGATGCTCTCGGGCTTGGCGCCCGTGGCCAGAAATCCGGGCCTGGCCTCGATGTCGTCGAAACTTATGGAGCCGGACATATCACGCTTTCATCAGGATCACCCCGCGGGTGATGCGGCCGTGGTGCAGGTCATCGAGCGCCTGCGGTGCCTCCTCAATCGAGTAGCGCGTGTCGAGAATACCGGCGAGGTCCAGGCGCCCTTGCATCTGCAACTCGACGAATTCGGGTACGTGCTTCCGCGGCTGGATCGAGCCGCCGTAGGTGCCGGTGAGCACCCGTTGACGGAGCAGGACCGTCGTGTTGAGGGTTGCCTCGACCACGCCGAGCGCCCGGCCGATCACGACACAGGTGCCGCCGGGCCGGGTGGCGGCCACCACCTGCTCCAGGGTGCCCTTGACCCCGGCGGCGTCGAACCCGTAGTCCGCGCCGCGGTCGTCGGTGAGTGCCAGCACCGCGGCGACCGGATCCGACGTAGAGGCGTCGACGCCGTGGGTGGCCAAACCGAGCTCGAGCGCCTTGTCGACCTTTCGCGCCCGCACGTCGACCGCGATGATGGTGGTCGCTCCGCAGACCTGGGCGCCCATCATCGTCGACAATCCCACGCCGCCAGCGCCGACGACGACCACACTCGATCCAGCTGCCACCTCGGCGCGGACCATGGCGGCGCCGAGACCGGTGCTGATTCCACAGGCCAGCCCGCATACGAGCTCGAGGGGGGCGTCGCGGCGGATGGGGACGACGAACCGGTCGGGGACGATGGCGAACTGGGCGTACGAGCCCTGGTAGTGCAGGGTGTGGATCGGGCGCCCGGCCTGCGACAGCCTGGTGGTGCCGTCGAGCATGGTGCCGGTGAAGAACGGTGCGTTCTCGCACAGGGCCTGGTCGTTCCGCCGGCACTGGAAGCAGAGCCCGCAGGGGCCGATGATGGAGCAGACCACATGGTCCCCGACCTGGACCCCGGCGGCGTCGGGGCCGGTCTCGACCACCACGCCGGCCGCTTCATGGCCCAGCACGATCGGATAGGGCACGGGGACCTGGCCGGTCGTGAAGTTCAGGTCGGTGTGGCACACCCCCACCGCATGTACCTCGACCTTCACCTCGCCAGATCGCGGCGTGGGATCGTCGATGTCCTCGACCCGCACGTCGCCCGGGCCGCGGCAGACGACGGCTCTCATTGGTGGGCGACCGGCGTCCGGAGAATCTGTCCGGGCCGCTCCCGCATCGAGCCGACGAGCGACTCCCCGTTGCGGGTGATGGCGGTGCCGTTGACCAGCACATGGTCGATGCCGCGGGGGGCGTCGGCGACCAGTCGTTCCTCGTCGCCGGGCAGGTCCTGCACGCGGCGCAAAGGCCCCGGGTCGACCTCGGCCAGGTCGATGACCACCACGTCAGCCGCCGAACCTGGGACCAACCTGCCGCGATCGGCCAGCCCGTACAGGTCGGCAAGCTCGGCCGTCAGTTTGTACACGGCGTGCTCGAGCGTGAGCGCGCCGCGGTCGCGCACCCAATGCGCCAGAAGTTCGGTCGGCATGTTGGCGTCGCAGAGCTGGGCGACGTGTGCGCCGGCATCGGATTGGCCGAACACGGCGCCCGGCTGGTTCATGAGATCGATCACCGGGCCGTCCACGTCGTTACTGAGGATCACCAGGAAGCGGGTCCCGAGGTGATCGTCGAGGGAGAGGTCGCACATCACGTCGATCTCGGTGCAACGCCGCTCGCGCGCGATCGACGCCACGTCCCGCCCCAACAGTTCGGGGTGGGTCGCCGTCTCTGCGACGAAGAACTTGTCCCACACGACCGGTGGCTTGACGTCGGGCACCTGCCGCGTCGCCTCGGCCCGCCAGGCCGGGTCGCCGTAGAAGGCCGGGAACTCAGAGGGGTCCCGGCCGAGCAGCTCGAGGAAGATGGGAACGGTGCGGAAGTAGTAGGGGTTGTCCATCCGCAACTGGACCTTGAGGGGCAGGCACGTCACCTGCGGGCGTACGTCCGCCCCCGCAGCCCGGCCCTCGGCGTGCACCTTCATGACGCCCGTGTGGTCGGCTTCCGGGTACGTCGTGAGCATCGGCGTCCACATCAGTGGCCGACCGATCGCTGGCTGGATCTCGTAGCTGTCCCGCCACGTCACCAGTTGGCCGGGTGCGTAGGTGACCGCACCGCGCCCGAGCTCACCGAGCACCGAGGCCAACTGCACGAACTCGTCCTTGGTGCCGTTGCGCGGCGGGATCGGTCGGCCGCCGTCGCCACGGTGGTTGGCCGAGAAACTCGACGCGAAGCCGATGGCGCCCGCCCGCATGGCCTCGGCCACGACCGCCCGCATTCGGGAGATCTCGTCGGGTGTCGCCTCCCGTTCATACCCCTCGTCCCCCATGACGAAGAGTCGGACCGGGCTGTGGCCGACATAGCAGCCGAAATTGAGGATTGTGCCGCGGCGTTCGACCGCGGACAGGTACTCGGCGAAGGTCTCGAAGCTCCACTCGATCCCGGCGTTGAGCATCCGCTCGGACATGTCCTCGACGGCCTGAAGGGTCCGCACGATCGACGCCCGTTGTGGCGCGCGGGTCGGCGCCAGTGAAAACCCACAGTTGCCGGCGATGACGGACGTGACGCCGTGCCAACACGAGGAGGAGAGGGAAGGGTCCCAAAAGACCTGGGCGTCGTAGTGCGTGTGGATATCGAAGAATCCGGGCGCCACGATCCGTCCCGTCGCATCGATGACGTCGACCCCGGCGAGCCCCTCGCCGATGGCGACCACTTTCCCGCCGTGGACCGCCACGTCGGCCCGTCGTTGTGGCGACCCGGTGCCGTCGACGACCGTGCCGCCCTTTATGACGAGCTCAGCGTCCACCCATCACCAACTATCCGGGTCCTCGATGACTGACGGGGCCACCTCGTGGCGGAACAGCGTGGCCGCGTTGCGCCAGGCGATCTTTTGCGCGTCGACGGGGTCCAGGCCGCCCACCTGTCGCCAGAGGATCTCCTGCGAGTTGGGCCACGTGCTGTCCAGATGCGGATAATCGGTCTCGACCGTGACGTTGTCGGCACCGATGGA
Organism: uncultured Acidimicrobiaceae bacterium; assembly: GCA_963818915.1. Lineage (GTDB taxonomy): Bacteria > Actinomycetota > Acidimicrobiia > Acidimicrobiales > RAAP-2 > Bog-473. Next base: position 294,362 of record CAWFTV010000008.1, on the reverse strand, counting down.
GTCGAGGACGTCAAAGGCGGCGACCTCCTCGAGCGAGCAGAACCAGAAGTTGCGCTGCATGACTTCACGAGGTGTGAGATCGATCCCCTCCCACGTCCCGTAGATAGCCTGGTAGCGGCCGACGTGGTCGAGCCGGTCGAGCAGGCCGGCGACCCAACCCACGCCGCCCTCGGACAGGCAGATCTTGATGTTGGGGAAGCGGACCGGGATCTTCGAGTACAGCCAGTCCACGGCAGCGAACATGGCGAACCCGAAGAACAACACGCCGATGCAATCGCCCGGGGCGTCGCTCGAGGTGGTGGGGGTCGACCCGGACGAACCGACATGGAGGCAGATGACGGTGTCGGTCTCCTCGCAGGCCGCCAGGAGGGGATCCCAGTAGCCGGTGTGAATGGAAGGAAGACCGAGCGGCTCGGGGTTCTCGCTGAACGAGATCGCCCTGAAGCCGCGGGCGGCATTGCGCCGCACCTCGGCGGCGGCCACCTCGGGGTCCAGCAGCCACGGGATCTGGCAGGGAATGAACCGCGTCGGGTGCGCACCGACCCACGACTCCAGATACCAGTCGTTGAAGGCGCGGGTCACGGCGAGCGCCAACCCGGGGTCGCTCACGCCCAACTGCAGCCTGTGGCCACAGAACCCCGCCATGGCCGAGGGGAAATTGACGGAGGCGTACACCCCGTCGAGATCCATGTCGCGCACGCGGGCGTCGACGTCCCAGGCGCCGGGGCGCATCTCCTCGAACCGCACCGGCTCGTACGAGCATTCTTCGATCGGCCGCCCCGCCACCGCGGCCAAACCGATCTGGGGGTTGACCTTGCCGTCGTAGAGCCACGCCTGACCACCCCCGGGATTTTCGATCACCCGTGGGGCATCGTCCTGGAACTTTCGGGGCAACCGCCCTTCGAACATCTGCGGCGGCTCGACCAGGTGATCGTCGGTGGAGATGAGCACCAGGTGGCGCTCCGCTCGAGGCGGGTCGGGCAACAAGGTGACCTTGTCCGGTTTCTTGCTCCGCATGAATCCGGCGCGGTGTTCCATGTCGTCCAGCGTGATGCCTGCCATCCCGTGTCCTTCTATGGGGTGCCCCCCGAGGCCACCAGCCGTTGGCCAACCTAGCAGCCGCGTTCGAGGGACGCCAGGGACTACGGTTGCCTGTGCCCGCAGGTCCGGACGCTGCGATCAGACAGGAGGAATCCCGGGTGCTTTCGGATGAATATCAGATCCTCAATCTGTTGTACTCCTACTGTGAACTCCAGGATGCGGCAGACTTCGCCGGCGTGGCCGAACTGTTCCGTCATTCCGGTTACCGGGTGCACAACGGCGAGGAGAAGTTCGGCTACGACGAGGTGTACGCCCTGAAGACCGCTCACGACAAGGTCTACGACGACCAGACCCTTCGGACCAAGCACGTCACCACCAACACGATCGTAGAGATCGATCCCGACGGTGTGTCGGCCCGGACACGCTCGTATTTCACCGTGTTCCAGGCCACGCCAGAGCTCAGCCTGCAGTGCGTCATCGCTGGGCGCTACCACGATGTGTTCGAGAAGGTAGAAGGAAAGTGGAGGTTCCGCGATCGTTACATCATCGGTGACCTCATCGGCGACCTTTCCCAACACCTGCGGGACAATCCGCTGGATCGACATTGAGCGAGGGCGGCGCCTTCATCGGCCGAGGACCTATGGTGGCGAAGCAAAGCGCTTTTTCAGTTCTTCCTTGAGAACTTTTCCTGCCGGTGCGCGCGGCAACTCGCCGACAAACTCCAGCTGTTCCGGCCATTTTTGGCGCATCAGACCACGATTGTCCAGAAATTCCTGCACCCCGGCCATGTCGGGGCGCCTGCCCGGGTCGGACGGGACGATCACCGCGCAGCAGCGTTCCCCCGACACCGGGTCCGGCACTCCGATCACCGCCACTTCCCGGATGTCGGGATGATGGTAGAGCTCGTCCTCAATCTCCTTGGCACTGATGTTCTCCCCCTTACGGTTGATGACGTCCTTGAGCCGACCGACGACGTGCACGTAGCCTTCCTGGTCGAAGAATCCGAGATCGCCGGTACGGAAGTAGCCGTGTGAGTCGAACGCGTCCGCATTGAGACCCGAATCGACATACCCAAGGAACATTTGCGGCGCGATCAGGCGCAGTTCTCCTTCCTCGTTGGGGCCGCAGACGCGTTCGTCCGGGTTGACCACTTTGACCCGTGCGCCCGGGGCCGGCCGCCCCTCGGTCGTCGCCAACTTCTCGTCGGGATCGTCCATGTCGCACATGGCGACGATCTGGCACTCGGTGAGGCCGAGGGCGGAGACGATCCCCGCCCCACCCAGTTCGGCTTTGATTTCGTAGTGCAGGTGGGCCGGTTTCGGGGCGCCACCTCCCGGGAACGCGCGCACGTTCGGAAAAATCCGCCGGCTCGGCGTGCGCCGCTGCGCCGCCAGGTATGCCGAGTGGAAAACGGTCCCCGCTCCGGCCAGCGTGACCCCTTCTTCGGCCAGGAAGTCCACGGTTGCCAGCGGATCGAACGACTCCGCGCAGATGCAGCGGCAACCAACCATGAGCGCGCTCAACAGCAAGTTGGAGCCGCCGATGTGGGCGAACGGAAAGACCATGGCAATCCGGTCGTCCCCCCTCATGCGCAGACGGTCGACGAGGATGGCGGCGACCGTCCCCAGCGTGCCGTCGCTGTGCAGCACACCCTTGGGGTCCGCCGTGCTCCCCGACGTGTAGTAGATCCAGCGCACCGGCTCTCGGTCACGACTGAGTGGACGGTAGGGCCGCACTGGCCAGGCTCGCCGGGTCCCCCTCGGGCAGACCGTGGTCAGTGATCAAGGTGGTGATGGGCTCGGTCAGCCCTCCCGCGACACGTCGGGCCATCGCCGTGTAGTCGTAGCCGCGCCACATTCCGGGCACGACGACGAAGCTCGCCTTGGTCTGCCTGAGGACGAATGACATCTCGCGATCGCGATAGAGCGGGACGAGAGGAATCTGAACGGCCTGCAGTCGAGCCAGGGCACCGAAGAGGACCAAGGCGTCCAGACAGGTCGGCAGCTGCCAGGCGACGTGGGTCGCTGCCGTCACCCCGAGCGCCTGCAATCCCGCGGCCACCTGCTGGCAGCGCTGCTCATAGCGCCCAAAGGTCAGAGATCGCCGCTGCTCGTCGATCGCCATCACTGCGTCAGGAGTGTCCGTGGCTCGCCGGGCAATCAAGTCCCACACGGTGCGCGCCGCGAATCGCACCGGGACCCGCTGTCCAGGTGGTCCGTCTACGTCCTCGAGCATTTCACCAAAGCTTACGACTCGTCCGGGCAGGGCCGGCGTCCGGTTCGTCCTGTACATTCCAAGGAGATGGGCTCGGACTGGAACACGACGAATCCGCTCAACGCGGTACCGTCAGATCCGCCAGCTCGGCCGCGCCACTGAAAGGGAAGAGGGATCCAATGGCGATTGACCCCAAAGCCGCAGCGATCATCGAATACATGGAGTCCACCTTTCCACAGGTGGATACGACCGTTTCGGGCACGGAGATGCGGAGGCGGATCTCTGAGTCCACAGCCCAGATCGGACCGGCGAAGGGTGAGGAGGTCGGGGACGTCTCGGACCACCTCGTTCCCGGACCGAACGGGGCCATCCCGGTGCGGATCTACCGTCCGGAGGGCATCGGTAGCTCGGCCCCGCTGGCCATGTTCTTTCACGGCGGTGGCTGGGTGCTGTGCGATCTCGACTCGCACGACGCACTCTGTCGTGCCATCTGCAACGCCTCTCGGTGTGTTGTCGTCGCGGTCGACTACCGGCTCGCACCCGAACATCGATTTCCCGTCGGCGTGGAGGACTGCTACGCGGCCACGGCCTGGATGGCGGGGCAATCATCGACTTTCGGATTCGACGGACAACGCATGGCCGTGGTGGGGGACAGCGCCGGAGGGAACCTGGCGGCCGCCGTGGCCCAAATGGCACGAGATCGCAACGGGCCCGAGATAGCGCTCCAAGTACTTCTCTACCCGGTCATCGACTACTCCGACCAGACCGACTCCCATCGCAACGTCGGGGACGACTACTTCCTGAGGAGCCGGGAGGTCATGTACTACTGGGACCAGTACCTCACGCACAGCGAAGATGGGGACAACCCTTACGCCTCCCCTCTACGCGCCTCCAGCCATCGGGATCTGCCCCGCGCCTTGATCATCGTTCCCGAATACGACCCACTCCGCGACGAAGGTGAGGCCTACGGTCGCGTGCTGATCGAGGCGGGCGTGCCGACCACCATCCACCGCGTGCCGGGGATGTTCCACGGCTTCTTGAATTTCTTGACGGTGCTCGAAGCGGCCGACGAGGCGAAGGGCGAGATCGGTGCCGCACTCCGGTCGGTGTTGAACCCGCTGTGGCCCGGCTCGTGAGCCCGGCAACGCCGCCGCCTTGGACCCGAGCCTTGGTTCATCGGCCGAAGGCGGTGGTCATCCTCTGCCGACGAGAGTCAGGGCGTTGTCATGGAGGATCTTCTGTTGCTCGGGGGCCGAGAGATCGGCGACCAACGCCTCGAATTCACGCGGTTCCGCCATTCCTTCGCCGTGGGGGAAATCGGAACCCATGACGATCGAGTCACAGTGGCCCAGGTCCCGCACGATCTTGACGACGTCGTCCTCCGGATACGGACAGACCCTGACGTGGCGTTGGAAAATAGCGCTCGGCCGTTCGGTCAACTTGCCGCCGATCCACGGCCCCCGTCTCCCCATCCCGCGACTCTTGTCGAGATGGCGCACGAAATGGGGCACCCATTCGGCGCCGAACTCGGAGGCCACCACGTGAATCCTGGGGAACCGGCCGAAGAGGTTGTCGAGGATGAGGGCGGCCAGGGTGTCCTCAATCGGCCGCTCGCCCCAGCAGTTCTGCCACTGCCAGGCGGACATCTCGAAGAACACGGGCTCGGGATCGAGTCCCCACGCCGGGCTGAGATGCTCGTTGTACCAGAACTCCCCGATGTGATACGCCACACTCGCTCCGGCCTCGTTGATCCTGGCCCAGAAGGGATCGAAGTACGGATCACCGGGCGAGCGACCGTAGGCCGGCCCGGCATTGAGCATGATGAAGGTGGCCCCGAGGCCGAGCACGTGGTCGAGCTCGCGCACCGCCTCGTCGAGATCCCGGAGCGAGAGGACGGCTGGGGTGTAGATGCGGCCCTGGTAGTCGAACCCCCAGGTCTCGTTGAGCCACCGGTTGTAGGAATGCAAGTTCGCGTAGAGGGGCTTGACGCCTCGCACGTAGTGCTCGGCCATGGTTCCCATGGTCGCCGGATAGAGGATGGCGCTCTCGATCCCCTGGCGGTCCATGAGGGCGAGGCGAGGCTCCCGTTCGAGGTACTCGGGGCGAAGGGGCTCCAGGGCGTAGCTGTCGGTGGGCTTGCCCGACTTCATCTCCCGGAGCATCGTCTTTAGGGCACCGGGCCGGTGGGCCATGTCGATCGGGTGATCCAACCCGGTCACCAGACGGCCGCCGGCCAGCAGGCCCTCCTCCCCGTTGGCCAGCGTGACCGGGGTGATGGCGCGGTTGAGGTATTCGTCGGGCAGGAACCGGGTGACCGCATCGGGGGGCTCGTAGATGTGGTTGTCGCAGTCGAACAGCGGGATGGTGCCCATGGCTACCCCTTTCTCCTCCGTGACAGTAGCGCCGGTTGGCCGTTCCGGCCGTCCAGGCTTCACCAACCGAGATAGTGGACGTGGCGACGTTCCACAAAGGCAGCCAGCCCCTCCTGGGCGTCGCGGGAGTGCATATTCATCTCCACCGCCATCGCTTCGTCCTCGAAGCAGGCGGACCGATCGGAGTCGACAGCCCGGTTGATCATCCACTTGGTGAGGGCAAGGGTCCGGGTCGGGCCAGCCGCCAGCCGCTCCGCCAGCGCAGCCACGGTGTCCTCGAGCTCGTCCTCACTCACCACGCGGTTGACGAGGCCGAGCTCGAGGGCTTGATCGGCCGAGAGCGCGTCACCGAGGAGCAGGATCTCCTTCACCTTCTGCATCCCGATGAGCCGGGTGAGGAGATATGCGCCGCCGGCATCGGGCACCAAGCCCCGGGACACGAACACCTCCAGGAGGCGGGCGCCGCGGGCGGCGACGACGAAGTCGCAGGCGAGCGCCACGTGGACCCCCATACCCGCCGCCACCCCATTGAGGGCCGCAATGACCGGTTTCTCACAGTCGAGTATGCCGGCGATGAGGCTCTGGGCGCTGCGCTTTTGACGCCGGACCAGATCCCCTCCGATGCGCTCGGGGGCGCCGTCGGGACGCTCGGGCGGGCTCTCGTTGGAGCGGAGGTCGGCGCCGGCGCAGAAGCTGCCCCCCGAGCCGGTGATCACCACGGCCCGCACGGTAGGCTCGGCGGACCAGCGCGACAGGGTAGCCACGAGTTCTACGCGCTGGCCGTGACTGATGGCGTTCCGCACATCGGGTCGATCGAGAGTGATCCACCCCACCGCATCCGCGCTGTTCGATCACGAGTCCGTCGGAGGGTCCGGGCGTTGCGTCGACCACGGGCGATCTCCTTGTCGGTGTAAGCCGGATCTTTCAGTCAGCTGATCTCCGGGTGCTCCTAGGATTGGCGATTCTAGGAGGACGCATGGATCTCAGCTATTCCGAAGAAGCCGAGCGCTTCCGCGCCTCGATTCGTCAGTGGCTCGACGATGTCTTGCCGGACGGGTGGCGCGGCGGGCGACGTCCGACCGGTGCGGGCTGGGACGCCTTCTGTCAGGAGTGGAACGAGATGTTGCACCGAACCGGCTGGAGCTGCCCGACCTGGCCCGTTGCATACGGAGGCAAGGGCCTCTCCCCACTGGAGTCGGTCATCCTGACCGAAGAATTGGCCGAGGCCGGAGCACCGATCCAGCCTCCGGCCGGGGGGGAGATCCTGGTCGGTCCCACCATCTTGCACTGGGGTGACGACCGTCAGAAGAAGCGGTTCTTGCCCCCGATCGTGCGCGGCACGGAGATCTGGTGCCAGGGCTTCTCCGAGCCCGACGCCGGTTCTGATCTGGCGTCCCTCCAGACCACCGCGGTACGTGACGGGGAAGACTGGGTCATCAACGGGACAAAGATCTGGACCAGCGAAGCTCCCGACGCCGACATGGTCTTTCTTCTGGCCAGGACGGATCCCCGGGCGCCCCGGCATCGGGGCATCTCGTATCTTCTGGTGGAGATGGATCAACCGGGCGTCGTGGTGGAGCCCATCGCCCAGCCCGACGGCACGGCGGGGTTCGCCCGCGTGCACTTCGAGGGCGCCCGCTGTGCGGTCGACAACGTCCTCGGAGGTGAAGGCAACGGGTGGGTGGTGGCGAACTCCACGCTCGGCTTCGAGCGGGGCATTTCGGCTACCACCAGCTACCGCCGCTTCGAGGGAGAAGCCCTGGGCATCATCGACGCGGCGCGTCACAATGGACGGCTGACCGACCCGATCATCCGACAGCGACTGGCACGGCTGTGGACGGACATCCAGATCATGCGGATCAACGGCTACAGGATGGTCACCGGTCTGGTGCGTCCGGAATTACAGGACGGGTTGGCCGGACTGCAGTCCCTCACGAAGGTGCACTGGACCGAGCTCCATCAGCGACTCACCGACCTCGGCATCGACGTCCTCGGCCCCAGTGGCCAGATCCTCAGCGGAGCGTCCGGTGCGGCGCCCGTCGTCGGCGTGGGGATGGGCCGCCGGGCGGCCCTGCATGACTATCCCGCCAGCCCGGCTCAGTCGACCTTCCTCTTCGCCCGCTCCGGCACCATTTTCGGCGGGACGTCGGAGATCCAGCGCAATGTCATTGCCGAACGGGTCCTCGGACTGCCTCGAGAACCGAGACCACCCGGTGGCTGACTCCTTCGGAACGAGGGCCGACTCCCCTTGGAAGCTCATCGCTTCCGGCCTGGCGTTCCCCGAGGCTCCGCGTTGGCACCACGACGCCTTGTGGTTCTCCGACATCTTCGATGGTCGGGTCAAACGAATCGCCGCCACGGGCGACGTTACCGTCGTAGTGGACGTCCCGACGGGCCCATCGGGGCTCGGCTGGCGCCCGGACGGAACGCTCCTCGTCGTGTCGATGTCCGACCGTCGCCTGCTGGCTTTCGACGGGATCTCGTGCCACCTCGAAGCGGACCTGAGCGGCGTCGCCCGGGGTCCGGCCAACGACATGGTGGTGGCACCGTCGGGAGTGGCCTATATCGGCAACTTCGGGTACGACTACGAAGCCGGGGCGCCACGTGCGTCCGCCCACCTGTCCGTGGTCGACCTCGACGGCGCGGTGCACGAATCTGGCGACGACCTGTGGTTTCCCAACGGAATGGCCATCACGCCCGATGGGGCCACCCTCCTGGTGGCGGAGACCAGTGCATCCCGGGTGAGCTCGTTCACCATCGCACGTGACGGGATGCTAGGGACTCGCCAGACCTGGGCCGATCTGGGAGCTCGCTCGGCCCGACGGCATCAGCCTCGACGCGGAGGGAGCACTCTGGATCGCCTCACCGGCGACACGGGAGATCCTTCGGGTCGCCGAAGGAGGTCGGGTGCTCGACTCGTACGAGGCGCCCGGAGGGATGGGTCAAGCGTGTGTGCTCGGAGGAGCCGACGGCCGCTCCCTCTTCGTCTGCAGCTCGCCGACCCACGACCGGGCCGAATCCCTTCGGGACCTGCCGGGGACCATCTGGTCGCGTTCTGTTGCCGTCCCTGCACCCGTCCCTCGGTGATGCAGGGACGAGTCGGCAGTCCGATCCATGACCTCAGAATGCGTTGGGGTCCTGCTGTATCGACTCGGGGACCGGGTGCCGGTACAGCAGGGAGGCGTTCTCCCACGTCATCTTGCGAATGTCGTCCTCGGGCAGACCACCGAGCTCCTCTTCGATGACCGCCTGCGTGCGGGGCCACGTCGAATCGCAGTGGGGGTAGTCGGACTCGAGGAGAATGTGGTCAACGCCGATGCGGTGTCGGAGCGGGAACGTCGACTGGTCCTCCACGGCGCAGAACCAGAAGTTCCGTTGCAGCACCTCCGACGGCGTCGCATCCCCCCGCCATGTTCCGTACATGTCGTTGTAGGAGTCCATGTGGTCGAGCCGGTCGAGCAACCCCGGGACCCAGCCGATCCCACCCTCGGACAGGCAGACCTTGAGATCTGGGTAGCGCACGGCGACCAAGGAGAACAGCCAGTCGACGGCGGCGAAGATGGCATAGGCAAAAAACAGGACGCCGGCCACGTCGGGTGGGGCGTCCGCCGAAGTCCCGGGCGAGGAGCCCGAAGAGCCGATATGGAGGTTGATCACCGTACCGGTCTCGGCGCAGGCTCGGATGAACGGCTCCCAGTGCCCGGAGTGGATAGACGGAAGGCCGAGCCGGCTCGGGTCCTCGCTGAACGAGACAGCCCGGAACCCGAGTTCCGCGTTCGAGCGGATCATCGCCGCACCGACGTCGGGGTCCAACAACCACGGGATCTGGCAGGGGATGATGCGCCCGGGATGGGTGCCGGCCCACTCTTCGAGGTGCCACTGGTTCCATGCCCGTACCGAGGCCATGGCCAGCTCCGGATCCTTGGTCACCTGCTGGAGGCGCTGTCCGGCGAATCCGGGGAGAAAAGAAGGGAAGTTCACCGAGGCATAGATCCCGTTGAGGTCCATGTCATGGATGCGCTCGTCGATATCCCACGCACCCCGCCGCATCTCGTCGAAGCGGGCCGGCTCCATCCGCCATTCCTCGACCGGGCGACCGACCACGGCGTTGAACCCGACGTTGGGGAGCTCGGCACCGTCGTAGAGCCAGGTCTGGCTTCCGTCGTCTTTCTCGATGACCCGTGGAGCGCGATCGGCGAACCTCTGGGGCACCCGGTTCTCGAAGACGTGCGGTGGCTCGACGATGTGATCATCGGCGGAGATGACCGTGTACTTGCGTTCGGCTGCCGGTGGGTCGGGCAGGAAGGTGACCGTACGCTCACCCTCGCGGCCCCCCTTGGTGAAGTTGCGATTCGAAGTCAGATCGTCGAGTGAGATCACGAGCACCCTCCCAATATGGCGCCTTCGACGACCAGGACCCGAGCCGTGGTCACCGCAGCACCTCGGGCTCGCGACGGAGAAGCTGGCGAACGGCGCCGGCGAAGTACACGGTCGAGCCGCGCTCGATCAGTGATGCTTTGATTCCGGGGATCACGTGACGAGGGATCGTCAGGGGCGGCAGTCCCGTCACGAGCACGTCATAGGCCAGGCGGCAGGCCCGGTCCAATGCGGCGGCTCGGAAGGTGGCTTCTTCGATCGTCGATCCGGTCACGATGGCGCCATGGTTCCCGAGGATGACCACGTTGGCGGCGCCGATCCGATCCGCCAGTTCTTCGCCCAGCGCCGGGGAGTCGATCTCACCTCCGTACTCGCTGATGAGCACCATGTCCTCGTCGTACATGGTGCCGGTCTGATGCAAGAGCTCCGGCAGGCGTCCCAGTGATGCCATGACGCAGACGGAGTAGGGATGGTTGTGGATGACCACCCGGGCGTCACGGCGTCGGCGGTGCAACTCGGTATGAATGTGGATGGCCGGCGTCACGTCCCACTTGCCCGCCACCACGTTGGCATCCATGTCCACGGTGCACAGGTCGCCGGCGGTGATCTCATTCCACCAGAGACCCCACGGATTGACCAAGAGGGTGTCCTCGCCGTCACGTTGCCAGGTGATGTGGCCGGCAATGTGCTCAGAGAATCCCTCGTGAGCGAGGATCCGGAACGTGCACGCCATTTTCTGCTCGTCGCTCAACTCGGTGCCGATCGGAGGCACGATCGATGGCGCCCAGACTGCCAAGCCACCCTGGCGCTCGTTCTCAGTCGGCAGAACGCTCTGGGTTCCCCGCACACCCTCATTATCAGGACAATTGCCGGGGGAGTCAATCCGGGCGACCTGGCAGGCCAGATGGTGGCCCCATTACCCCTTTACGATCCTGTTGCCTCCGGAAGAGCCGTCTGTTGGCGTCGACCATCCAGCCTCAAGAGCCCGAGGGCATTCTCCCGCAGAAACTTCGGCCAGACGGCCTCACGGAAGGGGACATCGGCTAACTCAGCGAAGCTTCGTTCGAGCGTGAGGCCGGAGGGATAGTAGCCGGCATAGAGGACCCGGTCGGCGCCCCGGGTGTTGGCGTAGTTGACGATCGCTTTCGGGTAATAGCGTGGCGCGAACGCGCTGGTCGAGTAGTACAGATTGGGCCACTTGACCATCAGCTTCACCGCCAGCTTTTCCCACGGCTCGCCGCCGTGACGAAGCACGATCCGCAGATCGGGGAAGAACCAGCAGACCTCGTCGACGAGGCCAACCTTCTGGGCACCCATGGGCACCCGGGGTCCGGGCACGCCGGCGTTGACGAAGATGGGAATGTCCAGATCGACGCAGCAGGCGTAGATCGGATAAGCCCGCTTGTTGTTGATCGGCACCTGAGGGACACAGCCGCAGGGAAAGAACGAAGCGGCGACCACCCCCAGTTCGTCGACGGCCCGGCGCAAGGAGCGAACGGCCTCCATCCCCCGGTTGGGATCTACCGCGAAGCTCCCGACGAGTCGATCGCTGTGTTCGGCGATGGCTCTCCGGCTGGGTTCGTCATCGAAAGTGACGGGGATCATTCCGATGTCGATGCCAAACGCATCCATCTGGCCCAACAGGGACTCGACCGGATCCTCGGCGGGGTCCGAATCGGGAAGGTCCTTGTACATGTACCCGGCCGCATGGATGAGGTCTCGCTGACTTTCCGCATCGAGAAGAAGGGGTGCCATGGACCGGGTCCACCAGCGCCGATCTCCGCCCGGCAACCCCATCATGGTGTCAATGACCCGAATTCCAGGCGGCATGCTCATGCTCAATTCCTTCCCTCACGACTCGGCCACTACGTTCTGGAGCGTAGGGCGGGCAGGAGCAAAGGCGCAGGCATGCGGGATGAACCGGGCGAGCGCCGAGGCCGCGGCCCGATCTGACGAACCCCCGGTACACAGGCTGGCAGTGCGTCGATGGCTCCTTACGCGGCCTGCATGGCCTTGAGGATGAGGGCCGCTGCGACGCCGGGCTGGGCGATGAATGCAGCGTGCGATCCGCCACTCACCGACTCGACAACGGCGTTCGCCCTCTTGGCCATGAAGCGCTCGCAGTCGGGAGGGATGGCGTTGTCCTCTTCTGAGACCATGTACCACGACGGCAGGTTCTTCCATCCGGCGACGGTGGCCTTCTCGGTAAAGGCCGCCGCGCTTACCGGTCGCTGGCTCACGGCCATCGCGGCGGCGACTTCGGCCGGCAGGTCCGCGCAGAACGCCTCGTGGAAAAGCGGGATCGGGATGAACAGGTCGGGTCCACCTGGCGCCCCCGGCGCGTCATAGGGAGTCGGCTCCACGTTCTTCCCCACCAAAGACGGAGGGAAGGGCTCTTGGATGCTGGCGGCGCTCTCGCCCTCGTCAAGCGCAAAGGCGGACAAAAACACGAGGCCGATGACACCCTTGATCGACGGTGCGGCCTGCGTGATGACCGCGCCGCCGTAGGAGTGCCCGGCGAGGATGATGGGTCCCTCAATGCTGTTGGCGTATCTGGCGATGGCATCGGCGTCGAAAGAAAGACTCCGCAATGGGTTCATCGGAGCTCTCACTTCGACCTCTTTGGACTGGAGCTCACGTATCACCCCGGTAAACCCGGATGCGTCTGCGAAGGCGCCATGAACGAGGACGACAGTTGGGTTGGATGCCATGGTGAACTCCTTTGGGGTACCTGTCGGAGGAATTCAATGTGCGCACGAGAAGTCGTCACGCACATCGCACGATCGCGCTATTCCTCCCGGGGGTGCGGAGGACGACGGCTGGAACGAGCGTCCGACATCCCCGGGGTGGCACCCCGGGCCAGCGGGGGGTGTCATCCGGGGACATCGGCCCCGGCGGCAGAGTCAGTGCGCAGTTCATACGATGGTGTTCGTGCGAGTTATCGCGTATCGGCCCCGGTGCCGCTAGTGGCACTACAAATGGTCCCGTCGAAGGAGCGTGCTCCCAAAGAGGCGGTTCGTGGCCGCGACACAGAGCTCACGGTCCTGGGCCAACACCTGGATCAGCTTCTTTCAGGCGTCGGCTCGGTCGTGCTGATTGAGGGGGGCGCCGGGATGGGAAAGAGCCGCCTTCTCTCAGAAGTGGCGGCCATGGCGGCCCGACTCTCGATAAGGGTCGGCTCTGGTGCAGCGGACCCGGCAGACACCGTTGTCCAACTGTCGGTGCTGATGGAGGCCCTGTTCGAGGGGCTTCCCCCGATCCTTGAACGGACCACGTTGGGCAATGCTCACGCGTCTCCCGAGCAGAGATATTGGCTGCTGCAGGACCTCGAAACGCTTCTTGAGGGGGCAGCACTCAAGGGACCCCTCCTGGTCTGCCTTGACGACGTTCAATGGGCTGACAGCGGTACGGCCGCGGCTCTCCGGGGCTTGCCGGTTCGCCTGGCCACGGTACCGATTGGCTGGGTGATCGCCCTTCGGCCAGGTCAGGGATCGCCCCAGGTTCGAAGCGCCGTGGAGCTCCTGGAGACCCAGGGTGCGGCCAAGATTTCCCTCGGACCTCTGGACAACGCTGGGGTCGCCCAGATGGCGGCAGACGTCCTCGGGGCGGAACCTGACAGCGAGTTGCTGAAAATGGCCGAGCGACCGGCCGGCAACCCGTTCCTTCTCGTGGAACTCCTCTCCGGATTGCGTGAGGAAGGACTTGTCCGCGTCGAATCAGGACGAGCCGAGTTGGTCGAGTGGCGTCTGCCTCATCGTGTGAGTCAGAGCATGCGTTTGCGGCTGGAGCGAATGTCTGATTCCGCCCGTCAAGTAGCGACGGTTGCTGCCGCGCTCGGACGGAGGTTCTCTCTCGACGACGTTGGGGCAATGCTCAACCTGTCACCGTCGGAGCTGCTTGCGCCGGTTGACGAGCTGGTGCACGCCGATCTGTTGGCGGAATGCGACGGCCGGCTCATGTTCGGTCATGACCTCACGCTGGAGGCGGTGCGAGCCAGCGTGCCCGTCTCGGTGCTTCGCTCCCTCGATCGACAGGCGGCGTCCGTACTCCTTGCCGGGGGAGCACTGCCGGTGGAGGTGGCGACGCAACTTGCGGAGAGCGCCGAAGAGGGCGATGAGGTGGCTATCGCGACGCTGTTGAAGGCCGCCGAGACGCTCGGCACGACCGATCCCGGCACGGCCGCCGACCTGGGCCAACGCGGCCTCGAACTGGCGTCGCGGCGGCACCCCTTGCGGGGGCCTCTGGTGGCTCAGACCGCGGTCTGGTTGCACGCCGCCGGGCGTGGCGAAGAGGCCAAAGCGTTCGCCGACACTGCGTTGCATTTGGTGCTCCCGCCCGAGCAGGAGGCAGAGGTCCATCTCAGCGTGGCCGGCATGTTCGCGCTGTCCCCCGACGTGCGCGCCGACGCCGGGCGCCTGGCTCTCGCCCTTCCCGGTCTCGCGGGCCCCCTACGGGCACGACACCTGGCGCTGTTGTTCCACAACCTGGTGACAGCGGGCCGCTGCAATGATGCACGAGCCATGCTCGAAGAGGTGGCAGCGGCCATCCGAATGAGCAATGACATTGGCGGACGGTTTGCATTGGAGCTGGCCGAATCCGGACTCAAGTATGTCGACGGAGACTTTCTCGGAGCGCTCGAAATGGTTGAGAGGGCCCTGCGTACCGGCCTTCGGACCAGTGATGATACCCGGGGGCATCTCAGCTACCAATGGCGCTGCGATGTGCTGACCATGGTCGATCGCCTCGATGAATCGCTGCAGATGTCCACCGAAGCGGTCGCCTCCGCCCAACGCGACCGTCAGGGGTGGGCCCTTAGCAATTACCGAGATCGGGCGCGGCAGGCAGCTGTTGCAGGCGGGCCGACTGACCGACGCCGCTGCCGCCCTTGAGGGCCAGCTCACCGTGGAGATGGCGCCTCAAGTCGTCAGTGTTTTGGACGCAGCAGGGGTGGTGGCGCTCGGTCGGGTCGCCCTCCACCTGGGCGACCCCGGCCTCTCTCGGAGGGCTCGCGAGATTGCCCTGGTGATGCTCGGCCAGAGCGTTCCGAGCGTCCGCCGTCACGCCGCCTGGCTCCTCGCGTTACAGGAAATGGCCGGTGGCGACGTCGCTGGCGCCCACGAGTGGATCCGCTCTCTGGGAGACGAGGAACGCATGTCCATTGTGCCGCTCTTCCCCATGGACGTGGGCGACGAGGCTCGCCTGATCCATATCGCACTCGCGGCGCACGACGACGAACTCGCTGAACATGCCGCTGGAGCATCTCAGTGCCGGGCTCGGCTCAATCCCCAGACCCGGTCGATCGCGGCGGCCGCACGCCACGCCAAGGGCCTGCTTGATCACAGTCGAAAGGACCTGTCCGAAGCGGTCGCGCTCTATGAGGGAGGTCCTCGTCCCCTGGCCAGCGCCGCCGCGCTGGAGGATCTGGGAGTCGCCACAGTTGAGGAGGGCGACACCCACCAAGGTGTCGTGGTCTTCGGCCGAGCCTTGGAGTTGTACGCCCATGCGGGTGCAACCTGGGATGTCGGCCGGGTGCGCGGCCGTCTGAGAGCCTTAGGCGTGCGTCGACGCCTCGTCGTAGCGCAACGGCCAGGGCGAGGTTGGGGCGCCATGACTGACTCCGAGCTCACCGTGGCCAGGCTGGTCGCGCAAGGGTTGACCAATCGAGAGGTGGCCGAGCGGCTTTTTGTCTCCCAGCACACCGTCAGCGGCCACCTGCGCCACGTCTTCGCCAAGTTGGACGTCAACTCACGAGTCGAGCTGACCCGCCTGGCGGGCCTGCACGACCCTCAGTCCTGAGCCCAACGATAGCGGGCACGCGCGCGGCACTGCAGAGGACATTGCGGACAACAACCTGGCCATCGTCGGCGTAAGAGATATGACATGAATACGCGATGTGCAGATGAGCGGTCAGCGAGGACAGTGGATGGAGTGCTCGACGGGCTCCGATGCTCGCCAGAAAGGCTGACGCAAGGTGATGGACCTCGCGATCCGAGAAGCAGACGGCGTCAAGATCCGCTTCGCCGAAGCAGGACACGGCGGGACCGAGATCGTTGTACTCACCAGCCCCTGGCCTGAAAGCGTTCTTGCATTTCGAAAGGTATGGGGCCGACTGGCCGAGCAGTGTCATCTCGTTGCTCTCGATCTTCCCGGATTCGGACAATCCGAGCGTCAACTCGATCTGCTCTCGCCGCCCGCGATGGGAGCGTTCCTCCTGCAGATGGTGAGGGAGTGGGACTTGGGTCCGGTCCACCTGGTCGCCCAAGATGTCGGGACCTCAGCCGCCCTGTGGGCCGCCGCGAGTAGTCCCCTCCTCGTGCGGAGCCTGGTGATCGGCGGCGGCGGTACCGCCGTTCCATTGCAGGTCGGCGGATCACTCAAGGACATCATTGAGGCGCCGGATATCGAAGGGTTGCGTCAGATCGACTCCAGCGAGATTCTCGGGCCCACCTACGACGCCATGGCAGGTGACCCGCTGCCCCCGGATGTCCGACAGGACTACTTGGAATCGTACGCCGGTGACCGGTTCGTCGAGTCAGCCCGCTACGTGCGCACCTATCCGACAGAACTACCTCGCTTGGCTGAGATGCTTCCCAGCATCGAGACGCCGGTCCAAATCGTATGCGGACGCGACGACCCCCTGGTCCCAATGGCCAACCAAGAGTTCCTCCATGAGCGGCTACCCCACAGCAGAATGGACCTTCTCCCAGCCGGTCACTTCGCGTGGGAGGAAGTACCAGATCTCTACGGCGACGTACTGGTGCGCTGGCTCAATGGCGGATACCGGGAGCTGGTATCCCGCTCTTGCTAGCCCTCGATCGTCTGTCCTTCGTCGTCAACCCTAGGAGCGGCCCATGCCCATGATCGATGTGTACTCGGAAGAGGGCACCTTTGCCGACAAGCACACACTTGCCAGAGATCTTGCCGCCGCCGTCATGCGGTGGGAGAAGGTTCCGGAGCTGTCCCTGTTCAAAAAGAACACCGCAGCCTTTGTCCACGACCTCCCGGCCGGGTGGTTGTCGAACGTCGATGGAGACGGAAACTACGTCCGCGTGCAGGTCCTGACTCCAGCAGGCGTGCTGGACCGCGACAAGCAACTCGGAGTCGTGCAGGAGTTGACCGACATCGTTGCTGCTGCCGCTGGCGATGCCACATTGGTCGATCGCACCTGGGTACTTCTCACGGAGGCGCCCGATGGCGGATGGGGGATTAATGGGCATGCGAACACTGGGTCCGACATCGCGCAGGCGGCCAGAAGTGAGTTGGTCGCTCTGGCGGAGGGAGGGGCGGACAGTAAGTGAGCCTGGTCGAGTGGACCACGAAAGCACCAGGAGATCTTGCATGACGCCGGGGACGTACGCCCGACTCCCGAACCATAGGATCAGCGCCAGCAACGGTGTGAAGTACGCCTACCGGGAGACAGGCGATGGGCTCGTTCCCTTAGTGCTGCTTCAGCACTTCAGGGGGAACCTGGATAACTGGGACCCTGCTCTGATCGACGCGTTGTCCTCGGAACGCAAAATCGTGGCGTTCGACAACGTGGGAGTTGGAGCTACCTCAGGCGCTGCGCAGAGCTCGGTGCGGGAAATAGCGCTCGGCGCCACCGCTTTCATCGCCGCAATGGGATTTGAGCAGGTGGATCTCCTGGGCTTCTCCATCGGCAGTTTTGTCGCCCAGGAAATAGCGCTCTCGAGGCCTGATGTCGTGCGAAGGATGATTCTCGCGTCGTCTGCACCGGAAGGTGCGGCGGGGATGCATGGTTGGGCTCCGGAGGTGATCGAAGCAGTCGGCAAGCCCGAGACGAGCGCGGATGACTATCTGCGCGTGTTCTTCGCGCCGTCGGACGCGAGTCAACAAGCAGGCAGGGAGGCAATGAGTCGGATGTACTCGAGACAGGAGGGCCGGGACGAACCGACAACCTGGGACACACGATTAAGTCAGTACGACGCAGTCTGTGCGTGGGGTGTCCCGAACCATGCATTGCTAGAGAAATTGAGCGCCATCAGAGTCCCGGTATTCGTCGCCAACGGGGACAGCGATCCGATGATCGTTCCACGGTACTCGTACTTATTGGCCGGGCTGCTCCCGCAATCCACCCTCAAGATCTATCCGGATTCGGCACATGGATTTCTCTTCCAGCATCACACCGAGTTCGCCGTTGATGTCGGGGCGTTCCTGGACGCATAGGAGCCCGTAGGTCGACGCCCGGACGACCGGGGCCGGCGCCGCGTCGGTGTCAGCCGGGCAGGTAGTCCAAAAGGTTGACTGTCCGCCGCATGGTCTATATGATCGCGGCTGTGGCCAGAGACACGAAGTACGGCCCTGAGGTGATGTTGCCAGTCCTGTTGCGTCCTGGTCGAGGCGTCTATGGCATGTTCATTCGCGACGCGCTCACCGAGGCGGGGTTCACCGACATGCCTGCGAACGGCGGTTACGTGCTCGGGCTGATCGAGTCGAGGGGTTCTGGGCTGAGTGACGTCATCGCTGACCTGGGTGTGTCCAAGCAAACGGCGAGCCAACTGGTCGACACTCTCGTAGTACGAGGCTACCTCGAGCGATCCGTTGACCCTGACGATCGGCGACGGGTGCTCGTCACCCTCACTGCGCGCGGGAGGGCCGCGTCCGACGCCGTGTTTGCCACTGTCGCAGAGATCGACGCGCGGCTTGTCGCCGCGGTGGGTGAGGACCGTATGACGCACACAAAAGAGACCCTCGCCGCGTTGGTCGACCTTTGGCCGCCGTCGAAGTTAACTTGAGCGACCACAGCAGCTGATCGAAGTCTTGAGGAGAACGCCGATGCCTGACCGCAGCCCTGAACCACTTGTGCTCACCGAGGCCGACGGGCCGGTACTGACCGTCACCATTAATCGGCCCGAGAAGCGGAACGCCACCAACGCCGAAGTGCTCTGCCGCCTGTACGACGCCTGGGTGCGCTTGGACGAGGACGATTCGCTGCGAGTTGCCATCCTCACCGGCAAGGGGACAACTTTTTGCGCCGGCATGGACCTGGCCGAGATCCTTCGGCTGCGGGAAGGGGTCCGCGACAACGAGTGGATCATTCGGCTGCAGGATGACCCGGGCATCTCCCTGCGTGCATTTTTGAAGAACTACCGCCCGACAAAGCCGATAATCCTCGCCGCCGAGGGCTTTGCCCGGGCCGGTGGCACCGAGATCCTCCAGGGAACGGATATTCGCGTCGCCGGCGAAAGTGCTGTGTTCGGTGTGACCGAGGTGCAGAGGGGACTATTCCCCATGGCCGGCTCCGCGGTACGCCTACGCCGTCAGATCTCCTATGCCGTGGCCGCGGAGATGCTGCTCACCGGCGAGGACATCCCCGCCCGTCGGGCTTACGAGCTCGGGTTGATCAATCACGTGGTCCCTGATGGGGAGGCGCTCACGCGGGCCCGGGAGATCGCCGGTCGGATCGCCCGCAACGGTCCACTGGCCGTCAAGGCCATCCTGGCAACCCTGCGCCAGACCGAATGCCTGCCCGAGGAACAGGCCTTTGTCATTGAGCAGAAGGCTGGGGCTTGCTGTCATGAGCTCGAAGGATGCAGCCGAAGGCCCGCGTGCCTTCCTCGAAAAGCGCGAACCGAATTTCGCCGGGGAATGAGCAGAGGAGGAAGAGTCGAGCTCCCGTTTCGCCCAGAACCGCCATCACTGGTGGGACACGGGGGCGCGGGAAGCCGCCGCCGGTGGGCGACGTGAGCACGCCTCACCAGGAGAAGAAGCGCTCGAAGGCCTCCAGGTCGCTGTAGAAGCACTCCACCTGTGCGATCTTCACGTTCTGGGAGACCTTCACGAGAAAGACGAAGCGGAACACCTGGACACGACCCGGCCGTTGGAGATGGACGCGCACCACGCCGGCGATATCGGTAGTGCCGATGAGCCAGTCGTCCCAACTGAGTACGTCGATCGCATCTCCGGTCAGCTCGAGAAATTTCCGTAAGTGCTTGGCCACAGCGTTCGGACCCACGAAGTCGCCCGCCAGCTGATCCGTGCCCGGGACGTGGTAGACGACGGTGGGTTCGAGAAGCATCAGCGCTTCGTCGATGTGGCCTCCGAAGTAGCGCATGAAGAAGGTTTGAACCAATGCCAGTCTGTCATCGGGCATGGGATACTTCTCCCTCGAGGTTGGACCATGTTCGCACTCATCATACGACCCGGGACTTGCGGTGGGCGGTGGGAGGATCGATCACCGGAGTGCCCGTTCTCTCTCGGTTGGCGCTTGGGGGGTGTGCTGGGAGATCGGGAGCAACAGTCCACAGGAGGAACAATGCCCTCAAAGATCGAGGACTACGCCATCATCGGCGACACGAAAACTGTCGCCCTGGTGGATCTCACGGGATCCATCGACTGGTGGTGCGCGCCACGAATCGACTCCGGCGCTCCCTTTGCGGCCCTGCTCGGTGACGCGGGCAACGGACGGTGGCTGATCGCGCCGAAGGGCGAGGTGACGCAAGGTCACCCGCCGCTACGAACCGGAGACTCTCATTCTCGAGACGATCTTCGAGACGTCGACAGGCTCGGTGTCGGTGTGCGACTTCATGCCGCCGAACGACGGTCACTCCACGATCCACCGTATCGTCGAGAGTCGTGGTGGCACCGTCGAGATGCAGCTGGAGCTGATCGTGCGCTACGAGTACGGCGCAATCACGCCCTGGGCCACCGCGACCGGTGACGGCCTTGTCCTCGTCGCCGCCCGGGACGGCCTCCGCCTGCACAGCCCCGTCCGTCTTGTTGGCAAGGACAACACCACCGTTGCCTCCTTTTCCGTGTCGGGCGAAACTCGTCGATCCTTCTCACTCACCTGGTTCCCCTCGGTGATCCACGCCCCGCTCCCCTTCGACAGCCTCGCAGCTCGCAACCACACGCGGCACTACTGGCACGACTGGGTCGGACGCTGCACCTACAACGGCGGCTCGCGCGACCTGGTGCTGCGCTCGCTCATCACCTTGAAGGCCCTCACCTACGCTCCCACCGGCGCCGTCTGCGCGGCGGCCACGACCTCGCTCCCCGAGACCCTCGGGGGCAACCGGAACTGGGACTACCGCTATTCCTGGCTCCGGGACTCGACCTTTACCCTGAATGCCCTCTTGATCTCCGGGTACACCGAAGAGGCGGCGGCGTGGGTGGGCTGGCTCCGCCGCGCCGTGGCGGGGGACCCCGGGGAGATACAGATCATGTACGGCGTCGAGGGGGAACGGCGCCTGGCGGAGTTCGAGCTGGATCATCTCAGCGGCTACGAGGACTCGGCGCCCGTTCGTATCGGTAACAACGCGGTGACCCAACTCCAGCTCGACGTCTACGGCGAGGTCCTGGACTCTGCCGTCACCTACTGGCGGAGCCCCGTCCCCCAGCAGTTCAAATGGTCGCCGGATCTGCTGATGGCGATCCTCGAGCACCTGGAGACGATCTGGCGCGAGCCCGACAACGGGATCTGGGAGGTCCGCGGCCCGCGGCGGCACTTCACCCATTCGAAGGTCATGGCCTGGGTGGCTTTCGACCGTGCCATGACGCTGTCGGAAGAGGGCGTCTTGCCGAAGGGACCGAAGGACCATTGGCGGCAGGTGCGCGACGAAGTCCATGCGGAGGTCTGCGAAAAGGGTTTCGACCCTGAGCTCAACTCGTTCACCCAGTACTACGGCTCGAAGCTTCTCGATGCCAGCCTCCTCATGCTGGCGCCGGTCGGCTTTCTTCCGCCCGATGACCCGCGCATTGCCGGGACCGTCGAAGCGATCCGAAAGGGGCTCGTCGTCGATGGCTTCGTGCGCCGGTACCAGACCGACAGCGACGAGGATGTCGACGGTCTACAAGGGGTCGAGGGCACGTTCTTGATGACGAGCTTTTGGCTAGCGGACAACCTGGCCTTGCTCGGACACCACGACGAGGCACAGGAGATGTTCGAGCGGCTCTGTGCGGTCTGCAACGACGTCGGTCTCCTCTCCGAGGAGTACGACCCGAAGGCCGGCCGGCTGCTCGGGAACTTCCCGCAGGCCTTCTCCCACGTAGCCCTTATCAACACCGCGGCCAATCTCTCGATGGCCGAGCTCGGCCCCTCAATGATGCGCAGTCGTCGTGACAACCAGCCCTGATGTCAGAGCATTCCGGCAGAGTGATCGACCGGCTGCGCCGGACCGGAAAGCGGCACTAACTTTTCAGTGACAGTTAGATTTCCGTGACAGCAGAATCGATTTCGTAGTGCCCTACTATGGAGGCATGTCTATCGAGCCCGCCGGACCAACGAACCGTCCGGGACTGCTGAGCGGTCTACCCGATGACGCGATGCGCCGGCTCGAATTCACCTCCGACGTGCCCGTGGCCGAGGGACTGCGTGAGCGGAAGAAGAGAATGACCCGTCAGCTGATATCCGATACGGCCACCGGGATGTTTCTCGAGGCCGGTTTTGACGAAGTCCGGGTGGCCGACGTGGCCGCTGCCTGCGGAGTGTCGGAGAAGACGGTCTATAACTACTTCCCGACCAAGGAATCGCTGATCTTCGATCGCTTCGAGGACATGGAGGCAGACGTGCGCCGGACGCTCGGGCCCGACGCGTCCCCCCTGTCTCCGGTGGAATCGGTCGTGGCGCTTGTCGTGACCGAGCTGCAACGAATGTTGGACATTCGAGATGACAATGACCGCCCGTTCGACTTCGTGATGATCCGTCGCTTTACTGATCTCGTCCGGCAGACGCCCGCGTTGCGCGCGGCCCAAATGGAGATGATGGAGAGGGTCATTCAGGCGGCGGCCGCCGCGATGGCCACCCGGGCCGGGGTCAACCCTGAGGATCCTGAACCCCAGATTGCCGCGCACGCTCTCGGAGGCCTATGGCACGTCATGTACCTGACGGTGGCCCGCTATTCAGATGGGACCCACACTGTGGGCGAAGTGAAGGACGCCGTGATCGCCGACGTCCGTAGAGCAGCCCGGCTGATCGACACCGGATTATGGTCGTTCGGATTGGCGGTGCAGGGTTCGAACGGGCGCGACCAGGTCCGACTCGCGGCCGAATCCGCCAATGAGGCCCGCAAACAGGTGTTCTCCGCTCTCCGCCTGGCCCGTCGCTCCTGGCGGCTGACCAAGGCCGAGCAGTGACCACTGATCCCATCCACGGGAGCGGACCCAGGGCTCGGGTTTCAGACGCATTCCCCGCCTGACCGGGGTCTTTCACGGGTGTCACCCCGAGAGCGGGTGGGTCATGATTGTGGATGGGGCTGCAAAGCTCGTGGACGAGGTGTGGTGACATTTGCTTTCGCGGCCGCGAAATCTAGTCAGGAGAGCCCCAAGGAGCCGTCATGACGACTGAGACCGTGACCGAGACGAACGACCTCGACACCATCGCTGAGCTGGCGGCGCAGCTCCGGGTGGATTCGGTCCGTTCCTCGACGAGCGCAGGCTCCGGCCATCCGACTTCAAGCATGTCAGCGGCTGACTTGATCGCCGTGCTGGCCGCACGCTATTTGCGCTACGACTGGGATACCCCGGACGCCCTGGCCAACGACCATCTCGTCTTCTCCAAGGGTCACGCCTCCCCACTTCTCTATTCGTTGTTCAAGGCGGTCGGCGTCGTGACCGATGAGGAGCTCATGACGGGGTACCGCCGGTTCGGCCAGCGCCTCGAAGGGCATCCGACCCCGCTGCTGCCCTGGGTGGACGTGGCGACGGGTTCTCTGGGTCAGGGACTGCCCGACGGGGTGGGCATTGCGCTTGCCGGGAAGTATCTCGAGCACCTTCCTTTCCGGGTTTGGGTGCTCTGCGGCGACAGCGAGCTCGCCGAGGGCTCGATCTGGGAAGCCCTCGACAAGGCGTCCTATTACAAATTGTCGAACCTGGTCGTGATGGCCGACATCAACAGGCTGGGGCAGCGCGGACCCACTGATCTCGGGTGGAATCTCGACGTGTATGAGCGGCGCGTCGAAGCCTTCGGTGCCCGGGCTCTCGTGATCGACGGCCACGACCTGTCGGCAATCGATGGCGCGTTTGCTGAGGTACAGGATACGAGCGGGGATCGGCCTACGGTGATCCTGGCGAAGACGATCAAGGGTCGTGGCTTCTCGGAGGTCGAGAACAAAGAGGGCTGGCATGGCAAGCCTTTTCCGCCCGACATGGCCACCCGCGCCATCCAAGAGCTCGGGGGCGAGCGGCACATGATCGTCCGGGGCCCGATCCCCGAGAAAGTACCGGACCGTCCCGCAACGCCTGCGACGGCCCCGGCAGACCTCCCTCGTTATGGCATCGGCGACTCGGTTGCCACGCGCAAGGCGTACGGAGACGCGCTCGTCGTGCTCGGCGATGACCCCCGCGTAGTGGTGTTGGACGCCGAGGTGAGTAACTCGACCCACGCCGACGAATTCAAGCAAGCGTTCCCAGATCGCTACTTCGAAATGTTCATCTCCGAGCAGCAGCTGGTCGCTGCTGCCACCGGCCTGAACGCCCGCGGCTACAAGACGTTCGCTTCCACGTTCGCTGCCTTCTTCAGCAGGGCGTTCGATTTCGTGCGAATGGGCGCCATCTCGGGCGTCGACCTTCGTCTGTCGGGATCGCATTGCGGGGTGGAAATCGGTGCGGATGGTCCCTCGCAGATGGGTCTCGAGGATCTGGCGATGATGCGCGCGGTGCACGGGTCCACCGTGTTGTACCCGAGCGACGCCACGAGCACTGCCGCGCTTGTAGCGGCGATGGCGCACAATCCGGGAATCAGCTACCTCCGCACCACACGCGGTGCGTACCCGGTGATCTACGAGGCGCATGAGGCGTTCGCAATAGGAGGCTCTAAGGTTCTGCGCTCCTCCGAGCATGACGAGGTGACGCTCGTGGGCGCCGGCGTGACTCTCCACGAATGCGTGAAGGCGGCGGAACTGCTGGCGGGCGATGGAATCCACGCGCGCGTCGTCGATTGCTACTCGGTCAAACCGATCGACGGCGGCACCCTGTTCGAAGCGGCAGCCGCCACGTCCGGACGGATTGTCGTGGCGGAGGACCACCATCCCGAGGGGGGGCTGGGATCGGCCGTGACGGAATCGCTCTTGTCGAACGGGCGGGCGAGCCTGCACGTCGCGCATCTGGCGGTCGGGGGCATGCCAGGGTCGGGTACAGGTGCGGAGCTGATCGCGTGGGCTGGCATAGATGCTGCCCATATTGCTGCTGCGGCGCGCGGGCTCGTGGGCGGTGACTGAGGCCAACTCAAGGGCTGCGAATGCCGGACCATCTGATTGGGCAACGTTGTCATGCGGTGTCGTTCAACACCCATCAGTGTTGCTGCGCCGAGGAAGCTGCCTGCCGAGGCAATCGAGCTATCTACTAGTGCCTTTGACGGGCGCCATCGGCCTCCCGATGCGCCAAGCTCGTATCAAAGCGACGAAAGAGGCGGTGTGTGATGCGATCCGATATCAGGCCCGGCGGGGTTTTTCCCGACTATGAGCTCCCAGATCACACCAACAAGGTACGCAAGCTCAGTGAGCTGCAGGGCGAAGACCCATTGATCCTCACGCTGGCCCGGGGGGATTACTGTCCGAAGGAACACGAGCAGCACCTCGAACTCGCGGCGAACTACGCGAAGGTCGCGGTGGCGTACACCCAGGTAGCCACCATCTCGACAGACGATCACCACACGACGCAAGAGTTCCGCGCCTCGGTCGGCGCCCAATGGACCTTTCTTTCGGATCCCGGTCGGACGGTCCAGAAGGATCTCGACATTAAGGAGTACACCGACCCGGAGCACGACCCGATGATCCCCCATACGCTCGTGCTCAAGCCCGGTCTGGTGGTTCACAGCGTCTACAACGGGTACTGGTTCTGGGGCCGCCCTTCCTTCTACGAGCTGTGGTCCGATTTGCGTTCCGCATCGAGCGAGATACGCCCCGATTGGGACCTCAGTAAGCCTGGGTTACGCGAAGCTTGGGATGCGGGTGACTACTCGAACTTTCATGGATGGAACAAGCGGGCCCATTCGATGCCGTCATCGTACGAGTCGTAATCGCATGTGGGTGCGTCAGCGTGGACGACGCGAGTCCGACGTCGCGTCAGGTTGTCGGCGCGACGAGTGGGAGCGAAACGGAGGTGGCAGTGGTGCGAACGCAGGTCTGCGAACTACTGGGCATTGAGCAGCCGATCGTCCAGGCGCCGATGGTGGCTGTGCCCGAATTGGCAGCGGCGGTCTCGAATGCTGGAGGCCTTGGCATGCTGACCCTGACGTGGTCCGATCCGGTCGGAGACGTGGTTCGCAAGACGGCGGAGCTGACTGATCGCCCTTTTGGCGGCAATGTAATTCTTGACGTCGATCAGCACCGTCGGGTTGACGAGGCCCTGGAAGCCGGCCTGCGCATCGTGTCGCTGTTTTGGGGAGATCCCGCCGGCTACGTCGAACAGGTGCACGACGCCCAGGGGATTGTGCTGCAGACGGTCAGCAGCGCCCAAGAAGCGCGGCAGGCCGCCGACCGCGGCGTTGATGTCGTGGTGGCGCAAGGATGGGAGGCTGGGGGACACGTTCGGGGTCTGGTGGCGACCCTTCCCTTGGTGCCTGCCGTCGTCGACGCCGTGACGCCGGTGCCAGTGATCGCAGCTGGAGGGATCGGGGATGCTCGCGGCGTGGCCGCCGTGCTCGCGCTGGGCGCACAAGCAGCATGGCTGGGCACCAGATTTCTCCTGGCCCAGGAGATGCCGCTCCATCAGGAGTACCGACGTCGCGTGATTGATGCCGCTGAGACCGATGCGGAGTGGTATCCCGACCTGTACGACGTAGGGTGGCCGGACGCCCCTCACCGCGCCCTGCGCAACTCGACGGCCGAGGCGTGGGAGGCCGCCGGCCGGCCCGCGACGGGGAGTCGACCAGGAGAGGGTGACGTCATTGCGCACTTCCCCTCTGGCGAAGCGATTGTCCGGTACGAGCCGGGGGCACCGATGGTCGGTACCACCGGTGATATCGAAGCACTGTCATTGTGGGCGGGACAGAGCGTTGCGCTCGCCAAGCGGCCACAACCAGCTGCCGAGATCGTGGCTGAACTCGTTGCCGGCTTGTAACGGAGACTGATTTTGGCGCGGACTGGCGGACCCACGCCGGGAGCTGCCCGCCAGTGACGTCACGCTTATCGATCCCGGGATTGCACGCAGTGAGCCGGACCCGATCAAGCGGGTTGCATGTGCTCGGGTTGGCGCGTTGGTGTCGTAGAGGCGCACCCCTTACGTTACGGTGGGCTGGTGAATCGGAAGATCCGGGTGACTCTCGATGGCAGGTGCCGCTTGGGCGCACGAGGCCTCTAGATGGTGCCCCCGCCGTGGAAGGTTTGGAGCAAGGGATGAATTTTCAGGGCGTCGTGATGAACGTGGCAGATCTGAGCCGATCGATCGACTTCTATCGTGAGGTGCTCGGATTTACGCTGCTGTCCCAAGAGGAGCAGTTGGCGGTGGTGAATGCTCCCGGAAGCGACCGGGCTCAGGTCATCGTGTTGCGGGCGCTTGGCAGCAGTCCAGTCGGGGGGGCTCGTCACATCGGTCTGCGAGCCTTCGTATTGGAGGTCGAGCCGGCCGATCTGGAGCGGATTGCGAGCGATCTCGCCTCTCGGAAACTCCTGGTCAGCCGGCGTGATCACCGCGAGTGGACTGCAGTGGTAGGTCGTGACCCTGACGGGGTGGGCGTTGTGGTGGCTTGCGTCCCCGGTGGAGGGCCGATTACCGAGGAGAGCTGGAGGACGTTGGACGACGTTCTTTATGGGATCGGCGAGTAGGCGAAGTCTGGGGCCCTTTGATGATGGAGCAAAGGCCGGTGCCCCAAGCTGGGAACCGTTCGAATCGGGAGCCTTGGACTCGACCGAGGCCCTTCAAAGGCAGGGAAAGGAGAAAGTGTCATGACGGGAGGAAGCCAAAACGGGCCCGTGCTCTTCTGTTTCGACGGGTCTGATGGATCCCGGGAAGCCATGAGGGCCGCGGCGGGACTGATCGCTCATCCAGTGGATGCTGTCGTGCTGACGGTTTGGGAAACGGTGGCCACGCGCCTGGCTCTTGCCGGAGCGTTCGCGGCGGGGGAGACCCCGGACGGCGCGGACCTGGATTCAGAGGAAGAGTCCTATGCAAGGTCGGTGGCGAAAGAGGGGGTGCTCCGCGCAAACGAGCACGGATACCAAGCCTCACCGATGATCAAGGAGTCCTTCGAAGGGACTGCGAGGACCATCTTGGAGGTAGCGGACGATCTCTCAGCCCGCTTGATCGTATGTGGCCAACGGGGTCGGGGCGTTCTACGCAGCGCCCTTCTTGGCAGCGTCTCCCACGCTCTGGCGTCGCACACCCGACGCCCGGTCCTCATTACTCCAGAACACCCGGCAGGCAAGGATTGAGATCCCGGCCAGGCATGGCGGCCGACTGAAGGATTCCCACGAAGCGCCAAAGCCCCGGAGGCGGCGTTGCGCCAGTGGAATCCCCAAGTTCCGTACAGAAGCTCTGGAGCTGCAGAGAACCCACCTTCTGATCAGGCCGTGAAGTGTGCAACCAGGGACGCGTACGGGCGCCACCAGATCCTTCAGGCGTCACCATCAGTGTGACGGGACTCTGGAGGCTTCGATGAGCAAGAGCGGTGGTGGCAACGATTTCGACGTTATCGTTCTCGGGGGTGGTGCCCCGGGTGAGCACTGTGCGGGTGCGTTGGCCGAGGGTGGTCTTCGGGTGGCCGTGGTGGAACACGAGCTCGTCGGGGGAGAGTGCTCCTATTGGGCGTGCATTCCGTCCAAGTCCCTACTCCGGCCAGGCGAGGCGGTACAAGGAGCACGAAACGCCGCCGGTCACGCCGAGGTGGATGTAGCCGCGGCACTTGCGTGGCGCGACGTCATGGTGTCGAACTATTCCGATGAAGGACAGGTAAGTTGGCTGACTTCAAGGAAAATCGAGGTACTGCGCGGCAATGGCCGGCTGGCCGGGGTTGGTGTCGTCGAGGTAGACGGCGTGCGACACACGGCTGGTGATGTGGTTGTCGCGACAGGATCGGACCCAGTCACACCGCCCATCCCGGGGTTGGACCAACTGGAGGGAGTCTGGGGTACGCGCCAGGCAACCAGTATGAAGGCCGTACCTCGTCACCTCCTCGTAATCGGAGGGGGACCGGCGGGCACCGAGTTGGCGCAAGTCGTTCGTCGGTTTGGCGCCGAGGTTACATTAGTGGAATCCGCTCCTCACCTGCTGTCCCGCGAGGCGGCCCCGCTCGGTGAGGCTCTTGGCGATGCCTTGCGACGTGACGGTATTGAGGTGATTCTCGGTGTACCCGTCACAGAGGCCAGAAGTGAGGGCACCGACTACGTCCTCCGAGTTGGCGATGGTCGCGAATTCCGTGGCGATCGCCTGCTCGTCGCAACGGGCCGACGTCCTCGAGTTACCGACATTGGTCTGGAGACAGTTGACGCAAAAGCAGATAGTCACGGGATTCAGGTCGACCCGAACTTGCGGGCCGGCGAGCGCCTGTGGGCGATAGGCGACGTCACCGGCATCTGGCCCCTGACGCATGTTGGCGAGTACGAGGGTGAAGTGGTTGCGTCGAACATCCTTGGTGAGCCTCGAGTCGCCAACTTCGACTCCGTGCCTCGCGTCGTCTACACCGACCCGCAGGCAGCTGCCGTCGGTACGGTTCAGGACCGCTTCAGTGCAACCACCGCGATGTCGAAGGTGTCGCGGATGGCTACATACACACACGCGTACGCGGACTCCAACGGATTTTTGACGCTGCTCAGCGACGGCGAGCGCCTGACCGGTGGCTACGCGCTTGGGCCCGAGGCAGGGGAGTGGATGCAGCAGACCACATTGGCCATCCGAGCCGCGGTTCCGATAGCCATTCTCCGTGACACGATTCAGCCGTTCCCCAGCTTCTCGGAAATATTTGCAAATGCCTTGAAGGTGCTGGCCCGTGAGATCAAGGCGGGGAACGAGTCGGCCAACGGGACCCCTCATGTTCAAGGAGCCGCCAATGTACCGTGAGCGTGGACGCCGCCATCTGGGAACTGGCCATTTCGAACGAACTGTGGGCGCATGATGGGCGACCCTGTTGCCACCGAGGCGGCGTCCGATGATGGCCGAGTGTTGCTACTCCTTGCCGTTGACCAGCGAAACAGCTTCGAGCGCGGTCTCTACGGGCTGAAGGGTCCTATTTCCTCTGCTCAGGACGCCCGTATGAGCGCTGACAAGCTCCTGGTTTACGAGGCTCTTGTCGAGGCTCTGCCGGAGCTGCCGGCAGAAGTCCAGGCAGGGATATTGGTGGACGAGCAGTACGGTGCCTCCGTTGCCGAACTGGCCTCGCGATCTGAGGGCGTGGTGAGTCTGGCCATGCCGATTGAGAAGAGCGGCGAAGACTGGTTTGAGTTCGATTATGGCGAGGACTGGGTCGCCCACGCCCAGTTCTTCACCACCGACCACGTGAAGGTCCTTGTGCGAGACAACCCTGGGTTTGACGCAACCCGACGAGAACAGCAGGCCGTGCAGTTGGCCCAGGTCTCGCGCTGGGCTTCATCAAACAACCGGTCCCTGATCATCGAGCTCTTGGTCCCGGCAACCGATGCCGACACGACGGCCGTGAGTGGTGACCCGGCGCGCTACGACCGTGAACTACGGCCTGGGCGTGCCGTGACGGTGATCGAGTACCTTCAGGATCAAGGAGTGGAACCAGCGATTTGGAAGGTGGAGGGACTCGATAGCACCCAGGATGCCCAGAGAATCGTGGATGCGGCACGGCGCGATGGACGCAAGGCCGACTGCATACTGCTCGGTCGGCACGCTCCGCACGATCAGCTGGACGAATGGATCCGGGTGATCGCACCGATGCCGGGATGGATCGGATTCGCCATCGGCCGCAGTATCTGGTGGGACGCGCTCACCGCGCGCCTCCATGGTCACCTTTCTACGGACGAGACCAGGCTTCGCATTCGCGACGCCTACCTCGACTTCGTTCACTTTTACATCGAGGCGCGCGGAGCGGGGTATTAACCGAAGCGAGTTGTGGCCAGTTGAGCGGTTTCTGCGCTTGCGATGACGAAGAGGTGGTGGTTGTCGAGGCCATGACAGTTCACCTGACTGCGGATAGCCAGGGATCGCGTCCTCACCGTAAATGGGGTGCTCAGCCTCGTCCCCGTCTGCGTTCATCACCTGACCGTTACCCACCAGGGCGACCCTTGCGCCAGTCGGAGTCCCCTGTCGTGCTGTGTCGTTTTTAGCCTGCAGCGTTTTGGGGGTCGTCCCGGCCCAGACCAGGGATGCCCACCGGCGCCATCGGACCATGCGGAGCATGAAAATGGCGCGTCAGCACCACACCAGTCTGTTGCGGAGTAGCGGAGGTTCACGACCATGAGCACCCATCAATTGGATCAGGCGGTCTTCAGGAGGGCCCTCCCCGAGGACATCGACTGGAAGCCGTTCCCCTCATTTCCGGCGTCGGCCCGTCTCGCTGTTGTCGTGGGCAATCTCTCCAAGCCCGCTCCGTACGTTGTCCGGGTCAAGCTGCCGTCTGGCGTCAAGCTGATGCCACATAGGCACGACGAGGACCGGGTGTACACCGTCATTTCCGGCGTGTTTTATATCGGCGTAGGTGAACATTTCGACGAAGGAAATTTGGAGGCCTATCCTCCGGGCGCCGTCATCGTCCTTCCCGGCGGTACGCCCCATTTCCACTGGGCCAAGTCCGGTGAGTATGTGACTCAGGTCACGGCGATCGGGCCGATCAGCCTCGAGTACGTCGACCCCGAAGACGACCCGCGCGACAAGTGAACCACTTCCGGTCGATGCCCAGGGCGGTGTAGATCGAGCGCGATGGCCTCGCTCGCCTTCGGCCGATGGGCTCTCCGCGAGATGCAAACCACCGGCAAGACTGTCGGCCAGCGACGGGATGCAACGCAATGATCTCACGCCCCAAAAGGGGCCCCTTCACCGCCCACGGTCGCGGTCCACGAATCCCTCGGATCTGGGAAGTGTCCTCGTCGAGGAGACGTCGACCAGGGACTGTCACGGGCGCAATGATCGCCCTGAAGCGCGAATAGTTGAGTGCGGGGTTTAGCGACAGAAGCGAGCGCTATGGGGTCCAGGGTCGTGGTGCGTGGTGGTTATGGCCAAGGCGCTCGAGTAAAGGTGCGGGTATGCAGCCTGATCACGGTTCCCTATGTTCCTTTTGAGGTGGTCGTGGATCCCAAGAATGGGCATGCCCTTGACGCTGAAGGGGAGGGCATCATGGAGTTCCTCGTTGAGTTCGAGTTGGAGATTCCCGAGGAAGTGAAGAAGTCAGGTTTGGCGCCGCGCGAGGAAGACCTTGCTGCAGCAGCGGAGAGCTTGGCGGAACAGGGGCGATTGATCAGGCTTTGGAGTGTGCCGAGTGGATTGGAGGACGACAAGGTTCTAGGCCTCTACCGAGCAAAGGACCTCAACGAGTTGGACGATATCCTCGACAATTTGCCCTTTCACGAGTGCGTCAACGTCGTCATAACTAGGTTGGAACATCATCCCAACGACCCTTACCGCGGTGAGACGTAACGGCAGGTGAGTTGCCTCGGGGCGATCGCGCTCGGCTCCCCGTAAAATCGTGGCAGACGCGGTAAGCCGCAGAGCGGATAGAGGGTGATCATGGCCGAAACTGAACAAAAGGTTGCGATTATCACGGGGGGTTCCCGGGGGATTGGAGCGGGCATCGTGGCAGGCTACCGCCGGGAAGGCTGGGCGGTTGTAGTCAACGCACTCACAGGTGAAGCATCCGCTGATGCCGACGTTCTGGTTATCGACGGAGATATTTCCAAGCCCGAGACCGCTGAGCGGATTGTCTCAGGAGCAATTGATCGTTTCGGCCGTATCGACACCCTGGTCAATAACGCGGGGATCTACATTTCGAAATCGTTTCTCGAATACTCCCGCGAAGAGTACGACGCCATTGTCGGTGTGAATTTGACCGGGTTTTTTCAGCTCACCCAGCGTTGCGTTGTCGAGATGTTGAAGCGAGGTCACGGTCACGTCGTGAATATCACGACGACGCTCGTTGACTACGCAATGTCCGATGAACCGTCGGTATTGGTTTCACTCACCAAGGGAGGCGTTGCGGCTGCCACGAGGTCATTGGCGATCGAGTTCGCTTCACGTGGCATTCGGGTCAACGCCATATCCCCAGGCGTGATCCAGACGCCGATGCACGATCCTGAGAGCTATGTTGCCGAAGCGACGCGTCATCCACTTGGTCGAGTGGGCACTGTGAGTGACATTGTGAGCGGAATCCTCTTCCTTGAGTCCTCGCCTTTCATTACTGGCGAAACGGTTCATATCGATGGTGGGCGAATTGCGGGGCACTAGGTGGTGAGTGCATGCAGCAGCAGGAATACGGTGCGTGGCAACTCTCCATCTGAAGTGTGACCGCGTGGGTTGGGCCACTGGTGAGCGCCTCAGTGGGGAGAGGTCCAGGCAAGTGGCGGGTGTGACGCAGACCTCGCTGCCCGATCCAGTGGGGTCATGGGCATCCCCTGACCGAATGCGGTTGGCCTCAAATGAGATGCAGGATGGCGGTCGAGGCCGGGTACGAACAGTCGTCGAGATCCCGCCAAAGCCGCCCCAAGGGTGGGCGGCGCTGTCGTCCGCCGCCGGGCTCCGGGACCGGCTCAGGTCAAGGACGAACTTAGACTCCGAGAAACGAGTGGGGGCCCGTGCACGTGGTCTCCCTGAAGGGGTTTTTTACAAAGGTCCTGGTGGCGGGCCCGACCAGTTGCCCCTACCGGTGGCCGGCCCGTGTCCAGACCAGGGCTTGACCCGTGCCCTGACCCGTGCTTCCACGGGCGCAATGACACAGCCGCGGCGCGACAGTTGAAAGGCGACGGTGGTGTCTCGACCGTGAGACGAGAGCAGATGAGGAGGCGAGAGTGGGTCAGGAAATGTTGTCGACTGGAGGATCCAGCGATCCTGGGGAGAGCGCCGAGGGACTGGGGCTGATAAGTGACTGCAGAGCAGCACTTTTGAACAACGGGTTGGGCCGTTATTCGAGTGCGCTCATGGCAGCCGAGCGGGCGTGCACCTACCCACAGGAGATCGGTTTCTTGACCGTAGTGTTGCCCGAGCTGATCGAGGCTGCCAGTCGCACCGGGAGGACAGAGCGCGCCGCTCGGGCTCTGGAGCGGTTGAAGGAGAGGACACGCGCAGCTGGTACGGATTGGGCGCTCGGCATCGAGGCGCGCTCGGCTGCGCTGATCAGCGACGGAGAAATTGCCGAACATCTGTACCGGGAGGCAATCGAGCGTCTCGGGCGAACTCCAGCATCCCTGGAGCGAGCCCGCGCTCACCTGCTCTACGGTGAATGGCTACGTCGGGAGAATCGACGTATCGAGGCCCGCGGTGAACTGCGCATGGCTCACGAGATGTTCGTCGGACTGGGATCTGAGGTCTTTGTGGCTCGCGCCAGTCGTGAGCTATTGGCCACTGGCGAAACGGCGCGGAAGCGTACGGTTGACACCCGGTTCGAGCTCACCGCCCAAGAAGAGCAGATTGCCCGACTTGCGGGACACGGTCATACCAATACCGAAATAGGCACAGAGCTATTCATCAGTCCACGGACGGTTGAATGGCACTTGCGAAAGGTGTTCCCCAAGCTCGGAATCAGTTCTCGCAGGGAGTTGCGTGTTGTGATGCCGGTCCGCCCAGTGGCGGTGTCCGCTTGACAAATGTGGATCGTCCGTGTCCTTCACGGGCGACGAGGAGGACTTCGCCAAGTGGTCCTGATTAGGAGGTGAGTGCCCGTGTCGAAAGCGGAAAATCTAGCTGCTCAGTCGATTGGTGGAGAGATCGCCGTTTCCCACGATTACGAACGTTTCGACGAGGTGATGGCTCAGGGAGTGCTGGATCACGATGCAGCCGAAGGTCAGGCGCCAGGTGTGGAGGGCATCAAAGAGTACTGGAGGCACCTTGGCGAGTCGTTTCCAGATTTCAAACTTGATGTTGACGTGCTTCTCGCCGACGACGAATACGTCACACTCGCATACCGCCTCTCCGGGACGCACAAGGGGTATTTCATGGGCCACGCCCCAACCGGCAAACGGTTTGAGGTTCGGTCTCTGCAGGTTGGCAGGTTTGAGAACGGGTTGATAGTTGAGCGGTGGGGGGCGACTGACATTTTGGGAATCTTGACGCAACTCGGTCTCGAGCGTGACTCGGACGTTCTTGCGACGTCATAGTTTCGTGTCGTTTCGAATCGACACGCCGGCGCCTGTGACCGACCGGCCATGTCGTCAACGGGGGACTCAGGGAATGTGACCGCACCTCGGCGAGCTACTGGGCAAATGCACCGGTTCGAGCGAGGAGCGTCGGTACCAAGGTGGACTACGTCGGGGCCGTCCGGCGAAGAATGGATGAGGAGTCCGGAATGACGTTGACTGTTGACTCACGCTTGCATTCGAATCCGATGCGGGAATACGGCGTGGGCGAGGTTCGGTTCGGATGACGTCGGAGTTGAGGGAGACGAACAAGCGAAGTGCGAGCCGTATCCGGCCCTCATTCAACGCAGAAAAATGCCTGGCCTTGCTCGACGAGCCGGCGATCGGGGTGTGGGCAATCGAGGCAGCGACCGATTATGGGGTTGCGTTGGATGATGCGCTAGAGCTTCTGGCGTATGCGTTGTTTCTTGACGGTGAGAAGTGACGAGCTCCTTTGACTGGCGGTTGGGCGTGCAAGTCAGGACGGACCCGAGGCCGCAGGTGGAGCTGTCCCCGAACGAGTTACCCCTCCTCCAAATAGAGTTGCTGGAAGACACATCTGGTGGGTGTCTTGCTCGAATGAGCGGTGACCTCGTCGGCGAAACTGCCGCTGCGCTTTGGAGCATAGAGCCAATGATGGCCAACGAGGCGCGGGTGGTACTCGATCTCTCCGGTGTCGTATCCATCGATAGTGCCGGTTTGGAGGCGACGGTGAGGCTCATGGATGCCGTGCGTGAGTTTGGCGGAAGACTCATAATCGGACGGGACCAGGGTGCCGCACGGGTTCGACGGTCCAGTGAGGGCGCGAAGGTTTATTTGGCGCCACCGCATCCTAGGAGGAGGAACCTTGACTACTCCGGCCTCACACGGCACATCGTCTCACTCGGAACTCGTGGGACAAACCGTTGTGGTGATCGGGGGTAGTTCGGGCATAGGGCTCGAAACGGCGCGGAGGGCGGTTGACGAAGGGGCGAGGGTCATCCTCACCGGCCGTGATCCCCAGCGCTTGGAGAAGGCGGCGTCGGAACTTGGAGCACTTTCCACGGCGGCGTTCGATGCCACCCGGATCGAACAGCTCGAGTCCTTCATGGCGGGCCTGCCGGCGCCCGTTGATCACATGATGGTCACCGCAGGAAGCTCGTATTACGCCTCCCTGGCTGAACTGGATTTCGTGCAGGTGCAGTGGGCCCTGAATGAGCATGTCTTGCTTCCTCTGCAGGTGGGGCGCGGCGCCGCTGGCAAGGTTCGTCCAGGGGGGACACTCGTCTTCATGACAGGGACTGGGGCGCGCCGTCCGGGCATCGGCCTCAGTGTCGCCGCAATACTTGCGGCCGCACTTCCGGCTCTCACCGCCAATCTAGCGTTAGAACTGGCTCCGATCAGAGTGAACCTGATTGCAGCCGGCTTCGTTGACACACCTCTCTCGGCAGCCACTCTTGGCAACGACATCGAGAAACGACGCGAGGAGCTTCGGGCCACCCTACCCGTGCGGCGAGTCGTCGAGCCAACGGATGTCGCCGCCCTCGCTGTACACCTCATGACCAACTCGGTTCTCACGGGAGCAACATATGACATTGACGGCGGAGAGCAGATCCTCCCCGGCGCCTGACCGGCTTATACGTTCACTGGAGGTCCGGACGGAGAGTGATTCACTAGACGTAGCAGTACCGCCAAGTGGAACCGGGTGTGCCGAGTGCCTCCGCGTCGGCGGGTGGTCGCTCCACTTGCGGCGTTGCGCAAAGTTCGGTCACGTAGGGTGCTGTGACGCCTCATCGAGTCAGCATGCAGCAAAGCATTTTCGATCGTCCCGCCACAGCATCATGAGGAGCTTCGAGCCCGGTGAGACGTGGTTCTGGGACTTCGGCAATCAGGAGTTCTCGGTCGGGCCTCCCTTGGCCGCCCCGGAACACCGTCCGCCAAATCAGCCGGCACCAGCTCCAGCTGGGCGCGTACCGTCGGATTGGCAGGACCACCTTCACTGAGGTGTGATGCTCCGCACTGACCAGGGTTTTCTACGGGTCCGAGGAACGGGCCGCAAGCGCATGGTTACCTGAACGAATCCACGGAGGGAACGATGACCACCACCCACGTAAGCAGTGAATCCGGCTCCCAGCACGCCGAACTACCTGATCTGAACCTTGAGGTGGTCGTGATTCCCGTGGCTGATGTGGATCGCGCCAAGGGGTTCTACGGTGACCTCGGCTGGAGGCTTGATGCAGATGTCGCCCCGAACGACGATGTCCGCTTGGTGCAGTTCACCCCTCCTGGGTCGGGGTGCTCTATTCAATTCGGCACCAATCTCACCCAGGCCGCTCCCGGGTCGAGCCAGGGTTCATACCTGATCGTTTCCGACATCGAGTCGGCGCGTGAGCAGCTCGTGGCGCGTGGTGCAAAAGTGAGCGAGGTCTTTCACGAAGGGGCGCTGGGAGGTCGGTTCCGCGAAGGCCAGCGAGTAGTGGGCTCATCACCGGGTCGAAGCAGCTATGGATCGTTCGCATGGTTCAGCGACCCCGACGGCAATGGATGGCTCTTGCAGGAGGTGACGACGCGGTTACCGGGCCGCATCGACGCAACCTCGGCCTCCTTCGCGTCGACGAGCGATTTGGCGAGCGCGATGCGGCGTGCGGAGGCGGCTCACGCTGATCACGAGAAGCGGTTAGGCAAGGCAGATCCGGACTGGTCCGACTGGTACGCGGAATACATAGTGCGCGAGCAGGCTGGTGAGGAGTTGCCCACGTGAAGATCGGTCATCCCATTTTGACGGTGCGTTGGTACGCACCAGAGGCCCTGGAGGGTTGCTGCCGGTGGGGTAGACCAGCCTCATGAGGAGGAGAGAATGTGCGGGTCGCTCGGGAGAGGCGATGGGGGAGGTAGTTGGACACTCGTGAAACAGCACTATCACACCGCCAGTCACCCCGCCGCCATCCGCCAACTTGCACAAGGCTTGGCTGGTCTCAGACGTAGTCCCGAGGGGCTGGTGTCGTGTTGGTTATGGGAAGAAACAGGCTCAGAGTTCTCCAGGACGGGACGATCAGTGGCAGGATCCGATGGGTGATCACGCTCTCACGCTGGCGCGGAGAGTCACGAACCGAGGCAGGCGCAACGCACACGGTGGCGTAAAAGATCAATCCGCAGGGGACAGTGTTCCCACGCCCACGCTGCAGAGCTATCGAGAGGTTCGTGCACTCACAGAAGCGTTGGCACGTCCGCTGTCCGGTGATGATCACCTGGTTCTTCGAGCAGTTCGTAGTGGGCCGTAACTGTGGCGGGTACCGTCCGATGGATGAGCGTTTCGCTTACCTCTTTAACTCCTCCTACGAAGGAGCCGGGCCGCGGCACGGGCGCGACAAGCGCAGCGCAAGCACCACTCCACCCGGCCACGCACGGGCCACGTACCGGAACTTCTTTCCACTGGCGGCCCGATGGGCCTTCGCCGGAGTGCGTCTGGCCAAAGATGCCTGATCGACCAGGTTGGGGGGCGGGCACGCTGTGCGGCTCATGTCGGGAACAGCAGACAGTGGGGGCATACCGAACATGAGCAGTAAATCGATTGGCGATTACGCCGTCTTGTCAGACCGGCACTCGGCGGCACTGACAAGCCGGGATGGGTCGGTTGACTGGCTGTGCTTCCCTCACTTCGACAGCCCGTCGGTCTTTGCCCGATTGCTGGGCCAGCAAGCCGGTCATTGGTCCTTGAACTCGGCAGATGCAAGCTCCATCACCCGCCGCTATCTCGAGCGCACGATGGTATTGGAAACGACCTACACCACTCCCACCGGGACCGCCTTCGTCGTCGATGCCCTTGCCGTCGGAAAAGGCAACCGGGGGCACGCCCTGGGCCAGAACGCGCCACACCTGTTCCTGCGACACGTGACGTGCAGCCAGGGCGAAGTAGAGCTGGAGATGGAGTTCGCCCCGAGGCCGGGATATGGGCTCGTAGTCCCGCAGCTCACTGCGGTCGACGGAGGAGTGGTGGCAACGAGCGAGGATGAGGTGCTCGTCCTGTCCGGAGCTGTCCCCGTCTCCCTCCACCGTTCGTCGGCATCGGCCCGCTTCCGCCTCTCGGAGGGGGAGAAGGCTGGGTTTGCCCTTGACCATGCGCCTACGGCCGACCCCGGATCAGTCCGGCTACGGACCGAGGACGAGATCGCCGCGTGGCTCGACGACACCGTGTCGGCGTGGAAGTCCTGGTCGGAGTTGCATCAGGCCTACGTCGGGCCCTGGCGCGAGCTCGTGCACCACAGCGGGCGGGTGCTGCAGGCACTCTCGTTCCAGCCCACTGGAGCCATTTGCGCGGCGGCAACCACCTCATTGCCCGAGACGGTCGGCGGGGAGCGGAACTGGGACTACCGCTACACGTGGGTCCGAGATGCATCGTTCACCATCGAGGCCCTGTGGGTCGCGGCGTGTCCCGACGAAGCCAATGTGTTCTTCGATTACATCACGGCGTCGGCCACAGGGTCCCTGAAGAAGAGCGGCGACCTTCAGATCATGTTCGGCATCGATGGCGAGAGCGATCTGACCGAGCGGGTGCTGTCCCACCTCCCGGGTTGGCGGAACTCCGCCCCCGTTCGGGTTGGCAACGCAGCCTGGCAGCAGCGCCAGCTCGACGTCTACGGCGAGCTTCTGAGCGCGGTGCAGCGGATGTCCGACAGGTTGTTCGACCCCGAGTCCCGGCGGGTCGGACCTCTGGCCGGTCCCGGGAAGTGGGACAACGCGCCGGAATTGTCCGAGGCCACGCGCCGCTTCCTGGTCGAGCTGGCTGACACGGCGGCCCGGCGTTGGCAGGAGAAGGACAGCGGCATCTGGGAGGTAAGAGGCGAGCCCCGCCACTTTGTGTACTCGAAGCTCATGTGCTGGGTGGCGCTCGAGCGGGCGACCGTGCTGGCCGGCGAGTTAGGCGTCCCCGAGCGGGTGGACTCGTGGGCAAAGACCCAGGGCCTGATCGCAGACGCCATCCTCAGCGAAGGATGGAGTGCGTCAGCTCGGCGCCTTCACGCAGTCGTTCGGCTCCGAAGACCTGGACGCATCGAATCTGATGATGCCGCTGGTCGGGTTCCTTCCCGCCGACGATCAAAGGGTGGTGGCGACCATAGAGGCCACGGAGCAGCACCTCACTGATGCTCGTGGATTGGTCCAGCGCTACCGATCCGCCGACGGGCTGACCGGCGGCGAAGGAGCCTTTCTCCTCTGCACATTTTGGTTGGCTCAGGCCCTGGCCAGGGCTGGGCAGCCTGAGCGGGCCCGCAAGGTGTTCGAGCGAACGCTTCCCTTCGTAAACGATGTCGGGCTTCTCTCCGAAGAAGTGGATTCGACCAGCGGAGAGCTACTGGGCAACTACCCGCAGGCGCTGAGCCACATAGGACTGGTCAACGCGGCCTGGGCCATCTCGGAAGCGGAAAAGCCCCACCCGGGCGATCACGGCACGCGGCGGCGTGCGCAGAAGGGAACCCGGCGCCCCCAGAAGTGATCAACCCCGTCGTCTGACCTCAGGTTTCGCTGCCCGCCGGCACCATGTTCTGCGGCTGCGCATCGGGAGCGCCGCCGGGCGGCGGACCCTGCTGCTGCGCCACGAAGTCCTTGCTGCGGATGAGGCTCACTGCGCCCACGGCTCCCGCCAGGGCCAGAATCCCACTGACGACGAGGAGGTCGTTGAGGGCACCGGTGAAGCTGGAATGGATGGCTGAGACGACCTGACCCCTCGCTGAGGGGGGC
Source organism: uncultured Acidimicrobiaceae bacterium (assembly GCA_963818915.1). GTDB lineage: Bacteria > Actinomycetota > Acidimicrobiia > Acidimicrobiales > RAAP-2 > Bog-473. The sequence goes on along the minus strand of CAWFTV010000008.1, from coordinate 253,471 downwards.
GCCGCCTTGATGACCGCGCCGACGTTGCCCTGCTGGATGCCGGAAATGATCTGCGGCGTCTTGTCCGCGAGGCCCGGCACGCCCGACAGGGTGTGGTCGAGACTGTTGCGTATCGATGCCGTGAAGATCGTCCCGTAGGCCGCGATCCCCACCGCGATCCCGATCTGACGGAATGTTGTGTTGACCCCCGAAGCCATCCCCGATCGCTCGGGTCGGACCACGCCCGACCGCTGTCGAAGCCAAGCGGTGGGTTGACCATCCCGCTCCCGAAGCCGGCCACGATGAACCCCGGCGCGAGGTGGGTCCACGATGTAGTGCCCCCCAGACCGGACATCAAGAACAAGCCGATTCCGACGAGAGCCAGACCGGGACCGATGAGCCAGCGGACGGGCATGTAGGTGCTCAGCCGCCCAGCCGCCGTCGCCGAGATCAGCGTGGCCCCGCTCAGGAGCAGGAGACGCACGCCGGTGCCGAGGGCGGAATACCCCAGATCGTCCTGCAGGTACAGCACCAGATAGAGCAAGAGGGCGTAGAGCGAGCCGTTCATGGCGAAGGCCGCAATCAGCCCGCCCGAGAAGGTGGGCACACGGAAGAGCGCGAGGTCGAACATGGGGCGGACGGCTCGGAGCTCGACGATCACGAATGCGCCGAGGAAGCACCACGGCCAGAGCCAGGCAGATCTCGACCCCGGTATCGCTCCAACTGATCTCACTGGCCCTGATCAGCCCGTAGACCAGGCTCACCAGGCCGGCAGTGAGGATGACGAAGCCGGCCCAGTCCGGGCGGCTGGCGTAGGGCGTCTTGGACTCGTCGACCCGGAGCAGGGTGATGCCGATGGCCACTACCCCGATGGGAATGTTGACGAGGAAGATGCCCCGCCAGTTCAGGTCGCTGGTGATCACGCCGCCCAGGACGGGGCCCAGAGCGACGGCGACGCCCGTGATCGCCCCCCATACACCGAAGGCCACACCCCGGTCCTTGCCGCGGAAGCTCTGGGCCAAGAGCGCCAACGAGGTGGCGAACATGATCGCCCCGCCTACCCCCTGAACGCTCCGCGAGATGATCAACATCAGGGGCGACTGGGCTAGGCCGCAGGTCAGCGAACCCACCGTGAAGATGGCCAGCCCAATGGTGAACAAGAGGCGACGACCGTAGCGGTCGGCCAACGAACCGGCGGTCAGCAACAGGGAGGCCAGAGTGAGCGCGTAGGCATCCACCACCCACTGCACCTCAGAGAACGAGGCGTGCAGGCCGGTCTGGATTTCGGGCAGCGCCACTATGACGATCGTCACATCGAGCAGCAGCATGAAGGTTGCCCCGCAGACCACGATCAGGGTCCACCATTTTCTGTCCATATGACTGCTCCTTCGAGTGGCTTTCCCCAGTACAGCGCCGGGGTGTGCCAACCATGGTGCCCGACTGGAGCCAACATACCCGCCCCTTGGTCGCTCTCTGCCGTATCCCGACCGGATTTAAGCTCGATGACCAGGGAACCAACAGATGGTCGGCCGGGGCCCCAGGGGTGGTCGGGGCGCCCGTGGGCCGCTCCACTTCTCCGCCTAGGTACCGTGCTTTCCGCCGCAGCGCCCATTGCAGGGCGCCTCGCCGACGGGAGTCGGTTGGTCCGGGTGACGTGATCACCCCGCGGTCCCTATTCGGCCAGGACAGGTCGCAACGGGACGGCTTGTAGCCTGAGCCGACGCGCCCATGACCATAGGAAGGAGATGGCCGATTTGCCTGCTTGCTCACGCTGCCTGGTCGAGGTACCCCTGGGGACAGCACTTTGCCCCAAGTGTGGCGCCGCCATCAGGCCCGCCGTCATGCCGCGGCCGACGCCCAAGCGCGTCAGGAAGTCGCGACAGCGGCTGAATGCCCTCAACGACAAGGATCGGGTCGTCGGCGCTGCCACCTTGGTCCTCTTGGTCTCGTTCTGGCTGCCCTGGTTTCGCTTCGGCCCCATCTCCGTTGATGGACTCAGTGTCCATGGCTGGCTCTTCATCGCGATGGTGGACTCGATCGTGGTGGTGCTCTACGTCGTGATCGTCGCATTCGGCGTCGGCGACCTCGCAGCACAAGGCCGCATGTCCAAAGATCAGCTCCTGGCCCTCATCACCGGCGTAAATTTGGCCCTCGTGGTGCTGGGCTTCCTGCTCAAGCCGGCCGGCTTCAGCTGGTCATGGGGCGCTCCCTTGGCGGTGGCCGCCGCCATCGTGGCCTTCGTGCCTTTTGGGGGTCCTCTCATCCGGGCCCAACGCCGGCGCTGAATCCCGCGCTATAGGTTGAGCACTGCCATGGGACATTTTGACGGACAGATAGCACTAGTGACGGGGGGCGGAGGGGGTCTCGGCCGGGAATACGCCCTTTTGTTGGCGGCCGAGGGAGCCAAGGTGGTGGTCAACGACTACGGAGGGGACAGCAGGGGCACTCCGGGTACGTCCGCCATGGCCGACGAGGTCGTCGCCGAGATTCAGAACGCCGGTGGGCAGGCGGTGGCGGATGGTCGCGATGTCGCCCTGGCCGCAGCCGACATTGTGCGGACGGCGCTGGAGGCGTTCGGCGGATTGCACATTGTGGTGAACAACGCGGGCATTGCCGGAGGAGGAACCCTCGAGACCATTCCCGCGCGAGGACTTCGATCGCATGGTCGCAATCCATCTCGGAGGCACTCTGGGGGTCTCGCGAGCCGCCTGGCCGATTCTTCGGGCGCAAGGCTATGGGCGCATCGTCAACACGTCCTCCGCCTCGGTGTTCGGCTTGCCCGGTACGAGCCACTACATCACGGCCAAGGCGGCCATCTTCGGCCTGACCCGCGCCCTCGCCCACGACGGGCGGTCGTGTGACGTGAAGGTCAACGCTGTGATGCCATCGGCATACTCCCGCCTCACGGCGCAGAGTCCAGAGTTCGCAGCCCTGATGGAAGCCGGATTCCCCGCGCACCGTGTCGCTCCGTTCGTCGGCGCGCTCGCTTCGAGCCGTGTCCCGTGTACCGGTGAGACATTCGTCGTGGGCGGCGGGCGTGCGGCGCGCGTCGTGCTGGCCACAGCACCGGGCATGCATGACATCACGTCGATCGAAGACTGCCTTTCTCGCTTCGATGAGGCTCTGTCGGTCGACGACCTGTACGTGCCACCTGACGCTTTCCAGGCAGTGGTCTACGAATCGCAGCAGCTGGGCATCGACTTGTCGAGCTTCGCGCCCTGATCTGCCGGCAGCTCATGCATCGCGGTAGAAGCGCCGCCGGTAGTGTGCAATTCTTGGAGGACGGCCGCCGTAGGCTGGCCAACAGAGACAGGAGGCAATCGTGCCGGCTGTGACTATCGATGATTTTTCACGGGTGCCCAAAATCCCCGCAGTCGACCGGTCCCAAACCGCAGAGCGACCGGTGACCTCCTTGACCACGGCGCCCAGTGGGCTCGAGGGTGAGGGTTTCCCGGTCCGACGGGCCTTCGCCGGTTTGAGCCTGCGCCACCTTGACCCCTTCGTCCACATGGACCAGATGGGTGAGGTGAATTATGCGCCGGGGGAGCCCAAGGGGACACCGTGGCACCCTCATCGCGGCTTCGAAACCGTGACGTACATGATTGACGGAACGTTCGCTCACCAGGACTCACAAGGTGGCGGAGGCCTCATCACCGATGGCGCGACGCAGTGGATGACTGCGGGCAAGGGCATTCTGCACATCGAGACGCCACCGGAGGAGCTCGTGGTCTCCGGAGGCCTCTTCCACGGGATCCAGCTCTGGGTGAACTTGCCGGCCAAAGACAAGATGATCCCGCCGGCCTATCAAGGGCTGGAGGCCAGGGACGTGGTCCTTTTGTCCTCCGACGACGGTGGCGCCCTCTTGCGGGTCATCGCCGGTGAAGTCGGGAACCATCGCGGCCCTGGGTCGACACACACTCCCATGGCGCTGATGCATATTTCGGTGTCTCCGGGGGCCCTGGTCGAGTTGCCCTGGAATCCGGAGTTCAACGCCCTCGTCTATGTCCTGGCGGGGTCGGGTCGGGTCGGGAGCGAGGGCCGTCCGGCGCAGGCTGGTCAGCTGGCCTCGTTTGGGCCAGGGGAGTGGATCGCCGTCAGGGCTGATGACGACCAGGATTCGCGCACCGACTACCTCGAAGTCCTCGTGCTGGGCGGACAGCCCATCGGGGAACCGGTGGAGCACTACGGACCATTCGTCATGAATACGCGAGATGAGATTGCGCAGGCGCTCGAAGACTTCGAAGCAGGTCGACTCGGAACGGTGCCACCGAACGCGTTGATGCCCCACGTGCCGGATCCCGATCCGGTGCGCGCCGAGCACACGGGCATCTGAGAGCGGCCGCCCGGGACGCACACGGGCTCGGGACGACCAGGGCAACTGACCCACCTCGTCGGGTAGCAAGCGGGAATTCACGCCCGCCCACTCCGGACTTGGTGCGTGCAACGATAGTGGCATGGTGATCCCACTCATGCTGGCCACGTTGACCGACCGCCGCGACTTCGGCGATGACTGGATACTGGAGCGCAAGTTCGACGGTGAGCGCTGTGTGGCACGCAAAGATGGCGGCGACGTGCGTCTCGAGTCGCGCACCGGCAAGGATCTCACCGGCACCTACCCCGAGGTGCGGGCGGCGGTGGCGGCTCAGCGTTCCGGGGACCTCCTGCTCGATGGCGAAGTGGTGGCCTACGACGGTGACCAGACATCGTTCACACGCCTGCAACAGCGCCTCGGGGTGGCCACTCCGTCACCTGAGCAGGTGGCGAAGTACCCGGTGGTCTATTGCGTCTTCGACCTCCTCGAGGTCGACGGGGAGGTTCTCACCGACCGGCCTTTGGTCGAGCGCCGGGCCCGGCTGACAACGACGATCCGGTCGAGTCCGGCGTTGCAGCACACCGAGGCCTGGCACGACGACGCGCCGGGGCGGTTCGCCGAGGCGTGCCGGGCCGGTTGGGAGGGGCTCATCGCGAAGCGCGCCGACGCACCGTACGCCGCGGGGCGCTCGAAGGACTGGTTGAAGCTGAAGTGTGTCTGGGAGCAGGAGTTCGTCATCGGCGGTTACACCGATCCCACCGGCAGCCGGACCGACTTCGGTGCCCTGCTCGTCGGTTACTACGAGCAGGGCACCCTCCGTTACGCCGGGAAGGTCGGCACCGGCTACACCAAGGCGACGCTCCAGGACCTCGGACTCCGGCTGCGGAAGCTGGAGACAGCCGAGTCGGCGTTTGTCGACGCCGCGACCGATCCCCCGTGGCACGCATTGGACGCGGCCGGCGCTCGTCGCCCAAATCGGATTTGCCGAATGGACGAACGACGCCCGGCTGCGCCAGCCGCGCTTTCTGGGGCTTCGCGACGACAAGAGCCCGTCTGAGGTCGTCCGAGAGCGTCCTCAGTAAGCGGGGGAGGCGGCTTTCAGCAGCTTCCGGCGACGAAGGAAACTAGCCGGCCCGATCGGCGGCCTTGGCGAGCATGCGCCATCCCTGGGCCGCCCAGTCGCGAAGGGAGTGGCGTCGAGGGGGAGGGTCTAGCCCTGCTCCCCCTGCTCGCCCGCTTCCCCCTCGTGTGGGTGATCCCCCTCCTGGACCTGGTCCGACAGCTGCGGCTGATCCTCCTGCGCGCTCGGGCCAACCTCTGCCGACGACGTGGTCCTGATCGGGATGCGGTGCCGGGCAGCCGGGGCCGACTTCGGCAGGCGGAGCTTGATCACGCCATGTTCGAGACTCGCCTCAGTACCTTCGACGTCCACTCCGCCGGGCAGGGTCAACCGGTAGTCGAACTGTCCGGTTTGGCGAGTTCGGCGCTGCGAGGACCCTTCTTCGATTCTGCCTGTGATTCGCAGCTCGTTGCCCGTGACTTCGACGCTGACATCGTCTGCGCGGACTCCGGGAATGTCGGCTTCGACCACGTAGACGTCGTCAATTTCTTCAACGTCCACTGGAGGCGACCAGGCGTTGACACTGATGCGCCCCACATCGGGGAACACGTTCGTAAGTAGGCGACTCATCTCGTCGTGTAGATCCTCCAAGGCGGCGAATGGGTCCCAGCGGCTCGCGGCGTACCTGCTTTGACGAGCGGGTGATGCCATCTCTGTCCCTCCCTCTATAGGTTCACGGGAACGATTGTGCGGATCTCAGATCCGAATTTCATTATAACGACGACACCGCAAATTGCACCCTTGTGGAGGTGTCGCACACGCGCGAATCTTGGCGGGATCCGTGGCAAAGTGAGACTTCATGAATGTGTCTGGCATCCCCGCGGCGCTGGCGGCACGGGACCTGAGCCGAGCCGAGGCGTTCTATTTCGAGAAGCTGGGGCTTGAGGCGGTTGAGTCCAGCTTCCTCAATGCGAGCGATGGCCCGGTGGGTGCCGTCGTCGGAGACACCGTCAATCAGATCGTCCTCTACCCCGCCGAGGCGAAGTCGTCAGGGTTCTTGAGGCCGTTCCAAGTACGATTGCGCCCTTGCCGAGAGATGGAGGTCGCACAGGTCGAGAGACACGGCAGTTGCTCAGGCACCTGATGGTGGCGGGGGAGCGTGGTTCAAGGATTTCAGAAGGGAACCTGGTTGGCGTCGTGAGCGCCTTGGCGGGTTAGGGACCCGGGAGCCCGCTGATCGTCGGCCCTGATCAGTAGGGGGATCTCAGCGGGAGATCACCCAACCACTGACGACGACGGGAAACGACTGCTCGCTCAACGTCATTCCAGTCGGGTCACTGGCCTTGCCGCTTGCCACGAGTGTCCGAACGTGCACAGCCTTCCCAATGAGGGTGACCTTCTTGCCCTGGTGGTCGACGCACCGCAGCACGCCCAGCTCAGGCATGGACTGCAGATCACCGGCCGCGAGCGACGGTCCAATCAGCCCATTTCGGGTGGCCTGCTCTTTGTCCATGATCTCGTATTCGATGGCTCGTACTGCGCCTGGTTGCACATCGTCTCCTCTAGCAGCCCTACTGGGCGGCACGTTAGACCAGGTGCGTTGTGGCGTCCACGCGGAACTGTTCCTGGTCACCGTCTAGTCGGGGTAGTTCATCTTTAGGACACTTCTCCGTCGCAACTGGACCGCGGGACGTTTACCTCCGCTCCCTAGCCTGGGCTGCGGTGGAGCAGTCGCACGGACGTACACGCTGGTCGGAGCGGGGACTCCCATCCGCGGATCTCCAGGATGACGTGGGGGTTTGCCGCCCCGCGTTCCCGGGCTTCGACGAGGGCACCCTCCGCCCTCGTCGTTGCCCGCCCTCGCACAGATGTCTTGGGGCGCACTGCCCCATGGGGGCCTTTACGAGGAGCGAAATGAAAACTTTGGGGTTTACGACAGAACGAACGTGTCAGCAGCTATCCGGCGAACCGCACGATGGTCGCGTGCATTAGCGTTCTCGCCTCCTACCACTGATCGGCGCATCCAATTTTCGCGATCTCGGTGGCTATCCAATCACCAACGGCGGCTTCACGAGCTGGGGCAGATTGTTTCGGAGCGACACACTTCACGAACTCACCGAGGGTGATGTGGCCTTCCTTCACGAAATGGGTCTGAAGAGCATCATCGATCTGCGCACGGCGACCGAGGTCGATCGGTCGGGTCGGGGGCTGCTCGGAGCAGGGGCGACCGATTACCTCCATCTGTCGGTCATCGACGAAGATGGAGGTGAGGCTCGTGGGGTGCCGGCGCCGTTGGATGAGAGTCTTGCGAACCGATACCTGTGGTACCTCGAGGTCGGCCGCGACGCGTTGAGCCGAGCGCTCAGCGTCATCGGTGACGCGTCGAAGCACCCGCTGGTCTTTCACTGTGCGGCTGGCAAGGACCGCACGGGTGTCCTTGCGGCGCTCATTCTCGACATCGCCGGGGTCGAACGCCAGGCGATCGTCGACGACTATGTCTTGACGGCCGGCAGCATGGAGGCGATTCTGGAACGTCTGGCCCGCAATAGAGCCGAGGGCGGAATCGACTACACCATTCCGGCTAGTGCGCTGACGGTCGAAGCCGCCACGATGGAGGGATTTCTCGATGGGGTGGATCAACGCTACGGCGGAGCCCGTCAATGGGCCTTGGCGGCGGGCGTCGCCTACGACACCGTCGAGGCACTCTCGACGTTGCTGATGTCGACTGAATCCCAGTAATAGAACTGTGGCGGCTCCGGCCAGCGCTCGGGTCGAGAAATGCCAAGAGGGCGGAGTTGATGGCGTCGTGACTAACCAGGACGACAGGGCCGTGCCGGGCGCGATTGGCGGCCTCGGCAAGTGCCGATTGCGCTTGTGCAAGTACGGATTCCCAAGACTCGACACCGGGGGCGTTGTCCGCCGGGCCCCAAGTTGCGTTGACCTCCTCAACCAGATGGCCGTTCAGCGGCCCGTAGTCACGGTCGAGAAGCTTGTCGTTCACCCCTGCCCTGAGCCCGCAGGCGGCAGCAATCGCTGCTGCGGTTTGCACGGCCCGTCGACGGGGACTGGCCAGAATCGCTGAAGGTCTCCGGTGTTGGAGCGTCATGGCCGAGGCTGTCGCCTGCCGACGACCATGTCCCGCTCTTCTTTCACGGCGCTCGGCACGGCTTGTGCATGAACGCACGATCCCTTTTCAACTCTGGCCACATTCCTGTAGGGGGCTAATCGTGACGGCCAAGCCTGAGAAAAGCTGGTCTCAGGTACGTTCCGGTTGAGGGCGATTGCGTGATGACGTCAAGGCTATCTGCGCCCCTGGTCGAGCGCCCTTTCGCTCGTCCGGTAGCCGGAGGTGGCCTGCTATAGCGTGAGCGGGGAACATCAGTCCGGGCAGCAACGGGCGCCAGCCCGTCCACACGCCGGCAGAACGATCCACTCAGGTCATTTCCGTTTGTTGTCAGGACACTTCGAGGAGGTCATCATCATGGGCACCACACCAAAACTCGCCGTACTCGGGCTCGGCACGATGGGTCGCGCCATGGCCGGCTCCGCATTGCGGAATGGCATTTCCACCGTGGTGTGGAATCGTGACCTGGACACAGCCAGGCGGATGAACGATCACGGAGCCCGGATTGCCGCGTCGGCGGTCGACGCGGTGAAGGAGGTCGACATGGTGATCACCATGGTCACCGACACCCAGGCAGTGATGTCTATTGCCGTCGACCTCGGCGTGTTGGAGGCTCTTCCACCGGGGGCCGTCTGGGCGCAGATGAGCACGATCGGGGTCAAAGGGACTGCGACAGTCAGTTCGATCGTCGAGAAAGAGCGCCCGGACGTCTTCTTCCTCGACGCCCCGGTGTCGGGCAGCAAGGTCCCAGCCGAGCAGGGGAACCTCGTTATTTTTGCCTCCGGGTCCGAGCAGGCCCGTCCCATCGTCGATCCGGTCTTTGACGCTATCGGGCAGCGCACGGTCTGGCTCGGGCCGATCGGGGCGGGTTCGCGTATGAAACTTGTCAACAACACGCTGCTCGCATTCAGCGCCGAAGGCGTGGCCAACTCGCTTGCCCTGGCGCGCCGACTGGGACTCGAGGTGAGTAGTGTCCTCGACGCATTTAATGGTGGGCCGCTCATGTCTCCATGGACGGCTGGCAAGATCTCGCGCATTCAAGGAAACGACTATTCGCCCGAATTCCCCTTGGCCTTGGCTCTGAAAGACGTCCATCTCGCTCTCGAAGAGGCAGATCCCGAGCGTTTTGCCGTTCTCGCCAGCCTTGCTCGGGAGTGGGATCAACTCATCGATCGAGGACTCGGCAGTGAGGACGTGACCGTCGTCACGCGTGCCCTCGAGAGCTAGAAGGAGCACTGGTAGCCGCTTCGTTGATTCACTGCTCGTCGCATCCTTCACTCCCACAGGTCCTGGCCGTGTTCCTCGGGCTGATTGCGGTCGCCGCCTTGGGCTCCGTCCTCTTGAGTTGCGCCCGCCGCCGAGGCCATGAATTAGCCGTCCTGCGCGCCTTGGGCATGACGCGGGCAACATTCGGACGATCCTCAACTCGCAGGGCACCGCCATCGGCCTCTTCGGGCTGGTGGTCGGTATTCCGCTCGGGCTCGTTGTGGGGCGCTTGGGCTGGCGCGCCATCGCGGCGCGGGTCCCTCTCTCCGAAGTGGCCCCATTCGTGTTGGCGGCCATCCTGATCATCATCCCCGCCATGCTTCTCGCGGCAAACGTCCTGGCACTTTGGCCGGGTCGGGTCGCGCTCTCGCACACTCCGGCCGCAAAACTGCGGACCGAATGATCGTCACGCTCACACCGGAAGCCATCCATTCATAGAGGAGATTCCCACTTTGGGCAGCGCAACGTCGGATCGCCCTCCCCAGCATTCGAACGCCTCTTCGGTCCAACTTGCGGGTCACCATCGAGCGTTCCGGCAGCATCAGCCGCGTCGTTTCCCCTTGGGCCCGAACCTTGGTCCGACAAGAAGAAATCTTCCGTTCACCTTACGTACACGCTCCGGAAATCTCCGCCTCTGTAGCCTGGGCCCTATGGTCGTTCCGATCGCACCCGGCGCTGGGTAATGGCATGCTCGACTCGGCGCTGAACGTCGGCGAGGACACCCATCAAAAGGCACTTCGTATCAACCTCGACCCCAGGTGGTACGGCACCGTTGCTGAGATCGGGGCGGGACAGGAAGTGGCCCGGTGGTTCTTCCGGGTCGGCGGCGCGGCGGGGACGATAGCGAAATCCATTTCCGCCTACGACATGGCGGTGAGTGACGCCATCTACGGTGAAGTCGATAGATACGTCTCGGCGGGTCGCCTGCAGGCGATGCTCGATCACGAACACCAGTTGAACCTCGAACGCCTCAGTGACAAGCGTGGCGACACGACCTCTTTCTTCGCCTTTGCGAACACCGTCGTCGCCCGCAGCTTCAAGGGGAACAACGAGTGCCACGGGTGGATGGGTCTCAAATTCCAGGCGCATCCACGGGACGACCCCAGTCAGATCATTCTGCACGTCCGGATGCTCGACGTCGAGGCCTCGCTGCAACAAGAAGCGATCGGCATTGTCGGCATCAACTTGCTCCACGGCGCATTCTTCCTTCACCATGAACCTGAAGCGCTGGTCGAGAGCCTGCTGGACCGCCTCACCACCGGCCGTATCGAGATCGACATGATCGAATTTCGGGGAATCGAATTTCGCCGTGTCGATAACCGCCTCATGGCACTGAAGTTGGTGCAGCTCGGGCTGAGTGGTGTCGCCATGTTCGGAGCCGATCGTGCCGTCTTGCAACCCAGTGAGGCGCTGCGCAAGAAGGCCGTTCTGGTCGAACGGGGCAGTTTCCGACCGACGACGTTGGTCAATATCGACATGCTCGAGACAGCTTTGGCCAAGTTTGAGGCCGACCCAGCAGTGGCGGGACAGTCAGTCCTACCTCTGGCGGAACTCACCATGCGCAACCTTCTGGCCGGGGGGTCCGACGTCGACCGGCGCGATTTTTTGGCCCGGGCCGATCTCCTGGCGGCCTGCGGCATGACGGTCTTGATCTCTGACTATTTCGAGTACTACCGCCTGGCCGCCTATATAGCGTCACGCACGACCGAACGAATAGGGATCGTCATGGGTGTCCCGAGCCTCATGGAACTGTTCGATGAGAAGTTCTATACACAGCTGCCGGGTGGAATCCTTGAGAGTTTCGGCCGGTTGTTCAAGAACGATCTGCGCATCTACGTGTACCCGTTGCAACGGACTGAGGGCTCAGAACTCCAAACCGTGGAGAACCTCGAGGTGGAACCATCGTTGCGGCCGCTCTACGACTATTTGGCCATGCGCGGCAGTTTCGTGCCCTTGGACAACTACCGCGCCGAGTACCTCAGTATCTTCAGCCGCGACGTGCTCAAACGGATTGCCACGGGTGATGAGACCTGGGAGTCGATGGTCCCTAAAGCCGTGGCGGACCTCATAAAGCAGAAGTCATTCTTCGACTACTCCAAGGTGAGGGTCGACGAAGACTGAGGCGTGAGCCGACCCATCGGTCACGCCGAAGTTTCAGAAGTCAGTTTGCGTGGCCATAGTCGGGGTACGTCGCATGCATGACCGCCCCTGAAGAATCCACGAATTCCGAGCCGTTCCCCAACCGACCTACAGCGAAGTAACCGGTGTTCTACGGTTTACTCCTTCGGTTCTTGATGTATCTGATACGGCGCCGAGCGGCGCGCAAGGCCGAGCAAACGCGTCCCCAATCCTCCCCCGGCTGAGAAGATCACTCAGCCCGTCGTCGTTTGCCGTGCGGCGAACGTCGACTCGCGACGGCGCAAGATGGCGCAGAGAACCTCGTTGTAGGGCGCAGAGAGTCCTAGTTCGCGGCTCTGCCGCACGACCTCTCCGTTGATCGCTCCTATCTCGGAAGGTCGGCGGGCGAGGTGGTCTAGTCGCATTGACGGACTGGCATTGGGGATCGTCGCGGCGAATTCGGTCACGTACTGAATCGGGTCATCGAACGAGAATCGAACCCCTTGGGCGACTCCCAGCTGATAGGCCTCGGAAGTACACCCTAAGGCGATCCGCCACGTGTCCGGATCCGACATCAACTCACCAACGGTGACATCGAAGGCTGCGCAGGGAGCGCTGAGTGTGACGTTGCACAGAAACTTCTCCCAGATCATGAGCGTCACGTCGGCGAAGGCCTTGACGTTGAAGCCAGCATCACGCCACGCCTGCTCGATTTGCTGGACCCTGTCCGTCAATCCACCGCGCATCTCGCCGATCCGAATCATCCGCATGCCTTCGTGATGTACGTGTCCCGGTTCGGGGATCGATGACCCGAAGCCTTCGGCGATGCCGATCAATATGTGATCAGCATGAATGTGACGGGCTACGCGCTCACCTGCGCCGAGACCGTTCTGGAAAGCCATGACAATGCTGTCGGACTCGAGTAGCGGTGCGATATCCGCGGCGACCTTGTCGACCGCCCATGCCTTCGTCGCAATAATCCACACGTCGCAGGGTCCGGCGTCATGAGGGGCGCGTCCGACCTTGAGGTCGTGCACGACAAAGCTGCCGCTGGCGCCCGACACGCTCAGCCCGGAGGTAGCGATCGTGTCGATGTGCTCTGCCCACGTGTCGATGGCCCAAACTTCGTGTCCTGCCTTGCCCAGAAGGGCGGCATAGACAGAGCCCATGGCTCCGGTACCGACGATTGCGATTTTCACGTCTTTCCTTGGGTGGGCCGCTGGTCCCGCATGATACGCCAGGGAATCATGACGTGGCGAGAAGCACGACCACAAAGGCGACATACGCTGCCATGATCAACCAACCAGACGAACGACTCAGACCCCGGCCGAGGTAAGCGAGCCCAAGCGTCAACACCGTAAGCCCCAGGTAACAGCCGGCTACGAGCAATCCGGAGCTCGAGGGCTTCGCCAATCCCAAGAATACGGCAGGGATCAGAAGTCCTGCGGCCACATTGATGTTGTTTGAGCTCAGCGCTGTGCTGAGCGCGGCTGCCCCCCGGCCCTTCCTGGCCAAGAAGACGGCCGCAACGACATTCGGCAGGCTGGTGACCGCGGCCAGGACTAGTCCACCAACCACAATTTCGCTCACTCCATAGTGCCGCCCGAGCGTAGAGGCTCCCTGCTCCATGGCGATGCTGGCGAGCACGACGATCACCAGTGCGACTATGGCGGTCACGATGTCGTTGCGGGTCCCCCGCCGTGGGTGAATGGCTTCTTCGAGTTCCGTCTCCTCTTCGAGGATCGCCGCGGTGAGCCACGCCGCCCAGTGCGGGGGCAAGTGCACGGACGCAAGGATGCGTCGATGGGCTCCCAAGACGATGGCGTAGACGGCGAGCACGACCAGCACCAAAATGAGCCCCACTGCCAAGGGCACGACTTCGGCCACAGTCAGCACGCAGACCGTGGCCACGAAGACGGCAACGGCCCCGCCGAGGAGCACAACGTTGCGGTGCAAGGCGATGCCGCCGGCGACCACGGCACCGAGACCGAGGAGTGCGGCGAGGTTGAACACATTCGATCCAAGGACCACACCCGCCCCGATCGTCCGTTCGTGTTGGAGCAGGGAAGCGACCGCGGCGGTGATCTCAGGTGCGTCAGCGGCCAGGGCCGCCACGAGCCCGAGCAGGCCCTCTGAGAGGCCAAATCGTGCACCGACGCGTTCGAGGCGGGACACGAGCACCCAGCTTGTGCCCATGCTGACGAGGCCGCCCAGCACGAGGGCGACGAATGAGAGCCCCACGCTCACCGGCAGTTACCTCTCGGTGCAAGTCGCTCGAAAGATCCTTCGCAGGAGTGGCCATCGAAGAGGGGAGGGCCTACCAGTCGGTCACACACGCGTCGAGTTCCTTTCGCGAACATACAATGTGCCGACCAGGCTTCCCGGCTCTCCTCACGACAGGCTAGTCACCCTCGTGCGAGGTGCGCTCCCTGCTGAGCACCCGCCATGAGGCCCCTCCTTCAACTATCGTCGCACCCTCCGGACTCCCTCAGCGGAGTGCTGTGACGGCGCGTCCCCCAAGCCCCGTTCGTCATAGACCTGGCGCGCCGAGCGGAATGGCCCGCCGGAATGCTGGAGGCCGAGCAAGGGTCAGGCAGCGCCTGGCCCGTGGAGGAGTTCGTGCATGTTGTCGTAGTAGAACTTTCCACGATCTGTGTCGCTGGAGCCGGCGAGGGCGTCGTCGAACTTCTGCAAAGGATCCCTCCCACCTTCTGGATGTGGGAAGTCGGTCGAGAACATGAAGAGCTCGGCACCCGCCTGCTCCATCATCCAATCCACCGGTTCCCCCGGGAAGGGTGTGAATTTGAGGTGCCGGCGCACGTAGTCGGACGGAGTCAACTCGAGTCGCCGGAGCGGCTCCTCCGTGCGGCGGAACGCCCGGATCCCGTAGTCCAGGTGGCGCATCCATGACACCACCCACCCCGCTCCTTGCTCGATGCACCCTCCGCGGAGGTTCGGGAAGCGGTCGAAGAGACCGTCGTAGATGAGTGCTCCGAGGAAGACTTCCGGCGAGTGGGGAATCCCGAGGAAGTCCTTCGATCGGACGTTCTCGCCACCTCCCAAGTGATCGGTGACCGGCATGGCATTGTTGTGAAAGGCGGGATCGAGGAGCCTCCCACCACCGCCGACGTGCAACACGAACGGAACGTTTGCTTCGCTGAGCACGTGCCAGAAACCGTGCAGGTCTGGGTGGGTGGGTGCTCGTGCGCCCGCAGCCGTGGATGGCACCATCACTGCCGCACATCCGGCCTCGATCGCTTCGACTGCCAAGCCGATGGCCCGACTCGGGTCGACCAGCGGAACGAACGCCACCGGGAGCAAGCGCTTGTCCCCGGAGCAGAAGTTGGCCATGGCCTTGTTCTGAGCAGAGCTGCCCGCGTAGAGACGGTCCTCGTCCCTGCCCGTGAACCTCGCCGTGGCGAAGGTGGCGAACACGAGCTGGCCGTCGACGCCGAGGAGATCCAGCACTCGGCTCCGCTCCACCGGATCGAAGGCGCCCATGGCGTACCAACCCTTGTCCCGCAAGAGACGCTCCTCGGCCAGTTTCGCCACCACGGCGTCCGAATGCCGCGCCTCTGACTTGGCGACCGCATCGGTCAGCACGGCGGCGAGCTGGTCGCTTGTCGCGTGACGCAGCCGATCCTTGAACTCCGGGTCGACGAAGTCGTCCAGGAAATCAGCCAGCTCCATCACATGGCTGTCGGCGTCGAGGACGCTGCGTTCACCTACGTAGGTTGTCGTCTGCACCGGGTCCACCAACCTTTCCACTCAGTCACATTGTGTCACTGAGGCCTAATCCATGCTCACGGTCGCCCACTGTTCGATCAGCGATCTCGGATCGGCCTCCAGCGCCGAGAGTGCGAAGCCGGCTGTGCTCCGATATGCCTCGGTCACCGCGTTGATCTCATCTCGGGCAATGATCGAGTTGATGTCATCGAACCCGTCCGGCGCACGCTCGTGCACGAGCTGCATCGGGACTTCAGGGCCTAGGCCTCGGTTGGCGCGCACAATGGCCGCAGTCGCGGGGAGTCGCACTTTCTCGTAGCGTTCGAATGCGGTCACAACATGGCCCGTGGCGACCAGGCAGCCGGCCAGAACCCGCGCGTCGAGGATCGCCTGGGACGCGCCGTTGGAGCCGATCGGGTACATCGGATGGGCAGCATCCCCGAGAAGCGTCGAGCAACCGAACGTCCAACGCGCCACGGGGTCGCGATCGACCATCGGATAGAGGTAGGTCCCTGGCGCTGATCGGATGATCGCAGGAACGTTGAGCCAATCGAACACCCAGTCGTGGAATTCGGGGAGGAAGTCGGTAAGCTCGCCGGCTCGGTTCCAATCCTCGGTCTTTCCGAGCCCGGACCCAGGGCGGCGAAGCTCGGCAATGAAGTTGAGCGCTTGATGACCGTTCGGGAGATCAGCGATCGGATAGGCAACGAACTTCTGGTTGCGATGACCGGCCCAGACCATCGTGCGCCCGTCCAACAGTGGTTCGACCTCGGCGACGCCGCGCCACAGGAGCGAGCCGTTCCATTGCGGGCGGCCCTCGGACGGGTAGTGCCGGGAACGCACTGTGCTGTGGATGCCGTCGGCTGCGACGACCCCAGCGCCCACTGCCACAGGGTTATCGTCGTGCTCCGTAGCGAAAACCACGGTGGCGCGCCTGTCGTCGGCGTCAATTCTTTCGAGGCGGTGTCCCAGGTGGAGATGGTCGGGCCCCACCCGTTCGACAAACGCGTCGAGTAGCACCTCTTGGAGTGCGCCCCGATTGAGTGAGAGTTGCGGCCAGGAGTAACCGGCGGCCGTGCCACGCGGCTCCCGCCAGATCTCCTGGCCATGTCGCGAACAGTAGACGAGGCTCGTTGGTTCCACCGATCGGCTGCGGAGCGGCTCGAGCAGCCCGAGGGCGTCGAGCTCGCGCACCGCGTGAGGCAAGAGATTGATCCCGACGCCCAGAGGCCGGATCTCGCGTACGCTCTCGAACACGTCGACACTCGCACCGATCTCGTGCAGGCTGAGCGCAGCGGCCAGGCCTCCGATGCCCGCCCCTACCACCATGATCCGAGGTTCGTCCCTGTTCATGCTCAGAGAACCTCGTGGACAGAGATTCGGACGGTGCCCTGACGACGTTCTCCTGTCGAAACCGCGAGGAGATCGTTCATCCAAAATAGGTGGGACGCCGAAGTCGAGAACCTGACGTGCGTGCGGAAGTAGTACTCCGAGGGGTCAACCTCCTCACCGTGCGCCAGTCGCTCCGCTACGGCGGTACTGGCCTTGCGAATGCCTCTCGAGCGGACTTCGATCGACTCGCCGTCGTCGGTGAGGAGCAGGTAGTGGGCGTCGATCTCGATGACGCCGTCGGGCCGCACGATCTGCCAATCCACGCCCCCCGGAGCGATCGTGCCGCCTAGGCCGTCGCGCCCCTCGAATGTTCCGCCGTCGAAGACGACGACGCGGCGCTCCCCCAGGGGAAACTCACCCAAACCGACCAGGGGCTGGACCGCCACGTCGATCTCCATCAACCGTAAGAGCTCCATGACGGGCCACCCTACCGAGTTGCCACTTCGGTCAGGTGGCTGTCCTCAGCCCAGCGGTTCTCGGTCATCTTGCCTGTTCGGAACTGGAATCAGGGGGGGCGCCTCGTAACCGGTGCCCGGTCGCCGTCGTCGGGCAATCAGGACTTCGCGTATTCCGTGAATCCCTGCCAGTCGATGACGACGCAGGGCTCGTCGCCCAGGATCCATGCGTCGTGGCCGGGTGCCATGATGGCGAAGTCCCCTGGTCCGTACTCCATCTCCTCGCCGTCATCGGAGACGACCTTCATTCGACCCGATACGAAGTAGCCGACATGGGCGGCCTGGCAACTGTCGGTCTTTGCGATCGGCTTTACATGTTTGGACCACTGCCAACCAGGTTCGAACGTGGCCCGACCGACTGATCCACCTTCGAGGTTGACTAGTTCAAGTCGCCCCTTGCCCTCCTCGAACTGCCGGGTCTCGTCCGGCTTGTCGAGGCTCTTGCGAAAAAGAGCGGACATGATGCCACCCCCCTTACTCGTGTTCCTCGGTCCTTGGTTTGCGTACCAAGACTCAACGCCATTGTCGCGCTGCGTCCTGAATTTGCGCGGACACTGGGATTGCAATCTGGTGAAAATTTGAGCGGCCGGTGGCGCGTCGGGAGCTAGAGGGCAATACCGGGCAGGTCGGGCTCGACCGCAGTGAAACGGAACAGCCGCTCCGCGTTGGCGCGCAGCAGCTTGCGTTGCGTCGGCTTCGGGAGGTGGCCGATGAGCTTCATCACACTCTGAATGCTATGGGGCCAAGTGGTATCTGAATGGGGGTAATCCGTTTCGCACATCACGTTGTCTTCGCCGATCAGATCGAGGCATCGGATACCGGCGACGTCATCGATGAAGCAGCCGTAGACGTGGTCTCGAAAAGTGGACCGGACGTCCAGCGTCATGAGGTCGGCGGCCCTGATCCCGCTCAGGTCGGGGATCCCGAGGTTCGCCGAGTAAGTCTCTGTTGCTCCACGGGCAAACCAATACCGTTGCTTGTCGAGCACCTGCTCCGCCCGCTCGAGGAAGTACGGGATCCAGCCGATATTGCCCTCTGACAGGCAGATCTTCAGGGTGCTCAGATCCTGCAGGTAACTACTGAAGAGCCAGCTCAACATGGCCCCGCTGGTCCGATTGGCCCCCCAGGTCAAGCTAGCGAGCGGCGGCACGTTGGAGGCGATCTGGGGCACGGTCGATGAGGAGCCGACGTGCATGCAGACCACCATCTCGAGGTCGTTCGCCGCATGCATGACGGGGTCCCAGTACCCGCTCGGGTCATGGATCGTCGGCAGCCCGAGCGGCTCCGGATTCTCGGAGAATGCGAAAGCGTGTGCCCCCTTGTCGGCGCAGCGCTCGAGTTCTACGGCGGCAGCAGTGGGGTCCCATAGTGGGATCAGGACCAGTGGGATGTAGCGACCCGGTGCGGCACCGCACCATTCGTCGACCATCCAGTCGTTGTACGCCCTCACGCATAACAGGGCTAGTCCCTTGTCCTGGGCCTCCAAGAAGAGCTGTCCGCAAAAGCGCGGAAACGAGGGGAAGCTGAGAGAGGCGAGAATGCCTGCTTCGTTCATGTCGGCTATACGGGCGTGCGCGTCGTATGCCCCAGGTCGCATCTCATCGAACGAAACGGGGTCGGGGGAGAACTCCTTCTTCTCCTTGCCGGCCGCCACCGACAATCCTGAGGTGGGGATGACCCGGTCCTCGTAGCGCCACACGGCGCCGCGGTCGCCCGCGGCCATGGCGGGCGCACGGTCGTGGTACTTCGCAGGCAGTCGATCGATCCATACCTTGGGAGGCTCGATGACATGGTCATCGACCGAGACGATCCAATCGGTCGGGGAGATCACGTTGGTCATGGCTGTCCTTAGTCGAACCACGGTCTTGGCGTGGTCACCGAGCATCAATTGCGGCCTACCATACCGTTGGGATCTGGCCACCCAAGCCCGGGCGGAGGGCGCCCCGCTACGATTGGTGCCAGCACCGAGACGGAGCAGCACAGAGACATGACCACCTACCTCCCCGCCGAAGATCGCTACCGGTCCATGACCTACCGTCGTTGTGGGCGCAGCGGTCTCCGCTTGCCGGCTGTGTCGCTCGGGCTGTGGCAGAACTTCGGGGACGACCGACCCCTCGAGACCCAACGCGCCATCGTGCGTCGCGCCTTCGACCTGGGCATCACCCATTTCGACCTGGCCAACAACTACGGACCCCCCTACGGCAGCGCCGAGAGCAACTTCGCCCGGATTCTTCGCGAGGACTTCCACGGCTATCGCGACGAGCTCGTGATTTCCACCAAGGCCGGTTGGGACATGTGGCCCGGCCCCTACGGCGATCTCGGCTCCCGGAAGTATCTCCTGGCCAGTCTCGACCAGAGCTTGCAGCGCCTCGGGCTCGACTACGTCGACATCTTCTACCACCACCACTTCGACCCCGAGACCCCCTTGGAGGAGTCGCTCGGCGCCCTTCACAGCGCGGTCACCTCCGGGAAGGCCCTCTACGTCGGCATCTCCTCCTACTCCGACCAGCGCACCGCCGAGGCTGTCACCGTCCTCCGCCGGCTCGGCACCCCACTGCTCATCCACCAGCCGTCGTATTCGATGCTCAACCGCTGGATCGAAGACCGCTTGCTCGACGTCCTCGGGACGGAAGGGGTCGGATGCATCGCCTTTTCGGTTCTGGCGCAGGGTCTCCTCACCGACCGCTACCTGAACGGCGTCCCCCCAGGCTCGAGGGCCTCCCTGAGCGGTTCGCTCACCCATGACATGCTCAACGAAGAGAATCTTGCTCGTGTTCGAGCGCTCAACGACATTGCGCAGATTCGAGAGGCCAATCGTCTGGCGCAGATGGCGATCGCCTGGGCCTTGCGGGACCCTCGAGTCACTTCCGTTCTGATCGGCGCGAGCAGTGTGGCCCAGCTCGAACAAAACGTCGGCGCCCTCGACCACCTTGAGTTCACGCCCGACGAGATTGCGGCGTATCGACCGTTACGCCGTTGACGGCGGCATCGACTTGTGGCGCACCGTGGCCACGTTCCTGACCAACCCCTTGGCACGAGTCCGATTACGTCTCGCGTCCGAACATGTGATCTGCGAACATCGCAACCGCATCGTCGATGAGCCTCATGTAGCGATCGCCGCCGGGTTCGTTGGCCAACTGTTGGCTCGACAAGCCAGCAATCAGCGCAGTCCAAAGGTCGAAGCCCTCCAGAGTACGGATTCCCAGAGCGGAAAGAATGGTGCGGGCCCGTTCGAAGACCTCGACGGCCACCGCATAGGACTCCGGTGACGGCTCGAAATCAGGGATCGTACGGAGAAACAGCAGTTCATAACGCGCCTGATCTTCTGCAGCGAACGTGATGAAGAGGCGGGCCACGGTGCCCAGGGCCAGGCGGGGGTCGTCGCTGACCTCAAGCCGGTTGAAGCGTGCCAGGAGCTCGCGGTTGCCGTCCGCAAAGAGGTGGTCGTACACCGAGTGCTTCGAAGCGAAGTACGTGTACAGCGACTGTGGCTCCATATCGACCACGCGGGCCAATGCTCGCAATGACAGGGCATTGACGCCGTCAGCCCGCACCATCTTCCAGGCGGTGTCGAGGATCTCGCGCTTGGTGGCCTGATGGCGCACGTGCCGACGGTCTCGTCGGGGTTCGACGGCGGACTTCTCTGCCACCCCCTTGACCTTAGCCGAATATGACGCGATACTCCTGACACCGTTCGGAGAACTGAGGCGCCCCATGCAAACGGCAATGACCAGCTATTCGAAAGGCGCTCCCCTGGGGCATCGAGAGGCGATGGGGCTGGCCGAGAACGAGTTCGCCCGCATGGTGGAGCTGCTGGGCAGCCTGTCCCCGGACGATTGGCGACAACCGACGGCGTGCGAGCTCTGGGACGTGCGGGCTATGGCCTCCCATGTGCTCGGGATGGCAGAGGCGCAGGCATCGATGGGGCAGTTCATCCACGATTTCCGGATGGCCCGCAGAAGATCGGGAGGCAAAATGATCGATGCCATGACCGCGGCGCAGGTCGCCGAGCGTGCGTCGATGACGCCCGATGCGATTGTGAGCCGTCTGGTGTCGGTGGCCCCCAAGGCGGTCAGAGCCCGCCGGCGCGCACCCCGCCCGGTACGCCACCTCGTCCGCCTGAGGCAGGACCCCCCGTTCGATGCAGAGAAGTGGTCCTTCGGCTTCCTGGTCGACAAGGTCTTCACCCGCGACACGTGGATGCACCGGCTGGACATCAGTCGAGCCACCGGCAAGCCCATGGTGCTCACGGCATCTCATGATGGGAGGCTGGTGGACGACATCGTCACCGAATGGGGCCACCGTCACGGTCAGCCCTTCTCCCTCACCTTGACCGGCATCGCTGGTGGTCAGTGGAGGGTCGGCAGTCCCGAAGAGCAGCTGGAGCTCGATGGGCTCGACTTTTGCCTGACCGTTGGTTCCCGCCAACCGGGAATTGGACTACTTGCTACGGAGGTGCCGTTCTGATGAGTATCACGCACATCACAAGTTTTCGTGCCGCCCCGGGCGAGCAGAGCACGCTCGAATCGCTCCTCGTGGAGGGCCGCAACCGAATCCGCGCGGCCAACGGTTGTGAATCCTTCGATCTCTATCGAGACCAGACTGATGAACTGTCGTTCACCTTCATTCAACGCTGGACGTCGCCGGAGCTCCACGATGCCGCCTTCGGCGAGCGCATTGTGGCGACCGGACATATTGAAAAGGTGCTGGCGGCTCTGGGCCAGCCCTTGGTGCAGCGGACGTTCGAGCTGGTGCCCAACGCGTGAGTGACGTCAGTGAAGTGGGTCCGACGGAATGGTGATCTCTGGGGCCGTAACGCCGAGGGCTATCACGTCACCGCGCCGCAGTTCCCAGAGAGTTCGCTGACCGACGGCGTGGCCCGGCTACGTCAAGTGCGCAAACGCCGGGACGGCCCGACCGTTGTCGTCGGCCACTCCTACGGTGGGAGATCGTGACTTCTTTGGGTACCGACGTGCCAAATGTCGTCGGGCTGGTCTCTATCGCGGCCTTGGGACTCGACGAAGGCGAGACGATCGGCGGACTGTTGGCCCAGGAGCCCCTACCCCGGCGCTGGCGCACCTCGATATCGATGAGCAGGGTTTTGCCTGGCTGCCCGGGGACGACTTCGTGCAGTACTTCGCCGTCGACGTTGCCGGCCCAGGCGCGGGTCATGTTCGCTGTCCAACAGGCTCTGTCGGCGTCAACCCTAGGAGACGTGATGGGTGTCCCGGTGGCGTCCAACGATCAGGCCATCCCGCCCGACGCCCTGCGTCACTTCGCCCAGCACATGGGTGCGACGACGGTTGAAGTCTCGAGCAGCCACGTAGCGATGGTCTCGCATCCCAACGAGGTGATCGACTCACCAAGAAGGTCGCCGATGCGTGGGTCGACAGCGCAGAGGTCGCTCCGGTCTAGGGATCACGCCACCGGATGAGCGATGCTTCGGCTGCGTAATCTCAGGCGAAGGGGCGTTCCCTGACCCAAGGCCAGTTCGCAGAACGCGGCCGCCGCGCCTGCCACCCGATGGCCCGCCTGCATTCGTCGGGCATACTCCAAGGGTGCACTGGCCTGAAGGATTCATGTGGGGGACGGGGGCGTCATCGACGCAATGCGAGGGGGCGGCACCTTCGTCGGATTGGTGGGAATGGGAACAGCAGGGTTTCGCTCCGCCGTCGGGTGACGGCAACGGCTTCGCCACCCGCTTCGCCGAGGATTTCAGTCTGTTTGCCGACCTGGGTCTGTCCCACCACCGGCTTTCTCTTGAATGGGCCCGGGTCGAGCCGGAGGAGGGCGCCTATGACCAGAACGCCATCGCCCACTACCGAGAGGTGCTCGGCGCCGCCCGAGCGGCCGGCATCACTCCGTGGGTGTGTCTGCACCACTTCACCTTGCCCCAGTGGTTCGCCCGGGCAGGGGGCTTCTTGTTGGAGCGCAACCGGCTCGAGCACTGGGCCCGCCACACCGAGTTCATCGCGGACACCTTCGGCGATCTGGTCGGAGGTTGGCAGCCGGTCAATGAGACGAACTACTACGCCGCGGCGGCCTACCGCGGGCGAGGATGGCCGCCGGGCCACAACGATCCACGCGAGTGGGAGGTGGCATCCGAGGCTATTCAGCTCGCTTCGGCGGAGGCCGCGGTGCGCTTGAAGGAGACCGGGGTCCCGGTCTCCTCCATCTTTGGGCTCTCCTGTGAGATGGCGCTGGATGAGCTGCCGGAGACCAGGGCGGCCGCGAACGAAATCCGGGCTGTCCATTGGGATGCCGGCCTCGGTCTCTTTCGCGATGGAGTGCTCCGCATTCCGGGACGCGAGCCGATCGAACGGTCCGATCTGGCCGGCTCATTCGACCTGATCGGCTTCTCCTACTACGCCACCATGGGTGTGGAGGCGGGCCGGATGGTGCGGTACCCGGCGGATCGTCCCGAGTCACCGCTCGGCTATGCCATCTGGGCCGAGGGTCTCGATCTCGTGCTGACTCGGCTGGCTGAAGAGCTGCCCGGCACTCCGCTGCTGGTGGCCGAGTTCGGGATCGGGACCGATGATGACGAGCAGCGAGCCCAGTACCTGCGCGACGGTCTCGCCGTGGTCAATGGCGCCCTGGACCGGGGCATCGACATCCGGGGGCTGTTCCACTGGACCGGCGTCGACAACTACGAGTGGAACCACGGCTACGGCGTCTCGTTCGGTCTCATCGACCGCCAGCGCCGGGTCCGCCCGAGCGCCCGGGTCCTGGCCGCCGAAGCATTGCCGTGAGCGTTGCGTCGGCGTGGCAGATCGGGCCCTTCAGCCGGCGCGGTGAGGTGTTGCGCCAGCAGCCGGATCTCCGGTTCACCTGCCCGCTGCTCCGTACCTCGGTGGCCTGGGCGGCCAAGGACGTGTTCAATCCGGCTGCCGTGGTGCGAGAGGGCAAGGTACACCTACTCTTCCGGGGCGAGGACGTGGAGGGCCCCTACAACGGGACGTCGCGCGTCGGTCTCGCCATCAGCGATGACGGCATCACGTTCGACGTCGCACCCGAACCGGTGCTCTACCCCGACGCTGACGTCTGGCAGCCCTGGGAGTGGCCGGGTGGGTGCGAGGACCCTCGTGTGGTCGAATCCCCCGACGGTGGGTACGTGTGCCTTTACTCGGCGTTTCGACGGTAAGGCGAGTTGTCTGTTCGTCGCCACGTCGGACGACCTCCTGCGCTGGCAGAAGAACGGCCCGGCGTTTGCCGGCAGCCCTTACGCCCGCCGCTGGTCCAAGAGTGGCGCCATCGTCACCGAGGTGACCGATGGGCGGCTAAAGGCGGCCAAAGTGGATGATCACTACCTCATGTACTTGGGGGAGGGGACGTCCTTCGCTGCCACGTCGCCCGACCTGGTTCGCTGGACACCGGTGGAGTTTGATGCCGGGGCAGACCGCTACCTCTCCTACAACGCCCTGGGAGCGTCGGGTTCATGGGACGTGCACCACGTTCGTGGTACCAAGGCGCTGCGCCCCCTGTTGTTCCCCCGGCCCGGACGCTTCGACTCGCTCCTGGTCGAACCCGGTCCCCCGGCCATACGCACCGACGACGGCATCGTCCTCATCTATAACGGGGCCGAGGTCACGCGCACTGAGGACGGGTCGTTCATCAACGTGCGCTACCAGCCCGGGCAGGCGCTCTTCGATCCGGCTGACCCTGTTTCGCCCGTCGCCCGGGCCGAGTCTCCGTTCCTGCGGTGTGGCGAATCCGAGGTGCTGCGGGGCCAGGTGGACAACGTCTGCTTCGCGCAGGGCCTCGTGCTCTTTCACGACACCTGGTGCCTCTACTACGGCATGGCTGACTCACGGATCGGATGCGCCACGGCGCCGTTGCGTCGGACGTGAGCCGTCACGACCACGGGAAAGTGGTCGGGACTGACGAACGCTCGCTCTCCGAACTGGGTTGCCCCGCTCATGGGGCGTTGGGAGAATGGATGTCTCCAGGTGAGATGGCTGCGAAGAGTGAGGAGGATGACAACGTGACCGACCCGCCTTCGCCCTGGTCGATCCGATCCGCTCTCATCGGAGTTGCCGATCTCGACCGTTCCCTCGCCTTCTACGAGGAGGTGACGAATCTTCACGAGATCCTCCGGGCCGACCGAATGGTGGTTCTCGGCCTCGACGACGCCAGTTCGTTCACCCTGTACTTGCGCCACACGGGCGCCGCCACGCACCCGGGGCAGCAGGCGGTCGGGGTCAGATCGCTCGTCATCGACGTCGTGCAGCTTTCCGAACTCGATCAGGTGGAAGAGCGACTACGGGCACGTGACTCCTTCCGTAGCCGGGAAAGGATTCAGGAGTCCCGGCCATTTCAGTTGGTTCACGGACACGACCCGGATCGACTCTCGCTCACGTTTCTGGCCTATGAGCCCGGCGCAAAAATGTCCCTCGGCGACTATTGCCGTGTCATGGCAGGGATGTACAGCGTGGATCTGTAAATCCAGCGGGCACCTCGCGTCACCGAAGCTTCACGATCACGGTATAAGTAATCCTGTAATCGTGTAATAAGGAGCTCCGATGACCGATACTCTTGCCCGCTCATCCGATCCCGACCTCATGGCACTTGACGCGTACTCCCAGGTCGTCGTCTCGGTGGCCGAGCAACTGACCCCCCGGGTCGCTGCCCTGCAGGTATCCCGCCGCCGCCGTGACGGGACCGTGGCTGCCGGTGCCGGCTCGGCCGTCGTCTTCACAAACGACGGTTTCCTGCTCACCAATGCCCACGTGGTGGGCAAGGCAGAGGCCGGGCAGGTCGCCTTTGCCGACGGAACCACCGTCCCGTTCCGCGTGGTTGGCAGCGACCCCTTGTCCGATCTGGCCGTGGTCCGCGCCGATGGCTTCACCCCGGCCCCGGCGGAGCTCGGCGAGGCCTCGCAGCTCAGAGTGGGACAGCTGGTCGTGGCGGTCGGCAACCCCCTCGGATTGGCCGGCACCATCACCGCCGGTGTCGTGAGTGCCCTCGGTCGCTCACTTCCGACACGGGCCGGGGAAAACGTGCGCATCGTCGATGACGTGATTCAAACCGACGCCGCCCTGAACCCGGGGAACTCGGGCGGAGCACTCGTCGTCGCCTCTGGTCAGGTCGTGGGGATCAATACAGCCGTGGCGGGGGTGGGGGTCGGCCTCGCCATCCCCATCAATGGCATCACCCGGCAGATCATCGCCACTCTGATGGCCGAGGGTCGTGTCCGTCGGGCCTACCTGGGTGTGGCGGGAACGCCCGCACCGCTCCCTCCGCAACTGGCCACCCAACTCAACCAGAAGACCGGAATGCGCATCGAACAGGTCGTCGCGGAGGGACCGGCCGCCAAGGCGGGGCTGCGACCCACGCGACCTCTTGATCAGCGCGAACGGCGATCCGGTCGTCAGCGCCCAGTCGTTGCAGCGGCTCATGCTCGGCGACGCCATCGGTCAGCCGCTGGCGTTGACCGTGCTTCGATCCGAAGCCCTGGTCGACGTCATCGCCACCCCTGAGGAGCTACGTGACGATGGATGATGCAGCGGCGGGGCCGCCCTCTGACCGGGGCGGCCTCTGACGACCCGCACCCGGCACCCGACATTGGTGCGAAACTGCCCTGCGTGACGGTTGCGCCGCTCCTCCACTCGTTTCTCTACGTCCCCGGGGATCGCCCGGACCGGGTGGCCAAGGCATTGGATGCCGGAGCCGACGCGATTCTGATCGACCTCGAGGACTCGGTGGCGCACCTGGCCAAAGAAGCGGCTCGCCGCGTTGCGGTCGAGACCCTGCGCACCCGATCCGGCCCAGTACCCGCGGTCTGGGTGCGCATCAACGCCGGCCACACGGGCCGACTCGACGCCGCCGCCCTGGCGAGCGAGCCTGCGCACTTGGGCGGGGTCGTTCTGGCCAAGTGCGACCATCTGGACTGGCTCGACGAGATCTCTTCGGCGATCCCTCCCTCCGTCCCCCTTTCGCCCCTGATCGAGTCGGCGCTCGGCCTGCGTCGGCTCGACGCCTTGTGCGCTCATCCCGCGGGTGACGCAGTGCCACCTGGGGGAGATCGACCTGTTAGCCGACCTGGGCGCCCACGTCGAGGCAGCACCGCAGCTGCTGGGTCATGCCCACGCGGAGCTTCTCTTTGCCTCAGCGGCTGCCCGGATCCTTCCTCCGATCGGCGGGGTCTACACCGCTCTTCGGGACATCGAAGGGCTCGCGGTCGACTCGGCCCGCTTGGCCCAGCTCGGTTTCGCCGGACGACCGGCGCTCCACCCCTCCCAGGTACCGGTGATCAACGCGGCCTTCCGTCCCACGGCCGATGAGCTGGCCGCCGCGGCAGCACTTGTGGCGTCGTACGACGAGGCGCTCGAGCGTGGCCAGGGCGCGGTGACCGACGAGGAAGGAAAGATGGTCGATGAGGCGGTGGTCCGCCGGGCCCGACAGCTCCTTGCCGGCCCATGACAGAGAAAGCGAGGACTTCGTGAGCGGGGAAGAGACAGGCGTGCTCGAGGGGATGCGGGTCGTCGAGGGGTCGGCCTTCGTGGCGGCGCCGCTCGGTGGGATGACGCTGGCCCAGATGGGCGCCGATGTCATCCGCTTCGACGCCATCGGTGGCGGTATCGACTTTCACCGCTGGCCGGTGACCCCGGGTGGCACCAGCCTGTTCTGGGCCGGCATGAACAAGGGAAAACGGTCGCTGGCCGTCGACGTCCGCCGACCCGAGGGCCAAGAGATCGTCACTGCGCTGATCTGTGGCGGGGGATCGGATGCGGGGATCTTCTTGTCCAACTTCCCGGCCACCGGTTGGCTGTCGGACGAACGCCTGCGGGCTGGGCGGTCCGATCTCATCTACGTCAACATCATCGGCAACCCCGACGGGTCCACCGCGGTGGATTACACCGTGAACCCCTCGTCTGGGTTCGCCTATGCCACCGGGCCGGCCGGCTCCTCGAACCCGACCAACCATGTGCTGCCCGCCTGGGACGTGGCCACCGGGCTGACGGCTGCCACCAGCCTCTTGGCCGCCGAGCGGCTGCGGACCCGGACCGGGCGGGGCGGACTCGTCACCATCTCGTTGGCGGACGTGGCGTTCGCCATGGTGGCCGACCTCGGCTACGTGGCCCAGGCCCAGGTGCTCCACCAAGGCCGACCGCCCATCGGCAACGACATGTACGGCGCCTTCGGGCGTGACTTCGTCACCGCCGACGACCGGCGCGTCATGGTGGTGGCCATCAGCTTGCGCCAGTGGCAGTCCCTGGCTCGCGCCACGGAGATCGAACCCCATCTGCCCGCCATGGAGAGCGCCCTCGGACTGGACTTTTGTCTCGAAGGTGATCGCTTCGAGGGCCGTGACGCGCTGGCCGCGCTGATTGCCCCCTGGGTGGCCAAGCGGACCCTGGCCGAGGTGGCCAAGGCGTTCGACGGCTACGGCGTGTGCTGGGGGCCCTATCAGACGTTCACCCAACTCGTCGAGGAGGACTGGCGCTGTAGCGAGGCCAATCCGATGTTCAAAGACATCGACCAGCCGGGCATCGGCACCTTGCGTACGCCGGGGACACCCGTGGCCTTTTGGGCCTCGCCCCGCCAGGCGCCGCGCCCGGCCCCGTTGTTGGGCCAGCACACCGATGAGATCTTGGCCGGGGAGCTGGGCTTGAGCGTGGCTGAGATCGGCGCCCTGCATGACGCCGGCGTCGTGGCCGGCCCCGAGGATGCCAAGTGAGCGAACTCACCCTGGCCGAACTCGGCCTCACCAGCGAGGCGGTCTCCACCCTGCCTGCCGAGCACGCCCGGATGCTGGCGGCGACCCTCGACGTCGCCTTCGACCCGACACGGGCGCTTCCGCTGCTGTGGCACTGGGCCTACTTCAACGCTGCGGTGGCGACCGCCGACCTCGGGCCTGACGGTCACCCCCGGCGCGAGAGCCCGTTGCTCGTCGACTTCCCCCGGCGCATGTGGGTCGGCGGGGAGGTCCGCGCCGAGGGGCGGCTGCGGAGCGACACCGCCTCGGTGCGTCGGACCCGGCTGCTCAGCCACGCCCGCAAGCAGGGCTCGACGGGCGACCTGTTGGTCGTGACTCTGGAGCACACCGTCGAACAAGACGATCGCACCGTCATCGTCGAGCGCCAGGACGTCATCTACCGCCAGGCGGGAGGCGTCACGCCACCGGCGGGCCCTGCGGCGACGCTGCCGCCGGCGCCGGGGTGGCGCGAGACCGTCGTGCCTACCACGACGCTGCTGTTCCGCTTCTCTGCGGTGACGTTCAACGGCCACCGCATCCATTACGACCATGACTACGCCACGCGCAACGAGCACTACCCGGACCTTGTCGTGCACGGCCCACTCACTGCCATGCTGCTCGCCCAATCAGCGTCTCGTCACCTGGGTAAGCCGCTGCAGTCGTTCGCCTACCGGGCCTCGAGTCCGCTGTTCGTCGATCAACCCTTCTACGTGGATGGGGCCCTCTCCGCCGGCCCGGAGGGCGATACGGCGACGATGACCGCCACGAGGGTTGACGGGGTCATCGGCATGACTGCCAATGCGATCAGTGCATGAACTCGCCCGCGTTCACGAAGAGCGTCTGACCGGTGATGCCCTTCGCCCTATCCGAGGCCATGAACACGATGGCCTCGGCCACGTCGGCGTCCGAAGCCATGTCCTGGAGGGCCATCTTCTTGGTCAGACTGTGCTTCGCCTCCTCGAGGGTGATGCCCTCGGACTCGGACTTCCAACCCAAGAACATCTCGATGGGCGGCCCGAACATCCAGCCCGGCGCCACTTCGTTGACCCGTACCTTGTCCGGACCGACTTCGAGGGCCAAGTGGTGCATCGCCCCCCAAATGGCACCCTTTGAGGCGGCGTACGCCATCTGCATGGCCTCCGGTGGTGGGAACCACTGGGTCTGAGAGCTCACGAAAACGACCGATCCGTGGCGCTCCTTGAGCGAAGGTAACGCTTCTCTGATGAGCTGCATGCCGCCGATCAAATTCACTTCAAAGGCCTGGCGGAAGTCCGAAAAGTCCCCCGCCTCCTGGAGGCCACCGAAGGGTGAAAATGCGGCGCAGTGGCAGATCGAGTCGACCCCGCCGAACCGTTCGGTGGCCACGGCCACCAACGACTCCGCCGTCGACGGCAGGGCGATGTCGCCTGTCACGTAGGCGACGGCCTGACCGGTCGAGTCGACCTCCTTGGCCACATCGACCAGTTGGGCCTCGGTGCGGGCCCCGAGGACCACGTTGGCCCCTTCCCGGGCCGCGCATAACGCGACACGGCGTCCAAGACCGGGCCCCACACCCGAGATGATCATCGTCTTACCCGGCAGATCAGCCATCAACTACCCCCATTCGAGCCGGGTCTGCTCCCGGCGCACCTGTACATCTCGACGTCCCGGACGTGGCGAGGCCGCCGGCGCCGTGTCGGTGTGACCGTAGCCCAGGAACGGTCGCCGGTGGCGAGTCAGATCGGGCCCTCGTTCGGCACAGCCCAACCTGATCTATGCGGCAGTGGGCTGAACGGCGGAACGTGCCCCCGAACTGAGAACAAACCCTCCGAAACTTCGCCGCGAGAAGCCCGGGCTGAAGTGGCCCATTGGCCCGGCGACGAACAATTATTGCGAGGTGTGTTTCTCTGGGTTTTTCGGGGGTACCACTTCGTCACCCTAGAAAAGGAGGGAAAATGGCTGGTGGTGGATTGGCCACAAGCATTGTGGTATTCGCGGTGGGGGCCGTCTTGCGTTTCGCACTGACCGTCAACACGTATCAGCACGGTTTCAATATCCATACGGTCGGAGTCATTCTGATGATCGTCGGCGCTGTGGGCGCCGTCCTTTCGCTCGTCGCCATGATGAGTACGGGGATGGGGAGGCATCGGACGGTTATCGACGACGGGCGGGGCAATCTTGTCCGCCGCGACGACACCTACATTTAGGGGGACAAATGATACTGATACTGGCTCTTTTGGTAGTGCTGCTGTTCTTCGGGATCGGATTCGCAGCTCACCTGTTGTGGATCGTCGCCGCCGTGCTCCTCGTTTTGTGGCTCGTCGGACTGGCGATCGGACGTGGAGAATCGGCGGGGAGTCATCGGTTCTACCGCTGGTAACAGCGAACGGACTGACCCAGGTCACCGAGATGAAGGGCGCCCTCCGGGGCGCCCTTCGTCATTCGGCGTCCTCTCACTCGCTATGGCTGTCGTGACGACATTCCACCTCCTCTCGAAGAGAAGGTTGCCAATCGGTTGTAGATCGGTTGTAGACCCCTAGTCGAGAGCCAAACGACGTTCACGCGGCACGTAAACAGGGCATGTTGTCACGATGGATGATGGTGGCGGTAACTGGGCTTTTCGAGCGAGATGGGACGGAGTGGCCCGCCCGGGTCAACTTCGCGACACCGTGAGCCCCCTAGCCTCACCTGGCGCGCCTCCTGCCCGGAGCGGGTTGGTCCCAGCTTCGCATCCACGTCCGTGACGATGGAATGAGCGGTCCTTGTCGGGAGGCGAATGACAGCGGCCCGCTGATGATCCGAATGCTCGCTCAGGTGGTGCCCGACGTCCAAATAGTCGAAATCGTGATGACGCCGGGTCAAGAGAGTCCGGGATCTCCCTCGGAGCCATGGTCGGTTCCAGGACTCGACAAAGCTTGCGCACGCATTCGTTCCCGCGTCCTCAGCGGGCTTCTCGGTCAGCGTTCCCTTGGGTCATTTTCCAGCGTGATCGCCGGCGCATCCTGGAGAGTACTGGTCGAGCTCATCCGCTCGGAGGGTGGCGAGGTCGTGGCGGCGCTGGTCGTGGCCCGACAAGGTCGAATATGGGCAAGTTGGGAGCGCTCCCTCGTCAAGGCATTCGGAGCCGTGCTCAGCCATGGAGCAACGCTGGCGACCCGTGAGAGATCACTGCTGTTGGAGCGACGCCTGGATGGATTGGTGGGCCAGATCGCCGAGCGGCTGATGTCAACGTCATCGCGCACTCGCGAAGAGATTCTGACGTGGACCATGCGAACCATTTCGCAATCTCTCTGTGTGGGTGTCGCGGTGTTGCGACGGCATGACTATTCCAGAGAACTCAGCGTGATGGAAGCGCAATGGCCTGCGCCGGCTGTATGTGATCACATCGTGCCGACAGCGGTTCCCTTCGAAGCGGATCCGGCGATGGTCGCTCCACAAGCCGTATATGAGCCATTTGTCACGGAGCTCGGGTCCGGAATCGATTCACGTCCGTACTTCGTACGCGGCGGGCACGGTCGGGGCGAGCGGCCTGTCGCCATGACGTGCGTCCCCCTGCTCGGCGCCGGTCAACCTTGGGGCCTGCTCTCGTTGTTCCATTTCGGTCGCCGCATATGGGCTCCCGAGGAGCTTCATATGCTGCAGGCAGTGGGAGCTCTCCTCATGCAGATGCAGGCGCGAATTGATGCCGAAGCACAGACTTTGCACAATGCAGTGCATGATGAACTGACCGGACTCCCGAATCGACGTGCGCTACTCGGGCAGTTGACCGAGCGCCTGAACGACCAGAAAAAGACGGCGATTCTTTTCTTCGATCTGGACCGCTTCAAGGTGATGAACGATTTCTTGGGCCACGCCAGCGGCGACATGATCCTTTCCACCGTGGCGGCCCGGATTCGCTCGACCATCGGGCCGGATGATTTTGCGGCTCGACTCGGCGGAGACGAATTCGTTGTGCTCTTCAGTGAGATGAACAACGACAAGGAGGCTATTGGCTACGCAGAGCAGATCCTCGGTGCGCTGCGACAACCCATCGAGCTGGCGGGGCAACAAGTCAGTCACGCGGCCAGCGTCGGGATCGTTCTCTCCACGCCGGGTGTGATCAATGGCCTAGAGCTGATCGGGTGGGCCGACATTGCTCTCTATGCCGCGAAGAGGCGGGGAGGAAATCAGGCCGTGCTCTTCGACGAGGATCTGAAGAAGTCGGTCGGCGAGCGGTCGCGTACCGAGCTGACTCTCCGGCGGGCCATCGAACGCGACGGGCTACGCATCCACTACCAGCCCGAGATGGACCTCCGCACCGGGAGACTGCTGGCCGTTGAGGCCTTGGTCCGTTGGCAGCATCCAGAACGGGGGCTCCTGCCAGCATCGGCCTTCATGTCGGTGGCCGAGGAGACGGGTCTTGTTGTCGACATGGGTCGGTGGGTCTTCACCGAAGTATGTCGACAGCTCGCGGTCTGGGCGCTCGCATACCCCGATCTGGCGATAAACGTTCGAGTCAACGTATCCCCCTCTCAGTTCTTGATTGGTGATCTCGTAAAATTCGTGGAGAACTGCCTCGACTTGTATCGGGTTCCGGGCGGGAGACTGTGCATCGAAATAGCGGAGCGGTCGATTTTGCAGGAGCCCGAGCAGACCGCGCTCATTGTGAGAGGTTTTCGGGCCCTCGGCATTGAGGTGGCGATCGACGACTTTGGAACAAACTATGCGTCGTTTGCTGCACTGAAGCGTTTGCCGGTGAACTATCTGAAGCTCTCCCCGGACTTTGTGCAGGGAATGGGCAATGACACCATTGACAGGGCCATTGTGGAAACAATCATCAATCTCGCCAGTGCGCTCGATTTAGGAGTTATCGCCAAGGGCGTTGAAAACCGTGAGACGATCGAGAAACTTCTTGGCATGTCGTGCGCGCGTGGCCAAGGTTCCTTCATATCACTACCGGTGACGGCCAAGAACCTTGAACCGGTTCTCCGGACCGGCGTGGTCGGCCTCGGGGACGACCGTTCGCGGGAGATCTTCTCTAGAGCGTCGTCGCGATAGGTCGGCCGGTGCGCTGGTGCGCGCACGGGCGCAGGTGATAGTGCTGAGGAATGTCGAACTTCGAGTCACTTGTCGCCCCGCCGCCTCTGGCTGACCCGACCGGACTGTGGTACATCGTGGGGATCGGTGGCCGCGTGCTGGTCGATCGCCAGGGCGCGCCCCCGCTGGGTACGCGGAACCCGATCGAGACAGCGGATCCCCCGATTTTCATGGGATTGCTTGACGGCGTACCCACGTGGGCCGTGGACGCCGGGGAGCCATCAGATATACCCGATGGCTACGAGTTGCAGCCACTGCTCAGTCTCGGAGCCCAACTCGACACTCGTTCGTGGATGTTGGCCGGAAGAGCGGTCCAGCTCGTCGAGTGGGGCAGGACCAGCCGCTTTTGCGGGCGATGCGGTACGGCTACTGCATTGGCCAGCCAAGAGCGGGCTGCCTCATGCCCCCGCTGTGGTCTCAACGCCTACCCCCGGATAGCTCCAGCCATCATCGTGACGGTCGAACGCGGCGATGAGATCTTGCTCGGGCAGGGCCGAGGATTCCAAGGGATGTACTCGGCCTTGGCTGGATTCGTCGAGCCAGGAGAGAGCCTCGAGGAGACGGTGAGGCGTGAAGTCCGAGAGGAGGTCGGGGTGGAGGTCGGCCTCGTCCGCTACTTCGACAGCCAACCGTGGCCGTTTCCTCACTCTTTGATGATCGGATTTTCCGCGACGTGGTTATCGGGGGAGATCGAGGTCGATGGTGAGGAGATTGTGGACGCCAGATGGTTCAAGGCGGACGGGTTGCCCAATATTCCGCCGCCCCTCAGCATCGCCAGACGCATGATCGACGACTGGGCCAGCCGGCAGGGCTGAAGAACGATCTCCCCGGGGGCCACTACCCACGCCGGCGGGGAACTCGATCGGGTACGGTTCGCCGAAGTCGTCGGGCCCCGTAACGCCCCCGTGGTGAAGAGGAGAGGAAGTTGACGTTGAGCGATCTGCTCTTTGCGCTGGGGCTCATCGTGGTCCTCTCCACGGCGGCAAGCGTTCTGTTCACTATTGTCCTCCCCCGGGAGCCGCGTGGATTTGAGCGCGTTTCCACCCTGGTCAACCGACTGGTGCAGCTGGCCTTCATTGGTTTGTCCCGCCTGGCCAGAACCTATGAAGGGAAGGATGCGTGGCTGGCTCCGACGGCGCCGGTCGCCCTCATCGCGCAACTTGCCTTCTGGGCCGGCTGTTTCATCATCGGTTACGCCCTCATGTTGGAGGGGACAACGCACAGTTACATCTCGGCACTGGCACAGGCGTCCGGTGCGATCTTCACGGTAGGAGCGATCGATCTCAGCGGCCGGGCCAACTACGCGGTGGACATAGCGGCAGGCTCGACGTGGGTCGTCATCGTGGCCCTGCAGATCGCTTACCTGCCTGCCCTCTATCAAGCGTTCAACCGGCGAGAGAGCCTGGTGGCGATGCTCGAGAGCAGGGCCGGCATTCCTGCCTGGGGCCCTGAGGTACTCGCTCGCCACCAATTGGTGGGCATCGTCGATACCCTGCCGGACTTCTACTCGGCCTGGGAACAGTGGTCGGCCGAGCTGGCCGAGAGTCATACGACGTACCCGGTCATGTTGCTGTTCCGATCGCCCGACCCCTGGTTCTCTTGGCTGGTCGGACTCTTGGCCGTTCTCGATGGCGCCGCCCTGCACCTGGCTGTTGCTCCCCGGACGGCTTCCTCTCAGTCGCGACTTTGTCTCCGGATGGGATTCACAGCCCTCAACCGGATCGCCAAGGTGCTCGGATGGGAAGTGGACCCCGATCCCGATCCAGAAGGTCCCATCAATCTGACCTTCGAGGAGTTTGCGGCGGCGGTCGCCATGCTCGACGACATCGGCTTTCCAATGGAGCGGACGGCCGAGGAGGCCTGGCCGGATTTCCGGGGCTGGCGCGTGAACTACGAGTCTTCGGCCTACCGGCTCTGCGATCGGTTGACGGCCCCTCCTGCGCCGTGGTCGGGCACCCGCCACCACCTTCGGTCCGGTGCGGTGGCACCACGCCGACCTCCACAGCGATCCCCGGGACTTCTCGATCAGCGACGGCCTCAGGTGTTCATTCCATCGACTGGCCGCCGAAAGGACTCGAATGCGGGGCGATGACGGACAGCACGGTGACGAGCTTTGATGTAGTTCATCTCGCGCCGAGGGACCGGGCACAGGCTCCGTGAGCAGCGCGACTCCGCCGTTTTCACCGGCCCTCTATCGCCGAAGCGACGCCACAGCGGACCTAGACTTTGCGCAATGCCACGCAAACAGAGTCGAGCCGCGACAATCGTCGAGGCTGCCATTGACTCCATCGAGGAAGCGACCGCGGCGGTGGGATCAAAGGTACATCACGGACTCAGCGATGCTGCGACAGCTGTAGCGAAGTCGAGCCTTGTGGAACGGGTAGAGAAGCAAGCGAAGACGAGTCGCAAGGCAATCGCGAAGAACGTCGCGAAGGCCAAGAGGGTGGCGAAGAAGCAAGTCGCCAAAGCCACCAAGAAGATGGCTGCCACGAAAAAGGCGGCGAAGAAGCGAGTCGTCAAGGCCACGAAGAAGGCCCCGACCACCAAGAAGGCCCCGCAAGAAGGCCCCGGCCAAGAAGGCCCCGGCGGCGAAGAAGGCCCCGACCACGAAGAAGGCCCCGGCCACGAAGAAGCAAGTCGCCACGGCCACCAAAAAGTCGCCCGCGGCCAAGAAGGCCCCGGCCACCAAGAAGGGCTCGGCGACCAAGTAGCGGACAACGCGGCGAGTCGGCAGCATTCCCTTCGGCCCACTGTAGTGGTTCACTCCAATCACGCGCTGACGACCGTACGGTCAATCAGATGGGCCAGCTGATGTTTGCGCGCCGGATCGAGCGGATGAGGACGCCGCTTCGGCCCGGCGTCGAAGCCACATCGGGAACACGAACCACCCTGCAAGAAGAAGGAAGGCGGTGATACCGGTGCAAATCCCGGCACCGAGGCTGCCGGCAACCCAGTCCGAAACGAGAAGGATAGATCCGACCAGGGCTAGAGACAGGCTGGCCAGACCACCGAGGGCGAGAACGTTGGTCACATTCACCACTTCGTCTTTGACCCGAAAGCGGAAGAGAAGACGGTGAATCGCAACGGGAGCAATGAAGATGGCGGCGGCTGCTCCGGAAAGCATGAGGGTCACCAAGTAGTCGTCGCGCTGGAATCCCGTGGTATCGGCGAAGCGGGCCTGGAAGGCGATGCTGAGCAGGAACGCGAAGAGAATTTGCACGCCGGTCCCGATGACTCGCAATTCCTGGACCAGCTCGGCCCAGTTGCGGTCGAGCTGATGTGCCTCGGACTCCTGGCGCAGATAGTCGCCCGAGCCGCGCTCGGCGTCTCCCGGCTCTGTCATCAGCCTCCTCTATACCCACGCCCTCGGGGCCAGACCCAAACAGGCACCCATCTGTGGACTGTCCGCTTTTGGTTTCGGTCCGTATGACGAGGGGAAGGCTACGAATATGGCCAAAGATCTCAGCACCAAGGATCGAAAGAAGCTCAGTAAGAAGTCGTTTGCGTTGCCCGAGAAGCGCAAGTATCCGATTCCGGATAAGGCGCACGCCCGCAACGCCCTGGCCCGGGTCGCTCAGAATGGCACCCCGGCCGAGCAGAAGAAGGTGCGGGCCGCGGTAAAGAAGCGGTTTCCGAGCATCGGGAAGAAGGAGAGCAAGACGAGCAAGAAGTCATAAGGCCGCGCGGTCGATCCAGCGTTGTGGGGTGGTGGCGGGCTATTCACGCGTCGTGGAGGGCACCGACTCCGGCCGGTTTGACTCCCGACCACTCAATATCTGCAACACCTCGCCAATTGGACGCCACCGCTGCGGGTCCTCTGGGAGCGGCAGGTGACCTTGCACCTCATAGCGGTTGCGACGTCCGTCGCGCTCTTTGCGGACGTAACCCGCCTCGCACAGATCGTTGACGATGTCGTACGGCGCGGCGTTCCGTCATGCCCAGCTCAGCGGCGATGTCGCGCAGCCGCGCGGTCGGGTCACGGGAGATGCAGAGCAACGCCCGCCCATGGTTGGAGAGAAAGGTCCAGTTAGGCATGCCGCACACCCCCTGACATATTATAGAAATAAATTGCGTTAAATCAATTACTAGAGTATCCTTACAAGGATTACCCGAACGTCCGGAACCACGGTGTTTATTTCGGGTCTAGTGAGGAGCACCACATGCGTTCCGCATGGCTGTCTTTCTGTACCGTCCTGTCCCCCCCTCGCTTCGCGTCGCGGTCGACGTCATGACCGCTCTGTGCCGTCTTGCCGGAGCCGAACGGCTGCGCCGGTACATCGTCATAGCGGTAGCGGTGGCCACGGCAATGGGCGTCCTCGTGCTGGCTGGGGATTCTTCGGGGCCCAGAATTGCCTCGGCGGCGGCGACCGCCCCCGCAGCCACTCAGTGCGATCCGCCGGCCTTTCCCACCGGCGCCGGTTACCAGGTGACCTGCACCATCACCATCGATAACACCGTCACTGCAGCGGCGGCGAGTTCTTCGACGGTTACCGCGACTGCATGCCTGGCGGCTGCGGGCGTCACCCCGCCGTTTGGTTGCACCACCACCGTCACCACGTCGAATCAGCTCGTCACGTCAGTAGACCAATGCAACGGAATTATCGTTGGCGGCGGCAGCAATCTGACGTGCGATGTCTCCGTCGTAAATACCATTCCAACAGGAACAGCGACATCGGGCGTCACCGTCAATCAGTGCATCGGTTCCGGCACGGGAGGCGGTACCCAGCCGACTCTCCTCTGCGCCCCGGTGGCGAGTACGACCAATGCGACTGTGACCCAGTGCAACGGCTCGGGGAACGGCGGAGGCGCCAGCACCAGGGTGCAGTGCGATGTGACCGGTTCGGCCACGGCAGAGCCCGTCACCATAAATCAGTGCAACGGCTCTTCTAATGGTGGCGGAAGCACAGTCACGTGCGCCACCACGTTCACCAACAACTTCGTCGCCGCGGCACCTACCACCACAACGACCACGCCACCGGCCGGGACCGGAGGTGGGGGAGGAACAACGCCCACCACTACGACACCCACGACTGCTCCGCCGGCTGCTGGAGCGGGTGGCACGGCTCCCGTCGGATCCGGTGAAACGGGTGTGACCGGTTCATCGCCGGGCGCCGGGGGGTCGACGGGCGCGTTAGCAACTGTGGTACCCGTGGGTTCACCCCAGACGGGACTGGGAGGAGCGGCACACACTGGAAATGACGACCTGTTGTTTCTCGCCGCCCCCTTGCTCCTCGGGGCTGGGATTGCCGTGACGCTCGCTATCCGCCGCCGCCGTGCCCGCGCCAACATCACGGCCACCGAGAGTTTGTGAACTCGAGTACTCCACGCGGAATAAGGCGGTATTGGTCGCAGGGATGGTGGGCGTTGGCGGTCGCCCTCCTTCTCCTTGCGGCCGGATCGCTCTTTTTGGGGCTGCGAGGCCACGAGCAGCCGCTCCCGGGGCCGGCCTCCTCTTCCAAGCCGTCTCTTCCCACGCCGTCATCTCCGGGACGTGCCATGGGTGTCAGGGGAACGTCGAATACGACGACTACGACGAGCACGGCGACGGCGCCGGTGACCCAGTTCGCGTTGCGCTCGACGCCGGTCAACCTTCGAGTGCCGGCGATCGCGTTGGATGTGTCGCTGTCGACTCTCGGACTGAATCTGAATGGAACGGTCCAAGTGCCCACCGATATTCAGCAACCGGGCTGGTATCGATTGGGCCCTTCGCCCGGCCAGGACGGCTCGGCCGTGATACTCGGACATGTCGATTCGTACCAAGGTCCCGCCACGTTCTTCATGCTGCGTACCCTGCTTCCCGGCGAGCCGGTCTACGTGACGCTGGCGGATGGCGTCGCGGCGCAGTTCAAGGTTACGTCCGTCGTCCAGTATCTGAAGACCGGCTTCCCCGATCAACTGGTGTACGCAGGGCACGGGTCCAGTTCCTTGCAGTTGGTGACCTGCGGGGGAACGTTTGACACGCATACGGGTCACTATCTGTCGAACGTCGTTGTCTACACGTCCCTTGTCGCACTGACCCCGTCCGCTGTGGCGGGCGCCGTTCCCATCGCATTAAAGCCGTGAGTTACTGATAACGGGTCTCGCCGCGTCAGTCGACTCGTGCCAGGAAATCAGCCGGGTATGACGCCGACTGTTGTCGAGAGCGTGTCGTGGATGTTGCCCGCCACGAACGTGGCAACGGACGGCGAGCACGTCCAGGCTCCGGCGGCAGCATCTTGGATGCCCATGAAGTGTGCGACGAGGCACGAAGCCACGGCGTCAGTCGGTGACCACGAGCTCCCCCCGGCGGCGGCCGCGACCGCGCTCAAGAGGTTTGGGACGGCGTCATTCTGAGTTTCCGCGTTGGCGAGCTCATGGGCCACCAGGGACAGGTTCGGCGTGCCGGCGAACACGGTGTATTCGAGTCCGGCTGCACCGAAGGTACATCCGGTTCCTGCGCCGGAGATGGGACCGCAATGAGCCGCAGTATTCCCCATGCTCCAGCTCCAGTTTGACCCGGGCTCAATGCCGGTGGCCTCCACCTCGGCCACCAACGTGGCAATCGGCGGCTCGACGGCGGCGGGCTGTACCGCTGCAAGCACCGTCACCGGCGCCGGCACAACCGGGGTGGACGCCGTCACCGGCGCCGGCACGACCGGAGTGGACGGTGTGGCTGGGGTTGCGGTGGTGGTGACCGATGGCGCCGGAGCTGAGGTCGTCGGGGTGGTGGTCGCGCGCAGGCGTCGCCCCCGCCACGGTGCTCGGCGTTGTCCGGGCCAGGAGTGGGCTCGAGGACCGCACCGGCGGGGCACGATGGAGGTCGACGGCCAGGAAGGTCGTGACCGCCAAGGTGGCTGCGACGCCGATGGCGACGAATCGGACAGGTCGACGTCTGAAAAACGTGCCGGCGGTCGTTCCGGCGGTGCCGGCCATGGGACCGCCGGCTGACCCCCCGCACGGAGTGGGAGAGGGCAGGGGGGAGTTTTCAACCATGTGTTGAAGCATAGGGTCTCAACACATGGTTGTCAACACATAGTTGAAACAAGGTCCCCCGACCGCTATGCTGGCTTCGTGCTACTGGATCCAGAGACATTCACGGACGACCTGGTGGAGAGCGGTTTGCGGGAAGCAATTGCCGGCATGCCGACCGAGCCCGACGGGTCGCTGGCTGCCCTTCGCTTCGCTGACCTGCTTCGGCGATCGGCGGATCGGCTCTGTCACCGATCCGCCGAGGCGGCCCGGCAGCATGGCGCCAGCTGGCGTGAAATCGGCGCGGCCGTCGGCGGCATCACGCCGCAAGGAGCAGAGCACCGGTTCAGTCCGGCCGCCAAAGAGCGCCGCTCTAAGGCCTCGAAGGTCGTGTGGGCGGGAAAGGAACGCAGGGCGGTGCCACGGTGAGCGCGACGGCCTGATTGACGCTGAGGCGGCCTTCCCGTAATGTGAGGGTCATCTCAGGTTTACTCCCGGGGGGATGACATGACAGATTGGAAATCTTCCGACAGGTACATGATCTTGTCGTCGGACGCTCATGCGG
This sequence comes from uncultured Acidimicrobiaceae bacterium, assembly GCA_963818915.1. GTDB lineage: Bacteria > Actinomycetota > Acidimicrobiia > Acidimicrobiales > RAAP-2 > Bog-473. The sequence goes on along the minus strand of CAWFTV010000008.1, from coordinate 211,773 downwards.
GCGCGCCGGCCGCCGAGTACCGGAACTATCTCTCGCCACAGTGGCACGCAGAGTTCGACGCGTGGCTCGCCTCCATTGTCAACCCATGGGCCGACATGAGCGACGCTCGCAATTGGGACTCGGGTGATCGGCTCGCCGCCATGGAGAACGAGGGCGTCACCGGGGAAGTGCTGTTCCCCAATACGCTCCCACCCTTCTATGACATCCTCGCTCATTTGAGTGGGGTGCCTCGCGAGCGCGAGGACTTTGTGCGACGTTGGGCCGGCCTTCAGGCTCACAATCGATGGCTTGTCGACTTCTGCAACGGAGCGCCTGCTCAGCGGCGAGGACTCATTCAGCTGCTTCCGAACGATGTGGGTGCCGCCGTCGCCGAAATGCGATGGGCTCGCGGCCACGACGCCATCGGAGGCGTGATGCTCCCGGCCATTGCGCCCAATCACCCGGTCGAGCCCTACTATCACGAGCGCTACGACCCCCTCTGGGCCACCGCAGTCGAGCTCGGCCTCCCGATACACCAGCATCAGGGCTCGGGGAGCCCGGATGCGTGGCCCGGGCAAGATGTCGGACGTGCGCTCACCTTCGTCGACCACGAGCTCTGGACACGCCTGACCATGAGTCACCTCATCGTGGGAGGGGTCTTCGAGCGACACCCTGACCTGAAGGTGGTCTGGACCGAGATGCCCGGGCTGCGTTGGGTCGTAGAGGACCTCGAGCGCATGACACGGCAGCTGCGGATCGTCCAAACCCGTTATGCGGGGGATCCCCGCCAGCTGAACTTCTCAGGCGTGTTCGGCTCCGCCACCACCGACGGGCTGTCGCTCACTCCGCTCGAGTACTTCCGGCGAAACTGCTACATCGGCGCCAGCATCCTGTCGCCCTACGACGTCCACTGGATCAATGTGCTCGGTGCGGACCGGATCATGTGGGGTCACGATTTTCCGCATCCCGAAGGTGCGATTGGGCACACCACCGAGGCATTGCGTGCGAACTTTTCCGGATTCAAGGTCGAAGAGTGTCGTGACCTTTTCGCCGGGACGGCAGCGGGCGTCTACCACTTCGACCTCGAGGCGTTGGCCCCGATCGCGGCAGAGATCGGCCCCCTGGTCGATCTGGTTCACACGCCTCTGGGCGAGACGCCCCACGTACCCGGGTCACCGTTCTGGGACGCCTCCGAGCTGACGGAAGCGCTCAATCGAATCTGAGGTGGTCATCACCTCACGACTTCCCCCGTCAGCTCGTGGATGTAGCCGCCGAGCACACTGCGGGCTTCACGGAGATGGCGTTCCATGAGCGGACCGGCATTGACGGCCGCGACCATGAGCGCACTCGTGACGGATATGTAGGTCTGGGCCGCCGTGCGCCGTCTCGCCAGGGGAAGGCCGGGAGCGTAGTGATCGATGAATCGCTCTACTTCCCGCCTCCAGCCGTCGCTGTCCGAACGCTCCGGAGTGACGAGGGCTGCCGACAGGATGGCCCGAGCACCGGCGAAATCGCTGAGCAGCTGCCCCAGCCACGTGATGAAGTCCTCGATGACGGCATCGGCATCACGGCCCAGGCTCTCCGGCGTATAGAGCTGCGCGAACATCTCGTCGCATTGCGCCTTCCACCGGTCCGCCAGCGTCAATATCAACGTCTGCTTGTCATTGAAGAACCGGTACACCGAGCCGATCGACACCTCGGCCCGGATGGCGATCGCATCCATGGTGGCCGCTTCGAACCCGACCTCATCGAAGAGCTGCCCGGCGGATGTCAAGATCCGCTCCAGGGTGGCGCGGCTGCGTGTCTGTTGGGCCCGGACTCGGACGAGTGGGTCAGCCGGCATAGCTCCTGTCCTGGTCAATCGACCACTACCGGTCCCGGGATACGGCAGTCGAGAAGTGCCTCGAATCGATTGGTGATCTGCTCGCGGTAGCTCGGCCGGGTGGCGATGAGGAACTGTCGCCGGCGGATCCCTTCGAGCAGTGGACTGATCACGGCCTCGGGCGCCTGACCCTGCCGCGTCATGGCCGCCAGCCCTTCCGATGAAACCTTCCCCCCGGGTGTCTGGTCCACGCCGTAGGTGGCCGGCCGGACCCGTGCGGTGTGGGCGATACCGGTGTTGAACGCGCTCGGCGTGAGCACCGAGACTCCGATGTTGGAGCCGACCGCCTTGAGATCGAGGGCCAGGCACTCACTCATCGAGAAGGCGGCGCATTTGGACACCACGTAAGGGCTCGATCCGGCGCCCGCCACGAATGCCGCCACCGACGCGGTATTGACGATGTGGCCGTCGGAATCGGCGGCGAGCATCCGGGGGACAAAGCTGCGCACCGAGTGAAGGATGCCGAACACGTTGACGTCAAAAGACCAGTGGTAGTCCTCGAGGCTGCGCTCCCACATGAGCCCGCCCTGGAACACTCCGGCGTTGTTGATGACGACATCGACGTGTCCGTTCTCCTCGACTACCTGTTGGGCCAGCCGTTCGACCGCCACAGGGTCGGTGACGTCGACACGGACCGCGCTGGCCCCCTCGCCGATCTTCGACGCCGTCGCGCTGGCCGCGTCGCCGTCGATGTCCACCGCCACGACGAACGCGCCTGCGCCCGCCAGTCCGGCGGCCATGGCGGCACCGATGCCGCTGCCGGCGCCGGTGACCACGGCGACCCGACCGTGGAAATCATCCATCGAAGCCCGCCTGCGCCGCCCGCTCGGCCAGCGACTCGAGCCACCACGCCGGGGCGTTGTCCATGATGTTCGAGATATTCGAGTAGTCGTGCCAGCGGAAGATCCGACCGTCCCGGAGCTCGGTCACCGAGACGAACGAGTGGTCGATGACTTCGCCGGTCCCGAACGTCCAGCGCTCGGTGTGTTCGGTCATCACGAGGTCGCCCTCGGCGATCATGGTGCTCCCGGGTAGGTGGTCATAGCCCTCGAGTGGTTCGAGGCCGAGCTTGATCCGGGCGATCACCCCATCGGGCCCGTTCCCGCCCGGGCCGGGGACGCCGATGTCGGTGTAGTGGGCGTCTTCCGTGAGCAGCGATTTCATACCGTTCCAGTCCCGGGCTGCCAGCGCGTCCCAGAACTGCTCGACCACTTGCTTGTTCCGTGTGACGCCCTCGTTGCCCATGGCCCTCCCTCCGTGCGATGTAGCACAGACAGTACACAGACAAATCCGTCGGGGGATTGAGCGCCCGGACGGTGCTCGCTATACATTGGACCTGATCAGCAAGGGGGAGGCCCAAGTGACATATCCACTCGAAGTCGGGGGCGTCGATGACTACCCAGTCAAGGTCGGGAGCATGCTGCTCACCTTGGTGGAGCCGCACAAGGGGTATGAGCGGGCATACAACCGTTGGTATGAGCGCGATCACTTCTACGCCGGCTGCATGGTCGGTCCGTGGCTTTTCGCCGGAAGCCGGTGGGTCGCCCCCCGGTCCCTGAAAGAGCAGCGTTGGCCGTCGGAGAGCATCATCGCCAAGCCGGTCGATGCCGGCTCCTACGTGGCCATCTACTGGGTGGAGAAGGGTCATCACGCCGACCACTTCGACGGGTGGGCCACGACCCAGGTCGTCGATCTCTACGCCAACGGCCGCGGCTTTCCCGAACGCACCCACGTCCACACGTCCATGTTCGATCACCTCGCCTCGGTGTATCGCGACGAAGACCCGGTGCCGGTGGACCTGGCTCTCGACCACAAGTACGACGGCCTGTTCGTCTTGTGGTGGGACGCCGCCGAAGGGACGGCCGCGGACCTGCACGCCGTGCTGGCCGAGTCCTACCTCCCTGATCTGCTCGCCGGCTCGGACATCGAGATCGCCTCGTCGTGGTCCACCTCGGTGCCGGACGAACCTCCACGCGACGTGCCCATGGACCTGGGGTCCTCGTCGGGGAGCACCAACCGCCTGGTGCAGCTCCTCTTCGTGGGGGGTGACACCGAGGCGGCGGTGGCCAAGGTTCGGGCCTACACCGACGCCGTGGAGTCAGCCGGGGCGGCCGATCTCTTGTTGGCGGCGCCGTTCTTCGCCACCGTCATCGGCACCGATGCCTATGTCGACCAGCTGTAGGCGAGGCCCCACTCATGCTGCGCGACGAGAAGATCCTCATCACCGGACCGGCGGGACAGATCGCCTTCCCGATCGCAGAATTTTTGAGCAAGGAGAACGAGGTCTGGGGGATCGCCCGGTTCGGTGACCAGCAGTCGAGGGATCGGGTCGAGGCTGTCGGGGTGACCACGCGCCGGTGCGACATCGGGACCGGTGACTTCAGCGGTTTGCCCACCGATTTCACCTATCTGCTGCACCTGGCGGCGTACCAGGGTCCCGAGACCGACTACGACTACGCCATCACGGTGAACGCCGAAGGTGCCGGGTTCCTGATGCACCATTGCCGAAAGGCCAAGGCGGCCCTGGTGATGTCGACATCATCGGTCTATCGACCCGACGATGACCCGATGCACGCCTTTCTCGAGACGGATCCGATCGGAGGGGGCACGAGCCCGTGGGCTCCGACGTACGCAGTCTCGAAGGTGGCTCAGGAGGCCGTGGTCCGACAGAACGCACGATCGCTGGGACTGCCCACGGTCATTGCGCGGATGAATGCGTCCTACGGCCCGAATGGTGGTCTACCCGCCCTCAACCTCGATGCCCTTCTCGCCGGCAACCCGATCGTCGCCCGAGCGGATCCGTGCCCCTACTCTCCCATCTATCAGGACGACATCAACGAGCAGGTCGAACCCCTCCTCGCGGCCGCCAGCATCCCCGCCACCATCGTGAACTGGGGCGGAGACGAAGTCGTCACCATTCAGGAGTGGTCGGCCTACTTCGGCACGCTGATCGGTCGCCCGGCCGAGGTCACGGTCACCGAGTTCCCGGGGTCGCATCAGGGCATGATCTCCGACCCCGCCAAGCGCCTGGAGCTGACCGGCCCCTGCCGGGTCGGCTGGCGCGAAGGAATGCGGGCAATGGTCGACGCCCGCACGGCGCGCTAGGCCGTCGTCGAATGGCGCGCCACAGTGGCTGAGCCGAGCGGACGGGCCAAGGCCGGCGCATCCGATGGTCCACGTCGCAAGGTCACCCCGGGCGAGGCCGCCGGCATTCTGGCCGGGCGCGACCCGGTCATCGCCCGCCTGGTCGAAGAGGCGGGCCTGCCCTCCTTCCCCCGCCCTACCGAGACACACTTCGCCGCCCTCGTACGTTCGGTGACCCATCAACAGCTCGCCGGCGCGGCCGCCCAGGCCATCCACGGCCGCCTGATCCACACCCTCGGCGACGAGGTCACCCCTGAACGCCTCCTGGCCACCCCGACCGAGGACCTGAGGGCCGCAGGGCTCTCGGGCAACAAGGTCCTCTCGCTGCAGGATCTCGCCACCAAGGTTCTCGACGGCACCGTGGTGCTCGATCCACGTGGCTTGGCTCGGGAGAGCGACGAAGAGGTGGTGGCTCGCCTCACCACCGTCCGGGGTATCGGGAAGTGGTCGGCGGAGATCTTCTTGATGTTCCAGCTCCGCCGTCTCGACGTGTGGCCCACCGGCGACCTCGGCGTGCGCAAGGGGTTCGGTCTGGCCTGGGGCATCCCCACACCGACGCCCAAAGTGCTCGACGGGCTGGGCGAGCCCTACCATCCCTACCGCACCATCGTGGCCTGGTACTGCTGGCGAGCCACCCAGCTCTACGCCGGTGCCGTCCCGACCTCCGTCACCGCCCGGACGAAATCGGCTGCCCGTGCCCGGGGCAAGGCCCTAGAACCCGGCCGCCTCCGGGACGACTCGCTCGCCGAGCAGCTCGAGGGCACGGAGGGACGCCGCATCGGGGACAGAGCCGTGATAATGCGTGACGCCGAGGGCAGCCAGACGCCGCATGCTGGCCAGCAGGTCTTCGACGAGCTCGCCGCTGGGACCGGGGTCGAGGGGGCCGATGATCGTCTTTTGGATCTCGTCGTAGTCTCGACCGACGTCGTCGCAGTGGCCTCGTAGGACGTCGAGCTTGTGTTCGAGGTCGGGGCCGGGGAACAAATTGCAGGCCTGGGCGTACTGCGCCACCAGGCGTAGCGTTTTCTTCTCTCCCGCTCCGCCGATCATGATCGGCGGATGCGGACGGGAGAGTGCCTGCGGCGCGTTGAGGGTGCGTTCGAGGTGATAGTGCCGGCCCTCATACGGTCCGTCGCCATCGCCCCACATCTCCAGGCAGATCTGGAGGGCCTCTTCGAGACGCTCGAAGCGCTCGGCCAGCGGTGGAAAGAACAGGCCCAGGCCCCGAGATTCGGCCTCGTTCCACGCCGCCCCGATTCCGAGCCACGCCCGCCCGCCGGAGAGCACGTCCAGGGTGGTCACTGCTTTGACCAACAAGCCGGGGTCGCGGTAGACGACGGCCGTGACCCACGCCAGGAGCTCGATCCGTTCGGTTCGACCCGCCAAGAAGCCGAGCGTCGTATAGGCCTCCAGCATCTCCTGCTCCGGCGGTCCGATATTGCTGATCTGCCACACGTGGTCCATCACGCTCAACTTGGCGAAGCCCTGCTCCTCCGCCGTGGCGGCGATCCGGGCCAGGTCGTCCCGGAGGGCCGGGGTCCCTCCCGGCCAGGTGAAGCTCGAAACATGCAAGCCGATCTCCATCGACGACCCTCCTCGGTCTGTGCCCTGTCGTGCAACATAGGACGTCCGTGTGGGCGGCGCGGCCGGTCGCCTCTAGAAGAGATACTGCTCGCCCGAGGCCCGGACGGTGATGTCGCTGATCGAGATTCCCCACGGCTGATCGATGGCGTAGACGACCTGCGCGGCCAGCTCATCGGGGCTGATGGCCCAGTACGCCATCTTCTCGGGATCGGTGAATTCGGCCTTCGTCTCGGGCGATCCCGCTCCGAAGACGGTGGCGGCCCTTTGTCGGAACAGGTCCATGTTCTGGCCGACGAGACCCACGAGGGCTTCGCCGTTCACGATCGATGCGCCCAATCCGGTTCCAGGTACGCCGGTCGGCCGCACGACGGTGACCTTGATCCGACCTTGCGATTCTGCCCGCAGTGATTCTGACACCACATTGACCGCTGCCTTGGTGGCGCTATAGACCGCCGATCCGACCACGGGCGCGTTGCCGTAAATCGACGAGATGTTGATGACGTGGCCGTGCCCCTGGGCCATCATCTGGTCGTACACCGCGGTGATCCCGTGGAGCACGCCCTTGAGGTTCACATCGATGCAGCGATCCCACGCATCGGCGGCGGCGGCATGATCGGAGAAGAAGGCGAGCGGCATGATTCCGGCATTGTTGACGAGCACGTCGATGGCAGCGAACGCGTCGATGGCCAAGGCGGCGAGCCTGTTGGTCTGGGCGCGGTCGGTGACGTCCGTGGCGGAATGCACCGCGTCGCCCCCGGTCGCCCTGATCGCCGTGGCGACCGCTGCCGCCCCTTCGGCGTCGATGTCGGCGACGACGACGCGCCCGCCACGGGCGGCGACCTTCTCGGCCACCAATCGACCGAACCCGCCGGCGGCGCCCGTCACGATGACGACCTTCCCCTTGACATGATCATCCATGGCGCCGATCGTATCTCCGGCGCAGGAGGAGACCCGGTGGCGCGCCGTGGCGTGGGTGGCGTCCGTCGCCCGTCGCTCGTTAGCTCTGTCCGCTATGTTGCGGGCTCCAAGACTTCCGTCAGACTCACTCTTCTCGGGGGACGCGTGACAGGCGACCAGAGCAGTTCGGCCAAGACATTCGTGCTCGTGCACGGCGGGGGGCACGGAGGTTGGTGCTGGCAACGGATGGCTTCGGTGCTCCGCAACCATGGGCACCAGGTCTGGACCCCGACGCTCACCGGCTTCGGGGAACGCCATCATCTCGACCACGGGCAGATCACCTTCGACACCCTGGTAACCGACGTGGCCGCGGTGTTGGAGTTCGAGGACCTGCACGATGTGGTGCTGGTCGGACACAGCATGGGCGGCGTCATCGTGCCCCGGGTGGCCGAAGTGAGCATCGAACGCGTGGGCGGGGTGGTCTTCATGGCGGCGGTGGTGCTCAACGACGGGGAGTCGCTGCTCGAGGCCGTGCCGGCGACTCCCGCGGTCTCTCGGGCGGTCACGATCGCCGAGGACGGGACCGCCGTGACCGATCACGCCCTACTGGTGGAGGCGCTGCTCCCCGAGGCGAGCCCTCAGGACCGGGCCTGGGTGCTGGAGCGCCACCGCTCGTACCCGCCGGCTGCGCTCGTCGAGCCGGGACGGTTGTCGAGGTTCCTCGAGCTTGGCCTCCCGACCGGTTACGTGGTGGCCACCGAGGACCTCATGGTCCCCCCGGGCCTGGCCCACACATTCGCCCGTCGTCTTCCCGGAGTGGGCCTCGCCGAGGTTGCGGCGGGTCACGACCTGATGCTTACCCGGCCGCGGGAGTCCGCGGCAGCGCTGGAGCGAGTGTCCGGCTGAGCCGCCCGGCACTCAGTCCCCGACGTACATGCCGGCGAAAGCCAGGACGGCGTTGAGGTACTCCCTGACCGTCCCATCAGGTGTGCCGGTCGCCAGTGCCGACTGCGCCAACGCGCGCAGCGTGCAGGCTTTGGCGCGCAGTTCCTGCTCCGCGGCATCGAGGCTGCCGGTCTTCCCACTCCGAGCGGTCCAAGCGGTGGGAGATCGTTCGGCTCATTTGTGGTCATGGGGGCATTGTGAACGGGGGAGCCTGTCCGAGCAAGGACTGCGTGATTGTTAGGGTTCCAGCTTGACCTTCCCGGTGAACGATCGGGGACGGCAGCCCCACGGGCAGCCCGGACAACAGGTGTGTGTCTCCATCGCCTGTCGGAGCGGATCGGAGTGACCATGTCGAAGTCGGTGCGGAATGAGAAACGGCGAGCAATGGAATTCCGCGCCAGCGCTCCACCGGATGCGGCGGATATGGAGGCCACCGTACGGTGGCTCCGCGATCGCGCACTGATCAAGGACCTCTACGCACGGTACGCCTACGGAATCGATTCAGCGGACATGGAACTTGTTCGTTCCGTGTTCCATCCGGACTGTGTCGTGGTCGGCACGTTAGAGGAAGGATCACTGGGGGACTACCTCGAAGGCATCGAAGAAGGCGTGCTCATGTACGACGCCACCATGCACTTCAAGGGAAATCAATACGTGGAGTTCGACGGGGACAGAGGCTTCGTCGAGACCTGGGTGATCGGCTATCACATGGAAGCCCCCGGGAGCCCGATCGACAGCCTCGTGCTGGCCCTGCGCTACAAGGATGACGTCGTTCGAGTCGATGGCGACTGGAAGATAATCCGGCGCGAAGCGGCCGAGCAATGGCACACCGGGCCGTTCCCGCGCCCGTTCATCGGCGAGCCTCCGTATCCACGGCGGCCGCCGAGACCGAGCCGCCAGGCGTGACCAGTCGACGGAGTAGGCGTCCAGTGGGCGCGGCGAGGCCACGCCGGTGGCTCTGACGGCTCCCTTCGACTACCCTGGGTACCATGACCGACGCCCGAGACGACTGGTTGGACATCACCGCCCTCATCAATCGCTACGCCCAGGCGGTGGATGGAAAGGACTGGGCGCTGTACGCCAGTTGCTTCACGACCGACGCCGAGATCGACTATTCCTCGGCGGGCGGCGCACGAGGCGGAGTGGAGGAGAGCACAGCCTGGCTGGCGATGATGCTCGAGCCGATTTCGGTGAGCCAGCATTACATCACCAACCAGGTGATCGGAGTGACGGGCGACGAGGGGACGTGCCGGGCCTACTTCTTCGGAGTGGTGGGCAATCAGAGCCCATCCGAATCGAGCTTGATCTGGGTCGGGGGGATTTACGAGGACGTCCTACGCCGGACCGAGGCAGGCTGGCGGATCGCCGAGCTGGTCGATATCAGCGTGTGGTCCGCTCCGGGTCCCGGCCCCGCCTGACGCGGCGGCCGGTTCGGCCACTCAGGACATCCGCGCGCTGGACCCGAGGCTGACTTCCATGATCGTGCCGGTCAGCACCCCGGGGTCCTGGACCAGGTACATCACGGCGCGGGTGACGTCCTCGGCCTCAATCCAGGGTCGGGCGATCGGGTTGGGCCGGGTCAGCTGCCGGACGAACTCTTCGGGAACCTCTCGGTCGGGATCGGGCTGCACCATCGGCGTGCGAACGGTGCAGGGGCATACGACATTGACGGTGATCCCGTCGTTGGCCACCTCGAGGGCCAGGGATTTGGCCAGACCGATGACGCCCCACTTGGTGGCGTTGTAGGCGGATTGGCCCTTGATGCCCATCCGGCCACCCATCGAAGCGGTCACCACTATCCGTCCCCAACCCTGCGCCACCATGGGAGGCACCACGGCTCGGAGCGTGGTGAAGACTCCCGTCAAGTTGGTCGCAACCATCTCGTCCCACGCCTCGTCGGTGACCTCCACCAGGGGAGCGAGGCTCACGATGCCGGCGTTGGCCAGCGCGATGTCCAGCCGTCCGAACTCCTCCAACGCATGCTCGGTGCCGGCACTCACCTGACCGGAATCGCGCACGTCAACCGACAGGGCCAGGCAACGGCGCCCCATCTCGGTGACCAGCTTGGCCGTGAGGTCGAGATCCTCTTGGGTGCCAAGGGGATAGGTGGGTGAGGACATCGCCTGGGGCACGTCCCAGGCCACGATGTCGGCGCCCTCGGCCGCCAACGCGAGCGCATGCGATCTGCCCTGCCCGCGCGCCGCCCCGGTGACGAGGGCGACCTTCCCGTCCAGTGACGCCACGGCTACGTCCCCGCCAGCCGCAACGGATAGGAGGCCGCGGCCACACCGAGGATCTCTTCCCGGTCATCATCGAGAATGAACCCTGCGGCGATGGCGGCGTCGAGAGAGGCCTCGAATCGTTTCAGGTACTCGCCCTTGCCTCCGGGATAGAGCGCCTTCAGCGTCACCTCGTCGAAGGGATCGGTGCGTCCGAAAAGCATGGCGAAGGATTCCCCGCTCTGCCCGAGACCAGACATGAGGGCCGTCGGCACCTCCACCCACGGAGTCCGAATGCCGCCGACCGCAAGCCCGTGCTCGTCGGTGTGGAAGCCCGTTCCCTCCCCGTCGACTTCCAACCGGGGCGCCATCGGGGGCGGGTCGCCCCCCTGGACCCACCGCACCAGGTGGGCCAATGCGGCCTCGGAGACGTAGTGCTGCTGCGGGCCGGCGTTCACGGGGGAGTCCGTGTTCCCGATCATCAGGTTGGAGGTCGGGCGGAGGAGCTCGGCCAGGCGTGCCGGGGCTCAGAGTCCCGTCGTCGTGGCGTCCCGCGCTGATGGTGTAGGTGTCAGCGTGTGCCGCACCTGCCATCTCCCAGACCCGGATCTGCTCGGAGTCCGGTTGCGCGGCGAGGCCACCCCCCAGGAGGATGACGTCGGTTTCGCTCTGCAAGACGAGCACGGGCACCCGCGCGTCGTGACGAATGCGCTCGCCCTTGAGTGAGATGGCACGTCTGGTCGACTCGATGCCCTCACCGTCGTGCCGAGGGAATGAAGACGCCGTCGATGGACACGCCGATGCCGGGCCGTCCGTGCACGAAGAAGCCGTCGAAGACCCGTGCGTGGTGATCGACGGCGTTGATGTAGGTCACCAGGCAGGCCGCCGACTGCGACTCGCCCGCCGCGATCACCCTCTCGGGCACGAGACCTCCGAGAGGGTCCTCGTCGCCCGGCACCAAGAGCAACGACGCCACTTGCGTGAAGATGTCGAAGGACCATGCGTCTCCGGGATGCTGGAGATCGCCATAGCGCTCCGGCGCCAGGAGCTTCAGATGGATGCCCTCGACGAAACCCCCGCCGTCGATGCCCACCTTCTGGGCCGACACACCCACCCAGGCGTGGCCCTGGGCCGTCAGGTGCCGGTGAAAGAACCCCCAGTCCGGGGCGGCGTCGATGCCGGCCGACACGTTGTGCCACTCGACCACGGCCGTACCGCTGAACCGGTCGGGCGCAATGGGACGTCGCACCACGAATCGGGTGCGGAATGGGGCCTCGGCGCCCAGCGACACGTCCCAGCGCCCGTCTTCCCCCCTCTCGCCCTGCAATTCGTAGGAGACGGCCCTCCCTTCGACGCTGAACTCGGTCTCCTCATAGCCAAGAGTGGCCAGGTCGTAGTCCCGCATTATGTCGGGCGCGCGGCCCGGGATCTCCTCGAAGTCCGGTTGTCGTGTGCTGACCATCAGTCCCTCCCGATCACGGGTCCGTACCCGACGCGGTGTGTGTCTCCATTGCGAGCACGAACCGTCTCCCGCTGCAAGGTACTACCCGCTGTTGATGATGTCGCCCGCAGGACCGTCCCAGACGTCGAGGTACACCACCTCGTCGAGAGGGCGGCGGCGGACAGGGCCGTGCCGGCCCCGGGGCCAACCGATGACGACGTGCCCTGCCAGCATCCAATCGTCGGGTACGCCCACTGCTGCACGCAGCAGCTGCTCGCCGCCGTAGGAGGCCCAACTGGTCACACAGGCGCCGAGCCCGAGGGCGCGGGCGGCGAGCAGGAAGTTCTGCATCGCCGGGAAGATCGAGCCGCCGAGGAGGAGCTCCGAGGCGCTCGGGTACCGCTTCTGGGTGAACAGGATGGAGGTGAACTCACCGGCCCGATCGTGGAGCTCGTAGGTGGCGCGGTTCGTTCGGGCCCGCCGGCTGTCGTCGTCGGCGCGGGGGCGGGTCATGCCGTACACCGGCTCTATCACTTCCATTGCCTGTGCGGCCGCCTGAGCGACTACCGCCCGTTGGGCAGGGGACCTGAGGACGATGAAGCGCCATCCCTGCGCGTTCGCGCCCGAGGGGGCCCAGGTGGCGGCCTGGAGGCACCGGGTGAGGATCGAGTCGCTCACCGGTTCGGTGGTGAAGCGACGGATGGTACGCGTCGTCGACACCACGTCCCAAAAATCGGTGCTGGGGTCGCTCATGCGCATACCATCCCATCCGCGGCCCCGCTCTGCCAACACACGTCGTCTTGGAGCGTTACCGGGATAGCGCAGGCTATCTTCGCGCCGTGAGCCAGACCGCACGGTCCGATCCCGACGACGAGATGTTCGCCGAACCGTACGTCGACGTCGATGAGTGGCGGGATTCCCCGGTGCGGCACCGTTACGTCCATGGTGGCTTCGCGGGGACCGAGACCCGCTTTTCCATCTATCTCCCACCCGAAGACGTCTATCGCGGGAGGTTCTTCCAACACATTACGCCGGTGCCCGACAGTGAAAACCTGGCGCAGCACGTGAGCGGAGAGCAGGACAAGATCGGCTTCTCCATCTCCAGCGGGGGTTATTTCCTCGAGACCAATGGTGGCGGCGCCTCGGGTAGCCCGGGATCGTCGGTTGACCCCACGATCGCGGCCTATCGCGCCAACGCGGCAGCGGCCCACTACTCGCGCCTGGTGGCTGCCGGAATGTACGGCGAGCATCGGGCATACGGCTACGCCTATGGGGGGAGCGGTGGTGGGTACCGCACCATCGGCGGCGCAGAGAACACGTCCGGCGTCTGGGACGGTGTCGTCCCCTATGTCATCGGTTCACCGATGGCGATCCCGAACATGTTCACCGTGCGCATGCACGCCATGCGCATTTTGCGTGATCGCCTCGACGGGATCGTCGATGCGGTCGAGCCCGGCGGCAGCGGCGACATGTACGCGCACCTCGACGACGAGGAGCGCGGCGCGCTCACCGAGGTCACGCGCCTGGGGTTCCCGCCCCGCTCGTGGTTCGGGCACCGGACCATGGGCATGCATGCTTTTCCGGTCCTCTACCAAGGACTGGTGATGGCGGATCCGACCTACTTCGAGGAGTTCTGGACGCAGCCGGGTTATCTCGGCTTCGACCTGCCACCTTCCCTGAGGCGCGATCGCGTACAACATCGTTGTGTGATCGCGGCGACGATCTCCGAGGATGAGGCCGTGGCGCTCGGCCTGTCGGCGGGGTCGCTACCGGGTCAGGTGAGGGGAGGAGTGGACACGGCGTGGCGCGGCTCCGGCGAGCCGCCGTCGGTTCCTGTCGCCGTTCGACTCTCGAGCGCCCCGGACGCCGAGGTTCTCGGCGCCGAACTGTTCGTGACCTCTGGCGCGGCCGGCGGGGCAACGTTGATCCTGCTCTCCGTGGTGGACGACCTCGCGGTCTTCGGTCCGGCCTCGTCCGCCGATCTGGTCCAGCTACAGCCGGGAGATTCCGCCGTCGTGGACAACAGCGGATTTCTGGCGGCGCAGACGTATCACCGACACCAGGTGCCCGAGACCGCTGACTACCCGGTGTGGGACCAGTTCCGCCACGCTGACGGCTCGCCCCTGTACCCCCAACGCCCTCTGGTGCTCGGCCCCTTGTTCGCGGCGGCCGCGGCCGGGACGGTGCAGTCCGGTCGATTCGAAGGGAAGATGATCGTGGTCGAGTCCCTGCTGGACCGCGAGGCGCTCCCTTGGCAGGCCGATTGGTATCGCGCCAAGGCGCACGAGCATCTCGGAGGCGAGCTCGACGACAACTTCCGCCTGTGGTTCACGGACAACGCGCTGCACGGCGACGACGAGAGGCAGGAGAGCCCGACCCACACGGTCAGCTACCTGGGCGTGTTGCATCAGGCTCTTCGTGATCTGAGTCGATGGGTCGAGGAGGGAGTCGCTCCTCCCCCCAGTACGAGCTACGAGGTCGTGGACGGCCAGGTCGTGGTGCCGGCGGAGGCCTCCTTGCGCCGGGGTATCCAGCCCGTCGTGTCCCTCACCGTGGACGGTGCGGGCGCGCGCCGATGTTGCCGTCGGCGCTGCGGTCACGTTCCGCGCCACAGCCCGGGTCCCGGAGGGGACGGGTGTCATTGTGACAGTCGAGTGGGACTTCGACGGGGCCGGCTCGTTCCCCACTGCCGAGTCGATCGCGATGGAGGAGAGCGTCGAGGTGGAACGCCGGTTCTCGTTTACCGCGCCCGGTGTCTACTTCCCGACCGTGCGAGTGGCGGCCCACCGAAGTGGCGACAGGACGAGCCCTTATGCGCGAGTACAGAACCTCGACCGGGTCAGAGTCGTCGTCAGCTAGGGGCCACGCCGGCCCGGGGCGCCTGTCGGCTACGGACGCTGCAAAGGTTTGCATATACTCGACGACGGCGGCAACTGCGGCCCGATGGTGTGCGTCCGGCTGCGGGAGAGGAGACACAGCGTGACCCGATTTCCGGATCGCTTTCTCTGGGGCGCGGCCACCGCCGGGCACCAGGTGGAGGGCGGCAACGTGAACGCCGACCTGTGGCCGTTGGAATGGGCGGAGAATTCCATCTTCGCCGAGCCCTCCGGCGACGCAGACGACCATTACCACCGCTATCCCGAGGACATCGCCACGCTGGCCGAACTCGGCTTCGGCGCGTATCGGTTCTCGCTCGAGTGGTCTCGGATCGAGCCCGAGCCGGGGTACTTCTCCCGCGCCGCCCTGGACCACTACAAGAGGATGGTCGGGTCTTGCCTGGAACACGGGATCACCCCGTTCGTGACCTTGAACCACTTCACCACCCCGCGCTGGTTCGCCGGCATCGGGGGCTGGGACCACCGCGACGCCGTGGACCGCTTCGGCCGCTACGCCGCCCACGTGAGCGAGCACATGGGCGATCTTCTCTCGTGGGTCGGCACGCTCAACGAACCCAACCTCATGGACCTCCTCACGTACACGGGAAAGGTGCCGATGGGTGCAGGTGAGCGGAGGTTGGGCGGCGCGGCTGCGCCGTCGGCGCCCGGCGTGGGCGGTTTCGACCCGGCGCGCTACCGGATAGGGCACGTCGGCGCAGGTGTCGAGCGGATGGCGCGGGCGCATCGGCGGGCGGTCGAGGCCATCAAGTCGGGTCCCGGCAACGCCAAGGTCGGCTGGAGCCTCGCACTGGTCGACCTCCAGGCGGCCGATGACGGCGGACCGCGTCATCAAGAGGCCCTGCAGCGAGCCTCGATCGACTGGCTCGAGGTGGCCAGGGATGACGACTTCGTCGGCGTGCAGACCTACTCGAGGGAACGCATCGGGCCTGACGGCGCCATCCCCCCGTCGAGGGGGTCCGCCACCATGCAGACGGGCTGGGAGGTCTATCCCGAAGCGTTGGAGCACACCGTCCGCCTGGCGGCCGCGCACGCCGGCGTGCCCGTCGTGGTCACGGAGAACGGCATGGCCACCGACGACGACGCCGCGCGCATCGCCTACACCCACAGTGCGCTCGAGGGGTTGGCCAGGTGCCTGGCCGACGGCATCGACCTACGCGGCTATCTCCATTGGACCCTGCTCGACAACTTCGAATGGATGTCCGGCTACGCCATGACCTTCGGGCTCATCGCCGTCGATCGTGCGTCATTCGCCCGCACCGTCAAACCTTCGGCACGTTGGCTCGGCCAGGTGGCCCGAGCCAACGTGTTGCGGTCTCCATGACGCCGAGGGCGCTCTCTCAGGCGAGACGGTAGAGCACCTCGCCGGCATCGGGGACGACCAAGGCCAGCGGGTCGGCCTGCCAGTCATCGATTTCGATTCCCGCCGGATCGAGATAGGCCAGGTTCGCCCGACTGACCACGGCCTCTGGAATTCCTGTGGCCAATGTCACTCTGACCCGTTCTCTCTCGCCGTGCACCGGGTCGTATGTTCCCGCCCCGAAGAGGTGGGTCGAGTGGGCCAAGTCGCCCCGGGGGTAGTGCCGATACCGTTCCCAGTCGGCCAGGAAATAGTCGCGGCAGTGGTAGCCGATGTCCATGAGGGCGGGATGCATTGCTGCGATCTCCGTGATGTGCGGAGCGTAGAGAACGACCTCGCCGCCGTCGGCCACGACGGGCTCCACCTTGTAGAACCCTTTGGCGCCGGTCCACAGGTCGGCGTAGCGGTGCGGCACGAGAGCAAGTACCCGTTGCACCGGATGGGGGAGGTAGACGATGTGCGTGCGGGCGGACACCTCGGCCGCGTCGGCCCAGGCGGCGACGGGTTCACCGAAAGCCAAAGCGCGGAGCCCGCCCGTGGCGTGGTCCACGACGACGCAGAGCGCGTGGCGTTCCCCAGGGACGAGGCCGGCCGCTGCGTCCACGAGGGCTCGCACCGGAGTCACGCCGCGAGTGCCGATGATCTCCCTGCTGGTGAGAAGCGCGCCGAGCCAGTGGGTGACGTCGATGAGCTCCTGCCCCGAGAGGCCAGGGAAGAGGTACTTGTTGCCGCCCGAGAATCCCACGACCTCGTGGGGGAGCACCGGGCCCACCATGATGGTCACGTCACTCTCGAGCACCAGCCGGTTGATCCTGACCTCGACCGCTTCGTCGAGTCGGCCACCCGAGAGTTCGCCCACGGTTCCGGAGCTGAGGGTCCCGACGCCGACAAAAGTCTGATTCTCCCACCAGGCGTGGTTGACCACCTCGAGCGAGTCGGTGCCCACCAGGGCGCGGATGCTCTCGTCGCTCATGGGGGCGTGCGTGCCGAGGGCGATCACAACGGTGCACGAGCTGACCCGAGCGATGACCGCCTCTTGTATGGCACTGAGCAAGAGCGGCAGGGGACAGCTCCGGGTGGCGTCGGGGATGACCAGGCACAGCGAACGCCCATTGAGGTCGAGCGCGTCGAGTTGGGTACCGATGAAGGCTCGTACCTCTGCGGGGTTCGAGCACGTCACCGGATCGCTCGAGGGAGGCGGTCACCGGGCGTCTCTCAGAGAGGCCATGCCATGGCGCGCCAGATTCTGGAGTGACTCGACCACGAGCCCGCAGAACGCAGCATCGTAAGTCCGCCCGAGAGCCATGTGGACCACCTTAGACAGGTCACCGTCCGTGACGGCTGCGCGCAGGCGCGGCGCGTCGGGGTCCGCCACGGCCGGCAGCCGCGCTCCCTGAATCTCCACGCCGCCGGCGGAAGCAATCCACAGTGCCACGACAGGCGCGAACCTCTTGGCGTCGAGACGCTTCGCCAGGCGCTCTTCGATGACAGGGAGGAGGCGCTGTGGCAGCTTGCCGCGACCCGTCGGCCCCCACCTGCAGGCAGGTATGACCAAGGCTCGGATTGGCGAATCGGTGCAGCGCTTCCTGCGCGAACCGGGCGGCATCGAGGAAAGCCGGGAATTCCGCCACCTCCAGCGTATCGTCGATCATCTCCCGCACGAAGGAACGGACCGCGGCATTCCCTACCGCCGACGCGATGGTGTCGCACCCGGCCAGCAGCCCGCAGTAGGCGAAGGCTGAATGGGGGCCGTTCAGCAACCACGAGCTTGCGGCGCTCGAACGGCGTCACGTCCGCCACGACCTCCACGCCGACGTCGGCCAACGGCGGCAGTCCTTCTGCCTCGCCGAGTATCCAGGATCGGTATCGTTCCGCCGACACCGTGGCGAGGTCGAGGAGGCCCAGGCGCGCCTCGACATCGCGTCTGTCGTCGTCGGTGGGCGCCGGCACCATACGATCGACCACAGAGCTCGGGAACGCGACCTCTTCGGCAATCCAGCCCGGCAGGGTCCGGTCCAGGCGCTCTGCCGAATTCAGCACGCCGTTGGCGAAGGATCTCCCCGTTGCCGAGGAGGTTGTCGAGACTGGCGACGATGGGCGGTGCGCTGCCCGCCCGTCGGTGATGGGCCAAGGCGCGGGCGATGATCTCCGGCACCCATGGCGAGGGCGATTCGAGGTCTGGCGGGGCCCAGGGGATGTCGTAGCCACTCTCGGTGATGGTCACCGTCACGAGATCGGTGGTCGGTGCGGAGACGGCGTCGAACACGGCGGCTGTTCCGGTCCGAACCGACGTCATCGAACCGACGACCCGGAGCGTCACATCGTCGTCCGGCTCGCGCTCTGCCACCGTGTAGAGGCCGTCCTGGGGGCCCATTTGTTGCTCGGCCCGGTCGCTCATGAGGGATACCCCGCGAATCAACGCGGGCCGACCGAGTCGATTCAGGTCATCCGCGTAGACGCCGAGGTGTGCCCGCGCGAAGGCGCCGAGGCCCACGTGCGCCATCGTGGCGGTCGAGGACCGCTCGTACGGCGGCACCAGCGAGAGACGGGCGCGGGCGAGAGCGGCCATCGACAACCGTTCCGCTGCGTGATCCGTCATGGGTTCATTCGGCCGGGCCGACGGCCCGAGTAGGGTCGCGTAGTGTGCGGCAACCGCAACGAATCACGATTCTCGATGTGGCGGCGCGCGCCGGCGTGCACGCCGCAACAGTGTCCCGGACACTCAATTTGCCGGAGCGAGTGGCGCCGGAGACCCGGCAACGAGTCGAAGCGGCGGTGCGGGAACTGGGGTTCGTTCCCAACCGCGCCGCCCGGGGACTGATCACCGGTCGCACCGGCAACCTGGCGGTGATCGTCCCCGACATCACGAACCCCCACTTCGCATCGCTGGTGCGGGCGGTCGAGCGGACGGCGCGCAACTCCGAGCTTCACGTGCTCCTCGCCGACACCGGCGAGCATGGGCACGAAGAGGTGCGCGCCGCCAAGTCGCTCGCTCGGGAGGTCGACGGCTTCATCGCCATCTCGCCGAGGCGTCTGCATCGTGAGCTCGACGTGCTCGGTCCCACGCCGGCGGTCTTCGTCAATCGACCGGTCCATCACCACCCGTCGGTCCTCTTCCGCACCGCTCCGGCCGTGGCCGAGGCGTTGCGCCATCTCGAGTCCAACGGCCATCGCTCCCTGGCCTACCTGGGCGGCCCCCCGGCGTCGTGGGCGGCGGGGGAGCGCCGTAATGCGGTCCGGCAGAGCGGACGCAAGATCGGCTTGGAGGTGGAGGAGATCCTCGTTCCCGGTCCGACGTTCGAAGCTGCCTTCAGCGTGGTCGAGAGGGTGCTGGACAGCGCAGCGTCGGCCGTCGTGGCTTTCAATGACCAGATGGCGCTCGGGATCATCGCCGGACTGGGCCATCTGGGCGTTTCGGTTCCGGGCGACATCAGTGTGGTGGGGTTCGACGATGTCCCCATGGCGGCCATGGTCGCCCCTCCGCTCACCACCATCAGCATGCCGACCGACGAGGCCGGCTCTCTGGCCGTCGAAATGTTGCGCCAGGACCCGGCGAGCAAAGAACTGTTCGGCTCGTTGGTGTTGCGGCATTCTTCAGGTCCCGTCAGCCGAGGCCGAGCCAGCGCCGCCGCAACTCGTGGGCGGCGAGCTTCGGGCGCCGATCGCGGGTGAAGACGCCTTTCTTGTTCCCGTCGACCCGGATGAAGGAGGGCTCGGTGGCGAAATCGGCGAAGTTCCACACCTGTTCCCCCACGACGGCGTCGATCCGGTCGAACACTCTGTGGTACGTGGCGAGCAGGGCAGCCTGGTAGTCCTCGCTCCACATGGCGCCATGAATGGTGTGGAGCCCGGCGACGGCATCAGCCCCGTACTCCGTCACGATGATCGGCTTGGCGTGCCGGGTCGCCCAGTCCGAGAGCTCCGCCTCCAGGGCTCGCTCCGCCGCGTCGAGGTCGCCGGGCCCCACGTACCAGCCGTAGTAACGGTTGATCATGACGAGGTCGGCCAGGGCGGTTACCTTGCAGGCGGCCGGCGGGGCGGGCATCATGTTCACGAAGCCGACCGGACGGGTCGGATCCGCCTTTCTGGCCACGTCGAAGAGCGGCTCGAAGTAGGTGCGGGCCTCGTCGGTGTCGGACTCCGGTTCGTTGGCGAGGCTCCAGACGGCCACGCACGGATGGTTTTTGTCCCTGGCTATGAGCTCCTCTATGGCGCGTCGGTGCGTCCGCTGCGCCGCGGCACCGATGGTCTCTTCGCTAAACGTGGTTTTCGGACCGCCGAGGAACAGCCCACCGCCGACGGCGAGGTTGAGCCCGACGGCGGCGGTCTCGTCGATGACGACGATACCGAGGCGGTCTGCGTGTTCGAGTACCTCTTCCGCGTAGGGGTAGTGCGAGGTCCGGAACGAGTTGGCCCCCATCCATCCGAAGAGTGCGAAGTCCTGCACCATGGCGGCGTCATCGTGACCTCGGCCGCGTACGTTGAGGTCCTCGTGCTTGCCGAATCCCCGGAAGTAGAACGGCTCGTCGTTGATCAGGAACTGTGAGCCCAACACGGCGACGGTGCGAATGCCGACGGGCAGCACGTAGCGGTCACGCACCCGTTCGCCCTCGACCAGATCGATCTGGAGCTGGTACAGGTACCCTCGCCCCGGTCGCCACAACTCGGGTTGTTCCACTCGTAGCGTGCCGTCGTTTCCCTCGCCGCGGGCGACGATGGTCCCGGTGGCGTCGTGGAGGGCCACCCGGACTCCCGATGAACCCTGGGCCTCGACGACGGCGACGTAGCGGACGAGGCCGCACCCAGCCTCAATGTCCGTGACGACGGTGATGTCGGCGATGGAGGACTGAGGCTTGGCATAGATCCAGACAGTGCGGTGGAGCCCGGCGTAGTTGAAGAAGTCGTGGTAGTAGTGCTGACGACGGACGCCATCAGGCTTGGTCTCGATCGTTCCGGGAGGGATCGACTCCCAGGTGAGTTCGTTGTTCACCACGACCGTCAGCCGAAAGGACTCACCGGGCTGGACGATGTCGGTCACGTCGACTTCGAATGGCGTGTATCCCCCTTCGTGTTCGAGGACCCCCGTGTCGTCGATCCAGACCCTGGCCCGATGGGTGGCGGCATCGAACCGGAGGACGGTGCGCATTCCGGTCCAGCCACGCGGAACGAACACCGTCCGCTGGTACCAGACGTCACCCACGTGGTCGTGGACGGCGGCGTCGACCAGCACATCGTTGTAGCTGCTCGGCACCGGCATCTTCTGCGCCGCGGCCAGCGGGCGCTCCCACCAGCGCTGCTGGCGACCGACACCGGCGTCGTCGACCGCGAAGTCCCAGATTCCATCGAGCCGCTTGGTCTCTCGCGTCATGGTGTCCTGTGGTCGAAGCATGGCGCCCTCTCTGTGGTCAGCTGTCCGCCGGGAGCCGGCGGAGCACGGCCGTGGCCACCGACTCGGCATCAACGTGGTCGGTATCGATGGTGACGTCGGCCACGTCCGCATAAAGGTGTGCTCGATCCTCGGCCATTGCGTTGAGCACTTCCAAGGGGCGATCCGCCAGAAGCGGACGGTGGTCGCCCGGCCGAACCCGTTCGGCCAGTGTCGCCGGCTCCGTCCGGAGCCAGACAACGAATGCGTCGAGGAGTGCGGCGCGCACGACCGGGTCGAGTACGACTCCGCCCGGCGCGGCGATCACGCAGGGCACGGTACCGCTGAGCGCCTCCAAGACCACCCGCGACTCCATCTGCCGATAGGCCTCCTCGCCCCCTTCTTCCCACAACTCGCGGACGGCCTTGCCGGTCATGGTGGAAATGGCGGCATCGGTATCGATCAACGTCCTCCCTGTCGCCGCGGCCACTCGTGCGCCGACGGTGGATTTGCCCGAGCCCATCAGACCCACCAGGACGACCTTGATCACGGCGCACTCTGGAATGTCGTCCGGGCCAAGTTGTAGGTGAGGTCGCAGGCGAGATCAACCGCGTCCTCCTCTTCCAGGCGGTGCTCCGCCACGAGGCCGGCGAGGAACCCGGCGTTCAGCCGGCGGGACATGTCATGGCGCGCCGGAATCGTGAGAAGTGAACGGGCGTCGTCATTGAACCCCACGAGATTGGAGAAG
The DNA here is from genome assembly GCA_963818915.1 of uncultured Acidimicrobiaceae bacterium. GTDB lineage: Bacteria > Actinomycetota > Acidimicrobiia > Acidimicrobiales > RAAP-2 > Bog-473. Next base: position 189,315 of record CAWFTV010000008.1, on the reverse strand, counting down.
CCAGCTGTTTCGACCACCCTGCGGTAGAAGCGTCGGATACCTTCCGGACTGTCGTAGAACCACCACGGCGGCCCTAGTCGGAGCGCAGGGTAGTGGCCAGCCAAGGGGGCCAGCTCCCGGCTGTAGGTGGTTTCGTCGAGCGTGTAGATGACGAGCGTGAGCTGCCGGCTGTTCCCGAAGCGATCGAGCAGCGGTTTGAGAGATCCCACGTAATCGGTCGATGTGGGTATGTCAGCCCCGATGTCCGGTCCGAACCTTGCGGCCAGCGAGCGATTGTGATTGCGCCACGAACCTGTGTGGAGTTGGAGCACCAGCCCATCCTCGACGCTCATCGCAGCCATTTCGAGCAACATCTGCCCGCGGAACATCTCGGCATCGCCGGGAGCGGGGGTGCCCTGGGCGACCCGCCGGAACAGGGCCTCGGCATCAGGCGGGGACAGGTCAGCGGTGAACGCTGAGGGGTGCCCGTGGTCGGAGGCAGTGGCTCCGGCGTCGATGAAGGTGGCGCGCCGCGATCGGATGGCGTCGAGGTAGCCGCCCCACGTTGCCACCTCGCCCCCGGTGAGGCGAGCGAGCGTGTCGAGGTTGTCCCGGAAATCGGGCCGATCGGGATCGATGACGTCGTCCGGACGGAAGGTCGGCACGACGTGACCGTCCCAACCCGAGCGCGTGAGGCTGGGCGTGGGCATCGAGTTCGTCGAGCGCCCCTTCGGTCGTCGCCAGGAACTCGATCCCGAACCGTTCGAACAGCGATCTCGGCCGGAAGTCGTCACGATCGAGGCACGCCGTGACTTCGTCGTAAATCTCGTCGGATGTCTCCGGGCGCAATGGGATAGTCACTCCGAAGACCTCTTCGAGCGTGTGGTCGAGCCAGAGCTTCGACGGCGTACCACGGAAGAGGTGGTATCCATCGGCCAAGGCCCGCCAGACGAGTCTGCCGTCTTCTTCTGCAGGTGACCCATCCAGTGGCCTCACCCCCAGGGACTCCAACGGGACTCCCTGGCTGTAGAGAAGGCGGACCAGGTAGTGGTCCTTCGTGATCAGTTCGGTCGCCGGGTCCGTGATGGGAGAGTCGTCGGCCAGCCGCGCCGGGTTGCAATGCCCGTGGGGACTCACGATCGGCAGCGGGCGGGTGTGCTCGTAAAGGGTGCGCGCGATCTGACGGGCTTTGGGCTCGGAGGGCAGGAGACGGTCGTCGTGCAGCATGGCTCTGCAAACCTTTGCATAGCCTCAGCGGGTGCGCCAGCGACCCGGTCGCTGGAATCCGGTTCCCCTTTCGGCCTGCAAAAGCCTCGAGGGGCCCGGCGCGCCGCATAGTGGGGATTGGAACTGGCGCTAGCGCGAAAAAAAGAATAGTCTTCTCAAAAGATGAGAGACTGACGTTCTCGCTCGGGTTGATCGGTCGTTCGCCAGCCCGTAGGCGAGGTTCTTGTTCCGTTCACGAGCATCGTGAAGTGCGTAGGGGGTGACGAATTGGCAGATGTCAAGGCACTTGTCGATGCGTTGACTCTCGAAGAGAAGGCTGCTCTCACAGCAGGAGAGGATCTGTTCTCGACCCGGGCCGTCGCCCGACTCAACATACCGAAAGTGCACGTCACCGACGGGCCTTCGGGAGCACGCGGCAGCGGGTTGCCCGGGGGCGGGGGACCGCCCTCCATCTGCATCCCTTGCGGCACGGCCATCGGCGCTACCTGGAACCCGGCCACGGCCGAGCGCCTGGGCGCCCTGGTCGGCCAGGAAGCACTCGATCGCGGGTGTCGGGGCTTGCTGGCGCCGACGGTCAATCTCCACCGCTCGCCCCTGGCCGGCCGCAACTTCGAGTGCTATTCCGAAGATCCACTGCTCTCGGGCCGTTTGGCCGCCGCCTACGTGCGGGGGGTCCAATCGAACGGCGTCTTTGCCACGGTCAAGCATTTCGTCGGCAATGACGCCGAATTCGAGCGCGGCACCATCAACTCGGTCATTGACGAGCGGGCGCTGCGCGAGCTGTACCTCCTCCCGTTCGAGATGGCCATTCGGGAGGGCGGGGCCCTGGCCATCATGACGGCGTACAACCGGCTCAACGGCCGCTGGCTGACCCAGCAGCCGCAGTTCCTTCTCGACATCCTGCGTGAGGAGTGGGGTTTTGAGGGACTGGTCATGACAGATTGGTTTGGAGTGGCCGAGACGGCCACGTCGCTGGGTGCCGGGCTGGACCTCGAGATGCCAGGACCCGGCCGGGCCGTCGGACCCGACGTGGTCGCCGCAGTGCGCGGCGGAGAGGTGGCCGAGGCAGACGTCGATGCCGCCGTGTTCCGACTCCTTTCCGCCCTGGACCGGATCGGGGTGCTCGACACGCCCGAGCCGGCACAGGATCTCAGGGTTCCCAGTGCAGAGTCGCTGCTCTTGTTGCGCCGGGCCGCAGCCGAATCAATGGTCCTGCTCAGCAACGATGGACTGCTCCCCCTCCCTCTCACCGCGTTGCACCGCATTGCGGTGATCGGGCCCCACGCCATCGCTCCATCCACCATGGGTGGCGGGTCCGCTCAGGTGACGCCGTACCGGATCACCACGCCGCTCGACGCGCTCCGCGCCCACTGCGGCACCGACGTGGAGATCGTGTTCGAGCGGGGGTGCGAAGTCTCGTCGGCACCGGCAGTGGTGGGCGAGGCCGTGCTACTGGCGCCGGACGGTTTCCGGGGCGAGCGGTATGCCGGAGAGTTCGAAGGGGCGAGCGTCGAGACGGTCGAGCTGTCCAGCCTCCGCATGGTCTCGTTCGGCAGCCTGGCACCCGAGACGGTGACCGGGGACTGGTCCATGCGCGTCGCCGGCATCGTGATCCCCGAGGAGAGCGGCACGTTCCAACTGGCCTTGGCTCAGGCCGGCTCGGCCCGTCTCTTCGTCGACGGTCAGCTGCTTCTGGACGGTTTCACCAATCCACCTCCCCGCGGTGGAAGCGATTTCTTCGGGATGGTCAGCCAGGACCTCGTGGCCGAGGTCGTGTTCGAACGGGGCGAACCGGTGGAGCTGCTGGTCGAGTTCGCCCGAACCGGCGATTCTCTCTCGGGGTTCCGGGTCGGCTTCCGGACGGCGGACCAGGACGCGCTGCTCGAGCGTGCGGTGGCGGCGGCGGCGGAGGCCGAGGTGGCGATTGTGTGCATCGGTACGACGGGCGAGACGGAGAGTGAGGGCCACGACCGCAAGGATCTGGAGCTTCCGGGCCGCCAGGAGGAGCTGATTCGCCGCGTGGCCGCGGTCAATGGCCGGACCGTCGTGGTGGTCAACGCCGGGGCCCCGATCGCCATGTCGTGGGCCGATGACGTCGCCTCCGTACTGCAGTGCTGGTTCGGGGGACAGGAGATGGGAGGAGCGTTGGCCGACGTACTTGGTCGGTGCGTCCGAGCCGGGCGGCCGCTTGCCGACCACCATTCCCCTTCGCCTCGAGCACAGTCCCTCGCACGCCAACTTTCCGGGAGAGAACGGGGAGCTGCGCTACGGCGAGGGCGTGTTCATGGGCTACCGGGGGTACGAGCACAGCGAGCGGCTGCCCCGGTTCCCGTTCGGCCACGGCCTGAGTTACACCAGGTGCGAGATCGGGGAGCCGACGCTTTCGGCCGCCACCCTTTTGCCCGATGCGCCGATTACCGTTTCCGTGCCGGTCGTCAACACCGGGCACCGGGGGGGGAGTGAAGTGGTGCAGGCCTATGTGGCCCCTGAATCGACGCGGCTGGCCCGCCCGCCCAAGGAGCTCAAGGCTTTCGCCAAGGTCTGGCTGGAGCCGGGGGAGACGAAGACGGTGGACCTGGTGCTCGACGCTCGTTCCTTCGCCTACTGGGACCCCGGTCAGGACGATTGGGACGAGATCAGGTCGATGGCACCGGACATGTTCAACGTGTTGACGCCGGGTGCGGAGCGCAGGACACGGGGCTGGCAGGTCGACGGGGGACGCTACGACGTGCTCATCGGCTGCTCGTCCCGGGACATCGTGGCCAGGTGCAGTGTCGAGGTACCTGCCGACGCAGATGGGCGATTGTGAAGATGAAGAAGAGCGGACAGGGCCCCGAGGTAGGGGTCGACGGGGAAAATCGAAAAGGGCGCCATGCGCCCAGGGGAGGAACCATGGGAATCAAGAGGGCACTATCGGCTGCGGCCGCATTGGTCACCGTCACAGGGACGATGCTGGCCACGGGTCTTGCGCCGGCGGGTGCGGCCACCAGCCCAGCCGACCAGGGGGTGACCGCGACGACCATTCAGGGCGGCAATCCCTACGTGAACTTCACCGCGCTGAAGAGCGTCGGGGTCAACATCAACGAGGGCAGCTTTCCGGACGCCTACAACGCCATCGCGGCGTACCTGAACGCGCACGGTGGGTTCGACGGGCGCAAGCTGGTCATGAACTACGCCGAGATGAACCCGGCGGTGGCTGCCGGACCAGACGTCATCGTGCTCCACGCTGACCGAGGATGACCACATCTTCGTCGCCTTCGCACCGGTGTTCCCGGCCTGCTACCAGACGACGCACGACACGCTCGTCGAGGGTGGATCGCTTCCCGGCGCGGTGACCGCCACCACGGCGCCTGACTTCAGCCTGGCCGCGCCCGACGCCCCGTTCGACGCCCTCATGCTGGCCAACTTTCAAAAGCGGGGCGTCTTCAAGGGCAAGAAAGTCGCCATTTACTACGGCGCCGACTCGGACAAGCCCGAGGTGACCGCCGTACAGGCAGAGCTGAAGAAGCTCGGCATCCCCTTGACCCTGACCGCCGAGGACAGCGCGGTGGCAACCGACGTCGTGGCCTCCGACCAGGAGACTGCCAGCATCGCTGAACGATTCAAGTCGGCTGGCGTGGGCGTCGTCATCGGCGTGGGCGGTTCCGGATCGACCACATGGGTGCGGGCCCAGTTGGACAACCAGAGCACGTACAAGCCTCTGTACATTCCCACCAGCGAGTCGTCCCTCCTCTCCTATGTCGAGACGGCCAAGGGCGGCAATCCGTACCTGGACAACGTGCTGACTGCTACCCCGACGCCCTCCACCTACGTGCAGTGGAAGGACCCGGGGATCCAAAAGTGCGTGGCCATCGTCAAGAAGGCCTATCCGTCGGACGAGATCGATGCGCCGCTCAATCCCACCAATCCCGACGCGGCGTCGGTGCCCGCGACCTCGGTTTCGGTTATCCAGGCCTGCCAGTACCTCACCCTCTTCCAGAAGATCGCGGACGCGGCCGGGAAGGATCTGACGGTGGCCAGCTTCACCAAGGCGGGCTACGCATTGAAGAATGCGTCGATTCCGGGAACCGGGGGCGCCCTGGTCTCATTCGGGAAGAACCAGCCCTACGCCATCGGTCCCATCACGGTGGTGACCTACAGCCCGACGTCGAAGACCCTGGTGCCCGCTTCAGCTACGGCGAAGTGACCCGAGCACGCTTCACGGCGCCCAACTACGTTGTCGGGGGCGATGTGGCCGGGTGGATCCCGGAGCGGAGATGGGGGCTGGATTGAACGAGCCGACGGCGTCGGGGAACCCTCCAGGCGTCCCTAGCGACACCATCCTTTCGGCCGACTTGGCCCATCTGGTCGCTGATCCGGCAGCCGGGCAAGAGCAGGCTGCCGCGATCAGCGCAGGATGTCCTCCTGCCCCAGGACATGCTGCCGGGCTCCCGGGAGGAGGCGATGTCGCTGCGCCAGGGGTTGCGCACGGCGGGCTCACGGACGTTCATCGTCTTGGCCATCATCACCAGCCTGGATTATTTGCAGAGCGGTGGACTGGCCGTCCTGGCGCCCAATATCCAGTCCTCGTTCCACGTGAGCACCGGCGCCATCACCTTCGTGGCCGGGATATCCGGTGGCTTCTTGGTGTTGGGCATCGTGCCCATGGGCTGGCTGGCCGACCGCTACCGGCGACCGCCCATTGTGGCCTGGGCCACCTTCGTCTTCGGCCTGATGGTGGCCTTCACCGGCTTCGCCATCAACATCTTCGTCTTCTTCCTCGCCCGCCTCGGCGCGGGCGTGTCCCAGGCCAGCACCACGGTGGTGCACGGTTCGCTCCTGGCCGACACCTACCCCATCACGCTGCGCGGCCGCATCGGGGCCGCGGTGGGGATGTGCACCGGCACGGCCACCGCGCTCAGCCCACTTCTGTGCGGTGTCATCGCCGATCAGGTGGGCGGACCGAACGGCTGGCGCTGGGCCTTCTACATCCTGGCCGTCCCCATCGTCCTCGTGGCCTTCGTCGCCTTTCGCTTGAAAGAGCCCCCCCGTGGGCAGTTCGAGAAGAAGGGCGTGCTGGGTGAGGTGATCACCGATACCCCGCCGGCCGCGCCGTCCATGGAGGCGGCCTTCGAGCGGATCATGCGCATTCGCACGATCAAGACCGTGCTCATCGCCTTCTCGGCCATCGGCTTCGGGCTGTTCACCGTGCCGGTCCTCGGCAATCTCTACCTGAAACAGCGGTTCGGCCTCGACGCCTTCGAGCGCGGCCTGATCGGGACCATCGGGGGTCTCGGCGTGCTGGTGACCCTCCCCCTCGTCGGCCGCTACTACGACAAGCTCTTTCGCCGAGACCCGCAAAAGGCGCTGTCCCTCATCGGCAAGGTGGTCCTGCCGGTGGCCGTCCTGGTCCCGATTCAGTACGCCATGCCCAACGCCGCCTTGTGGGCGGTCATCAGCGTGCCGGTGCAGATGCTCTTGTTGACGGCGTTCTCCATGATCGGCCCCATCTTGACGACGGTCGCCCCCTACCGGCTGCGGGGGATGGTCACCGCCGTGGGGGGTCTCTACGTCTTCTTCGTCGGGGCATTCGGCGGAGCCGTTCTGGCCGCCGTTCTCGACAGCTTGTTCGACGTGCGCACGGCCGTGTTGATCATCATGATCCCCTCCACGTTGATCGGCGCCCTCCTGATCATCCGGAGCGCGCACTTCATCAAGAACGACCTCTCGCTTGGTGGTGGTGGAGATCCAAGAGGAGATGGAGGAGCACAAGCGTCAGCAGGCCAATCCGGCCGACATTCCCGTCTTGCAGCTGAGCGGGATCGACTTCAGCTACGGGCACGTGCAGATCCTCTTCGGGGTCAACTTCGAGGTCAAACGGGGAGAAGTCCTGGCCCTCCTCGGCACCAACGGGGCCGGCAAGTCGACCGCACTCCGGGTGGCCTCGGGCCTCGAGACGCCCAGCCGGGGCGTGGTCCGGCTCAATGGCCAGGACATCACCTACACGACGCCCGAGCAGCGCTCCCGGCTGGGCATCCACCTGCTCCCGGGCGGCAAGGGCGTCTTCGGAGAGATGACCATCGCGGAGAACCTCGAGATGGGCGGATTCGTCTACCGCTCCGACAAGGCCGAGCTCCGACGCCGCACCGAGCGCGTCTACGCGTTGTTCCCGGCGTTGACGGACCGCCGCAAGGAACGGGCGGACTCGCTGTCCGGCGGGACGCAGCAGATGCTGGCGCTGGCCATCGCCATGCTCCACGATCCCGCAGGTGCTCATCATCGACGAGCTCTCCCTCGGGCTGGCTCCGATCGTGGTCCAAGAGCTCATCGGCGTGGTGGAGGGATTGAAGGCGGAAGGGGTGACGCTGATCATCGTCGAGCAGTCGCTCAATGTGGCGGCGGCCATCGCCGACCGGGCCGTGTTCTTGGAGAAGGGCCGTGTGCGTTTCGAGGGCCCGATTCGGGACCTGATGGAGCGCGACGACCTGGCCCGTGCCGTCTTCCTCGGCGGCCGCGAGGACGAATGATGCTCGGCGTCACGTGGGTCAACAGCCAGGTCGTGTTCGACGGTCTCGTGCAGGGACTGGCCCTCTCCGTGATCACGTTCGGGATCATTTTGATCTACCGGGCCTCGCGGATCATCAACTTCGCCGTGGGCAACATGGGCGTCATCGGCGCCACGCTCCTCTCGTTGCTGGTGGTGCAGTACCACGTTCCCTTCTGGGTGGCCCTGGCGGTGGCGTTGGTCGTCGGCCTGGCGCTCGGCGCCATTGTCGATGCCACGGTGATCCGCCGGTTGCGCAAGTCACCGCGTGTGGTCGTCCTGGTCGCCACCATCGGCATCGCACAGATCTGTGAGGCGATCGCCTACAAGCTCCCCCAGCCCACGAATCTGGGCCTGCACTACCCGAGCGCCATCAACGGATCGTGGACGGTGGCCGGCGTGCAGGTGCGGGGATCGGACCTGTCGATCCTGATCATCGTCCCCGTGGCCCTCATCGCCCTGACCTGGTTCCTCGACCGGACCACCATCGGCCGGACGGTCAAGGCGTGTGCCAGCAATCCGCAGCTGGCCCGGCTGTCCAGCATCAGCCCGAAAATCGTCTCGACCTTGGTCTGGGCGCTGGCGGCCGGACTCTCCACACTTTCGATCGTCCTCATCGCGGGCCAGTCGGGTTCGGCCGGGGACGTGACCACCCTGGGCGACCAGACACTCTCGCTGGCGCTCGTGGCGGCCGTCATCGCCGGCATGACCTCGTTCCGGCGGGCCATCGTCGCCAGCATCGTCATCGGGTTGGCCCAGAGCCTGATCTCCTTCAACTTCATCAACACGCCGGGGCTGATCAACCTGCTGCTGCTCATCGCCGTCCTGGTGGCGGTGGCATTCAACCCCGACAAGGGCGAGGACCACGAGGTCTTCGCGTTCACGCCGAGGGCGCGTCCTATTCCGGCCCGCCTCCAGGCCTACCGGTGGGCCCGCAACGCCAACAAGAGCGGGCTGATCCTCCTCGGAGTGATCGCCGTCATCCTCCCCCTGATCTTCACCCGGCCCTCGACCCAGCAGACCTTCACCGAAGTGGTCGCGTTCGCCATCTGTGCCACGTCGCTCACGGTGCTCACGGGATGGCTCGGGCAGCTGTCCCTGGGCCAGATGGCATTTGCCGGACTCGGCGCCCTCTTCGCGGCCCGACTGGTGGAGGCGGGGGTGCCGTTCTGGGTGGCCATCGCGGTCACCACCGTGGCGTCCGCGCTGGCGGCCGTCGTCCTCGGCCTGGGTTCGCTCCGTGTCCGAGGCCTCTACCTGGCCGTCGTCACCTTCGTGTTCGCCTTGGCGGCGCAGCAGTACTTCTTCAACCTGCCCATCCTCAGCGGTCAATCGACCGACGGGGCCAACTTGCCGTTCGTGCCGGGGAAGCTGTTCTCCCTCAACTTCCCGGGTCAGCGCACCTACTACTACGTGGTGCTGGTGGTCCTCGGCCTCGTCCTCCTGGTGGTCAGCCGCTTCCGGGACAGCGGAGTGGGCCGGTCCATCATGGCCGTGCGCGACAACGAGAATGCCGCCTCCGCGTTCATGGTGCGCCCGGCGTGGGAGAAGATCCGGGCCTTCTCCATTGCGGGTGCGCTGGCCGGATTGGGTGGGGCGCTGCTCGCCGGGGCCTATGCCAACGTCGAGTTCTCGGGCCCCGGAAGCTTCTTCCTGGTCGACGGGTCGCTGGGCCTGGTGGCCATGGTGGTCATCGGCGGGATGGGCTCGGTCACCGCGGCGGTCATCGGGGCGATCTGGGTCATCGGCATTCCTGCCCTGGCTCCGAACAACCTGGTGCTCGGACTCCTGAGCTCGAGCATCGGCTTGTTGGCGATCCTCCTCTACTTCCCGCGTGGGCTCAATCAGATCAGCTACGACGTGCGTGATGCGGTCCTGGCTTGGGCCGACCGGCGCTTCGGCAAGGACGCGCCGGTCCCGCGACGCGCGACGCCCCGCCGTGGCGACCCGACCGGGACCCGAGACCCTAGAAGCGAATGAGATCCCTCTGGCCGTGGCGGACCTACGGGTGGCCTTTGGTGGGAACACGGCGGTGGACGACGTCTCCTTGACGGTGCGCAAGGGGGAGATCGTCGGGTTGATCGGCAGCAACGGGGCCGGCAAGTCGACCCTGATGAACGCCGTCGGTGGCTTCGTCACGTCCTCGGGATCGGTCCGTCTGGAAAACGAGGAGGTGGGGGACAAGGCACCGGCCCATCGGGCCGCGTTGGGCCTCGGTCGAACCTTCCAGTCGGCCACACTCTTTCCCGAGTTGACGGTGACCGAGACCCTGTTGGTCGCCATGGGGGATCAGCGTACGGGTGCCTTGTCCACTGCCCTCGCCCTGCCCGGAGCGACTCGACGAAGCCGTCGTGAGAGAGCAGAGGTGGCCGATCTGATCGAGTTGCTCGGCCTGACGCACTGGTGTGACCACCACATCGGCGACCTCTCGACCGGTACCCGCCGCGTGGTGGAACTGGCCGGGCTGCTGGCGCTCAAGGCCAAGGTTCTTTGCCTGGACGAGCCCACGGCCGGCTTGGCGCAGCGAGAGACGGAGGCGTTCGGGCCCCTCATCGTCAACGTCCAGCGTCAACTCGGGGCATCCGTCCTGCTGATCGAGCACGACATGCCGCTCATCATGGGCATCAGTGATCGGGTGTACTGCCTCGAGGCGGGTTCGGTGATCGCCGAAGGCGCACCCAAGGACGTGAGGGACAATCCTCGCGTCGTCGCCAGCTACCTGGGCACGGACGAGCGGGCCATCAACCGGAGCGGCGCGACCACGGCGGAGGCCGCCGGTGCCGAGCAGGTGAAGGATGCCGGTCCTGCGATTCTGCTCTAGCTCTCTTCGCGGCATGGTGACGCATGAACGCTCGGTCTCGGTGCGTGACGTGCGGGCCGAGTACCACCACGGTGACGTCATGGGCATGGGGGAGCCATGCCCGCGACTTTCGTGGATCAGCATCACCGACACGCCGGGTTGGATGCAGTCGGCCTACGAGGTGGAGGTCGACGGCAACCCGGCCGGTCGCCAGGAAGAGAGTGCATCGGTCTTCGTCGAGTGGCCCGGACCCCCTTTGCGCTCGCGGGAGCGTCACCGCGTCCGGGTGAGGGTATGGGGTGCCGACGGGTCGGCTTCGGGTGGAGCGACGAGCTCCTGATCGAAGCAGGCCTGTTGTCGCCCGAGGACTGGACGGCGCAATGGATCACTCCGGTCCTCCCGGACCCCGAAGGCCGACCACGTTATTTCCGATGCCCACTCACCCTGAGAGAAGAAGAAGGCGTGCGCATCGAACGGGCGCGCCTGTACGCCACGGCGGCCGGTATCAACCAGCTCCATCTCAACGGCCACGTCGTGGGCACCAGCCTGCTCGCTCCGGGTTGGTCCGCCTATGCCGATCGGCTCCGCTACGAGACCCACGACGTCACGGCTCTCCTCTCGACCGGGTCGAACGTGCTGGGCGCCGTGGTGGCGGACGGGTGGTGGCGCGGCTACCTCACCTGGGAGATGCTGCGGGACGTCTACGGCGACCGGCTCGGCCTGCTGGCTCAGCTGGAGGTCACCTATTCCGACGGATCGACCGAGACCTTCGGGACCGGGGCGAACTGGATCGACGTCCGACGGGCCGATCCGGAGCGCCGATCTCTACAACGGCGAAGCCTTTGATGCCCGGCTCATCATGGACGGTTGGGACAGTTCCGGATTCGACGACTCGGGTTGGCGCGCCACGGAGGTCTTCAGCCCCAAGGTCGGCAGGCTCGTGTCACCCATGGCGCCGCCCGTGCGGCGCATCATGGAGCGCGCCGTCGAGAACGTCATCGTCACTCCATCTGGGAAAGACCGTCCTCGACTTCGGCCAGAACCTGGTGGGCCGGGTGCGATTCGCCGTCGAAGGCCCGGTCGGCGCGACGATCACCCTCCGCCACGCCGAGGTGATGGAGCACGGGGAGCTTGGGGTTCGCCCCCTCCGCAACGCCAAGGCGACCGACGAGTACGTCCTGCGGGGCATCGGGACCGAGACATGGGAGCCGACGTTCACCTTCCATGGATTCCGCTACGTCGAGGTGGACGGCTGGCCCGCTGACGAGGTCGACCCCTCGGCGTTCGTGGCCGTCGTCGTCCACTCCGACTTCGAACAGACCGGATCCTTCTCCTGCTCGAACGATCTGCTCACTCGGCTCCACCAGAATGCGGAGTGGGGGTTGCGGGGCAACTTCGTCGACGTGCCGACGGACTGCCCGCAACGCGATGAGCGGCTGGGCTGGACCGGCGACCTGCAGACCTTTGCGCCGACCGCCGTCGTTCATGTTCGACGTGGCCGGTTTCCTGGCCGACTGGCTGGAGGACCTCAAGGCAGAGCAGATCGACGACGGGCGGGTGACGCTGGTCGTCCCGGTGGGGCCGCACGAGCAGTTCCCGATGGGGCAGTTCGCCGCCGCCGCCTGGGGCGACGCGGCGACGATCGTCCCGTGGACGCTCTACCAGCGCTTCGGCGACAAGGGAGTCCTGGCCCGCCAGTTCGACAGCATGCGGGCCTGGGTCGAATTCGTGCGGGCCCTCGCCGGCGAGACGCTCCTGTGGCCCCAGATGTTCCAGCTCGGGGACTGGTTGGACCCCGACGCGCCGCCGGACCAGCCCTGGCGGGCCAAGACGGATGCCGTGCTGGTGGCCACCGCGTATTTCGCCCAGTCGGCCCGGCTTGGTCGCCCGGCGGCCGAGGTGCTCGGGTTGGCGGACCTGGCGGACGAGTACGGGCAGCTCGCCGACGATGTCCGCCGGGCTTTCCGCCATGAGTACGTCACGTCGAGTGGGTTGGTGAGCTCCGATTCGGTCACGGCGTACTCGCTGGCCCTCATGTTCGACCTCTACGACAACGAGGAGCACCGGTCCCGCGCCGGTGCGCGCATCGCCCTGCTTTCAGCGGTCCGCGGCTACCAGGTCTCGACCGGCTTCGTCGGCACACCGCTGGTACTCCCCGCGCTCTCGTCGGTGGGCGACACCACGACGGCCTTCCGCCTCCTCACCGAGACGGCCTGCCCGTCCTGGCTCTACCCGGTGACGCATGGGCGCCACGACGATGTGGGAGCGCTGGGACGCCATGCTGCCGGACGGATCCATCAATCCCGGTGAGATGACGTCGTTCAACCACTACTCGTTCGGGAGCGTGGCCGATTGGATGCAACGGCACCATCGGCGGTATCTCTCCCGAGGAGCCGGGGTATCGCACCATCGGGTTCAGCCCGGTTCCCGGGCGCAGTGTGACGTGGGCCGCCTGTGCCCTGCGCACCCCGTACGGGCAGGCGGCGTGCCGGTGGAGGCTCGAAGGTCGTGAGCTCACCCTCCAGGTCGAGGTACCCCCCAACGCGTCGGCCATCGTCCGCCGGCCCGGATTGGCGGATCCGGAGATCGCGGTGGGCTCGGGAACCCATTCCTGGAGCTATGCCGTCTCGGAGGAGCAGGCACGTCGAATGGGCCGATGCGCCAGCGGCGCCGTGGTCCGCACCGTCGTAGTCGGGGATCTCCTTCGACGATGCCGAACAGCCGTGCGCGACGTCTCCTGGGCTCGTGATCACGGGCTCGGCGGTGTCATGATGCAGCTCTGCGGCCAGGCGGGACCTTCTTCTTCGATCCCGCACTCGATCCGGTCCGGGCCGCCTGCGTCGATGTCGACCTGCCGGTCAGCCAGCATGGTGGGGCCGGGGCCCCGACGTACGGGCCGCCGGGTTACGCCGCCATCATGATTGCGGTGCGTTCTCGGGCAATGGTAGCGATAACATCGCAAGAGGCCTAAGATGCCCACCCATGCAGCGGGTGCCGTTGAACGACGGGTGGGCGGTTCGGCAGAAGGAGAACCCGTTCGCAGAGAGGTTCGGGGTGGTGGCCGATCCCGTTCCGGTGACACTGCCTCACGACGCCATGATCGGCACCGAGCGCTCATCGTCGGCCAGCGCGGCCCACGCATTCTTTCCCGGCGGGGCCTGGGAGTACCGCCGTCAACTGGAGCTACCCGCCGAGGCGGCCGGCTCGTCGGTGTTCTTGGAGTTCGAAGGCGTCTACCGCGACGCACGTGTCTTCGTCAACGGCACCTTGGCCACCCATCGGCCGTCCGGCTATAGCGATTTCGTCGTGGAGGTGGATCACCTCCTGCGCGTCGGGGACATCCAACGAGCTGCGGGTCGAGGCCCGCAGTCGCGACGACAGCCGGTGGTATGCGGGAGCCGGCATCTATCGAAGCGTCTGGCTCCTTCGGGCGGGGCGGGTCCATCTCTCGCCCGGCCACTTGCAGGTGCTCGTCCCCGACATCGACGAACGGGTGGCGGCGGTGGCGGTCTCGGCGCAGGTTCGCAACGCTCTCGATCGATGGATCGTCCGCGGTTCTCCGTACCGAGCTGGTGGACGCCGAGGGCTCGGTGGTGGCGTGGGACGAGGCTCCTGTGACGACGGTTCCGGGTGACCGGGCCACGGCTCGGCGCCGGCTCTACGTCGAGCGTCCCCACCGCTGGGACCCCGACGATCCGTATCTGTACACCTGCCGGGTCATCCTGTCGGACGACGGGGAGGTGCTCGACGAGGACGCGACGACGTTCGGTATCCGCTCACTGTCCGTCGACCCGACGCGGGGCTTGCTGATCAACGGCGCGGAGCTGCTCTTGCGAGGGGCATGCGTCCATCACGACAACGGGTTGCTCGGTGCCGCCACCTTCGACCGGGCGGAAGAGCGGCGGGTGGAACTGCTCAAGGCGGCCGGGTTCAACGCGATCAGGAGTGCCCACAACCCCATGAGCAAACCGATGCTGGCGGCGTGCGACCGCCAGGGCATGCTCGTGATGGACGAGACGTTCGACATGTGGGCGGAGGCCAAGAGCGAGGACGACTACGCGCTGCGGTTTGCGCAGTGGTGGGAACTCGATGTCGAGGCCATGGTCCGGAAGGACCTGAACCATCCCAGTGTGATCCTCTACAGCATCGGCAACGAGATCCCCGAGGCAGGAAGGCCCGACGGTGCGAGAATCGGGCGGGCCGTCGCCGAGAAGATACGGTCGCTCGACGGCACGAGGCTGGTCACGCAAGCCATCAGCGGGTTGCTGGCCGGCGGCCCCGAGCTGATCGACGAGCTGCGCACCGGACTGGCCAATCGAATCCCCGAGACGGACGACCACACGGGCGTCAATACCGCCATGACGACCCTGGCGGACCAGCTGAACAACCTCATGGTCTCAGAGACGATCGCCCGGAACTCGGCCGAGACCATCTCCTATCTCGACGTCGCCGGGTACAACTACATGGAGTCCCGCTACGAACTGGACCACGACCGGTATCCGAATCGGGTGATCGTGGGCAGCGAGACCCATCCGGCGGCGATCGACACGCTGTGGGCCGCCGTCCGCCGGTACCCCCACGTCATCGGCGACTTCACCTGGACCGGTTGGGACTACCTGGGCGAGGTCGGGATCGGTCGCACGGTCTATGGCGAGCCGGACCCGTCGGCCGGACCACCCGCGTTCCTGGGCGAGTTCCCATGGCTGACCGCCTGGTGCGGGGATATCGACATCACCGGTCACCGTCGCCCCCAGTCCTATTACCGGGAGATCGTGTTCGGGCGGCGCACGGATCCGTACGTCGTCGTGCGCCGACCCCAGTTCCACGGCCAACCCACGAGCGGCACTCCCTGGCAATGGAGTGACGCGGTGTCGACCTGGAGCTGGGAGGGATTCGAGCAACGGCCGGTGACGGTGGAGGTCTACGGGGATGGAGACGAGGTGGAGCTTCTGGGTCAACGGCCGCTCGCTCGGCCGGCGGCCGGTCGGCCCGGACCATCACTACCGAGCCGAATTCGAGACCGAGTTCGAACCCGGCCTCCTCGAGGCCGTGGCCTGGCGTGGCAACGAGGAGCTCGGCCGCATGGGTCTGCACTCCGCCACAGGCCCGGTGTTGCTCGGTGTCCGGGCGGACCGGCCCCGGATCGGCGCCCGCCCCGGCGACTTGGCCTTCGTGGACCTCACGCTGGTGGACGACCGGGGAGCGCTCTACAGCTCCGCCGATCGGCCGGTCCGGGTCGAGGTGGAGGGCCCCGGTGTGCTCCACGCTCTGGGCAGTGCGAACCCGACCGGCCAGGAGGGCTTCGCGGGGCCCACCTGCACCACATTCGACGGGCATGCCCTCGCCGTGGTCCGGCCGACGGGTGAGGGGAAGATCATTGTGACGGCGTCGGCCGATGGCTGCGAGCCTCGGCACGTGACGGTCGATGCCGCAGCCTGACCGGGCGCGACGGCGCCACGGGTCGGGCGGATGACCTGGGAGCTCCGGTGGCACCCGTTCCGCGGCCAATGGGTCCTCTTCACCTCGCATCGTGATGCCCGCCCGTGGATCGGCGAGATCGTCGCTCCCGAGGAGTCGCCCATACCGAGCGACAACGCGCTGGCTCCCCGGGGCAAGCGGATCGCCACCACCAATCCCGACTACCGGGGCGTCTTCGTCTTCACCAATGACCTTCCCGTGTTCTCGCCCGACGCGCCGGAGCCGAGCGACGGGGACGACGTCTACCGCACTCGGCGCGCCGGCGGCACGGCGGAGGTGGTCTGCTATCACGACGACGCCACCCGATCTGTGGCCGATCTCACCGACGACGAGGTGTGCGCCATCGTCGTCACATGGCGCGAACGCTCGCGGGCCCTCCAGTCACGCGACTGACGTGGCCCACGTCCTCATCTTCGAGAATCGCGGTGCGCTCGTCGGCACGTCCAACCCGCACCCCCATTGCCAGATCTACGCGGGGTCGCTGGTCTACGCCACCATGGCTCGCGAGTCCGAGGTGGCCTCCGAGCATTTCCGACGCACGGGCCGCGCCGTGCTCCACGACGTCGTGCAACGCGAGCTCGCCGGCCCCCGGGTCGTCAGTGCGGGGGAGCACTTCTTTGCCTGCGTGCCGTGGTTCGCGCAGTACGCCTACGAGGTGCACATCCTGCCCCGCCGGCCGGCGACGTCCCTCCTGGATCTCGACGACGAACAGTGTCGCTCACTCGGGCTCGTCCTGCGCGACGCCGTGCGGCGCTATGACGCCCTGTGGGGGTTCCGCATGCCGTACGTGCTGGCCGTGCACCAGGCCCCGGTCGGTGACCACCCGCACTACCCCTTCCACCTCGAGCTGCACCCACCGCTGCGGGCGCCGGGGTTGCGCAAATACCTGGCCGGTCCCGAGGTGGGTGGCGGTTCCATGACGAACGAGTCGGATCCGGACGAGAAAGCGGCGGAGCTCCGTGGCACCTTCGGCTGATCAAGCCCGTCTCTTGCTCTGCGAGCTCGGCGACTACCTGCGCTCCCTGGTGATGAGTGCGCGTGACATCGACATGGCCGCGGTCACCGGTGAGACGGTGGCCGACACCATCTATGCCATCGACCGCGTGGCGGACGACGCCCTGGTGGGTTGGTTCGAGGAGCACTGGCCCGACGTAAGGATCGTCTCCGAAGGCCACGACGATCCGGTCGTCGTCGGTGACCACGCGGCGTGGACCGTGATTGTGGACACCATCGACGGGACGCGTGGGCTCATGTACGACAAGCGTCCCGCCTGGTGCCTGGCCGCCGCGGCGCCCCCCGGGGGCTCGCTCAGCGACATCGTGGCGGCCGCCATGACCGAACTTCCGACGATGAAGCAGGGTGCGGTCGACCAGCTGAGCGGCGTGCGGGGATCCGGGCTGGTGGCAGAGCGACTCGACCTGCGCCGGCGTACCAGGGAGCCCGTGGTGCTGCAGCCGTCGTCGGCGACCGATCTCGAGCACAGTTTCAGCGGGTTCGCCAAGTTCTTCCTCCCGGGGAAGCCGGCCCTCGTCTCGCTCGAGGCCGAATTGTTCCGTCGACTCGGCTGCCGTCACGTCTTCGACGACGAGTATCTCTCGACCGGTGGCCAACTCCACGAGCTCATCAGCGGCCGGGACCGCTTCGTCGCCGACCTGCGCCCGCTGGTCCTCGACGACGCGGGCGGCCTGGCCTGCCATCCCTACGACGTCTGCACCGCCATGTTGCTGGTCGAAGCGGGCGGCGTGGTGACCGACCCCTGGGGACAGCCGCTGGACGCCCCCTTGGACAATTCGTCGCCGGTGGCGTGGGTCGGCTATGCGAACGCGGCGCTGGCCTCACACATCGGTCCGGTGCTGGCGGAGTTGCTCGATGGCTGGCGTGACCGGTAGCGCGCCGGGTCGCCTCGACGTTCTCGGTGGGGTGGCGGACTACTCGGGGGCTCTGGTGCTCGAGATGCCCACACGCCAGTCGATCGAAGTCGTGGCGGAGGCCGATGACGCGCTCGTCGTCGGGTCGGCCGTCCTGTCCGTAGCGGAGATGGCGCGCCTGGCCGAGCTCGACTATGACGACGTGCGGCGGGCCCTCGAAGGCCTGCCCCGATGGACGCACTATGTCATCGGCGTCGCCGTCGTCCTCGTCCGGCACGGGGTCATTTCGCCTCCCCGCGCCCGCCTGCGCATCTCGTCCGACCTCCCCCAATCAATGGGTGTGGCGTCGAGCGCGGCGTTGGAGGTGGCCACGGCGCGTGCGCTCGGGGCGGGGGTGATCGACCCGCTGCAGTTGGCCTTGTTGTGCCAGGAGGCGGAGAACTTCGTGGTCGGCGCGCCGTGTGGCGTCATGGACCAAGTGGCGGTGGCACTCGGATCGCCCGGTGCCGTGCTGCCGATTCTCTGCCGCCCCGCGTCACCCTGGCCCGCCGTGATGCTCCCGCCGGATCTCGAGATCGTCGGCTGGCCCAGCGGCGCCGCACACGATGTGAGCGGCGCGCCCTACCGAAGGGCCCGTGCCGCGGCCTTCATGGGCAAGCGCATCGTAGAAGGGTCCGAAAAGCGATCGTGGTCCTGGGTCAGCGAGCTCCCCGCTGCCGCAGCGACCCTGCTCCCCGAAGAGATCAGCGGGGCCGAGTTTCTCGAGCAGTGGGGCGAGACCGGCGACGTGATCACGGCGGTGCAGTCAGAGGTGACGTATCCGGTGCGGGCGTCGGTTCTCTTCGGCATTGGGGAGCACGCCCGGAGCGCGAGCGCGCTCGCCGCCCTCCGGCAGGGCGAGCCCGAGCAGTTGGGCGGTCTTGCTCAGCGCCAGTCACGCCGGCTACGAGGCCATGGGACTGGGTCACCCGGCGGCCACGGCAACCGTCGAGAGGGCGTTGGCGACGCCGGGCGTCCATGGGGCGCGGGCGAGCGGGGGAGGGTGCGGCGGCACGATCGTGGTCATCTGCGAGCGCGGTGCGCTGGACCATGTGGACGGGCTCATCCGCTGAGAAGTCAGCGAGCCGACGTCTCCTCAGCGCCTGGTGCGGCGCCCCGGCGCCGCCGCGCTCTCCCGCACCACCAGCTGGGCCGGAACCACCACGTGACGTGCCGCGGCCTCGCCGTCCATGAGCGCGAGCACGAGCTCCACCGACCGCCGTCCCACTTCACCGAAGTCCTGGCGGATCGTGGTGAGAGCGGGGAGGAAGTACCTCGACTCGGGGGTGTCGTCGAAGCCCACCACGCTGATGTCCCCGGGCACCTTGCGGCCCGCCTCGTGCAGCGCCCGCACGATGCCGAGGGCCGTCTGGTCGTTGGCGGCGAAGACGGCGGTCACCTCCGGGTCCTGTCCGAGACGCACACCGGCCGCATAGCCGCCGTGGGCGCTCCAGTCACCCACCAGTGGGGAGGGGCGCGGGGCGCCAGCGCCGCGGAGGGCGTCCGTCCACCCTTGCACTCTCGCCGCCGCGTCGACCCAGCTCCTCGGCCCGCGCACGTGGTGCACCGTCCGGTGCCCGAGGCCGAGCAGGTGTCCGGTCGCCAGGCGAGCACCCTCGACCTGGTCGATGGTGACCGTGGCGGCGCTCCGGCGTGGATCGCCGCCCACGACGACCAGGGCCATGGTCTCCTCGATCTTGCCCAAGGCTTCGATGACCGGCGTGACGGGAGCGACGACGATGATCCCTTCGACGTGGGAAGCCCGAAGATGCTCCAGGGTGGACGCCATCTCCTTCCCGGTGCGGCTCAGCGTGACGAAGCTCAGGAGATGCCCGGCCGCCCGCGCCGCCGCCTCAATGCCGAAGAGGATGTGGGACGGTCCGAACTGTTCGGTCTCGACGGCGATGACACCGAGCGTGCGGGACCGCCCACCGGCCAGGACCCGCGCCGCGGTGTTGGCGTGGTAGCCGAGCGCGGCAACGGCGTGCTCGACCCGACGGCGGGTTCCGTCGGCTACCCCGGGGAACCCGTTGAGCACCCGGGACACGGTCATGACGGAGACGCCGGCCCGAGCCGCCACGTCGGCCATCACCGGGCGGGGAGGGGGTCCCACCTCACGCCTCCTGGTAGTCGAACCAGTCGAAGGCGGCATCCCCGTCGACGGCGAACATCCCGATGGTGCGACCGAGGAATCCACCTGTCACCTCGGTAGAGAGGTAGCGGCCATCCAGTTGAGCCAGCGTCCGTGGCGTCCCCGCCTCGTCCTCGTACCCGAGGGTCACGAGGATGTACTCGTCGTCCACGCGACACACGCTGGGGTCCGGATGGAATCCCGGGATGACCGGGTTCTGAGAACGTCACGCCGCAGCTGACCTCGCCGCGTCGGCGTAGGCGGCGCGCACCGCCGAGCGATCGACCGCGTCGTCGGGCTCGACGAGCTTGCCGATACCGAGTCCCCAGGCCTCGCTTACCTGCGCGAAGTCGCAACCGAGATGCACCGCGGCAGCTTGGACCGCGGCGCCCGCTGCCACGAGCTCGCCCTCGGAGGGCACCAGAACCGGGCGTCCCGTCAGGTCGGCGACCACGCGACGGTAGGCCGCGCTCTGGGCGGCGCCGCCGATCAGGAACACCCGTCCCTCCCCGCCTTCCCAGCCGAGCGCATCCGCCCCCTCCAACAGGTTGCACACCACTCCCTCCACGGCGGCCCGGGCCAGCTGTGCCGGAGTCACATCGGAGCGCAGACCGGTGAGGGTGCCGGTGGCAGCCGGGCGGTTCGGCGTGCGCTCGCCATCCAAGTGCGGCACGAGGACGAGGCCCGCCGCTCCGGAGGAGCCTCGAGCGCCAGTTCGTCAAAGCGTTCCTGGTCCACGCCGAGCAGCCGCCTCACGGCATCGGTCACCTTGGTCGCGTTCAAGGTGCAGACGAGCGGGAGGAAGCGCCCGGTGGCGTCGGCGAAACCGGCCACCGTCCCGTTGGGATCGGCGCTGGGCTGCTCGCTGACGGTGAACGCGGTGCCGCTCGTCCCCAGGCTCAGGGCCAGGTCACCCGGCCGGAGCCCGAGTCCGAGGGCGGCCGCCATGTTGTCCCCGGTGCCCGGGCCGACCAGCGCTCCCCCCGGCATCCACTCTCCGGCGGCGGTGCGCGGGGAGAGCACCTCTGGCAGCGCTGTTTCCCAGTCCACCTCGGGGTCGACCAGGTCTTCGAGCAGGTCGACGCGGTAGCGCGACTCGGCGGGGGACCAATAGCCGGTGCCCGAGGCGTCGCCCCGGTCGGTGACCCGTTTCCCGGTGAGCCGGTACGTCAGCCAGTCGTGCGGCAGCATGACGGCGGCCGTCTGGCGCAGGGTATCCGGCTCGCAACGGCGCAACCAGCGCAGCTTGGTCACGGTGAAGGCCGGCAGCGGCACGCTTCCGCAGGCGGCGGCCCAGCCCGCGGGCCCGCCGGCGAACTCGGCCAGGAGCTCTTCGGTGTCCTGCGCTGACTCGGTGTCGTTCCACAGCTTGGCCGGGCGGAGCACCTCGCCCTCGTGGTCGAGGACGACGAGACCGTGCTGCTGCGCGCCCACGGAGAGGGCGACGGGGCGAAAGACGCGTGGCCACCCGCGCCGCCGCGCAGGCCAGATGAAAGGCCTCCTCCCAGTCCCGAGGATGCTGCTCGCTGCGTGGTGGTGTCGTCGCCGGGTGCGGGGCCCGGGCCGACGACACGACCGTGCCGGTTTCCGCGTCGCGTACCTGCACCTTGCAGGCAGAGGTGGACGAGTCCACCCCGACCACCAGCGGCACTTAGCGCGCTCCGAGCAGCAGTTCCGTGACGAGTTGGTCCAGGCGCTCGTTGCCGTATCCCTGGGCGGCGAGAGCATCCTCGTCGTAGTCCGACGACAGGATGTCGTCGAGGCCGCCCTCCCCGGCGGTCGGTTGGGCCAGCTCGGCCGCCTTGGTCAGGCGTAGGGCGTCTTGGATCTCGGTGTCCTCGTGGAAGCGACGCGCCTTGTCGGCCAGGATCAGGTAGGTGCGCATACAGCCGCGGGCGAAGTCCCACACACCGTCGCTGTCCTCCGTGCGGTACGGATGGGCGTCGAAATGACGCATGCCGTCCCACCGCGCGTCCTCCAGGAGCTTCACCACATAGAAGGCGTCGCGGATGCCCTCTGAGCCGAAGCGGAAGTCCTGGTCGAACTTCCCGATCCGTTGGGCATTGAGGTCGATGTGGAAGAGCTTGTCGTGCCAGAGGGTCTGGGCCACGGCCTGGGAGAAGGAAAGGCCGCTCATCGTCTCATGGGCGAACTCGGGGTTGAGCCCCACCATGTCGGGGTGCTCCAGGGAGCCGATGAAGGCGAGGGCGTGCCCGACGGTGGGGAGGAGGATGTCCCCTCGGGGCTCGTTGGGCTTGGGCTCGAGGGCGATCCGCAGGTCGAGCCCGCGGGATGCGATGTGCTCGCACATCAGATCGACGGCTTCCTTGTACCGGTCGAGCGCCAAGCGGACGTCCTTGGCCGCCTCGGCCTCCATGCCTTCCCGCCCTCCCCACAGCACGAAGACGTGGGCGCCGAACTCGGCCCCCAGCTCGGTGGCCTCGCAGGCCTTCTTCACGGCGAAGCGCCGGATCTGAGGGTCGTTGGCCGTGAACGCGCCCTCCTTGAAGACGGGGCGCCAGAACAGGTTCGTCGTGACCATCGGCACGTGCATCCCGGTGGCGTCGAGGGCCCGTCGGAACCGTTTGACGATGTCCTGGCGATCCGCCGCCGGGGACCCGGCCGGCACGAGATCGTTGTCGTGGAAGCTCACCCCGTAGGCGCCCAGGTCGGACAGTCTGTGCACGGTGTCGACGGGATCGAGGGGCGCCCGGACCGCCTCCCCGAAGGGGTCCCGCCCGGGATTCCCGACGGTCCAGAGGCCGAAGGTGAACTGGTGCTCGGGCCGGGGAGTGAAGTCATCGGTCATGGTTCCTCCTACGCGCAAAGAGCGCGAGCGGTGCGCCCGCTCCACCCTCGGCAAATCGGGCGGTATTCCCGCCTGCCCGAATGATAGCGTTATCAGACGAGCCGATCATGAGCTGCATGGTCGAGGGAGCGCAGGCGGGTTCGCACGTGATTCGTTGGGGTGTGCTCGGTCCGGGGGCGATCGCAACCGGGTTCGCCGAGGCCATGGAGCAGACCGACGGCGGGACGATCGTGGCAGTGGCGTCCCGTTCGGCCGCCAGGGCGGCGGCCTTCGGCGAGCGGTTCGCCATCGCGGCCCGCTACGGCGACTACGACGCGCTCGGCGCCGATCCGGATGTGGATGTCGTCTACGTCGCCACTCCCCAGTCGCGCCACGAGCCGGACACGCTGGCCATGCTCGGGGCGGGGAAGCACGTGCTGTGCGAGAAGCCCTTCGCGCTCAGCGCGCGGCAAGGGGCCCGCATGGTCGCAGAAGCACGGGCGCGGGGCTTGTTCTTGATGGAGGCGATGTGGAGTCGCTACCTCCCCGCCTACCGTTCGTTGGTCGACGTCATCGGCGAGGGCCGCATCGGCGACCCGCTGCTGGTCGAAGCCGACTTCGGATTCCGGCGGCCACTGGAGCCGGACCATCGGCTCTTCGATCTGGCTCTCGGCGGCGGCGCGCTGCTCGACCTGGGGATCTATCCGATCCAGTTGTGCTCGCTCGTGCTGGGCTCGCCCGAGCACGTGGTGGCCGACGGCATCGTCGGCGTGACCGGCGTCGACGAAGTCAACGCCGCTGTGTTGCGCTATGCGGGGGAGAGACTGGGCGTCGTCAAGTCGGCCATTCGTGTGGGGATGTCGTGCACGGCCCGCATCTCGGGTACCGACGGGTGGATCGAGCTTCCGAGATTCATGCATTGCCCGAGCTCCCTGACCGTGACGACGGGCGCCGGGTCTGAGCGGATCGACGCATCGTACGAGGGCAACGGCCTCCGGTTCGAGATCGAGGAGGTCACACCGTTGCCTGTCCGGAGGGCTGCCGGAAAGCCCCGTCATGCCGTTGGAGGAGACGCTGGACCTGGCCGCCACCCTCGACGCCATCCGGGCCCAACTCGGCGTCGTCTACCCGGGGGAGTAGGGCAGTGGCGCAATGACGGGCGAGCCTGACCTGGCCATTGATTCCTTCGAATCGGCTCGATCGGCCGTCAGCCGTGGCACGGCACCGGACATGGCGGCCAGGGAGTTGGTCTTTCACATGACCCCGGAGGAACGGCTGTGGTGCCTCGACGGGGATGCCCCCACACACGCCGGATCCGCATTTCTCACCGCTGCGGACGGGTACCACCGTGCTCCCTTTGTCGCCGCCCAGGTGTCACGAGTGGGACTGCCGGGGATCGCCTTCAGCGACGGACCCCGCGGCGCGGTGATCGGCGATGCCACCTGTTTTCCTGTCACGATGGCGCGCGGCGCCACGTGGGATCCCGTCCTCGAAGAGCGTGTGGGGGATGCCATCGGCCAGGAGCTCAAGGCTACGGGCGCCAACCTGACCGGGGCGGTGTGTGTGAACCTGCTGCGCCATCCGGCCTGGGGCAGGGCTCAGGAGACCTACGGCGAAGACCCGCATCACGTCGGTGAGATGGGTGCCGCCTTCACCCGTGGCCTGCAGCGGCACGTGCTGGCCTGCGTGAAGCACTTTGCCTGCAACTCCATGGAGAATGCCCGCTTTACCGTCGACGTCGAGGTCGACGACGTCGCGTTGCACGAGATCTACCTGGCTCACTTCAAGCGGATCGTCGATGAGGGCGTGGCCTCGGTGATGTCGGCCTACAACTCCTTGAACGGCGCATGGTGTGGTGAGAACCGCCAGTTATTGACCGAGATCTTGAGGGACGAATGGGGGTTCGAAGGATTCGTCATCAGCGACTTCGTGTTCGGGGTGCACGACGCTTCGGCCTCTGTGCGGGCGGGCCTGGACATCGAGATGCCCTTCCGTATGGCGCGGGCCCAACACCTTCCCGGAGCGCTCGAGCGGGGAGAGGTGAGCTGGGCCGAGGTCGACCACGCAGTAGAGCGGGTCGTGGCAACGCTGCTGCGCTTCGACGCCATCCTCTCGCGGCCGGCGCCGAGAGCAGACACCGTCGCCATGGCGGCCCACCGACACCTCGCCCGCGACGTGGCCGCCCGGTCGATCGTGCTGCTGCGAAACGAGCTGGTCGACGGCCGTCCCGTCCTGCCGCTTTCGGACGTCCCTGCGCTGCGGCTGGCCGTAGT
This sequence comes from uncultured Acidimicrobiaceae bacterium, assembly GCA_963818915.1. Taxonomy (GTDB): domain Bacteria; phylum Actinomycetota; class Acidimicrobiia; order Acidimicrobiales; family RAAP-2; genus Bog-473. The sequence goes on along the minus strand of CAWFTV010000008.1, from coordinate 164,209 downwards.
CGGTCCCCTCGCCGACACCGAGAATCTCGGCGACCATGGCTCGAGTGACGTGTGGGACCTCCATTGTCACACCGTGCTGGACGGGCTGCGCGGCACCTCGGCCGACGTGGTCTACGACGAGGGAAGCGATCCCGTGCAGGCTGCCGTTGTCGCCAGCGACGCTGATGTCGCCCTCGTCGTGGTGGGCTACACCTCCCTCGACGAGGGCGAGTTCATGGGTGAGATGACCGAGGCCATGCTCGCCAACTTCCCGCCTTCCGATGAGCCGGAGGTGGCGCAGCGGTACGCCAACGTCCTCGCCGATGTGCCGATGGTGACCAAACCGGCACGCGTCAGCGGCGTGCACGGCGGCTTTTCCATCGGCGGCGACCGGATCTCGCTTCGTCTCTCGGCGCGGGACGTGGAGCTCATCAGGGCCGTCGGCGCGGCGAACCCGCGGACGATTGTGGCTATCCAAGCCGGAAGCGCCGTCGTCATGACCGAGTGGATCGAAAATGTGCCAGCGGTCGTGCAGTGCTGGTACGGCGGTGGCCATGCCGGACCGGGCCTGGCCGATGTTCTCTTCGGGGTGGTGAACCCGTCCGCCCGTCTCCCGTTCAGTGTGCCGGTGCACGAGGACGATCTCCCTCCCTTCGACCGTGACGCCACGCATGTCCGCTACGACCGCTGGCACGGCTGGTGGCATCTCGAGCAGTCGGGGCGCACACCGGCCTTCCCGTTCGGCTACGGCTTGTCGTACACGACCTTTGCGTTGCGCGACGTGCAGATAACGGCAGAAGGAACGCATCTGTTCGTCCGTGGCTCGGTGAGCAATACGGGGTCGAGCGACGGAGCGGACGTGGTACAGGTCTATGCAGGGCTTCCCGATCCCGATCGACCCCAGCGGCTCGTCGGGTTTGCGCGGGTGGAGGTCGCCGCTGGCGGTGCGGCTGACCTGGAGATAGCCGTGCCACTGGAGAGACTCGCCACTCACGATGGCAGACGCCACGCATGGACGCCTGCGTCGGGCGAGCACACTTTCTTCGTGGGCCATTGCGCGGGGAACCACGACGGCGGAACCTTCGTTGTCGACCTCCCGTAGCCCCGCTACCTCCCCAGCGGGGTCGTCGACGCGAGTTCGGCCGCGGCCGCCATCATGTCGAGTACGACCGGCCCGAATGCGGCCGTGGAGGGGTTGTCCGCCTCGCCCGACACCACGCGGGCGTAGCCGCCCTCCAGCACGATGGCCAGCTTGAACCGGGCCAAAATGATGTAGTAGTCGATCTCGTCGACGTTCCGGCCGCTCACGGTGGCGTAGTGGTCCAACATCTCGTCTCGACTGGGCATGCCGGTGCAGTCGACGTAGCCCGAGGTCCGGTCCTCGCCCGGGTCGGTCCATCCGTTCATCACCCAAGCCAGGTCGAGCAGGGGATCGCCCACGGTCGACATCTCCCAGTCGACCATGGCGGCCAGCCGGGCCGGTGCCCCGTGCGCGAACATCACGTTGGCGAACTGGTAGTCGCCGTGGATGATGCCCGGCTCCCAGTGACTGGGCTTGTGGGCGCGCAGCCAGGCCGCCGCCTCGTCCAATCCGGGGAGCTCACGGAACTGGAACGCGGCCAGGTGGGCCAGCCACCGGTCCACCTGGCGGTCGTGAAAGCCATCGGGCTTGCCGAAGCCCTCGAGACCGCGCTCCTTCCAGTCGACCCGGGCCAGGCGGGCAATGCCGTCGACCAACTGGATGCCCAGCTCGTAGCGGGCGCCGAGATCGGTGTCGAACGGTGCCGGCCAGGTGTCACCCATATTCATGGGTGACCACCCGTCGACGAGGCTCATCAGGTAGAAGGACGCGCCGATGACGTCGTGGTCGTCGCAGGCCGCGTAGGCCTCGGGGTGGGGAACGTCGGTACCGTTCAACGCCGCGAGAACCCGGTACTCGCGCAGCATCGTCTCGTTCCGGCCCTTGGGCACGGCCCGGGGGGACGGCGCAGAACGGCGTGGAAGTCGCCCCGGCTGATCGCAAAGATCTCGTTCGACGCCCCGCCACTGATGAAGTGCGACGTCACCGGCTCGCCCCGGCCGGGCAGGTCCAGCCGGTCCATCCATTGGCCCAGCCGCCCTTCGTGCACCAACCCGGCGGTGCGGGCGAGTGTGGCCTCCTCGTCTTCGGTCGACGTTGTCTTGGCCACGGTCTCGGACTCCTTTGTCGGGTGGTGCCGCATGGCTGCACAGCCGGCCGGCACCGGGGACGTACGTGCGTCGGTGACATACATTATGTATGTTGGATACATCGTGAATCAAACGCCACCGACCCCGACCGTGACCGCCCCGGTGGCCGCCCGCCGGGGCCTCCGGGAAAAGCACGTGCGCGACACCCGCCGCGCCCTGCTCGACACGGCCCGCCGGATCTTCACCCGGGACGGGTTCCAGGCCACCCGCACCGAGGAGATCGTCGAGGAGTCCGGGCTGACGCGGGGCGCCCTCTACCATCACTTCCGCGACAAGGAGGACCTGTTCCGGGCCGTCCACGAGGAGGTGTTGGCGGAGGTGGCGCCCTTGCTCTGGCGCCGTTCGGCCGACCCGACCGCCAGCGCATGGACGCTCTTCCGGGCCAACAGCGAGATCTACCTCGAAGCCGCCTCCACCAACGAGGCCTACCGGCAGATCGTGCTCGTCGACGGCCCGGCCGTACTCGGGTGGGAGTACCTCTCCGATCGTCAGAACAGTCCGACCCACACCATCGCGGCGTACCTGCGGGGCGCCGTCGAGGAGGGTGTGCTGGAGCCGCAGCCGATCGATCCGCTGGCCCATCTGCTGGCGGCGCTGGGTGCCGGCTCGGCCATGTACGTGGCCCACGCCGAGGATCGCGAGGAGGCCCGGCGACAGGTGACCCTGTGCTACGAACGGTTCCTCACCGGGCTCGGGATCACGGACGCCCCGACCGCCCCTCACGCAGAGAGTTCCGAATCGACCAGTCGGGAAACGGCGCTGTAGACGCACACCTACGTCCGTCGCCGCGTGGCGACGGAACCGCATCAGAAGGGAAGACCATGGCCTGGGATTTTTCCACCGAACCGGAATTTCAAGAGAAGTTGGACTGGGCTCGACAGTTCGTCGCCGACAAGATCGAGCCGCTCGACATCCTCTACCCCCGCCGGGAATTCCATCCGCTCGACGACGAGTTGCGGCCGATCGTCGACCCCATGAAGCAGGAGGTGCGCGACCACGAGCTGTGGGCGGCCCACCTCGGGCCCGAACTGGGTGGCAAGGGGTACGGGCAGGTGAAGCTGGCTCTCCTCAACGAAATTCTCGGGGCGTCGAGCTGGGCGCCCATCGTGTTCGGGACCCAGGCGCCCGACACGGGTAATGCCGAGATCATCGCCCACTACGGGACCGAGGAGCAGAAGGAGAAGTACCTGCAGCCGTTGCTGAACGGAGAGGTCTTCTCGTGCTACTCCATGACCGAGCCCCAGGCCGGCTCGGACCCCCAGCAGTTCACCACCGCGGCGGTCCGGGACGGGGACGAGTGGGTCATCAACGGATGGAAGTTCTTCTCGTCCAATGCCCGCACGGCGGCATTCCTCATCGTCATGGCCATCACCGACCCCGATGTCAGCATCTACAAGGGGGCATCGATGTTCCTGGTGCCCACCGACACGCCCGGCGTCAACATGACCCGCCAGGTGGGCCTGGCCGGCGAGTCCGAGGAGGAGGGCATGCATGCGCTCATCCACTACGAGGACGTGCGGGTCCCGGCCGAGAACCTGCTCGGAGGTGAGGGCCAGGCGTTCGCCATCGCTCAGACGCGACTGGGCGGGGGCCGAGTGCACCATGCCATGCGGACCGTGGCCGCCTGCCAACGGGCCCTGGACCTTTTGTGCGAACGGGTCCTCAGCCGCGAGACACAGGGCAGCGTCCTGGCCCAGAAGCAGTTCATCCAGGGGGACATCGCCGACTCCTACGCCGAGCTGGCGCAGTTCCGCCTTCTCGTCCTCTACACCGCCTGGGAGATCGACCAGTACAAGGACTACCGGCGGACCAGGAAGAACATCGCGGCGATCAAGGCTCTCACTCCGAAGGTGGTGCACGACGCCGTATGGCGCTCCATGCACGCCCACGGGGCCCTGGGCGTGTCCAACGAAATGCCGTTCGGCAGCATGTGGATGATGGCGCCGATCATGAGCGTGGTGGACGGCCCGACCGAAGTGCACAAGGTGACCGTGGCCCGCGAGGTCCTCAAGGGCTATCAGCCCGCCCCCGGGCTATGGCCGACGGCCCACCTTCCGGCCAAGCGCGAGGAGGCCCGCCAGAAGTTGGCCCGCCACCTCGAGCACGTCGTCGGCAACTCCTGAGGTCCGACGGTGCGTGCCGCCCGCTGTCTCGAATACGGGCCGCCGTCCAGCGTCGTCGTGGTGGACGTGCCCGATCCGGTGCCGTCGGAGGGGCAGGTGGTGGTGGAGATAGCGGCCGCCGCCGTGAACTTTCCCGACGTCCTGCTGGTGGCCGATCAGTACCAGATCCACCTCCCCGTGCCGTTCACGGTAGGCAGTGAGTTCGCCGGCACCGTCCGGGTGCTGGGGGCCGGCGTCGACGGCGTCGCGGTCGGTGACCGGGTGATGGGATCGACGATGTTCGGTGCCTTCGCCGAGCAGATCGCCGTGCCGGCGTCCTCGCTCCAGCCGGTCGACCCCGCCGTCGAGCTCGCCACGGCGGCGGCCTCGGGGGTGGCCCATGCCACGGCGTACCACGCCCTGCGCAGTGTGGCCCGGGTCCAGCCGGGGGAGTGGGCCGTGGTGCTCGGCGCCGCCGGCGGCGTGGGTCTGGCCGCGGTGGAGCTCGGGGCCGGGCTGGGGGCCCGGATGGTGGCCGCCGCATCCACGGCCGAGAAGATGGCGCTCTGTGTGGCCCGGGGAGCCGAGGTGGGGATCGACTACACCACCGAGGACCTCAAGGCCCGGGTGAAGGAGATCACCGGCGAGGGGGCGCATGTGGTCATCGACCCGGTGGGAGGGGCGAACGCCGAGCTGGCGCTGCGCGCCCTGCGTTGGGGTGGGCGGTTCGTCACGGTCGGGTTCGCCTCGGGGGAGATTCCCAGGATCCCGCTCAACCTCGTGCTGCTCAAGGGCGTCGTGGTCACCGGGTTCACCATGGAGGGATTCGGCCGCCACCAGGCGCAGGACAGGACGCGGGACATGGCCGAACTGGCCGCCCTGGCCCGCGCCGGCCGCGCCACCCCGCACATCTCGGCCACCTACCCCTTGGAGCAGGTGGGTCGTGCGCTGTCCGATCTGGCCGAGCGCCGGGCCACCGGCAAGGTGCTCGTGGACCCCACCCGCTGAGAATGGCCGCGACGAAGGAGGCGCGATGAGTGTCCTGACGGCAGACGTCGACGGGGTCATGGTGACGACCGTCGACGACGGGAAGGTGAACGCACTCTCCTTCGAGATCATCGCGGGCCTCCGGGAGGCGATTGGCACGGCCTCTGCGCAGCGCCGACCGCTGGTCATCAACGGACGGGATGGTTGCCTGTCGGCCGGCTTCGACCTGGCCGTGGTCAACAGCGGGGACGAGGACCGCATCACCGCACTCTTCACCGAGGGGGCCGAGCTCTACGGCGCCATGGTCACCGCGCCGATTCCGGTGATCGTGTCCTGCACGGGTCATGCGCTCGCCGGCGGTGCGCTCCTCCTGCTGAGCGCGGACTACCGGATCGGGCGGAACGGGCCGTACCGGCTGGGCCTCAACGAGACCAGGATCGGGCTGGCCTTGCCCAAATTCGCGGTGACCCTGGCCACGCATCGACTCGAGCGCCGGTTCCTGACCTCGGCCACCATGTTCGCCGAGGTCGTCTCGCCCGATCGAGCAGTGGAGATGGGCTTCCTCGACGAAACCGTCGACGATCCCCTGCCGAGGGCCTGCCTGCTCGCCAGCGACCTGGCCGCTCTGCCGCCGGAGCCGTTCGCGGTGACCAAGCGCCGTATCAGGCGGACATTGCAACAGGAGCTGGAGGCCTGAGTGCGTGCGGGCCGACCGGTGTCGGCGGTCCCAAAGTGGGGATAGCGCCTCGGTATAGGGTCGCTATATCATTAGGAGAGGATCATTCTCAGGAAGGTGCCCATGCGCGAGGTTGACGATCTCATTCTGGTCAGTGTCGACGACCACATCATCGAGCCGCCCGATCTGTTCACCCATCACCTCCAGCCCAAGTACCTGGACCGCGCCCCGACCCTCGTCCGCAACGAGGAGGGCTCGGACGTCTGGACCTTCGGTGCGGTGGTGATGGAGACCGCCGCGCTCAACGCGGTGGCGGGGCGCCCCCGGGAGGAGTACGGGCTGGAGCCCCAGAGCCTGGACGAGGTCCGACCCGGCTGCTACGACGTGCACGAGCGGGTGAAGGACATGAACGCCGGGGGCGTGCTGGCCTCCATGAACTTCCCCTCCTTCCCCACCTTCACGGCTCGAGTGTTCGCCAGTGACGACGCCGAGCTTTCGCTGGCCCTCGTGCGCGCCTACAACGACTGGCACATCGACGAGTGGTGTGGCGCCTATCCGGCTCGGTTCATCCCGATGGCCGTCCCGGTCATCTGGGATGCCGAACTCACGGCGGACGAGATTCGCCGGGTCGCTGCCAAGGGCTGCCACTCCCTCAGCTTCACCGAGAATCCGGCGGCACTCGGGTACCCGAGCTTCCACGACGACTACTGGGATCCGGTATGGCGGGCCTGTTGTGACACCGGGACCGTCTTGTCCATCCACCTCGGTTCGTCGGGCCGGCTCTCCATCCCGGCGGTCGACTCACCGCCGGACGTGATGATCACGCTCCAACCCATGAACATCCAGTCGGCCGCGGCTGATCTCCTGTGGTCCCGGGTCCTGAAGAACTTTCCGGACCTGCGCGTGGCGCTCTCCGAAGGCGGCACCGGGTGGGTCCCCTACTTCCTCGAGCGGGTGGACCGGACCTACGACATGCACCGGGCCTGGACGCTGCAGGACTTCGGCGGCCGGCTCCCGAGCGAGGTCTTCCGTGAGCACTTCCTCACCTGCTTCATCAGTGACCCGGTCGGCATCGCCATGCGCGACCGCATCGGAATCGACAACATCGCCTGGGAGGCCGACTACCCACACTCTGACTCGATGTGGCCCACTGCCCCCGAGGAGCTGGCCTCCGAGTTCACCGTGTACGACGTCCCCGAGTCCGACATCGCCAAAATGACCCACGAGAACGCCATGCGCTGGTTCTCCTTCGACCCCTTCTCCCAAATCGCCCGGGAGGAGGCCACCGTGGGTGCGTTGCGCCGCCAGGCGGCCGGTCACGACGTGTCGATCATGGCGAGGAGCACACGGGTCCGTACGGCAGACGAGAAGCTCGAGGGGTTCCGTGCCCGGGCTCGACGCGCCGTCGCCGCCGCGGGAACTTGAGGCACCCCGATCGGCCCTTCGCAGGCGCGTCCCGCTGATGGCGACGCGGCAGATGTCGTTGGTCGGCTTCATGCAGGCGGGGAGCACCACGGTCTACGCCGGATCGTGGCGCCATCCGGCCACCGACCACGGGTTCTTGAACGCCGGCTACTACGCCAAACTGGGTCGGACGCTCGAAGAGGGCTGTTTCGACATGATGTTCTTCGACGACCGCCTGGCCATGCCGGGGATCTACGGCGGCTCGGTTGCCGATGCCGTCCGGCTCGGGGCCCGGCCGGTCAAGCTCGATCTCAGCATCGTGCTCGGCGTCCTGGCCGGCGCCACCGAGCGGATCGGCCTCGGCGCCACGTATTCCACCACCTACTACTCGCCGTACCACGTCGCCCGCACCTTCGCCACGCTCGACCATCTGTCCGGCGGGCGAGCGGCCTGGAACGTCGTCACGTCGGTCAACGACAGCGAGGCCCAGAACTACGGCCTCCGCGAGCACCTCGATCACGATGCCCGCTACGACCGGGCCGACGAGTTCCTCGAAGTGGCGACGGGGCTGTGGGATACGTGGGAGGACGACGCCCTGGTCCTCGATAGGGCCAGCGGCTACTTCGCCGATCCGGACAAGGTGCACGAGCTCAACTACGAGGGCAAGTGGTTCAGCGCCCGCGGTCCCCTCACGGTGCCCCGGAGCCCACAGGGCAGGCCGGTGCTCCTCCAGGCCGGCTCTTCGGGTCGGGGGCGAGATTTCGCCGCCCGTTGGGCCGAGCTGATCTTCACCGGCGATCCCGACATGGCCATCGCCCAGGCGCACTACAAGGACCAGAAAGAATCGATTGCGGCCGCCGGGCGCGACCCCTCGTCGGTGAAGATGTTGCCGATGGCCTACACCGTGGTCGGAGAGTCCCGCGCCCACGCCGAAGAACGGGAGGAGCTGTTCTTGCACTCACTGGTCGATCCACAAGCCTCGTTGACCTTGCTCTCCGAGCTCATGAACTACGACTTCGCCGGGCTGGAGCTCAGCGCGCCGATCACCGACGAACTGATCGGCTCGGTGTCGGGCATCCGCGGTCTGGTGCAGAACCTCCGCGCGCACATCGGCGGGGACACCGTCACGCTGGCCGATCTGGCCGGCCACCGCGCCACCTTGCTCCAGGGCCCGCGCTTCGTGGGTACGGGGACCGAGGTGGCCGACCAGATGGAGGAGTGGATGGAGGCCGACGCGTGTGACGGGTTCGTCATTGCCGCCACGCATTCCCCCGGCGCGTACGAGGACGTGGTCCGACTCGTCGTGCCCGAGCTCCAGCGTCGGGGCCGGTTCCGTGCGCAGTACACCGGTGCCACGTTGCGCGACACGCTGGGCCTGGCCCGCCCGGCCGCGACACCGCATGTCTGAGTCGCCGGGGCCACGTGTGCGGCTCATAGCGAACCTCGTCGACAAGGCCTCGTGGGCCGGGAAGGGGCAGGGTCAGTGAGCGCGTATCGGGTGGTCCAGTGGGCCACGGGCAACATCGGGTCCCGCTCGTTGCGCGGGGTCATCCAGCATCCGGATATGACCCTGGTGGGGCTTTACGTGTACTCGCCGGACAAGGTCGGTCGCGATGCCGGTGAGCTGAGCGGCTCAGGCGGCCCGACCGGCGTCCTGGCCACTCACAGCATCGACGAGATCCTCGCCCTCGGGGCCGACTGCGTGCTCTACATGCCGCAGGAGTGCAATTTCGACGAGGTGTGCCGCCTGCTCGAGTCCGGCGCCAACGTCGTGACCACCCGTGGCGAGTTCCAGTACCCGCCCGGACTGGAGCAGTCGGTACGCGCCCGCATCGACGCCGCGTGCCAACGCGGCGGCACGTCCATCCACGGCACCGGCAGCAGCCCCGGGTTCATTTCCGAGGCCGTGCCCCTGGTGCTGACCTCGCTCCAGCGGCGCCTCGACCGCCTGTCGATCGAGGAGTTCGCCGATCTGTCACGGCGCAATTCGCCGGTGCTCCTGTTCGATCTGATGGGCTTCGGGAGGGATCCGGCGCGGTTCGACCGCGGCCGGTGGGCCCATGGCGTGCACAGCTTCGGCCCGTCCCTCCGGCTGGTCGCCGACGCGCTCGGTCTTCCCCTGGACTCGGTGGAAGCCAGCGGCGAGGTGGCGACGGCGGTCCGGACCACCGAGATCGCCGCCGGGACGATCGAGGCCGGCACGGTTGCGGGGCAACGGCTGCACGTCCGGGGCATGCGAGCGGGAGAGCCCCTCTTCAACTTCTTCGCCACGTGGTTCTGCACCACCGACCTCGATCCGGTCTGGGACCTCCGCCCGACCGGGTGGCGGCTGTTCGTGGCCGGCGACGCGCCGCTGGAGGTCGAGATGCGCCTGGCCGTCCCGCTCGAGGAGATGGGCGAGTGGAGCCCGGGTTACACGGCCAACCGCGCCGTCAACGCCGTGCCGGTCGTCTGCGCCGCGGAGCCCGGGATCCGGACCACCGTGGACCTGCCGCAGATCATCGCCAGACTCGGAGAGCGGGCCGGACGGTGAGGCCCCTGCCCGAGCTGACACCGGCCACTGAGTGGTTCTGGACCTCCGGGGCGGATGGACAGTTGCGCATTCAACGCTGCACGTCCTGTGCCACGCTCGTGCATCCCCCCGTGCCCATCTGCCCAGCTTGCCGCTCCAGGGAGTGGGAGCCCACGGTCGTCTCCGGTCGGGGCTCCGTCATCGGGTACACCGTGAACGAGCACCGCTGGCACCCCGATTTCGATCCGCCGTACGTGATCGCCGTCGTGGCGCTGGCCGAGGACCCGAACGTGCGCCTGACCACCTCCATCGTGGGCTGCGAACCCTCCGACGTGCACATCGGCCAAGGGGTCGTGGTCCGGTTCGTCCACGAAGACGACGTGTGGCTGCCCCTCTTCGAGCCGACGGGCAGAGACGTTCCCGATCCCCTCACACCGCCGGAGCGACTGGCGCCCCGCCCGCCGTTGCGGACCGATCGATTCGAGCACCGCTGTGTCCTCACCGGTGTCGGGCGGTCGGCGCTGGGTCGACGTTTGATGGTCGATCCGCTCTCCTTGACCATCGACGCCTGCCTGGCTGCCGTGGCCGACGCCGGGTTGGAGCTCAGCGACATCGACGGCCTCTCCACCTACCCCGGTGCCGCCGGCATGGGCATGAGCGAGGGTGGCGTCACCGCGGTGGAAGAGGCGCTCCGTCTGCACCCCACCTGGGCCAACGGCGGCGGGGACCTCCCGGGACCCGGGGGCGCCGTCATCGCCGCCATGCTCGCGGTGGCCTCAGGGCTCTGCCGTCATGTCCTATGTTTTCGGACCGTCTGGGAGTCGACGTACGCCGCCTTGCGCCTGGGCGGCGGTGGCGGCGGGAGGGCATCCGGTTGGATGGCCTGGCGGGCCCCCTTCGGCGCGCTGTCGGCGTCGAACTGGATCGCCATGAACGCCAACCAGTACCTCCATCGCTACGGCGCACCCGCGAGATGCTCGGGCTGATCGCCTTGAACGGGCGCGCCAACGCGGCGCGCAATCCGGCCGCCATCTACCGCGAGCCGATGACCATGGACGACTACCTGTCCGCCCGGCCCATCACGACCCCGTTCGGGCTCTACGACTGCGACGTCCCCTGTGACGCCTCCATCGCCGTGGTGGTGTCCGACGCCTCGGTGGCCGGGGATCTGCCCCATCCGGCCATCCGGGTCGAGGCCGTCGGGACGCAGATACTCGAGCGCGTCTCGTGGGATCAGGGCACCATCACCCATGAGCCCCAGGTCCTGGGGCAGGCGGCGCACCTGTGGACGCGGACCGACCTGAAGCCCGCCGACGTCGATGTGGCCATGCTCTACGACGGCTTCACGTTCAACGCCATCTCGTGGCTCGAAGCCCTGGGGTTCTGTGGCTTCGGCGAGGCATACGACTGGCTCGACGGCGGGCGCCGGATCGCCCTCGACGGTGAACTGCCGGTCAATCCCCACGGCGGCCAGCTCTCGGAGGGCCGCACGCACGGCTTCGGCTTTCTCTACGAGGCGATCCAGCAACTCCGGCACGCCGCCGCCGAGAGGCAGGTGGCCGATGCCACTACTGCGGTCGTCACCTCGGGCGGGGGTACGCCCTCGGGGGTGCTCCTGCTCCAGCGCGACGAGGGCTGAGGCCGCCGCGGTCAGGTCCCGGTAGGCGGCGGATCGAGGCGGGCGATCGTGCGTGCCATGAACGATCGAGTGGTCTCGTGGCCCGCCGTCACGCCGAGAGCCTCCTCCAGAGCCAGGACCTGGGTCACCCCCGTCATGATCAACAGGGCGACGACCGGAGGGAGCTCCTCGTCGCTCACCCCGATCGTTTGGAGCGCAGCGGACACGGCCTCGAGCTGGGCGGCCCGGAACCGCTCGGCGTAGCGGGCGATCTCGGTCCGGATCGCCTTGCGGTGATTCGCCAGGGCCACGAACTCGATGTTGAACCTCGCCCCCCGGGGATCGGCGTTCAGCTGCCAGAGGACCCGGAGCGATCCGTCCGCCGCGATCGCCCGTTCCGCTCGCGCCACGTTCTCGTCGGCCCGGCGCCGGAACACCTCCAAGAAGAGGTCGTCCATGGTGCGGAAGTAGTAGTGGACCAGCTGCGGCTTGAGTCCCGCCCTGGCCGCCACCCGCCGCGAGGTGACGGCGGCGTAGCCCTCGTCCAGCAGCAACAGTTCGGCCGCATCGAGCAGCTGGGCGCGCGTCTTGGAGTCGGCGGCGCCGATGCGGCGGGGTGAGGGGGCCGAGGTCACGGCACAACCTTGCCACAGCGGCGACACCGGTGCTAAGCAGTTGCACAGTTTTGCTGTGCAGGTGCGCAGCATCGTATGAAGGAGACGAGGGCCTTGAGCGACTGGCGGACGATTGACTTCTTCTTCGACGAGTCGCTGGTCGAGGACCCCTACCCGTACTTCGAGTCGCTCCGGGCCGAATGCCCGGTCCTGGCGCTGCCCCACCTCGGCGTGGTGGCGGTGACCGGGTACGACGAGACGACCGATGTGTACCGGGACAACGAGACCTTCTCGTCGTGCAACTCGGTCATCGGCCCGTTCGCCACCTTCCCGGTCCCCTTGGAGGGCGATGACGTCGGTGCCGTCGTCGATCGCTACCGGGACCAGCTGCCGATGCACGAGCACATGGTCACCATGGACCCCCCCGACCACACCCGGGAGCGGGGCCTGCTCATGCGGTTGATCACCCCCAAGCGGCTGAAGGACAACGAGGCGTTCGTGTGGCGATTGGCCGACGAGCAGCTCGACCACTTCCTCGGTGACGGCGGGTGCGAGTTCATCACCGCCTACACCCAGCCGTTCGCCATGCTGGTGGTGGCCGACCTGCTCGGAGTGCCCGAAGAGGACCACCAACGCTTCCGGGAGGGCTTCGGGCTCAGCCGGTCCCCGGGCGAGGTCGGCGCCGGCCAAGAAGGCAGCCCGGGGGAGAATCCGCTGGCCTGGCTCGACGAGTGGTTCGCCGAGTACATCGAAGAGCGCAGGCGCCAGCCTCGCAAGGATGTGCTCACGGATCTGGCCTTGGCCACCTACGCCGACGGCACGACGCCGGAGATCTCCGCGGTGGTCCGGACCGCCACGTTCCTGTTTGCGGCGGGGCAGGAGACGTCCGCCCGGCTGCTCGCCGCCGCGCTCAAGCACCTGGCCGAGCATCCCGAACTGCAGGACGACCTGCGGGCCGAGAGCGCCCGAATCCCCGGCTTCCTCGAAGAGGTCCTGCGGATAGAGAGCCCGGTGAAGGCGGACTTCCGTATGGCGCGGCGCACGACGTCCGTCGGCGGTGTGGAGATCGCCGCCGGTACGCCGGTGATGCTCCTCAACGGTGCGGCCAACCGCGACCCGCGGCAGTTCGAGTGCCCGGCCGAGTTCCGCGCCGACCGCCCCAATGCCCAATCCCACGTCGCCTTCGGGCGCGGTGCGCACTCTTGCCCGGGTGGCCCCTTGGCCCGCGCCGAGGGACGGATCAGCATTCAGCGCATTCTCGACCGCACCCGGAACATCCGACTCTCCGATCAGCACCATGGGCCCCCGGGGGCACGGCGCTTCCAGTACGAGCCGACGTGGATCCTCCGTGGGCTCTCCAACCTGTACCTCGAGTTCGACGCGGTGGAGGCCGGGCGATGAGCCGGGTCGCCGTCGTCACCGGTGGGGCTTCAGGGATCGGCCTCGGTGTTGCCCACGGGTTCGTCGCCGATGGTCACCGGGTGGCTCTCGTCGACTCGAATGCCGAGGCGGCGGAGACTGCGGCCGCGTCACTGCGGAGCGAGGGTGCCATTGCCATCGCGGTGGCGGCCGACGTGGCCGACCGGGCCGCCGTCGCAGCCGGGTTCGACCGCATCCGGACCGAGCTCGGACCGGTGGAGATCCTCGTCACCAGCGCCGGCATCGAGTCATTCACCCCCGTCCTCGACATCACCGCGGAGGGATGGGACCGGATCATCGGCATCAACCTCACCGGCACTTTTACCTGCGTACAGGCCGCCCTGCCCGACATGCTCGCCGCCGGGTGGGGGCGCATCGTGACGATCTCCTCCCAGAGCGCCCAATCCGGGGCTCCCAACATGGCGCATTACGCGGCGTCGAAGGGCGGCGTGATCGGCTTGACGAAGGCGCTGGCGGTGGAGCTGGCCCGTCAGGGCATCACCGTGAACACCATCCCGCCCAGCCTGGTCGACACGCCGATGGCGCGGAAGGCCGAAGCGGCGGGCGACTTTCCCGGCGTCGACATCGTCGGCCCCATGGTTCCGCTCGGACGGGCGGGCACGCCGGCCGACATCGCCGCCGCGTGCTCGTTCCTGTGCTCCGAGGGCGGCAGCTACATAACCGGGCAGCTGATCGGCGTCAACGGGGGCATGTACATCTAAAGAGCAACCGGAATACGTCTCCTGGGCCGCCTGGCTCCGGCGGCGAACGTGGTGACGAACGTCACGGCGGTGAATCTCGTCTGCTCCTGCTGTGTGCAGGCTGCTCAGCGGCCGTCACGACAGAAACTACGGCTCGGTCATGGCGCATGCGACCGCCATCCGACCATGAAGGAGTGCGACCCCCGGGCTCGTCACGCCGGGGGGTCGCACTCGCTTCAGTCTTCGAGTTCTTCGTCGATCTCAGCTTCGATGACGGCGATGGCGAGGCCCAGGGCCTCGGTGATCGCGATGGCGGCCGACATCGTCCTGGCTGTGCCCACGATCGGGGCCACCGCGACCAACACGTCCTGAACCTGTTCGATCGTCACCCCGGCCTCGATGGCGGGCCCGACGTGTAAGAGATACGACGCAGGTCTGGCGTCGACCGCGGCCAATGCCGCGAGGCGGACCAAGAGCAATGCGTCGGCCTCGAGGCCACATCGCTCGACCGACTCCAAGGTCATCCCGGCAATCGTGTCGAGCACGGGTGTTTCGCTTGCCATTTTTGTCTCCTGACTCTGGCAGCCGACCGATCGGCTGCGCCCAAATGAGATTGATCTTTCGGACTTCTCTCCCCGACCCCGCTCGCGCCTGCGGATACCCGCACCGAGACCGGGGCGAGTGCCGTCGGCGCGCATCTGCACTCTTTCATTGTCGACAGAGCGGAGCAACACCCGAATCGGGTGATTCAACCCACTTCCACGGCGCGGAGAGCGAGGCGCCGTCCACTTTGTGACGAGGGGGTGACCGGGAGCTTTCGTCGGAGTGACAACGTGTCATTCCGACGGCATTGCGATCTCGGCCTCTAGCCTTCGGACACGGCGGACCAGCTGTCGCCAGGGGCCTCGACGTTGATGATCTCCGGTGCGGCCGCCAAGAACCGAGGCATCTGCTCCATGGCCGCCTTGAAGTGAGCCGACGCCACGTGGGCGTCGCCTGACTCGCGGTCACGGAAGACCTCGACCAGGACCCACAGATTGGGATCGTCCGCGCTGCGGCACCAATCGAAGGAGATGTTCCCCGGCTCGGCGCGTGTCGCCTTCGTGAACTCGTCCACCAGGGCCGCGAAGTCATCGGCGTACTTGGCGCGCACCGGTTGCCTGACGACGACGAGAATCATCCACTCCTCCTCATTCTTCGAGCAGCTCGGGCTGAACCGACACGATCCACTCGTAGAGCGGCTGGAAGGCCCGCCATCCGGCCATCGGCGGTCCCACCTGGGGTGCGGTCTTCTCCGCCTGCTCCGGGTCGATGAGCACCGGCGTGCCTGCCGCCTCGGCCAGTAACTGCGCCTGGCACGTGCGCTCCATCGTGATGAACCACCAGGCGGCCTCGTCGACCGAGGTCTGTCCGACGGTGAGCAGCCCGTGGTTCGACAAGATCAGGGCCTTGTTCGTCCCGAGCGCATGCGCCAGTCGTTTGCCTTCCTCAGGATCGAGCACGACTCCGGTGTAGTCGTCGAACACCGCATGATCGCCGTAAAAGGCGCACGAGTCCTGCGTCAGGGGATCGAGCGGCCGGCGCAGCGACGACCAGGCTTTGCCGTAAATGGAGTGGGCGTGGGCGGCCGCCACGACGTCGGGGCGGGCGGCGTGGACCTGCGAGTGGATGGTGAAGGCGGCGGCGTTCACCGGCCAGTTGCCCTCGACGACCTCGCCGCGGTCGTTGACCAGGATGAGGTCTTTGACCCGGATGAGTTTGAAGCCCATCCCGAGTGGGTTCACCCAGAAGTGGTCGGGGCGCTCGGGATCCCGCACGGTGATGTGGCCGGCCAGCCCCTCGTCGAACCCGAACTGTCCGAAGAGCCGGAACGCCGCGGCGAGACGCTGCTTGCGATGCCGGCGCTCGTCCTTGACGTCGTCGAACCTGGGGAAGCGGGGCGGGAGTCGATCTGATGGCATGGCTCGCTCTTCAGCCTTTCTCGGCCGGGGTGACCTCCAGGTACAGCTGGGTCAGGCCGCGGAGGATGTAGGTGGGCATGTAGTGGTAGCGGCGGTCACCCGGCGGCCCATGATGCGCCTCGGAGATGCCGATCTGCTCCGTGCGCTCGAGCAGCCGCTCAATGCTCACCCTGGTCTCCATGCGGGCCAGCGATCCGCCGGGGCAGCTGTGGACCCCGCGCCCGAAGGCCAGGTGCTCGCGGGCGTTCTCCCGTTCGACCTGGAACTCGGCGGGGTTCTCGAAACGGCCGGGGTCGCGGTTGGCGGCGCCGTTGAGCACCATCACCGTGGCGCCGGCGGGGATGTCCACCCCGGCCACCGACTTTTGGTGCCGGGCCAGTCGGAAGTCTCCCTTGACCGGCGCCTCAATGCGGAGCGTCTCCTCGACGAAGCCCGGGATGAGGTCGCGGCGTTCCCGCAGAAGCCGCTGGAGCTCGGGTCGGTCGCCGATCAGCTGCAGGGCGGCGCCGAGCAGCCGGACCGTCGTCTCCTGGCCGGCGGCGAAGAGGTTGGCGGCGACTCGGACGACATCGATGACCTCGGGCAGCTCGCCGTCGGGGAACGTCGTGGTCGCCAGCGCGGTCAGCACGTCGTGGCGCGGCGTGTGCCGCCGATCCTCGATGTACTGGCTGAAGCGCTCGTAGAGCCATTCGAGCGGGTTGAGCGAGATCATGTCCTTCGTGCTGCCCACTGCGCCCTCGTGCGGGCGGCGGGACAGGGCCTCGCGGAACTCGGCGTGCTCCTCCTCCGGCACGCCGAGAAGATCGGCGATGACGAACAGCGTGAACGGATTGGCGTAGCCGCTGATGAACTCGCCCTCGTCCTTCGCCATGAACTCGTCGATCTGGCGGTCGGCCAGGCGCCACACGAACTCCTCGTTCTCCTTCAACCGCTTCGGCGTGAGCTGGCGCATGACCAGGTGCCGGTGGTCGCGGTGTGCGGGCGGGTCCATCGTCGTGATCTGGTCGCTGAACGGGAGCTCGTGGCGGTGCTGATCGATCAGCTCGCTGACGTCGGGCCGACCCGCCAGCGGAACGGGGAAGCCCGGGAACGGCCCGGTCACGGCGTTGCACGACGAGAAGGTGTCGGTGTCGTTGTAGACCGCGCAGGCCTCGTCGTACCCGGTGACCATGTAGACGTCCTGCTGGGGTTCGCGGCGCACCGGGCACTGCGTGCGGAGCCAGTCGAAGTAGGGATACGGGTCGTCGACGAGTTCGTTGCCGCGGAAGAAGTCGATGGCGTCGTAGTCGGAGACGGTCTCGGTCATGCGTTCCCCTCGGGTGCTGGATGGTCGGTGACAAATGTGGCGGCACGGTGGTGAAAGCGCCACACGCCGTCCTCGTGGTGGAGGATGTCGTGGTAGCGCCCCACGAGCTGGGTCCTCCAGCCCGAGTTGCCCAGGAGCAGGAAGACCACGTCGCTACTCGCCGCCGCCTCGGTGTCGCCCCACTCCGTGATCAAGGTGTTGAGCACGAGGTGGCGCTGGGGCCGCTTCGGGGTCACCTTCTCGTACGCCTCGCGGAGGGCGTCGTGACCCTGGTGGTGGCCCAGGCCGGGAATTTCGCAGGCGCCGTCGGGACAGAAGGTGGCGACGACGTCGTCGGTCCGGCCGTCGTCCAGGGCCTGTGTGTACGCGGCCAGGGCGGCCCGCACCCCCTCGGCCACGTCCGCATACGTCAACGCCATCTGCGTGCCCCTTGCGGACGGAGTGGTCGTGATTTCAGGGTGGAATGCACTCAGAAACCGAGGTCGACGATGGGTCTCTCGAGAGGGTTCACGTTGATGGCGCGCAGCGCGGGCAGGAGCTTTTCGTGCGGAAGGCCGGCCAAGAAGCCGTCGACGGTTCGTTCGAAATTGGAGATGCCCCCTTCGGCCCGTTCGGACAGACGCATGTACTCGAACCCGCTGGCGTGAAGCCCCCGCTGTTGGCGCGGCAGGTTCGAGAAGTCCTGCGCGGGAATGGGCGGCCACCGTGGGTCGTCGCACTCCCACGGCTCGGGCGGGGCAGGGGGCTCGGGCTCGCCGCCCTGGGGAAAACGCGTGAGCGACCAGATCTCCATCAGCGTCTCCTCGGGTCCCAGCGGCCGGAAGCGATAGGAGGAGGCACTGCTGTACATGGGCAGGACGAAGTAGTGCGGGAAGCAGTAGCCCATCGGCTCATTGAGCCCCTTCGTCTCGAGGTCGTTGAGGTCGGGGATGGCACAGCCTGCGGCCCGGTCGCGGCGCATGATCGCACTGTTGAGAGCGTGCTCCCAGGTGGATCGGGCCAACCGCGGGTCGGTGGGGAGCTCGATGTTCCGCAGGCCCTGCGCCACCCGTACGTCGTTGGCGTGGACCATCCCTCCCATGCCCTCGCTCATCCGGCGCAGGTAGCGCAGCTCGGCCTCGATGAATGTGCCCGGGTCGATCTCCCCGCCGTTGCGGGGTGGGTACCGCTCCGGGATGCCGAGTTGGGGATGCGTCTCCAGCACGTGGTACTGCTCCATGAACGCCTCTTCGGCCAGCTTCCAGTTCACCGGGAGGCGGCAGGCGTACCACCACTCGGCCCGCATCGACTCGACCTTCCAGGCGTCCATGACGGTGGCGAACGGCTCGATGCACTCGCGCAGCGGCGGGGCACCGTCGTCCAGATTGATCCAGGCGCACCCTCCCCACACGTCGCTGCGCACCGGCGTCAGATTGCGATCCGCTTGCTGCAGGTTGTGCTCGGCGAAGGTCTTCTTCTGTGTCACGAAGGTGTTCGTGCCGTCGGCCCCGTAGCACCACCCGTGGAAGGGGCAGATGAACCCGCTCTCGCAGGTCCCGCGTCCCTCGACGAGCCTGACGCCACGATGCCGACAGGTGTTCTGGAAGGCCCGCACGCCCAGGTCGTCGGTGCGCACCACAATGATCGACTGATCGAGAATCTGGTACTCGACGAAGTCGTTCGGCTGCGGGATCTCCTCGAGGCGGCAGGCCATTTGCCAGACCCTCGGCCACAGCAGATCCACCTCCATCTGGTAGAAGTCCGGGTCGAAATAGCGCTCCTTGCGGGCCCGGTCGGGGAACTCCATCGCGTAAGGCACGGGGAGTGCCGACCTTCTTCGATCTGCGATCGCCACGCGGCCCCCTTCTTTCGGCGTGCGTTTTGGAGAAGTGTATACTGACCGCTCGACCGGTCGGTACAAGTTTCGCCGCCAGTCCGGGAGCGCCCGCCGGCCGTGCCGGTGGTGGCCGTGCGCTCGCCGACGGACTCATCGCCGCGGAGGCTCATGACATCCCCCGAACCCGCACCTGACCAGAGCCCGAGTGGGCATGAGGGCGATGTCGACGTCCTGGTGGTCGGGGCCGGCATTACCGGCATCTACCAGCTCTTCCGTGCCCGCGAGGCCGGCTTCTCCGCGCTCGCTTCTGGAGGCGGGCGACGGTGTGGGGGGTACGTGGTTCTGGAACCGCTATCCCGGGGCTCGCTTCGACTCGGAGAGCTACACCTACGCCTACCTGTTCTCGAAGGAGCTGTTCGACGAGTGGAGAGTGGCAGGAGCATTTCGCCGAACAGCCTGAGATCGAGCGGTACCTCAACCACGTGGTGGACCGCTTCGACCTTCGGCGCCACATGCGCTTCGGCGCCCGGGTCACCTCGGCCGTGTACGACGATTCCTCGGGGACGTGGACCGTGGCGACGAGCCGCGGCATCGAATACCGGACGAGGTTCTTGGTGACGGCGACCGGGGTGCTCTCGGTGCCGTACTTCCCCGACGTGCCGGGGCGGGAGGACTTCCGCGGCGAGTCGTACCACACGGGGCTGTGGCCACTGGAGCCGGTCGACTTCGCCGGTAAGCGGGTGGCGGTCATCGGTACCGGATCGAGCGGTGTCCAGGTGATCCCGGCTATCGCCGGCGAGGTGGCGTCGTTGACGGTGTACCAGCGCACGGCCAACTGGTGCACGCCGCTCAACAACGCACCGATCACGGCGGAGGAGCAGGCGCAACTCAGGGCCGACTTCGAAGCCATCCGGGACATACTGAACACGTCGCCCTCGGGGTTCCTCCATCCGGTCCACGACCGCAAGACGTTCGACGACCCGACCGAGGCGCGCCTGGCCTTCTTCGAGAAGATGTGGCAGAGCCCGGGATTCTCCAAGCTCACCAGCAACTATGTCGACCTGACCGTTGACCATGCGGCGAACGCCCTGTGGTGCGAATTCATCGCGCCAAGGTCCGGGACATCGTCAAGGATCCCGAGACCGCCGACCGGCTCATTCCCAAGGACCATCGCTTCGCCGAGAAACGCCCTCCCTTCGTCACGGGCTACTACGAGACCTTCAACAACGCCAACGTCTCCCTGGTCGATCTGAAGGAGACGCCGATCATCCGCATCACCGACGCGGGGATCGAGACGAAGGATGGGCGTGCAGGAGTTCGACATCGTCGTGTGGGCGACCGGGTTCGACTTCGGAACCGGGGCGCTGGCGCGCCAGGGCATCCGCGGGCGGGGAAACCTTACGCTCGAGGAGCACTGGGGGGATGGTCCGACGACGTTCCTCGGCATTGTGACGACCGGGTTCCCCAATCTCTTCTTCCCCGGTGGCCCCCATGCGGCGGCCGGCAACAATCCGAGGTACAACGGCGACCAGGTCGACTTCGTGACCGAGGTCCTCGTCTACCTGCGGGACCACGGTTACGACACCATAGAAGTGGACGCCGCCGCCGAAGAGCGCTGGACGAAGATGATCGACGCCGGCGCCGCCATGTCCCCCTTCGGGGAGATCAGCTACTACTTCGGGAGCAACATCCCCGGGAAGCCGCGCAAGTATCTCCTGAACTCCGGCGGCCGTCCCAAGCTCTTGAAGGAGATCAAGAGGGTCTTCGACAACGACTACGAGGCGTTCAGCTCTCATCCCGCTCAGACCGTGGCGATGGGCGTGAGCGGGGAGCCGACCAAATTCCGGGTAGGCGCAGCGGGGGCGCGGTCAGGAGGAACCGACTGCGGTGGTGCTCGCGCAGCCACGCCGCCAGCTCGTGCAGGTACCACATCTCGCCCAGGGGAACGCCCAGCCGGAACAGGCAGAGGTTGTGGATGGGAAGGAACGAATGCCGACTCTCGTCGCGGTCCCGCCCGAGCAGTCCTTCGACGGCGTAGTTGTCGGCTACCAGCGCTGAGATCTGGGAGTCGCTGATCCATTGCAGCAACGATTCGTCCCGGGCGTCGAGGTAGCTGCACAGCGTGAAGATCTTGGCCGGATCGGGGTCCCGGTTCCACTTGAGGATCTCGGTGGCGAACCCGGTGTGCAGCAGGAGCATGTCGCCGGGTTCGACGACGACGTTGTCGGCCGCCATGATCTCCTCGAGTGTCTGGCGGTCCACGCCGCGCCATTCGTTCCCCAGGTGATGCTCCAGGTCGACCAGGACGCCCCTTCCCTGCACGCCCTGGTAGGCCATGTGCTCCAGGCCGAGATGATGGGCGAAGCAGCGGTGATTGCCCCCGTCGCCGGCGGCATCGGGCTGCGGCCCGACCAGGTCGATCCCGGCCCGGTACCCGTTGTAATAGACCGCCTCCTCGACCCCGTCGCCGTCGGCGTCGAACTCGGCGCCGACGTGGGCGAGCGAGTCCCACTGGGTCGAGTACTGCAGGGAGAGGGTCACCACGTCGTCCGCCCACACGTCGACGTACTTCGGGTTTCCCCAGTCGGGCATCTCGCTCATGCGGACGTTGTAGAAGGTGTCGGCCACACCGTTCATGTCCTCGGTCGGCGCCAGAACCGGCGGGTGGCGACGCTGATTCAGTACCGTCCCGCCCGGATAGTCGAGGGGGAGGCTCAAGCAGAAGCTGATGCCGGCCTCGACCTCACGCACGCCTTCGAGCACCTTCTCGGGCGTGAGGAGGTTGATGCGGCCGAGCTCGTCGTCCTCGCCCCAATCACCCCAGGTCGAGCCGGGCGGACGTTGTTTCCATCGCTGCGTCACGGGCTCATCTCCTTCTGGCCGCGGCACGCCGCAACCGTCTCCCAGCGTTGCCTGTACCGACCGGTTGGTCTACACTTTTGGCTGCAGGGTAGCGCGGGCGCGCCTCGCCCGTCTTCCGATCGATACTGGGGTGGCGCGCCCCATGCAGGAAGGTCACGATCATGACGGAGAAAGAGCTTGTCGTGTCTGCCGATGGGCACATTCTCGAGCCGACCGATCTGTTCATCACCCGCCTGCCCACGCATCTGCGGGACCGCGGAGTCTGGGAGGACGACTTCGAGATAGAGCCGCTCGTCGAGGGCGGGGCCCGGATCTTCCGGCGACTGCACACGCCCGGCTTCGAAGGGTGGACCATCTCACGGTACCGCCAGACCGGCGGACGCATGCCCGAGGGCGACCCCGAAATGATCATCGACGACCTCGACCTTCGACGGGGTCGATGTCGGGGTGATGCATCCCAACCTGTCCCTCTTCGGCCTCTATTCCGACGACCACGAACTGTCCATGGCCCATGCCCGCGTCTACAACGACTACATCATGGAGCGGTTCACGCCGTACTTCGATCGTCTGGCCCCCACGGCCCCCATTCCCCTCACCGACGTCGACGAGGCCGTGGCCGAGATCGAACGGGTCGCCGCCGGCGGCTTCCGGGCCATCCTGCTACCGGCGGTCCCGCCGAAGCATTACTACTCCCGGGAGTTCGATCCGGTATGGGCGGCGGCGCAAGCCAACGGCGTCCACGTGTTCATCCATACCCAGACCGGCGGCGTGAAAGTCAACGATCCGGCGTCGACCACGCTGAAAGTGGTGATGGAGAACGCCGAGCAGGTCAACCAGCCGATGACGGAGAAATCGGCGTCGAAACGGATGATCACGCAGTCGATCTACAGCACCATCGTCCCCCAGCAGGTCATCTGCGAGCTCATCGGCGGCGGGGTGCCGGAGCGGTTCCCCGACCTCCACTTCGCGCTGATCGAGTTCAACGCCCACTGGCTGGCGTCGTTGGTGGGCAGCATGGACAAATGCTGGGTCACCGGGATCGGGCAGGACCCCGACTGGTGGCTCGGCGTCTGGGATGACACCCGCCCCGCCCACGAGCAAAGCGGGATCGCGCAGCTCTTCCGGCTGAACGAGAAGTGGCCCTATCCCCTCAGGCCCAGCGAGTACGTCCAGCGCCAGTTCCACGTCTCGTTCCAGGACGACCCGGTGGCCGTCGCCTGCCGCCACATCACCGGGTTGTCGTCGATCGTGTGGGGCAATGACTACCCGCACGCCGAAGGGACCTTCCGGGGCAGCAAGGAGCTCATGGACCGCCTGTTCGCCGACGTGCCGGCGCACGAGCGAGCTGCCATGGTGGGCGGCACTCTCGGCAACCTCCTCGGATTCAACGCCCCCGTCGCCGCCGCGCGGACCTGACACGACCCGGGTGGACGGCTACAGCTTCGAGGGAAGAGTCGCGATCGTCACCGGGGCGGGACGCGGCATCGGCCGGGCCTATGCGCTGCTGCTGGCCGACCGGGGTGCCCGCGTCGTCGTCAACGACCTGGGCGGCTCCATGGACGGCGTCGGAGCCGACGCCGGCGTGGCGTCCGCGGTGGCGGGGGAGATCGCCGCCGCCGGAGGGGTTGCGATCGCCAATGGCGACGACGTGGCCGACGCCGGCGGGGCCCAGGCCTTGATCGATGCGGCCATCGGGCAGTTCGGTCGTCTCGACATCGTCGTCAACAACGCCGGCATCATCCGCTGGGCCGGGTTCCCCGGGCCGACGCGGAGAACCTCGCCAGTCATCTGGCGGTCCATGTGGCCGGGTCGTTCAACACCGCCCGCGCCGCCTGGCCCCACATGGTCGAACAGCGCTATGGCCGCATTGTGATGACGACCTCATCCGGAGTGTTCGGGCTGCCCGAGAACCTCTCGTACGCCACCGCCAAGGGCGCGGTGATCGGGCTCACCCGGAGCCTGACGTTGGCCGGCGCGGCCCACGGCATCAAAATAAATCTCATCGCCCCTGCCGCCGTCACACGGATGGCCGGCGCCGCGGCGGGCGAGGGGGACCCGACGGAGGGCGGCGCCGGCTCGACGGAGACGTCGCCTGATCTGGTGGCGCCGATGGTCGCCTTTCTGGCCCACGAGAGCTGCCCGGTCAGTGGCGAGATCTACACGGCCGGTTTTGGCCGGTTCGCCCGTCTCTTCATTGCCTCGACCGAGGGGTACGTCCACGGCACACCGCAGCCGACGATTGAGGACGTCGCCGCGCACTGGGCGACCATCAACGATGAGCGCGGCTACTACGTCCCCGCCGACCTCATGTCCTGGTCCGCCACCTTCATGTCGCACCTGCGCCCAGCGGGCCGCTAGGAACAGTCGTGGACCTTTCCCTCAGTGAATCCGAACGCGATCTGGTCGACCTCTGTCGTGACTTCGCGCAGCAGCAGATCGCGCGCCGGGCGCCGCTGGCCTGGGACGAGGCGCGGTGCCCGACCGACCTGCTCCGCGAGATGGGCCAGCTCGGCCTGCTCGGCATGCTCATCCCCGAAGAGTGGGGCGGGATCGGCATGTCGACCATCGGCTTCGTCGCCGCCATGGAGCAGATCGGCCTGGCGGACCAGTCCGTGGCCGCGGCGTGGCAGGCCCATGTGACCATCGGCTCGCTGCCGCTCTACCTGTTCGGGAACGACCCCCAGCGAGAGCGGTGGTTGCGACCGCTCGCCGAGGGTCGTGTCCTGGGTGCCTTCGGGCTCACCGAGCCGGACGCCGGGTCGGACGCGCGGGGTATCCGCACCCGGGCCGAACCGCGTGATGGCGGCTGGCTCATCAACGGGCGCAAGACATTCATCTCCAACGCGGGGACGGACATGTCGTTCGGGGTGACGCTCCTGGCCCGGATCGGGCCGGAGGAGGATGGGCCTCCCCGGTTCGGGAGCTTCGTCGTGGAGAAGGACACGGACGGCTTCACCATGGGGCCGAAAATGCGGGGCATCGGTTGGCGCGGTCTCGACACGCGGGAGCTCTACCTCGACGACGTCTGGATTCCCGACGACCAGCTCATCGGCGACCCGAATTTGGGGCTCAGCCAGTTCCTGCGCACGCTCGAAGTCGGACGTATCTCCATCGCCGCCTTGTCGCTCAGCCTGACCCAGGCCGTGCTCGACCTGGCGACCACCTACGCCCACCAACGGGTGCAGTTCGGGCAGCCCATCTCGAAGTTCCAGGCGGTCCAGTTCAAGCTGGCCGACATCGCCACCGAGCTGGAAGCGGCGCGCTGGCTCACCTACCGCGCCGCCTACCTGCGCGACACCGGGCAGCCCTTCCTCAAGGAAGCCGCCATGGCCAAGCTGAAGGCCAGTCGGGTGGCCACGTGGGCGGCCTCGGAGGCGGTGCAGATCCACGGGGGCCTCGGCTACATGCTGGAGACGCCGGTCGCCCGCTTCTACTGCGACTCCAAGGTCCTCGAGATCGGCGAAGGCACCAACGAGATACAGCACCTGGTCATCGCCCGCGCCCTGGGTTGCTGAGCTGGCAGCGCTAGACGGCCACCAGGCGACGGATGGCCTCCGCGATGGTGTCGCGGTCGGGGAGCCAGGCCCGTTCGAGGTCGGGTGCGTACGGAGGTGGGGTCGGGGCGGCCCCGATCCGCTCGATGGGGGCGTCGAGATCCCAGAACCCCTCGCGCGCCACGGTGGCCGCGATCTCCGCTCCGATGCCGAACGGGACGACGGCCTCGTGGGCGATGAGGAGCCGGCTCGTCTTGTGCACCGACTCGAGGATCGGGACCATGTCGAGCGGCGCCACCGTTCTGAGGTCGATCACCTCGACGGAGATGCCTTCACCGTCCAGGTGCTCAGCGGCGGCGAGGGCCTCGTGCACCATCCGCGAGACCGACACGACGGTCACGTCGGTCCCGGGGCGCACGATGACCGACTTGCCGATCGGCAGGACGTAGTCGGGCGGCGGCTGGGGACCCTTCATGCCGTACAGCAGCCTGTTCTCAATGAAGATGACCGGGTTGGGGTCCTGGATGGCCGCCCGGAGCAGGCCGTAGGTGTCGGCGGGCGTCGATGGCATGACCACGGTCAGCCCGGGGATGTGGGCCAGGAGCACCTCGAGGCTCTGCGAGTGCTGGCTGCCCGAAGACCGTCCCGCGCCGAACTGGGTGCGCACGGTGAGCGCCATCTGCGCCGCCCCGCCGGTCATGAACGGGAGCTTGGCCGCCTGGTTGAGCAGCTGGTCGAAACAGACCCCGAGGAAATCGAGGTACATCATCTCGACCACGGGGCGCATTCCGGCCATGGCCGCGCCCACGCCCAGGCCGATGATCGCCGTCTCGGATATCGGCGTGTCGCGCACCCGGGCACCGAACTCATCCGCCAGCCCCCGGGTGAGCCCGAACACGTTGCCCCCCGCACCGACGTCAATGCCGGCCACGAATACCCGCTCGTCTTCGGTGAGCTCGGCGAAGAGCGCGGCGCGGATGGCGTCCATGGTGCGGAACACCGGCGCGTCGGGCGTCGGCGGGGCCGGTTCTGACCGCACCGGTCTCGCCCGCAGGACGAAGTCGGTCAAGCTGGCGGGGAGCGGGCTGTGCAGCCGGCGGGCGGCTTCGACGGCGGCGTCGAGCTCGTCGGCCACCGAGGATTCGAGGGCCTTGATCTCGTCATCCCCGACGCCGGCGTGGCGCAGCCGGACCTCGTGCACGAGCAGCGGATCATGGGCCTCCCAGGCGGACAGTTCCTCCGGTGTCCGGTAGCGCTGGGGGTCGCCCTCATAGTGGCCGTGCCACCGGTAGGTGGTCGCCTCGACCACGGCCGGCCCGCCGCCGGCCCGGGCGGCTTCCACCAGCTCGGCCATGACCGACGCCGTGGCCACGACGTCGTTGCCGTCGACGGCGACGTAGCGGATGCCGTACCCGGCGGCGCGCTGCTCCAGCGAGGCGGCATGTTGGGTCGCCGTGGGCGAGAACTCGGCGTAGCCGTTGTTCTCACAGAAGAAGATCGTCGGCAGCTCCCACACTGCCGCCAGGTTCATCGCTTCGTGGAACGCGCCCTGGGCGGAGGCGCCGTCACCGAAGAACGCCACCACTACGCTCGCGTCCGCCCGCAGTTGTGCGGCCGTCGCTGCGCCCACCGCGATGGGGAGGCCCGCCGCCACGATGCCGTTGGCGCCGAAGATCCCGAGCGTGGGATCGGCGATGTGCATGGAGCCGCCCCGGCCGCGGTTGGTGCCCTCGTCCTTGCCCATGAGCTCGGCGAACATCCCCAGCGGGTCCAGCCCCTTGGCCAGGCAGTGGCCGTGGCCGCGGTGGGTCGAGGTGATGGGGTCGGTCCCGCCCAGCGGCCAGCAGGCGCCCACGGCGGTCGCCTCCTGCCCGATCGAGAGATGCACGAAGCCCGGGATCTCACCGTCGCGATAGAGGGTGGCCACTCTCTGTTCGAAACCACGGATGAGCAGCATCTTCCGGTGCATTTCGCGGAGGTCCGCCGTGGAGAAACCGGCCGGCGAGCTTGGGTCCGTGGTCACGAACCATGTACTATACCGGTCGGTCGGTACAAAAAGGGAAGAGCGATGATCGGTGAAATCAAGGTCCCCGAGTCCTTCCCCAGTCCCGGCGCGGTCTCGGGCAAAAGGGTGGTCATCACCGGTGCCAGCCGGGGCCTCGGGGCCCTGCTGGCGCATGCGTTCTCGCAGGCGGGGGCGTCCGTTGCGCTGGTCGCCCGGACGGAAAGGGACCTCAAGGCGGTCTCGGCCAAGCTCCCCGGTCCGTCCCTTGTCCTCAGTGGCGACGTGACCGACGAGGACTTCAACGAAGAGGTGGCCGACGCCACGGTGGCCGAATGGGGCGGCATCGACGCCTGGATCTGCAATGCCGGCATTTCGCCGATCGTGGCCGGCCCGCGTCAGACCGATGCCTCGGTCTGGCGCCAGATACTCGAGGTGAACCTCACCGGCGCGTTCCTCGGCGCCCGCGCCGCGGCCCGGGTGATGACCGACGGGGGCCGACTGATCTTCACCGGCTCGGTGGTGGGGGAGCGGCCGCGCAAAGGGCTCGCCGCCTACAGCGCATCCAAGGCCGGGGTGGTCGGAGTGGCCAAGGGGCTGGCACTCGATCTGGCGCCCGCCGGCATCACCGTGAACGTGGTTGCTCCCGGATGGTTCGATTCGCCATTGGCCGAGGGCTGGAAGAACAACCCGAAGCTCTCAGACGCCATCACCGGGCACACGGCACAACGCCGCTGGGGAGCACCGACCGAACTGGTCGGCGCGTACCAGTTCCTGGTGTCGGATGCCTCCTCGTTCGTCACCGGTACCGTGCTCAACGTGGATGGCGGATACTTGCTGGTATGACGTCGCCACGTCGGGTCGTTGCCATCACAGGAGCCGGAGGCGCGCTCGGTGCGGCGGTGACGCGGCAGCTCGCCGGCGAGCCCGACACCGATCTGCTGCTGAGCGACATCAGTGGAACGTCGCTCGACGCCACCGTCGCCGCGCTTCCTCCCATTGCAGGATCGGTCGAGACGACGCTGGCCGACGTCAGCGACTTCGCCGCCGTCGAAGCCGCCGTCGCCTTGGCGGTCGAGCGATTCGGACGCCTCGACGTCCTGATCAGCAACGCGGGGGTCCTGTCGCCGAACGGGCGGATCCACAACCTGGCCACCGAAGACTGGGAACGCGCCTTCCGTATCAACGTCCTCGGTGCCGTCAACGGGATCCGCGCCGCAGTGGGCGTCATGCGCCCTCAGGGCTCGGGCTCCATCGTCCTCACGGCGTCGGTCTCGGGGATGACGGCGTGGTCACACGCGGCGCCCTACTGTGCCACGAAAGCTGCCGTGATCCAGCTGGCCAAGGTGGCGGCCGTGGAGTACGCCCGGGACGGTATCCGCGTCAATTGCGTGTGCCCGGGGACGTTCCTCTCCGGCATCCATGCCGATCTTCCCCCCGGAGCGCTCGACGCCGTGGCGGCGCGGCATCCTCTCGGCCTCGGATCGGCCGACGACCTCGTGGGGGCCTACTCCTACCTCGCCGGTGACTGCGTCGCGGTGGACAACCGGATCGGCGATCGTCGTCGACGGCGGGTATGCCGCGCCGTGAACGCAGCTAGTGATGGGGTTCGGGGGTCGGGTTGATGATCCCCCGCATGAAGATCTCGGCGAACGGCTTGGCCACATCGCGCGCCGACAGCCGCCCCCCGGCCTTCAGCCACAGGTAGGTGTAGTTGTGCATCCCGAGCCACGCCATGGCCGTGAGCCTGGGCTCCAGCTCACGAAACTCGCCCGAGTCGACCCCGGCCTGGAGCACCGCTTCGACCCTTCTCTCGTACTCGCGGCGGCGCCCGCGGAACGCGGTGGCGCGCTCGCCGGTGAGCGCGGGGAACTCGTGCAGGAAGACCCAGACGTGGTCCGGGTAGCGGTGGATGACATCGAGCAACTCGTCGCCGAGCATGGCCAGCTGCTGCGAGGGCGACCCCCCGGCCTCCGCCACGCGGTCTGCACCGAGCATCACTTCGTCCATCACCCGGTCATGGATTGCCGCCAGAAGTTCCTCTTTGGAACCGATGTAGTGGTACAGCGCGCCCTTGCCGAGATCGTTGGCGGCACAGAGCTGCATGATGCCGGTGGCGTGGTAACCGTGTTGCGCGAAGACGGGTGCTGACGTGTCGATGATCACCTGGCGACGCGCCTGCCAGTTCGCCCTGCGGGGAGAGTCATCGGTTGCTGCCGGCCGTGCCATTGGCAGCGAGGTTAGCGGGCTGCTCCCCAGAGAGGTTGCGTCTCCATCATGACGTCCGCCCCGCTGATGCAACCGGATCTGAACTGGTTCGCCGTGCTCGCCCATCACGCCACCCGATCGCCCGAGAAGGCGATCACCGTGTTCGAGGGCGAGACCACGACCTACGGCGAGATGGCCCGGCGGGCCACTGCACTGGCCGGCGGGCTGGCCGAGCAAGGGGTGGGTCGGGGCGACGTGGTGGCTCTCCTCTCCTACAACAGTCCCGAATTCCTCGAGACGGTCTTCGCCGCCAACTACCTCGGCGCCATCGCCATGCCCATCAACTGGAGGCTCGCCGCACCCGAAGTGCGCTATATCCTCGAGCACTCCGGATCTCGAGCGTTGGTGTGCGACGACCGGCTCATTGATCTCGCCCGCCAGGCGATCAAGGGCATGGATGGGGCGCTCGTGCGTGTGTGCGCGGCGCCGACGACCGAGGTTGGATGGACGTCCCTCGCCGATCTGCGTCGGCCCGACTGGGCCGAACCCTGTGTCCACGCCGGGGCCGATGACGTCCACCGCTTGATGTACACGTCGGGTACCACGGGGAGACCCAAAGGCGTCATGATCAGCCACGCCAACCTGGCCTGGAAGAATCTGGCCCACATTGTCGAGTTCGGCTTCACCAGCCACGACCTCGGTCTCGCCTGCGGACCGCTCTACCACGTCGGCGCACTCGACCTCACCACGACCACGCTGATCGCGGCGGGAGCGACCACCATCATCCATCGTGTGTTCGACCCGACCGACGTGGTCGATGAGCTCGAGCGATCGCGGGTGACCGCAGTGTGGCTCGCTCCTGCCATGGTCAACGCGATCATGGCGTTGCCCGACATCGAGCAACGAGACCTCTCGTCGGTGCGTGTCGTCATCAACGGTGGGGAGAAGATGCCGATCCCGCTCATAGAACGTGTCCAGCGCACGTTCCCCCGGGCATGGTTCGCCGATGCGTACGGTCTTACCGAGACCGTGTCGGGGGACACCTTCCTCGACCGTCGACAGCCTGGTCAGCAAGCTCGGAAGCGTCGGCCGCCCCTGCCTCTTCCTCGAGCTCGACATTTGGGACCGGGAGGGGGCATCGGTGCCGGCGGGGGAACGCGGGGAGATCGTGATGCGGGGACCGAAGGTCTTCAAGGGCTATTGGCGGGACCCCGAGGCGACAGCCGCCGCGTTCGACGGGGGGTGGTTCCACACCGGGGACGTCGGCGTGCGCGACGAGGACGGCTATCTCTACATTGTGGATCGGTTCAAGGACATGATCGTCTCGGGCGGCGAGAACATCGCCAGCTCGGAAATCGAGCGCGTGCTCTATGAACACGACGCCGTGCTCGAGGCGGCTGTGGTGGCCCGTCCCGACGACCGGTGGGGCGAGGTTCCCGTGGCCTTCGTCGTCCTGCGCCACGACGCCACGGCGACCGGCGACGTGCTCCTCGAGCATTGCCGGGCCCAGCTCGCCGCGTTTCAAGGTCCCCAAGGCCATCGTGTTTCTCGACGCCCTGCCGCGCAATCCGTCCGGAAAGGTGCTCAAGCGCGAGCTCAGAGCGGCCCCCTAGGCCCACAAACGTCCTACCACTCCACTTCTACGTTCCCAGTTACCATCATCATCTCTCTTCTTAGCTGTCCCCGTCGATAGTCGCACGCCTACTCGCCTCATCGTTCATCCAGCTGGCATTGTCACGTAGCCACTCCACGTTGTTCGCTTGTGCCCAGTCGCCTACTCGTCGACCTTGTCGAGGGCGGGCGAGTTCCACACGTGGCGAGCGGACATGGTGTAGGGCGCAGGTAGCGGCAGACTCCGTCGGCGTCCTGGTGACTTGATGTGGCCGTACATCTTGTCGCCAGTCGTAGGCGCAGGAGGTGCGGACGCCCTGCCGTCTGTGGTGGCCCGGCGCCGGCGGCGCCTGGGTCTGCGGCTGGTTCTTGTCCTCTGACGCTCGGCGCCCACTGCTGCCCGGCCGGGGCAGGGTCAGCGGCCGCCGCGATGCAGATGACGACGGTGGGGTCGCCTTCTTCGGTTGCCTGCCTCGGCGTCTCATCGAGCTCGAGCACCGATCTTCTGCCTCGACTCGGGGTCGTTGGACTGTTGGCTGATCACTTGAGGGACACCCTCCTCACGAGGGCACGCGCGACCCTCGTGACGATGTCGTCGCACCCCCTCGCGCGGGCTCGGCCCTGCGCTCCATGGCAGGGTCGCGGCGCTAGGCGACCTTGTCTCCCGTCGTCGCGGCTCGTCCCCCCGGACTCGCCCTGCCTCGCTGGTGTGTCACTCTGCCCGCTCCGCTGCGTCCGCCCCTCTCCACAGCCGTCTCTCCCCTCGCACCGCCCGCCGTCGGCTTCGCCCCCCGTGAGCCCTCCCACCGCCCCACCCCGCTCGCCCCGGCCGCCCTCGGGCCGAGCAGGCCGTCCGGCGGCCCGGCCAGGTGGATTCAGCCGGCCGGCCAGGCCAGTGACTTCGTTTCGAGGTACTGGTCGAAGCCGGCGATCCCGTTCTGCCGGCCGATGCCGCTGTCCTTGAAGCCCCCGAAGGGAAGATCGGCGCCGTACACCATGCCCCCGTTGATGCTCAGGACGCCGGTACGGACGCGGGCGGCGACGGCCAGTGAGCGCTCCAGCGAGCCGGAGAGGACCGCTCCGCCCAGCCCGTAGTTACTGTCGTTGGCCATCCGCACGGCATCATCATCGTCGTCGAACGCCATGACGACGAGCACCGGACCGAAAATCTCCTCCCGGGCGATGGCCATGGAATTGTCGACCTCGGTGAACAAGGTCGGCTCCACGTACCAACCCCGCGGGAGATCACTCGGGCGGCCCCCTCCCACGGCGAGCGTTGCCCCTTCCTTGACCCCCCGGGCGATGTAGCCCAGGACCCGGTCGCGCTGTTTCTCCGAGATGAGGGGACCCATGATCACGTCGGGGCGCTGCGGGTCGCCGTAGGGCACCGAGGCGAACATTGACTTCAGGATCGCCACCCCTTCGTCGTAGCGGGACCGGGGCAGGAGCATCCGAGTCGGGATGGCACACCCCTGGCCGGCGTGCGAGCAGACTGCGAGCCCGGTCATCATGGCGGTCGGGAAGTCGGCGTCGTCGAGCACGATGGTGGCGGACTTGCCGCCGAGCTCGAGGAACAACCGCTTGAGGGTGGCCGCGCCCTTCTCCATGATCCGCTTCCCCACGGCGGTCGAGCCGGTGAAGGAGATGAGGTCGACCTCTGGTGACAGGGTCAGTTCCTCGCCGACCAGATGGTCTGAGGACGTGACGACGTTGAGGACCCCGGGTGGGATGTCGGTGTTCTCGGCCACGACCCTCCCGAGGAGCGTGGCGTTCCACGGGGTATCCGGGGCCGGCTTGAGCACCACGGTGTTCCCGGTGGCGAGCGCCTGGGCGAGTTTCGTCACCGAGACCTCGAACGGATAGTTCCAGGGCACGATGGCGCCCACGACGCCGACCGGTTCTTTGACGATGCGGCGGGCGTTCTTGTTGCCCCGGAAGTCCGGCGCGACGGGAAGGTCGGTCTCCCAGGCGAACTCGTCGATCAATTGAGCCGGGTAGGTCAGCGCGCCGTCGAGGGGGGCATCGAGTTGGGGGCCGAAGGTGAGCATCCGGGGGCAGCCGACTTCGAGGATGAGTTGCTCACGCAACTCCTCCCGCACTGCCGCGAGGGCGTGCTGGAGCTGCTCGAGGCAGCGCCGCCGCAAGGCCCGGTTGGTGGGCCAGTCGGTGTGGTCGAACGCCCTCCGTGCCGCCCCGATGGCCCGCTGCATGTCGTCGACCGAGGCGTCGGCCACCTGGCCGAGCAGTTCCTCGGTGGCCGGATTGACGTTCCCGAACGTCTGGCCGCTGGCCGCCTCGACCAGCTCTCCGTCAATCAGCATCCTCGGCTCTGGCCGCACCCTCGGTGCATCGGTCGTCACTCCCTGATAATACCGTTTCAGCTGACGGCAGGCTAGTTGCGGAAAAATGAGATGATGATTATCGTCGGGCGACCTCGGGCTCGCGCCGGCCGAGCCATGAGGCGCGCACGGAGAGCTCGGAAAGGAGTGCGGCATGCGAATCGGCTTGATGATGGGGCCTGAGCGAGGTCGCTACCGCTCCAAGGTGGCACGACTCCAGGCCGACGCACAGTGGGCGGAAGCGGCCGGCCTGTCGACCGTGTGGATCCCTCAAATTCCCGATGAGTTCGATGCGCTCACCGCCGCCACCGTCGTCGGCGCCGCCACGTCCCGTATCGAAATCGGGACGGCCGTCGTGCCGGTCCAGCCCCGCCACCCCGTGGCGCTGGCCCAGCAGGCCCTCTCCGTGCAGGCCGTCTGCGAGGGCCGTCTCGCGCTCGGCCTGGGCGTCTCGCATCATTGGATCATCGACGAGATGATGGGGTTGCCCTACGAGCAACCCGTCGCCACCATGCGCGCCTACCTCGACGTCCTCGACCAGGCGTTGGGCGCTCCCGGCCCGGTAGACGTCGAGAACGACTTCTTCCGCGTGCACAATCCTCTCGACATCACCGACGTGGCGCCGACCCCGGTGCTGCTCGCCGCGCTGGGGCCGCTGATGCTGCGCCTGTGCGGTGAGCGGACCGACGGGACGATCTTGTGGATGGCCGACGAGCGCGCCATCGGATCACACATCGTGCCGACCCTCACGCGCGCGGCCGAGGCGGCGAACAGACCGCCACCGCGCGATCGTCGCGGGAATTCCCGTCTGTGCCTGTGGCGATCAGGAGGTCGAGGTCGCCGTGGCCCGCACCAACCGCATACTGGCCGAGGCCGAGGTATCGCCGAACTACCAGAAGCTGCTGGACCATGGGGACGCGCAGACGGTGGGCGACATACTCGTGGCTGGGAGCGAGTCGATGATCCTGAAGCGCCTCCATTCGTTCGCCGATGCCGGCGTCACCGACATTTCGATGAGGGTGGTGCC
Organism: uncultured Acidimicrobiaceae bacterium; assembly: GCA_963818915.1. GTDB lineage: Bacteria > Actinomycetota > Acidimicrobiia > Acidimicrobiales > RAAP-2 > Bog-473. Next base: position 129,342 of record CAWFTV010000008.1, on the reverse strand, counting down.
GATCGGCGAGTCCCGTGAAGAGCTGATCGCATCGTCCAAGCGCACGCGCCAGCTGCTCTCTTCTCTGGCCTCATCGTTCTGACCGATGCGGTGACCCGCGACCACTAGGGAGGGAACAGTGGAAGACAGTGACGGACTACAGGCCGCACGGGCGATGCGGCGGGCCGTCCTCGGGGACGACTACGTGGACAGCCAGATCACAAACCCGGATCCCGACTCGGTTGCCACCCAATTCCAGGACTACATCACGTCGATGGCATGGGGGGTATGGGCTCGCGGTGGTGCGTTGGCGCCACGTGACCGGAGTCTTGTGGTCATGGCGATGACGGCGGCGCTCGGCCGCATGGATGAGTTCCGTCTCCACGCCGGGAGCGCGGCGCGAACCGGCGTCACCGACGAGGAGCTCGACGAGTTGCTGTTCCAAATTGCGGCCTACTGCGGCGCGCCGGCGGGGATCGCTGCCCGGCGCGCGCTCCAGGCGGTGCGAACGGCTCGGGACGAGGGAGTGTGACGGGGCCACCCGTGGGGTTCGTGGGCCTCGGGAACATGGGGAGCGCCCTGGCCTCGAACCTCGTGGCCTCCGGCCCTGTCGTCATCGCCTACGACGCCCTCGGGCCGGGTCGGGCCCCCGACGGCGTCACCGACGCCAGCAATGTGGCGGAGGTGGCCCGGCGCTGCGAGGTGATGGTGCTCAGCCTGCCGGACGGCCAGGCGTCGGAGCAGGTGGCTCGCGAAATTGAGGCCACGGCGGATCGTCGGATGACGCACGTAATCGACACGTCGACAGTCGGGCCGGCCGCGGCGCGCCACGTGGCCGCCCTGTTGGCCCGTTGTGGCATTTCGTACGTCGATGCGCCCGTTTCGGGCGGCGTGGCCGGGGCACGGGCCCGCACGCTGACGGTCATGGTGGCCGGGCCGGATGACGCCTGCGCGCATGTCGAGCCCGTACTGGCGGGACTGAGCGACCGTCGGTACCGGGTCGGTGATCGCGCCGGAATGGGTCAGGCCCTGAAGCTGGCCAACAACTTCCTTTCGGCCACCGCGCTCGCCGCCACCAGCGAGGCGGTGTCGTTTTGCCGTTCGGTGGGAGTGGACATGGAGACCATGCTCCGCGTGCTGAACCAGTCGAGCGGGCGGAGCGCGGCGAGCAGCGAGAAGTTCCCCGATCACGTCGTGACCGGGCGCTACGCCTCGGGCTTCTCCAACTCGCTCATGGCCAAGGACGTGCAGCTCTACCTGGGCGCAGTGGAGGACGTCGATGGCCCTCGGTCGATCGGCCGGGTCACCGCGTCGGTGTGGGCGGATTTCGATCGCCAGGACCCGGGTGCGGACTTCACGCGCATCTTCCCGTTTGTCGAGCGCTCCTGACCCCTACAGCGGCACCAGAGCCGGTAGCTGCTGGGTGGTCAGCAGCTCCACCCCGAACGCAGTGGTCAGGGTTCGCGAGCCCCCGAAGAGCTCATTGAGCACCAGGACACTCCGGATGTAGCGATGGAGCTCGTGCTCCGAGGTGAAACCGATGCCCGCCAGCACCTGCTGGCAGTGCCGGGCCGCCGTGCGCGTGGCTCGGCCGGCCAACGCCTTGGCGACGGCGGCCGAGGTCGGAGACTCGTCTTCCCATGCCGCGCCCAGCATGGCCTCCGCGGCCTCTATGGCGACGAGCGCCTCGGCCAGGCGATGGCGCACCGCCTGGAACTTGCCGATGAACTGACCGAACTGGGCTCGCTCCAGTGCGTGTCGCCGGGCCAGCTCCAGCATCTTCCTGGCGGCGCCGACCAGTTCGTGCCCCACGGCCAGTTGGCAGAGAGCGACCGAGGACGGCCACGCCCGGGACGACAACGTCTGCCGCGCCGCGATCGACGTCCAAGGTGGCGGTGACCTCGACCAGTTCGAGCTCGGCGTCCATGCCGTGAATCCGGCGCACGGTCAGGGCCGCCGTGGGTACGACGACGACAACAGTGGCGTCACCATCCCGGGCGACCACGATCGTCTCTTCGTGGTCCTCTAACGCGGCGCTGCCCAGGCCGCGGACAACGAGATGGTCGCCCTCGTAGTTGCCGGGTGGGTCAAGCTGCCCGAGCGCGGGCAGTACGACACCGCTCGGGAGAGCTCGCTCGAGCCCCAAGCGAAGGGTCAGGACATGGTCCAAGGACGCGGACGACGTGTGCTCGGAGCCCTGGAGCGAAAAGAGGACGGCGACCGCGGTCCGTGTGTCATGGCCGAGCGCATCGTGCCACCCGAGCTCGAGCAGCGCCGCGTCGAGCGCCTGGCCACTGTGCACTCCCACGGCGTGCTGCAGGCTCCGCTCGAAGAGGATGAGGTCGCCAGGGTCCATCACCGGTCCGCCCCCAGGTCGAGGAGTCGGCGGGCGATGATGTTCCGCTGGATCTCCGCCGTCCCGCCGTAGATGGTGGCGGCCCTCGAGTAGAGGAACTCCCGCCGCCAGCGGGCGCTGGTCGGATCGTCCTTGATGAGGACATCGGTGGACAGGCCGTCCGCCACGAGGTCGAAGACGGCCTGTTCGGCCGTGGCCACCAGCACCTTGTCGATGGATGTCTCGGGACCGAGGTGTTCGCCGCCGGCCAGTCGGCGTTGCGTGTTCCGCGAGCGGGCGCGCAGCGCGTAGAGGAGCTGGGCCACCTCCCCTACGGCGCCGGGGTCGAGTGCCCCGGGTGGGGCGGCCCGGAGGAGGAGTTGCAGTCGACGGCCGAGGAACGCGGCCCGGTGCCACAGTGCGGTGCTCCGTTCGTAGGGGAGAAGATCCATGGCGACCGCCCAACCTTGTCCCTCCTCGCCGAGGGTGCGGTCGAAGGGCACGACGACGTCGTCGAAGAAGACCTCGGAGAACTCGGCTGCGCCGTGCATCGTCTCGATGGGCCGCACGGTGATCCCGGGACTGTCCATGTCGACGAAGAGGGCGGTGATCCCCTGGTGGGCCGAGTCCGGCGTCCCGGTCCGGGTGAGGAGCACGCAGCGGTCGGCAAACTGGGCGAGGCTGGTCCAGACCTTCTGGCCGGTGACGCTCCATCCTCCCGCCGTTCGGGTAGCCCGGCACGACAGCGAGGCCAGGTTGCTTCCCGTGCCGGGCTCCGAGAACCCCTGGCACCAGGTCTCGTCGCCGCGCAGCAGCCGAGGCACCATGGCCCCGGCGAGCTCTGGCGTGGCGTAGTCGATCATGGTGGGCGCCAACACCTCGGTCATGGAGTAGATGCCGGGCTCCACCATGTCCCGTGACGTCAGGGCTTCACCCAGATAGGCGCGCAACAGTGTGGACCCCCCGAAACCCCCGACACGCTCTGGCCATCCCCAGCGCATGAAGCCGGCCTCGTAGGTCAGGCGCTTGACGGTGGCCAGGTGGGCCATCTGCTCGTCGAGGGTGGCCGCGGCGCGGCGGTCATCGGTGAGGCGGGACTCGTTCTCGTCGAGCCAGGAGTCCAGCGCGAGGCGGAACTCGGCGATCTCCATCAATGGCTGGGCGCGGGACGCGTCGGGTCGTGGGCCCGGCCCGAGTCCCGGGCACCGCTCTTGCGGAGAAACGTCATCGAACGGGTGTGCAGACGCCATCCGTCGGGTGTCCGGCGGTACGTGTCCGAGTAATAGCCGATCCGCATGTCGTGTGTCGTCTGCTCGACGAAGCACAGCGGCTGCTGGCCGTCCCCGACGTCGCCGTCCAGGTTGAGGGCGGGCGGACCCACCAGGAACAGGCCCTTGGGGGCGGCGGCCACCAGGGCCGGGAAGTCGGCCAGTTGGTAGGCGTCCCCGAAGGCGCTGTACGTGCCGTCCGGGGTGAAGACGTCAAGGACGGTGTCGATGTCGTCCCTGGTCATGCCCACGGCGTAGCGGGCCAGCAGTTGCTCTATCTCGATCACGTCGTCGATCGGCAGTTTTTCCATTACCCCTCCTCATAGTCGTACACGGCGCGCACCGACGGGCTCGTCGGCACAGCCTGACAGGTAAGTATCCAGCCTTGCGCCACCTCGTCGTCGGTGAGGGCGTTGTTGACGTGCATGGCCGCCGTCCCTTCCACCAGCATGGCCATGCAGGTGGCGCAGCTCCCCGCCTCGCAGGAGAACGGGGGAGACAGGCCCATCTGACGGGCTGTCTGCAGGATCGTCGTACCCGCTCGATGGTCGGCGGTGCTCGCTCGGCCGTCCAGTTCCACCGTGACCTGTGTCCCCGCCTCTTGCGCTGCCCCCGTTCCCGGTGGCGCTGAGGGCTCGGCTTCGTCCATCGATTCGGCGGGTGTGAATCGCTCGATGTGGATGCGCGCCGGCACAACGCCACGCGAGTGGAGGGACTGCTCGACGAGATCCATGAACGGGCCGGGACCGCAGACGTAGAACTCGGGATCGTCCGCTCGGTCGGCGAAGTCACCGATGGTCTCGGCCTGCACCAGCCCCCGGTCGATGTCGAGATGGTGTGACACGGACAAGCGCTCGCCGTAGTGCCGTCCGAGCGATTCCAGCTCGGAGGCGAAGATCACGGCGTCGCGGTGCTGGTTGGCGTAGAGGAGCCGTACCCGGCGGGTCGTCGTGGCGAGCGCCGTCTTGACCAAGGACAGCACCGGCGTGATCCCGCTCCCGGCGCTGAAGGCAACGAGATCGCCCGGGCTCGGTCCCAGTCGGAACACGCCGGCCGGACGGGTCGCCTCGAGCGTATCGCCCTCGGTCAGCTCGTCGTTCATCCAGTTCGACACCACGCCGCCCGGCGTTCGTTTGACGGTGACCGTCAGCTCGGAGTCCACCGCCGGAGAGGACGACATGGAGTAACAGCGCAGGAGCACCCGGTCGTCGATGCGCACGCGGAAGGTGCAGAACTGGCCCGCCTCGTAGGCGAAGACCGACCTGAGCTCGTCGGGCACTTCGAGGACGAAGGAGCTGGCCTCGGCCGTCTCGGCAATCACCCGGGCCACGCGGAACGGATGGAACCCGTGGTCGTGCGCGGTGCCTGCTGCGCCCACTTCAGGGCGCGAAAGTGCCATGTTTCCAAACGATAACGAAGTTCTCCTAGAATGGCAATTGCCCTGGCTCCCGCGGGCGGGGCCCCGGCGTGGCGCCGTCGCCGAATTGGGCCGAGCGTTCGGGATTTCGGGCGGGCTGCCAGGTCAGACGTCCGTGAGCGCCCCACTGGAAATGATATTCTTTAAAACGAGTAATCTGCCTCTATCGCTGGTCGGCCCCGAAGGAGAAACCGAATGACCGTCCTCACCACGGAGAAGCTCGGCACGACCGTCGGCGCAGCCATCGTCGGCGTCGACGGTGATCGACTGCTGAACGATGCGGCGCTCTCGGAGTGGATCCTCGAAGCCCTCGACACCCATGGGGCCCTCGTCTTTCGCGGGCTGCACATCGACGACGCCACGCAGGTGGCGTTCAGCAAGACGCTGGGTCGGGTGGAGGTCTTCGGCCGGGGGGAGAACCCCGAGATCTTCCGGGTCACGCTCGACCCGGCGAAGAACCCGGCGGCGGCGTACCTGCGCGGGACGTTCGACTGGCACATCGACGGCTGCACCGAGGACGTCCCGATCATGGCCACGCTGCTCAGCGCCCACGCCGTGGCAGAGTCGGGTGGGGAGACGGAGTTCTCGAGCACCTATGCCGCCTACGAGGATCTCTCCGAAGAGGAGAAGGATCGCTATCTCTCCCTTCGGGTCGTGCACACCATCGAAGCGTCGCAGCGACTGGTGAACAAAGACCCATCACCCGAGGAAGTGGCTATCTGGCGTTCACGTCCCTCGAAGGAGCACCCATTGGTGTGGACCCACCAATCGGGACGGCGGTCGCTGGTGCTCGGTGCCACGGCTTCACATGTGGTCGGCCTGGGATTCGAGGAGGGCCGGGCCCTGCTGGACGACCTCCTCGAACGCTCGACCACCCCGGAGCGGATCTACCGGCACCAATGGGAAGTCGGCGACCTGGTGATCTGGGACAACCGCGGCGTATTGCACCGGGCCTGCCCGTACGACGCCGCCTCGCCCCGGGACATGCATCGCACGACGCTGCACGGAAACGAGCCGATCCAGTGAGTTTCGAACGAACAGCCATCGTGACGGGCGGCGCCTCCGGGATCGGGTTCGCCATCAGCGAACGGCTGGCCGCCGACCACAACGCGGTCGCCATCTTCGACCGTGATTTCGAGGCCGCCGAGGCGGCTGCGGCAAAAATTGTGGCGGCGGGCGGTACGGCACGTGGACTGCGGGTCGATGTCACGGACCGGGGGCAGATCGATGAAGGCGTGACCGCCGTGCGGGAGCAGTTCGGCCGGCCGACCATCCTGGTGAACAGCGCCGGACTCGACGGGTTCGACCGGTTCCTCTCCATCACGGCCGAGAAGTGGAGCCGCATCCTCGCCGTCAACCTCACCGGCACCTTCGACTGCTGCCAGGCCGTGGTGCCCGACATGGTCGAGGAGAGATGGGGCCGGATCGTCAACATCTCGTCGTCCAGTGCCCACGGGGGGCAGCCGCTCATGGCCCATTATGTGGCCGCCAAGGCGGGCGTGATCGGGTTCACCAAGGCACTGGCCCTCGAGCTGGGCCCGAAAGGGATCACCGTCAACACGATCCCGCCCGGATTCATCGACACCCCGATGCTGCGCGCCTCCGAGCGCAAGGGCCAGCTGGGCGAAGGGGTCGAGTACCATGCGGCCCGTACGCCCGTACGCCGGGTCGGCCGTCCCGAGGACATCGCGGCGACGTGCGCCTTCCTCGTCCGGGAGGAGGCCGGCTACATCACCGGTCAGGTCATCGGTGTCAACGGCGGCCGGAACACCTAGGTGGCACGGATTGCGCCGTTGCCACCCAAGGAGTGGCCAGTGGAAATGCGGGCGGCCCTCGCCGCGCTGCGACCGGCTGAGTCACGCCATCCTCTTCCGCAGACCAAGGATCGACCGAAGGCACTGAACGCGCTGGGCACCCTGGCCCGCCATCCGGCGCTCACGGCGGCGTTCAACACGTTCAACGGCTACATCCTGTTCGCCTCGACGCTCACCCCGCGCCAACGCGAGCTGTTGGTCCTCCGGGTGGCCACCCTCCGCGGCTCGGCCTACGAGTGGGAGCAGCATCGCGTGCCTGGCGGCCGACGTCGGCCTGGACCCGGGCGAAGTGGAGCGGATCGCGGCCGGCCCCGACGCCCCCGGATGGTCCCCGCATGATGCCGCCATGCTGCGGGCGGTCGACGAGTTGATCGGGGCCGGTGAGATTGCCGACGCGACGTGGCAGGCCCTGGCCGGCGAGTTCGACGATCAGCAGCTGATGGACCTGGTGTTCACCGTCGGCGCCTACGAAATTCTGGCGCTGGCCTTTCGATCCTTCCGGATCGAGCTCGACGAGGATCTCCTGCGGAAATGACGTTCTCTTATTTGAAGATCTGTGATATCGTAGAAGGGTCCCAAGCGGAAGTGGAGGAACGACGTGGCGCATTTCGCGAAGCCCAGTGAGGGCAGCTGGACCGAGCACTACCCGGAGTTGGGCACCGGGCCGGTGTCCTATGAGGACTCCATATCCCCCGAGCACTACGAGCTCGAGCGCAAGGCGATCTTCGGCCGGACCTGGCTGAACGTCGGCCGGGTGGAGCAGTTGCCCCGCTCGGGTAGTTACTTCACCAAAGAGCTCGATGCCGCCGGGACCTCCGTCGTGGTGGTCCGGGGCCCCGACGGCACCATCCGCTCCTTCCACAACATGTGCCGGCATCGGGGCAACAAGCTGGTGTGGAACGACTACCCGCAGCAAGAGACCGAGTGGCACCTGCCGGCAGTTCACCTGCAAGTACCACGGCTGGCGTTACTCCGTGGAGGGTCAGCTGACCTTCGTGCAGCAAGAGTCGGAGTTCTTCAACCTCGACAAGGAGGACTACGGGCTGGCCGCCATCGCGGTCGAGACGTGGGAGGGGTTCATCTTCGTGAACCTCGATCCCGACAACACCACCTCGGTCCAGGAGTACCTGGGCGATCTGGGCGCGGGAATGGTCGGGTATCCGTTCGACAAGATGACCCAGGTCTACAAGTACCGGGCCGATGTGGGGGCGAACTGGAAGTTGTTCATCGACGCCTTCGCCGAGTTCTACCACGCCCCGATTCTCCACGCGAAGCAGGCGACCGCCGAGGAGTCCCGCAAGCTCTCTGGTTTCGGATTCGAGGCGTTGGCCTACGAGCTGGACGGGCCCCACGGCATGGTGTCGTCCTGGGGCGGGATGTCGCCACCGAAGGATCTCGACATGGTCAAGCCGATCGAGCGGATCTTGCGCAGCGGACTCTTCGGCCCTTGGGACCACCCCGATATCGACGGCCTGGACCAGCTGCCCCCGGCGATCAACCCGGCCCGCCACCGGGCCTGGGGCGTCGACTCGTTCGTCTTCTTCCCCAATTTCATGGTGCTCGTCTGGCAGACCGGGTGGTACCTGACGTATCACTACTGGCCCACGTCGTACAACACGCACATCTTCGAGGGGACGCTGTACTTCGTCCCCCCGAAGAATGCCCGCGAGCGCCTGCAGCAAGAGCTCGCCGCGGTCACGTTCAAGGAGTACGCGCTGCAGGACGGCAACACGCTGGAGGCGACTCAGACGATGCTCGAGTCGAGGGCCATTTCGCACTTCCCCCTCAACGACCAGGAGATCCTCCTCCGGCAACTTCACAAGACAGCCCGCGGCTACGTCGAGGACTATCAGAAGAGCTTCGCCACACCGGTCCGGATCTCGGCCGCTTCCTGAGCACGGAGACGAAACGAAATGTCAATCCTGCCCACCGAATTCGGCGATCTCGAGCCCTTTGCCGACTGGTCGCTGGAGAGCGAGGCCGAGCGCTATGCCAAACGACTGTCGAGCACGCTGGACGAGCTCCAGGCCTTCTACGATGCCGCCTTTCCGCGGCTCGAAGACGCCATGGCCTACGTGGACCAGTTCGAGTTCACCGCGCTCCCGCCGAACGCCACCCGTTTGCTCTGGCTCTGCTATTCCCTGGTCAATGTCTCTTTCCCGGTCGAGGTGTGGCGCCAGCCTCGCGTCCCCGACAGCGGCGCGGCCAGCATGGACATGCTCATCGAGCCGGCCGTGTGATCGGTCTCCGATCTTGAACAAGAATGTGATTCTTTCCAGCGAGGCAAGGATGCCCCGCCAGGGAGAAATGCACTGTGTCCTACAGCGTGAGATACGCTCTTAGGGGTAATGAAGAACAAACTTGTGGCCGAGACCCCCGAAACAGACAGGCTCAGTTGGCGGGAGCAAGCGGTAGCCCGCTCGTTGGACTCCGCCCGCATCCGGGCGGAGAGTCGCGTCCAGCGCTTCCTCGACGCCGCCATCGAGTTGCTGAATTCCGGTCCGAGCAAGGATTTCACCGTCCAGGAGGTCGTCGAGCGCTCCGGACAGTCGCTCCGCAGCTTCTACCAGTACTTCGGCGGCAAGCACGAGCTCCTGCTGGCGCTGTTCGAGGAGTCGGTGCGCTGGACGGCTGACCATCTCCGCGACGAGATCTCCGGGGAGGACGAGGCCCTCGAGCGCCTGCACCGCTTCGTGGTCGAGTACTACCGCCTTTGCCGTCCGGTGGAACAACCGACGACCGTCGTCAATGCCCGCCCGCCCATCATGGCGGAGTTCGCCCAACAGCTCCTCACCACGCATCCGAAGGAGGCCGCTCGGGCCTTCGTACCGCTCGTGGCCCTGTTCGAAGAGCTGCTCGACGAAGCGGTGGCCGCCAAGGCGATCCGTGAGGACCTAAGGCGTGGGCCGACGGTGGGCGTCGTCCTCGAAGTGATCATGTTCAACGCCTTCTCGTCGACGATCGGCGGTTCCTCGGTCCGGCCCGAGGATGACACCTCGGCGGAGGAGTTATGGAAGTTCGTGCTGTACGGGATCGGGAACATCCCACCGGCCTGAGCTGACCGCGTCCTTCAGCGGGCGCTTTCCTCGTGGCGGTAGACCTGTCCGCCCTTCATCACGAATCGGACGTCCTCGGTGACCGTGATGTCGACCAGGGGGTCGCCCGGGACGGCGATGAGGTCAGCGTAGAGACCGGCCTCGAGCCGACCCCGGTCGTCGACATCGATCAGCTCCGCCGCCACGGTCGTGGCGGCGCGAATCGCACCGAGCGGGGTCATGCCGCGATCGACCAGTGCGAGCAACTCCTTGGCGTTGCGGCCGTGGGGTATGGCCGGGGCGTCGGTCCCACAGGCGACGCGTGCGCCGCTTGGCTGATGGCCTTGCTGATGGTCTCCCGGGCCCGGGGGAACACCTCGGCCGCCTTGGCCTGGAGTTCGGGTGCCGCCTGGGAGACGTCCATGCCGTCGGCCAGATAGGTGGTCGCCACCAGGAACGTGCCCCGTTCGATGAACAGGTCGAGGGTTTCGTCCGACATCAGCGACCCGTGCTCGATGCAGTCGATGCCGGCTTCGATGGCGGCGCGGATCCCCTGGTCGCCGTGGGCGTGCGCGGCCACCTTGAGGCCGGCCCGGTGCGCTTCGTCGACGATCGCCCGCAGCTCCTCGTCGGAGTACTGCTGGGCCCCCGCCGGGCCGGTGTGGGACATGACGCCGCCCGAGGCGCACACCTTGATCACCTGCGCGCCGTGCTTGATCTGGTACCGCACCGCCTTGCGCACCTCGCTGACGCCGTTGGCGATGCCTTCCTCGACCGTCAACTCCATGATGTGCGGGGCGAAGGCCTGGAACATGGTGGGGTCGAGGTGCCCGCCCGTCGGTGTGATGGCATGGCCGGCCGGCACGATCCGCGGCCCGTCGATCCACCCCAGGTCGATCGCCTTCTTCAGCGCCACGTCCAAAAGGATGCCGCCGGTCTGGATGAAGAGGCCGAGGTTCCGGACCGTCGTGAAGCCGGCGCGCAGCGTTCGACGGGCGTTGGCGACGGCGCGCAATGTCCGCACGGCGGGGTCGTCCTGGACGGCGGTCAGCGGGCTGCGGTGGTCGGGTCCTCCGAGGAGGAGGTTCACCTCCATGTCCATCAGGCCGGGAAGGAGGGTCACGTCGCCGAGGTCGATGACGGTCGTGTCGTCCGGGACCCGGCGTGGATCGACCTCGAGGATGCGGTCGCCCTCGACCAAAAGGTTGCCCGGGACCAGTTCGCCCTTGTCCACGTTGAGCATGCGGGCGCTTCGGACCTGCACGTGTGCCGGCGTCTGGGATCGGGCCATCATGTGCTCCTTGCGTACCGAGAAATGCAGCCTATGAGAATGGTAGTCTCTATTCGCTAGAGTGCAGTTGCCGGTCGGAGGGGGCGCTGCTCGACTCCTGGTCTCCTCCGCCAGTCAATCGTCGGAGGTGAGGCGTGACCGCCATACTGCAGGGTGTCCGGGTCCTCGAGGTGGCCGAGCACACGTTCGTGCCCGCGGCATCGGCTCTGCTGGCCGACTGGGGCGCCGAGGTCATCAAGATCGAGCACGTGGAGCGGGGCGATGCCATGCGCGGCCTGGCCTCGACGGGTCTGGCGCTCATCCCCAACGACGTCCACGTGCTGCTCGAGCACTCGAACCGGGGGAAGCAGAGCCTGGGTCTCGACCTGACCTCCGCCGAGGGTCTGGAGATCCTCTACACGCTGGCCGGGACGGCCGACGTCTTCTTGACCAACAAGCTCCCGAGTGTGCGGTCGAAGCTGAAGATCGGGGTGGACGAGATTCGGGCCCAGAACCCCGGCATCATTTACGTGCGCGGGACGGGTCAGGGCGAGCGCGGACCGGATGCCGACAAGGGGTCCTACGACGCGCTGGCTTTCTGGGCCCGCTCGGGCGTGGCGGCCGGGGCCACGCGGCCCGAATACGACCTCATCCCCGTCCCGCCGGCGCCCGGGTTCGGCGACTCCATCGGTGCCATGACCATTGCGGGGGGAATCCTCGGCGCCCTGTTCCACCGTGAACGTACCGGCGAGTCCACCATCGTCGACGTGTCGCTCCTCGGAGTGGGGATGTGGGCCATGGGGCAAGCCATCGCCCTCTCGTTGGTGCTCAACGTCCCGTGGGCCCCTCCCCCTGCCGCTCGGTTGTCCTCGAATCCGTTGTCGAGGAACTACGAGACCGAGGACGGCCGCTCCCTGGCCTTCACCTGCCTCCAGGCGGGCAAGTACTGGCCGCCGTTGTGTGAGGCCATCGGCCGTCCGGAACTGGCGAGCGATCCGCGCTTCGCCGACCACGCCTCACTGCTGGAGAACAGCGCGGCCGCGGTCGAGATCCTCACCGGTGTCTTCGCTTCGGCCAAGCTCGAGGCGTGGCGCGATGTCCTCGCCTCGTTCAGTGGCCAGTGGGCGGTGGTGCAGGACACGCTGGAGGCGGCGGTCGATCCTCAGACCGAGGCCAACGGGTACGTGCAGGAGTGCCACACGGCCTCAGGAACCCCGTTCCGATTGGTGGCGGCGCCCGTCCAGTTCGACGAGGAGCCGGCGGTACCCGGCCGGGCGCCGGAGTTCAACGAGCATGGCGACAGCATCCTGGCCGGGCTCGGCCTCAGTCAGGATGCGATCATCGACCTCAAGGTCCGAGGCGTCGTCGCCTGACCGTGACGGCACGGAGGGATGAGATGACCATCTTCGATGCATTCCGCTACGACAACAAGCGCGTCCTGGTCGTGGGTGGGGCGACCGGCATGGGCGCGGCCGCGGCCGAGCTGGCCCGGGACGCCGGCGCCGAGGTCGTGATCGCCGATGTCGCCCCCATCACCCTGGCCGGCGTCGAGGCGGTGCACGTCGACCTGGCCGAGCGGGCCTCCATCGAAGCCGCTGTCGACGCCTGCGGCGGCCGGGTGGACGCGCTGTTCTCGTGCGCCGGCGTGGCCGACGGGACGGAAGGCATCGAGAGGGTCAACTTCATCGGCCACCGCCACCTCATCGACCGGCTGCTGGAGCGGAACATGCTCGGTCGGGGCGCGGCCATCGGGTTCATCTCGTCTGCCGCCGGGCTCGGTTGGGAGGCCAACCTGCCGGAGTTGCAAGAACTCCTTGCCACTCCGGACTTCGACAGCGGCGTGGAGTGGATCACCGCCCACCGCCAGGCGGACTACTACCACTCGAAGCAGGCGGTCTGTGCCTATGTGGCGGCGCAGGCTTTCCCATTGGGTCAGCGGGGGATCCGCATCAATGCCATCTGCCCGGGCCCGACGCGCACGCCCCTCGCCGAGGCCAACGCGGAGACCTGGCTGGGCTTCGGAGCCGACTACCGCGGCGAGTTGGGAACGGAGCCCGCCACGCCGCTCGAGCAGGCCTACCCCCTGGTCTTCCTCTGTAGCGACGCCGCGTCCGCCATCAACGGCACTATCCTGATCACCGACGGCGGCTACATGAGCTCGGGCATTACCGGCTCCTTCCCGCCCGCCACCGCCATCGCCGGCATGCTGCTCGGCCGCTGACCGGCAGGGGCACATTGGTGCAGCGTTGCCAGGCGTCGACACCGGCGTCGACCAGTCGGCCCAGGTGTCCCACGCCAGTGGAATAGAGAAGAGCATCGATGCCGCCCAGCCCGGCCGCCGCCTCCTCGATGGCAGACCGGCAGGACGAGGCATCGGTGACGTCGGGCTCGATGCGCCGACGACCACCGTTTTCATGATGCGTTCTCCTTCAGGACGTGATGACCGGCAGTCGTTCCCAGCCCCGCACGGTGGACGTCCGGGCCTGCACGGCGTTGTCCCAGTCGACCTCCCAGTCGGGAAAACGCGCCAGGACCTCTTCGAGGGCGATGCGACCCTCCAGCCTGGCCAAGGCCGAACCGAGGCAGAAGTGGATGCCGTACCCGAAGGCAAGCTGGCGGTCGATCTCGCGATGGATGTTGAACACGTTGCCGTCGGGGAATTTGCGTTCGTCCCGGTTTCCTGAGGCGGTCAACAACAAGATGGCGCTGCCGGCCGGCACGGTCTGCCCGTGGTGTTCGACGTCCTTGGTGACGTACCGAGCCTGGACGGGTGAGGGCGACTCGTAACGGAGCAGCTCCTCAATGGCGTTCGGCACCAGCTCGGGGTGGCCGACCAGCTGTCGGCGTTGCTCGGGATGCTCGGCGAGCACCTTGCCCGTCCAACCGATCAGTCGCGTCGTCGTCTCGTTTCCCGCCCCGGCCAAGAGATTGACGTAGCCGAGAACCTCCTGGCGGCTGAGGCGCCGCACGGTCCCGTCCTCGTCCTCGAACTCGGCCTGGAGAAGTTCGGTCATCAGATCGTCGGACGGGTGTGTGGCCCTCCACTCGATGTACTCCTCGAATCCGTCGCCGGCGGTCTCGGCCGCCGCGAACATGGTGTCGAAGTCGGGCATGGTGCTCTCGGTCAGCCGCAGACCGTGGTCGATCCGGTCGCGGATGGCTTCTTGATCCTGCTCGGGGATGCCCAACAACATGCCGATGGTGCGCATGGGCATCTGCGCGCCGAGGTCCTCGATGAAATCGAACCCGGGCGCTCCCACCAGCGGGTCGAGAGCTGCGGGCACAAAACTCGCGTATTTTGGGCTCGAGGTCGACGATGTTCCGCGGGGTGAAGACCCGCGAGAGCAGCCGCCGATGGATGTTGTGGGCCGGAGGGTCCTCGAAGATGATCGACCCCGGTGGCAATTCCATGCCGCTCTTTATGAGCTCGAGAAGGGTGCCCTTGCTCGAGATGTAACTCTCCCAGTCGAGCGAACAGCGCTCGACGTCGTCGAAGCGGCTGAGGGCGTAGAAGTCGTAGTTCTCGTTGTAGTAGAGCGGGCGCTCGTCGCGCAGCCTCTTCCATACGGGATACGGATCCGAGTCGATCTCGAAGTCGTACGGGTCGTAGTAGACGTCGGGTTCCATCGTGGTCATCGAACGAATCCTTCCACAAATAAGAAGCACGTTCTCGACGGAAATTCCGATCCCACCACCTTGAATCGGTGGAGGGCTCGCCTCGAGTCCGGCACTGGCGGATCCATTTCAGAAACGGTACTCTCGTAATATAGCAGATTCATTCTCATCTCTCATGCCCAGAAGTCAGTGAGGAAATAGGGATCATGGCGCCACCCGCTCTCAGCATTCCCCTGTTCGATGCCGACAACCACCTCTACGAGACCCAGGACGCGTTGACCAAGTACCTGCCGGAGCGGTACAAGGGCGCCATCGACTACGTGGAGGTGCGGGGGCGCACCAAAATCGTCGTCCGGGGTCGGATCAGCGACTACATCCCCAACCCCACCTTCGACGTCGTCGCCCGGCCCGGGGCCCAGGAGGAGTACTTCCGAGTGGGCAACCCCGAAGGCAAGAGCCGGCGGGAGATCTTCGGGAAGCCGATGAAATCGATCCCCGCCTTCCGTGAGCCCGCGGCCCGGCTGGCGCTGATGGACGAGCAGGGAATCGACCGGGCGCTGATGTTCCCCACGTTGGCCAGCCTGGTCGAGGAGCGGATGCGGGAGGACCCCGACCTGACCCACGCCGCCATTCATGCCCTCAACGAATGGCTCTACGAGACGTGGTCGTTCGACTACGAGGGTCGGATCTTCGCCACGCCGGTCATCACGCTGCCGATTGTCGAGCGGGCCATCGAGGAGCTCGAATGGGTGCTGGCGCGGGGCGCCCGTGTCGTCCTCATCCGGCCGGCTCCGGTGTGGGGCTACCGCGGCCCGCGCTCGTTCGGCCTCGAGGAGTTCGATCCCTTCTGGAAGTTGGTGGTCGACAACGACGTCCTGGTGGCCATGCACTCTTCGGACAGTGGCTATGAGCGCTACGCCAACGACTGGATGGGGAGCGACGCCGAGATGCTCCCGTTCCAGCCCCAGGCGTTCCGGATGCTCTCGGCCTGGAGGCCGATTGAAGATGCCGTCTCGGCCTTGGTGTGCCACGGCACGTTGTCCCGCTTCCCCGAGCTCAAGGTGGCGGTGGTGGAGAACGGGAGCAGCTGGGTCGAACCGTTGCTGAAGAACCTGGCCGACCTCTACAAGAAGATGCCGCAGGAGTTCGCCGAGAACCCGGTCGACGTGGTCAAGCGCAACATCTACATCAGCCCCTTCTGGGAGGAGGACCTCGGTGCCTTGGCCGAGCTGCTCGGTGTGGAGCACGTGCTGTTCGGCTCGGACTACCCGCACCCCGAGGGGCTGGCCGATCCGGCGAGCTATGTGGACGAGCTGGCCGGCGTCGACGAGGAGTCCGTCCGCAAGATCATGGGCGGGAACCTGGCGCGCCTGATGAACGTGGCTGACGTTGCCGTTCGATGAGTGACGGGGGCGCGTGGCCGAGCATCCCGGCCATGCTCGACATCGGCCGCGCAGCGTTTCGGGGGGAAATTGGCCATAGAGGATGGCCCCAGTCGGTTCACTTTTGCCGAGCTCCTCGAAGCAGCCCGCTCCTTCGGCGCCGCATTGGTGGCGGTCGGCGTGGAACCCGGCGACCGGGTGGCCATCTGGACCTGCAACAGCGTCGAGTGGGTGGTGGCCATGCTCGGCAGTTCCCTGGCCGGAGGGGTGCTCGTCCCGGTGAACACCCGCTTCAAGGGCGCGGAGGCGGCGGACATCTTGACGCGGAGTCGAGCTCGGGTTCTGGTCACGGCCACTGACTTCCTCGGTACGGACTACGTCGAGCATGCTGCGCGCCACCGGCGCAGAGCTGCCCGACCTGGCCACCGTCGTGGTGGCCCGGGGGCGGGCCCCGGACGACGCCGAATCGTGGGCCGGCTTTCTCGGTCGGGCCACGGAGGCCGGACGGGCCGAAGTCGATCAGCGACGTGCCCGTGTAGGGCCGGACGATCCGTCGGACATCCTCTTCACCTCGGGCACCACCGGCCAGCCCAAGGGGGTGGTCATGACCCACGGCCGCACCCTTTGTGTGGCCACCGATTGGGTGGCGATGACGGGGCTGTGCCCCGATGACCGCTACCTGATGGTGAACCCCTACTTCCACATGTTCGGACTCAAGGCGGGGATCCTCGCCTGCGTGGCCAGCGGTGCGACCATGCTGCCCGAGGCGGTCTTCGAGGTCGACCGCGTCGTGAGCCGTATCGAGCGCGAGCGTGTCACGGTCCTGCCCGGCTCGCCGACGCTCTATCAAGCCATCCTCGACCACCCCGAGCGGGGGAGTCACGACCTCTCCAGTCTGCGGGTGGCGGTGACCGGTGCTGCCGACATCCCGGTCGAGCTCATCCGTCGCATGGACAACGAGTTGCCCTTCTCGACCATCATCACCGGGTACGGGCTCACCGAGGCGGGGACGGCCGTGGCCACGGGCCAGGGAGACGACGTCGAGACCATCGCCACCACGGTGGGGCGCCCACGTCCCGGTTTCGAGATCCGCATCGCCGACGATGACGGTGCGGAAGTGCCCGCCGGAGAGCCGGGCGAGGTGGTCCTGCGCGGGGGCAGCGTCATGGTCGGCTACCTCGACGACCCCGAGTCGACCCGGCAGGCACTCTCCGCCGAAGGCTGGTTGCGGACCGGCGACATCGGCCTGATCGACCCGGCCGGTTGCCTCCGCATTGTCGGCCGGGCCAAGGACATGTTCATCGTCGGCGGCTTCAATGCGTATCCGGCCGAGATCGAGAACGTTCTGCTCCGCCATCCCGGTATTTCCCAGGCGGCGGTGATCGGCGTCGCCGATGCCCGCCTGGGCGAGGTGGGCATGGCGTTTGTCGTGACGGGCACACCGGGGCTCTCCGGCACCGACGTCATCGGATGGTGTCGGGAACACATGGCCAACTACAAGGTCCCGCGGACGGTGGAGGTCGTCGATGCGCTGCCGATCAACGCCACCGGGAAGGTGATGAAAGATGTTCTCCGCCAGCAGGCGGCGCAGGGTCGCTCGCCGGTGAACCGGTGAACGACGAGGCCGATCCGGGTCTCTCGACGCTGGCGGGCCTGCGGGTCATCGAACTGGGTGTCTGGGTCGCCGCGCCCTCTGCGGCAGCTCTTTTGGCCGACTGGGGTGCCGATGTCGTAAAGGTCGAGCCGCCTTCCGGCGACCCTATGCGCCACGTCTTCGGCTCACTGGGCATCGACAGCGACATGCCGAACCCGGCCTTCTCCCTCGACAATCGGGGCAAACGCAGCGTGGTGCTGGACCTGCGACAGCCCGAGGACAGAGAACATCTGGAGGACCTGCTGGCGTCGGCGGATGTCTTCATCAGCAATCTTCGGCCCGACGCCCTCGATGGGCTCGGTCTCGAGCCGGCGGCGACGGTAGCCCGCCACCCCCGTCTCGTCTACTGCAGCATCAGCGGGTACGGCTTGCGCGGCGACGAGCGGAACCGACCGACCTATGACATCGGTGCCTTCTGGGCCCGGTCGGGACTGTCGATGCAGATGGCCGACCATGAGGGCACGCCGCTGAACGCGCGTGGTGGGATCGGTGACCACATCACCGGTCTGGCGGCGCTGGCCGGCCTCCTGGCCGCCGTGCTCGAACAGCGGGCCACGGGGAGGGGGCGGGTGGTCGAGGTGTCCCTGCTGCGCACGGGCGCCTACGTCCTGGGCTGGGACCTCGGGCTCCAGATGACGCTCGGCAAGGTGGCCCGGGCCGAGCCGAGGGAGCGCAACCAGGCGCCGCTCATGAATCCCTACCGCGCCGCCGACGGGCGGTGGTTCTTCTTCACCGGCTTGGAGGCGGCCCGCCACATCGGAGCCGTCTGCCGTGCCCTGGGCCGACCCGATCTGGCCGACGACCCGCGTTTCGCCGACGCCAGCGCCATCCGCCGCCACCGGACAGAGATCATCGCCATATTCGACGAGATCATCGGCCACCGCCCTCTGGCCGAGTGGGCGGAGCGCTTCGACCAAGAGGGCGTGTGGTGGGCCCCGGCGCAGACTCCGGCCGAGGTCGTCGTCGACCCACAACTGGAGGCCAACGATGGGTTCGTCGAGATCGATGGCGGTGCCGCCGGCGGGCAGAGGTCGATGAACGGGCCGGTGACCTTCTCCGGCACGACCGGTGCACGCGTGGCGTCGGTTCCGGGCCTGGGCGAGCACACCGACGAGGTTCTTGGCGCGCCGCCCCGATCGTCTGGGTGAACCCTCGCGGCGGGCGTCCCTGCCTGCGGGCCTCGGTCTCGTCACTTCCCGAGCGGAGAATTAATCCTGATCAGGTTGTTGTCGATGTCGACGTGGACGGCCTCTCGCATCTTGTACGGGGTGTCGTAGGGATCGCTCGTTCCGCTCGCTCCAGTGGCGCTCCAGGCGCGCTGGAGCTCGTCGACATCGTCGACCATGAGGTCCGCCGCAGCCGCCGTGGTGCTCGGGTCGTGGTCCCTCTTGAGAAAAAGATGGAGTTCCGCCGCGCCGAACCGCACCCACGCCCACTCCATCCCGTCCTCGAACGGCATCACGTCAAAGCCGAGCCGTTCATACTGTGCGAGTGCTGCCCGCACGTCGCGGACCGGGAAGCACGGTGCGAAGCCGCTACTCGGACGAGGACCTGCTTCTGATCGATTGCTGCTCATCAACTGATGTTCGCGCAGGACGGCGGCCAGAGCCGATAGAGGCGAAACCTGTCGGTCCGGGCGCTAGGGCCGGGCGCGGGCCAGCAGGCCCCGGGCGATCACCAACTTCTGGATCTCGTTGGTGCCTTCGCCTATCACCATGAGCGGGGCGTCGCGGTAGTAGCGCTCCACGGGCAGGTCGGTCGTGTAGCCGACGCCCCCGTGGATCCGCATGGCTTCGGTGGCGAGAGAAAGGGCGGTCTCGCTGGCGAACAACTTGGCCATGCCCGCTTCGACGTCGCAGCGTTCGCCGGCCATCTTGCGCTCGGCCGCGTTCTTGGTGAGCAGGCGGGCGGCCTCGAGGCTGGTGGCCATCTCCGCCAGCTTCATCTGAATGGCCTGGTGTTCGACGATCGGTTTACCGAACGTGACCCGTTGCTGCGCATAGGCGAAGGCAGCGTCGAAGGCGGCGCGGGCCACGCCGACGGCCCGTGAAGCGATGTTGATGCGGCCCAGCTCGAGCACCCCGAGGATCTGGGGGAGGCCCCGCCCGGCTTCACCGATCAGGTTGGCGGCCGGGATGCGATGATCGACGTACGCCATCTCGACCGTCTCCACGCCGCGGTAGCCGAGCTTGCCGATGTGGCGGCTGACCGAGATGCCCTCGAATTGGTGCCCGGGCTCCTTCTCGACGATGAACGCCGAGATCCCCTCCTCGGTACGGGCGGCCAGGGCGACGAGCGCCGCTCGCTCTCCGTTGGTGACCCAGGCCTTCGTGCCGTTCAGCACGTACTCGTCCCCGTCGCGCTGGGCCCGGCAGGAGATGTTGCGGGTATCGCTGCCGGCGTCGGGCTCGGAGAGCGACAAGGCACCTCGACGCTCCCCGGTAGCCAGAGACGGCAGCCAGCGCTGTTTCTGTTCTTCGTTACCGTGCTGCAGGATCAGCGTGGCGGCCATGGTGTGGGTGTTGACCACGCCGGTCAGGCTCATCCAGCCGTAGGCCAACTCCTCAATGACCCCGATATAGGTCAAGAGATCGAGACCGAGCCCGCCGTAGGCCTCGGGGATGGTGACGCCGAAGAGACCGAGCGAACGCATCTGCTCGACGATCTCGGTGGGATAGCGATCCTCGTGCTCCAGATCGGACGCCACGGGGATGACCTCTCGCGCCACGAACCGGCGTACCGTCTCGATGATCTCCCGGCGGAGGTCGTCCTGTTCGTCCACCGTCATTCCGTCACTCCTGGTCGCATAGGGAGAAGTGTACATCCGTCACATGTTGCGATGAATCTCAAAAAAGAGAAGAATGTTTCCGATGCCCGTCACCATCCATGAGCGGCTCCGGCAAGCGGCGGACCGGTTCGGGGATCGAGACGCTATCTGGGCCGGCGATGAGCGCTGGTCCTTCCGCCAGTTGGACGAGCGCAGCAACTCGTTCGCCCGGCACCTCGAGGCCCAAGGTGTCTCGACGGGAGACCGCGTGGCGGTGATGACGGCGAATCGGGTCGAGTTCATCGTCGCCGTCCACGCCATCAGCCGGCTCGGCGCGGCAACGGTGCTGTTGAGTCCGGCCTGGAAGGCCGCCGAAGTACACCACGCCCTGACGTTGACCGGTCCCGTCCACGCCGTGGCCGACGGCGAGGCGGTCCGCCTGCTGGCCGGGACACACGAAGACGGATTCGTGACCGACCTCGACGACGGGGCGCTCGACCCTTTCGATTACAGCCAGAGCCCGCTCGAGTCGCCTGCGGGAGAGGTGGACCGCGAGGCCGTGCTCGTGTTCAGTTCCGGGACGACGGGGCTGCCCAAGGCCGTGCGCCACACGCACGAGACGATGGGTCATGCCACGGCCCACTGGTGCCGCGTGCTCGGCCTCGGGCCCGATGACCGCTTCCAGATCGCCACGCCCCCCTCCCACATTCTCGGGCTGTTGAACCTGTTTACGCGCGATAGCGGCCGGAGCGACGGTGCGGCTCCACCGCCGGTTCGACCTTGACGAGGTGCTCCATCGGATCGCCAGCGAGAAGATGACGTTGGAGATGGCGGTGGCGCCCATCGCGCTTGGCGCTGGCCAACCACCCCGGCCTCGAAGAGTACGACCTCTCGTCTCTTCGTTACATCATGTGGGGAGCGACGCCGGTTTCCGAGAGTGTGGCTGCCGTCGTGACGGAGCGGACCGGGGTGCGCTGGTTGCCGGCGTACGGCGCCAGTGAGGTGCCGGTCATCGCGGCGAACCCGGTGGAACGGCCATCGCAATGGCGTCTGGACTCGGCCGGATTGCCCCCGGACGGGGTGGCGTTGCGGATCGCCGACCTCGAAACGGGTGAGGTCCTGCCGTGCGGAGAGGTCGGGGAGGTGCAGGTGCGCAGCCCGTCCGTCATGGTCGGCTACCTGCCCGAGGAGGCCACGGCCGACGCGTTCGCAGACGGGTGGTACCGCACGGGTGACGTCGGATGGCTCGAACCACAAGGGTGGGTCCACCTGACCGATCGCTCGAAGGAGATGATCAAGGTGAACGGCTTCCAGGTGGCACCGGCCGAGTTGGAGGCGGTGCTGCACGGCCATCCCGCGGTCCGCGACTGTGCCGTATTCGGGGTACCCGACGAACGAGCCGGCGAGGTGCCCGTCGCCGCGGTGCTGCTCGACCCCGACCTGCCGGTAGCCGACGGCGAGCTGCAACAGCTCGTGGCGGCGTCGCTGGCCACCTACAAGCAACTTCGCCACGTCGTCGTGGTCGGTGACATCCCGCGCCTGCCGTCCGGAAAGGTGCTGCGGCGCGTGCTCCGCGACGAATGGATGCGCTCGCGGCCTCGGCCCCGGAGGCGATGTCTGATGGACGTACGACTCTCGCCCGAGCAAGAAGCGCTGCGGGACTCGGCCGCGCAGATCGTCGACAAGCTCGGCCCCAAGGCCGTCGGACAGCTCGACGATCCCGAACGCAGAGCGAGGCTCAATGCCGCCGTCGACGAATCCGGCTGGCGCGAGCTTCGGAGGGCAACCGCGCCAAGCATACCCCTGGCATCGGGAGTGGAGCCGGCCATCATCGCGGAGGAGCTCGGCCGGGGACTGGCCGACGTCTCGTTCCTGGGGCCGACGCTGGCTGCCGAATTGCGCCGGCTCGCCGGCGCCCCGCCCGCCCATTCGGAGGAGACTGTCGGACTCGACACCAGCCTCGGGTCGCCCGTCCACCGCGGTGACCCCGCGTCATCCCCGATGGTGGCCATTGACGCGCAGGGCTGCGACGCGGCCCTCTTCTTGGTCCCCGACTCCGACGGCTACCGCCTGGCCCAGGTGAGACTGGGTCCCCCCCGATCGGGTCTCGATCTCACCCGGCCCTCGGTGGTCGTCCCTCCACTGGCGGCCCCGGCCCTCGTGGAGGATCCGCACCGGCTCCTCACTGCGGGCGACGTCAGCCGATGGACGGCCCTGGCCCTGGCGTTGACCTCGGCCGACCTGACCGGGGTGATGGGCGGCGCCGTGCAACTGGCATGCGAGTACGCCAAAGCGCGCTCGCAGTACGGCGCGGCCATTGGTTCATTCCAGGCGATCCAGCACATGCTGGCGGACGCCTTCACGCTGACGGAAGGGGCTCGCAGCATCACGCTGCACGCGGCGTGGGGCGTCGACGCCCTCCCGGGACCGGAGGCGCTGGCGGCGGCAGCGGCCGCCAAGGCATACAGCGCCCGGGCCGCGCGCACTGTGTGCGAGACCGTGATTCAGGTGCATGGGGGCGTCGGCAACACATGGGAATGCCTGGCCCACGTCTTCTTGCGCCGAGCCCTGCTCTCGAGCGACGTCGGCGGCGATGCCAGCGTCAACCTGGCCCGCGTCTTGACGCACCACGGCATAGGGGGTGGCGATGGATTTCGGTGACGCCCCGGACGAGTCCGCCTTTCGAATCCGGCTCCGGACGTGGCTGCGGCACCACAACCCCGGCCTGCCCGCTTCATCGACCGACGACGAGTACTGGGCGGGCATGGCGGCTTGGCACCGCTCACTCTACGACGCCGGATTCTTCGCCATGTCCTGGCCTACTGCGATCGGGGGACAGGGGCTCTCGACCGTCTTCGAGGTCATCGTCGACGAGGAGCTCGCGGCTGCGGGGGCCCCGCCCCGACCCAGTCTCGGCTACCTGGTGCAGGGAATTCTCGAGCACGGCAGTGAGGAGGTGAGGCGGCGGTTCCTTCCCGGCATTGTCAATGGGCGGGAACGCTGGTGCCAGGGCTTCAGCGAACCCGATGCAGGTTCGGACCTCGCCGCACTGCGCACCCGGGCCGATCGCGAGGGGGACGACTTCATCATCTCGGGCCAGAAGATCTGGACCAGCTACTCCGACGAGGCCGAGTGGTGCCTTCTCCTGGCCCGTACCGACCACGACGTGGCCACGCACCGGGGGATCTCCGCGTTCGCGGTGCCCATGCGCCAGCCCGGCATAGAGCAGAGGCCGCTCCGGATGATCAACGGGGTCACGAAGGAATTCGGGGAGGTCCATTTCGCCGGAGCCCGGGTGCCGGCCGCCAACATGATCGGCGCGCCCGGGGAGGGCTGGGCCTTGGCGATGACCGTCGTCAGCCATGAGCGCGAGCCCGGTGAGCTTGGCTACGTGGCCCGTTACAGCAAAATGGTCAACGACCTCGGGCGCCGCGTCCGGAGCGATCCGGCGGCCTTCGGATCCGACCAGATCCGCGAGCTCGGATGGGCCATCGTAGAGGTGGAAATGTTGCGACGGCACGTCCAGCGGCGTCTGTCCGACCGGCTCAATGGCATCCAGCACGGTCCGCAAGGATCGGTCGACAAGCTGTTGATGACATGGGTCGAGCAGGCGGTCGGTCACGCCGCACTCGACATAGGCGGCGTGGCGCACGGGGACGGAGATGACACCTGGTTGCACGCGTATCTCTACAGTCGCGCCCAGAGCGTCATGGGCGGGACCTCGCAGATCCAACGGAACCTCGTGGCCCGCCGGATCCTCGGACTGCCCGCCTCTCCGTGAACACCGACGGGAACCCGACGGCCGGCGCGGACCCCCTGAATTTCGGAGATGAGTGGTATCGTCCCCGCGTTCGTGAGGGAGCGGGAAGGCGAACGAGCGTGCGGAAAGCGAGCCGATGACGACCTACCATCTTCCAGAAGAACTCGAGGTGATCAGCGACGGTCCGGTCCGGATTGTCCGCTTGAACCGGCCCGATCATCTCAATGCGGCCAATCACGAACTCCACAAGGGACTGGCCGGAGTGTTCCCGCAGATCGATGCGGACGACGAGGCTCGGGCGGTTGTCCTGACGGGAAATGGCCGGGCGTTCTCGGCGGGCGGTGACTTCGCCTACCTGGACGAACTGGCCAGCGACGCCGGGCGGCGGAAGGAGTCGCTGGTCGACGGCCGACAGATCGTCACCGCCATGGTGGCCTGCCGGGTCCCCATCGTGGCCGCCGTGAATGGTCCCGCAGTCGGGTTGGGCTGCAGTCTCGTCGCACTTTCCGACATCGTGTTCATGGCCGAGAGCGCCCACCTGGCGGACCCCCACGTCGCGGTGGGCCTGGTGGCCGCCGACGGTGGCCCGGTGAGCTGGCCGCTCATGATCAGCCTGCAGCTGGCCAAGGAGTACGCGCTGACCGGCGACCGGATTCCGGCCCGCCGGGCCGCGGAGATCGGCCTGGCCAACCACGTCTGCCCCGATCATGAGGTGTTCGATCAGGCCCTGGCCTGCGCACACCGTATTTCGAGACTGCCCCGGCGAGCGGTGGAAGACACGAAGCGGATCCTCAACCTGCATCTTGAGCGAGCGGTGCTGGGAACGCTCGACTTTGCGCTCAGCGCAGAGGACCGGTCGTTCACGTCTCCGGAGCTGAGGGCCAACATCGACGGCTACCTGGCCCGCACTCGCGACGGCGGTGAGTGACCGGGGAGCCAGTGCCCGCCCCGAGTCTCTGCGCGTGCAGGTGCCCTCACGGGCGGATGGCCACGCGGGAGGATGCATGATCCGGTGCGGCACGACCTGAGAAAGAGGGCGACATGCAGCATCGACTCTTGGCGCGTACCGGAGTCCGCCTCAGCGTCATCAGCCTCGGCACCATGATGTTCGGGCGCGGGGTCAACGAGAACGTCGACGAGTGCACGGAGATCATTCACCGGTCGCTCGACGCCGGCATAAACCACATCGACACCGCCGATGGCTACGGCAAGGGTGAATCCGAGCGCATTGTCGGGAGTGCCATCGCCGGACGACGCCGCGACGATGTTGTGTTGGCCACAAAGTGCTTCTTTCCACGCGGACCCGATGTCAACGAACGCGGTGGGTCACGGCGGTGGATCAGGCGGGCCGTCGAGGCCTCCCTCCAGCGCCTGCGGACGGACCATATCGACCTCTTCTATCTGCACCGGCTGGATCCGGATACCGACATTGATGAATCCCTCATGGCTCTCGACGACCTGGTCCGTCAGGGCAAGATCCTCTACGCCGGCACCTCTGGCGCCAGTGGATCGCAGCTCGTCGAATGCCAGTGGGCCGCGCGCGAACACGGCTCTACACGACCAGTGGCCGAACAGACGCACTACTCCATCCTGTCCCGAGCCTCTGAATACGATGTGCTGCCCACGTGCAGCCGGCACAACATCGGCGCCATCGTCTACGGCCCGCTCAATGGAGGATGGCTGGCCGACAAGTACCGTCGCGACGCGCCGCCACCGCTCGACAGCCGCGCCGCACGGCAGTTCTTCTCCCCGGCGTGGTGGGACCGGTCCCGGGCCGAGGTCGATCGGAAGTTCGATATGGTCGCCGAGCTCAGGTCGATAGCCCATGACACCGGCCTCTCGCTTCCCCAGCTGGCCGTGGGGTTCGTGACGGCTCAACCGGCAGTCACCTCCGTCCTCATCGGGCCCCGCACGCCAGAGCAACTCGACCAGTTGCTCACCTGCGCGGAAATCGAGCTGTCTCCCGACACGCTTGCGGCCATTGATCACGTCGTCCCGCCGAACAGCGACGTCGACCCCACCAACTTCCTCGTGGTGCGCTGATCTCGAGGAAGTTGGCTGCAGCCGAGTGCCGAATTGGCTACCCTCGACGAAAGGCGCCGATCAAGGAGATGGACGATGAGCATGCCGACCGGAATAGGAGTCATCGATCTCCAGACCGGGTTTCCCCACAGCAGCGTGGCCGAGAAGGTGGCAACGTACGCGTTCTTCCGGGCCAACCTCAAGGACCGCGAGAGCCTGGAGGAGATGGAGTTCCCAGCGGAGTACATGTTCAAGGACGTACCCGATCTGGTGCCTGAGGGTACCGATGTGATCGCCTGGACCATCGGGAAAATGGATGCCTTCGGCATCGATATCGGGATGGCCACGACGACCCCGGTCGGGATCGAGGCGAAGAGGCAGCATCCTGATCGCATAGTCCTGCAGATCTCGGTGAACCCGCACGAGGGGGTCGATGCCCTCCGAAAGATGGAGGCGGCCAAGGCCGAGCACGACATCGTCGGAGCGATGTGCTTTCCGTCCGGACTGACGCCCCAGGTCGGCCTCGACGACAAGAAGCTCTATCCCATCTATTCGAAGTGCGTCGAACTCGATATCGCCATGTCGGTAAACGTGGGAATCGTCGGTCCCCGCATGCCGAGCTGGCCCCAACACGCCGAACGGGTGGACGAGGTCTGCTACGACTTCCCGGAGCTTCGCCTCGTCATGATGCACGGGACCGAGCCGTGGACCGCTCTGGCCGTCAAGCTCATGCTCAAATGGCCCGGACTCCATTACATGACCAGTGCCTTCGCCCCCAAGCACTACCCGAAGGACATCATCGACTATGCCAACACGCGTGGGGCCGACAAGATCATGTTCTGCGGCTACCCCGCCGGGCTGACCTACGAGCGACAGTTCAGGGAACTACCGAACGTTCCCTTCAAGGACCACGTCTGGCCGAAGTTCCTCCGCGAGAACGCCCTGCGCGTGTTCAGGATTCAAGAGGCCATAGCGCGCGCCACACAATGAGGGAAAGGGCCGACCGCATGAGCGGGCACCGTCGTCGCGTGTCGGCCTACTGGGCGAAGAGGGCAACCAAGTTCTCGACCGACTGCTCCATCATTGAACGGGGAACAATCGGGAAGTGATCCCGGGCCTCTTCCGGGATGTCAGTCCAGTCGCAGTAGTTCGTCACCTCAGTCTCATCGGGCCCCACTCCCGGTGATCTCCCAGCCGTAGACGTGACCGTAGGGCCCATGTTCGGCGCTGCCGACATTCCATTCGAGCAGGCTGTCGGGGACGATCCGGGTGACGATATTGAGAACCGTGTACTTGCCCATCGGAATGTCGCCGAGCGACTCCCGGTCCATGTCCATCACAAAGGTGTCGCCGACGGCCTCGAGGCGCTTGGCATCCGGTGCCGCAACGAGCATGCCCGAGCCGTCGATGGTGACCTGCATGGCCGGGTCGGTGACGACCCGGAAAACTTCGGAGGGACTCGCGTGCACGGTGCGGGTGACGGCGAGCCGATTGGTGGCTGACATGGTGGTCCCTCTCGATCGGTGGAGTTGATCCAGACACTAGCGACCCGCTGCACTACGGACCGCTCCATTCTCGACCATAGGCCCCGTTACGACGTCACCGGCAGTGGGTAGTTCAGTTGGGCGATGATCTCGTCGAGGGAACCGTCGATGTCGCCGTCTCGCTCCATGGTGGCCCACCGGAGGATCGAGGCCTCGTGTCGAACCATGGACTCCAGAATCTCGTGATCGGCCTCGTCGCCCACTTTGAGGATTGCTTCGAATTGAGCCAAGAACCCCTCGACGACCGGCACGTTGAGTTCTGCAAATTCCTGCCATGACATGTCGCGATACGCCCCTATGGCAAGTTCGATGAGTGACAGGTCCGTCGCCTCATCCAGAGAGAGGCCGTGCTTGAACAGCAGCGGCCGAAGTCTTGCCTTGGTCTCCGATTCCAACTGCAGCAGCGTGCCCAAGTGATAACGATCCCTTGGGTTTTTCGCCTCTTGGACGAGGGCGAGAAACAGGGTCTCCCCGAAGATTTCGCTCTCATAGAGTGCGCGCGTGCACGACGGGTAAACCAATTCCTCCACGGCGGCCCCCTGTTCACTCGTGTATTGACCGGCGAAATCGAACGGTAGCGCCATCCGGACGCGTCCGCAAGGGGCGTTGCCGCGGCCGCGGTGGCGTGTCAGACCAAGCTGGCGGAGCCGACGATTCTTGCCGCAAGGTTCTCGACGCTCATGGTCCGGACGTTCGTACGAATGCCCGGTGCATGAGGTCGTGGAACTCGGCTCGATCGGAACGCTGCTCGGTCTTCTCGAGCAACATTCGGAACAGATAGCCCTGCATCAACGATGAGAACAACGTGGCGAGCGTGTTCGGGGTCCCCGGCGTGCAGGTCTCCCTCGGTCATGCCGCGAGTGAAGAGGGCTTCGAGAAGTTCGAGCTGTTCCCCGAGCCGGACACGGCTCGTTTCGTCCATGGCCGACTCTATGGCGAGAAACGACAGCCCGATGGTGTGTTGGAACAGCCGCCCGAAATTGGGATGAGCGAGGTGGTAGTCGACCTGAATGTCGACGATTGCGTCGAGCTGTTGCGGAGTGCGATCGTTGCGGGCGACGACGTCTGCGTGCAGGTCCATCAGCGCTTTGGCGTGCCGGTCCAGAATCGCTGAGACGAGGTCCTCCTTGCTGTCGACGAAGCTGTAGACCGCCGCTGGGGAGAAGCCTGCGACCTTGGCTATCTGGCGGATTGTCGCATCGTGGTAGCCGTGGACCGCGAAGACCTCTTCGGCTGCATCAAGAATGTGGGTCCGGCTCAACTCCGCCCGTTGCTGACGCAGCCTCTCCCTCCGCTCGTTCGGCGCGCACGGGAGGGCGTGGGTTCGATTCGACCAGCAATTTCTTTGTCGGGGACACCGCTGACCTTTCTCTGAACGACGTTCACAAAAAGAAAACTACCGTCCAGATCTGTTGACACTATGTCTCAGAAAACGTACGCTGCTCGAGCATAACCAGGCGAAGGAGGGGGCGGATGGCTACCTACGACATGCTCATCAAGGGCGGCACGGTGGTGGACGGCACTGGTTTGCCTCGCCACCGGTCCGACGTGGGCATAAAGGATGGGCGTGTGACGGCGGTGGAGAGCACCATCACCTCGTCGGAGGCGACGGAGGTGCTCGACGCCTCCGGTCACATCGTGGCGCCCGGCTTCATTGACCTGCACACCCACTACGACTCGCAGATCCAGTGGGACCCTTATTGCACCATTTCCGGATGGCACGGGGTGACGTCGGTGACGCTCGGCAATTGCGGCTTTGGCTTCGCCCCGGTGGCAGCCGCTGATCGTGACCGGGCGATGCTGATGATGTCGCGCAACGAGGCCATCTCCCTCGAGGCGATGCAGGAAGGCATGCTCTGGGATTGGGAGACGTTGCCGGAGTACATGGACTCGCTTGACCGGATCCCCAAGGGCGTGAACTGTCTCACCTACGTGCCGGTTTCACCGTTGCTCATATGGACCATGGGTCTGGAGGCGGCGCGCAACCGCCCCGCCTCAGATAGCGAACGGGACGAAATGCAACGGCTCTTAGGCGAGGCGATGGATCACGGCGCCTGCGGCTGGTCCGTGCAACGGCTGGGCCCAAACTCCCCGCAGCGGGATTTCGACGGTGAGCCAATGCCCACAGACCTCATGACGGATCGCGACGTGCTCGCCCTGGCAGAGGTGCTGGCCAATCGCTCTGCCGGTGCGATCCAAATTTCACAATTGAACGACTTCAACGGCGACGATGCGGCTGGAGACAAGGACATTGAGTTTCTGGAGTTGCTCGCCGCCACGGCACAGCGCCCCATACTGTTCAATGCCATTGCTGTCATCGACGGCTACCCAGAGCTCCACCGCAAGCGCGTCGAGTGGCTCGCCGACTGTCACCGGCGCGGCATCCAGATGTTCGGGCAGGGTAACAATGTGCGCTTGTATCCCACCATCACCCTGGAACATTTCAACCTCTGGGACTACAGCGGACCCTGGAAGGATGTGACCCTGGGTACCACGGAGGAAAAGCTCCGGAAACTTGCAGATCCGGCTCGCCGCCAGGCGCTCATAGCAGAGGAAGATCTCATTGCTACCCCTCTGGGTGTCGTCGGACATCCCGCTCTGTTCATCGTGCGCGGCTGCGGCACTGATCCGACGCTCCAGCGCTACGTCGGGAGAAGCGTGGGGGACATCGCGGCCGAAGAGGGTAAGCACCCGATTGATGTGCTTCTCGACCTATCCGTGGCGGGTGGACTCAAGGTCGAGTTCGAGGCAAAGGACGTGACGAGCAACGACGCGCCACTCATCGCGGAGATCATCCGATCGCCCTACATCGTTCCTGGAATTTCCGACGGAGGCGCTCACAGCAAATTCTTCACCGGCGGTTCCTATCCGACCGACCTCCTCGCCTTCCTTGTACGCGACACCGAACAACTCAGTCTCGAAGAGGCTCACTATCACCTGAGCCGGCTGCCTGCGCATATCTCAGGGATGCGTGACCGCGGTTGGATAGGGACGGGAACCCCGGCCGATATCGTGGTGTATGACCTCGAAGAGCTGGCGCTGGTTCCCGAAGGTGGTTACGAGATCGCCTTTGACCAACCCGGGGGCGACTGGCGCCGCATCCAGCGGTCCAAAGGGTACCGGTGGACCATCGTCAATGGACAGGTGACATTCGACGCCGGAGAGCCCACCGGAGCGACGCCGGGGAAGTTCCTCCGTTCCGGCCGAGGGTAAACGCCGAGGCGGCGGTTCAAGAGCGGAGACGATTGCTCTGTGGACCGATCGGGTAGAAAGAGGGATGACTTCGGTAGAGAGCCCGGTGATCGGCATCACGACGCGGCGTATGGATACCGGGACCCTCCGCCTCGACGTGGTGGACCGGGCGTACGGTGACGCCATTGGCCGGTCCGGAGGGACCGCCCATTTGTTGCCGCGTCCCGGCGGTCCCGCCGGAGGCACGTTGCTGGCGGGACTTGACGGCCTCCTCCTGACCGGCGGCGGTGACGTCGATCCGAAGCTCTATGGCCAATCTCCATCGGCTGACGTTGGCGGTGTCGATTCGGATCGCGATGACTGGGAGCTGGCGTTGGTGCGACAGGCCTTGGAGGTGGAGCTCCCCATCTTGGGCGTCTGCCGAGGGTGCCAGGTGCTGAACGTCGCTTGTGGTGGCACGCTGATCCAGCACCTTCCGGCCCACTCCTCATTGCCTCACCTGGTGCTGGAACGCCAATCGGTGGCGCATGCGGTGCGGATCGAGCCTTTCACGCAGCTGTTCGCCGTCGAGCGGGCGGCTCAGATGGGCACCAACAGCGTTCATCACCAGGCGGTCGATGCAATCGGCGAGGGTCTGCGCGCGACGGCATGGGCTGAGGACGGAACGGTGGAGGCGATCGAACATCTGACGTGGCCGGCTATCGCAGTGCAATGGCACCCGGAGAACCTCCTCGAGCTGGCGTCACACCTCGCCCTCTTCGAGTGGTTGGTGGCCCAGGCCGTGGAATGGAAGGCGTCGAGGCGATCCACAACCTCCTGAGTCGGATCGCGCCGTACTCGACCAACGGGTGCACGCGAAGAGACCGCTGACCTTGGGTTGATATACGCTGGCCCGGCAGGGGAGAGACGACGGTTGGTTCGGGTATAGAGGAGGAGCGTCTTGGCGGAAACCGGGGGATCCTTCTCTCCTCGGATTATCGACAGCCTTCTCAACGCGGTCATCATCGTCGAGGATCAGGGCCGTGTGCTCTATGCCAACCATGCCACCCAGCAACTCCTCGGATGGCAAGTGGAGCGCCTCTTCGGCGAGCCCATCATGGACATGGTGCCCGAGCGATTCCGCTCGGCGTACTGGGGCGCCTTCAATCGGCTCATTGGATCGAGCCCCCCGAGAGCGAGTTACGCCCCAACTCGGGTGGTGATGCAGCGGGCCGACGGATCGGAACTACCCGTTGACCTCGGCGTCTTCATGGTGGTGCCCGACGTGGGCTCGCGGTTGCTGATCGCCGTCCTGTGGGACGTGAGTGACCGCATTGACATCGATCGCTACCAACGAGTCTCCGACGAACTCGTGGCCTTTCTCGCCGGCGCATCGGGGACCACTGCGGCGATCGTTCCCGAGCTCCTCTCGATCGTGGCGCAGAGCATGGACTTCGAGCTGGCGACAGCGTGGCTATGGGATGAGGACTCCGAGCTCTTGCGGTGTGACTACGTCTGGTGCGAGACCGACACGTACCAGGCGATGGTGGCTGCTTCGACCGGCATGACGGTCCGGGCTGGCCAGGATCTCGCCGGTTCGGTTCTCCGCTCTGAGGAGCCGATCTGGCACTTGGATCTCTCGACGACCGCGCCGTCGGCGCGTCACGACGCAATCGTGGCCGTTGGTCTGCATACAGCGTTCGTGTTTCCGATCAGGACGCGGGAGCGCCTCTTCGGAGTGATTGAGCTTTTCACCAGATTCCATCGGCACCCCGACCCGCCCCTCAACGCTGCTGTCGCAGACGTCGGCGCCAAACTGGGCGAGTTCATCGAACGTCTTGAATTCGAATCACAGAAATCGGAGCTGATCGATCGACTGGAACAGTCGCAACGACACCAGGAGTTCCTCTTACGAGCGAATCGAGCACTGGCCGGTGCGCGCGACTTCCGGGATTCGGTAGAACGCCTGGCCACGGTCGCCCTCCCGACGCTGGGCGATATCTGTCTCGTCGACGTGGTCAGCCCGGCCGGCGGATTACAGCGGCTGGCCGCGGTGCACGCCGATCCCGCGCACCAGTCCGAGACCGATGAGCTGGTGAGATACAGCCCTGACCCCGATGGCTCGCATCCCGCCGCACGCGCCGTGCGGACGGGACAGTCGCAGTGGTCCACGGAAATGGACGATGAGTTCATGCGGAGCACGACCCAGAACGACACGCATCTGACGCTGACCCGGACGCTCAGTTTCGAGTCCTATGTCTCGGTGCCGCTGCTGGCGGAGAGCAAGGCGATTGGTGCGCTCACCGTGATCGCCGCCGGATCGGGCCGGCAGTTCGGCGAAGAGGAACTGACCTTGGCCGAATCGTTGGCGTCCCAGGTCGCATCGGTGATCGAACGAGCCCGCGCCTTTGAAGAGCAGTCGACTATCTCCCATCTGCTTCAGAACAGTCTGCTCCCGGGCTATTTGGGGGAGCTGCCCGGGATCCGAACCGCGGCGCGCTACGTGGCCGCCAGTGAGGTGGCGGAGGTGGGAGGAGACTTTTACGACGTGGTGCGGCTCGACGGACACCGGATGGCTCTCGCCATCGGCGATGTCCAGGGACACGATATGACGGCCGCCATGGTGATGGGAGGACTTCGCAGCGCTATTCGCGCCTACCTGTTGGTCACGCAGGACCCCTCAGAGGTTCTTCGACTCGTTGACGACTACGCCATCGAGGAATCCAACGCCCGACTGGCGACCACATGTCTGGCGGTCATCGATATCGACGAGCGGACGATCGCGGTCGCCTCGGCCGGTCACCCACTGCCCTACGTGGCCTACGAAGGTAGTCCGGCCGCCCCCTTGACGGTCCGTCCCAGCCGACCGCTGGGTGTGGGAGGTGGAGAGTTCTACCTGGAGCGCCACCCACTCCGACCGGACGGAAGTTTGGTGTTCTTCACCGACGGGCTGATCGACGAAGGGAGGAGTGGAGCAGAGGGCCGGCTCCGCACGCTCACCGCGTTATTGGAGCGCAATCATTCCGAGGACCCTGAGGCAGTGGCGGATTCGATCCTTGAAGGGTTGACGGTCCGCGGCGCGCGCGACGACGACCTCGCCCTCCTGGTCGCCATGTGGTCGCTGCCGAGTACCTGAGGCCCTGGCGATCTCCCCAGGCGAGGACGGACCGCAAGGGGTGGATCGTCGTTGGTGCTACACATGTACGCCGTGAGCCCGGACACCTCCAGCCGTTCCACGCCACCCGACGAAGAGGACGGTGCACTCGAGCGGGCGACCCTGACCACCCTGGACGGCCTCCTCGCGGCGCTCACGCTCGAGCCGCTGGGCGGAGATCGGTTTCGCGCCCACGGTGAGACGGACCGCTTCGATCGAGTCTTCGGCGGACAGGTGGTCGCCCAGGCACTTCTGGCGGCGAGCGCGACGGTGGTCCTCAAAGAGCCCGATTCGCTGCATGCGTATTTCGTCGAGGGCGGAGTTCCGGGACTGCCGGTCGACCTGCTCGTTGATCGGGTGCGCGACGGACGGTCGATCTCCACCCGCCGCGTCACGGTCATGCAGGGCACGCGCCAGTTGTTGGTGGCGATCCTTTCGTTCCACGCCGGCTCGCGTGAGCCCGAGCTCGTCGAGACAGCGCCATCTGACCCGGGACCGGATGGGCTTCCTCTCTTACAGGACTGGGTCCGTGACTTCTCCGCAGAGCAGCGTTTGTTCGGCCTCAGCTGGATCGAACAACCGCCTCCCCTCGAGATCCGTATGGGGGAACCACCGAACTTCATGGGCGGCCCGAGCACCCAGGGGACCCGCACCCACTGGATGCGCCTGCCCCGGGACGTGGGCGACGACCCCCTCTTGCATGCCGCGCTGCTCGCCTATGCGAGCGACTACCTGTTGCTCGACATGGTCTTGCGGGCGTACCCGGACCGCGCCGCTCTGAAGTCGTTCACCTCTGTCAGCCTGGACCACTCGCTGTGGTTCCACCGCCCGGTCCGCCTGGACGGCTGGCATCGCCACACGCAGGAGACGCAGGCCATCTCCGGCCATCGGGGCTTGGTACGCGGCCTGATCCGTGATGCGGACGGCCGGCTCGTCGCCAGCGCCATGCAGGAAGGTCTGGTGCGCCCGGCGTGACCCGGGGCGCGGCGGACATCACGGTCTAGAGTTGGCTGGGCCTCACGTGCGCCCGCCGCCCCGACCGAAGAGAATCGCATGGAGTCCGTCCGATGATGCCGATGGAACATCGTCTTTTTCAGCAGCCCTGGCCCGAAGGCGACTTCCGTTTCTTCCAGCTCGGCTTCGTGACCGACGACCTGCTCTCTGCGGCGGCGCGTTGGGCCCGCGTCCATGGGGTCGGTCCCTTCCACGTACTGCCCCCGGTGGAGGTGGGCTGCACGTACCGTGGCACCGAGTCGGAGATCGAGATGCAGATAGCCGTGGCGCAGGCCGGACCCGTGCAAATCGAGCTGATCGAGCAGCGCTGCGATCGTGCCGAGCATCTTTCGTGACCTGTTCGCCAAGATCCGAGTCGGGCTTTCATCAGCTCTGCACCGTCTCACCCGACTACGAGGGCAAGAAGGCGCATTTTTCGCGGCTGGGCTACGAGCTGGCGAGCGAGATCATCGCCAATGGCAGCCGGGTCGCGTATTTCGACACGGTTCGCGACTTTGGTTTCTTCACGGAGGTCGTAGAAGAGACCCCTGAATTCCTGGCGCAGCTCGCAAAGGTCGCACAGACCTGTGCGTCATGGGACGGAACCGATCCGGTTCGCCTCCTCACACGAGATGGCTACCGCACGCCCTCGTAATGGGGCCCGATGGGCTGGGAACGTGCGACGTCCGTTGACCATTGCCGTGGCCCAACCTCGATGCCTGCCACAGGACGTGCGCGCCAATGGGTCGATCCATGCACAGTCCGTGCGCGATGCCCGGGCCCGGCTCGTGGTCTTCCCCGAGCTCTCGCTGACCGGCTATGAGCTCGAGGCGGCCCCGGTCGACCCCGGAGATGTCGCGCTCGGTCCCCTTGCGCAGGCGTGTCGCGAGACCGGGTCCATCGCCCTCGTCGGCGCGCCAATTACCGGCTGGCGCGATCAGCTCTTCATCGCCATGCTGGCCGTCCGCGCCTCCGGGGTGGCCGTCCTTTACCGCAAGCGGTGGCTCGGCGAAGAGGAGAGCGTCCGGTTCAGCCCCGGCGACGAACCTACGGTCCTCGAAGTGGATGGCTGGCGCATCGGCGTCGGCATTTGCAAAGACACCGGAGTCCGCGAGCACGTCGAACGGCTGGCCGAGCTGGAGATCGACGCCTACTGTGCCGGGCTGGTCCACTGGCCTGAGGAGCTACAGCAACAAGAGGATCGCGCCCTGTCGATCGCTCTGCGCTGCCAGGCCTTTGTCGCCTTCGCCAGTTTTGCCGGTCCTACGGGCAGTGGGTACACCCGGACTGCCGGATCATCCGGCATCTGGTCACCGACGGGTAAGGCTCTCGCTCGGGCCGGTGCGCCCGGCCGGCGAGCTCGCCTTGGCCACGCTCGGGTCCTCATAACTCGCAAGCTCCGCAAGGAACTACTTGCACGGCAGCCGGAGGGTGCCGGGACCGCTCTCGGGAAGCTGTCCCATCCGCGCAAGTAGTTCCTTGCGGAGCCTTGAGAAGATCTTCGATGCCGGCGCGGGCCCCCATGGCGTGTCACGCCCGACTGGCGCCCGAGCTCGAGTTCTCGGGTATGCCCAGTCCCTTTCCGGCTGGATGACTGCGCCGTACCCGGCCGTCGACGGCGCTGGGATAGAGGATGGCCAGTGTGCGCTCGTTCTCGCCGATATGCCTGATCTCCTTCGACCAGCCGGCGAACGTGACGGCGTCGAAGAGATCGGGGTCAACCACCAACGCTCCCGGCCATTTCGTGGCGATCCACCGGGACGGAGGTTCGGAAATGCCCCTGAGGATCGCCGCACTCTCAATTCGGCCGTCCGCCAGGGCGTCCGCCAGCAGGGGGGAGAGGTCGACAAAGCCAGCCCCCGAACGCCAGACGGTGATGTCGCCTGACTTCCACAAAGGCCCAATGAGAAGGAGCGTGCTCACCAGGTCGTCGTCGGGCACGGCGCGTACGCTGACGTGGACCGACGGCCCGGGTGCCGCCCTCATCGACACGAGGACGCCGGCCCGGCTGGATGTGTCATGCCCCGATGTTCTCCCGGCCCCCTCACACGGCACTCGCAGTCCACTCACACCGGCCGGCCCGAATTTCGCTGGTGTCCCGACCACCTACAATGCACCCAGCGGAGGCTCAACCAGCGGGAGGAATGGCGGGTGATCGAAGTCGGCCTGCTCGGCTCGGTTATCGTCAAGGTAGACGGGGCGCCGGTCGAACTGTCAGGGATTCTCGAAAAGGCTCTCTTGGCCCGTCTGTCCCTCTCCCCGGGACAGGATGTCTCGCAGAGTCGCTTGATCGACGACCTGTGGGGGGATGACCCGCCCGGCAACGCCGTCGGGAGTCTCCACACGCTGGTGTACAGGC
This sequence comes from uncultured Acidimicrobiaceae bacterium, assembly GCA_963818915.1. Classification (GTDB taxonomy): domain Bacteria; phylum Actinomycetota; class Acidimicrobiia; order Acidimicrobiales; family RAAP-2; genus Bog-473. Next base: position 91,803 of record CAWFTV010000008.1, on the reverse strand, counting down.
TGAGAAAAGCCCTCGGACCGGCCGCGTCCTCCATCTGCCGGACCGATCACGGCTACAAGCTGGACGCGCCGTCGCACCACGTCGATGCCACCCGGTTCAGCATGCTCGTCGACCGCTCGCGCCTGGTCGAGGGGTCGAAAGAGCCCACCCGCGCCACGTTGCTGCGCCATGCGCTCGAACTTTGGCGCGGACCGCCCCTGGTCGGGCTGGACAGCGTTCCCTTCGTGCGGCCCCGGCGCACGGCGCTCGAAGCGGCGCGGCTCTGTGCGCTGGAGGAGCGGTTCGAGGCCGACCTCGCTTCGGGCGCCGGTGCCGAGCTCGTGGCGGAGCTCGAGGCCGTCGTGTCGGATCATCCGTTCGACGAGAAACTGTGGGGGCATCTGATGCTCGCTCTTTATCGGAGCGGATCACAGGCCGCCGCCCTGCGCTCCTATGAACGGGTGCGGACACTATTGGCCGAGGAGCTGGGTATCGCCCCCTCGCCCGCCTTGGCGGCGCTCGAGCGTGCCATTCTCATGCAGGAACCGGCTCTGCTCGTGGGCCATTCCACCAGTGCCAAGAGCCATTCGGAAGCACGCCGGCCGTTGGTCACCGGCGCCCCGGTCGTCGTCACGATCGCCGCCACTGACCTCGAAGGCAGAGCGCGCCTGTGGAGCGATGCACCAGCCGACATGGTCAACGCCATCAAGCGATATGACGAGCTTCTGGTCGCGGCGGTCTCCGGGCACGGGGGACGGGTGCTGAGTCTGGCCGATGGCAGCTCTTTTTCGGTCTTCGGCCATCCTTCCGATGCGCTGGGGGCGGTTCTCGAGCTCCAACGATCCGTTTCCACCCAGTCGTGGGGCGAGATGGGCCGCTTGCCCGTCACGGCGGCCGTGCACACCGGTGAGGCCGAAATGGTCGATGGAAGCATCTTCGGTCCGGTGCTGCACAACGCCTCCCGCTTGGCGCAGGCGGCCTATGGGGGGCAAGTGGTCGTGTCTGCGTCCACAGCCGAGCTCGCACGCGATGGGCTACCCGCCGGTTGTGAGCTGCTCGATCTCGGACACTGGTCTCTCAGTGAGGTGCCCCGGCCCCTCCACGCCTATGAGCTACGTCATCGCGAGCTGGGCCCCGCCGTCCGAGCCCTCCGCGCCGGTCGGCCCGGGACGGGCACGCTGCCCATGCCCGCCACGAGCTTTGTCGGCCGAGACGACGAGCTCGTCGAATTGGTCGGACTGGTGGATCAGGCTCCAATCGTCACGCTCACCGGAGTCGGCGGGGTGGGAAAGACGAGGCTTGCCGTCCATTTCGCCGCGATCGAGGGTGCCCGATTCACCGGAGGAACCTGGTTCTGCGACCTGTCAGCGGCCGCCACCGGTGACGAGGTCGTCGAGCGTCTGGCCGCGGCGCTCGGTCTGCGGGCCGCGTCGACCTCCGAGTTACGCGGGGACCTCTCTGATTGGCTCAGTTTCTCCGAGGCCCTGTTGATCGTCGACAACTGTGAGCATGTCGCGGCACCGGTTGTCGCAGAGCTCGCTCCCCTGTTGAGGGAAGGTGGGTTGGCGAAAGTGGTCTTTACCAGTCGCCGCGCCCTGGGGCTGCCCGGGGAGCACATCATGCGGGTACATCCCCTTCGGCGCCTTTCTGCCGGGTCGCCAGCCCAGGGGCCCCGCCTCGCCCTTCTCCTCGATCGCGCCCGCGCCGCGGGTGCGGTGGTGGATATGCAGGACCCGTCACTGCTCGAAATCGTCGACCGCCTCGACGGCCTTCCGCTGGCCATCGAGCTGGCAGCGCGGCGCCTGACCGCCATGACGCCGACAGAGCTGGAGGTTCGCCTGAGTCGATCGTTCGATCTGCTCGAGGCGGCCGACGGCTCACGGCGGCACCGGGCGCTCAGAGCGACGATCGATTGGTCGTTCGGACTGCTCTCGCCGACGTCGCGGCAGATGTTCGCCGCCCTGTCGGTGTGCGAGGGAGGGTTCGGACTGGAGTTGGCGGAGGCTCTCGGGGCGGCACTCGGGCTCGATGACCGCGAGGTGGCGAATGCAATCGCCGATCTGTGGGATCAGTCCCTCATCGGGACGGAGGGATCGGTCCCCGGGAGGGCCCGTTATCGAATGCTCGCGCTGATCAGTGACTACTCCTCCAGGCAGCTCGAGGCCGATGGAAACCGGGCACGAGTGGCGGAGGCACACGCCAGGTACTTCGCCTCCCTGGCGGCGCGGCTGTCCAAGTGCCCCTACGGACCACAAGAGTCAGGAAGCGTCGCCACCGTTGATCTCGAGTTCGACAACATCCGCGCCGCCTTCGCGTGGTGCGTGGCCCAGAAGAAGTGGGATGTGGGGATGCAGTTGCTCGACTCGGTCGTCCCTGAACTTGTCCTGCGCGGGCGGTTCGAAATCGGGCGATGGGCGACCGAGACGCTCGCCACGCTGGGCGAGAAGGAACACGCCCTGGGCGCGGTGGCGCTGGCCGTCTCGGCCAACATGGCCTTGGTTGAAGGACGGCTGACGGACGCCGAGAGCCTGAGCAGGAAGAGCCTGCAGCAAGAGGCCCGCCTGGATGGCGAGCCGACCGTCTGGTTGTCGCGCAACGTCTTGGCCCTCGTGTGCGCCTCAGGCTCGCAATTCGAGGGGGCCGAGGAGTTCCTCGACCAGCTGGTGGAGATCACGGCAGTGAGTGGCGACCCCATGCCCCACGCGGTGGCCTGTTTCGACCGGGCGCTGGCCGCCTCGTTTTCTCCCAATCCGGCCGGAGGTCTCCGATGGGCGGAGGAATTGCTCGCACTGGGTGACCGTTGGGAGAGTGCCTCCTTGCGAGCGATGGGCCTGGTCTCGATCGGGCGGGTGCTGGTCGCCGATGATCCCGAGCGGGCCCGCAGCGCTCTCATCGAGGCAGTGACGCAGGCGGACGTAAGCCATTCCGGTCTGCTGGGCGACCAGGCGAAGCGGGTCCTGAGCGAACTTCACGCGGCGCGTGGTGGCCACAAGGCAGGTCTGGTCGCCTTGGGGGAACTGCTCGAGGGATTCGGCCGGTCGGGCGACCTCTCCCAGCAGCTGCAAACGGTCGTGAGCACCTTGGATCCCTTGATGGCGGTGGGTGCATTCGAGGTGGCCACGCTGTTGTGCGGGGCGTTGGGCCAAACGGCGCTCGCCTCGGCGGCTCAACGCGAACGGGTTCTCGGAGCGTCCCGGACCCGGCTGTCGAACGACGCCTACCGCACGGCCTACGGTCGGGGTGCTGAGCTCTCGCCGACCGAATTGATGCACGTGGCCGTGGCGGAGATCGAACGGCTGACCGAGCAACCGTGATCGGTCGGATCAGCGGAGAGGCCCCTACCAGATGCGCCGTAGTTGCGCGCTCTCGCGCCGCCGGCGTAGGTCCTCGCGGCGCTGGGCAGGAGTGACGACCGGCGTGTCCTCGGGCAGATGGCTCCGTAGCTCGCCGAACGGCACCTTCTTGATCGTCGGGTCGGGATAGTCGCTCGCCCGGTTCCAACGCATCTGGATGATCCCCCACGGGTAGTCGGCCTTGTCGAGCCAATTCGGCACTCCGGGGTCGAGCCGCGAGATGACGGCGCGAAACTTGCCGTCGTGGTCGATACGGGCTTGCGAGTCGTTCAGGCTCGACTGCCGGTTCATCCAGTCCACGGTGCAGAAGCGATCGTCGCCGACGAGTGCCTGCCAGTAGCGGCAGGTTTTGGGCAGCTCGGTTTCAATGATCAAGGCTTCGCTGTCGTCAATCTCGTGGATGCCGTCGTAGTAGGCCTGCTTGGGCAATCCGCCCATGGAATCTATCTTCGAAGAACGCAGGATCGTGTTGACGCCGTGGTGCTCGCGGTAGTAGCGCACGAGTTGCATGTCGAACTCGATCATTCCCTCGATCCAGCCGGCCAAATCGGAGAATCGGCGGGCGATTTCCTCCGGCGCCATGTCGCGGCCCGCGTCGTCCACGCGGTTGATGGCAACCCGGGCGTCGATCTCGCTCTCCCAGTCGCATGCGCACTTGCGCATGAGCAACCTGCGGGCACCAGGGTGCAGCTCCCACCAGTCACCGCCGTAGTCGGTCGGCCGTTCGGCGCTCAACACAACTTTGAAGCGGCCGTCCTGGTCGAGATGAAGGTCGTCCAGGTCGTTGATGGCGGGGACCGGGCTGCCCTGCTCCATGTCCGAGGGGTGCATCATGTCGAAACTCTGCTGGGTGATCTCCACGAAGCGGCTTGTGCCGCGGTATCCGGATATCTCGTAGACGCCCTTGGCGTCGATCTCGGCGGTCGAGTAGACGTAATCGGGGTCCGGGCCGCCCTGGTTGATGGCGTAGTTCCACAAGGGCATGAAGACCGGTCGGGACGAGTCCGTGTAGACGCGGCAGAGGTATCCGCTGGCGAGGATCGAGAGCGCCAGCTTGTTCATGTCCTGGGTCTCCGCCCCGGTGGCTCCGTCGGGCCGCCACTTGGCGATCAGGTTGTCGCCGACCTGCGCCAACGCCTTCATCTGGTCGGCCCAGTTGGACAGGTCCCCCGATTGGTTCGTCTCGCTCATCTCTTCGTCTCCTCGTCGCCGCATCCGCCCCCTCCGCCGCGACACCGGAACGGCGCTCGTCGTTGATCGGGCATCGAGTGGATGCGGACATCGATCTCTCGCGTGTCTCTCAGGCTGCAAGCTACCAAGCTCACGCCTCGCCGCGCCGGGGTTTCAGCGCACGCCGGCCGGGCGAAACTGGATGCTGATCCGCGGTCCGTCCACGCGGGACCGCTTGGGCACGGCATGTTCCCACGTCCGCTGGCAGCTCCCGCCCATCACCAGAAGGTCGCCTCTCCCCACTTCAAAGTGACGCGAGGTGTCCGCCGCCCCGTGGGCGCAAGAGGAAGCTCCGCGGTGCACCCAACGAGACGATCGCCACCAGCGTGTCGGCGGTGCGCCCGCGCCCGATGGTGTCGCCGTGCCAGGCCACGCTGTCATTGCCGTCCCGGTACAGGCAGAGCCCGACGGTGCGAAACGGCTCTCCGAGCTCGGGCCGGTACTCCTCGCTGAGCGCCTCTCTCATTGAGGCCAGCGTGTGGTCGGGAAGCTGCTCGTTCTCGTCGTAGAAGGAGACCAACCTCGGGACGTCGAGTACCCGGTCGTACATCCGTCGCCGTTCGGCCCTCCATGGAACCGCCTCCAGCAGATTGGTCGAAGAGCCCATCGGACCCCGAGACCCAGTTGGGGCGAAGCTCGACCCACGCCCCCTCGGCCAGGAACGTCCGTTGGTGCCCGGGAGTGACCGCCGAGAGACCGACCGTGGTTCCGCTATCGAGCAGAGAGGGCTGGTAGAACGCCTGCACACGCCCACTTTAGCGGAGGACGAACACACGTTCGTCCGGCTGGGGCCGTCCCCGGTACCGGGCAGGCTGTGAGCGGTTCTGGACGATGGCGACAGGGTGCGATCGTCCATGTCGCCCAGGTCACGGCCGCCTTCGGTCGACGGGGGATGCACTATAAAGGTCGACGCTGGTTCACGCCGCGCAGCGCACTGCGCTCTTGAGAATGGATGGTGGGGGTTGTGACGTATTCACTCATTGAGGTCGACGAGCCCAAGCCGCGCGTTCGCCGCATTTCGCTCAACCGACCGGAGAAGCGAAATGCCCTCAATCACACGTTGCGAGGCGACATCCTCCGCGCCTTGCAGGATCACGACCGAGACCCCGACGTCCGCGTGACGATTCTGCGGGGAAACGGCAAGAGCTTCAGTGCCGGCTACGACTTGGCAAATGGAAATGAGGGCCTCGACCTGCCCTATTTCACGGCGGCCGGCGAAGGTGCGTGGCCGCGGCATGTCACTGACGGGTGGATGGGCATTTGGGATCTGGCCAAGCCGGTGATCGCACAGGTACACGGGTACTGCTTGGCCGGAGGCAGTGAACTCGCCACGTGCTGCGACCTGGTCTTCATTGCCGAGGATGCGCAAATGGGTTACCCCGCCGTCCGTTTCGGCGTTCCCGACATGCACTTTCACTCCTGGTTCCTCGGTATGCGGACCGCCATGAAGATGATGCTGACCGGGGACTCGATCTCGGGAAGCGAGGCGGCCCGGCTCGGTTGGGCCAATGAAGCGTTTCCTATTGAGACGCTGGAGGAGAACGTGCTCGCCGTTGCGGAGCGCATCGCGCGGCTGCCCTCCGACGTGCTGCAGCTCAACAAGCGGATCGTGCACCGCGGCATGGAGACGATGGGCATTCGGACGGCGATTCGTCTGGGCACCGAACTGTGCGCCCTGGGAATCCATACCGAAACGATGGACCGGTTCATCGCGGAAATTCAGGAAAAGGGGCTCACGGGTGCGCTGACCGAACGCGATGCCCAATTCGGCGACTACCGCACCGCCGAAGAGCAGCCTTCCGCGCCGAATTGACCGAGCGTCACTGCTCATTCCCTCGCCGTCAGCATTCTCCGGGCCCCGGGCGTAGGAGCGGATCGCCGCCCGGCTGCGTCGACCTACGGGCGGCTCATGCCCCCTCTCATGGCGTGCCCTATGCTGTGGCAGTTCATGCCATATGGCATGACCAGCCGTTCGGCAGTTTCTGTTAATAGGAGAAGACGGGCATGGCCACAGCTGCACTGACGATGGAACCACCCAAGGTGGGGCTCGCAGCACGCAAGAAAGAACGCACGAAGCGTCAACTCGCCGAGGCCGCGGCGGACCTGTTCTACCAACGGGGCTATGCGGCCACGACGATCGACGACATTGTGGCCGCGGTGGACGTCTCTCCGCGGACGTTCTTTCGCTACTTTCCGACCAAAGAGGACCTGGTGGTGGCGCTGGGCACCACCAGCCTTGACCTGTTTCTCGACGCCTTGCGAAACCGACCGGCCGGCGAGTCGTTGCAGCTAGCGGTGGGCGAGGCCATAGAGCAATCCCTGGCCGCCGGTTGGGAGGACACCACGAGAGTCCGCTCCTTCCTGGCCCTGCTGCAAGAGACCCCCGCACTCAGGGCGCGCTGGTTGGAAGAGGCCTACGGCAAGCGCGACCGATGGCCGAGGTGATTGCCGAGCGCACGGGCACGGACCCTACGGATCTGCGCAACCTCATCACCGCCGGGACCATCACCTTGACGATCAATACGGCGCTCCAAGCGTGGGCCGATCAGGACGTCGAGCCGACGCCAGCGCCGTTTGTCTATCGGGGGATCGAGGAGTTGGCCACACCGCTTCTGCCGAAATAGACGAGGAGTACGTGTCGCACCGCAGCAGCCTGTCGCAAGGGGAGGGGAAAGGCGAATGACCCCGGCAATCCCCAACTGCACCCCAGGAGAGACGTGACTTCCATCGCTTCGAGAACACGGAGCCCCGACCCAGATCTCCCGAGCCTCGGCGACGACACCGTCATTACCAGGCGGCAATGGCTCGCGCTGGGTGTCATGTGCTTCACCGTCCTGTTGATCTCATTGGATCAGACGGTGCTCAACATTGCGCTGCCGACGCTGGTCCGGGAATCTTCACCCCAGCAGTAGCGGGTTGCAGTGGATCGCCGACAGCTACACCTTGACGACCGCCGTCCTGCTGCTGTTCGGCGGTGCACTGGGAGATCGCTTCGGGCGCCGCCGCCTCTTCCTCATCGGGGTGGCGATATTCGGTGGCGGCTCACTGGCGTGCGCGCTGGTCCACTCGACGGGCCCGCTCATCGGGGCCCGGGCGGTCATGGGACTCGGGGCCGCGTTCTTGATGCCGGCGACGCTCGTCGCTCGTCGTGACCACCTTTCCCGGCCACAATCGGGCCCGAGCCATCGGAATCTGGGCCGGCGTGGGCGGCATCGGCGCCGCCGCCGGGCCGATCATCGGTGGCTGGCTCCTCCAGCACTTCTGGTGGGGCTCTGTCTTCCTCATCAACGTGCCGGTGGCCGTTCTCGCCCTGCTCGGCGGATTCTTCGCCGTCTCCGAGAGCCGCGCCGTCCATCCCCCGAAACTCGATCCAGTGGGCGTCGTACTCTCCTCCTTGGGGCTGACCGCACTCACCTACGGACTCATCGTCACCTCCACCGACGGCTGGGGTTCTCGCACGGTGGTGGTCTCCTTCGTCGTCGCCGTTGTGCTGTTGCTCGCCTTCTTGTGGTGGGACAGGCGGCGCAGCAGACCCACTCCTCGACCTGGCCCTCTTCAAGAACCGGACGTTCTCGTCCGCCCTGGCCGCGGTGACCGCCGCCTTCTTCGCCATGTTCGGCGTGAGCTATCTCCTCAGCCAGTACATCCAATTCGTCCAGGGGGCCGACCCGTTCGGGGTCGGCATCCGCTTCTTGCCATTGGCCATCGGAAGTCTTGTGAGCAGCAACGTCGGCGGCGCGTCTCACCGACCGCTTCGGTCTCCGCACCATCATGCTGACGGGCATGGTGCTGATCGCAGGCGGGCTGGTCACCGTGGCCACGTTGACCGTCGACTCGGGGTTTTTGACCATCGCCATCGCCTTCGGCCTGATCGGGTCCGGCATGGGGCTGGCGGTCGCCCCGGCGTCCACTGCCATCGTCGGCACACTTTCGCCGGACAAGGTGGGCGCCGGGTCGGGGCTGCGGAGCATGGTGCAGCTCTTGGGCGGCATCGTTCGGAGTGGCCATCATCGGCAGCCTCGCCGCGACGGCGTTACCGCGCCAACATGCACGCTGCGTTCGCCGGGGCGCTGCACAGCCTGCCGGCGGGAGCGAGGCAAGCGGTCGGCACTCAGATCGGGGACGCGGTCGCGTGTGGCCGGCACCTTGCCCCATGGTCTTGCCCAAGCCACCAAGGAGGCCGCCAATCAGGCCTTCGTGAGTGGCCTCCGCCTGGCCGCGCTGGTGGGCGTGGCCGTGATGGTGGTCTCCACCGTCGTTGCCGCCATCTACGTGCCGGCTCATGTAGCGGCGATCGATGACGTGGAGGCACGAGCGTTCGAGCACCTGTAGCGGGCGAGCCTCCACCAGACTGCGTCACCCGGGCATTAGCCTTTCGTCATTCATGACGAATGATCTCGAAACACTGCTGAGCCGCTTTCGGCGCCACAACCCTTGCTGCTAAGTCTGTGACGATCAGGATGGAAACGATTTGTATCGGGGCAGAGATGAATTGCCTCACCGGCATAGCCGGCTTTTTCAATGCCCACGAGCTGGGGGTGCGCAGGACTCCGAACGGACTCGAGATCTCGGCCGAGGATCTGGCCCGCGCCGTCGAGATCTACGAGCAACCGGCCGAATGAGGAATGCCTGACGTTCGGGCCGGGTGCGCCCCCCGCCTGCGTCCATGGAGAGCGAGCCGGTGGGAGCGCATCACGTGAATGACGTGCAGCTCCTGCTGGCGGAACGCGACATCAAGAATGTGGTGCTCCGGTACTGCCGCGGCGTCGACCGGATGGATCTGGCCCTGGTGCGCTCGTGCTACCACGACGACGCAGATGACCACCACGGGGACTTCGCCGGCGGCGTCGACGAGGCTCTTCGCTGGGTCTGGGACGTCCTGGAGACCTACGCATCGACCGTCCATCTGGTGTCGAACATGCTGGTCGAAATCGATCCCGAGGCGCCCGGGTCGGCGCGCTGCGAGAGCTACGGGATGGCGTTGCACTTCGACGGCGGCGAAGGCGGTCGCCGGGGCCAGGCCATCGGCTTCCGCTGGATCGACGATCTCGAACAGCGGGCGTCCTCGGACGGGGAGGGCGAATGGCGATTCTCCCGGCGAGTGGCGACCACGGAGTGGATTCAGAGGTATGCCGAGGACGAGTTCTCGGCCATTCCGGACAGGTTTCTCAAGGGTCGTCGCGACCGGAACGATCCCGTGTACCAGCACGCCGTCCGTCCGGACCATCCGGAGGGCTCGCCCGCCCTCTGAACGACGAGCTCCGAGGCGACCCCGCCCTCGGCTACCGCTTCGCCGCGGCCGCCTCACGCATCCGAGTGGTCCGGTGCACCGGGTCGGTATCGATCTTCGGGATCACGTGTTCCCCCATGAGCCGGACCATCTCGAGTGAGTCTGCCTTGGAGGCCGTCCCGATGCCGAAGACGAGCTGATCAGCCCCGGCCGACTCCCAGCGCTTGCACTGCTCGAGGGCGTGGTCGGGGTCGCCGACAATTGTCCCGCTCTCCTGGAGGAACGGTACTGCCTCGGGGGTCACCTCGGGGATCAGCTCGGGCCACATCGGCACGCTCTCGGGGTGCGGGAACGTGTCGTGGTAGCGGAAGACATTGCTCTGGAGGTAGGTCACGTTGGCGCGGAGCAACGAGGCGGTCGCCGTCTCCTGGTCCTCGGCCAAGAACGCCGCCGTGGTGACCATGACGTTGTCGTTGACGAACGCGCCCACCGGATCGGCGCTCCCTATGGTGTCCTTGTAGGCCTTGAGCACAGGACCGAGTTCGTCGAAGGATCCGACCGAGAACCCGAGCACGCCCAGACCTCGTCGTGCTGCCATCTCGTAGCTCGAGGTGTTGCCGGCGGCATACCACATGGCCGGGTGTAGCTTGCCGTACGGCTTGGGGAGCACTTTGCGGGGCGGGAGCGACCAGAACTTGCCGTCGTAACCTTGATACTCGTCCTGCAGCCACATTTTGGAGAATTCGCCGATCACGTCTTCCCAGATCTCGCGGGTGCCGCTGAGGTCTTTCATGCCGGGCAGGAAGCCGAGGATCTCCAGGCTGCCCGCTCCTCGACCCGTACCGAACTCGAAGCGGCCACCGCTGAGATGGTCGAGCATGGCGACCCGTTCGGCCACCTTGGCCGGATGGTTGACCTGGGGGAGCGGGTTGAAGATGCCCGGACCCCAGGTGGATCCGCTCGGTGGCGTGGGCCAAGTAGCCCAGCACGACATCGTTGGCCGAGAGGTGCGAGTACTCGTCCAAGAAGTGGTGCTCGGTCACCCACACGTACTTGAAGCCCGCCTTGTCGGCCGCCTGGACCACTTCGAGCTCGTCCATGAAGGCATGGTGCTCGGCGTCAGGATCAACGTCCTGCCGGAATTTGGGGACGTATCCCTGAATGAAAAGGCCGAATTCCATGCGATCCCCCTCTTGTTCGTCGCTCCAAGGCGCTGAAGCTACCAGAGCGACTCCCCGCATCCCTCCCTCCCGGCAGCGGACCCGGCCTGACCCCGGACGCGGCAGGTCCGGGCTGGGTCGACCGGGGCAAATGAAGCGCTCTGGGCTGCTCGTCCGAGGAAATGAAGTGAGCCCCCCGGGTGTTGAATAGTACGTACCGAAGAGCCACGCGTCGTGGCGAAGGAGTTGACGTGACAGACAGTTACCGCAAGGACCCAGAGACGATTTCCCAGCTCAACGCCCGGCAGTTCGCCGTGACCCAGGAGAGCGCCACCGAACCGGCGTTCGACAACGAGTTCTGGGACCACAAAGAGGCCGGGATCTACGTGGACGTGGTCTCGGGTGAGCCCTTGTTCGCCTCCACCAAGAAGTTCGACAGCGGTTGTGGGTGGCCCAGCTTCACGATCCCCCTCGAGCCGGCCAACGTGCTCGAGAAGATCGATGCCACCCATGGCATGGTCCGCACCGAGGTTCGCTCGAGTCACGGAGACAGCCATCTCGGTCACGTCTTCGACGACGGACCTAAGGAAGAGGGCGGCCTGCGTTATTGCATAAACTCGGCCGCACTGCGCTTCGTGCCCTACGAAGACCTCGAGGCCGAGGGATATGGCCAGTACAAGAAGCTCTTCGAGGGAGCAGCGACCGGACAGGAGGTGGCCCGATGAGCGGGACAACCGAGAAGGCCATTTTGGCCGGAGGATGCTTTTGGGGGATGCAGGACCTGATCCGCAAGCGTCCCGGCGTCCTTTCCACCCGGGTGGGCTACACGGGGGGCGAGGTGGCCAACGCCACCTATCGCAACCACGGCAACCACGCCGAGGCCATCGAGATCACCTTTGACCCGGCGCAGATCACCTACCGGGACATCCTCGAGTTCTTCTTCCAGATCCACGACCCGACGACCCGCAACCGCCAGGGCAACGACATGGGGCCCAGCTACCGCTCGGCCATCTTCTACGTCGACGACGAGCAGAAGCGGGTCGCCGAGGACACCATCGCCGACGTCGAGGCATCGGGACTGTGGCCGGGCCATGTCGTGACCGAGGTCACGCCGGCCGGGCCCTTCTGGGAGGCCGAGCCCGAGCACCAGGACTACCTGGAGCGCTACCCGAATGGCTACACCTGCCATTTCCCCCGTCCGGGTTGGGTGCTGCCCCATCGGAGCGACGCCGTCGCCTGAGGTCACCTCGGCCGCGTGGTCGGGCCTACGGGCCCGACCACACGTCGTGCCCCTGATCAGGTCCCCAGGTCGAGGGGTGCTGCCCCGGCACCCGCAAGCGCCTTGGCGGGCGTGCCCGGGACGATCTCCGAGGCGAACCGGTCCAAGACCCGCGCCAGCTCGGGATACTGAAGACCAGGGCCAGCTTTCGACCGTGGAGTTCCTGGGGTCCGTCCACTGGGGCCAACCTGGGCTCCATCCCGGGCTCAGCCCGAATCGAGGGTTCGCACCCTGCCGTGCGTGAGCCGAGTTTACTGAATCAGCGCAGGCCGGACACCAGAAACTCGTCGACAAAGCGGAGAACGCTCGCCGGGTCGTCGACATCGACGGCCTCGCCGGGCACGGTGACGAGGGACAGCACAACTCTCATGACCCACTCGGCGGCGCGGGTGACATCGATATCGGCGCGCACCTCACCGCGGGAGCGTGCGGACTCGATGTAGGGATACCAGAACAGTGCCATGCCCGGCATCATCTGGACCAGCCCGGTTCCGACGGTCTCGACGAATGCCTCGGGCTCCTCGGCCTTCAGCTGGAGAAGGAGGGCCCTGGGCCGGTGTTCTCTCGATATGCGCACTGCCTCGGCCACCTGCGCCGCCATGCCGTGGCAGCGGGACACCCGGGCGTGGGCGTCGGCCCAGAACGCTTCATCGGTCTGGACCAATGCGGCGACGATGAGCGATGCCTTGTCCGGAAAGTTCTTGTAGAGCCAGGCCCGGGACAGGCGAGCCTCCGCCGCGATCTCGGTCATGGTCGTCCGCCGGATGCCCGATCGTCGCAGACACCTCTCGGTCGCCGCCAGGACGCGGTCGCGTGTCCCCGTGCGCGACAGCGTGGTCGAGACGCTCACCGAACGACGAAGTCACCCAGGTCGGGTTCTCTCGTCCAACTCCAGTAGTCGACGAGGCGCCAGGGACTGAGGACATGGATCTCTCCGTACGCGTTCTTGAAGAATGAATGCTTGACCGATGGTTGGGACCACACCAGCGTCTTGATCTCGCGCTGTGTCCGCTCGTGCCAGTCGTCGTAGCGCTCCTGGTGCGGCTCCATGGCGCGGTGGTCGCCTGCGATCAGTGCCTCGAGACATTGCGTGATGTACCGCATCTGGCACTCCGAGTGGAAGATGAGGCTGCCCCCGTGGGCCAGGTTGGTGCCCGGGCCGTACATGCAGAAGAAGTTGGGGAATCCGGGGATGGTGATCCCGAGGTACGCCGCCGGCCGTTCGCCCCACAGAGCGCGTAGTTCGACCCCGTCACGTCCGGTGATGTCCATCGGCCACAACACCCGGCTGGCGAAGAACCCCGTGGCGTAGACGATCACGTCGGCCTGATGGCGCTCCCCGTCGACGGTGACGATGGCGTCGGGTTCGATGTGGTCGATCCCGGTCCGGATCAGATCGACATTGTCGCGTGACAGGGTGCGCAGCCACGAGCCGTTGTCCTGCAGGGTGCGCTTTCCTGTGGCCGGGTAGTCGGGAATGACCTTCGCCATGAGATCGGGGTCGTTGTCGACCTGGCTGGTGATCCAATCGGTGAACATCTGACGGGTGAGCTCGTTGCGCTCGCTGACCGCGCGCTGCTGGTCGGGATAGTCGGGGTCGACGCGGGCACCTTCGAGGCCCTTGTCGCAACTGGGCCAGAAGATCAAGAAGCGGTACCAGCGGCCGTAGAACGGCAGGTGCCGCAGGGCCCACCGGACCCCCGGTCCCACCGAGGCGTGGTAGTTCGGGTTGGGGAACATCCACTGGGCCGTCCGCTGAAAGACGGTGAGATGCTCGACGTCGGGAGCGATCGTCGGAGCAATCTGGAAGCCGCTGGCACCGGCCCCGATCATCGCCACCCGCTTGCCCGAAATATCTGTCGAGTGATCCCAACGGGCCGAATGGAAGGCGGGGCCGCCAAAGCTCTCCTGACCGGGGATCTCCGGCGTGTGCGGTCGGTTCAACTGGCCCACGGCCGAGATGACCGCCCGGGCGGTCAGGCTCGACTCGGTTCCGTCCTGGGCGCGGACCCGCACCGACCAGGTGCCGTCGTCCTCGTCCCACTGCGCCCCCAGGACCTCGGTCTCCCACCGGATGTGCGGCTCGATGCCGTGCTTGTGCATCACCGCCTCGAAGTAGGCCTGGAGCTCGGGCTGCTGCGCGAAGAATTCCGTCCAGGCATCGCTGGGCTCGAAGCTGTAGCAGTAGAAGTGATTGCCGACGTCCACCCGTGCCCCGGGGTAGGAGTTCTCCCACCAGGTACCACCGACGCCCGCGTTCTTCTCCACGATCGTGAACGGGATGCCGGCTTCTTTCAATCGGATGCCGGCCAGCAAGCCCGACTGCCCGCACCCGATGACGACGACCGGAAAGGCCTCACGCGCCGCCGCGTCGGCCTGCACGCCGACCCGGCGGGCGTCGCTCCCGTCGAGCTCCATCTCCTCCATGAGCATCGGGACGTACTCGTCGGGTACCTCTTCGCATACCAGCCAGGCCATCATTTCGTGCAGCAGTTCGGCCGAGACCGGTTCCGGCTCAGGGCACCCCCGGTCGCGGTAGTCGCGGATGACCTCGAGGGCCAGGGCCCGCGCCTCCGCCTTGTCCTCCTCGCTCATATAGCCCTGGACCTCGTTGAGGAACAGCCCGGCCGGCCGCAGCCGGCCTCGGATGAGCTCGGGATTCCCCGACATGTGGACGAGCGAGAGCAGCAGTGTCGGGATGCTGACGTCCTCCAATGCGGCGGCGATGTCCTCGTCAGATGTGGTGAACGGCTCGCCTGCGTGCGGATTGCGCATTTCGTGGCCCTTTCTCGACGGGAGTCCCTCGGGCGGCAATCTATGTCATAGTGCACAACATCGGGATTGTGTCTACTCGTCGCAGGGGGTCCAGTGCGTCACGTTGTCATCGATGGTCCGCGCAGCGTCACGGTGGCCGAGGCGCCTGACGCCGTTCTGCCCGGCGCCGACGGAGTGGTGGTGGCGGTGGATGCCACCGCCATCTGCGGTTCGGACATGCACTTCTACGACGGGGACATCCCCGTAGGCGCCGGCCTTCCGGTCGGCCACGAGTTCCTCGGCACCGTGGCCGAAGCAGGCCCTGAGGTGACCCGCTTCAGGCCCGGGGACCGGGTGTTGACCGCCTCGGTGGCCGGCTGCGGCCACTGCGAGGGGTGCGCCACGGGGGATCCCATCACCTGTGTCGAGGGCCCCAGGGTGTTCGGCGCGGGAGCGTTGGGCGGCGGGCAGGCTTCCCTGGTCGCCGTCCCCTCGGCCGATTTTCAGCTTCTCCGCATTCCTGAGGGGATGGACGACGCGTCGGCACTCCTGCTCACCGACAATCTCAACACCGGATGGATCGGCGCCAAACGGGCGGACATCCCTCTCGGGGGCACCGTGGCGGTGCTCGGTCTCGGTGCCGTCGGGCTGTGCGCGGTTCGGGCCGCCTTCCAGTTGGGGGCCGGTCAGGTCTTCGCGGCCGATCCCGTGGCGGGGCGTCGAGCTCTGGCGGCCGACTCGGGGGCGACACCACTGGAGGGACCGACGGTGGAGGCGGTGCGTGAAGCCACCGAAGGACGGGGGGTGGATGCGGTCATCGACGCGGTGGCACTCGATGCCACGCTCAACGACGCGCTGACGTGCGTGCGGCCGGGCGGGACCGTGTCGGTCATCGGCGTGCACAACCTTCGAGCCGTACCCGTTGCCGATTCTGACCAGCCTGTTCCGCAGCGTGACGTTGCGGATGACGACCGCTCCCGTCCATCAGACGTGGAAGGAGCTCGTTCCGCTGGTGCTCCACGGCCGTCTGCGCACCGACGGCATCTTCACCCATTCCTTCCCCCTGGCCGAGGCTCCCCAGGCCTATGCCGCCGTGGCGGCACGCAGCGCTGACTGCATCAAGGTGATGATGCGGCCGTGAGCGGGGTGGTCGTGACCGGCGCCGCCTCGGGCATCGGGCGCGCCTGCGCCGAGGTGCTGATCGGCGAGGGGCGCGCCGTCGCGCTCTGGGACAGCTCGCCTGCGG
The DNA here is from genome assembly GCA_963818915.1 of uncultured Acidimicrobiaceae bacterium. Classification (GTDB taxonomy): domain Bacteria; phylum Actinomycetota; class Acidimicrobiia; order Acidimicrobiales; family RAAP-2; genus Bog-473. The sequence goes on along the minus strand of CAWFTV010000008.1, from coordinate 75,572 downwards.
TGCTCGAAGTGGGGCCGGGGCTCGGCATGCCGTCGTTCATCGTCGATGTCACCGACGATGCCGCGGTGACGTCGGCCGTCGGTGCGTCCGCCGACGCCATGCAGGGGATCGACGGCCTCGTCCACGCCGCCGGCCGCGTGAGCGTGGACCCGGTCGGCGCCTTGACCGCGTCGCTGTGGGACGCCGTCGTCGATGTGAACCTCCGGGCTCATGCGCTCATCGTCCAGGCGTTGCTCCCCTACCTTCGTGACGCCGAGGACGCCGCCATCGTCGGGATCAGCTCCATTGAGGCCATCGTGGGCAACGGCGCCATACCCGCGTACTGCGCCTCCAAGGCCGGTCTCCTCGGGCTCACCAGGGCGCTGGCCCACCAGCTCGGACCGGAGGGCATCCGGGTCAACGCCGTCTGTCCCGGCTTCGTGGAGACGCCCATGCTGGCCGGTGCCCTGAGCATTCCCGGCCTGCGTGAAGGGTTCGAGAAGTCCGCTCCCCTCGGTCGTCTCGGCCAACCGGTGGACATCGCCCACGCCGTCGCCTTCCTGCTCAGCCCCAAGGCATCGTTCATCACCGGCACGCACCTGGTGGTCGACGGCGGAACCGTGGCGGTCAACCACTGATCAGCAACGAACGGGAGGAGTGGCTGAAGAGGATGGTGGCGACGGGGCTGCAGCATGAGGCCGAAGACGTGGTCGCCAGCGGCCCGCCGTGGCGGATGACGATGGTCCTTCGAGGTACCGATCGATTCGAGGAGCGAGATGGAACGCTGGTCTACGAGAACCCCCACGTGATCTGGGCCCTCACCCGATGGGGACTCATCAAGGACTACGAGGTGTACGAGGACACCGAGCAATCGGTGGCCTTCGATGCGTACCTGGCCGGCGCAGGGCGGCCTTTGGACGACGCGGCCGCCCCGCACTGAGCGGGTGGTGATCGGCGGCTACGGCGCGGCCCCGCCGGCGCACCTGCTCCGCCGCCTGGCGGGCATGCTGGGTCCGATCGCGTCGACCCAGCGGCTCGGCGAACAGGTGTGGATGGTCACGCCGGGGGAGCGCACGTTCGTGGTCAAGGTCGGAGCGGGCGTGCTCGACGAGGCCGACGGGCTCCGGTGTCTGGGTGCGGTGGCCGGTGGGCCGCCCGTCCCCGCGGTCGTGCTCGCCGAGCCGGGGCTTCTGGTGACGACCGGGGTCGAGCGGGTGTCGAGGACATCCGGTCACGAAGAGGCTCTCGGAAGGGCACTGGCCGTCCTCCACTGCGCCCCCTGTGCCGTCTGGGGCGGAGGGTCGTCGTGGATCGGGACCTGCCACGTCGACTCCTCGCCCGCCCCGGACGGCGCCGCGTTCTACGGGGCCCGCCTGCGTGCGTTGTCCGCCCGGTGCGGGCTCGAGGACGTGGTCACCGCCGTCTCCTCCCGTCTGGGCGAACTACTCCCGCCCGGTGGCCCGGCTCTCGTGCACGGCGACCTGTGGTGGGGGAACGTGCTCTTCGGGGCGGACGGCCGGTCGTGGCTCATCGACCCATCGGCCCACGGCGGCCACCCCGAGGAGGACCTGGCCATGCTGGCGCTGTTCGGCGCGGTGCCCGATCGCCTGCTCCGCGCCTACGACGACGTGCGCCCCCTGAGCTCGGGTTGGGAGGAGCGGGTGGCCCTCTTCCAGCTCTACCCGTTGCTCGTCCACGCGGTGCTGTTCGGCGCCGGCTACCGCGCCCAGGCGGCCGCGGTGGCCCGGCGTTTCGTCTGAGCGACGTGCCGGTCTCTCACCCCCGCACGAACCGGGCCCGGTCGGCCTGCTGCCCCCATCCACTGTCGCGCCAGAACCCCATCGCCCCCGGCTCGCTCTCCACGACGATCGCCTGCAGGCGATTGGCTCCCACTGCTGCCAGGCGCGCTTCGGCCGCACCGAGGAGCTGACGTCCCAGGCCGCGGCGCCGGTGCGCCGGGGCCACCACCAGCCGGTAGACCGACCCGCGCCAGCCGTCCCAGGCCGCGATGACGGAGCCGATGATCGCTCCGTCCGCCTCGGCCACGATGAGAGCCGAGGGATCGTGCACGACGAGGGCGGTGAGACTCCCCGCATCGTCGGTGTGGGTCGGCTCGGCTGCTGAGGCAACCCAGAGCCGGAGGACCGAGTCGACGTCGGAGAGCTGACCAGTTCGCAGGGACCACGCCACCGACACAGGTTATGAGGCCGTCGTTTCCTTCCCCGCCCGGCGGCTCTCGATCGGCAAGAATGAGGACATGGCTGACACGTTCGCCACGCGGTTCGCCGCGGTGCGCTCCCGATTCGGGCCGCTCGTGTGGGGTCTCGACCCGTCCGGTTCGGTGCTCGAGGACTGGGGCGTCGGGGACACGCCCGAGGGCCTGGACCGTTTTGCTGACATCGTGCTCGAGGCCGCGCGCGACACGGTCGGGCTGGTCAAGTGCCAGGCCGCCTTCTACGAGCGGCACGGATGGCGGGGGTTCCGCACGCTCCAGCGGCTGATCGCCGACGCCCAGAGCGCAGGATTGCTGGTCATCGTGGATGCCAAGCGGGGCGACGTCGGGAGTACGAACGATGCCTATGCCGAGGCATATCTCGGCGCCGGCGCCCCACTCGCGGCCGACGCGCTCACCGTCCATCCGTATCTCGGTGTGGGGGCCATGGGCTCCTTCGTCTCCCGGGCCCATGAGGCCGGGAGCGGCGTGCTCGTGGTGACCCGCTCGTCCAATCCGGAAGGTCGCATGGTGCAGTCCGCCCTGGACCCGTCCGGACACACGGTCGAAGAGGCGCTTCTTCTCGCCATCGGGGCGCTCAACGCCACGCTGGCCCCCGGCGAGATCGGCCCGGTCGGCGCGGTGATCGGGCCGACCCACATCGATCCACCCCTCGACCTCGTGGCCCCGCAGGGGCTCTTTCTGGCCCCTGGGGTCGGGGCGCAGGGCGCCACTCCCCACCATGTGGCGCAGGTCTTCGCCGCCTGTCCCGAGCGTGTCATGCCCAGCGCATCGAGGTCGTTGCTCGGCAACGGTCCCGACGTGGGTCGGCTCCGAGACACCGCCGCGGGTCTGGCCGATGAGTTCCGTGAGGTGCTCCGCCATCCGTAGTCGGCGCGGCGGACGGCGGGAACTGGTCAGGGCCGCCCCGCCTCGTCATTCCGTAGGGCTCGACGGCCTCTGCTCGGTTGGGTGGTCCCTCCGTGCACCACGCGGTTGCCCGGTCCATGGCGGCGAACAGTTCTTCATCGCTCCGCAGCACGCGGACCGTGCTTACCTTCGGGATGGCAGCAGGCCTTAGGGCTGATCGGGTGTGGTGGCGGCGGTGCAACACTCCAGACCTTCTTTTGGCGTCTCGACCTATCTCTGCGACGTTGACGCTGCCTGGAGGGCGGCGATGAACCTTGCGTGCGTCTCGTTCCAGAAATTCTTGGCCGTCACGTAGGCGTCGATCAGCTCTTCGTCGAGTTCGATGGGACCGATGTCATGCTCGCGACGGCCGAAGGAAGGCGGCGGATCACCGTCGTAGAGAATGGCTTCTCCGTTCGTCGGGTTGTAATAGACCCAGACCTTCACCTTGGGCTGACGGGGCGGCTTGTCCACCGAGATCTCCTCGAGTGGATGGGCGCTCCTGGCATGGGGAGGATTCACTCCCACCAATTTGCTCCGTGATACTCAAATCCGTCACTACACCGTCACAAAGATGGGCACAACGATGGCCACAACGACGGCCCGGCAAGGAATCGTCACTCCAGTCCGATCGGTGAGCGGTGGTCGACGTGCGCCGTCGATGCGTCCTGGGCGGGTTGCTCGGGTGCCACCGATGAAGGAGGGTCCCCTTGACGTGTGCTCTTCGACGTGTGCGTCTTTGACGTGTGCGTCGATTGCGTCGATCTCGTCGGCCAGAAGTTGTAATCCGCGCACGACACGGGCAACCATTGACGGATCGGCGGGATAGCCGAGATCGGCGACGAAGGATTCGTTCATGAGTTGGTCGAGCCGCGCGCTGACCGACACATGTCGACCATACGACGCCATGATCAACCTCAACCCAACGGCTTCCCAAATGCATCGAGCGACCGATGCGGATCCCTTCGTATCCTTGGCCATCGCGGGCCGGCTGCTCGAAAACCGACCGGTGTACGCATGGTTGATATATCGAGTGCCTTTTCGATATAGCGAACAGCTCGTCGGCGAGGGGGCGCAGTGGAGAAGACGTTCGACATCGGCATCAACGAGGCGGAACGGATGCGTAACCGTATGAACGGCCTCGGAGTGGTGAACGACCTGCACGGCGTGTTCGACGCGCTACGCCCCTTGGGCGACGTCCATCCGGGAGGCCTCCCGACGCTGTTCGGTCAGCCCGATTTCGAATATTTCGTGGGCTTCGATGGCGCGCCACGCTTCACGGTCATCGGGCACGATTCGGCCCAGCGGATCTTTCGCGAGCACGAGAGGTTCTCGTCACAGCTCTACGCCGGCACGGCGGCGAACTGGGGCCCCAACCTCTTGATGATGGATGAGCCGGAGCACGCCCGCTACCGATCCCTGGCGCAACCCGCCTTTGCGCTGCGCACCATGGAAAGCTGGCACGACCGGTGGTTGCTCCCCACGTTGGAACGCCTCCTCGGGGCGCTGGACGGTCTCGATCGTTGCGATCTGTACATGGCACTGTGCGCCCGCTTTCCCGCCCACACCATCGGGGCTGCCCTGGGCATCAGCGAGGACGAGACGGCCCTGGTCCACGACTGGATCATTCGCACGGCGACGAACATGCCCAAGGAGGAGTCGGAGTCGGCCGCCGCCAAGCTGGTCGAGTTCCTTCAACCCATCATCGAAGACCGGCGCTCGTCACCGGGAGACGATGTCATCAGCCTTTTGGTCACCAGCGAGTTGCGCGACGAGGACGGCTCCACGCACCGCTTGAGCGACGCCGAAGTCATGGGCTTCTGTGGCCTGCTCCTCATCGCCGGAACGGGTACCACCTACAGAGCCACGGGGATCCTGATGCTCAGTGTCCTGTCGCGACCGGGGCTCCTCCAGCAAGTGAAGTCCGATCGGACGCTGATCCCCCGCTGCGTGGAAGAGGTACTGCGCTGGGAGCCGCCCCTCACGTCTTTCTCCCGCCTCGTCACCGAGGACACCGTGGTCGACGGCGTGACCCTGCCGCGGGGCGCGCTGGTCGACGTCGGCGTGGCCGCGGCCAACCGGGACCCCCGTCGCTGGGCCGACCCTCACCGTTACGACCCCTTTCGGGAACCGATATCCCACCTGGGTTTCGGCCGCGGCCCCCACTTCTGCATGGGCAACCAACTGGCCCGCATGGAGATGCGGACCTCACTGGAACTGATTCTGGACCGGTTCCCCGACGTGGCGCTCGACCAGTCGGTCGACCCTCCCTTCGTCACGGGAACCTTCTTCAGGATGCCGACGTCGGTGCCCGTCACCTTACGGTGAGGTGGCGCATCAGGTCGTGACAGACCTCCGGAAGTGAGGTATGACGTCGCGTCCCCAGGCCCGCATGGTCTCCATACAGACTTCCTGGGGGACGGTTCCCATCTGAATCATGCACATCACCTCATCCACGCCGGCGTCCTGCAGCTCTTCGACGTACGCGATGGCATCGTTCGCGGTGCCATAGGCGTGTTCGACATTGAACGTCGCCGAAGCGAGTGAAGGATCGTTCATGTACTGCGGCAGCTCGCCCCGAAGCGCGCGTTCCTCCATTGTCGTCTTCATGCCCCGCATGTACGCCACGTTGTCTTCTGTTTCGGAGTTCTCGTTGGGTGCCGGTACTCCCGGGCGCGCCCAGTGGCTGATCGACTCCCCGAAGAACCGCTGCCCCCGGGCGCCGATCTGGCGCGCCTGTTCCCGATCGTCGAGCACGATGGTCGGGCACAAGGCCGCCAAGTGGTCGTTCACCACGGTCGCCACCAACGTGTCCTCGCTGCGCGACGCGATCGCCTCGTCGTAGGTCTTCCGGAGCTTGCGCACGTGGTCCAGACCGGCGAAGGCGAACGCCAGAGCGCCCACTCCGTACTGTGCCGCCGTGCGCACCGTGTCGGCGTGGGTGCACGCCAAGAACAGCGGGGGGTGCGGCGTCTGCACGGGCCGCGGCACCACAATGTGCCGGGGAGCGCCGGCGGGTGCCTCGATGTCGAGGAGATCGCCATGCCAGACGAATTCGTCGCCGAGCCAGATCTGTCCGATGATCTGCAACGCCTCGCGCACCTCGGCCACTGTTCGCTCGGGATCGACGTTGCACAGCGACATCTCCTGGGCCGTTCCGCCGCGGCCGGCGCCGAGGTCGAGCCGACCGTCGGAGATGATGTCGAGCATGGCGGCCCGCTCGGCCACCCGGGTCGGGTAGTTGTAGTTGAAGGGCATGCACACCACCCCGTGGCCGATGCGGATTCTCGAGGTCCGGGCCGCCACGGCGGTCAGGAAGATCTCCGGTGCGCTCATGTGCGCGTACCAGTAGAGGGAGTGGTGCTCGACCGCCCACACGCGGTCGAAGCCCATCTCCTCGGCGAAAATCGCCTGTTCAAGGCAGTCTCGTATGAGTTGTTGCTCCCGCTGCCTGGTCGGATTGGCGAGCTGGGCTTCGAAGATCACGGAAAACTGCACGGTCGTCAGAGCTCCCTTCCCGTTGGCCGAATACAACTACTACAATTTGGTGCCTGCTGGGGATTTGGCGGTGCGGCAGCGCACGCGACCCGATCACTGCCAGACTCTATGGAACGGCGACGCCGTAGAACGAGGAGGAGCGAACCATGGCCAGCATGCGGTTCAATCACATGGAGCTTTCGTTCCCGAGGGGAACCCTGAGCAAGGAGTTCCGCGACGAAGTCGACGCGTTCTACTGCGACGTGCTCGGTTGGGATGCCCTCGACACCGAAGTGGTCGGCCAGTCCTGCCATCTGCTCCGCCCTGACGACGGGCAGTTCATCCTGCTGGCGGAGAGCGGCAAACCGATGTCATCACCGGGCTACGACCACCTGGGCCTCCTCATGGAGACCCGGGACGAGGTTGACGCGGTGCTGGCGGAGTGCCAGCGGTTTCAGGAGAAGGACGATCGCCTCCGTATCAAAGAGTACGAGGACCTCACTGGTCCCACCATCACCGTCCATGCCTTCTACGTGAAGTACCTCTTGCCGATCTGGTTCGACGTGCAGTGCATGGAGTGGCCGGGCGGCGGACCCGCGCAGCGCTGGCAGTATGCCTGAGCGGGAGTAACGGGGAGGCTCGTCCCCCGAGCACGTGTCGGACGCCGCTCGCCGATGAAATGCCCTTCGTCGGAGACCGCAAGTGGAAGAATGTCCGGTCTACCGATGAAAGGGTTTGTTGGTGTCGAAAACTGAGAGACAGCAGTCCCCCGTAATCTGGCGATGCAGCGGATGTGGGTCACTGGTCCACCCTTCCGACGATCGCACGCCTGCGGCATGGTGCTCTCGGTGTGGACGGGTCACCGAAGCGCGGCGCGACGGAGGGTGATACCCGTCACGGTGTAGAGGTCCGTGCTGCGCCGGTTCTGCGCAGCGCATCGGCCCACGTGCCGGCTTCAGCGCTGCTGGCCCAGTGGTCCCCGCAACAGAGCGCCGGGTAGGCGCCCCGTGTGCTCGCCGTCGCGCAAGAGGACCTGTCCATTGACGATGGTGGCGTCGATACCCACGGCCGTCTGGGTGAGTCGCGTGGCACCGGCCGGCAGGTCGGTGTCGGCGTGGGGAAGATCGGGAGCCACCCTTTCGGGGTCGAAGACGACAAGGTCGGCGGCCCGGCCTTCTGCGATCAGTCCCCGGTCGGTGAACCCGAAGGCCATGGCCGGGTCGAACGTCAGTTTGCGGATCCCCTCCTCCCAGGTGAAGGCCTCCCGAGCACGGACCCAATGGGACAGCAGGAACGTCGGAATGGACGAATCGATGATCTGGGAGACATGCGCCCCCGAGTCCGAGCCACCCACCACCACGTGCGGGTCCTTCAGGATGCGGAGCACCTGGTCCATGTCCTGGTTGGCGAACGGTTGGCCGAAGAAGCAATCGAAGTCGGCCTCGAGCGACAAGTCGATGAGCGCGTCGATCGGCGCGACCCCCCGCGCCGCAGCAACGTCGGACACGGTGCGCACGGGACCGTCCCCCGGCTCGAGTACCCGCAGCACGTCGTAGTCCGGCGGACGGGCCTCGGCCCCGACGGGCGTGCGGTAGGGACCTGTGGTCGCCTCCCGCACCAGTCGGGCCCGCTGCGCCGGGTCCCGAAGCAGCGCCGCTTGGGCCCGCAGGGGCTGTTCCCGGAACGCCTTCCATGACGGCAGTGAGTCGAACGGAAGGTGGACGGGGAACCCGATGATCGACATGAACTCCCGGCTATGGCCCTGACCGAAGATCCGGCCGCCTCGATCGGCGGCCTCCCCGAAGAGGTCGATGTAGTCCTGCGTCGTCCCCGGCGAGGTGGGGGACCAGCCGAGGATGAACGAGAGGGGCCGACCCGACTCCACGGCCAGGTCGCGCAAGCGCTCGTAGTACGCGCGCCGCAGGCCGGGTTCGCCGTTCTGTTCGTTGGCGATCTCGAATAGGCCGGCTCCCAGGCTGCCCATGCGGTTGACGAGGGCGCGCACCTCGCTCCAGTCTGCCTGTCGGCTGGGCACGGGCTTGTCGTCCGATGTCTGGTGGTTGGGCGTACGCGAGGTCGACAGCCCGAGCGCACCGGCCCTCACCGCGTCTTCGAGGTGGCGGCACATGGTGGCCACGTCGTCGTCGGTCCCCGGTTCTTCGAAGGCGCGCTCGCCCATCACGTACGTCCGCAACGCCGAGTGACCCATGTACCCGGCGTAGTTGATGCCCTTCTCGATCCGCTCGACGGCGTCGAGATAGTCGGGGAATGTCTCCCACTGCCAGCTGATTCCCTCCAGCATGGCTTCCCGGGAGATGTCCTCGGCCCGCTCGAGACTGCGCATGACCAGGTTCTTGTCGGGCTCGGCGCACGGGGCCAGCGTGAAGCCGCAGTTGCCCAGGACCGCCGTGGTGATGCCGTGCCACGACGAGCAGGTGCCGAGCGGGTCCCAGAACACCTGGGCGTCCATATGGGTATGGACCTCGATGAAGCCGGGCGCCACGAATTTGCCCTCGGCATCGACCTCCTCGGAGCCTCGTTCAGTGATCCTGCCGATGGAGCTGATGCGGCCGTCCTGCACGCCGACGTCGGCGCGGTACCTGGGCCGCCCTGATCCGTCGACAACGGTGCCCCCGCGGATTATCAGATCGAACATGTCGTCGCATCCCCTTGCTCGTTGACTGCATTGTGGCGTGCCGGCACGGGGTGTGCGGGTCCGACCGTCACGACCAGCGCCAACTCCGTGATCCCTCTCCGGCCAGCAGGCGGCCGAAGTGCATGCCGGGGAAGTGTGCCCCAGCGACCTGGGCGTCCGCTCCTTCGAGCTCGCGGGCGAGCCTCATCCGGACCGTCCGGGCGAGCACCGGGTCGACATCGCCCAGCCCGGCCCATTCGTCATCGACCAGCTCGGCGGGGCAGTGCACGATATCCCCGAGGAGAAAGGCCCGTTCGGAGCCCGAGCTCAGGACCACATAGGCATTTCCGGGCGTGTGCCCCGGCGCAGCCACGAGGTCCACTCCCGGTAGGGCGCGGTGCGCTCCCGTCCACATCTCAATGCGATCGGCCAGGGGGGAGAGGAGGGCGGCGACGCTCGCCACGGCCGAGTCGGTCACGAAGTGACTCCAGTCCGCGGCATGGCAATGGTGGGTGGCGTGAGGGAAGGTGACCACGCCTGCGCGCGTGGCCCACCCCACGTGGTCCGGATGGAGGTGGGAGAACACCACGTCCGTGATGTCGCCGGGTTGGACCCCGAGGGCGCCCAGGTTGGCCAAGAGGGCACCTCCCGAGAGCCCGTGCGGGGGCTCCGGGCCGTACCCCAAATCGATCAGGACAAGCCGGTCCCCGCTGCGGACGAGAAAGCTCCCCGACCGGCATCTCCAGCCGCCCGTCGTCGCGCAACAGCGAGGGGTGTCGGGCCCAGTCGACCTGGCGAGCTCCCTTGGTCGCACCCCCGGCGCCAGCGGCCGATTCCCAGAGCGCGACCGGGTCGACGACGCCTATGGCGTCGATCACCTGGGTGACCTCGATCGATCCGATGCGCACCATGTCCTTCCCGATGCGGTCGCCGACGCGTGCGGAAGCCCGTGCACGGCGGGCCTCCGTCGGGTCGCGCCCGTGGTTGCCGTTTCTACCCGGGCGAGTGTAGCTTCAGGTTCGAGATAACGACGGGCTGCTCTAAATGGCGAAAGAACAGGAGCGCGGGGTGCCCGCAGGAAAGGGGAGGAGGCTCGGTGACCGTCGAGACATCGACACCGGCCGCGGCACGCCTGCGGGCGACCGGGGGCATGGCCACTTCGAAGATGTCGCCGTCGGCCGACCGCACGATCCGGATCCTCAATCATCTGGCCGGGCATCCCGACCAGTCGTTCACCTTCTCCCAGCTCCGTCGGGACCTGGGCATGAGCAGCGGGACACTGCACGCGCTCCTGGCGTCGCTGGTCAAGGCCTCGTATGCCAGGCGGAACCCCGACACGCTCACCTACTCGCTCGGGCCCGCTGTGCTCGCCCTCGGCGCGGCCGCCCGATCGGGCTACAGGCTGGCCGACGACCTGGTCCCCGAGATGGAGCGCATGTCCCAAGAGCTCGGTCTCACCTGTCATGCCACGGTGGCCCAGAGCGGCGAAATGGTGGTCATCGCCCGCACCGGGCCGGTCGAGCCGTTCGGACGCAGGGTGCGGGTCGGCGAGCGCTACCCGGTTATGCCGCCGTTCGGGACCGCCTACGTGGCGTGGTCCGATCCCGGGTCCATCGACGCCTATCTGGCCCGCTCGGACCCGCCGCTCAGTCGCAGCGACCGGGAACGCTGCCGTCACGCGCTCGACAGCGTCCGTCAACGGGGCTACGCGGTCTCCTTGAACCCGTCCACCCGGCACCGGGTCGGCGAGCTCATCGACGGGACCGACAACTGGTCTGGGGAAGAGCTCGGCGCGCTGCTGTCCGAGTTGGCGCACGAGGAGTATTTCCTCGCCGACGTGTCGCCGGGCTCGACCTATGACGTGGTGGCCATGACGGCGCCGGTGTTCGGCCCGGACGGCTCGGTGCTGGGACTTCTGGCGTTGGCCAACTTCCCCCGTCCCCTGTCCGCCGAGGCCATTCCTCCGCTGGCGGCACGGCTGCGGAAGGCGACCGTGATCCCGGGCGCGGGAGGCCCCACCTCGGCAGTGCCGGCGGAGCGGGTGTGCTCGAATAGGGCCGGATCGGTCGCACGAGGGCAAGGGGGGACGGAGTCATGGAGTGGGGGTTCGCCAGCACGACCGGGGAGGTCACCTCCGGTCAGGATCTGACGGGAACGGTGGCCCTCGTCACCGGCGCCTCCTCGGGCCTGGGCCGGGAGACGGCGCGGGCCCTGGCGGCCGTCGGCTCCCGCGTGATCCTGGCGGGGCGCAACGACGAGAAGCTGGCCGCCGCGGCGGCCCGGATCACCGAGCAACGCCCCCCAGGCGATGGTCGAGGTGGGCCATCTGGACCTGACGTCGCTGGCCCAAGTGCGCCAGTTCGCCGAGGACTTCCTGGCGGCGAACGATCGGCTCCACCTGCTCATCAACAACGCCGGAGTGATGGCCACTCCCCTCGAGCGCACCGCTGACGGATTCGAGCTCCAGTTCGGCACCAACCACCTCGGACATTTCCTACTCACCTGCCTCCTCGCCCCGGCCCTCCTGAGTGATCCCCCGTCGAGGATCGTCAATCTGAGCTCGGGCGGTCACCTGGCGTCCGACATCATCTGGGACGACCCGAACTTCGAAAGAGGTGCGTACGACCCCTTCGTGGCCTACGGCCAGTCGAAGACGGCGAACATCCTCTTCACGGTCGAGCTGGAGCGCCGGCTGTCGCCGCGCGGGGTGCATGCCTATGCCGTGCACCCCGGTTTGGTCGGTACGGCGCTGGGTCGGTACATGACGCCTGAGGTCGTGGCCCAGTTGATGGAGAAGGCGAAACAGGGGGGAGGAATGCCGACGCGCAAATCGATCGAACAGGGAGCCGCCACATCTGTCTGGGCCGCCACCGCCCCCGAGCTCGAGACGGAAGGTGGCTCGTATCTCGCCGACTGCCAGGTGAGCGACCACCATGCCGCATGGGCGGTCGATCCGGACGCGGCGGCCAGGCTCTGGGCGCTGAGCGAGGAGTTGGTCGGCCAGCAGTTCTCCCTGGCGTCGTGACCGGTCGCTGACGCATGACCAGCGCCGAGCATGAACAGATGGTGACACGTGTCATTGAAGGTGGCCTGCGCACGCCCGAGGCGCTCCCCTCGGCCGAGACCTTCCGGGCCATGCGGGAAGCGGAGGAGTCCGCCGCCCTGGCCGAGTTCGACGGGTTCGCCGTCTCCACGGTCGAGGCCGACGGGGTGCCGCTCCTGTCGGTGGTCCCCGACGACCGTCCGCCGCTGCGCACGGTCGTCTACTTCCACGGCGGTGGGTACCTCTGGATGACCGCGGGCACGCATCTCCCGGTGCTCGTGGCGATATCCGGCGTCACCGGGGCGCGCTGTCTCGGAGTCGATTACCGACGCGCCCCCGAGCACCCCTTCCCGGCGGCCGTCGAGGACGCCGTCACCGCCTACCGAGTGGCTCTTGGCGGAGGGGAACGCTCCGGAGACGATTGCCTTCGCCGGCGACTCCGCCGGCGGGGGACTGGTGCTGGCGGCGCTGGTCGCGCTGCGTGACCGGGGCATCGAGTTGCCCGCCGCCGCCGTCTGCTTCTCGCCCTGGACGGATTTGGCGGTCCGCGGCCCGAGCGCGGACGTGGCCGACGACCCCGTCGTGTCGGGGGACGCCCTGCGCATGATGGCGAAGGCGTATCTCGGTGGGAGCGATCCCGAGTCCCCGCTTGCCTCGCCCCTCTACGCGGACCTCACCGGTCTGCCGCCGGTGCAGATCCAGGTGGGGAGCCGCGAGTCCCTGCTCGACGATGCCCGACGTCTCGCCGATCGGGCCCGCCAGGCCGGCGTGGACGTGACCTACATCGAGCATCCGGGCGTGATCCACATGTGGATCGTCTTCGGCCCGGAGATCCCCGAGTCGGCGGCGGCCTTCTCCCTTCTGGGTTCCTTCTTGGGCACGCATGTGCAGGCCGGAGAACCTGGTCCTCGCTGAAGGCGGTCTGGCGCCGGGCTCCTCCGAGCGGTGTCGACCTCCCGGCGGTAGCGTGGGCCAGCCGAAGCAGAACGTGACGGAGGTGTTGGACCATGGCGCTCATCGACCAGAATCTCACTTGGAAAAAGGTGGAGGAGCGTCTCGCCATCGAGGCGGACCCCGTGCTGCGTCGGAATCTCGAAGTGCTGCTCCAGCACATGAAGGCCGAGGCCGCCCTCAATATGGAGGAGCTCATGGCCACGGTGTCGGAGCGGGCGCACTACCACTCCTACACCGGAGACCCGAGCTCACCGAGCCCGAAGGGAAAGGCCGCCGTCCAGCAGTTCTACGAGAACTTCGCCGCCTCGGGGGCGGGAAAGCTCCATCTCGATATCGATCGGCTCGTCGTCGATCGCGACTGCATCCTCACCGAGGGGGTCATGCGCATGGCCTACCCGGGACGCACGCTCGAGGCCATGGGAATCGCGGTCGACGACTCTGCCGCCGACTACCTCTACGAGACGCGGATGGCGATCGTGTGGCCGATCGACGAGGACGGGCTGTTCCTCGGTGAGGACGCCTACACGGAGAGCGACGGCTTCGCGGGCATCGCGGAGCGCAAGATCGACCCGGCCGACGTGGTCGTGTACCGCCCGGACGCGTTCAGCGGCGCCCGGTGAGCGCGCGCTGAGCGCAGCTGAGGCGGCCCCGGCTGACTGAAGCATGAGTTTGGTACGGTCGGCAACCGTGCCCGCTCCAATCTGTGACCGACTCGGCATCGAGTTCCCCCTTTTCGCCTTCTCGCATTGCCGCGACGTCGTGGCCGAGGTCAGCCGGGCTGGTGGGTACGGGGTGCTCGGCGCCCTCGCCTTCAGCCCCGATCAGCTGGAGATCGAACTGAGTTGGATCGATGAGCACTGCGGCGGCCGGCCCTACGGCGTGGACTTCGCCATGCCGGAGAAGTTCGTCGGCAAGGGCGAGTCCTTCGACCTCGACGCCCTCCGCGCCCTGATCCCGGCCGAGCAGCAGGAGTTCGTAGAGAGGGTCCTGGCCGAGCATGACGTTCCCCCGTTGCCCGAGGGCGTCGAGGGCTCATGAAGGCGGCTGGCCTCGGGGTCGAGGCCGAGGGCCCGGCCCAGGTGGAACTCGCCCTGCGCCATCCCGTCTCCATGCTGGTCAATGCCCTCGGGCCTCCTCCCGCCTACGCCGTCGAGGCGGCGCACGCCAAGGGGGTCCTCGTGGGCGCCCTCTGCGGATCGCCACGGCACGCACAGCGAAACCTCGAAAGGGGCGTCGACGTGATGATCGCGCAAGGCACCGAAGCAGGGGGCCACTGCGGCGAGATCTCGACGATGGTGCTGGTCCCCGAGGTGGTCGACACGGTCGGGCCCGACGTCCCGGTTCTGGCGGCGGGCGGGATCGGTCGGGGGCGCCAGATGGCGGCCGCCCTGGCCCTGGGGGCTCAGGGGGCTTGGACGGGGTCGATCTGGCTGACCGTCGCCGAATCGGACACGGCGCCGTGGGTGATCGAGAACCTTCTCGAGGCCGGGTTCTCCGACACCGTCCGCTCCCGCTCTATGACGGGGAAGCCGGCCCGCCAGATCCGGACGGCATGGACCGAGGCCTGGGAGGCCGACGACGCTCCCGCCCCGCTGCCGATGCCCCTGCAGGGCATTCTCTACGCTCCGGCGGCCCATCGGTTCATGCGGGCGCGGTCCCGCCCGCTCTCGGGCTCGCCCGCCGGACAGATCATCGGGCGGGTGCATTCGGTCCGCCCGGCCAAAGACGTCTTCTTCGAGATCATCGAAGAATGGATCGAGACGACCCAAGGGATCGCCGCCAGCATGACGGAGGACTGAGTTCGATGACAACGCTCGGAACGGACGCCTGTGTGGTCACCGGCGCGGCATCGGGAATCGGTCGGGCCTTGGCCGGAGCCTTCGCGGCCGAGGGGATGAAGGTCGTCCTGAGCGATGTCGACGAGAGGCGCCTGAAGGAGGCGGCCGACGAGCTCACGTCCAAAGGAGCCGAGTGCATCGCCCTCGTGGCCGATGTCAGCGATGCCGCCGCGATCGAACGCCTGGCCGACCTGGCCGTCGCGCAGTTCGGCCGCGTCGGGGTGGTGTGCAACAACGCCGGGGTCTCGACCCTGGGGAAGCAGTGGGAGATCGGGATGGACGACTGGGACTGGGTCATCGGGGTCTGCCTGCGGGGTGTGGTCAACGGCGTGCGCAGTTTCGTTCCCCGCATGCTGGCGCAGGGTGGGCCGGCGCACGTGGTCAACACCGCGTCGATGGGTGGCCTGCTCACGAGCCCCTTCCTCGGCCCGTACGCCGCGGCCAAGCATGCCGTCGTCGGCCTGTCCAAGGGACTGCGGGCCGAACTGGCCGGAACCGAGGTCGGTGTCTCGGTCGTCTGCCCCGGCATGGTGCGCACGCCGATTCTGGAGGGCATGCGCGCCCACATGGAGGGCACGGGCACGGACCAAGGGGAGGAGGCCAGGTTCTTGTTCGACGCGCTGGAGAGTGGGCTCCAAACCGGCATGCCGGCCGATGTGGTGGCGCAGATGATCGTCAAAGCCGTGAAGGACGACCAGTTCTGGGTCTTGCCCAACGGCGCCGTGCACCTCCCGAGCGTGCAGGCCGACTTCGACGAGATGCTCGCCAGCGCCGCACCGTGACCGAAATCCGATTTTCATTAGGGTGGCGCCATGAGCGACATCGACGTCCAGCGGCCGAGCTCCAGCATCACCGTGCTCACCCTCAACCGGCCCGAAAAACTCAATGCGCTCTCGTTCGACCTGGTCGAGGAGTTCCACGCCGCGCTGGACGAGATCAGCGCGGACAACAACGCGCGCGTCGTCGTCCTCACCGGCGCCGGCCGCGGCTTCTGTTCGGGGCTGGACCTCACGGCGATCGGCCCCTCTCCCGCTGCTGCAGGCACCAAGGGACCGCGTTCGGGGATGCGATCCCAAGAACGGATCGCAGATCTACCCGCCCGGTTGCGCCGTCTGCGCCAGCCCGTGATCGCCGCGGTCAACGGCCCCGCCTACGGGGGTGGATTTGCCCTGGCCCTGGCCTGCGACCTGCGGGTGGCATCGGACTCGGCGCGCTTTTGCGCGCAGTTCATCAAGGTCGGGGTCGGCGGCTGCGACATCGGCATCAGCTACACGCTCCCGAGGCTTCTCGGGGCCGCCCGCGCCTTCGATCTCATGTTGACCGCCCGCGAGGTCCACTCCGAAGAGGCGTTGAGGATCGGTCTGGTCAGCGACGTGGTGGCCGACGGCCTTGTCGTCGAACGCGCCATCGAATTGGCCGAGCTGCTCTGTGGGTACACCCCGTTCGGCGTGGAGATGACGAAGCAGGTGATGTGGGCCAATCTCGACGCGCCGAGCCTCGAGGTTGCCCTGCATATGGAGAACCGCACCCAGATTCTGGCCGGAACCGGAGGGGAGATCATGGAGGCGGTGGCGGCGTTCGCGCAGCGGCCGCGGTGAGCGGCCTCATCACGGGCGTCCTCCGAGGAAGTCGTCGAGGTGGCCGGTGACGAAGGCGATGTCGTCATCGGTCATCCCGTGGTTGGAGGGCAGGACGAACCCGAACTCCATGATCTGATCGGCGACCGGCAGCCCGCCCGCCGGGGCGCGGACCGTGACGCCGCGCAGCATCGGCTGTCGCGTTGCGTTGCCGGTCCAGATCGTTCGGGTGTCCACTCCGTGCTCATCGAGGTACTGCTGTAGCTGGGCGCGTTCGAACCCGGCATCGGGCCGGACGGTCAGGGGGTAGCAGAGCCACGCCGTGTCGACTTCGGGGAGCTGCCGAGGCAGCACGAAGACGTCCTCATAGCGGCGGAAGAACTCTGTGTAGAGGTCGAAGTTCCGCTGCCGGCGGGCGTGGTTGTCCGGCAGCTTCTTCAGCTGTTCGAGTCCGAAGGCCGCGCCGAGCTCCGACGGCTCGAAATTCCACGCCAGCTCGTCGAAGATGAACTGGTTGTCGTAGTGGATCCCGTCGAGATCCTCCCAGAAGTCGTGGTCGCGCCGCTTCGACCCGAAGAAGTGCAGCTCGGAGCGCCGACCCCAGCGGCGGAGGAGGAGCGCCCGGTCCCGCTGTTCCTCGTGGTCCAGCAGCAGCATCCCGCCTCCGCCGGCACACGTGATGATGTGCGAAGAGGCGAAGCTCGTCACGCTGAAGTCGGATCGCGTGCCGGTCGGCGTGCCGCGCAGCGTGGCCCCCAACGCATCGCAGGAGTCCTCGATCACGAGGATCCCGTGACGGTCGGCGAGCTGGCGAATCGCATCCCAGTCCGGCACGTTGCCGATCAGGTTGGGGATGAGGAGGGCCCGGGTCCGGTCGGTGATCATCGCCTCTATGGCGTCGACGTCGACGACGTAGGTGTCCGGCTCCACGTCGACGAACACCGGCACCAATCCGGCCCGCACAATGGGTGAAATGTCGGTGGAGAATGTCACGGCCGACCCGATGACCTCGTCCCCGGGTTGCGCGCCCAACAGCTCGATCGCCAGATAGAGGGCCGAGCTGCCCGAGTTGACCATCACTCCGGACCCCTTCCCGAAGAGTGGTGCGATCGCCCGCTCCATGGCGCCGACCCGCCGCCCGACCCACAGCCCACGGGGATCCCTGAGCACATCGACGACGGCCTCGATCTCCGATTCGTCGTGGACGCTGGCGGCGTAGAACACGCGCCGCGGTTCACCTTTCTGTGTCACGCTCACCCCTTGTCGTCTAGCCCGCCGACCGGTCCACGGGGGTACCGGCGGCACCACTCACGGTCGATCCACAACGTAGGTGCACGCGGGACCCGCTGCAGGCCCGGACGGAGAGCGGTCTCGAGCCGAGACCCCTTTCCCTGAGCGGTTAGGGTGGCGGCCGGGAGGGCTTTCGCACGACGGGGCTCGAGTCGAGAAGCCGGGGAGCGGATGCGGGTCGGAGTTCACTTACCGCAATACGGGCGGGTCGCCGGACCCGAGGCGATCACGCGAGCGGCGCGGCACGCCGAGGAACTGGGCTTTGTCGACCTTTGGGTCAGTGACCATGTGGTCCATCCGGCCGGCCAGGACTACCCGTCCCCCTATCTGTTCGATCCCCTGGTCGCCCTCACGTGGGCCGCCGCGGTGACCGAGCGCATCGGGCTGGGGACGAGCGTCCTCGTCGTGCCGATGCACAATCCGCTGGAGCTGGCGAATTCACTCGCCAGTCTCGATCTCCTCTCGGGCGGCCGCCTGACGGTCGCAGTCGGCGTGGGCTGGTCCGAGCTGGAATATGGGGCACTCGGGTACGACTTTCACACTCGCGGCGAGCGCCTCGACGAGGCGATCGATCTGTTCCGGCGAGCGTGGGTGGAGGACCCCTTCAGCTTTCACGGGCGCTTCACGTCGTTCGACGACATGCGTCTCCTCCCGAAACCCAGCCGCCCGATCCCGATCTGGATCGGCGGGGGCAGCGAGCCTGCCTACCGGCGCGCCGCGGCGCGAGGTGACGGCTTCCAGGCCGTGGGTCTCTCGCCGGAGGCTGCGGGTCCGGTCGTGGCGCGGATTCGTCGGGATCACCCGGCGGCCGACTTTCCGATTTCGCTCCGGACCGGATGGGATCCGCAGGGGATGGATCCTGGCCGCATAGCTGAGGAGCACGCCGCCTTTGGCGAAGCAGGGATCCAGCACGTTGTCGCGGCGCCGTGGCAGCGGGATCTCGACAGTTGGCTTCGATCGATGGACCAGCTCGCCGGGCTGGTGCTGTGAAGTCGTCCGAGAGAAGAGAAGGAGATCACATTGTCCCCTCAGAGTGAGAGCGTGGAGCGCAACGCCGAAGTACCGCGGCGGAGCCAGGGTGCGTCGTTGAGCCCGTCGGAGCTCGAACAGTTCCACATGCACGGGCAGGACATCGCCTGGCTTCTGGCCGATCGGGCGACAAAGCGAGGTGACCACCCGGCACTGATCTGGGCCCCCCGGGACGGAGATGGCCGCCAGTGGACCTACACGGAGCTCGACCACGATGTGCGTCGCGTCGCCGCCGGGCTGGCGGGCCGGGGCGTCCGTATCGGCGATCACGTGCTCATCCACGCCGAAAACTGCCCGGAAATGGTGCTGGCGTGGCTGGCGTGCGCCGTCGTCGGAGCCGTGGCGGTCACGACGAACACCAAGTCGGTCTCGCATGAGATCGCATCGTTCATCGCCCGCACCGATTGCGTGGGCGCGATCACCCAACCCCGTTACGCCGCGGCTGTCTCGGGGGCCTCCGACTCGTTGCAATGGGTCGTGGTGACCGAGGACAACTCGGGGGAGGCGCCCGCACCCGGTGAGGCCGACCATGGGCTCGAGGCCTACGCGTCGCTCTACGGAGAGGCCGCCAGCTGGACCGGACGCCCGGTGGACCCGATGCTCCCGTTCTGCATCATGTTCACGTCGGGCACCACGAGCAGTCCCAAAGCCGTGGTGCACACCCATGCCAATGCGATCTGGGCCAGCCGCACCGGCCCGCGCAACATCGACCTGACGGGTGACGACCGCTATCTCATCTACCTTCCGTTCTTCCACGTCAACGCGCAGAGTTGGTCGTTCTTCCCCGCCATGGGCGTGGGCGCCACCGTGGTCCTGACGCCGAAGTGGTCGATTTCCCAATTCTGGCCCGTCGTCCAGCGTCATGAGGTAACCCACATGTCGCTGATGCCATTCAGCATGACGCCGCTCATGGACCCGGGACGGCCGTCGTCCTCGCTGCGGGTCGGGGTGTTCGGTGCCATCATTCCGACCGGGCCTCAGATGTTCGGCCTCGATGTGTACAGCGCCTACGGCATGACCGAGACGGTCACCCACGCTGTGACCGGGAAGCCCACCGAAGACCTCGTCCCCGGTTCGATCGGGCGGGCGGCCCCGGGCTATGAGATCGCCGTCGTCGACAAGGAGACCGGCGAGCTCTGTCTCGACGGCCGGCCCGGTGAATTGTGGGTCAGGGGCACGCGGGGTATCCAGATCTTTCTCGAGTACTTCGGCAACCCCGAGGCGACCGCAGACAGCTTTCACGACGGGTGGTTCAAGACCGGCGACGTCGTCCGGACGGTCGAGGGTGGCGTGGTTGTCTACGTCGAGCGGGACAAGGACGTGCTCAAGGTCGGCGGTGAGAATGTGTCGGCCCGTGAAGTGGAGGACGTCATTGTGGCGCAGGCAGCGGTGAGCAAGGTGGCGGTCGTCGGCAAGCACCACGACTTCCTCAACGAGGTGCCGGTGGCCTTTGTCGTCAAGGCCGACCAGCAGATCGACGACGCCGAGCTCGAAAAGGCGTTGATAGAGGTGTGTGCGGGCCGACTGGCCAGCTTCAAGGTGCCGCGAGCGGTCTACGTGGTCGAGGAGTTCCCCTTGGGCACCCTCGACAAAATCCTGAAGAATCGGCTGCGCGAAATGGCCGACGAGCAGCCGCCGGTGTGATGGCCCGCGCCATTGCCACCGAGACCCGGGTCGAGCGGGCCGCGTTGGAGGAGTTCATCCGCCCCCGCCACCATGGCGTGCTCAGCACGCAACGCCAGGACGGGACACCCCAGATGTCCCCGGTGACCATGGGCCTCGGTCCGGACGGGGCGATCCTGGTGAGCAGCTATCCGGAGCGAGCCAAGGTCCACAACCTCCGTCGGCACCGCCAGGCCAGCGTCTGTGTCCTGTCGGACGAGTTCGGCGGTCCCTGGGTGCAGGTCTCGGGACCGGTCGCCGTCGTGGACCTGCCCGAGGCGCTGGAAGGACTGGTCATCTACTTTCGATGCATAAGCGGCGAGCATCCCGACTGGGCCGAGTACCGACAGGCCATGGTCGATCAGGGCAAGGTCCTGATCCGGCTGGTCCCCGAGGAATGGGGACCGATCAGCACGGGGGGATTCCCGCCCCGGCTGGCTGATACCTGACCGCCGATCCGGCGCTGATCGGCTGGGGTGGCGGTGGTACCTTCTCACTTCGAGGGGAAGGGAGCCGGTCGTCATGAGCCTGTTCGCATTGGTGCACGGAGGCGCGCACGGGGGATGGTGTTGGGAGCTCCTCGTGCCGGAATTGGAGAAGCGGGGTCACACGGCGGTGGCCCCGGATCTCCCGATCGAAAGCGACGCCGCCGGCGCGTGGGAGAACGCCAGGGTTGTCGTCGACGCCATCCGGGCGAGCGAAGACGACGTGGTGGTCGTGGGTCACTCGCTCGGAGGTCTCACTATTCCGCTTGTGGCAGAACTGCGCCCGGTCCGCCGCCTGGTGTATCTCGGTGCGCAGGTTCCTGCTCCCGGAATGAGCAATCTGGAATATCTGGCTACCGAGCCGGGGGCCGTGATCTTCGCCGGAGCGGAGAACCTGGCCGAGGGGGAGATACCCGACGAGGACGACCAGGTGGTCGGTTGGGAGCGGGCCAAGGCCGGCTTCTATCACGACGTGGATGACGAGGTGGCCCGCCACGCCTGGGAGCGGTTCCGGCACCAGTCCTTCACGGTGATAACGGAGCGTACGCCGCTCGAGGTCTGGCCCGATGTGCCCTCGACCTACATCTTGATGAAGGAGGACCGTGCCGTGGGGCAGGAATGGTCCCGCCGCCGAGCCAAGGAGATCGGGGCGGACCTCATTGAGATGGAGGGCAGCCACTCGCCGTTCTACTCCCGTCCCGCCGAGCTCGCTGACGTCCTCGTCGGGCTCTAGGGACCTCGGGCGAGCGGCGGGGACCATCGCTCCATGCGACTGGACTTCGACGCCCAACCCATTGAGGACGATGACCTGACCCTGCGGGAGCGCCTCGACGGTGTTCCCATAGCCCCGCTGGTGGCAGCCGTCGCCCACGTGACGGGCGAGTACACCCTGTTGGCCGACGATCTGCGCCCCGACCCCTCGAAGGTCGTCATGATGGTCGATGACGGCTACACGCCCGAGCAACTCGAGCGCGGCCGGGATCTGGTGGCGGATGCCCTGATCCGGTTCAGGAACCAGGGCTGCAAGCCCGCACCACAGCCGACTCCCCAACAGCTGCGCCGGCTGATCGAGTTCGTCTCCGGATCACTCGACGACGACCATCTGCGGCTCTTCGAGGAGGAACTCGCCTTAGGGGGCGTCGATCACCGGGCGCCGGCATGGCGCGCCGCCGAGGTCGCACCCGGCCGCGCGCTCACGGTGGCGGTGATCGGCGCCGGTATGTCGGGAATTGCGACAGCCCGGCGACTTCGGCAGGCCGGCTTCAGCGTGCATGTCTACGAAAAGAATGCGGACGTGGGCGGGACATGGTTGGAGAACAGCTACCCGGGCTGCCGCGTCGATGTGCCCAACCACCTCTACAGCTACTCGTTCGCCCAGAGCCCGCACTGGCCCCAATTCAACTCGACGCAACCCGTCCTCTTCGACTACTTCCGATCCTGCGTGGCCGAGTTCGATCTCGAAGACGCCATCTCGTACCAGCACGAGGTCGAGGAAGCAGTGTGGGACGACGAGCGGTCCATCTGGTCCCTCCGGATTCGCGACGCCGCCGGCGCGGTGTCCGTGTCCGAGGTGAATGCCGTCGTCAGCGCGGTCGGACAGCTCAATCGGCCCTCATTCCCGGACATCCCGGGCATCGATTCGTTCGAAGGTCAGTCGTTCCACTCGGCCCGCTGGGACGACACCGTCGCGTTCGAGGGTAAGCGGGTCGGCGTGATCGGCTCAGGCGCCAGCGCCGTCCAGTTCATACCGTGGCTGGCCGATCGGGCCGCGCACCTGACGGTGTACCAGCGCACTCCGGCGTGGCTCGTCCCCATAGCCAACTACCACGACGACCTGCCCCCCAAATTTGCGGTGGATTCTGCGTCACGTGCCCGAGTACGCCCGCTGGGATCGGCTCGCCCTCTTCTCGAGGCTCCAAGAGGGCCTCCTGCCGCGGACCGTGGTCGACCCGGACTGGGATCTCGCATCGGGTTCGGTGAGCGCGGCCAACGACGAGATTCGACAGGGGCTGACGAGCTACTACGCGTTCGCCTTTCCGGACGCCTCGTTGCGCGCCAAGGTGCTGCCGGACTACCCCTTCGGGGCCAAACGGATGGTGGTCGACAGTGGCGTCTACTCGAGCGCGCTCCAGGCTCCCAACGTGACGCTGGAGACGGAGGCCATGGCGGAGATCGGCCCGTCCGGAGTCGTCCTGCGCGACGGGCGCACGGTGGAGCACGACATCATCGTCTACGGCACCGGGTTTTTGGCTTCCCGCTTCTTGACGCCGATGCGCATCGTCGGGCGTGGAGGCGTCGACCTGCACGAGCGCTGGGACGGCGACGCCCGCGCCCACCTCGGTCTCACCATACCGGGATTCCCGAATCTCTTCTTGATGTACGGGCCGAACACCAACATCGTCGTCAACGGCAGCATCATCTATTTTTCGGAATGCCAGGCCCACTACATCGCCGAGAGCCTTCGCCTGCTCCTGGTGAAGGACGCGGCGGCGATGGACTGTCGCCCCGAGGTGCACGACGCCTACAACGTCATGATCGACACGGCGACGCGGGCGCGTGCGTGGGGAGCGTCGGACGTCTCGAGTTGGTACAAGAACGACCATGGCCGGGTGGCCCAGAACTGGCCCTTCAACCTGTTCGACTACTGGCAGCGGACGAGGGAAGTCGATCCCGATGACTACCTCCTGCTGTAGTTTCGTGGTGCGCCACGCCGCCACGACATAGGATGGCGCCAGACCAAAGGGGGTACGTGCGATGGGTCGTCTCGACGGCAAGGTGGCGTTCATAACCGGTGCGGCGCGCGGGCAGGGGCGGTCACACGCCGTCCGCCTCGCCGCAGAGGGGGCGGACATCATCGCCGTCGACCTCTGCGCCGGGTTCGAGACGATCAAGTATCGGCCGTCCACCCCCGATGACCTGGACGAGACGGCCAAACTGGTCGGCAAGGAGGGGCGCCGGGTGGTGGCCCGCCGGGCCGACGTCAGGGACATGGCCGGACTGCAGGCGGCCTTCGACGAAGGGGTTGCGGAGCTGGGCCGGGTGGACATCGTGGTCGCCAACGCGGGCGTCCTCAATGTCGGGTGGTCCTGGGAGATGACCGACGAGCAGTGGCGCGAGGTGATCGACGTCAACTTGACCGGGGTCTGGCACACCGCCAAAGCGGCCATTCCCACCCTCATCGCGCAGGGGCAAGGCGGGTCGATCATCATGATCAGCTCGACGGCCGGGCTGTACGGGCAGCCCTTTACCGTGAGCTACACGGCGGCCAAGCACGGCGTAGTCGGCGTCGCCACCTGTATGGCCAACGAGCTGGCCGAGCACAACATCCGGGTCAACACCATCCATCCGACCGGGGTGAGGACCGAGATGGTCACCGAACCGGATCTCCAGGACATCATCGCCTCGAGGGCGGAGACCCTCGGTCCCGTCTTCATGAACTCCATCAACCTTCCTGCGGGATTCATGGAGCCCGAGGACGTGTCGAACATCGTGGCCTTCCTGGCCTCAGACGAGTCCCACACCATGACCGGAAGTCAGGTGCGGGTCGACTTGGGCAAGCTCAACCGCTGAGGTGGCGGAGGAGGTCAGAGCAAGACCTCAATGCGGTGCGCGAGCACCTGACCCCGGCCCAGACGGAGGCGCCCGAACGACCGATGCGGTTGGGACCGACGTTGAGTCGGTGATCCGGGGTTGAAGAGCAGTTGCTCATCGTCGCCCACCTCGTCCACCGGGACATGGCTGTGTCCGAAGACGACCAGATCAGCGTCGGGAAACCGACGACGCAGTCGACGCGGTCGCCCCGCCCGGCTCCCGCTGTCGTGCACCATCGCCACCTGTACCCCGCCGAGCTCGAGAAGCCGGCTCTCGGGGAGGAGCCCTCGGAGGTCGCGGTCGTTGTTGCCGAGCACGGCGTAGGTCTCGGCCAGCGCCTCCAACTCGGCCAGCGCCTGCCGGGACGTGACGTCACCGGCGTGGAGGACGACGTCGGCCTGGGCCACCGCATCGAGCACCAAGGGATCGATGCCGCCGATCCCCTTGGTGAGGTGGCTGTCGGACAGGACGACCACCTCCATCGGAGGAAGCCTGGCGGATCGTGGGGTTGCCGTCAACCGAGGGCGGGTGGCGACGGGAGGATTCAGACGCCGACCGCACCGAACGAATCGTGCATGGCGGCCGCTGCGCCGAGACGTTGGAGCAACGTCGTCGTGATCTCAGGATCGACCAGGAGGGTGACGGCCCACATGTACAAGCCGAACACGATCCCTTTGCGATAGTCGTTCCAAGCCTCGTCCCACCCGGGAGCATCGACACCGTTCGCCCGCAGCTGCTCGAGGTAATGAAGGAGGAGATCGCGTTCGTTCTTCTCGCGATCCGTGGTCTCCAGCGCCGACGCAATGTGGTAGCCGATATCGATCGCCCAATGGGCCCGCCGCACACATTGAAAGTCGACCAGGCCCGGCCGGGACTCTGCGTCCAAGAAGATGTTGCCGACGTGGGCGTCGCCATGGAGTACCGCCCATACTCCCGAGTCGCCCGGCGCCATGACGGCTCCGAAGGCGTCAATGAGACGTTGGGGATCGTTCACCTCCGCCGGGACGCCGGCACCGATGGGGCCGTCGAAGTTGACCCGTATGTCGTCGACGCCGCGGAACCCGGCATCGGCCGCATTGGGCCAGTCCAGCCAGGCCGCGTTGGCCCATTGCGACTTGCCCCACGTGGCGCCGTGCAGCTTGGCGTACTGCGTGAGGCTCTCGGCTGTCTGATCAGGCGTGTAGGGGCTCAGTGCGTCCAAGAAGACACCGCCCGCCGCGATGACGTCCTCGGTGATCACGACGTTGTGACGCGTCTCGGGGTCCACATCGGCGTAGACGCTGTGCAAGGTGCGGACACCGGTCGCCTCGGCGACATCCCGGTAAAAACCCACCTCACGCGCCCCCAGGAAGGTGACCGGCCTTCCCTTGTCGGTGAAGTACCCCTTGGCGCACAGTGTCGGCACGAGTCCGTCGGGGAGTCCGCCGGCGCACTCGATGGTGAACCGGGCGTTGGTGGACAGACGGCTGACCACGGGACCCGGCGTCACGCCGGTGACCTCAATGCCGGGAAAGCGCTGGGACAGGGCGTCCGTGAGCCACTCGGCACTGAGCACTTCGTCGAGGGTTGCAGGCACTCTGGGCATCTGGAAGGTACTCCTGGGTTCGGGCTGCCCGAATACTTAGCCCAATTCGTCGCGGTGTCAAAAGAAGGCGTCCGGGGACAAACTTCGGCGCGTACCAGGCGATTTCGTCGTGTCGTGCCGCTTGGGATGCCGTCAACGGCGCGACGGGATCGGGCGTGTCAGGTACTCGTGGCCGCAGTTGTGTGCATCTCGCTGCCCGGGTTGCTTTCGGCCGGTGCGGCCGCCTGGACGGCGCCTGCTCGTCCCACCACGCAAGTCCATGACATCTCCGGCACACGGTTCGCTCTGCAGTCCGGGACGGCGGGACCCGATGCGGTCACGGCCTACGAAACCGCCGCGTCCGACGTGCCCGGAAGCGCAGTGCCGGGGCTCAACGCGCCCATTGTCGGCATCGCGCCCACGCCCGACGGGGGCGGCTGCTGGGTGGCGGCGGCCGACGGCGGCATCTTCACGTTCGGCGACGCGCGGTTCGATGGCTATGGCTCGGGCGCGGGCTCGGGCGCGGGCGCGGGCGCGACGACAGACGGGGCGGCGGCGGTCGGCCTGGCCGGGCGTCCCGGTGGCTACTGGGTCGCCTACGGTCCCGATCCGGCGAACGAGATGATCGCCAAGATCGCCGCCTACGCGGCCACCCGGGTCGACAACGTGACCGTGGCGGTGCAGGACAACCTTACGGGGCAGATCTTCCAGTATCGGCCCGGCATCGTCGAACATACGGCGAGCACCCTGAAGGTCGACATCCTGGCGACGCTGCTCAGCCAGGCTCAGGCCGCGGGTCGTGGTCTCACACCCGGCCAACAAGCACTGGCGGTCCCGATGATCGAAGAGAGTCTCGACAGCGCGGCCGACACCCTGTGGGGCCAGCTCGGGCCGGCCCCGGTCGCAGCCTTCGAGCGGGCCGCCGGAATGACCGCTACCACGCCGGCGACCGATGGCGTATGGGGAACGACGACCACGACCGCGATGGACAGGCTGGCCATGATCCGGACACTCGTGCGCCGAACTCCCTCCTCACGGACGCTCCCGTGCGTACGTGCTCAATCTGATGGAGCACATCACGCCGTCGCAAGACTGGGGGGCCACCGGTGGCGTTCCGACCTCGGCGACCGTGGCGTTGAAGAACGGCTTTGCCGTCATCAACGGGTGGCAGATCAACACGACGGGCTGGGTGGACGGGGACGGGCGCAACTACTTGATCGCGGTGCTCACCGACGGCAACCCGACCGAGGCCTATGGCATCGACACCGTCAATGCCATCTCGGCCATTGTGTGGCCGTCACTCATTCCCTGAGCCCAGCTGGATGCCGCCCGGCGCGGCCACGCCCTGCTCTGCCTTGTGCCGCCCACCCACCGACGGCCCCACCCGCCGCCGGGCCCGCGGACGAAGGTCGACGGCCGCCCAGATGAGCGCGCCGGCCGAGATGCCGACCGCCGCCCGTGGCGCCAGTATCCAGGCGAAGAGCACGACAACCGCACCCTCCACCGCGATCGTGGCCCGACGAACGTTCGGTCCGAGCTCGCTGAACCACTGGTGGAAGTTCCGCAAGGCATCGGCGCTCGTGATGTGTCGTCCGAGGTACACCGACAACCCCCGGACCAACCCGAAGAGTGCCCCCAGGCCGATGGCGGCCCAGCCGTTCCCGACCAGGGCCGAGAGCACGACCATCAGGTAGACGGCTGCGGTGACGATGTAGGTAGCGAGCCCGGTGCCGATCTGCCAGCCGAACCCGGCGCCGTAGACCCACGGGCGAAACTGGTCGAGCCAGCGCTCGTTCACTTGACGGTGGTGGACCGGAAGACGGAACCCGCCCACCCCAACGTCAGAAGCCAACGCCAGCAGGCCGGCCCCCAGCGCGATCGTCGAAATTTCCCGAGGGCTCAGCGACATGGCGTGAAACCCGAGAGCGCTGAACGCCACTACACCGCCCAATGTCGCGCCACCGAGGGTGGCGCCGACGACGAACCACGCCGCGGTGACACGATGGCGGTGGCCACGCCCGAGCTCACTGAGCGGGGTGATGCTGGCCAGCATGGAGAGTCCGCACGGGGACCAGGTCGAGCGAATGGCGGCGCCGATCGTGACCATGGTGGCGGCAAGGAGCAAGCAGGCGGTCATGGCAGTCCTCTCAGTCCTCAGGCGGGCGATCCATCGAACGGCGCGTCGCCGAAGGTGAAGACGCCCCCGTCCGCCGCCACCAGCCAGTAGCCGCGCCCGGTCGGGGTCGGGGCCATGCCGACGATCGGTCGGTTCAGCGATTCGCCCCCGGTGGAACCGTAGAACGCGGCGTCCCCGAAGGTGAAGACGCCCCCGTCCGCCGCCACCAGCCAGTAGCCGCGCCCGGTCGGGGTCGGGGCCATGCCGACGATCGGTCGGTTCAGCGATTCGCCCCCGGTGGAACCGTAGAACGCGGCGTCCCCGAAGGTGAAGATGCCCCCGTCCGCCGCCACCAGCCAGTAGCCGCGCCCGGTCGGGGTCGGGGCCATGCCGACGATCGGTCGGTTCAGCGATTCGGCCCCGGTGGAACCGTAGAACGCGGCGTCCCCGAAGGTGAAGATGCCCCCGTCCGCCGCCACCAGCCAGTAGCCGCGCCCGGTCGGGGTCGGGGCCATGCCGACGATCGGTCGGTTCAGCGATTCGGCCCCGGTGGAGCCGTAGAACGGCGCGCCGCCGAAGGCGAAGATGCCCCCGTCGGCGGCCACCAGCCAGTAGCCCCCGCCCGCGTGCAGGGAGATTCCGACCATCGGCTGATCGAGCACCGCCGCCGACTCGTCCCCGTCGTTGACCAGCTGGCCGAACGTGAAGAGCTTGCCGAAGGAGGTGAGGACGGCGTAGCCGTTCCCGCCGATGTCCGACGCCAGGGCCACCACCTGACAGTTGGTGGCGGGCGACAGACAAGGGGGCGACGGGGGGGCGGTGGTCCAGCAGGGGACGGTCTGCTCGGCCGTACCGTCGTCGACGGCGACGGCCGTGGTGCAGGTCGGGTCGATCTCCCACGGAGGTATGCACGCCACCACTCGGCAGACGATCCGACCCATGCACGCCACGTCCTGATTGCACTGGCCATAGCGGAACTGCAAGCAGCCCGTCATGTACGAATTGCACCCTTCGGGCCCGCACCCGCAGTTGGTGCCGTCGCATTCGGTATCGCAGAAGTTGAAGCCGTTGCCACACCCGGTGGTGCACCCGCAGGTGGCATTGCAATCCATGTAGTAGCGCGGGCCGCCGCAGAACGAAGAGTTGTCCGCCTTCCACCAGCCCCCCATGATGGAGTTGGTCGGGCAGTAGTTGTACCCACCGTTCACCGAGCAACAGAAGTCCGTGAAACCCGAACAGCAGGTCGTCCCACAACCGCACGCCGCATTGCCGCACGAGCAGATCGCCCCGTAGGCGGTGCCCGGTCGGAGAGCGAGGTCCATTCCGGCGCCGATGGCCACTGCGCTACCGGCGAAAGCCGAACGGTTGATGAACCCGCGTCGAGAAAGGCGGGTACCCAGGAACCCGGCCGTGCGTTCTACGAGAGTGGTGGCGATCGTCATCGACTCAGCCCGACCTCTCAGACGGGGTGAAGGCAAGCCGGATCGCCTGGAGTTGGGCCAGACGAGAAAGTGTGAGGTACGTGACGCCCGCTCCGACCGCGGTGAGGGCCATCAGCGGGAGTCCGTGGAGTGGCTGTTGAAGCAGCACCGTCATCAGCCAGCCTGTGGCTGGCGCTTCCATCGCCGTCGCAACCGCGGCGCTGCCCATCACAAGGTCAATGACCACGTGAAGGTGTGTCGCCGGGGTGTCGGGGGTCCCGAAACACCCACAACTGGCGAGCGTTCCTCCCCGAGAACGGGCGTACGCGATCAGGCCGGCGAAGACGAAGTAGGAGGCCCCGACCAGCGCCGCGGTCGACGGTCGCGGCAGGAGCAGGCCCAGCCCTCCGACCATCACCTCGACCGCGGCGAGGAGGCGGATGAGTGTCCGGAGTACTCGAAACGGGGCGACCGGGCGCAGCCGTCGCGGCACAATGGGCAGGATCGCCCGGGCCGTGTCGTCGGGCCGGCCCACCTTGATGGCGCCGGCCCCGACCAGCAGGACGCATCCGATCAGGTAGGGCCCGATCAATTCCATGGCGCGGCCCCCGGTGTTGCCCCGACGGGTTGCGGACTGACCGTGAGCGCGGCGACCAACGTGTTGAGCTGGGGAACGAGTAATCCCCGCCTGGCGTGACTCCCGAGGACGGCATAGAACGTGAACGGCCGACCGGCCTCGGTGAAGAACCATTGCGTGCCGGATTGACCCCCGAGGCCGCGCCGCAACACGGTGGGCCGAAAGTCGCTCGTCGTGAGTGATCGCTGCATGCCATGACGGGCGAAGAGCGCCTTGCCCACACTCTCGGGTCCGTACTCGAAGAGGACGGCAAAAATGTCGCTCGGCCCCATCAAGGTGACCGCGCCCTCCACCGAAATCAGCCACGTCGGCCGGCAGCGGGAACGTGGCGAAATGAGCCACCGGGTACGACGTCGCACCCGGTAGCTGGGGACGGACGAAGATTCGTCCTTCGAATCCGTCCGGCAGTGTGACGCCGATCCCGTGGGCGCGCAGCCTCGCCACCCCTACCCGGCCCTCCGGGCCCGTTCCGCCTCAACCGTCGGGGAGGGACCCGGAGGGAATATGTCATCGAGAGACCGCGGATAAAGGCTTTCATGTCCGGGGTGGATGCCGGCGGCCAGGAGCTCCTTGTCGTTGGCCGACTCCCGGGCTGGGCCGTCGAGGCCATCGGCCGAGGCACGGCTGCGACTCCGGAGGGAGAAGGGCTGCAGGTCGACCTGCGCCCGTCGCACGAGCTCGACCACTTGGCCGAAGTGCTGGGCCACCCCCTCACCAATGCGACGTCCCGTCCGTCCGTCCACGAGGGCGAAGAAGGGAGAGCCGGGGACCTCGTAATCACCCCATGCCTCGGTGGACATGATCACCTGCAGGCCGGGACTGGTCTTCGCCCGGATCTCCGCAGGTATCTCCATCTCCGGTCCTTTGGTCACCACGACCAAGCGGATCCGGTCGGGTAGCCCCACGTCGTCCGGTCGGCGCAGCGCTTCCCAGAAGCCGGCGCACGTGGAACAGCCCGACGAAAGGAACGCGATGAGCGTAAGGGTCTCGCTACCGGAGACTGCGATCGCCAGGGCGTCGCCCTGTGGGGTCACACCGGCCAGGGTGGGCGCCCAACTGTGGTTGCGCTCCGCCGGGAGCGGGGGACCCAAGGTGAACGGTACCGGGACGGGACGAGAGGCGGCATGCTCGCCTTGGTGGCGGTGGTCGTGACCCGTGGACGCCTCGGTGGCGGGGTCGCCCACCCCGGCTCCCAGATCATGCAGTGCCTTCAGGATGTCGGCGTGGCTACGGAGAAGACCGGCGACCAGTATTCCCATGAGCAGGACCACAAAGGTCAAGAGGAGTACGAGAGCAACCATGGCGTGTCCTTTGACTCGGAGGAACTACGCAGACTCTACCGGTGTGCGCGCGAGATACGTGGTCTATTCGGTGGCAGGCCATCCGTTGAGCGAGAAGATTTGACCGTCATGACGGACCATACGCACGGCCTGTCCGAACGGCTCGAGTTGTCGCAGGGCCCGGTCCCCCCAGACTATGGCCGCGGTCGAGACGGCGTTGGCCGCGACACAACTCTCACCGGTCGCCGACACCAGGGTCCAGTACGGCGCGACGCAGTCACCACTGCGCGGATCGATGATGTGATGGACGCGGCGCGCGCCGGAGTCCCACGTCCGAACGGCCGTACTCGAGCTGGCCAGTCCGCCGCCACGGATGGCCACGACCTGATCCACGCGGTCGACCGGGGTCGACGAGTCGACCGCGATGCCGACCGCCCAGCCGCCCTGGGGTGGCGTCCCGGCGACCGCGATGTCCCCACCGAGGCTCACCATGACCCCGGACCCGAGCTCATGACAGATCCGCGCCGCGGCGCGGTCGGCTGCGAACGCCTTGGCCGAGGAGCCCAGGTCCAATCTCACTCCGCGAGGGATACGGACCGTCCGGCGGGCCGAATTGAGATGCAAATGGGTGAATCCTGCGCTGGAGCGCAGAGGCGCCGCGGGTTGCACGGGACGCGCCTGCACCTCCTTTAAGTCTTTGTCATAGCCGAGAGCAGCGATGGCGTTGCCGATCGTCGGATCCACTGCACCGTGGGTGCGCTCCGCAACTTCATAGGAAACGGCGAGGGCGTCGAAGAGCAATGAACTCACCCGAACGGCTGCTCCGGCATGGGCATGCACCATCTCCAGCTCCGAATCGGAGCGGAATCGGCTGCAGGCCAGGTCGATCGATTCGATCTCCGCCCGGAGCATTCTCTCCGCGGCGTCGGCCTTGCTCGGCTCCTGTATGACGACACTCGCTGTCGTACCGATGGCAGGGAAACTGCGTACGGTCAACGGTTCGGACGGGGTGAGGTCGTCGAGCGTGTGTGTCATGTCAAGTACCTCCCGAGGTCACCGTGGCGGACTTCGACGTCGCGGTCGGCGTCGTTGTCGTTGTTGTTGTTGACGGAGCGGTCGTCGTCGCGTTCGGTCCCGCGCGACGTGCTCGTGGTGGTGGAAGATGAAGACCCGGTTCGCGAGGACGACGTATTGGTGCTGCTCGCTCCCGGATGCTGCTGCGCCACCAGCAGGCCGATGAGGGCCGTCGATGCCGTCGCCGCCACCACGGCGGCCTGTGTCACCCTTCGCAGCCGCACCCGGGCCCGCTGAAGGGAGTGGGGCGAATTCTGATCGAGGCTCTTTTTCATCACGTCCTCCCGTTGCTCTGAACGGTCCGATCAAAGCAGCGCGGCCTCGTCGCCACCCGGTACCACGCTTGGCGCCGGCTGTGACCTGTCGGCGCCTTCACTTTCACAGACGGCCACCAGCCGGCTCACAACGAAAGGGGAGTCGGAGAAGAGATGGTGGGAGGCAAGGAGGTGGGCAGATGATCAGCACTGCTGTTCCAAGGGTACTCGTCGTCGATGACGAACCGTCCATAGTCGATGCGTTGGCCACATGTCTTCGCTATGAGGGATTCGAAGTAGACGAGGCGGCCACCGGGCGGGATGCCCTCGCCCTGGCCCAGGACGATCCACCAGATCTCGTGATTCTCGATGTGATGTTGCCCGGGCTCGACGGGCTCGAGGTCACCCGCCGATTGCGGGCCGACGGCGTCAATGTGCCGATCCTGTTCGTCACCGCCCGGGACACGTTGGCGGACAAGTTGGCGGGATTGACGATCGGAGGGGACGACTATGTCACCAAGCCGTTCGCGTTGACCGAGGTAATCGCCCGGGTGCAGACCATCCTCCGTCGGGTGGGCATCAATCCGGAGCGACGATGGTGTGCTCCGCTTCGCCGACCTCGAACTCGACGAGAGCGCGCACGAAGTGCGCCGGGGCGGCGTCGATGTGAAATTCACGGCCACCGAGTTCAGCTTGTTGCGGTACTTCATGCTCAATCCTCGGCATGTGCTCTCGAAATCACAGATACTCGACTACGTCTGGCACTACGACTTCGGCGGGGAAGCCAACGTCGTCGAGACCTATGTGAGTTACCTGCGGCGGAAGCTGGAGAAGCACGGACCTCCCCTCATCCACACCGTCCGTCTCGTCGGCTACGTGCTGCGCGAGCCGGACGAGTCGACGAGCTGAGCGCACGAACAGAGCCATGAGCCGCGTGTCGTTGCGGGTGCGCCTCATACTCGCCGTGGGTCTTGTCGCGCTCCTGGCGCTGGCGCTCGCCGATGTTGTGGTGTTCACCTCGCTGAGGTCGTATCTCTACGGCCAAGTGGATGCGACGCTCCAGGTTGCGCAACAGAGCGTCGAGGCTGCCGCCTCCCCGCCGCCGGCAACCGATCCACCCGGCAAGGCGGCTCCGCCGCAGGGCGATCTGCATCCCACCGGTGCAGACTTCTGCGCCATTGGACGAGAGAGTGCGCCGGGGATGTTCATCGAGGTGCTCACCGCGGAGGGCGAAGTGGCGAACGGGGACGAGTGTCCCGCGTTCGCACCTGGCCACAAGGCGTATTCACCGAAATTGACGTCGGTGGTGGCGTCCCATGCGGCCGGCACGGGAGGCCAGGAAACCGCCTCCTACTTCACGGTGGCGTCGACCGCAGGCGGTCCCTCCTTTCGGGTGCGCGCGGCGCAACTGGGCGGTGGGGATCTCCTCGTGGTGGCGGAGCCGACGTCGGGCATCGCCAGCACGCTGGATCGCCTGCTCCTCCTCGAGCTCTCGGTCACCGCCGGGGCGCTCGCGGTCGCAGTCCTGGTCGGGCTGTGGCTGGTCCGAATCGGACTGCGCCCGTTGCGAGACGTGGTCCGGACGGCGGAGGCGATCACGGGCGGCGATCTCGTCCATCGCGTTCCCCACGCGGATGCGCGCACCGAAATGGGTCGGGTCGCCGAGGCGCTCAACGTGATGCTGGAGCGCATCCAATCCGGGTTCGACGAACTGCAAGCCTCCAAGACCCGTCTGCGGCGATTTGTCTCGGACGCCTCACACGAGCTTCGTACGCCGATCGCGGCCGTTTCGGCCTACGCCCAGCTCTTCACGCACGGCGCCGCGCACAGTAGCGACGACATGAGCCGCGTCATGTCGGGAATAGAGCACGAGACGGGTCGCATGGGCCGCCTGGTCGAGGACCTGCTCGTCCTGGCCCGATTCGACGAGCAGCCACCATTGGAACCTGAGTTGGTCGAGTTGGTCGGGTTGGTGATGGAGTCCGTCCAGACGGCCCGCATGATGGGCCCCGAATGGCCCGTGACGTTCCAAGCAGGCGACGTGGTGGAGGTCATGGGGGACCCCGTCGCCCTGCGCCAGGTAGTCGACAACCTCCTGAAGAACGTACGGGCCCACACGCCGACGGGGACGGCCACCATCGTCCGCGTGGGTCAGGTCGACGACAGGGCGGTCGTCGAAGTGGAAGACGACGGACCGGGTCTGGCCGATGACGACGCCGCGCTCGTCTTCGAGCGGTTCTTCCGATCCGACCCCTCACGCTCGCGGCATACCGGAGGCGCCGGACTGGGGCTGGCCATAGTGGCCAGCATTGTCGAGGCCCATGGTGGCTCCGTGGAGGTTGGGCGGGGCGAGTCGGGCGGAGCGCTCTTCCGGGTCGTTCTTCAGCTCCGCCGAAGCTGCTGGCCCACCCAGGCGTCTGTC
The DNA here is from genome assembly GCA_963818915.1 of uncultured Acidimicrobiaceae bacterium. Taxonomy (GTDB): domain Bacteria; phylum Actinomycetota; class Acidimicrobiia; order Acidimicrobiales; family RAAP-2; genus Bog-473. The sequence goes on along the minus strand of CAWFTV010000008.1, from coordinate 40,123 downwards.
CCCTGCGCATAGCGCTTCGCCACCGGCGCGTCGGTGAACATCATCACCCCGTGCGGGGCGCCGGAATAGACGTGAAGGTCCGCCGGCACCCCGGCCTGGTTGAGGCGGGTGGCGTAGATGATGTCCTCGTCGCGAAACCCGTCGACGCCGCCCACACAGATGTAGGCCGGTGGAAGCCCGCTGAGGTCCGTGGCCCGCGCCGCGGCGGCGTACGGTGGAATGTCCGGAGTTCCGTAGAGGTCGCCGAGGTACGAACGCCAGCCGAAGGTGTTGGAGTGGCGGTTCCAGACGTGGAGGCCATCGAGCTGGCTGGATGGCGTGGACTGGCGATCGTCGAGCATGGGACAGTCGAGAAGCTGAAAGCGCAACGGGACTTCCCCCCGGTCCCGGACCAGCAACGCCAGGCCGGCCGCCAGGCCGCCCCCCGCGCTCACGCCGCCGATGCCGATATGGCCGGGATCGACGCCGATCTCGTCGTGATGGTCGTAGACCCATTTGAGGCCCAGGTAACAGTCGTCGAGTGGTCCCGGATAAGGGGTCTCGGGAGCGAGCCGGTACTCGACCGAGACCCCGACGCACCCGAACTTCGGACACCACGCATCGAACCGGGCATCGTCCATGGCGTAGCTGCCGATCACGTAGCCGCCGCCGTGGATCGAGTAGAAGCAGGGCAGGGCCCCACTCACTCCCACGGGCCGGTGGACCCGGATGACGACGTCAGGATCTCCCGGGACGACGTAGTCCTTCCGCTCGACCTTGTCGGAGAGCTCGATGGGAAGAGCGCCGATGCCCTCGCGCATCGCCTCGAGGACGTCAGCGTCGAGGGTACCGATGGGGATGGTGGAAACCAGCGCGGCGATTTCCGGTTCAACTTCGAGCACTGGGCCTCCTTTTGCGCCGAGGTGACGAACTATATGCGTCGCTCCGACCCCCGTGCCCGTGTTTCGCCCGCGTCGCCAAGGGGCCGGGAGGTCAGGGGCCAGGGGCCAGTTCGAACGCGTCGAAGGTGAAAGGGGGCGCCACGGTGCATCCGACGAGCGACCATTCCCCGAGGGTGCGGGCGCGTTGCCACCAGCCCGCGGGGACGACGGCCTGCGGCCGTTGCGCCGCGTCCAGGTCGACCCCGAGCGTCGCCGTCCGCGCCGCGGCGCCGTCGGGGCTCCGCTCGCTGATGGTGAGCTCGACCGGGGAACCCGCATAGAAATGCCAGATCTCCAGCCCTCCCGTGCACACGGTGCCAAGCCGACTCCGCTCCGTCCCGCAGGAGGAAGTAGATGGATGTGCCGGCCTCGTCCGCCCATGTCTGGCGGTAGAGACCGCCTTCGGGGTGGGGCTCCAGTCCCAGGGCGGCGATGACCGCATCGGCATCCATTCACGGCACCTCGTACCCGACGAGGTCGATCCCGTCCCTATGCCCGGAAGTCGATGTGGCCTTCGCTGCGGGGCCTCAGGTCTTCGGCCGACTGCCGATAGGTCACCGCCGGATCCACGGCGCGGCCCGACACCCCAAAGAGGCCGAGGCGCCGCGTGGCCCGCCGGTCGCGGAGGAGGCGGCGTTCGCGCCGCCGGGGTCCGTTGCCCGAGGGGTCGGCCGCCTCGTCGAAGGCGGTGATCACCTTGGCGAGGAGCGCATAGGACTTTTCGATCAACGCGATTGCTTCCGCGTCGAAATCCGTCCGCTGGGCCTTGGCCAATAAGTGCGCCGCCAAATCGATGTTCTTGCGATCCATGACCGATCCCTTCCTCCGGGTGTGATCATAAGTGATCGGGGGCCTGAACGAATTTCAGGATGTCGGCGGATCTACGATTTAAGGCGCAATGAGCGAAAACCGCACCAGTATCGTTTTGCTCGCCGACGGTGACCTTGACGAGGTCAAGGCGTGCGTGACCGCGATCGAGGAGCACACCGCCGAAGGTTCGTACGAGCTGGTGGTGGTGGCCCTCGACCCCGTTGGCCCCACCTCACGGTGGCTCTCGGCCCAACGTGGGCTCTCGCTCGTCATGCACGAGCGCCTCTTGAGCACGGCCGCCGCCTTCAATTTGGGGATCCTCTCGTCCAAGTTCGACAATGTGCTTCTGCTCGACTCGCGGGTCAGGGTGACGGCCGGCTACCTCCCGATCCTTCTCAATGCGCTCCGTAGCGACGCCCGGGTCGGGGCGGTGGGGCCGTCGACCAACAGCATTCACGGCCAGTCCGTGCCGGCGAGCTACCGGTCGCTCGACGAGCTGGCCGAGTTGGCGGCGAGCCTCAATTCGCCTGATCCCGACCGGTGGGACCGGCGCTTGCGGCTGAGCTGCGCCTGTCTCCTGCTCAGGCGAGAGGCCCTCGAGGAGGCCGGCGCGTTCGACGAGCAGTATTCGCTGTCGACGCTGCAGGATGCCGATGTGTCCTTCCGGCTGCTCTCATCGGACTGGAGCTTGCTCTATGCCCGTGACGTCTTTGTGCACTACGGCGGCCGGCCCCAGGGGGCCCTGCGTGATGAGGAGTTTCGCCGTCAATGCGACCAGTTCGTGGCCGCGTGGGGTTTTGACCCGACCTATTCGAGCATCCAACGATCCGAGGTCGTCGCGCTCCTCGACTCGCATCCCTCCGAGACGGCCTTGCGCGTACTCGAGCTCGGGTGTGCGTGCGGAGCCACCCTGCTCGAGATCAAGAACCGCTACCCCAACGCCGAGCTCTACGGCATCGAACTCAACGTCGGGGCCGTGGCGATCGGACGGCAGTTCGCCGACATCCGCCCAATGGACGCCGAGCTCCCCTTGGACTACCCGGAGCAGTTCTTCGACTACGTGATCACCGCGGACATTTTGGAGCACCTTGTCGACCCTTGGCGCGTGGTCGCCAACATCAGGCCTCATCTCAAAGAGACCGGCACGATGATCGCGAGTATCCCCAATATCATGCACGTGTCGGTCCTGCGCGACCTGCTGAACGGGAGGTTCCGGTACCAAGACGCCGGCATTCTGGACCGGACGCATCTCCGCTTCTTTACGTTGAGCGAGATCGACGCGCTGTTCGCCGGCGCCGGCTATGGACCCCGCAGCTACACGGCCACCACCGTCCCGCTCACCGACGCGGACCTCGCGTTCGTCGACGCCCTCAAGGGGCTGTCTGCGACCGACACATCGGACCAGTTCCGGGTCTATCAGTACCTGGTCAAGGCGGCCCGGTAACCCGTGGTCGACCCGTCCCGGCCGGGAACTCAGGTCAGCCAGTCGTCAACCGAGGCGGCGCCGCTCCCATACTGCTTGCCCACCACCTCTTGGATCTTCCGGATCCGGCTTTCGAGCGCATCCCTGCGCTCGACCAGCTCGTTTCGGAGTTCTTCGACGCTGGTCAGGAGATCAGCGACCACGTCCGAATCAGCCAGGTCACTCATCACCACGTCCGCATGGAGCCTGAGCAGGCCATCCGACTGATCCATGGCGATCTCGGCGGCGGCGCCGACCGAGGCCGCGGCATCGGGGGACAGCGACCACCCGCCCCCGACCCACCCGTTGGCCAGTATGTCCGGAAGGTCGTCGACCATTGTCGCCAGCACGTCCCCGGAGAGCGTCACCTCGCCACGCGTCAGGATCTCCACGTCGAGCGAGAGCACGCCTATGGCATAGGAGACGAGTACGGAGGCCCGGACCAGGTCGGTACGCCACTTTCTGAGCGTTGCCACCGCCGTCGACTCCTCTACCGGGGTCGCCCGGTCGAGCAGGGAGTCGATCTCTTCCAGCGAACGGAGCACAGCAAAGACGCTACGCCCTTGCCGTCTCCCCAGGACGTCATCGTGGGGCCCAGGGGGTCAATTCCGTGAGGTTATGGGCCGTTACACAGCTCGTGAGTACGCAGAGCGCCGGCCCCCGGGCGACCGTCGTTATTCTCGCCTGGAACGCGTGGGAGCATACGCGGGCCTGCCTGGAGTCCCTGCAGCCCACGCTCAGGCCGGGGGACCAGGTGGTGGTGGTCGACAACGGGTCGACGGACGCCACCAGGGAGAACCTCGCCCGGTTCCCCTGGGTCGACGTCGTGCGCAATGACGAAAATCGTGGGTTCGCGCGGGGTTGCAACCAGGGAGCTGCGGCGGCCCGTGGCGACATCATCGTCTTCTTGAACAACGACACCATTGTGCCGGCCGGCTGGCTGGAAGAATTGCTGGCGCCCTTGGCCGACCCTGCGGTGGGTGCGGTCGGTCCACGATCGAACGGGGTCTCAGGTCACCAACTGGTGGAGGACGTCTCGTACCGTGGTGACGATGTGACCGCCATCGGCGAATTCGCCGAAGCGCGCCGGCGGGCCTACCGCGGCAGCACCAGCGAGTGCGCCCGACTCGTGGGCTTCTGCCTGGCGGTGCGCGCCGAGACCTTCCGGGCCGTCGAGGGATTCGACGAGGGGTACCTGATCGGCGGGTTCGAGGACGATGACCTCTGTATGAAGCTCCGAACGGCCGGATTCCGCCTGATCGTGGCCCACGGCTCGTTCGTGCATCACGCGGCCCACGTCACCTTCGACGTGAACGGTGTGGACTGGGGCCACCAACAGCGTGAGAACAAGCGCCGGTTCGCCGAGAAGTGGGGGAGCGCGCTCGTGCCGCCCCTCTGCCTGCTCTCGGTCTGCCTCATCGTCAAAGACGAAGAGCAGTTGCTGCCGTCCTGTCTCGAATCCGTGGCCGACCTGGCCGACGAAATCGTCGTCTACGACACCGGTTCGACCGATCGCACGGTCGAGCTCGCTCGGGCAGCGGGGGCGCGGGTGATCGAGGGCTACTGGGACGAGTCCTTCGCACGAGCCAGGAACGACGCGCTGGCGCAGGCGCGCGGCGATTGGGTCCTCTCGCTCGATGCCGACGAGACGCTGCTCGCCGACCCGACCTCGCTCCGGACCCTCTTGTCCGATCGGCGCTCCGACGTCGAGGCGTACCTGGTGGCCATCGAGAACCTCCACGGTGCCGGGAACGCGCGCTCGGTCCACACGGCCATCCGTCTCTTTCGCCGGAGTTCGGCCACCTGGCGACACCGTCTCCACGAGCAAGTGGTGGCGGCGGACGACCCGAGCCGACGTTTGAGAATCGGATACCTGACGGGGGCCCGCATCATTCACCGGGGTTATGCGGCCGAGGTATTCGACACCAGGCACAAAGCGGAACGCAACCTCGCCATCGCACAAGCAGCCCTCGATGATGACGAGCTGAGCCGCCCCTACGCACTCATGAACTACGGCCGCGCGCTGGAGTCGGCCGGCCGGAGTATCGAGGCGATCGATACGCTGCGCCAGGCGGCGACCACGGCCGAAGATCCCATTACGCAGCGCCTGGCGGTCAAGAATCTGATCTACATCCTCGGTCGGCTCGGCCGATTCGACGAGTCCCTGGTGCAGGTCGACGAGTTGCGCCGGATATCCGTCAACCAGATCGCAGCGGACATCGCCGAGGGCCGCATGCGGATCGCCATGGGGGACGCTGAAGCCGGGTTGTCACTGCTGGCACGTGTACCGGCGCGAGGTCGGGACGACGACGGGATGGAGTACGCCACCCACATGCTGGCGGCCATGCGGGGCGAAGCGCTGGCCTCGTTGGCGCGGTTCGGTCAGGCAGCCGACGTCGTGCTCGAGGCCGTGCGGAGCGATGGCGTGCTCGAAGCCGACCTCGGCGAACTGGCAACCTGGTTGGTGCGGGCAGAGCGGTCCCCGGCGGAGATCGGCGAGGCGCTCCATGTCGATGATCTCATGCCGGTACTCGGGAGGGTGCTGCGCCAACCCCCAGCGGTGGCCGATGCCGTACTCGACGGGATCTGGGAACGGTTCCCCGATCGGCTCGAACCGCTGGCCGCCGCCGGCCGGCTGGGGCCGCGCCTCCCGGTGGCCCGAGCGCTCGTGTGGTCGTCGCGGTTACGCCGGCGTGGCCTCGCCGGCGCCTGCCCCTTGGTGGCCATGGCCACCGACGCCGCCCTCGATCCGAGGGTACGCATCCTCGCCGGCGCGGCGGCCTACGGCACCTTCGGGGAGCGTGCCGTGGTCAATGCGGTGCACGATGCCCGTGGCCTGCTCGGTCCGTCCGACCTGGAGGAGTCGACCGGGGAGATCGCCCGGATTGCGCCGGGACTTCTCGAAGCCGGCCACGTGGACGTGGTCCCCATGTCCCCGGCCATCACCGTCGTCTCCGGCACGCCCGAGCGGGGACGCCCGGCGCGGCTGGCCACGACGTTGCAGGCGGTGGCCCCGGTGGCGCGCCGGGGCGGGATCAACATCGTGGGTCCGTTCGAGGCCACCTCCGCCGAGGGTGCGGTGGCGCGGACGTTGGCCACGGTGTTGCACAGCCACGGGATGTCCGTCTCCACCACGTCCTACCATGCGGACGGCCGGCGGGGACCAGTGGAGTGGGCGCATGGCGACCGGGGGGACCATCCCTTCGACACGACCATGTTGGTGCTCACCTGTGGCGACCTGGCCAACTACGTGATCGACCACGGTGCGGCCTCGTTCGAGGGTCGTTACATGATCGGCCTGTGGCTCTGGGACCTCGAACGGCCCTCCGAGGTCATGGGCACCGTGGCCCGCATGGTCCACGAGATCTGGGTGCCCTCCTCGTTCACCGCCGAAGCCGTGGCCCGATCGACCGACCGCCGCGTTCTCCGCATGCCCCTTCCGGTGAGGGCGAATGGGTCGGCGACCGAGAACAGTGGGGATGGCGCATTCACCTTCGTAGCGCGGATCGACTACGAGACCGGGTTCGAGCGCCAGAACCCTCTCGGGACGGTGGCGGCCTTCCGCGCCGCGTTCGACGCCGGAGCCGGACCCCGGCTCGTGATCGAGACGGCGCACGCCGCCCGCTATCCCGCGGAGCACGCCGCGCTCATTGACGCGGTGGCGGGCCGGCCCGATATCGCGGTCCACCATGATGCCGCCGGACGTTCAGAGGATGCGCTTTTTGGACGGTCGGGCCGAAACTCCTGCTTCGTCTCGCTGCACCGGAGCGAGGGCACGGGACTGGCCCTCGCGCGAGCGATGGCCAAGGGGATCCCGACCATTGCGACGGCCCACTCGTTCAGCGCAGAGATGCAGGATCAGCGCAACAGCGTGCTTCTCCCCTTCGCACGCACTCCGATTCCCCGGACCGAGTACCGCTGCCAGCCGGGGGGTTCATGGGCCGAGCCGGACCTCGACGGCGCTGCCCGGGCGATGCGCCTGGTGTTCGAGCAGCCGGCCATGGCGGCGGCACGGGCCAGAAGGGCACAGGAACGGGCCCGACGCCAGTTCTCGCCGACCCGCTCGATTGGCGCCATGCACGGCCGGATGGTGGCCGTGGATCGGGTGCGGTACAAGGACCCGACTCCACCGGGGACCCGCCGGGGCGACCGCCTGGCCAGTGTGCGGTGAGAAGGTTGTCTGGGCACATCGGGCCAGATTCACTGCGGTCGCTCTCAATTCCAGGCGTCGAGGGTCCGTAGCAGACACGTCATCGGGGCATTCGCCCGGGGTTGGTCGAAAGGGCCGTGCGAGCACGGGAGGGGTCCACAGGTGCATGGAGAACGACGTCCTACCCTTTTGGTCTTCGCCCAGCCCGCACGCCCCCGGTGTCGGAGCACCCTGTCGTCATGACCATCCACTATCGACGACCGTCCGATATCGATGCTTCCCCGCCGGCCATGGTGCAACCACGGAAGGGAGCGACGAGCGCGGGGGTTGACGGCGATGTCAGCGCCCGGCTGTCCGCCATCGAACGGGGCTCGGACGATGCCATCATCGCCACCAGACTTGATGGCGTCATCACGGCGTGGAATCGGGCGGCGGAGGATCTCTACGGGTACACCGCCGATCAGATCATCGGCCGCAACATCTCCGCCGTCTACCCTGACAGCGAGCTGGTCGTGATGGCGACGATCCTCGAGTCGGTCCGCCGGGGGAGACGAACAACGTCGTCGAGGGAACCCGCCGGAGGGCGGATGGATCGCTCGTCGAAGTCGAGGTGCGGGTCACCCCCATTGTCGACGAGCGGGGAGTGGTCATCGGCACTTCGTCCTTCGCCCGCGGCATCGCCGATCGCCGCCGCCGTGAGCAGGAGCTTCGGGAGAGCAGGGAGTGCCTGGCCCAGACGCAGGCGATCGGGCGGATCGGCGCCTGGAAAGCTGCCTTCGGTCCCGACGAGATCCTGGCCTTGACGCCCGAGACCTGCCGGATCATCGGGATCGAACCGGGTCGCGAGCTTCGCAACATCGACTTTTACAACCTGGTTCACCCTGATGATCGGGAACTGCTCGCCGAGACGGTCATGAAGGTCAGAGCCGAGGGGAGCTCGGTGGAGCTCGAGGTCCGCCTGGCGCACCCCGATGGGCAAACCCGGTGGCTCTTGCTGGTCATCGGACGCGCAACAGAACGGCCTGGGCACGGTGCCCGACCTCACGGGCGTGGTCCAAGACATCACGGAACGAAAGCGGGTCGAGCTCGCGCTCGGCCCATGAGGCGCTCTACGACCGGCTGACCGGACTGGCCAACCGCGCCCTGTTCCTCGATCGGGCGGAGCGGGCCGTCGCCCGCGCGCGTTCGCAACGGTTCGAACATCGCGATCCTCTACATCGACCTGGATCGCTTCACCCTGTTCAATGGCGCCCGGGGCAACGAATGTGGCGACCTGCTGCTGTGCGCCGTGGCGGATCGATTGCGGTCCCTGATCCGCGTCACCGACACCGTGGCCCGCTTCGGAGCCGACGAGTACGGGCTCGTCTGTGAGAACATCACCACGGCCGCCGCCGCAGCCGAGCGGGTCGAGCGAATTCTTTCCGCGTCGCCGAGCCGTACACGCTCGAATGCGGTGACGCCTTCATCACGGCCAGCATCGGTATCGCCGTGAGCGGGCCAGGAGCGTCGGCCGAGGCGCTCCTGCGCGATGCCCATCTGGCCATGCATCGCGCCAAGGAGAAGGGGCGGAACCGCTTCGAGCTCTACGACTACGGGCTCCGCCTCCAGGTCGAGCAGCGCTTTGCGCTCGAAGAGTCGCTCCGACGGGCGCTCGACGGCGACCAGATGTTCCTGGCGTTCCAGCCGATAATGTCGCTGACCGGGAACTGCTTCGTCGGAGCCGAGGCCCTGGTGCGCTGGATGCACCCTGAGCGTGGCATTGTCCCGCCGAACGACTTCATCTCAGTGGCCGAGGAGAACGGCCTCATCGTCCCGATCGGCGCCTGGGTCCTCGAGACAGCCTGTCGACAGCTCCGTGACTGGCGGGCCGCCACGCCGGGACACGGGAACTGGGGCATGTCCGTGAACGTGGCGGCACTACAGCTCCGTTCTGCCGAATTCCCCGGCATTGTGGAGCGGGCACTCTCGGAGGCCGGGCTGGAGCCGGCCGCGCTCTGCCTCGAGCTGACGGAGTCTGTCCTGATTGAGGATGCGGTCGTGTCCGAGGTACTCGGGCGACTCCGTCAGATCGGAGTGCGCATTTCAATCGACGATTTCGGGACGAAGTACTCCTCACTCTCGTACCTGACCCGCTTGAGCATCGACGAGTTGAAGATCGACCAGTCCTTCATGGATGGACTGGCGGACGACAATTCGAAGCGGGCGATCGTCGCCGCCATCCTGGCCATCGGGAGCGCGCTCGGTATACCGGTGACCGCCGAAGGTGTCGAGACGGAAGCGCAGCTCGCCGAGTTGCGCCGTCTCGGGTGCGAGACCGTGCAGGGTTTCTACTTCGCCCAGCCGCTGTCCGCCGAGGAGTGCCTGGCCGCGCTTCGCCTTCCCGCTTGCAAATATTCGGCGACGGCCCTCTCAACTCTGATCCTCCTCGGACCGTAGGTGAGTGTGGAGCAAGGAAGCTCCGCCTTCCTTCGGGAAGAACCAACGTCATCAGGAGGACTAACCAATGTCGGGACTGCTTATCAATGACAACTCAGCAGCTGTGGAGTCGTACAACAACCTTGACGCGACCAACAGCATGCTGTCACAAGCGGTCGGCGAGCTCTCTTCGGGCTTGCAGATCCAGACGGCTGCCGACGACCCTTCGGGGTACGTCATCGGCCAGTACCTGCAGGAGGAGTCCAACGGGTACACGCAGGCGATCAGCAACACGCAGGACGCCGTGTCGGTGCTCCAGACGGCCCAGGGCGCGCTCGGTCAAGAGGCTTCGGTCCTCCAGACCATGAACTCCCTGGCCACGGAGGCCGCCAACGGTGGTGTGCAGGACACCGGCACCCTGTCGGCAGCGCAGGCCGAGTTCGTCTCGTTGCAGAACGAGCTCGACCAGATTGCCGGGAGCACCAGCTACGGGACCACCCCACTGCTGGGCGGGACGTACGCAGGTGAGACGTTCCAGGTGGGGCCGTACAACAGCGCGAGCGACCAGATCGTCATCACGATCGCCGCATCGGACTCGACCGCGCTGGGTGTGGACAGTGTCACCATCAGCATCGGCACCGTGGCGGCGGCCGAAGCGGCGATGAACGCCGTGCAAACGGCAATCAGCTCGGTGGCCAGTCAGGCAGCCAACGTCGGAGCCACGCAGAACCAGATCACCTCGCTGGCGTCGAACCTGACTACGGCGCAGCAGAACATCCAATCGGCCCACGCCAACCTGGTCGACGTCAACGTCGCCCAGGAGACGTCGACCTTCGCCTCGGACCAGATCCTCGAGCAGTCGGGTGTCTCGGTCCTGGCCCAGGCCGAACAGCTGCCGAACCTGGCGGAGAAGCTCCTCCAGAGCATGTAGTCGGCGGCCCTGGACAATGAGGTCCAGGGCGACAGAAGCACCACGCCGCTGAGTGCATCCCCGATCCCCGGAGCGGGGCGGGGATGCACTCACGGGGCGTGAAAACGCAAGCCAGGACACGCACGAGACCAATAGTGGAGCAGGGCAGATGACAACCACACCGGTGAGCTTCGGCGGATTGGAGTCGGGTCTCAACACCTCGGCGATCATCAGTGCGGAAATGCAGGTGTTCGAGCAGCCGCTGGTTGCCCTCCAGACCCAACAGTCCACGCTCAACACGCAGATCTCCGACTACCAGGCCATCAATTCCCAGCTTCTGACCTTGCAGCAGAACGCCGACGCATTGGCGGATCCGGTGGCCTACGACGAGGCCTTCTCGGCCAGCTCGTCGAATTCGTCCATCGCCACCGGGACCGTCACGTCGGGCTCGGCCCCCGGCTCGGTCACCCTCGCCGTGGACCAGCTGGCGACCGGGTCGACCCAGATATCCCAAGGCACCGTGGCGTCGACCGACGACGTGGTGGCGTCGGGCAACATCCTCGTGGGATCGGGCGGGTCGGCGCTCGGCCTGGCCTCGTTCTCGGCCGGGTCCGGGCTCTCGGTGGGAGCCCATTCGATCAGTGTGACCCAGGCTTCTTCCGGCGCCACCGTGGCGGCGGGCACGCCGCTGGCCGCAAGCACGACGATCACCGGGGCCAACGACGAGATCGATGTGGACGTCAACGGAAGCCCGCTCGCCGTCACCATTGCCGCCGGGACCTACACGGCGGCCCAGCTGGCCCAGGCGATCACCTCGGGCTCCGGCGGCGCGCTCAGTGCGTCCGTCAGTACGGGCGGGCTGCTGTCGATCGCCACCGCGCAGCAGGGCAGCACGGCCTCCTTGGCGGTCACCGGTGGCTCGGCCCTCGGCGCCCTCGGCCTCTCGAGTGGCTCGACGGTTTACGGGACCGACGGCCAGATCGAGGTGGACGGGACGACCACCACGGTCAACGACATCGCGGGAACCGGCACGACGCAGGTCACGCTCGACTCCGGGAACGGCGGCACCCTGACGGCCGCAGATCTCCGGCGGATTGAGCGTCGGCACCATGACCGCCCAGAACGTCTCGGTCGGGGACGGTTCCCTGGCCTCGGTGGTCGCCGGCATCAACGGGGCGGACGCCGGCGTCACGGCGACGGCGCTGCAGGTCGGCACCAACCAGTACGCACTGGAGGTGACGTCGAACAGCACCGGAACGGCCGGAGCGGCGACCGTCGACACGCAAGCCTTCTCCGCCTCCTCGCTCGGAGCGCTGCAGACGACGACCGCAGCCCAGGACGCCATCGTCTCGATCGGTGGGACCGGGGGCTTCGAGGTCACCTCCCAGACCAACACCGTGACCGGGCTGCTTCCCGGCGTCAGCGTCAACCTGGCGCAGGTGAGTGCGACCCCGGTGACGATCACGGTCGCACCGGACGGCTCCCAAGTGGTGAGCCAAGTGGCGTCCCTCGTCAGCGCGGCCAACCAGGTGCTCTCCAGCATCTCCACCGATACGGCGTACAACCAGTCGACGAACACCGCCGCCCCTCTCAACGGGCAAACGTCGCTCACCGAACTGGCGCAGCAGGTGCTCTCCATCGTGGGGCACGCCGTAGGGACTTCGGGTTCGGGGTCTGACGGGACGGCGGGCGAGTCCGCCGGCTTGGCCATCACCTCGTCAGGCACCATCACCTTCAACCAGAGTGCCTTTGAGGCGGCGTATGACAAGAACCCGGCCGCAGTGCAGGCCATGTTCACCGAAGGGGGGACGTTCGCCTCATCGGGCCCGGCGTACAGCGGTCAGGTCAGCGTTGCCGGTGCGACGGACGGCACGGTCCCGGGTGACTACGCGGTCTCGATCAGCCAGTCGGCGTCGCAGGCCATCGATGTGGGGTCGACGGTCCTCGCCGCTCCGACCTCGACGTTGGGGGCCGCGGAGAGCTACACGGTTTCCTCGGGTTCGAACAGCGCCACCTACGCCGCGTCGGCCGGCGAAAGCGTCGCCAACGTGATCAGCGGCCTCAACGGTGCCTTGGCGGCCGCCGGGATCGACGTCTCGGCCTCGCTCAGCGGTTCCGCCGGCTCGTACCTGTTCAAGCTGAGCTCGGCCGACTACGGGTCGGCCGCCACGTTCGGTATCGCCGCCTCGGGAAGCGACCAGCTCGGTCTCACCACCTCGGGGAGCACCTATGCCGGGACCGATGTCGCCGGGACAATCGACGGGCAGGCGGCGACCGGGTCCGGCCAGATCCTGTCTCAGTTCGACGCGGCAAGCCCCTCGGACGGCCTGGTCCTTCGGATCACGACGCCAGGGATCACGTCGCCCACCGTGCTCGGCACCGTCGATTATGAGCCAGGGATGGCGCAGGGCCTGGCCAATCTGGCCGAGCAATCGACCATCAGCCCCAGCGGGCAGATCGCCGACACCATCAGCGGCCTCAAGAGCACGCTGAGCAACGTGACGGGGGAGATCGCCCTCCAGCAGCAGCTCGTCAGTACCCAGCAGGCGACCTTGACCCAGGAGTTCACCCACTTGGAGCAGACGTTGGCCCAACTCTCCTCGGAGAGCCAGTTCTTGACCGAGTCCTCCAGTGCTGCGTCGTCCTCGTCCGGCCTTTCCTCGCTGTCGGGTTCGTCCACCTCGTCGGGTGGATCGTCGTCGAGCGGCGGGTGAGGAGCACGACGATGTCCGATCAGAACCCAGCCTCCGCATACCAGAGCCAAGCGGTGCAAACCGCGAACGGGCCGCAGCTCCTCCTCATGCTCTGTGATCGCATGGCGGTGGACATCGCCCGCGCCGAGGTGGCTCTCGAGGCCAATGACAACAAGACGGCGAACGAGCATCTCCAGCACTCTCAGAAGATCGTCCGGATGCTGCGCAACGCCCTTGATCCTGATGGATTTGTGGGTGCCCAGGAGCTGCTCGCGGTCTACGTCTTCCTGGAGGCCCACCTCATCAAGGCCAATTTGGAAAAGGACGCGGCCTTGGTCCGGGAATGTTCCGACCTTGTCCGGCCGATCCACCAGGCGTGGCGCAAGGCGGTGAATGCCTATGAACAAGCCGATGCCTTCTCCCACAATGGGATGAGTACCTGGCCGCGGCCGCGGGCCACCTGGTCGCCGCACGCGGGACGGCCGAGCGTGGCGCAGCGCCGCCGGCGCCGCCGGCGCGTCCCGGTGACCCGATTCCCGACGAGTGCCGCAGTGCCGCCCACGCGCTCGCCCTCGGCTACGACCTCTTGGCCGAGGAGGTGGTGGCCCGCATGTCGATCATTGAGCAACGCCGGCCCTCCGCCGTCTCGCCTCAACGCGCCCCGGTGAGCAGCGCCCGCCGCGCTACATCGATACCCCGGTCTGACGACCCGTCGGACCGCCCGATTCCTCGGCGAGTACGGTCCTCGAGAAATTTCGTCCGTGCCCCTCAACTCCGGCCGCGCCCGGGCCGTAGAGAGTGGCGAGCAGGGATCGCTCACTATCGGGCCAGGACGGCTGTCACCCTCACGTGTAGGAGGAGTTCGGCCGTGGCAGATGCCGCCGAGTCCATCGGGATCTTGCAGTTCGCGCTCGATGCGGTCGTCGATCAGCAGCAGACGATCGCGAACAACATCTCCAACCAGGACACGCCGAACTTTCAGGCCGACGACGTGACGTTCGAGTCCTCGCTGGCCCAGGCCCTCGCAGACCGGAGGAACTGCGGCGGTCCAGACCTCTCCCGAAGGACTGGCCTCGGGGACCAACGGCAACAACGTCTCGCTGCCCACCGAGATGACCCTCATGCAGGAGAACAATCTCGAGAACCAGACGGTGGACAACGCCCTCAGTAGCCAGTTCGCCATTCTGTCCGACGCCATTACCGCTTAGGAGGCGACATGAGTTCCATCTGGAGTGGTATCGACATTGCGGGCACGGGGGCCGAGGTTGACCAGACATGGATCGACTCCATCGGCGGCAACGTGGCCAACATGAACGATGCCGTCACGCCGGGCCAACCGGTCTACCAGGCCCAGTATGTCGAGGCCGGCGAGCAGGTCGAGCCGGCCGACTCGGGCGCGGCGGGTGCAGGGATGGGTGTCCAGGTGAATGCCATTGCCCTGGGTCCGGCGAAGGGACAGATCGAGTACGACCCGACCAATCCGGTGGCGAATGCGCAGGGCGATGTGGAGTACCCGGTGGTCGATCTCGGGAGCGAGATGACCGACTTGGTGCAGGCGCAGACGTCCTACCAGGCCAACGCCGAAGTCATGTCACACGCCACCAACGCCTACCAGGCCATCCTCGACATCAAGGCCTGACGCGATGATCCCCGCCATTCCCTCCATCCCGTCCATCGGCGCCGCGGAGTCCGCCGGGGCCGCGCAAGCTGCCGCCTCGAGCTCGGCGGCCGGCACGGCGACGGACGCCGCGTCGTCGAGCTCGTTCGCGAACATGCTCGGGCAGGCCATCGACTCGCTCAACGGCGCCACCAACAACGCCACCAACCTTTCGCTCGACGCCGCATCAGGCAACGGCCAGCGTGGCCGATGCCACCGTGGCCTCCACCGAAGCCGATCTGGACACGCAGCTGGCGAGCGCCTTGACCGACAAGGCCGTCACCGCGCTGAACACGATCATGAACATGCAGGCGTAGCTCGTGGCCCTCCTCCCGTTCAACGCCGACACGCTCAACTCCGCCCGGGGACGCGCCCGGACGGCGCTCGCCGCGATTCACCACCGGTCAAAAGGCCATGGTCGCGCTGGCCGTCGTGGGCCTGATCGTCGGTGGCACGGCGTTCATGCACTTCGAGTCGAAGCCCAGCTACCAGCCCCTCTTCACCAACCTGCAGGCCTCGGACTCCGGCGCGGTGACGGCGCAGCTGACGACCGCCAAAATCCCCTACGAGCTGAGCAACGGGGGCGCCACCGTCCTCGTTCCCGCCGCTGACGTGGACCAGGAGCGGGTCGCCCTGGCCGAACAGGGCCTGCCCAGCTCGGGGACGGTGGGCTTTTCGAACCTGGAGAAGAGCGGCATCACCACGTCGGAGTTCGTGCAGCAGGTCGAATACCAGCAGGCCCTGGAAGGGCAGCTCGAGCAGACGATCGAGTCGATCCAGGGCGTGCAGTCGGCCCAGGTGAACCTGGTGGTTCCCCAGCAGAGCGATTTCGCCATCGGGAACCAGCCGGCCACGACGGCGTCGATCCTGGTCGACCTCACCGCCGGCACCACCTTGACGTCGGGCCAGGTCCAGGCGATCGTGCATCTCGCCGCGTCGGCGACCCCCAGCCTCTCTCCGTCCGACATCACGGTGGTCGACAACCATGGCGACGTGCTGTCCTCGCCGGGGGGGACGACCAGCGGAACCGGGACGTCCGACACCCAGCAGACCAACTCGTACGACACGCAGCTCTCCAGCTCGATCGAGAGCCTGCTCAATCGGGTGGTCGGTGTCGGGAACTCCGCGGTACAGGTCCACGCACTGCTCAACTTCAACCAGCAGAGCACCACGACCAAAGGGCTGCAGACCAACGCCCAGGGACAACCGGTGACGGCCCCGACCGGCCAGACCACGTCCAACTCCGACCTATACCGGCAGCGGCACCCCGCCGTCGGGGGTCCTCGGGGCGAGCCAGCCGGCCACCACGACGTCGGGAAGCGGGAACTACAACACCACGAGCAGCCAGGTGACCAACGCGGTGGGCCAGGTGACCCAAACGGTCAAGCAAGCCCCCGGTCAGGTGGTGAAGACCTCGGTGGCCGTCCTCCTCAACTCGGGCGCCACGCCGAAGGTCAGCCCGGCCGAGGTGAAGTCGCTGGTCAATGCGGCGGCGGGGCTCAACACGGGCGCCGGCGATCAGCTCGTCGTGACCTCGCTGCCGTTCGCCAAGCCCAACACGGCGCAGGCGAGCGCGCTGGCGGCCGCCTCGGCCTCGGCCAACAAGCATCAGTTCCTCGAGCACGCGGTAGAGGTCGGCGCGCTGATCCTGTTGATCATCGGCATGGTGTTCTTTGCGCTGCGGACGGCGCGGCGGCGCCCGAGCTATGACGAGATCCAGATACCGGAGCTGACTCCGCTGGCGTCGCCCATGGTGGCGTTCGACGACGAGGCGCACCCCACCAGCGAGCTGCCCATGGTGCCGCGCTCACCCGCGCTGGCCGCGGGAACCGATGCGGTGTTCTCGCAGTTCAATGCGTACATCGAGCAACGTCCGGCGGAGGTCGCCCGCCTCCTGCGGGATTGGGCGGCCGAGCGAAGCAAGGAATCGGTGTGACGACGACAACGGAAGAGGTGGTGCCGATCGCGGAGGCGGGCGCCGAGGCCGCGGCGGGGTCCGGGGCGATGGCGAAGGGCGTTCCGGCGCCGGTGCCGCGGGCGTCCACGGCGAAGGCGTCACTGGGCCTGAGCAACCGACAGAAGGTGGCGGTGCTCCTGGCCCAACTCGGCACCGCGAAAGCCGCGCCGATCCTCAAGGAGATGACGGACGACGAGGCAATCAGCCTGACGACGGAGATGGTCGGGTTGCCGCCGCTCTCCACCGAAGCCGTCGTCGAGGTGGTCGCCGAGTTCCTCGATCGAATCAGTCGCGCCGACCTGGTGAGTCAGGGCGGGCTCGAACTGGCCCGGGAGTTCCTCCAGGAGCGGCTCGGTCAGACCCGGGCCCAAGAAGTCATGGACCAGATCGAAGGGCAGCAGTCGAGCGGGCCACTGTCGGGACTTCTCCGGGTTGACCCACAGCAGGCCCTGGCCGTTCTCGGAGAGCAACAACCCCAGGTGGTCGCGGTGCTCTTGGCCTATCTGCCCCCCGAAGACGCGGCGAGCCTGCTCAGCGAGCTCGACCCCGCCTTCAGGGTGAAGGTCGCCAAACGGATCGCCAGGCTCACCAGGGTGGATCCGGCGGCCATCCGCCAGGCGACCGCACTGCTCGAAGGAAAGCTGCGCAACTCGAAGGCGGGTGGAACCACCACGCTCACCGGGGGGACGACGGCGATGGCGGAGATCCTCAACCACTCGGATCGCTCCGTAGAGCAGCAGATCCTCAGTGAGCTCGAGGGCGACGACCAGGAACTGGCCGAGCAGATCCGGTCCAAGCTCTTCACCTTCGACGACGTGGTGCAGCTCGACGACAAGTCATTGCAACAGATCTTCCGAAAGATGGATGTGTCGACGCTCGCGCTGGCCCTGAAGGGGCCCCAACTGACGCCCGACGTGCTGACGAGGATCCGCAGCAACCTCTCCGAGAGGGTCATCACCATGATCGACGAGGAGATGGAGGTCATGGGTACGGTCCGCAACTCGCAGATCAACGGCGCCCAGGCCATGATCGTGCGCACGGCGCGCCAGCTCGATGCCGAGGGGATCATCGTCATCGCCCGAGACGGCGAGGTCGTCGTGTGAGTGTCTTCGGCTGCCCGGATCCGCCGACCACGGCCACCGCGGGCACTGCGGAGGCTGAGCCACTCGCCCGTCGTACCGACGACCTACCTGAGCCGGAACGTCGAGCTCGAGGCCGTGGAGGCGGAAGCCGCCGCGGCCGTCCGCCGGGGGTACGACGAGGGGTACGCCGAGGGTCTCGCCCGCGCCGCTGCCGTGGCCGCGGGCATGAAGGAGGAAGAGGCGCAGCGGGTGGCGGGGCGCTCTCGGCGCTCTCTCGTGCCTTGGCGGCAGCCGAGGAGAGCGAACGCGCCATGCGCGCCGGAGATCGAAGCGGCCGCCCCCAAGTTGGCCTTTGCCCTGCTCGAGACGCTCCTGTGGTCGGGAATTGGCGCTGGCCGCCACCCCGGGCCGCGACGCCATTACCCGGGTGCTGGCCCTTAGTGAGGGCCTGGAGCCCGCCACCGTCCGGCTGAATCCGCTCGACGTGGAGACGCTCGACGCGCTCGATCTCGGCCGGGTCCTCACCGTGGTCGCTGACCCTTCCGTCGAGAGGGGTGGCGCCGTTGCCGAGGTCGGGAGGGCCATCCTTGACGGGCAGCTGGAATCGGCGCTCGAGCGGGTGCGGCAGGTCCTCCTCGGTCCCGCTGAACCGGAAGCAAGCGATGACCGCGCTGCTTGACGCGCTCGCCGAGCCGGCGCTGGCCGCGGCGCGCCCCCAGCGCTACGGACAGGTGACGCAGATGGTGGGCATGTCGATCGAGGTGGCCGGGATCCCCGCTGCCATCGGGGACGGGCTGCTCCTGCTCCCCGGTGGCGAGCGGATCGCCGCAGAGGTCGTCGCCCTGCGCGACGAACGGGTCGTGTGCCTCGCACTCGGCGAGACCGCCGGCCTTCGGGCCGGCACCGCGTGTCCTGGCCATGGGCGGCCCGTTGCCGGTGCGCGTCGGACCTGAGCTCTTGGGCCGGGTGCTCGACGGGATCGGTCGGCCCATGGACGAGGGGCCGGCCATCTCGGGGACCGACGTGTCGGTCGACGGGGCACCTCCGCACCCGCTGCGGCGCGGCATGGTGGCCGCCCAGCTTCCGCTCGGGGTGCGCGTGCTCGATGGCCTCATCCCGTGCGGCAAGGGCCAGCGGCTCGGTATTTTCGCGGGTTCCGGTGTCGGCAAGTCGTCGCTGATGTCGATGATCGCCCGGGGAACGGCAGCCGACGTCTCCGTCGTGGCGCTGATCGGCGAACGGGGTCGTGAGGTGGCCGAGTTCATCGAGCGAGACCTCGGCCCGGAAGGCCTGGCCCGTTCGGTGGTGGTCGTGGCCACCTCGGACGCGCCGGCGGTCATGCGCATCCGGGCCGCGTTCACGGCGACCCGTATCGCCGAGTGGTTCCGCGACCAGGGAAACGACGTGGTGTTGATGATGGACTCGGTCACCCGCTTCGCCATGGCCCAGCGCGAGGTGGGTCTGGCCGCAGGTGAGCCACCGGCGACGCGGGGCTACCCGCCGAGCGTCTTCGGGCTCCTTCCCCGCCTTCTGGAGCGGGCCGGCCTCGGTGAGCGCGGGTCCATCACCGGCCTCTACACCGTTCTGGTCGAGGGCGACGACATGAACGAGCCGATCGCCGACACCGCTCGATCCATCCTCGACGGCCATATCCAGCTTTCGAGAGCCCTCGCCGAGTCCAACCACTACCCGGCTGTCGACGTGCTGGGCTCGATCTCCCGGGTGGCGCCGGCGGTGGCGCTCCCCGAGCAGCTCGCGAGCCGGAGGAGTGGTGCGCGAGCTGCTGGCGGCATGGCGTGACGCAAAGGATCTGATCGAGATCGACGCCTACGTGGCCGGCACGAATCCGGTGGTGGATCGGGCCGTCGCCCTGAAGCCGGCCATCGACGCGTTCTGTCGGCAGGCGGTGACCGAGGTGACCACGCTCGAGCGGTGCCCGTGAGGCGCTGGCGGGCTTGGTTGCGGCCGAGGAGTGCCGCCCGTGAAGGCGTTCCACTTCCGTCTGGCCACCGTGGCCCGGATCAGGGCGCTCGAAGAGCGTGTGGCGAGGGACCGGTTCATGGTGGCGCTGCGGGTCCTCCGAGACCACGAGGCGTCGGTGCGCGCCGCCGAGGCCGAGCTGGGCTCGCTCGAGGCGCCCGAGGGCCTGACCACCATGGCCGCCTTCCATTGGGTCGCCGACCAGGCCGACCGCCTGGCCGACACGGTCCGCGTCTGCCGCGAGAACGTGGCCGCAGCCGAATCGCGCCTGTCGGGAGGCCCGCCAGGCCTGGGATAGCGCCGTCCGGCGGTCGGGCGTGCTCGAGCGCCTCGCAGAACAGGAGCGATCCCGCTGGCGCACGGAGACCCTGCGCACCGAAGCCGCTGAGCTCGACGACCTGTCGCAGGCCCGCCACCGGCTGGTCGGGGTCGGACGATGACCGTCGACTCGGTCAGCCTGGCCGATATCCAGCAGACCCTGAGCGAGATGCAGAGCGCTTCGCAGTCGAACGCGGCGTCGCCTACGACCGGAGCCGGGGACGAGACGTTCGCGACCAGCCTGGCCCAAGCGACGAGTGACCTCTCGGCCAGCGATGGGCTGGGGGGCGCCGACCTCTTCAGCGAGGCCCTCGACGAGGGCAGCGGTGCGCTGGGGACGACGGGGCTGGCGGCGGGCGATGGATCCGATGGGGAGTTCAATCTCCTGGCCATGCTGCTGTCCGCGCAGGATGGCACTGGTGCCAGCGGCACTGACGCGGAGCGGGACCGATGCCGTGTCGGGCCGACGGGGTCACGGGCCAGGACGTGGTGAGCGAGGCCGTCACAGTTCGAGGGTACGCCCTATGTGTGGGGTGGGACGACTCCGCAGGGATTCGACTGCTCGGGCTTCACCCAGTACGTGTTCGGACAGATTGGGCGTGCAGTTGCCGCGCACGAGCGAGGAGCAGGCAACCGTCGGCACCCCGGTGGACAGCCTGGCCGACGCGCAACCGGGCGACTTGGTCTTCTTCGCCGGTTCCGACGGCTCGGCCAGCTCCCCGGGCCATGTCGGCATCTATATCGGGAACGGGGAGATGATCGACGCGCCGCACACCGGAACGTCGGTCCAGGTGCAAGCCGTGTCGAGCGCAGGTCCGGTCGTGGCCATCCGCCAGGTCCTGCCGCGGCGGCTCGTCAGGTGGTAGCAGCACGGTGATGGGGAACGTGACGGTCCCCGGCCAGTACGTCGAGCACCATTGCGAATGCGGCCGCCGAGCAACGGCATCCCTGCCTCACTGCTGGCGGCGCTCGTCTCTCACGAGAGCGGATTCGACCCGACCGCGGTCAGTTCGGCCGGCGCCGAGGGGATCGCCCAGTTCATGCCCGCCACTGCCGCCGGCATGGGGATCAATCCCGACGATCCGACCGAGGCCATCAATGCCGCCGCCAAACTCCTCGGTTCCTACACCACCAAGTTCGGCTCCTACGCCGATGCCCTGGCCGCCTACGATGCCGGCTCGTCTGCCGTCGAGCGCTACGGGGGCATTCCCCCGTACGCCGAGACCCAGGCGTACGTCCCCGCCGTGCTCTCGATGGCCGGTCTGTCCGGGACGGAGGAGACCCTCGCATGAGCGGCGTCAGCGCAACCGTCTCCGCCGCCGCTCCGGTCGCCGCCGCCATCGCCCCGTCGAACGTGGCCGAGCAGGCGCCCGAAACGGCCGGGCCGCCGGGTCCGGCCGGGTCCTTCACCGAGGTCCTGTCGGCGCAGCGGGCGGAATCGCACCGTGAACAAGGAGAACGGCACGACGCCGACGAGAAGAAAGCTCCTTCGCATGGAGCGAAGGAGGGTCAGGCCACTCCTGGGTCTCCGCCGTCTCCCGGCCTCCCGGTTTCTGGTTTGACGAGCTCCGTCTCCGCTGCCGCCGCAGGCGCCCGGGGACATTCGGATCCGGCACCCGACGGCGGCACCCCGGTCGACGGTGCCGCGGGCGATGCCGAACCCGGGCATCCCACCCCGCGGTCGGCCCTCGCCGGGTCGACCGCGTCAAGCGCGGCGACCTCGTCACATGCCACCGGGACGACGGCCACCGGGGGCGTCCCCGCCGATGCCGGCGTGTCGGCCGCCGACGCCGAGGCCGTCTCAGCCACCGGGTCAGGGGCGCGCGCCGACGAACCCGACGAAGGGAGCGCCGCCTCGTCGTCCGTCGGCGGTGCCGCCACCAGGAGCGCCACGACCGCCTCGGCGGCTCCGAAGTCGGGCTCGCCCACGGCTATGGCCGGGGTCACCTCCCGCGGTGGTGCGAGCACACACACGGCGGCCGGCCGCGGCGCGCCGGCATCTCGTCGAGGTTGCAAGCGTTCCGGGCACCACATCTGCGACCACTCCCGTCCCACATCGCTTGAACGAGAGCCCGCTCACCCCGTCGGATGGACCTCGCGCGGTGACATCGGTATCGCATGCGGGTGAGTCTGCGGCGCCATCCACCCAATCCACCGCCGCGCCGGGAGCGAGCTCGCTCGACGTGGAGGGTCTTTCCGGATCCATCTCGCGACCGTTGAGCGACGGGAACGGCACCTATACCGTGACCGTGGCCCTGCACCCCCAGGAGCTCGGGCACCTGCAAGCGGTGATGTCCCTCGACGGGAACGACCTTACGGTCTCCCTCACGGCGCAGAGCCAGGCCGGGCATGAGGCACTGGCCAATGCGACAGACGCCCTGAAGGACCAGTTGGCCCGCGGCGGGGTCAATGTGAACGTGACCCTGCGCGATCCCGGGTCGCAGGCCGGAGGGGACCATCGCCATCAGCCTCCGACGTCATCGGGCGCCGGGTCCCTCATCACCGAGAGCTCCGCCATGGAGACGCCGCTCCTGTCTGGGGTCGCCTCGGGCCAGATCCATCTCGTCCTCTAGGAAGGGAACCCGACCATGACCACGCCGATCAGCTCCAGCGACATGTCGACAGTCCCGGTCGGGGACGCGTCGACCAGCACCGCCAACGACACGGGTACGGCCAGCCTGCTGCAGCCCAACACCTTTCTCGAGCCTTCTCGTCGACGAGCTCAAGTATCAGAACCCGCTCGATCCCACCAACTCGGCAGACTTCATGAACCAGATCGCCGAGCTGTCACAGGTCGAGCAACTTCAGACCGTGTCTTCCTCCTCGGAGATCAGCGAGGCTGCCGGTCTCATCGGCCAGTCAATAACCGGAAACGACACGAGCGGGAAGCTGGTCAGCGGCACGGTGACCGGCGTCACCAACGGAACCGGAGGTCCCACGCTCGACGTCAACGGCGATTCCGTCGACCTCTCGGCGGTCGAACAGATCGGAGCTTCCTCGAGCTGATCACGAACTCCACCGCACTAAGCCCAACAATCCATACCTCACAGGACAACATCCATCACCACAGATAGGAGTACCCCATGTCAGTCCGTTCTCTCGGAACTGCCGCTTCGGGAATCGACACCATGCAGACCGATCTCGATACGATCGGCAATGACATCGCCAACTCGGAGACCGACGGCTTCGCGTCGCAGACCGCCCAATTCTCGGACCTCCTGACCGAACAGCTCCAGCCGGCCGGGGGAGCGGTCGGTCAGACGCTGGCCAGCACCAACCCTTCGGCCATCGGCGCCGGCGACGAGGTATCGGCCATCGAGACCAATTTCTCCGCGGGAGCCGTGACGCAGACCGGCATCAACAGCAACGTCGCCATTGAGGGCAACGGGTTCCTCGTGGTGAGCCAGGACGGCCAGACCTACTACACGTTGGACGGTGATCTCCAGATCGACAGCAACGGGAACCTGGCGACCAATAGTGGGGGACTGGTCGAGGGGTGGGCCCCGGGACAGCCGACGACCTCGCCGCCCACGCCGCTCAGCGTCGTCGTCGGGTCCACGGGGCCACCGGCCCAGACGCAGAATGTCGTTCTGGGCGGGCAACCTCCCATCCAATGCCACCAGCCCGGTGACCATCACCACCACGATGTACGACTCGCTCGGCAACCAGGTTCCCGTCACCCTCACCCTGACACCGACTGCAGCCGACACCTGGTCGCTGCAGGGCACCGTCACGGGGGCGGCGCAGCCTCTGTGGACCGCGCCGCAGACCCTCGTCTTCGGGTCCGACGGCCAGCTGGCCTCACTCAACGGAACCGCCGTCGGAACCGGTCAGAGCACGCTCGCCATCGACAACGAGCCGAGCAACTACGCCTGGACGGGGGCGACCGAGCCCACCATTGACTTCCCCGCCGTCGGCTCCGAGGGCGCGGTCACGCAGTTCGCCGACGACCAGACGATCGAAGTGAGCTCGCAGGACGGGAATGCGGCGGGCACACTCGAGTCGTACTCCATCGGCTCGGATGGCGTGATCACCGGGACCTACTCCAACGGCGACAGCCAGTCCCTGGGGACCATCGCCCTGGCGCAGTTCGCCAACCCGGACGGGTTGGACGACATCGGCCAGACCTATTTCACCCCTACGGTGGCCTCGGGCAAGGCCCAGCTGGGGGAGCCGGGGACGAACGGGCTCGGCACGCTGCAGGGCGGTGCCGTGGAGGGATCGAACGTTGACCTGGCCACCGAGCTCACCGACCTGATTGAGGCACAAACGGCGTATCAGGCCAACACGAAAGTGGTCGATACCACCTCCACCGTCCTGGCCTCGCTCATGCAGATGCCGTAGTCGATCCCCGACCGGCGACGGCATCTTTAGGCAGACCGCACCCCTCAATTCTCCACGCACATGGGCCGTTATCAGAGGAAGCGAATCCCCTCTTTTGGGAACGGAGCCCACGTGATCGCGGTGAAGAAGCTGGATGGATCGATGATGCACCTCAACGAGGACCTCATCGAGCGCGTCGAGGATGGTGCCGACGGCCAGTCAGCGGTCTACATGGTGAACGGCGGCCACATCATCGCGGCCAACGATCCGGCCACGGTGATCGAGAGGATACGGGCGGAGAAGGCCGACCTGCTCCGGCGGGCTCTGCGGGGCCCGGAGGAGCCCGATGTGGCCGTGTCCGCCCGGTCGTCGGGGTCCGGTCTGACGAGGTTGAGCCAGGTCCGAGGACAATGACCCCGGTCGGCATCTTGATCGCCCTCTTTGCCATCGTCGTCTCCATGACGATGGAGCACGGGCACGTGGCGTCGCTCATCAAGATCTCCCCGCTGCTCCTCGTCGTGGGTGGCAGTCTCGGCGCCACCATGGCCGGGCTTCGAAATGCGCCGGCTCCGCGCCGTCCCCCGGGCCCTTCGCATCGTGCTCAAGCCGCGCAAAGGTCCCGACACGCGGGCCACCATCGAGGCCCTGCTGGCGATGGCCAAGGAGGCCCGGTCGAACCCCCTGGTGCTCGAGGAGCTCGAGACCGACGATGCCTTCATGAAGAAAGGTATTCAACTCATCGTCTCGACGTCGGACCCGGATCGGGTGTACGAGCTGATGGAGGCCGAGATCGACGGCCTCCGGGTGCGCCATCAGACCGCGACGAAGTTCTTCTCCGACATGGCGGGCTACTCGCCGACCTTCGGCATCCTCGGGACGGTCATCGGCCTGATCTCCGTCCTGGGCCAGTTGAGCTCGCCGGGCAAGCTCGGTCCGGCCATCGCGGCAGCCTTCACCGCCACGCTGTGGGGGGTGTTGTTGGCCAACGCCGTCTGGTTGCCCCTGTCCAACAAGCTTCGGCGCCTCTCGGACGAAGAGGTCTCCTATCGCGAGATGGTGGTCGAAGGATTGCTCACCATGCAGTTGAACGCCTCGACCACGGAGCTCAAAGACCGTCTGGACGCGTTCCTTCCGCCGTCAGAGCGCAACCAGCCACCGACAGCGGCCCCTCTCGAAGAGGCTCCGGATGCAGCTGCCTGACCATGACGATCCCCACGAAGGGCGCCAGGTCGCTCGGGCGCGCCAAGGGCGGACGCGGCGGCCATCCACAACACGAGGAGGAGAACAACGAACGCTGGCTCCTCACGTATTCGGACATGATCACCCTTTTGCTCGTCCTCTTCATCGTTCT
This sequence comes from uncultured Acidimicrobiaceae bacterium, assembly GCA_963818915.1. GTDB lineage: Bacteria > Actinomycetota > Acidimicrobiia > Acidimicrobiales > RAAP-2 > Bog-473. Next base: position 14,095 of record CAWFTV010000008.1, on the reverse strand, counting down.
GTTCGCCATCTCGAGAATCGATCAGGCGAAGTTTCGAGAATTCAAACAGTCCGTCTCGCATGCCGTGCTCACCCACACGCCGCAGGGACCGACGAAGGCCCACACCGAAGCGAGCACGAAGTCGCAGCCGGTCAATCAACTGGCGGCGATAGAGGCGCAACTGGCGAAGGCGCTCAATTCCGAGGGGCTCCTGGGCGACGTCACGCTGTCCATCAACTCGTCGGGCCTGGTCGAGGGGCTCGTGGCCGACAGCACGTTCTTCACCACCAACTCCGCTCAGCTCTCGGGGGTCGGCACGCAGGTCGTCGACACATCGGCGGGTGTGCTGAAGAGCTACCCCAACGCGATAGAGGTGGCCGGCTACACCGACGACCAGCCGATCACGGGCGGGCCCTATGCCAACAACTGGGAGCTCTCGGCCGCCCGGGCGACGACGGTGGTCATCCGGATGACGGCGAGCGACGGGGTGGACCCGGGGCAGGTCGTGCTTCTCGGCTATGGGCAGTACCACCCGTTGGTTCCCAATACCTCCCCGGCCGCGCAGGCGCAAAACAGGAGGGTCAACATCGTCATCAGTCCCGACCAGCAAGTTCGTCCCGTGACCGGCCTGACCCCGCAAGGGAGCGTGTGATGTCCCAGACGACCAAGACCGTCCGCAGTCACGACTTCCGTCGCACCGACCTGCTCGAGCGCGTCAGCCTCCAGGCCATCGGAGGCCTGCTCGAGACCTTCGCCCGCTCGGCCACCCAGCACCTGACGTCGGTCCTCCGCCAGCAGTGCTCGTTCACGTTGGAGGTGCTGGACCAGGTCACCTGGCGTGACCTGGCCGATGAGCTGGAGAGCGGGATCTACTTCTTCACGTTCTCGCTGTCGCCCCTTCCCGGGCGCGCCGTCCTGGCCATCCCGATCGAAGAGGTCCTGGCCATCGTGGACCTGCGTCTCGCCGGCGCCGGCGACGACGACTTCTCGGGGCGGGTCCCCAGCGAAATCGATCAGGCGTTCCTGGCCCCGATCGTCGAGGGCCTCATCGGCGAGCTGGGAAAGGCGTTGGCCCGGATCCAGGCCTCTTCCCCGGTGCTCGAAGCGCAGGAGGGGAACGTCCAATTCGTCTCGGTGGCGACACCGGCAGAGATGTGCATGGCAGCGCGGTTCTCGTTCACCGTCGCCAATCGGATCCCCAGCCACGCCGTGATCTGCCTGCCCTTCCCGATGGTGCGCATGCTCGTCGACAGTTTGCAGGCCAGAACGTCACTCGACACCCGGCAGAAATCGATGGCCGACAGCACCCGTCGTCGCCTCTTCGAGATTCCCCTGGACGTCGTCTTCCAGTTCCCCAGCTTCGCCACCACCCCGGCGGAGCTCCTGACGCTGCGCGTCGGCGACAGCTTGGGCCTTGGTCATCCCAAGGGACGACCTCTCGAGGTCCGGGCGGAGGGCCTCTTGGTGGCTCTGGCAGAGATCTGCAGTTCGGGCGTGCACAAGGCATGCGAAATCACAGAGGAGGTCACGAGGTGACGGCCGAAGAGAACAGCGACGTCCCGTCGAGCGAACCGCACGCGCCGGCTGCGGAGGCCGACGACAGGTTGCGCGTGCGGGAAGCCCAGTTTCGCAACGTGTCCGTCGAGGTCTCGGTGTGGATCGGCAAGACGAGGCTCTCCTTCGGCGAGCTGAGTGATCTCCGGCCGGGGCACGTGATCGAGTTGGACCAGGCGGTCGGGGCGCCCGTCGAGATCGTGCTCAACCGTGAAGTCGTGCTGGCGCGGGGCGAGGTGGTCGAGGTGGGCGACGAGTACGGCGTTCGCATCACCGAGATCATCTCCGACAAGGCGGCCTAGGGGCATGGGCGCCTCCGTGATGGCCTTCGGGCGAATGATATTGGTCCTGGGCCTGATCATCGGTGTGCTCATGGTGCTGGCCCGGTACGGCAAGAAGTGGCAGCGGGGCGGCGGGATCGCCGGCCGTGGGGCCAAGCCGACCGGTCGCATCGAGGTGCTTTCGCGTCGCTCGCTGGGCCGTCACATCTCGCTACTGGTCGTCCGGGTGGCCCATCGCACGCTGTCTGGTCGGTCAGAGCAACCAGCAGATGACGCTGTTGGCCGAGCTGGACGGAGATGAGTGGGTGGAGCCGGGTCCGTCCATCGCGACGCAAGGTCTTGGTAACGACAATCTCCTCGCGCCACGGACGGCGTTAGGTGCTGGGGGAGATTCCCCAGGGGCATGGGATGCCTTCATGGACCGTCTGCGGGAGATGACTGTCCGTCACTAGAACCGTGACCGGACACTCCTACCAGGAGTGCACATGCTGTTGGAGAACCCTAGGCTCGCGGGAGCCCGGCGATGATCCGCGTGCTGATTGCCGCGGGCTCGAACGTCAACGTCAACATCAGCGGGCTGAAGGACCCGTCCACCTCGGTCCTCATCATCATCGTCCTCACGGTGTTGGCCATCGCACCGTCGGTGCTCGTGCTCATGACGGCGTTCCCCCGCGTCTTCATCGTCCTGTCCCTCACCCGGAACGCCCTGGGGACGCAGACGGTGCCTCCCAATCAGGTGCTGGCCGGCCTGGCGCTGATCCTGTCGCTGTTCATCATGGCTCCGGTCTTCTCGACCATCGACCACGTGGCCATCCAGCCCTACGAACACGGGAAACTGACCGCCACCCAGGCGATCGACGCCGGAGAGGTGCCGCTCAAGAAGTGGATGCTCGAACAGACGAAGGACCAGGAGCTCAACCTCTTCACCTCGTTCGCCCACGAGAGCGCCAAGCACCCCGAGACGCTGCCCCTGACCACGGTGATCCCGGCCTTCGTGCTCTCCGAGATCGAAACCGCCTTCCTCATCGGGTTCATGATCTTCATCCCCTTCATGATCATCGACCTGGTCGTGTCCGCCATCATGATGTCGATGGGCATGTACATGCTCCCGCCCACCTTGATATCCCTCCCGTTCAAGATCCTGCTCTTTGTGCTGGTTGACGGGTGGTCCCTGGTCGTCCACTCGCTGTTGACCTCGTTCAACGGATAGAAGCCCGTGGACGACAACACCGTTCTCCATCTGGCCTCGCAGGCGTTGGTCCTGATTGCCGAGCTGGCCGGCCCCGTGCTGGTCGTGAGCTTGACCGTGGGTCTCGTCGTCGCCCTCTTCCAAGCCGTCACCTCCATTCAGGAGTTCACCCTGACCTTCTTGCCGAAGGTGGTGGCCATCGGAATCGTCCTTCTGATTCTCGGCCACTGGATGCTGGGGATCGCGGTGGCGTACACCGAGCATCTCTATGACTCGATACCCACGGTGCTGGCGGGACACTGATGACGTTCCACCTCTCGGCCGCCTTCGCCATCGCCCTGGTGCTGGCCTTCGTGCGCTCGGTGGCCTGGGTCACGATCTGCCCACCCTTCTCCAACTCATCGATTCCGATGATGCTCAAGATCGGCTTCGCCGCCGCCATCGCCTTCTTTGCCGCGGGGACGTTGCAGCACGACGCCCTTCCCCTCAGCGATGCGCAGGTCATCACCGCCATTGTGGTCCAGGCCGTCGTCGGCGTCGTACTGGGCTTCGTCGTCTCCCTCTTCGTCACCACGGTGGTGGCGGCCGGGAGCCTGATCGACCTGTTCTCGGGTATCAATCTTCCCCAGGCCATCGACCCGCTCTCCCAGCAGCAGACGGCGATCTTCGGGCAGTTCTACAACCTCTTGCTCACGACCCTGCTCTTCACCACCGGCGCCTCCGTCGTCATTGTGGGGGGGTTCATGAGATCGTTCCGCGCCGTGGGGACGAGCCTGCCCCAGACCACGCCCGGCTCGGTGGCGCAGACGATCACGGGCGACGTGGTCACGTTCTTCGCCGCTGCGGTGGAGATCGCCGCCCCGGTCATCGTGGTGCTGTTCTGCACCCAGATCCTGCTGGCGTTGCTGGCCAAGGCGGCGCCACAGATCAACGTCTTCGTGTTCGGCATGCCGCTCCAGATCGCCGTGGCCCTCATCGGGGTGGGCGCCGCCATCGTGGCCCTCCCCAGTGACATCGTGAACCTGGTGGGCCGGGCCATGGCGCAGCTCTTCGGGGGCTGAGCATGGCCGACAAGTCGCAACGGACCGAGAAGCCAACCGCCAAGCACCGCAAGGAGATGCGTGACGAGGGCACGGTGGCCCGCTCCACCGAGCTCAGTGGGTGGGCCAGCCTGTTGGTGGCCGTGTCGCTGTTGCCATGGTTGGGAGGATTGGCGGCCAATCGGGTGAGCGCCTTCCTCCAGGACACCACCCAGGCCATGGCCCATCCGAGCGTGGGGACGGCAGTGGGCCTCTTGGGCCGGGGCCTCGAGACGGCCGCCTTGGCCGCCTTGCCGATACTGCTCGTCGGGGGCGCCGTGGCGGTGGTGATCGCGGTGGGACAGGTCGGCCTCCGCTTCACCCCCAAGGCCCTGCGGTTCAAGTTCTCGCGGATCTCCCCCAAGTCCGGGTTGAGCCGGCTCTTTTCCGGACAGGGCCTGTGGACTCTCGGCAAGACCCTGCTCAAAATGGCGGTGCTCGCCGCCGTGGGGTACCTGATCCTCCATGGGCTGATGCACTCGGTCCTCGGGGATTCGACCCTCCCGCTGCCGGTCACCCTGTCTGCGGCCACTTCGACCGTGGTCGACCTCTTGCGCTTCATCGGGGCCCTGGGCCTGGTGATCGCCGGGGCCGACTACTTCTTCCAACGCCGCACCTACCAGCAGAACCTGCGCATGACCAAACAGGAGGTGAAGGACGAACGCCGCCAGAGCGACGGTTCCCCTGAAGTCCGGCGGGCTCTTCGGAGCAAGGCCCGGCGGTTGACGCGCATGCACATAATGGCCGCCGTCGCCAACGCCGACGTGGTGGTGACCAATCCCACCCACTACGCCGTGGCGATCGCCTACGACCGCAAGAACGACCGCGCCCCCCGGGTCGTCGCCAAGGGCGCGGGCTACATCGCGGCCGGGATCAAAGCGCACGCGCGCAACTTGTGGGGTGGTGATAGTGGAGAACCCACCCCTGGCCCGCTCGCTGCACGCGTCCGTGCGAGGTGGACGACATCGTCCCGCCCCGGCTCTACGCCGCGGTGGCCCGCCTCTTGGCCTTCGTCTACTCACTCTCCCCGACGGCGCGGGCCTTCCGGGACATCCACACGATGGCCAGCTGACGATGGCGCGAATTTCGCTCGCTCGACCCTCAATTTCGCCGGGCCTGGGGACGTAGTGAGTATGGGCCAGGAAGGCCATGGGATGTCCAGGGACGGATGCGAACGGAGGAAATCGCCCGTGGAGGGTCCCATGCAGCTCGCGCGTGCCGGTCAGCCAAGTGCCTAGCGCGCCGAAGGCTCAAGCCGACCGGTGGGCCCAGCTCACCCACATGGCGGTCCCGCTTTCGGTGGTGGCCGTGGTGGTCGTCCTGGTCATCCCCCTCCCGACCTTCCTGATCGACCTGCTGATCACGGCGAACATCACCGGATCGGTGCTGGTGCTCCTCACCGCCATGCAGGTCAAGCGCCCTCTCGACTTCTCGGTGTTCCCCACCTTGGTGCTGGTGGCCACCATGTTCCGCCTCGCCCTCAACGTCGCCGTGACCCGCCAGGTGCTGCTGCACGGGTACGCCGGAGTGGTGGTGTCCAGCTTCGGTCATTTCGTCGTCGGCGGATCGATCGTCGTCGGCCTGGTGGTGTTCCTCATCTTGATCATCATCCAGTTCGTCGTCATCACGTCGGGATCGGGCCGAGTGGCCGAGGTGGCGGCCCGCTTCACCCTCGACGGCATGCCCGGAAAGCAGATGGCCATCGATGCCGACCGCGCCTCGGGCGTCATCGACGAGCACGAGGCGCGCCGTCGCCGCAAGGAGATCGCCGACGAGGCTGACTTCTACGGCGCCATGGACGGAGCCTCCAAGTTCGTCCGGGGTGACGCCATCGCGGCCATCGTGATCACCCTGGTCAATCTCATCGGTGGGCTCGCCATCGGAATATTCGAACGCCACCTCTCGGCCAGCCAGGCCATCGACCAGTACAGCCTCTTGTCGGTGGGCGACGGCTTGGTCTCGCAGATCCCGGCCCTCCTGTTGTCGTTGTCCACGGGCATCATCGTGACCCGGGCGGCCACCGAGCACGACCTGGGACATGACGTGGTCACCCAGCTCTCGCGCTTTCGGCGCATCGTCCGGACGACCGGACTGATCATGGCGCTCCTCGCCATCGTTCCCGGGCTTGCCGAAGCTCCCCTTCCTCATCATCGGTGGACTCGTCTTCTTCTTCGGGACCCGACTTCCCAAGGACACCGTCGACGAGAAAGCCCAGAGCGAACCGGCCGCGGTCACCGCGGCTGCCGAGGAGTCGCCCGAGGCGCTGGCGGCGGGTATGGCGGTGGAGCCACTGAGCCTCGAACTGGGGGTCGACCTGATCGACCTGGTCCAGCCCGATCGCGGGGGGGACCTCTCGGACCGTGTGAAGGCATTGCGCCGCAACATCGCGATGGAACTCGGCATCGTGATGCCCCGCGTGCACACCCGCGACAACCTCGACCTCCCCAACGCCGATTACGTCGTCAAGGTGCACGGGGTCGAGGTGGCACGCGGCCAGGCTCCGCGAGGGAAGTTACTGGCCATCGGCGAAAATTTGGAAGGCCTGCCGGGCATCGACACCCGGGACCCGGCCTTCGGCGGACGGGCCAAGTGGATCCCGGTCGGCCACAGCCACCAGGCCGCGGTGGCTGGGGTGACCGTCGTCGACCGGTCTGCCGTCGTGACGACCCACCTCGCCGAGATCGTGCGTGAACACGCCGGGGAGCTGCATCTCGCGGCAGGACACCAAGTTGTTGCTGGACTCGGTGAAGGCGGCCAATCCCGTCGTGCTCGAAGAGATGACCGCGGCGGGCCTCACCCTGGGCGACGTCCAGGGTGTGCTGCGAGGTCTGCTCGAAGAAGGGGTGCCGGTACGGGACCTCGTGCGCATCGTGGAGGCGCTCACCGAGCAGGCGAGGGGACAGCAGAAGGATGCGGACAGCCTGCTCGAGGCGGCCCGGCTGGCCCTGGCGACGACCATCGGGTCCCTCTACGAGAAGGACGGCACGCTGTCCGCCATCACGTTCTCCCCGGTTCTCGAGCAGAGCCTGCTCGGATCGATACGGACCGGAGAGCGGGGTCGGCGGAGCCTCGGGATCCCCGCCGGCGAGGCCGAGGCGATCGTGCGGGACATCGGGCGCTATTTGCGCGAGGCCGAGGCCAAGGGATGCAGCCCCGTGATGTTGTGCGCCACGAGGTTGCGTCCCGCACTTCGGCGCCTGCTCAAGCCCAGCCTGCCGCGTCTCGGCGTCCTTGGCGCCGGCGAGGTTGCGCCCAATGTGAAGATCGCGACGGTGGGGAGTGTGAATCGTGAAGTTGCCGCAGCGGCTTGATTCCGTAGCCGGACAGTTCGAGGGGCGTACGCCTGAAGAGGCCGTGCGGATGGCGCGCGCCGAGTTCGGCAGCGATGCTCCGGTGCGGTGTTGGAAGACGAGGACCGGGGGCGTTCTCGGATTTTTCGCCCGTGAGGCCTTCGTCGCCGGCATCACGCCTCCGGCGGGAGCGATCAAGGCGGTGAAGACCCCGCGGGCGGCCAGGGAGCTTACGGAAGCCGAAGCCCCCGAAGAACTGCCGGCCAAGCCCCGGCTGGCACCCCCCATTCCCGATCGGGAGTCGCTTTCCCTCTTGGTGGAGGAGACGAACGACGAGCTGACGCTCGGGTCCGCGCCGGTTCCCGCGGCTGTCTTCAGTGAGGTCCTCGCCGAAGCCCAGGCGGCCGTGAACGGCGCCGATGTCGGCGCGCACCTGCAATGGCCGCCATCCCAGAACGCTCTGACGGCACTCGCCAGCCCCGAGCGGATCGAAGGACTGAACGAAAGCCTGGCGAGTATCGGCGTACCGCCCTCGTATCGACCGCAGGAGTCCGAGGCCACGCTCGACGGACTGGCGCGTGTGCTGGCGACGCTCCCCGTCGGCCCCGACCGCACCCATCGACGGGGGATCGGTGCTCGTCGTGGTCGGTGCCCGGCGGGACGCGCAGGCGGCCGCCCAGACACTCTTGGCCCAGTTGGCGCCTGGCCCCTTCCGATCTGCTCACCGTCGGACCGGACCGACGCGGGGCGGCAAAAGGTGGCGCGCCGCAGATCCTCCAACAAGGTGACCGTGGTCGTCGTCGAAGCCTCGTTGCGCTCGCGCGACCTCGCCGTGGCGTCGTCGTGGATCGAACAGGTGGAGCCGGATTATGTGTTGGGTGCCGTCGCCGCCACCGCGAAGCGCGCCGACGTCGAACAGTGGCGGGCCCGGGTGGGACGGCTCGACGCGTTGGCCCTGTCCCGTCTCGGGAACACGGCGTCGCCGGGTGAGCTGATGGGGCTGCTCCCGATCGCCTTCCTCGATCGGGAAGAGGCTTCCACCGTGCGTTGGGTCCTCACGCTGCTCCGGACCACGCTGGCGCGCCAGCAGTGAAACGGAGCGAGTACCACGCGTTGGCGGCGGACGTCCGTCGCTTCCGACCGGTCGTCGTCATCGTGCTGACCGTCATCGTTCTTGCCCCCACCCTGGACGAAATGGCGACGCAGAGTGTGTCGCCCCTCACCGCCCTGGCCCGGCTCGCCCTCAGTCTGGCCGTGGTCGGCGCCCTGGTCTGGGCCGTGTCCGCCGTGGTGCTCCATTACGCACGAATTCAGGTGGAATCAGCGAGGGGCGGTGATCAGGAGAGTGGAAGCCGTGCCTGACCCCTCAATTCGGAATCGCAGTGGGTCGTTAGTTCTCATAGTGGATACTGACGACCTCTTCGTCCAGCTGGTCGAGGCACTTGATCGTGACCTCGAGCTCCTCGCCGTCCTTCGCTACCGGCTGATCGTGCTCGGCGCCCTCGCCGGCGCCGACCAGGGGCCGTCACTTCCAACGGCCGTTCGGGAGATTGAGGTCGCCTACGAGGACCTGCGGTTGGCGGACCTGGTACGTGCCGCGGCCACGGTCGGCGGTGGCGGAGGTGTTCGACCTCGACCCGATGCCGCGGCTCGACCAGCTCGCGGCGCGCTCGAACGGGGCGTGGAGCGAAGTCCTGATGGAGCGGCGCCGATCCATCATCGAGACCGTCATCGGGATCGAGGGCTTGGCGAACACCGTCCGGACGGCGATGGGGCGCCGGGCTTCGTTGGCCAAAGACGCGCTGGCCTTTCTCCGCGTCGACGCCGGAGCGACCTATGGGCGCGCCGGCGTGCGCGGTGGCGTCCTTGTGGAGGGATCGATATGAGCGACATGGGGCTGTCCATCGCGGCCAGCGGGCTCGCCGCCGACACGGCCGAGCTCGACACGGCCTCCAACAATCTGTCGAACATCGACACGCCGGGCTATGCGGCCGAACAGGTGGACCTCACCCCCGAGGGCGCGGCCGGCCCCCTCGGCGTGGGCCAGGGGGTCGTGGTGGGGTCGGTGAGCGAGCTGACCGACGCCGTGTACGAGGCGGGCAACGTCGCGGCAGAAGGGGTGCAGGGCGCCGCCACCCAGACGAGTCAGGTGATGAGCTCGGTCGAGTCGATCTTCCCCGAGCCCAGCTCGACCGGCATCGCCTCCCAGCTGTCCGCACTGTGGTCCGACCTTTCGACCCTCGCCTCCAACGCCAATCAGGTCGGTGCCGAGCAAGCCGTGGTCGGTGCGGCCCAGGCAGTGGCCACGTCCATCAGCGGCAGTTCCACCCAGTTGAGCCAGCTGGCCTCGTCGTTGCAGAGCGAGGTGGGTTCGGGCGCCAACGACGGGGGCACCCTGGCCACGGCGAACAGCCTCCTGCACGGAGGTCGCACAGCTCAACGCCCGCATCGTGGCCGGGTCGGCGGGGGGTCAGGACGTCAACGCGTTGTCAGACGAGAGCCGTTCGGCCGTGAATCAGCTGGCGTCTCTCCTGGGGGTCAGTGCCTCTACCGCGGCCAGCGGCTCGGTCTCGGTCTACCTCAACGGCGTGCAATTGGTGGCAGGCGACGTGGCGCAGGATCTCTCGACCACCGGTTCGGCCGCCACGGCCAACCTGGCCGTCGTGACGGCGAACGGGGTGACCGTCGAGACGGGAGGTTCCATCGGTGCCAATCTGACCGCGGTCAACACCACCATCCCGGGGTTCCAGTCCCAACTCGACTCGGTGGCGGATTCGTTGGCCACCAGCCTCAACACGCTGCAGGCGAACGGCATGGCGGCCAACGGAGATCCGGGCTCGGCCATCGCGGGCGCGTGGGCGGGCACGATCCTCCCCAACATTTTCGTCAACGGCGGATCGTCGACGACCTACACGCCGAGTCCGGCCGATCCGGACTCCGCGGCAACCATCGCCGTCTCGCCCGCTCTTCTCGCCGCGCCCGCGCTCATCGCCACCGCGTCGGCACCCGGCGCCGGGAATTCGAACGTGGTCGGGACGCCGACACTGGATGGCTCGAACGCCCAGGCGATGGCCGCGCTCGCCTCATCCGCCACCGGGACCGACGTGCTCTACCAGTCCATGATCGGCTCACTCGGTACGCAGGCGGCCGACGCAACGACCGCATCGACGACGGCCACCAATCTGGCCTCGACCGCCTCGAACAACCTCTCGTCCATTTCGGGAGTGAATGAGAACAACGAGGAGGTCGATGTGTTGGCGGCGCAGAATGCGTTCCAGGCGAGCTCCCGGGTCGTGAGTGCCATCACCTCGTGTTTTCAGTCACTTCTCGAGGCGGTGTGAGGTGACCGTCTCGACACTCGCTCTGGCTCAAACCCTCACCGATCAGCTGTCCAGCCAGGAGACGAACATCGCGCAGCTCCAGCAACAGCTGGCCACCGGGAAGGCCCTCAATCAGCCCTCCGACAATCCGGCCGCGGTCACGCAGGTACTGGCGCTGTCGGGCCAGGCCAGCCAGTTGACGAGTTGGCAGACCAATGCGGATACGGCGTCTTCGTGGCTCGGGACGGCCAACCAGACGGCCAACAGCGTTCTCGAGTCGATGCAGTCGGCGCAGTCGTTGCTGTTGCAATCGCTGAACCAAGGGGCACAGGATCCCACCACCTACAAGGCGCTCGGGGCCCAGCTCCAGGGCGTCGTCAGCAACCTGCTCGCCCTTTCGAACACGCAGTACGAGGGCAGGCCCATCTTCGCGGGAACCTCGGCCTCGCCGCAGGCCTACGACACCAGCGGGAACTATCTCGGAAATGGGGACGTCCCCACGGTCGTGATCGGGCCGGGCTCCGGGGCGGGACAGACAGTGGGCCTGTCGGTCCCGGGGACGACGATCTTCGGAGTCGGGGCCTCCAATGTGTTCGCCACGTTGACCGCCGCGGTCACGGCTCTGAGTTCGGGTGCCCCGACGTCGGCCAATCTCGGCGCGGCGCTGACCGCCTTGAACACCAACATCTCCACCGCACAGCAGGCGAGCGCCGTTCTGGGAGATTCCTCGCAGGAGGTGGCGAGCACGTCGTCCGCGCTCACGACCCAGATCGCCAGCGTGCAATCCGACCAGGCCAACCTGCAAGACGTGAACATCGCGACGGTCACGACGCAGCTCGACTCGGAGATGACCAACTACCAGGCGGCACTGTGGGCGGCCTCGCAGGCCATCCCCGAGACCCTGGTGAAGTTCGTCGCTCCATGAGGCGGCACCCGTGACGGCTACGATGCCCACACGCGAAGGAGATCGCTCCATGCTCACCACAGCTCCCCCGATCACGGTTACCGGAATGGAACTGACCTTCCGTCGCGACATGCCGGGATTCAGGGCGGCCAAGCATTTCGTGGTCGAACCATTGGCGGGGAAGGGAACGGGATTTTCGCGCACCTGCGCTGCACCGACACCGTGTACGTGCAGGGGGGCAGGCCCTTCGAGAACCTCACCCTTTTGGTCACCCCGCCCGGGATCCTCTGGCGCGGCTATGAGGTCCGGATCGACGAGGCCATGGTCGAAGAGCTCGAGCTGTCCGGATCAGAGGATGCGGCTCTCCTGGCGATCGTGCATCCGAGAAAGCCCCTTTCCGAGTCGACGGCGAATCTGTACTCACCCATCGTCATCAACCGTCGGACCGGGTTCGCTGATCAGCTGGTACCTGCGGCGACCGAGAAGGAGATCGGATGGAGTCTCCGGACGCCGTTCCCTCCTGATCGCGACCCAGCCTCCTCAACTCGTTAGATTGGGGAGTCGTGCTCACCCTCACCCGCGAAGTCGGACAGCAGATCTACATCGGTGACGACATCGTCCTGACGGTGGTGTCGGTTTCGCCGAACGGACGGGTCCGGCTCGGCATCGAAGCGCCGAAGCAGGTTCGGATCGATCGCAAGGAGGTGCTGGAGCGAATCCGAGAGGAGAACGTCGATTCGGCCAACGCCACCCCCGACCTCACCGTGGATGCGGCCGCCTGGGCCTCCTACGGTGCCCGGAGGGCGAATGCGAGGGCCAAGCCGTAGCGGTCGGGGGCGCCGTGTCGCCCATTCCGCGCCCTCTGGTTACGCAGGCGTCGGTCGATTCGGGATCGGAGGGATTGGCGCGCCGGCAACCTGCGCAAGCAGGGCTGCTTCAAGATCCGCTCGTCGTTCGGCCAGGTAAATGGCGTCGTCAGGGTGCGTGAGGATCAAGAACTGGTCTGCCTCCACCGCGTCGGCGACCAGGGGCCCGACACTGTCAGCAGTGATCGGATTATTGAGCAGGCGCTCGGGCATATAGAACCAGCTGTCTCGATCCTCCGCTCCTGAGAATCGGGCGGTCTCGGCCAGGTTCGTGGTCACGAGGCCGGGGCAGAGCACGGACACGCCGACTCCGTGAGGCGTGAGGTAGGCGAAGAGTCCCTCCGAGAGGCCATAGGCACCAAATTTCGAGGTGATGTAGGGGATGGCATCCCAGCTGTAGGCATGGAGCCCGGCGATCGATGCCGTGTTGATGATGTGGCCCGATCCGCGCTCGAGCATGTGAGGAATGAACGCGGCGGCTCCTCGGACGAGCCCGAGAATGTTCACGTCGATGATCCAGCGCCAATCGTCGATGGGGACACTTTCGGGAGGACCGAGAAGCGCGACCCCCGCATTGTTCATGAGTATGTCGACTCGACCCATGGCGGCGAGCGACTCGTCACGCAGGCGAGCCACATCGGCGTCACTCGTCACATCGCAGCGTACGCCGAGGGCGCGCGAACCCCCTCCGTGAGCGCGTCGACGGTCTCGTGTATTCGCTCCTCATGGATGTCCGCAATGACAACTGACGCACCGCGTCGCGCGAACTCGAGCGCACATGAGCGCCCGATACCACTCGCCCCGCCGGTGACCACCACAACCGTTCCCTCGACAACTCTCACCGTCGCGCCCCCTCGTCAGCTTGGAGGCTACTGCGACGCCGCCGTGCTCGCGCAATCGTTCAGAGCTCTTGCAGTCGCCTCTCATCGTGCTGGTCCCCCAGCTCGACCCGGAGGTTCCGGAGCCCCTGCTGGAGAAGCTGCGTCACGCGAGAGCGGTCGATCCCGAGTGCATCGGCAATCTCGCTCTTCTGAAATCCCTCCAGGTAATGCAGGACCAGAACCTGGCGCTGGCGCTTGGTGATACGAAGCAGGGCGGCCTTGACGGTCTCGCGCATCGCCGCCAGCTCCGCACCCTCGCTCGGTTCGATGGCCGCTTCACCCGATCCGACCATGGAGCCGCCGGGGTCGTCGCCGGCAATCGACAGCGGGACGAGATAGCTCGACATGGCGGCATGGTCGTCGAGCTCGATCGTTTCGGCCAGCGTCGTTCCGAGGTACTCGGCCACTTCGCTCAGCGTCGGGGTGTGACGCAGCTCACCTTCGAGCGTCTCCCGGGCCACCTGGTAGGTCCGCACCCTGGCCCGCATCCGCTTGGGCAGGATGTCGTCCCGGCGCAGCTCGTCGATGATCGCCCCTTGGATCCTCGTGGTGGCATAGGTGGCGAACTGGAAGCCCCCGGTGGGGTCGAATCGTTCGACGGCATCGATAAGCCCGAATTGGCCGAATGAACAGAGTTCTTTCACGGATTGGAACGAACGCAATCTTGACGCAAAGCGGCTAGCCACCAATTTTACTAGCGGGGCGTAAAAGAGGACCAAACGATTGCGGTCATCGATGGCCCGGCCTTCAAA
>CAWFTV010000007.1:0-20196 GCA_963818915.1 uncultured Acidimicrobiaceae bacterium | reverse complement strand
ACGATCTGCAACGGAGCCTGGGCGTGGCCCGCAACATCCTCCAGACCCGCCTGGAACGGCTGGTCGAGCACGGGATCGTGCGCAAGAAGGCCTACCAGGACCATCCGGTCCGCTACGAATACCGGCTCACCACCAAGGGCGCCGACCTGTGGCCCGTGTTGATGGCCCTCCTGACGTGGGGCGACAAGTACGCCATCGACGGGGAACGTCCCGTCATCGTCGAGCACCGGGGGTGCGGGGGAGAGTTGGACGACCGACGGCGCTGCCTCCGTTGCGGCGCGGACGTGTCGGTCACCGAGGCGCAGGCGGTCCGCACGGGCGCCCGGCGCCCACCGGCGGAGGCGCCCGTTCCGGCCTGAGCGGGCGTCGGGCGCGCCGCTACGGTGAGCGCGATGCGCCACGACACGACATGGTTGGATGCCACGGACCAGGCTGCGCTGGTCCGGAACGGGTCGGTGTCACCGGCCGAACTGGTCGACGAGGCCATCGTCCGGATTGAGCGGCTGAATCCCGCACTCAACGCGGTCATCTTCGAGCTGTTCGACCGGGCCCGCGCCGCGGCCGCGGGGGCGCTACCGGACGGTCCGTTCAGGGGCGTGCCGTTGTTGCTCAAGGACCTCGGGGCCGAGCTGGCCGGCACGCCGTTCAACGAGGGCACCGCCTTCGCCGGCGACTACCACTCGACGGTCGATCAGGAACTGACGACGCGTTCCTCGCCGCCGGCTTCGTGGTGTGCGGCAAGACGAACACCCCCGAGTTCGGGATCCTGCCCACGACCGAACCGACACGGTTCGGGGCGTCGCGCAACCCGTGGAACACGGCGCACTCCACCGGCGGCTCGTCCGGCGGCTCGGCCGCCGCCGTGGCTTCGGGCATGGTCGCCGTGGCGCATGCCAACGACGGCGGTGGCTCCATACGGATCCCGGCCTCGTGTTGCGGTCTGGTGGGTCTCAAACCGACCCGCGCCCGGGTATCGACCGCGCCGCAGTACGGGGACCTCATGGGCGGGTTGGTGGCCGAGCACGTGGTGACGCGCTCGGTACGCGATTCCGCCGCCATTCTCGACGCCATCGCGGGCCCGGTGCCCGGTGATCCCTACTGGGCCCCGCCGCGGCGCGGCCCGTCGTTCGCCGCCGCCGTCGGGGCGGAGCAGAAGGGGCTGCGGGTCGCGGTCCTGACTGCGTCGCCCACCGGGAGCGACGTGCACCCCGACTGCGTCCGGGCCACGGAACAGGCGGCGGCACTGTGCGAATCGCTGGGCCACCACGTGGAGCCGGCCGTCCTCGACGTCGACGGGGACGCGTTCACGGAACACTTCATCAACGTGTGGGCGGCGGGGAACGCCTGGACGCTGCTGGACTGGGAGCGCCGGGTCGGCCGCACCGCCACAGAGGCCGACGTCGAGCCGCTCACCTGGTCGCTGGTGCAGCTCGGGCGCGCCCTGGACTCGGGGCGCTACCTCATGTCCATGCAGGAGCTCCAGAAGATCACCCGGCAGATCGCCGGGTACTTCGAGGGGATCGACGTCCTCCTGACCCCGACCCTCGGGGAGCCCCCGGCCCCGTTGGGCACGTTCGACTCCCCGCCGGGCGAGCCGCTGGCCGGACTGTTCCGCGCCGCCGCCTATGTCCCGTTCACCCCGCCGTTCAACGTCACCGGGCAACCCGGGATCTCATTGCCCCTGCACCAGAACGAAGGGGGGCTGCCGATCGGCGTGCAGTTCGTCGGCCGTCTCGGTGACGAGGAGACACTGTTGTCCCTGGCCGGGCAGTTGGAGACGGCGGCGCCGTGGGCAGATCGGCGTCCCCCCGCCAGCGCCTGAACCACGCCCGCGCCGGTCAGTCCGGGGGCCGGCACCGGGGGGGCGGCTTGGCGTCCCGTCAAAACCTGACTAAACTCATCAGATATAAGGAACTCGGGCAGAGTGTCCGGTTCGGGAGGACGCTCGATGACGATCACGCAGGAAAGCCCGGCCCTCGGCAGGGACCGCGTCGTGTCCGTCCCTCCGCCGGCGTCGAGCGCGCCGCCTGCGGTCCAACGGCCCGCTGGTGCTCCTCGACCTCTTGCAGAGCTATGTCGCCGAGACCGCCGACCTGTTGCCCCGGGCGGCCCCGGGTCTGACCGAGCGCTCCTATGAGCTGCTCGAGCTGACCGACGAGCTGGAGATCTGGGCCATCCACTGGCCCCAGGGGCAGGGCCTCGAGTTGCACGACCACGGCGGGTCGGTGGGCGCGCTCTGGGTGGTCGAGGGAAGCCTCGAAGAGCACTACGTCCGTTCCGAACAGACCCTGGGCCGCCGGACCATCGTGTCCGGTGGGGGCGCGGCCTTCGGCCCCCACTACGTCCACGACGTGGTGAACGCGCAGGCCGCGCCCGCCACGAGCGTGCACGCCTACTCTCCCCCCATGGAGTCCATGACCTTCTACCGCCAGGAGCCCCACGGCCTCGTCGTGGATCGGGCCGAGTACCGCGCCGATCCGACCTGGGCCCCTTGAGCGCAGTCGACCGGCTGCTCGCCCAGGCGCGCCTCGGCCTGCGCCGGGTGGACCCACACCAGGCCAAGCGGATCCACGACGATGGCGGCCTACTGATCGACATCAGGCCGGCGGCCCAGCGGGCCGAGTTCGGTGAGGTTCCCGGCGCGCTGATCGTCGAGCGCAACAACCTCGAATGGCGCCTCGACCCCGGAGGCTCGCACCGCCTCCCCGAGGCCGAGAATCCCGATCGACCGGTGGTGATCATCTGCCAGGAGGGGTACGCCTCCAGCCTTGCCGCGGCCAGCCTGATCGGTGTGGGCCGCACCGCGGTCACCGACCTCGACGGCGGATTCGTGGCATGGAAGCGGGCGGGCCTCCCGACCACGTCGGGGTCCCGCCACTAACCGATCCGTCGATCGGCCGGTCAGCCTGGCGGTCGACGACGTCTCGGACGGCCGGAGCGGCGGCGCGTCGAGCGCGCAGTGGTACCACCGGAGGTGGGGGAGGCGCAGCCGCGATCGGTCCGCCGGGTTGCGGATGGTCACCGCGGCCAGCACCCCTCCGGCGGCACACGTGATGCCGGCGATGATCATCGCGTGGCGGAACCCGGCGGCCAGGAGGTCCGGTTCCAGGGCGGCGGCCCCGGTGATCCCGGCCACCAGGGGGAGGGTGGCCACGGCCAGGAGGCCGGCGGCCCGGGCCACCACGTTGTTCACGGCCGAGGCCACCCCGGCGTGCTCGGCCGGGACCGCGCCCAGGGCGGTGGCGGTGAGGGGGGCCACGGTGATGGCCAGCCCGGCCCCGAAGACGAGGACGGCGGGTAGCACCCACACGACGTAGCTCCCGTTGTGCGTGGCCCGGGTCAACAGCAACAGGCCGGCCCCCACCACGACGGGGCCAACGGTCATCTGCAGCCGGGGCCCGATGCGCGCCGCCAGATGCCCCGAGCGGGCCGAGAAGACCAGCATGATCGCGGTGACCGGCAGCAGGGCCAGGCCGGACTCGAGCGGGCTGTAGCCCACTACCACCTGGAGCTCGACGGGAAGCAGGAACAGCGCGCCGCCCAGGGCGCCGTAGACGATGAACGTGACCGCGTTGGCGCCGCCTGAACTGCCGGGTCCGGAACATCCCGAGCGGGAGCATCGGATGGGCGCTGGCATGCTCGACCAGGAGGAAGATCGGTGCCGTGAGCGCGGCGACGAGCAGGCTGGCCAGCACGACCGGGCTGGTCCACCCGTGGCTCGGCGCCTCAATGAGGCCGTAGGTCAATCCAGCCAGGAACAGCACCGCCAGGCCGGCCCCGACGACGTCGACGTGGCCCGCCGTCGAGGGGTCGCGCGATTCGGGCACGTGGCGCGCCACGATCACGAGCACGGCGACCGACACCGGGATGTTGATGAAGAACACCCACCGCCACGATCCGGCGACGATCAGGTACCCGCCCAGGAGAGGACCGGCGGCGGTCGCCACGCCGCCCAGCCCGGACCAGGCGCCGATGGCCCGTCCGCGATCCGACGGGCGGAACGAGGCCTCGAGGATGGCCAGGCTGGCCGGGGCCAGCAGGGCACCCCCGACGCCTTGGAGGACCCGGGCCCCGATCAGCAGGCCGGCGTTCGGGGCGATCCCGCAGCACACCGACGCCACGGCGAACCAGACGACGCCGATGGAGAAAATGCGCTTGCGCCCCAGGCGGTCGCCGAGCGAACCGCCGAGAAGCAGGAACGCAGCCAGGGTCAGCGAGTAGCCCGAGACGACCCACTGCAATGTGCCCACGCCGCTGTGAAAGGCGCGTCCGATGGTGGGCAGGGCGATGCCGACGACCGTCGCATCGATGGCGGCGATGCCCGAACCGAGCACGGTGGCCGCAATCACCCACCGTCCGCGGCTGGTGCCGAACGAGAGCTGGACGTCGCCGTCCGCGCCTCCCCGCCGACCCGTTCCCGGACCCTGGACGCTCCACGCTCACCTCCGGGGCGAGTCTGGCACGGGATGGAGTTACTCCAGGCGGGTGAGCACCTCGGCACCGTCCACCGTCACGGCCAGGGTGTGCTCGAACTGCGCGGTGCGCCGCCCATCGGCGGTGACGGCGGTCCAGCCGTCGTCCCAGGCCACGTGCCTCCAGGTGCCGAGCGTGATCATCGGCTCGATGGTGAAGGTCATTCCGGGCTCGATGACCGTGGCGGCGGACGGCTCGTAGTAGTGGGGGATCTGCAGGACCCGGTGGTGGAATACCTCGCCGATGCCGTGACCGCAATAGGCGCGCACGACACCGAACCCGGCGGCTTCGGCGTGGCGTTGGATGGCCCGGCCGATGTCGCTGATCGGTTGTCCCGGCACGACGGCCTGAATGCCGCATTCGAGAGACTCCCTGGTGACGGTGATGAGCCGCTGCGACTCGGCGTCGACGGTCCCCACGCCGAATGTGGCGTTGGTATCGCCGTGTACCCCGTCGACGTAGACGGTCACGTCGAGGTTGACGATGTCACCGTCGGCGAGTGGTCGGGAGTCCGGGATCCCGTGACAGATGACCTCGTTGACCGAGGTGCAGAGCGACTTGGGATAGCCGTGATAGTTGAGCGGGCTGGGGTAGGCCCCCCGCTCGATCGTGGCGGCGTGGCAGATGGCGTCGAGCTCGTCGGTGGTGATGCCGACCCGCACGGCGTCGCCGGTGACGCGCAGCACCTCGGCCGCGATTCGGCCGGCCACCCGCATCCGCTCGATGAGCTCGGGACTCTTGACCATGGGCTCGTCCACCCGGACCGGGCGCCCCGACCCGGCGTAGTCCGGCCGCCCGATTTCGGGTGGCACCGGTCGGGTCGGTGAGACCAGGCCGGGAAGGACGCGGTCTTGTCGCGCCTGATGGCAGCGCTTGTACTTGCGGCCGCTACCGCACCAGCACGGGTCGTTCGACTTGAGCGGCGCCTTCACCGGTGGATCCGTTTGGCGGCCCAGGCGCGGACGTGGGGCCGCAGCCACAGCTTGGGCCGTCCCGGTCCCAGATCCACGATCGGTCGCGGCATGTCGGGATAGCGCCGCTGATAGGTGCTCACGCTGTTGGAGTGCCCGAGACCGAGCAGCTTGGCCAGCTCCTGTGCGTCGGCCAGGTCCTCGGTGCGTACGGTGGGCGTCATGGGGCGAGTCTACTCGTGTAGACAACGCTGTCGTGACCTTTAGACAGTAGTCCTCGGACAGAGCGATCGTGCGAGTGGTCGCCCCGGGAGGGTGGCACACCGGTGCGTTGTCCCTGCGCAAGCGCACATGGTTGCGATCCCATTGCCGTCAAGGATTGGATCGCCCACGAGCGACGAAGCCCGCGGGTGACGGACTGATCTCAGGCGTACGCCATGACAGAGCGCAAGGCGCCGACGGGTGTCGCCTCAGGATAGGCACCAGCGAATTCCGCCTTGAGGCTCAGGTCATCGACCCGGGCGAGATCGAATCTGACGGGGGATCCCCTTTGAGCGAGGTCGTCGTTGAACGTGTCGGCGACCTGTTGCATCGACAGCCTGTTCGCCACCCGCTCGGCACGTTCGGCTGCCGTCTTGTAGACGTCGGCCTTCCACAGCACGCTCACCCGAAACTCCTCGAGTGGCGCCTGGCATATCAGCTGACCGTCGTCGATGACCGCCCAATCGTCCGTGCCGGCACCGACCGGAGCGAGTGCTGCGCTGGGGGTCACTCGAACGGTTCCCTTGTCGAATGGGCCTATCGGAGCGACCTGGTGAAACATCCCGTGGTTGTCCCCGATCAGCGCGGTATTCGCCATCGCCGTCGCATGGTGCTTGGGGGGGACGTCTGGGCCGTCGGGCCAGTAGTAAAGCCCGCCACCCTCGACGTCGTTCATCCACCAGATGGCGGTGGCCTGCATGATCTCGAAGCGATCGAACAATCCGGACCACAACATGGCCCGCAGAACCCACATCGGAGTGTCGGTCCGGTCGCGACCGTGAAATCGCGGATTGTCCGTATGCGCGGGGCCGCCACCAGCGATGGAGGTCATCAGGTTCACGTAGACGCTCTTCGGCTCCACCACCTCGGCGTCGTAGAACTCCTTCGCCGCTTCGAGGTAGCCGGGATGCTGCAAAAAGAGGTCGGAGCCCTCTGCGGCGAAGTCGTCGTGCACCCAGTCCTTCTGGAACCACATCGGCCTGGTGCGAGCATGAGGGTCAGCGCCCGGGTTGTACCACCCGCCGAGCGGGCTGTAGGGCGCCTGCGACCCCAGGAGACCGACGACGTCTCCTACGTTGCCGATCACGTCGCGGATCAGCATCGGCGGTCTCGAATACCGTATGGCCACCGTACCCCCCGAGGTCAGTGGCATCGATGCTAGGTCCCCCCTCCGCCAGGGTCAACGAGCGGACCCAGTCTGGACTGCCCATTGCCCGAACCTCCGACGGACGTCGCGCAGAGGTTCGGGTTTGCCGGCACGTGGCGGCCAGTATCAGGGGTCGATATCTATGACCCGGTCGAAAGAGGCGTTCGCCTTGACCTGCAGAGGGACATCGTCCGTCGCTCCGCGTTGGAAGTTCCTCCTGGCGCAGGCGGGCGGGACTGTGACAACGTCGTTTCCGTGGCCCGCCCCTCCCTGTTCGAGTTCGCCGGAGGCCAACCGGCGTTCCTGGCGCTGGCCACGGCGCATCACGAGCGGTGCCTGGAGGATCCGGTGCTGCAGCATCCGTTCTCCCACCCGGGTCACCCCCGACACGTCGAACGTCTGGCCAACTACTGGGCCGAGGTCTTCGGAGGCCCGCCGCTCTTCAGCCAGGCCTCAGAAGGGCAGACGGGCATGCTCGCGCTGCACGCCGGCATGGAGGCCCAAGACGATATGGGAGACCGCTTCGTCGCCTGTTTCGTGCACGCCCTGGACGACGCCCACCTCCCCGCAGACGCCGAGTTCCGCCGCGTGGTGCGCGAGTACATGGAGTGGGCCGTGCACGAGGTGCAGGTCTACAACCCACGAGGCTCTGTTGTTCCGACGGGACTCGCGCTACCCCACTGGACCTGGGACGGCCTGAGCCGCACGCCGACGGCGAGGTAGGGACCGTCCGGGTGTCTCTCCTGCGCGCGTGGTGAAGGCGGTCATCTTCGACTGGTTCGGCACGCTGGCGGAGTGGCCGCACGGACCGACCTCGAGCTACACGTCGATCTTCGAGGAACACGGGTATCACGTGAACCCGGCGGTCTTCGACCGGTACCACACACGGTGGGACGGGGTCGATCACACCGAGCACTCCATCAGCCGCGCCACCTATATGGCATGGTCACGCCAGCGCCTCGACGGGCTCGCCGCTGAGTGTGGCGTCCCCGGTCCGGAACGCGACGTCGTGGTCGAGGCCATGGTCGAGGCCGATCTCCGTAGTGCCATGGTGGTCTTCCCCGAGGTGCCGTCGGTGCTGGCGGAGCTGCGCCGCCGAGGTCTCGCAATCGGGGTCTGCTCCAACTGGAACTGGGACCTCGAGGACGTACTGCGGTCCACCGGGGTGGCGCCGTTGATCGATCTTGCTGTCACGTCGGCACGCGTCGGCTACCGCAAGCCGCATCGAGCCATCTATGAGTCCATTCTCTCCGCCCTACGCGTGACGGCAGCGGAGGCGATCTTCGTGGGCGACTCGTGGCAGCCCGACGTGCTGGGCCCGATCGACGCCGGCATGCGGTCGGTGCACGTCGACCGGACGCCGGGTGGGGTGGCGGGCTCGCTTCCCGCGCTGGTCGTGGGCGCGACCCGGGTCAGCGACCTTCGGCGTCTCCTCGATGCCGGAATTCTCGACGGTGGGGCCGGGGACTTCTCAGTCTCCTGATGGTCGGTCAGCGGCAGTGCCCCGACTTGAGCGTGGCGAATCCGAAGCTCTGGGAGGCATGGGCGTTCACCACCTGGGGTGCGGCGATGGCGGCGGGAGCCCCGAAGTTGCCGAGGTCGATGGTGCTGACGGTCGTGACGCGGCCGGTGAGAAGACCCTGTCCCGCGGCCAGGGCCCCCAGATGTGCCTCCTTGGTGATGTCCTCGGTGGTCGACATCCGGGCCTGCACCAATCGATCGCCACCGTCGACCCAGAGCTCGAGGGGGGCCATCGATTCGGTGATGCCGTCCTGAGGCTCGGATGCTCCGCACAGCGGCACGACGATCAGGTACCGGGTCGCCTCCGTGCCGTCCACCATGTCGGAGCCGGCGTCCTCGACGCGAAACCCGGGCACCGACTCGTCGAGCGCCAACTCACCGAGAGGGCCGATCTGACTCAGTGCCCCCAGGGGGCCGAATGAGTCCTTGGGCCAGGTGGCCCCCTTCAGCCACGGGGTATCCAGGCCCGGGCTGGTTTCCGGCCTGAACCGGGTGTACTCGGTGCGACCGATCCACACCTCGTTCATCACGACGTCCTGCGCCACCACCTTCGTCGTGGTCGTACTCGTCCCGGAGAGGCCGATGCTCCGCTCGCGCTCGACGGTGGACATGGTGTCGTTCCCGAAGTCGATTTCGCCGCTTCCCCGGTCAGATTGGCGCAGCAGGCGGTTCGGGCTGGCGCTGCTGTCCGAATAGCTGAACCGGACCGTGCCAGCCTGGCGAGTGGCGGCCACGATGCCCGCAATCTGCCTGGTGGCCGTGAGGGGAACCGGGGCAGGGGACTGCCCGGCGACGCCCAGGCCGGCGGCGGCGCCCACACCTACGATCAGCAGGCCCACCGTGACCCAGGGGAGGGCGCGCCGCATGTCAAAAAGCTTGGCATAGGGGCAGCCCGGCGGCCCCTATGCCGGCGCAGCGGCCACAATGTCGCCATGGTCAGCCCGATGCCGCCGGCCACGACGTCGACGACGTCGACGATTGCGGGCGGCCCCACGCCGCCGCAGCCGGATCCCGACGCACCGCGCGAGGAGCCCAATCTCTCCTACATCCCGGCGCTCGACGGCGTCCGTGCCTTCGCCGTCCTCGGGGTGATGGCATTCCACGGGGGCATCTCGTGGCTACCGGCGGGCTTTCTCGGGGTGGACACCTTCTTCGTCCTGTCGGGCTTCCTCATCACCTCGCTGCTGATCTCGGAGTGGCAGCGCCGGCACACCATCGCGCTCGGGCGGTTCTGGGCCCGGCGAGCCCGGCGCCTGCTGCCCGCCCTGCTGCTCTTACTGGTCTTCGTCGTGCTCTACGCCGCCTTCGTGGCTCCGGCGGGCACGTACCCGGGACTGCGGCTCGATTCCCTCTCGACGCTGTTCTACGTGGCCAACTGGCACTTCATCCTGAGCGGCGCCAACTACTTCGACCAGGCCAGCCTGCCCTCTCTGCTCACCCACACCTGGTCCCTGGCCGTCGAAGAGCAGTTCTATCTGGTGTGGCCGCTCGTGGTCCTCGGTGTGCTCAAACTCACGGGCCGGCTGTGGGCGATCCTGGCCGTGTCGGTGGTGGGCGCCCTGGCCTCGGCCGCCGAAATGGCGCTGCTCTATCGCCACGGAACAGGGTTGACCCAGCTGTATTACGGGACCGACACGCACGGCCAGTGCATGCTGGTCGGCGCGGCCCTGGCGTCGGGGCTGGCGCTCTTCGCCCGCCACCGCCATGCGGCCGCGGCACCCACCGAGGGGCGGCCTATTCCCGGGGGGGACCCGGCGTGGGCGGCGTCGAGCCGTTGGGCCCGTACCCTCCTGTCGATTCTCGGGGCAGCCGGGGTGGCGGGCGCGGGTCTCCTCTGGTCGCAGGGCTCGTACAACGGCTCGTTTCTCTGGGAGGGCGGGTTCATGGTGGCCGCGCTGTCCACGGCGGCCATCCTGCTCTGCGTGGTCTGCGCCCAACGGTCATGGCTGGCCGTGACCCTTTCCGTCAGCCCGCTGCGCTACCTGGGCCGCATTTCCTATGGCGTGTACCTCTGGCACTATCCGCTCTTCCAGTGGATCGACGGGCAGCGGACAGGGCTGACGGGCTACGCCCTCTTCGGCGTGCGTTTCGTGGCCACCGTGGCCGTCGCCACGGCCTCGTTCTACCTGGTGGAGCGGCCCATCCGGCAGGGCACCTTCTTCCGGCAATGGCGGGGTTGGGTGGGCGCCCCGGTGGCGGTGGCCGCGGTGAGCATCACGGTGGTGCTCGCCACGGGATCCGGGACGGTGGCCGCCGTATCTCCTCCGCCCGCCGCGCCGGCAGGACCGGCGAGCTCGCACACCACCGTGCTGGTGTTGGGGGACAGTACGGCGCTCACCCTGTCCGTCGGCCTCTCCTATGGCGCCAGTCGCTACGGCGCCTCGGTCGTCGAGAAGGGGATCCTCGGGTGCGGAGTCGCCGTGGCGTCCGAGGTCAGCCAGCACGGTGTCGACTCCGCCATGGCACCGGAGTGCAACCCGGCGACGCCCGCCGCCGCCCAGTGGCCGGCCCTCTGGTCGGAGTCGATCGACCGGTACCATCCGGCCGTGGTCGCCATCCTGGCCGGGCGGTGGGAGGTCAGCACCGTCGAGTGGGAGGGACGATGGACCGACATTCTCGACCCCGCCTACGCCGCCTACGTCCGCCAGCAACTCCAGCAGGCGGTCGACGTGGGCTCGTCCGGGGGCGCCGCGGTGGTTCTCTCCACCGCACCTTGTTATGACAGCGGCGAGCAACCCGACGGGGCGCCGTGGCCCGAGGACCAACCCGACCGGTTGAACGCCTACAACGCGCTCGTGCGCGAGGTGGTGGCGGCCAACCCGCAAACGGCGACCCTGGTCAACCTCGACGGCATCGTCTGCCCCGGGGGCACCTTCGAGACCCAGATCGACGGGGTCACCGTGCGCGCTCCCGACGGGGTCCACTTCCCCTTCTCCTATGACCCCAGCAACCCGCAGACCGCTCTGGACACGGGGCCGCAGGTGATGGCGTTCGGCGCCTGGATAGGGCCGAGGCTCTGGCCGCCGATCGTTGCCGCCGGCCAGAAGAAGGCGCATCACGCTGTGTCGGATTAGCGCGCGCACCGGCGCTGACCTCGGCTCTCATGGAGGAGTCTGCGCGGTCACCGACTGGCGCTGTGCCCGTCGGTAGTCCCGACGGTCGAGCAGCTTGGAGCCCACCGAGAAGGTGACGGCGGCGTACAGCCACCCGACGACGATGTCGGTGACGAAGTGCTCTCCGGTGTAGACGAGTGTGAAGGCCATGCAGAGGGGGTAGGCGAGGAGGAGCACGCGTTTCCGCCTACTGGCGCCTTTCCAAAAGAACAGGCAGATCAACATGGGATAGGCGGCATGGATGGAGGGCATGGCGGCGATGTTGTTGTCGAACTTGTCGCCGCCCGTGAAGACGGCCGCCCCCGACGCCAGGTGCAGGTGGTCGAGGACCAAGGGGACGATGCGAACCGTGTGCGGGAGGTAATGGCGGCTACTGGCCATCCACGGTGGCATGGCCGGATAGAGGACGTAGGTGACGTAGCCGAGAAAGGTGAGCGCCACGAAGAGCGGCACAAAGCGCCGGAACTTGGCGTAGTTCGTCTTCCACAGGACGGCGGCAACGATGAACGAGACGAAGAAGTGACTCATGTAGCAGCACCAGCACAGGTAGTCCCAGACGTGGAGGCCCGGTGAGTACAGCCAACGTTGGAGCTGCACGGTCGGATCGACGCCCAGTCCGAAGATGTGGGTATCGAGCCACACCTGCGGCCTGACGAAGGGGCCCCACAGGGTGTGCGAGGCATAGCTGCGCAGGAGCCCGTACACGGTGAGCACGAGGAAGAACGGCAGCCAGTCCTTGATGAGTCGCCGCCACTTCACCCCGCTCCCGAGACTGGAGACCACGAGCCCGGCGGCCACATAGACGAAGACCCAATTGAGCGACCACGGGACGCCGGCCAGGAAGAAGTACACGACCAGGCTGGCCGTCAGGAGGGCCCAGCCAATCGCGACCCGCCGTTGCCCGGGATCCGCCCAGACCATGCGCAGGCGCCGAGCGATCCTGGCGGAGACGCTCGTGGGGCGCACGTCGAGCGGCGGCGACTTCTCCGTGTCGAGCGGGGAATCCCCGTGGGGTGCCGTCGGGTCGCGGCTGTCGTGAGTGGTGGTCATGATCGAGTCGCGAATCGATGTTACCGGCGGAGTCCCCGTCAGCCGAAGCGGGCGAGCCGATCCTCGAGGTGCTTCCGACATGCTGGCCATTCCGCCGCCACGACGGAATACATGGCGGAATCGCGCAACCTGCCCTCTTCGCCGGGAGCCCACGATTCCGACCAACTCCTGAGCACGCCTTCGAAGTGGGCACCCAGGCCCTGGATGGCGCGACGGGACTTCTCATTGCGCTCGTCGGTCTTGATGTCGACCCGTGCCACCCCCAATTGTTCGAACGCATAGGTGAACAGCAGCAACTTGGATTCGACATTGATCCCGGAGCGTTGCGCCGTGGCGCCGAGCCAGGTCCAGCCGATCTCGACGGCACTGGTCTCCGTCCGATTGGGCCAGGTGCGCGGGTTGCCGTAGGCGGTGCATCCGACCGCTCGTTGATCCGTCATGCGGATCTGGGCAAACGGGATCAGTTTGCCCTCCACGGCGCGTTGGAACTGGGAGTGCAGATAGTCGTCGATCTCGTCGCGACGCGGAACCCAGGTGAAGCCGTACGCGCTGCGGTCTTCCTCGGCGGCTTCGGCCAGGTCCGCGCCATGGCGCCCCGAGAGAGGTTCCAAGCGCACCAGGGCTCCCTGCAGCACCGGAACATCGCGCAATGGGCCCACGGAGCCTCCTCGTCGTTCCGGGCATTCGGCATCCTGCCGCCTGGCCGACCGCCTGATCGTCACGGGACCAGGTCCCGATCCGCTGGATGAACGACGAAACCTACTGCAACGACGTGGGTCCGGGCCCGACGTTGGGCTGCTGTCGCAGGGTCAGTCGGTCGGGGGGATGAACTCGGGCTGGTCGAGCAGACGCAACCACGTCCCGTCGGGTTGCCGCCGGACCACCTGGGCCCGGGCCCCTGCGCCGTCCTTGGGCGGGGTGGACGTGAGCGCGAGATCGCCGCTGATGAGAGTCGGCAGGGGGGTCTCCTGTTCGAAGGGCGGCGAGCTCGCCAGCACCTTCTCCCAGAGGGACCGGATGGCGTCTCGACCGACCGTCCGGGTGCCCGGGGGGTAGGCCATGACGGCGTCTTCTTCATACAGTGCGGCGATCCCCGCCGCGTCCCCGTCGTTGGCACGTTCGACGAACAGGCGGGTGAGGTCCTCTGGATACCGGGCTTTCTCTCTACCGGGCACGGGCGTCCTTTCGTTCACGGCCACGTCGTCGAGTCTGAACCAGCATTTACTAGAAGTCCAACAGATCATAAAGATGATTACTAGAATCAGTAGTTATGGAACTCAGGCAACTCGAGTACTTCGTCGCCGTGGCCGAAGAGGCGAATTTCACCCGCGCCGCGGCGCGGGTCCACATCAGCCAGTCCGGAGTCAGCGCGCAGATCCGCCGACTCGAACGGGAACTCGGGGCGCCGCTTTTCGACCGGTCCGGGCGCACGGCGAGCGTGACGACCGCTGGCACCGCTGCGCTCGAACGGGCGCGGGCCGTGCTGGCGGCCGTTGAGGCCGTACGCCACGCGGTGGATGAGGTGAACGGGCTTCTGCGGGGTCGACTGGTGGTCGGCATGGTCACTGCGTGCACGGTCACCCCGTTGTTCGACGCTCTCGCCGCCTTCCACCGCGCCCATCCCGGGGTCGACATCACCCTGATTGAGGACAACTCTGACCGGCTCATAGAGCGGGTGCGCCGCGGCACGGTGGACGTGGCCCTCGTCGGCGCCTCCGGCACCGTCCCCGCGGGGTTGGGCGCACTTCCCATCGTCAGCGAGCGACTCGTGGCCACGGTGCCATTCGACCACCCTCTGGGCGGGTGCCACGGGACGACGCTCGCTGAGATCAGTCGGTACCCGATCGTCAGCTTGCCCGAGGGGACCGGTATCCGGGCCGTGTTCGACGAAGCATGTGCCGCCCGGGGAATCCAGATGGACATCGCACTGCAGGCCACCGCTCCGGGAACAGTCGCCGATCTGGCTCAACGCGGCCTCGGCGTCGCCATCCTCTCCGAGTCCATGGCGACCGCCCATTCCGCTCGGCTCAGGGCGCTCGTGATCGACGACGTCGAGATTCTCGCCGTGCTCGCCCTCATTTGGCCGTCGGCGCCGAGCCCCGCACTCAAAGGACTGCTGCCACAACTCCATTCCACGTTTGGCGGAGCGGACGGCGGCCCGAGTCGGGCGACCGCGGCGCGCCCTCCGCAACGCCCCGCTTCGGGCAAATAGACTGATGGCGTGGGAGGGGCGCGGCAGGCGTGGTTCGATCTCCCCTCGCCCTGGCGTACTGCGTTCGAGGAGGCCTGGGCCTCCTGGCGCCAAGGGTCCTTGGGGGTAGGCGCCGTCGTCACCGATGGACGGGAGATCGTGGCCCGGGGCCACAATCAGATGTTTCACTTCGGACCCGGTCCCATTTCTTCCACGTACATGGCCCACGCCGAAATGAATGCGCTCGCCCAGCTGCCGGCGCGGCGGGGACCCGAATACTCGATCTACTCCACGTTCGAACCCTGTTACATGTGCATGAGCGCGCTCCTCTGCTATCGGGTCGACCGGGTGTTCTTTGCTTCGTCTGATCCGGTGTGGACGGGTATGCACGAGTGGCTCGACACGGCGCCCTGGGTGGGTCGGAGGGAGCCACACCGTGAGCAGTTGGGAGGCGAGCTCGGCGCTTTCGGCTATCTGCTGCACGTCTCACGACTCATCACCGTCGCGCCGTCGCATGTGATCGAAGCGCACCAGAGAGCGCCAGGCCCCTTGTTCGACCACGTGGCAGATGGCTCGACCTTGCAGCGGCTGACCGAGCTCAACGCTCCGGACGCCTCGACGACGGTGGCTGATGCGCTCGAACTGCTCTGGGAGGATCTCGCCGGCCTGCAGGACTGACCGCGCGGAAGTCAGCCTCTCGCCGGATCGAATTCGAGGACCTGAGTCAGCCTGATGTTGTTTCCCGACGGATCGCGGAATGACGTGTCGATGCCGTAGGCTTGTCGGGTCGGGGGGTCGTTGAATGTGATCCCGCGCTTGGACAACTCGTCGTAGCTGGCCTGGCAGTCCTCGGTCTCGAGGAACAGTGTGCCGCCGGCCCCCTTCGCCACCAATTGGGCCAGTTGCGCGCTATCGCCGGAGTCGAGCATGGGCGGTCCCGGTACCGGCATCAACACCAGGCCGACGTCGTTCTGACCGACCGGGCCCACGCACAGCCACCGGAAACTCCACGCTTCCATCGTCACGTCGGCCCGCACTTCCCAGCCCAAGACCTTGGTGTAGAACTCGAGCGCTTCGTCCTGGTCGTGGACCCAGAACTGTGCGTTGGCGATTCTCGTCACGGCGTCCTCCTCGTTAAACCCTCGAAGGTGAGCCTAAGGGACGGTCGGGGCGGGGACTTCTCGAAACGTGCGGTTCGGCGGCCTTCCATAGGCCTGGGCGACGCAGCGGGGAATCCTGAGCCAGGACTCGGCAGGCGGGAACGAGGAGCGGTACGCCAGAGGGGTCAACCCGAACACGCGACGGAAGCTCGTGGTGAAGGAGCCGACGCTGTTCCAACCAACGGCAAAGCAGATATCGGTCACCGACCAGTCACTCGTCCGCAACAGTGCGGCCGCCCGCTCCAAGCGACGCGTGAGGAGGTACTGATGGGGCGATTCGCCGAAGGTGTCGCTGAACCGGCGACTGAAGTGCGACGGCGACATGGTGGCCGCGGCAGCCATGTCCGCCACCGTGAGTTCGTCGAAGTAGCGGGCATCGACGAGATCCTTGGCCCGGAGGAGGTGGCGTGCCAGCTGTTCTCGACCCATCTCTCCAAGTATGCCGAATCCAGCGCCCCGAGACGGTGGGCGAGCGGTCACCTGCCGATCGAATGCGTTCAGGTCCCGGTGGCGATCCGATCGAGGTTCTCGACCGACTTTTCGAGCATCGCAACAGGGACGACCGGCCACGTCAAGCCGGTGAGCATCTCTTCGGAGGCGTTCGACCAGTCGCAATAGTTCGTGACATCGGTTTCGGCCTGACCGACAGGCTCGAGGATCCAGCCGTACGTGTGCCCGAATGGCGGATTGTCCCCGAAGCCGACGGTCCACTCGATCAAGCGGTCAGGCTCAATCTGGGTGACGGTGTTCCGAACCTGGTACTTCTTCAGATTCGGAATATCGCCCAACGGTTCGCGGTCCATGTCCATGTCGAAGGTCTGGCCGACTGTCCTCAACGGTTGATCGTCAGGAGCGGCGTCGAGCATTCCGGACCCGTCGATGGCAACTTGGCCCGACGGGGTCGACACGATCTGGAACAACTTCTTCGCCGGAGCGGCGATCCGCCGGGTGGCAGACACGCGATCGGAAGACACGGAACCTCCAGTTGGTAAGTGTGAACGTGAACGCTGTACTCGTTGGGATCTGTTTCCCCGTCGGAGCGTAGCGACTTCGTGTGGTCGGCGCCGGGTCGAGCTGACTACCCTGACCGGGCCACGGCGAGCGTCACGATTTGTGGTCGGAGCGGAAGATCGGCCATCCGATCTCCGTTGTCCATCCCTCGGCGTCGGGTGTGTCGTTCGCATCGACGAGGTAGTACTCGCGCAGTGGTCCCTCGATGCTTATTTCGTGCGTCGTCGCGTACGTGCCGAGCTCGCCATAGGTGATGTCGGCATCGTCGAGGGATCCGTGGTGGATGAGCACGGCCAGTTCGGCTGCCGGGACAGTGAACGGGACCACCCGACCGACCGGGCGCACCGTTCCTGCGACGGGGATGAACACGGTTGCCTCGCCCCGGCCGTGTTGGAACAGCTCGCTCCCGTAGAGTCCGCCGCTCGGCCCGGTCGTCTGCAGGTGCTGGGCGCGCACGGTGGCGTGCAATTCGCCGAGCGCTCCCTGCCACCAGGACAACACGTCCTCTCGATCGACTGTTTGTTGTATCCCGGCAGCTGGCACGGCCGGCATCGTGCGGTGCTCCACCGCCGGAACTGTGTCGGAAGGCTGCAAGAGGTTTCGCAATGACTCCACGGCACTGTGGGTCTTCGCCAACTCGACCTCGAGTCGATCCAGATGGGCGGTGATGAGGGCATTGCGATCGGAGGTTGCGGATGCCTGCAGCACCTCCTTCACTTCGGCGACCGGCATTTCCAGATCCCGCAGGCGTCGGATCACCTGAGCGGTCGGGACCTGATCCGGGAGGTAATAGCGGTAGCCGGTGCCCGGGTTCACTTCTGCCGGCTCCAGCAGCTTGACCTGGTGATAATGCCGCAAGGTCTTCACGCTCAGGTGGGTCATTCGGGAGAACTCGCCCACGGTCAAGCCTGCGCTCACCCCGTTAGTCTCAACCCTCCCCTTACGGGAATGTCAAGTGCGAGATCGGGTCTTGACCCTCCCGCAGCTGGATCGCTCATTGTGGTCAGTACCGCCCGATGGCGGCGAAGGAAACCTGGGAAAGGAGTCAGCTATGAACGAGAGCCCGACCACGTTGTCCGGTGTGGTGGCCGAGCACATTCACGCAGTCAACGCCTTCGACGAGGATGCGATCGTCGCCACGTTCGCCGTCGATGCGCTGGTCAACGACGCACGGCGCGAGTTTTGGGGAACCGAAGCCATCCGGGAATGGGTGGCCAGGGAGATGGTCGGCGATCACGTCAGGATCGAGGTGACGGAGGCCATCGACCATCACGGCCAGACCGTTGTGCGCGGACGCTACGACGGGGACTTCGACAAAACCAACCTCCCTGGTGAGTTGATCCTCACCAACTACTTCACCGTGAGCAACGGAAAGATCGACACCTTGATCGTCATCCGCAATGAGCCCGCGTGAGGCCGTAGGGGCACCATCGTCACTCAGGAAGTTCACGCCGGGAAGGGTCGACGCAGGCTGCGCTGGCGGCCGAGGCACGGGATTATGGTGGTCCCGATGGCTGGAAGCAAGCCCGTTGCGAGCCTGGGCAAGCGCATAGAGGCCCTTGCGCTGGTCCCACTCCTTTTCATCGTCACGTTGGGAATCGGTTGGCTGGTCTGGTGTGTCATCGAGTGGACCAGCGGGAGGACTCCGAGCTATCGAGTCCTTGGTTTGCGTGTGGTCCGAACGTCGGATGATCGACCGATTCGTCTGGTGAGATCGTTAGCCCGTAGCGCCATCTGCCTGTTGTTGATAATTCCGACGATGGTGGTCTGTGGTGTGATCGGCATTTCCTTTGTCTTTGGAGCCTCGGCCCCTGAAGAGCTGTTCCGACAGCCCCGCGCGGCGCCCTGGGATCGCCTCACCGCGACCAGGGTTGTCGACGGACGCATGCCGTCGAAAGGGAGTGCACCCGTAGTGTACGAGGCGTTGGACCATATCGACCTGGCGGGTCTCCCGCCGGCGCCAGGTGCCCAGACCAATGGGCGCGTCCACTGACACGAAGTGAGGTGACCTATTCGAGTTCCTTCCAATGCTCGCGTCCGAAGAGACGTCCGAAGCGGGCGGTGAGTGAAGGCCCCTCGTCGTGAGCAGTGTCGGGATGCAAGACGAGGGAGCCTCTGGGTTCAGGAAGGTTGGCGGCTTGCTCATCGGTCAGCGCACAACGCACCAACGTCGTGGTGATGTCCGTAATTTGGTCACGATCGACAAATCGCAACCCGTGCTTCGTTTTGACGGCGATGCCATCGAAGAGATCGAGTTCGGGAATCTGCAGGACGTGTTCCACGGTGCCGAACTGGGTGTCCGTGGAGCTCAGGACGGCTGCGCCCGTTGGCAGAGCCTCGTAGGAAATCGGACGTCCTTCATCCATCGTCGCCTCCTCGTCTCACCATGCGGCGTGGCCGTCTGAATCGCGGCAGTTCGACAGGGTATCTCGGCATGCTGGGTGCGGGCATGGCACCGCGCCCGGATCGGGGTGCGCCGGAGCGGCCATTGCGTCACCGTCCGCAGCGGGAAGCGGCAGAATGGGGGTCGATGCATTCGATC
The DNA here is from genome assembly GCA_963818915.1 of uncultured Acidimicrobiaceae bacterium. Classification (GTDB taxonomy): domain Bacteria; phylum Actinomycetota; class Acidimicrobiia; order Acidimicrobiales; family RAAP-2; genus Bog-473. The sequence continues at coordinate 816 of CAWFTV010000007.1, read as the reverse complement.
GAATTCGATGTCGACACTTCCCGTACGCGGATTGTCGACCTCACCAGGGATTTGGAGCGATTCTGCAGCGCCCTTGGTGACGGCCTGGTGAGCGTGTTCGTGCCCCATGCGACAGCTGGACTTGCCCTGATGGAGATGGACTCGGGATCCGAAGCCGACCTCCTGGCCGCACTCGATCGGCTCTTGCCGCGCGACGCTCGATACACGCACTCCCACGGTTCACCAGGACACGGAGCCGACCATCTGTTGCCGACGCTGGTCAGTCCATCAACGACCATTCCGGTACTTGGTGGACGGATCGCGCTCGGCACCTGGCAGTCACTGGTGCTCGTGGACCTCAATGTCGACAACCCCCGGCGACATGTGCGCTTCAGCTTCCTCCCGGCATAATTTCAGGGGCAAAGCGTAACTCGGTATGTCCGAAGGCGGTGAGGTCAGCCCTCGGCCTCCCAGGCGGCCATCTCGGCCATCAGGTTCCCTGTGTCACCCGACGTTTCGGCGCCGAACTCCCGGTAGAGGCAGCCGACGTTGACGACGACGCGTTCACCCTCGCTCCAACCCGAGTACGGGCCGAGGTCGATGTCGCGGGCGGCATCGGCAGCGCTCATGCCGCTGTCGAAGCGCCGTCGGGCCTCAACGGTCAGAAGCTCGAAATAGCCCTTGAGGTCAGCAACTGCGGCGGGTCCACCAAGAGGTCCATGGCCGGGAACGACCACCACAGGTTCGAGGGCCAGTATCCGCTCGCACGCCGCGATCCAGTTGGATATCGGGCCGGCCCATACGATCAGGTGGCCACCGTGGAAGAGGATGTCCCCG
>CAWFTV010000006.1:0-38364 GCA_963818915.1 uncultured Acidimicrobiaceae bacterium | reverse complement strand
TCGGGACGGTGAAGAGGCTGCCCGGAATACGGACCTACGTCAGCGTCGACGGGGGGATGAGCGACAACCCGCGTCCGGTCCTCTACGGCAGTGGGTACGAAGCGTTCCTCCCGCGTGCCGTCACGGCCCCGAGGCCCGAGCCGATCCGGCTGGTCGGAAAGCACTGTGAGAGTGGCGACCTCGTGGTCCCGCACACGTTCGTCCCCAGTGACCTGCGGGTGGGGGATGTGGTGGCCACTCCGGTCACCGGTGCCTACGGCTACTCCATGGCGTCCAACTACAACAAGGTGCCGCGTCCCGCCGTGGTCTTCGTGGCCGACGGCACCGCACGCGTGGTGGTCCGACGCGAGACGCTCGACGACCTGACCCGGCTCGACTCGTGAGTGGGAACACCCTCTGGCCGTGGGGCACCCTGTAGCGTTGTCCAATGACTTCCCGGGCCGCTGATCGGCATGCCACCTCTTCGGTGAGGGTTGCGCTCTTGGGCTGCGGGAACGTCGGCAGCGCGCTGGCTGAGCTCCTTTTGACCCGCCAGGACGACATCGCCGCCCGCACCGGAATCCGCCTCGAACTGGTCGGTATCGCCGTTTCGGACGGCGACCGAGACCGTCCGGCCTCCATCCCGGCCGAGCTCTTCGTGACCGACGGCGCCGCGCTGGTGGTCCGCCCTGACGTCGACGTCGTGGTTGAGCTCATCGGCGGCCTGCAGCCGGCCCAGCAGTTCATAGAGACCGCCCTCCACGCCGGGAAACCGGTGGTGACGGCCAACAAGGCCGTCCTGGCCGTGTCGGGGGCCGAGTTGGCCGAGCTGGCCGACGCCCGCGGCGTCGACCTGCTCTACGAAGCCGCCGTGGCGGGTGCCATCCCGATTGTGCGGGCCCTGCGCGAGTCGCTCGCCGGCGAGCAGATCGTCCGGGTCATGGGCATCGTCAACGGCACGACGAACTTCATCTTGACCCGGATGGAAGAGGACGGTGTCGACTTCGCGGATGCATTGGCGGAAGCCCAACGCCTTGGCCTCGCCGACGCGACCCCACCGCCGACGTCGAGGGACACGACGCCGCCGCGAAGGCGGCGATCCTGGCCGCCCTGGCGTTCGGGAGCGATGTGGTCGATGTCGATGTCCACCGGGAGGGGATCAGCGGAATCGAGCGGTCGACGTGGCCTACGCCAACCGCCTGGGCTATTCCGTAAAGCTTCTGGCCGTGGCCGAGCTGGTCGACGGCGGTCCCGAACTCTCGGTCAGGGTGCACCCCGCCATGGTGCCCAAGGCCCACCCGCTGGCCTCCGTACGGGGCGCCTTCAACGCAGTGTTCGTCGAGGGTGCGGTGAGCGGCGAGCTCATGCTCTACGGCCGTGGGGCGGGTGGCGAACCTACCGCCAGCGCCGTGCTGGGCGACCTGGTCGATGCCGCCCGCAACCTCCGCGCCGGGGCCCCGGCGCCGGCCCCCAAGCGGACGAGCATCACGGTGCGACCGCAGCCCGAGCTGCGCTCGGCCTTCTATCTCAGCATGGACGTGACCGAGGGTCTCGGAGTTCTGGCCGCGGTGGCCAAGGTGTTCGGCGACCACAAGGTGTCGATCCGGGCCATGGAGCAGGTCGGGTGGGATGACGAAGCCCGTCTCATCTTCCTCACGCACAAGGCGCGCGAGGGGGATCTCCTGGGGACCATCGACGAGCTGCGCCTCTTGCAGGCGGTGGACCGGGTCGGCGGCGTGCTCCGGGTCATCGGGGAAGAGGAGTAAGCGTGGGCGCGGGCTGGAAGGGCGTCATGGAGGAGTATCGACCACTCCTTCCCATCGGACCCGACACGCCGGTGGTCACCTTGTTGGAAGGGGGGACCCCGCTGGTCCCCGCCCCTCGCCTCTCGGCGCGGGTTGGCGCTGAGGTCTGGCTCAAGGTTGAAGGGGCCAACCCGACCGGTTCGTTCAAGGACCGGGGAATGACAATGGCCATCTCCATGGCGGTGGAGGAGGGCGCAAAAGCTGTCGTGTGTGCCTCGACCGGCAACACCTCCGCCTCGGCGGCGGCCTACGCGGCCCGGGCCGGCCTGACCTGCGTTGTGCTCATCCCCGAAGGCCACATCGCATTGGGAAAGTTGGCCCAGGCTCTGGTCCACGGGGCGCGCGTGCTGCAGGTGCAGGGCAACTTCGACCAGTTGCTGACGATCGTCAGGGAATTGCCCGCGCACGCGCCGATCACGGTGGTCAACTCGGTCAATCCCCATCGCATTGAGGGGCAGAAAACGGGCGCATTCGAAATCGTGGACGTATTGGGAGATGCCCCCGATTTTCACTGCATTCCTGTTGGCAATGCCGGGAATATAACGGCCTACTGGCGGGGTTATCTCCAGTATAAAGAGATCGGAAGGGCGACCAAGCTCCCGCATCTGCTCGGGTTCCAGGCCGCCGGAGCCGCGCCGATCGTCCTCGGGCACCCGGTTGAGAGTCCCGAGACCATTGCCACCGCCATCAGGATCGGTAATCCCGCCAGCTGGTACTCGGCCACGGCGGCGGCGAGCGAGTCCGGCGGATCGATCACTGCCGTGACCGACGAGGAGATCCTCAACGCCTACACGTTCTTGGCCCAGCAAGAGTCGGTGTTCTGCGAGGCGGCCTCGGCCGCCTCGGTGGCCGGCCTCATCAAGACCGGGGTGCCCGAAGGGTCCAAGGTAGTCTGTGTGCTCACGGGGCACGGCCTCAAGGACCCCGATCTGGCCATCGGCCAGATATCCGTGCCGTCGGTCGTCGACCTCGATCTCGATGCCATCCTGGCCGAGCTCTCCCTCTGATCGGGAGCTGGTCGCCCTGGGGAAAAGTGCCTGAAATGGGAGGGTGTTGGCATTGGGGCGGCGGTCCCGCTATTGTGTGTATATCCCCACTGCGCTTCGAAGCGCTCCCGCGGGTACCAAAGGGTCCCGGGTGCTTCTTGCAGAGGTGATCGGGGGAAGGTTCTTGACAAATCCTTTCTCCTCCCCAAATTCACGCACCGCGCGCGGATGTTCCGAGGCGGTGACAACCCTCTATGGAAGAGGAGCCCGATGACTGCGGAACAGCAGCTCGAAAGATCGGTACTCGAAGGCAAGGAACGCGATGAGCTCAGTGCCATCGCCCAGGCCATGTCTCTCAAGACCACCACCAGGACCAAAAAGGCCGATATCATCGACCGGATTCTCGACGCCACCGGCGTGACCAGCAACGGCGCCGCTACCAATGGCGAGTCGGCCAACGGCGACAGCGCCAATGGCGACGGCACCGGGGCGAAGCCGGCGCGGCGGCCCCGTGCGACCGCGGCTGCGTCCGCACCTGCAGTGACCGAAGCGGAAGGGCCGACCGCCACCGAAACCACTCCGGCCGAGCCCCCGGCGGCCAGTGCGCCGAGTGATGCGGGACCGGCCGTCTTCGTCGAGCCACCCGAGCTCTCCGATGGGACCGAGCCGAGCCCACCGCAACAGAACGGCCAAGGCGCCTCGGCCCACCAGCAGGGGAACCGGAGCCGCCCCAATCAAGGGCCGAATCAGAACAACCGCAACAACCAGAACAACAACAACAGAACAACAACAACCAGAACAACAACCAGGGCGACGGGGGAGACCTCGGCAACCGCCGCGGCCGCCGCCGCCGTGGTCGTGAGCGCGGCGCCGGAGGGGAGCTGCAGGGCGGCGGAGGGCAGGAACAGCCGTATTCGGGCGAGATGGTCGAAGTCAAGGGGATGCTCGACCTGCGCGACGAGGGCTACGGTTTCCTCCGCTGCGGTGGCTACCTGCCGTCCCCCAAGGACGTCTACATCTCCATCAGCCAGGCCCGGCGCTTCGCCTTACGCAAGGGCGACTACGTCGAAGGGGCGTGCCGCCCGGCGTCGAACAACGAGAAGTACCCGGCGTTGCTCCGTATCGACACGGTGTCCGGGCTGGACCCCGAAGAAGCGCGCAACCGCCCCCGCTTCGAGGATCTGACTCCGCTGTTCCCCGACTCCCGCTTGCACCTCGAGATGGACGAGGCGGGCGACAAGGACAACCTGACCGCCCGGATCGTCGACCTCCTCTCGCCTATCGGCAAGGGGCAGCGTGGGCTGATCGTCTCGCCCCCCAAGGCCGGCAAGACGACGGTGATGAAGCAGATCGCCCACTCCATTGAGGCCAACAATCCCGATGTCCACCTGATGGTACTTCTCGTCGACGAGCGACCCGAAGAGGTCACCGACATGCGGAGGTCCGTGCGCGGCGAGGTCATCGCGTCGACGTTCGACCGTCCGGCCGACGAGCACACGCAGGTTGCGGAGTTGACCATCGAGCGGGCCAAGCGGTTGGTCGAAGTCGGGCGTGACGTCGTCATCATCCTCGACGGCATCACCCGGCTCGCCCGCGCCTACAACTTGGCTGCTCCGGCCACTGGACGGATCATGTCCGGCGGTGTGGACTCCGGCGCGTTGTACCCGCCCAAGAAGTTCTTCGGGGCCGCCCGCAACATCGAGGAGGGTGGCTCGCTCACCATCCTCGCCTCGGCACTGGTGGAGACCGGCTCGAAAATGGACGAGGTCATTTTCGAGGAGTTCAAGGGCACCGGCAACATGGAGCTCCGGCTCGACCGCCGCCTGTCGGAGCGCCGCCTCTACCCGGCCATCGACGTCAACGCGAGCTCTACCCGTCACGAGGAGCTGCTCTTCGAGCGGGGTCAACTCCAGCAGGTCTGGAAGTTGCGGCGGGTGCTCAACGCCCTGGCCAACGACGGCAAGGAGGCAGCCGGGCTCGAGCTCCTCATGGACAAGATCCGCACGACCCGGAGCAACGACGAGTTTCTGGCCGAAATTGCCAAGGGGCCTGCCACCTAGGACCGCCGCCGGTCGGACGTGGCCGGCGAACCCCTACACTGGCCCGACCGAATCGACGCAGGAGACATCATGAAGCCCGACATCCACCCCGACTACATCGAAGCCACCGTGAAGTGCTCGTGCGGGAACACGTACGTGACGCACTCCACCAAGGCCGACCTCCACGTCGAATTGTGCAACGAGTGTCACCCGTTCTTCACGGGTAAGCAGAAGCTCGTCGACTCCGGGGGCCGGGTAGAGCGCTTCCAGCGTCGCTATGGCGCCCGCAAGGGCAAGGCGAAGGCTGCGCCGGCTGCCACTGGACGCGACTAAGACCGGTCTCGACCGGTTGGGTGCCCGCCCGACCATCCCGATTGTCTCTGGCGAGCCCACATCCATGTTCGACGACCGGATAGCCGCACTCGAATCGGAGTTCAACGCCGTCGAAGCCGATCTGTCCGACCCTTCCGTCCTGGCGGACTCCGATCGGGTGCGCGATCTGTCCCGGCGGCACAAGGAGCTTGGTGAGATCGTCCGGGTCTGGCACGAGCTGAGCGCCTCGCGGGCCGATGTGAGCACGGCGCGAGAAATGCTCACCGAGGCCTCGGGCGAAGAGCGAGAATTGATGCGCCAAGAAGTCGAGGAGGCCGAGTCAGCAGTGGCGGCGCGAGAGGAGGAGATCCAATCCCTCCTGCTGCCGAAGGACCCCAACATCGGCCGCAACGTGATCATGGAGATCCGCGGCGCCGTGGGCGGCGACGAGGCCAACCTTTTCGCGCGCGATCTCTACGACATGTACCAGCGCTTCGCCGCAATCGAGAAGTGGAAGGTCGAGATCCTGTCCGAGGATGCGTCGGAGAAGGACGGGATAAACGAAGCAGTCTTCTTGATAAAGGGTCCCGATGCCTATCTCCGCCTCGAGCACGAAGGAGGCACTCATCGCGTGCAGCGGGTCCCGGTGACGGAGGCCAAGGGGCGAATCCACACCTCCACGGCGACCGTGACCGTGTTGCCCGAGGCGAAGGAAGTGGAGATCGACATCGACCCGAACGACCTCAAGGTGGACGTCTACCGTTCCACCGGTCCGGGAGGGCAGTCGGTGAACACGACGGACTCGGCCGTGCGTATCACCCACCTCCCGACGGGGACGGTGGTGGCCATGCAGGACGAGAAGAGCCAGATTCAGAACCGGGCCAAGGCCATGGTCGTCCTCCGCGCCCGTTTGCTGAAGGCGGAACAGGACCGTCAGGCGGCCGCCATGTCCGTGCAGCGGCGGGGGCAGGTCGGCGCCGGGGGCCGCACCGACAAGATCCGCACGTACAACTACAAGGAGAACCGGGTCACCGACCACCGGATCAACCTGACCCTCTACAAGCTCGACCAGGTCCTGGCGGGTGACCTGAGCGAGCTCACCGATGCCCTCATGGCGGACAAGCGGGCGCGCCAACTGGCCGGCGAGGAGGAAGGCGCCCCGTGACCCGGGGCGAGCTGATCTCTGAGCTCGCCGCCTTGCTGGGTGCCCGGCATGAAGCGCGCTTCATTGTGGATGAGGTGCTCGGCTCGCCCCCTCCCGGCGACGACCGTATAGCCGGACCGGCCGACGTCGAGACAGCCCGCACCCTGACGGCGCGCCGGCGAGCGGGCGAGCCGCTGCAGTACGTCCTCGGGCACTGGGCCTTCCGGTCCTTGGATCTTCTGGTGGACCGACGCGTGCTGATCCCGCGGCCGGAGACCGAACAGGTGGTCGAGGTCGCTCTGGGTGAGATCGGACGACTCGCTGCCGCGACGCCCACCGTGGTCGACGCCGGGACGGGATCGGGCGCCATCGCGCTGTCCCTCGCCACCGAATTGGCCCACGACCGTCCTGAGCGGGCGCCTTTGGGGCACCGAGGCCAGCGCCGCCGCGCTGACTGTGGCCCGGGCGAACTTGGAGCGGGTGCGCCGGCAGCACGACGGGCCCCTCCTGCCCGTGCAGTTCGTGGAAGGGAACTGGCTGGATCCGCTTCCGTCCCGATTGCGGGGCGCGGTCGATGTGGTCGTGTCCAATCCGCCCTACGTCACCGCAGCGGAGTGGCCGGATCTCTCCTGCGAGGTGCGGCGAGAGCCTGTCGCCGCATTGGTGGCGCGTGACGGCACCGACGGCACTCCCGGTCTCGCCGATGTCGAGGCGGTGCTCTCGCAGTCATGGGCCTGGTTGGCGCGTCCCGGTGCGGTCGTGATCGAACTGGCGCCGCACCAAGCCGAGGCGGGCGCCCTCATGGCTCGACGCATGGGCTACGTCGATGTCCGGGTCGAGACTCGACCTGGCCCGGCGTCCACGGGCCCTGGTCGGCCGCGCCCGGTGAGCGGTCCCCGGCTTCTCGGTCCTCGAAGGTCGGACGAAGCCCTGGCCGCGCTCGCCGACGGTCGGGTGATCGCCGCACCGGGCGACGGCGGCTATCTCCTGGCGGCCCGCCATGGAGCGGACGGCTCTGACGCCGCTCTGCGCGCGCTGGGGCGAGACCCGACCCAACCTGTGCACGTGGTGGTCGGTCGCCGGGACCAGGCCGTTGCGTTGGCGTCGGTGTGGACCAACGAGACGGCGTACCTGACCGACCGGATGTGGCCGGGGCCTCTCACCGTCGTGGTGCCGGCTCGAGCGGGGGGTGGGGACGGCGATGGCGTCGTGCATCTCACCATGCCGGCCTCGCGCCCACTGCGCCTTCTGTGCCGCGACGGTGAGCCGTTGACGGTGTGCGCACTGCGGCGGCCCGATGGAGCTCCGATCGTCGATCCGGCCGAGGTCGCGGTTCGCTTCATGGACTCCGATGTGGCGGTGATCGTCGATGGCGGCATCTGCCGCGGCCAGGATCCGACCGTCGTGGACTGCACAACCTCGCCACCGGCGGTGCGCCATGTCGGTGCGCTCCCCGAGAGCTACGTCGATGCGGCGCTTGATGATGGGCAATCGACGCCGCAAGTGGTTCGCCCGGAGGTCGCGGCCCGGGACCTCGGCGCGCTGAGCCCGCCGGGAGGCGTACGCGTCAGCCCAGGGGCCGTGTCAGTCCAGCGCCAGTGCGCCATCGGCGGCCAACGTGCCCGTGCGGCCGATGCCTTCCTCGGCGCAGAGCAGGGCCAGCGTGTCGGGATCGAAGATGTTGCCCCAGGCCCGGTTGTCGCCGGCGGTGCGGCAGGCCACAATGCCGCGCTCGGGGTTGCCCTCGCGGTCGAACGTCACCGTGTAGGTCTCGACCCGCACCGGACCGGTGGCCGCCGAGTCCACCGTGCATTGCGGGAGCAGGTCCACTTCGGACTGCACGTCGCGCCAGGCGAATCCGTCTCGCCCGTCGTCGGTGGGAGGTCGGCTGCCGTAGACGCCGACGGAGTGCTTGGTGGCGTACCACCCCAGGCCGGTGGCCAGGCCGACCGACCCGGGCTCGGCGCGCAACGCGCGCGACCAGCTGGGCGATGCCGTGGGAGGTGTAGTTGTTGCCCGGGCCGCCGCCGAAGGTGAGGCCCCCGGTCAAGGTCAAGGGTCGGTCGGCGTCATCGATGGGGAGGCCTATCTCCTGGGCGGCCATCTGCACCACACAGGGGAAGCACGAGTAGAGGTCGATCGGCCCGAGGTCGTCGGGACCCACCCCGGCCAGTTCGAAGGCGGCCCGGGCGGCCAGCCGGATGGCGGGCGAGCGATGGAGTTCGGGGCGGTGCGAAATGAACCAGTGGTCGTGGGCATCGGCCCCGGCCAGTGGGAACACCCATCTGTCCTCGGGCACGCCGGCGGCCCGCGCCGCCTCCACCGAGCAGACGATGTACGCCGCGCCCTGGTCGACCTGGAGGTTGGCCGTACAGAGCTTTGGATAGGGGAAGGAGATCATGCGGTTCTCCGGCGAGGGCGTGGTGATCTCCTCGGGGCCAAAGACCCGGGGGATCCAGGCGTAGGGGTTGGACGCGGCCACCTCGCTGAAGCGGGACCACAGCGAGCCGATGCGTGCCCGGTGCTCGGCCAGTGTCCACCCGTTTGCGGCGCGCAACGAGTTTTCGAAGAGCGGGTAGGCCTGGATGGGCAGGATGACCCCGCGGGAGATCTCGAGATCAGTCGCCCCGGCGCGATCGGTCCCGAACACGGAGGGGAGGGGTGTTCCCTCGGCGGGCTGGCTGGACCAGTTCACTGCCGGTTTCGACGGGTCGCGTCGCGCCGCGGCACGGGTGTACATCGCCTCAGCCCCGGTCACCAGGACGACGTCGAGGTCGCCGCGGGAGATGGCGCGGCAGGCGTCGTGGAGCAAGGCCTGGGGTGCATTGCCGCCGATGGCGGTCAGGACGAGCTCGGGCGGCATGGAGTCAGCGTCGAAGCCGAGTTTGGCCGCCACCAGGAGAGCGGGGTTGACCGAACGCCATGCCAGCGGCACCACGACCCGGATGCTGTCGGCCCGACGGATCAGGGCGTTCCCGGCCGCGGCCGGCCCGCCCGGTGCGGCGCCCGTGGCGTCCTCTGCGGCGGCCCGCAAGGCCCGCGCCATCAATTCGACCGGTTCGGGCCGCTCGGCCGGGTCGGTGCGGGGATCGGGAGGGATCGTGACCTGGCCGACCCCGACGACGACCGGTGTGTGGGGATGGAGCGCCATGCGCCGGGGATCGTACCGGCTGACGCCCCGGGCTCCCCCTGCCCGCTCGGTAGACTCGCGCTTCCATGCGCGTCGCCTTCGGCTCGGACCACGCCGGAGTTCCCCGCCGTCGAGGCACCGAGGGCTCCCCTCTGTGTCGCGGGGATGGGAGACGCCGAGGTGACCGGATCGCCGAACTGGCCCGCCGTAATCGAGAGCTCGCCCACAACAGCGAAGGAACCCCATGAGCAGCTATGACGCCGCACTGGCCACGGACCCCGAAGTGGCGGGGCTGATCGGTAAAGAGCTGGAGCGTCAACAGACCACGTTGCAGCTCATCGCGTCGGAGAATTTCACCTCGCCCGCCGTGCTCGCCGCATCGGGCTCGGTGCTGACCAACAAGTACTCCGAGGGATATCCCGGGAAGCGTTACTACGGGGGTAACCGGGTCATCGACGAGGTCGAGAACCTGGCCCGCGACCGGGCCACCGCACTGTTCGGCGCGGAGCACGCCAACGTGCAACCGCACGCGGGTGCTAACGCAAATCTCGCCGTCTACCAGGCTCTTTTGGAGCCGGGGGCCACCGTCTTGGCCATGCGGCTCGACCACGGGGGTCACTTGACCCACGGCTCGCCCGCTTCCATCACCTCCAAGGTGTGGCGCTTCATCTCCTACGGCGTGACCCCGGCCCGGGACGACGACGACGGCGAGCCGGGCGAAGTCATCGACTTCGACCAGGTGGCGGACCTGGCCAAGCGCGAGCAGCCCGCGCTGATCGTGGCCGGCTCCACCGCGTACGCCCGCACGATCGATCCGGCGCCGTTCCGGGAGATCGCCGACTCCGTGGGCGCGCTTTTCATGTTCGACGCGGCGCACCCGGCCGGCCTCATCGCCGGAGGTGTCCACCCCAGCCCGGTCGGGGTGGCCGACGTGGTGACGCTGACCACCCACAAGACGCTGCGTGGACCCCGGGGTGGCGCCATCCTGTGCGGGTCCGAGTTGGCCAAGAAGATCGACAGCGCCGTCTTCCCCGGTCTTCAGGGTGGGCCCCTCGAGCACATCATCGCGGCCAAGGCGGTGGCCTTCGCCGAGGCCTCCCGTCCCGAATTCCGCACGTACGCCGCCGCGGTGGTGGCCAATGCGGCCGCGCTCGGCTCGGCGCTGGCGGCCGAGGGGTTCCGCCTGGTCGCCGGCGGGACGGACAACCACATGGTCCTGGTCGATCTGCGCACCTTTGATGCCGAGCTGACCGGCAAGGAGGCCCAGGAGGTGCTCGATCGGGCCGGCATCACCCTCAACCGCAACACCGTCCCCGACGATCCGCGCTCGCCCTTCATCACGTCCGGACTCCGCCTGGGCTCGGCGGCGGAGACCACGGCGGGCATGGGTCCCGGCCGAGATGCAGGCCATCGCCGGCCTCATCGGCCGCACCCTTCGGGCCCGGTCGGACGAGGCTGAGGTGGCGGCGGTGCGGTCCGAGGTGGCCGATCTGTGCGCCGCCTTCCCGCCCTATCCCGATCTCTTGGAGTAGGGGTGCCGGATCTCGGGTGGTACGTCCTGGTGCTCCTGGTCGCGGCCGGGGCGACCGCCGCCCTGACGGTGCCGTGCCGCCGGCTCTCGGTGCGCACAGGCTACGTAGCCCTGCCGAACGAACGCACCATGCACAAGCAGCCCATCCCCTATGGCGGTGGCCCCGCCATGTTCCTCGGGCTCTTGGTGGCGGTGCTCGCCGCCGCCGCCGTGCCGGCCCTCCGCCCGGTCTTTGCGGACTCGCCCGAGATGTTGGGGGTGGTGCTGGCGGCCGGGGCCATCTTCGCCGTGGGGCTCATCGACGATGTGCGGGAGATGTCGGCCCCGGCGAAAGTGGCGGGCCAGGTCCTGGCGGCCAGCATCTTGTACTTCCTGGGCGTCACCATGACCCAGTTCAAGGTGCCGCTGGCCGGCTTCATCGTGCTGACACCTGGGGTTATTCCCCTCATCACGGCACTGTGGGTGATCGCCCTGGCCAATGCCATCAACCTGATCGACGGCCTCGACGGCCTGGCGGCCGGCATCGTCGCCATCGGCTCCGGTGCGCTGGCCATCTATGGCCTCCGGCTCATGGGCTTGGGCATCCTGCCGCTGGACAACGTGGGCCCCTTGGTGGCGGTCGTCGCCTGCGGCATCTGCCTCGGATTCCTCCCGTTCAACTTCAACCCGGCCCGGCTCTTCATGGGCGATGCCGGCGCGCTGCTCCTGGGCGTCCTCATGGCCGCCTCGACCATGGTGATCGGCGGCCGGACCCCGCCGACCAGCGGGGTCACCTACTTCTTCTTCGCCCCGCTGTTCATCCCTTTCTTCATCCTCGGCGTGCCCATCGTGGACATGACCTTTGCCTTCATCCGGCGCACCGCCCATGGGACCAGCTTTCACACCCCTGACAAGAAGCACATCCACCACCGGCTCCTGCAGCTGGGTCACGGGCCCCGCCGGAGCGTGATCATCCTGTGGGCCTGGACCGCCATCCTGTCCGGATTTCTCCTATTTCCCCTGTTCATGCACCAGGCCAACGCCTTCATCCCGCCCGGGGCGGCGGCGCTCGGCGTCGGCCTCTACACGCTGTTCCACCCCGGGTTGCGCAAGGGGAACGGCGCCGGGGACGCCGAGGAGGACCGAGTCGAGCTCGAATCCGAGCCGGTCGACGCCGGCGTGCCCGCGGACATCCTCCAATTCCCTTAAGGTTCCGCCCAGGAATCGTTTGGACGCCGTCAGGGCGGGAGTGCGATGATGTCGGGAATGTTTCCTGTCCACCTCGCCTCGTACGAAGCCCCTGTCAGGGGCGGTCGGCCGACGGACTCCGGCGCGCCACGCACCGCGTAGGAGAGCGGATTTCCCATGTGTGGTCACAGAGCCTCCGTCGTGCGCGCCCGGAACAGTGACGGAGCCACAGCCCCCCGCGGAACGACCCGGACCCGAGGCCGTCAAGCCGCTGCCCGGGGCGGTGGCTTTCCTCGGCATGGGGCTGTCCGCGGCCGTCTGCGTGGCCATCGGCGTGGGGCTCGGCCTCTGGGCGGACAGTGCCTGGCACACGGCTCCCGCCCTGCTGATCGTGGGATTGCTGCTGGGTGTGGCCGCGGCAGCGAGCATGGTCGTGGGACAGATCCGCAGGTATCTCTGACAGGGGCAGGATGAGCATGATGTCGGGACTCTCTGACCTCGAGGGCACGGCGCTGGCCAAGGTGCTCCGCCGTACCATCGTGTCGGCACTCATCGGCGGCGGGGGCGCCATCGTTGTCGCCCTCCTGCTTTCGGCGCCGTGGGCCGCGCTCGGGATCGTCATCGGGCTCGCCATGGCGATCGTGAACCTGCGCTTCCTCGACGCCGGCGTGGCCAAGGTGCAGACCAAGGGTGAGACGAGCAAGAAGGCCGTCCGCCGCGCCATGGGCACCAAGAGCGTCACCCGACTGGCCGCGATCACCGTGATCGCCATCGGGCTCATGTTCCTCAACGGGGGCCTCGGCATCGGCGCGGTGATCGGCTTGGTCATCTTCCAGCTCTTCTTCGTACTCAACGTGGGCCGGGTGCTCATGAGTCAGGGCATCCAGTGAGCCACATCGACGTGCTGGCCAGTGGCAACATCACCATTGGGAACCACCGGGGCGTGGTGCACGTCGGCGGTCTGACGATCGACCTCGACGTGGTGTGGACCACCCTGATCGCGGCCGCCATCGTGCTCGCGCTGGGTTTCGCCATGGTGCGCAAAGTCACTTCCGGCGTGCCCGGGAAGCTGCAACTCTTCTGGGAGACCATCACCGAGCAGGTCTCGGACCTGGCCGACTCGGCCATCGGACCCCAGGGTCGGCGCTTCGTCGGCCTGGGCGTCAGCGTCGGCATCTTCATCCTGGTCTGCAACTGGATCGCCTTCGTCCCGAGCGGCGATCCGGGCTTTTTGGCTCCGCCCACCGGCGACGTCAACCTGCCACTGGCCATGGCCCTCACCGTCATCGTCTTGGTCCACTACAACTCGATCAAGACCCGCGGCTTCAGGGGATACCTGCATCACTACGCCACGCCCTATTCGGCCCTTGTCCCGATCAACATCATCGAAGAGATCACCAAGCCGATCACCATGACCTTTCGACTCTTCGGGAACATCTTCTCGGGTGTTTTGATGATCACGGTGATCGTGACCCTGATCCCGCCCTACCTGTCGTGGATCGGCCTGGCCGTATGGAAGCCCTTCGACGAGCTGTTCATCGGTGCCATCCAGGCGTTCATCTTCGCCCTGCTGACCATCATGTACCTGGGCATGGGCATGAGCACCGATGAGCATTAGGTCGCGCCAGCGTCAGCATCGTCTTGATCTCAGCAGTTTTCGATAAAGGAGAGAAATATGGCAGCAGACACAGTAGAAAGCTCGATACGCATCGCCGGCGCCCTGGTGGGTGGCGGCCTTGCGCTCGGGGGAGGCGCCATCGGCGCCGCCGTGGGTGACGGCCTGGCCGGTTCGCAGACCATCGCCGCCATCGCGCGTCAGCCCGAGATCGAGGCCAAGGCCCGTCAGTACTTCTTCTTGACCGTAGGTCTGGTGGAGGCCATGTACTTCATCAACCTGCTGTTCATGGTGGTGTTCGTCTACGTCTTCGCCGCCAAGTCCGTCAAGTAGGAACAGTTGTCCCGTAGCGAACCGACGGCAACCGTCACCAGTCCGGAGAGATCCCGGAGACCGAGAGCGACATGACAACAGCAGGCATCTTCCTTCTCCCTAATGGGACCTTCTTCGTTGAGCTGATTGTCTTCGTCGTCCTGATCATCATCATCGGGAAGAAGATCATCCCGCCGATCACCGGGGCGATGGCGGAACGACAGGAGCGCATCCGGGCTTCGCTCGACGCGGCGGACCGGGCGCGCGCCGACGCCTCGGCGGCCGACGACGAGCGCCGTGCCGTGCTCGAAGAGGCACGTCAGACGGCCCGCGAGGTTGTGGCGCAGGCCAACCGGACCGCCGAGGCGGTGCGTGTCGACGCCCAGGCCCGGGGCCAGGCGGAGTTCGAGCGCATTGTCGGCGGGGCCGAGGCCGAGGTGGCCCTGGCGCGCCAGCGCGCCGTCGAGGAGGCGGCGGGCCGTTTGGGCGAGATCGCCATGGACGTCGTCCAGCGCGTCATCGGTCGTCCCGTCAATGCCGAGGCCCACCAGGACCTCATTTCCGAAGCGGTCAGTACCTTGCACGCCGATGCTGCCGGCAGCGCGGCCGCCAGTTCCGGAGCCCGCCAGTGACCAGCTTCATCATTGAGCTGATCGTCTCCGTCATCCTGCTCTACATCATCTGGAAGAAGGTGGTCCCCCCGGTCGGCGCGGCCATGACGAAGAAGCAGGAGCAGATCGGCGCCTCGCTCGACGCGGCCGACCAGGCGGCCGCCGATGCCATGGCCGCCGACGACGCCCGTCGTGCCGTGCTCGAAGAGACACGGCAGACGGCCCAGGAGATCGTGGCGCAAGCCAACCGGACCGCCGAGGCGGTGCGCGTCGACGCCCAGGCCCGGGGCCAGGCTGATTTCGAGCGAATCGTCGCCAGCGCCGAGGGCGAGGTGGCCCTGGCGCGCCAGCGCGCCGTCGAGGAGGCGGCGAACCGCTTGGGTGAGATCGTCATGGACGTGGCGGAGCGCGTCATCGCACGTGAGGTCAACGCCGAGGCCCACCACGACCTCATTGAGGAAGCAGTCAGTGCGTTGAACGCCGATACGACCGGCAGCGCGGCCGCCGGTTCCGGGGGTCGTCAGTGAACCCCACACTCCAGGGCTACACATCTGCCATTCTCGAATCCACCGAGTCGACCGGCGATGCGCTGCGCACTCTGGCCAATGACCTCGAGTCGATCGAACAGCTGGTCTTGGCCAACGGGTCCCTGAACGCCGCCCTGACCGACACCACCATGCGTCCGGCGGTGCGTCGGGCCGTGATGCTCGACCTCCTGTCCGGCAAGGTCTCCGACCCGGCGCGCCGGCTGGCGGCTTTTGCCTGCGCCGCGGTGCGGGCACCCGAAGTACCCGCCGCCCTGGGCTGGGTGGCCACCCGGGCTCGCCACGCCGCCGACGGCATCGAGTTCAACGAGGAGACGCTGAGCTTGCTGCAGTCGCGCCAGCGGGTGGGCGGCTATGCCACGGCAATCCACGAGGACTTGGCCACCAACGAGTTGGAAGAGCTCGAGGACAGCCTCTTCCGCTTCGCCCGCATCGTGCAGTCGACGCCCGAACTGCGGGCCGCGTTGGTCGATCGCGACCTGGCGCCCTCGGCGCGCCAGGGACTGGTCACCCAGTTGCTCGAAGGCAAGGTGCATCCGAGCGCCCTGTTGCTGATCCGCTACGTCGTGGTCGGCGGCCGGGCCCGCGACATCGTGGGCACGTTGGACTGGCTGGTCGAGCAGACCGCCAAAGCCCGTGGTTGGCGCATTGCCCGCGTGCGGGCGGCGGCACCCATTGACGAGTTGCAACAGGGCGAGCTCTCCGAGTCGCTGACCAGCCTGGCCGGGGCGCCGGTAGAATTGCAGGTCGTCATCGACGAGGCACTGTTGAGCGGCGCCGTCATCCAGATTGGCGACCTGCAGGTTGACGCCAGTGCCCGGGGACGGATCGACGCCTTGCGTGAGCACCTCATGCCCGGCGGTTGGGAAGACGGCGGGTTCCACACCAGCGCCAGGCCGGCGAGCAGAACGACGATTCAGACAGAGGGAGCAGGTTGATGGCAGAACTGACGATCGACGCCAGTGAGATCACAGCGGCGCTACAGCGCAATGTCGCGGAGTACACCCCGACGGTCGGGACCGAGCAGATCGGCCGGATCGTCGAGGTCGGTGACGGCATTGCCCGTGTGTCCGGCCTCCCCGGTGCGGCGGTCAACGAGCTCCTCGAGTTCGAGGACGGGACGCTGGGGCTGGCCCTCAACCTGGACGAGGACACCATCGGCGCAGTCGTTCTGGGTGAAGTCGACAACCTCGAAGAGGAGCAGACGGTCAAGGCCACCGGGCGCATCCAGACGGTGCCGGTGGGCGACGCGCTCTTGGGTCGGGTCGTCAACGCCCTCGGCGAGCCCATCGACGGCAAGGGCCCGATCAACAGCACCGAATCTCGACGCATGGAGGTCCAGGCCCCGGGCATCGTGGGCCGTCAGCCGGTGACGGAGCCGCTGCAGACCGGGATCAAGGCCATCGACGCCATGACACCCGTGGGCCGCGGCCAGCGCGAGCTGATCATCGGCGACCGCAAGACCGGAAAGACCACGGTCGCCGTGGACACGATCATCAACCAGGCCGGCCAGGGCGTGAAGTGCATCTACGTGGCCATCGGTCAGAAAGACTCTTCGGTGGCCCAGACCGTGGCCACTTTGGAGGCACACCAGGCCCTCGAGTACACCGTGGTGGTCGTGGCCGGGGCCGGTGTCCCCGCTCCGTTCAAGTACCTCGCCCCGTACGCCGGCTGCGCCATGGGACAGCACTGGATGGACAATGGCGAGCACGCCCTCATCGTCTACGACGACCTGTCCAAGCAGGCCGAGGCCTACCGGTCGGTCTCCCTTCTCCTACGGCGTCCGCCGGGCCGCGAGGCCTACCCGGGTGACGTCTTCTACCTCCACTCCCGCCTGCTCGAGCGCGCCGCCAAGCTCTCGGACGCGCTCGGTGGTGGCTCATTGACCGCGCTCCCGGTAATCGAGACGAAGGCCGGCGACATCTCGGCGTACATCCCGACCAACGTGATCTCCATCACCGACGGGCAGGTCTTCTTGGAGTCCGATCTGTTCAACTCGGGTATCCGTCCCGCCATCAACGTCGGCAACTCGGTGAGCCGGGTGGGGAGCGCAGCCCAGGTGAAGGCCATGAAGCAGGTGTCGGGCACCCTCAAGCTCGACCTGGCCCAGTTCCGCGAGCTGGAGGCGTTCGCCACCTTCGGCTCCGAGCTCGACAAGGTGTCGCAGGCCCAGCTCGACCGTGGCTACCGCCTGACCGAACTGTTGAAGCAGCCGCAGAACGCGCCCGTGCCGGTCGAGGAGCAGGTGCTGGTGGTCTACGCCGGGACGAAGGGGTGGGCGGACACGGTGCCGGTCCCCGAGGTGCAGCGCTTCGCCACCGAGCTCATCGAGTACTTCAAGGGCAACCATGCGGCTGTCCTCGAGACCATCCGGACCAAAGGTGCCCTCCCGGACGGTGACGAGTTGGACCGTGGTCTGACGTCGTTCCTCGAGGGCTTCGACACCGGGAAGGTCGACTGAGCCGTGGCCGGAGGCCAAGAGCGCGTCCTGCGGCGACGAATCCGCAGCGTGCAGTCCACCAGGAAGATCACCAAGGCCATGGAGCTGATCGCTGCCTCGCGCATCGTGCGCGCCCAGGCGCGCATCGCCGCCAACCGGCCCTACCGGGTGGGCATGGAGAAGATCTTGCGGGTGACGGCGGCAGCCGATCCGGCGGCCGCCAAGAAGCTGCTGGGCACTCCGGAGTCGCCCACCCGGGTGGGGGTTCTGGCCATCGTGGGTGACCGTGGCCTGGCCGGCTCCTACAACTCCGGCGTCCTGCGGGCCACGGAGCGCCTGGTGTCCGAGCACCTCGGTAACGGCGCCCAGGTGACGGTGTGGACCGTGGGGAAGAAGGCGCCCGGCTATTTCAGGTATCGGGGAATCGAGACGGACCGCTCCTTCGCCGGCATCGCCGACCGCCCCGAGTTCGACGATGCCCGCGCCGTCGCCGCCGTGGTCACCGCCCCCTTCGTGGCCGGCGAGATGGATCTGGTGCAGATGGTCTCGACCCGGTTCGTCTCGGCCGGCATCCAGCGGGTCGAGACGATGCAGATGTTGCCCCTCCCCTTGCCCGACGCGGGCGAGGACGAGGCGGCCGAGCCGCCGATCCCGGGCTCGGTCGGGTATACCGAGTTCGAGCCGGAGCCCGAGAAGCTGTTGGCGTCGCTCGCACCCCGGGCGGCCGAATCCGAGATCTTCTCCGCCCTGCTCGAGGGCGCCGCATCCTTCTTCACCGCCCAGCAGCGAGCCATGGCGGCGGCGACTGATAACGCCGATGAGCTCGTCCGCACCCTGACCCGCGTCATGAACCGCGCCCGTCAGGACTCCATCACCACCGAGATCATGGAAATCGTTGGCGGCGCCGAGGCGCTCCGCCAATCGAAGGGAGCTTGACCGCAATGACCACCACCACCGCAAGCCAGGACACCGTACCGGCGGGCTCGCTCGAGGACGGACGGGTCGTGTCCATCGCCGGACCCGTCATCGACGTGGAGTTCCCACCGCATGCACTGCCCGAGATCAACCACGCCGTCGAGTTCACGATCGAGCTGGACGGATCCTCCTCGCAGGTCACGGCCGAGGTGGCCCAGCAGATCGGGGACGGCCGGGTGCGCTGCATCTGCATGCAGCAGACCGACGGCCTCGTGCGGGGAGCACCGGTGCGCAACCTCGGTCGGGGCATCACCGTTCCCGTCGGCAACGCCGTGCTCGGCCACGTGTTCAACGTGCTGGGTCAGCCGCTCGACACCGACAAGGTCGAGGGTGTCGACGACTACTGGGAGATCCACCGCAGCGCGCCGGCGTTCGACCAGCTGGAGCCGAGGGCCCAGATGTTCGAGACCGGGATCAAGGTCGTCGACCTGCTCGAGCCGTATGTGCAGGGTGGGAAGATCGGCCTGTTCGGCGGGGCCGGGGTGGGCAAGACCGTCATCATTCAAGAGATGATCCACCGGGTGGCCCAGCAGCACGGTGGCGTGTCGGTCTTCGCCGGCGTCGGGGAACGGACCCGTGAGGGCACCGACATGTGGCTGGAGATGCAGGAATCAGGTGTCATCGACAAGGCCGCCCTGGTCTACGGCCAGATGGACGAGCCCCCCGGGGTGCGCCTGCGGGTCGCCCTGGCTGCGCTGACCATGGCGGAGTACTTCCGCGACGTGCAGAACCAGGACGTGCTGCTGTTCGTCGACAACATCTTCCGCTTTGTCCAAGCCGGTTCCGAGGTCTCCACCCTGCTCGGCCGTATGCCGTCGGCGGTGGGCTACCAGCCCACCCTGGCCGACGAGATGGGGGAGTTGCAAGAGCGCATCACCTCGACCAAGGGGAAGTCGATCACGTCGCTGCAGGCTGTGTACGTCCCGGCGGACGACTACACCGACCCGGCCCCGTTCACCACGTTCACCCACCTCGATGCCACGACCGAGCTTTCCCGCCAGATCGCCGCACTCGGCATCTACCCGGCGGTGGACCCCCTGGCGTCGACGTCGAACATCCTGGCCCCCGAGATCGTCGGCGACCGCCACTACGCGGTGGCCCGGCGGGTGCAGGAGGTCCTGCAGCGCTACAAGGAACTGCAGGACATCATCGCCATTCTCGGCATGGACGAGCTGTCCGAGGAGGACCGGGTCACCGTGACCCGGGCCCGCAAGATCCAGCGCTTCCTCTCCCAGCCCTTCTTCGTGGCCGAGGTCTTCACCGGTGTCCCCGGGATCTTCGTGCCCATCGACGAAACGGTGGAGTCGTTCGAGGCCCTGGTGAACGGCGATCTCGACAACATTCCCGAGCAGGCCTTCCTCAACGTCGGTGGAGTGGAGTCGGTGCTGGCCAAGGCCAAGACGCTGCAGGACGAGGCCGGCTAGTGGCCGACGATGTCTTCGGTGTTGAGGTGGTGACGCCCGAGCAGTCTCTGGTCGCCGGCGGGGCCACCTCGGTGGTCCTGGCGACCTCGGAGGGTGCGCTCACCGTCCTCGACGGCCACACGCCCCTGGTCGGCGACGTGGTGCCTGGTCTGGTCAAGGTGGACCTGGCCGACGGGACACACCTCCGCCTGGCCGTGCACGGCGGCTTCGTCCAGGTCGACACCAGCCCGGGCGCCGCGGAGGGGTTGGCGGAGGGCGACGGCCCACTACCCGGGCTCTCCACCCGGGTGACCCTGCTGGCAGGGGTGGCGGAGCTCTCCGAAGAGATCGACGTGCCGCGGGCCGAGCGGGCCCGCGACGAGGCTTCCCAACGCGTGACCGAACTGCGTTCGGGACGGGGGGAGCGTCCGACCTGGCCGACGGCGCCGACGCCCCCGACGTGGCCTTGCGCGAGGCGGAAGAAGCCCTGGGACGGGCGGAGCTCAGGCTGAGCGTCGCCGGATCACACGAATGAAACCGAGCTGAACTCCGACAGCTTGGCCAATGCGTGGTTGGCGTAGATGGTGCGGAGGGTCCCGGACTTCGAGCGCATGACGATCGACTGGGTGGTGGCCCCGAACGCGTGGAACCGCACTCCTTGGAGGAGTTCGCCGTCGGTGATGCCGGTGGCGGCGAAGAAGCAGTTGTCGCCCTGGACCAGATCGTCGGTCGAGAGCACGGCATCGAGTTGGTAGCCCGCCGCGATTGCCGCGGCGCGCTCGTCCTCGTCCCGGGCGTAGAGCCGTCCCTGGATCTCTCCGCCCATGCACTTGAGCGCGGCCGCAGCCAGCACGCCCTCCGGCGTCCCGCCGATGCCGAAGAGGATGTCGGTGCCGGCGCCCGGCCAGCCGGTGGCGATGGCCCCGGCGACGTCCCCATCGGTGATCAGGCGTATCCGTGCCCCGGCGGTCCGCACCTCGGCGATGAGGGCCTCGTGGCGGGGCCGATCCAAGATGACCGCCGTGAGGTCGCGCACCGGCCGCCCCAGGGCCTCGGACAGGGCGTGCAGGTTCTCTGTCGGGGAGCGACGGATGTCGCAGGCGCCCTTGGCCGCCGGTCCGACAGCGAGCTTCTCCATGTAGACGCAAGGACCGGGGTCGAACATCGTCCCGCGCTCGGACACCGCGATGACGGCCAGCGCCCCACCCCGACCCAGTGCCGTCGGCGTCGTCCCGTCGATAGGGTCGACGGCGATGTCGGTCAGGGGCGGCGACCCGTCGCCGATTCGCTCGCCATTGAAGAGCATGGGGGCGTTGTCCTTCTCGCCCTCGCCGATGACCACGATGCCGTCCATCTGCACGGATGCCAGCACGACCCGCATGGCCTCGACCGCGGCCCCGTCGGCACCGACCTTGTCGCCCCGGCCCATCCAGCGGCTGGCGGCCATGGCGGCGGCCTCCGTGGTGCGGACCAATTCCATGGCCAGGTTGCGGTCCGGGGCCTGAGGAGTCGTCGCCACGGCCCTGACCCTAGTTGGTCACCCGTCTCGAATGGGCCGCTCCGCCCCCCGTCCAGGAGGGATACTTGAGTCCGTGGAGCAGATGGTGGAGCAGATAGTGGTGCGGCCGAACGGCCCCCTGCACGGAGCGGTACTCGCCGGCGGGGCCAAGAACTCGGCGCTCAAGCTCATGGTGGCCTGCCTGCTGACCGAAGGGGAGACGGTGCTGTCCAACGTGCCCCTCATCGACGACGTCGCGTCGATGGCCAAGGTGCTCCGGGCCGTGGGGGCCCAAGTGGAGCGGTTGGCCGACGGCGACCTGGTCGTCACCACGCCGGCGCCGGAGGATCTGCATCCGGTGGCCCCCTACGATCTGGTGGAGCGCATGCGGGCCTCGGTGGTCGTGCTCGGCCTCCTCCTGGCCCGTTGCGGCGAGGTGCACATGCCTCTGCCGGGGGGAGACGACTTCGGCGACCGTCCGATCGACTTCCACGTCAATGGGCTGACCGCCATGGGGGCCCGGTTCGAGATCTCCCACGGCGAGGTGCGGGGCTACGTGGAAGGCGGGCGGCTCGTCGGTACCAAGGTGGTGCTCGAATACCCCAGCCACACGGCGACGGACAATCTGCTCATGGCCGCCGTCCTGGCCAAGGGCACCACGGTCATTGAGAACGCGGCCAAAGAGCCCGAGGTCATCGACCTGGCCGCCATGCTCTGCGCCATGGGGGCGGTCGTCCGCGGGGCGGGGACCTCGCGGATTGAGGTCGAGGGGATCGACGAGCTGCGTCCCGCCCGGCACGCCGTGGTGCCGGACCGGGTCGTCGCCGCCACGTTCTTAGCCGGGGCCGGCATGACCGGGGGCGACGTGACGATTACCGACGCCCGGCCCGACCACATGGAGATGCTGTTGCGCAAGGTCAACCAGATGGGCGTCGTGACCACCATGGGGCCCGAGGGGCTCCGGGTGACCGCGAGCGGGCGCCTCGCCGCGGCCGACGTGGCCACGTTGCCCTACCCGGGCGTGGCGACCGATTTCAGCCCGCTACTGGTGGCCATGCTGACCGGCGCCGACGGGGTGGGGATCCTCACCGAGAATCTCTTCTCGGGCCGGTTCCGCTACGTCGAGGAGCTGCGTCGTATGGGCGCCGACATCAAGACGGAGGGGCATCATGCCGTCGTCCGCGGGGTGAGCCGCCTGTCCGGGGCCAGGGTGCGTGCGCCGGACATCCGGGCCGGGGTCGCCCTGGTGCTGGCCGGACTGGTGGCGGAAGGGGAGACCACCGTCACCGGGGCGCACCACATCAGTCGTGGCTACACCGACCTGGTGGGCGACCTGCGCGCCCTGGGGGCCACGGTGACCAGCCAGTGAGCCGACAGGTGCCCACTGATCCCGCCGAGCTGATGGCGCAGGCCCGGGACGACGACCGCGTGGCGCTGGCCCGCCTGGTCTCCATGGTCGAGCGCGGGGGCGAGCCCGGGCTGGCCGTCGCCCGGCTGGCCTACCGGGCGCCGGTGCCCTACACGATCGGGCTGACGGGCGCTCCCGGGGCCGGCAAGTCGACCCTTACCGACCGGCTCATCACGCTCGTCCGTTCGGGCTGGCCGGACCCGGCCCCCGAGGCGATCGGGCAGGTGGGGGTGCTGGCCATCGATCCCACGTCGCCGTTCAGCGGCGGGGCGATCCTGGGCGATCGCGTCCGCATGCAGCGGCACGCGCTGGACCCGACCGTGTTCATCCGCTCCATGGCCACCAGGGGGCATCTCGGGGGCTTGGCCCTGGCCGTGCCCGACGCCGTGCGTGTCCTCGGCGCCGTGGGGCTACCCGTGGTGATCGTCGAGACCGTGGGGGTGGGGCAGATGGAGATCGAGGTGGCATCGGCCGCCGACACCACCATGGTGGTGGTGACACCCGGTTGGGGGGACTCCATGCAGGCCAACAAGGCCGGCCTGTTGGAGATCGCCGACCTCTTCGTGATCAACAAGGCGGACCGCCCGGGCGCGCGGGAGGCCCGACGCGATCTCGAGCAGATGCTCGACCTGTCGTCCCTCGGCTCGTGGCGTCCCCCCATCGTCGACACCGTCGCCTCCTCGGGGGAGGGGTTGGCGACGCTGTGGGAGGAGATCGCGCGCCACCGCGCCCACCTGCGCGAGTCGGGGAAATTGGAGCAGCGCCGCGCCCAGCGTCTCGGCCATGAGCTGCGGCGGGTCCTCACGGCGCGCAGCATGGCGAGAATCGATGAGCTGGCCACCGGGGAGGAGTTCGCCGGAGCGGTCAAGGCCCTGGCGGCAGGAGAACTCGACCCCTACCAGGCCGCCGATCGCCTCATGGAACGATGAAGGGCCGCCGCCTACTTCAACTACGGTGCACCGATGGCTGAACCGTTCGTGCACGTCGAACGCCGTCCCGACGGCGTCGCGCTGGTCCGGCTGGACCGACCGAAGGCGAACGCGCTCTCGGTCGATGTGCTCGGAGAGATCTTCTCCGTGGCCTCCGCGCTCCATGACGATCCCCCCGGCGCGGTGGTCCTGTGGGGCGGTCGCCGGATCTTCGCGGCCGGCGCGGAGATCGCCGAGCTCGCCGGCACCGGGGCGGACGCGGTCGGAGCGGCCTTCGCCCGTGCCCTGGCCTGCCTGGCCGGCCTGCCCCGGGCCACCATCGCCGCCATCAACGGCTACGCACTGGGGGGCGGATTGGAGCTGGCTCTGGCCTGCGACTTCCGGGTCTGCGCAGAAGACTCCAGGCTGGGGCTCCCCGAGGTGCTCCTCGGACTTCTCCCCGGTGGGGGCGGGACGCAGCGCCTGCCGCGCCTGATCGGGACCTCGCGCGCCAAGGAGCTCATATTGACGGGCCGGCAGGTCCCGGCACACGAGGCGTTGGCCATCGGGCTGGTGAACCGGGTGGCGGCGCCCGACGAGGTGCTCGCCGAGGCGCTGGAGTGGGCCGCTGCGTTGGCACGCGGCCCCCTGGTGGCGCACGGACTGGCCAAGGGGGTTATCGACGGCGGCCTGGAGGGCACGCTGGCCGACGGGCTGCTCGGAGAGCAAGAAGCGTTCTCCGCTGTGGCCCGCACCGAGGACGCCGGGCGCGGCATCGCATCGTTCGCCGAACACGGCCCTGGCCAGGCGACCTTCGTCGGACGGTGAGCATGCCCCCCATCCCGCTGAGCTCCGGAGAGGGCCCGTTCGACCCGTCCGTGCGGTGGTTCCAGCACGCCGTCTTCTACGAGGTGCTGATCCGGGGCTTCTACGACTCGAACAACGACGGCACCGGCGATCTCAAGGGGCTGCGCGAGAAGCTGGACTACATCGAGTGGTTGGGCATCGACTGCATCTGGATGCTGCCCTTCTACCCGTCCCCGTTCCGGGACAGCGGCTACGACATCAGCGACTTCTTCAACGTGCACCCCGATTACGGGAGCATCGGCGACCTGGTGGCGTTCCTGGAGGACGCCCACAGCCGGGGCATCCGGGTCATCGCCGATCTGGTGATGAACCACACGAGCGATCAGCACCCGTGGTTCATCGAGTCGCGCTCGAGCCGGGACAATGCCAAGGCGGACTGGTACGTCTGGAACGACGACGACCAGCGTTGGCCCGACGCGCGCGTGGTCTTCACCGATGTGGAGCGGTCCAACTGGACCTGGGACGATACGCGCCAGCAGTACTACTGGCACCGTTTCTTCCACCACCAGCCCGACCTCAACTACGACAATCCCGAAGTGGCGGACACCATGATCGATCTGGTCCGCTTCTGGTTGGACCTCGGGTTCGACGGCTTCCGCCTCGATGCCGTGCCGTACCTGTACCAGCGGGACGGGACGGCTGGCGAGCATCTGCCCGAGACCCACGCCTTCATCAAGCGCATACGCAAGCAGCTGGAGTCCGACTACCCCGGCCGCATCCTCCTGGCCGAGGCCAATGGTTGGCCGAGCGACGTGGCGGACTACTTCGGTGACGGGGACGAGTGCCACCTGTGCTTCCACTTCCCGCTGATGCCTCGGCTCTTCATGGCCGTGCGGCGCGAGCAGCGGTACCCGATCACCGAAATCCTGGCCCAGACACCCGTCATCAACGACTCGTGCCAATGGGCGATCTTCCTCCGTAACCACGACGAGCTGACCCTCGAGATGGTCACCGACGAGGACCGGGACTACCTGATCGCCGAGTACGCCAAGGATCCTCGCATGAAGCGACACATGGGGATCGGGCGCCGGCTGGCCCCGCTTCTCGACAACGACCGGAACATGACGGAGTTGCTCTACGCCCTCCTCCTCTCCCTCCCGGGAAGTCCTGTCATCTACTACGGGGACGAGCTCATGATGGGCGACAACATCTACCTGGGCGACCGCGACTCGGTGCGCACGCCCATGCAGTGGTCGCCCGACCGCAACGGCGGATTCTCGAAGGCGGACTTCGCCCAGCTGTACCTGCCGCCGCTGATGGACCCGGTCTACGGGTTCAGCGCGGTGAACGTGGAGGCGCAACTGCGCAACCAGGGTTCGTTCCTGCACTGGCTCCGCCGCATGCTGGTCGAGCGCCGGTCCCTGCCCGTGATGGGCGTGGGCGAGATGGAGGTTCTCCCCTGCGCCAACCCCTCGGTGTTGGCGTACATGAGATCCGGTGAGGTGGCTGACATCATTTCGGCTGCGCCCACTGCGCACGTGAGCCCCCCGCCCTCGATCGCCACGGACCCCGAAGGGCGGGACTGGGAGCGCGCCACCGTCATGGCGCGCACGGTCCCGGCGGGGAACGAAGCCCCCGGGGACGAGGTGGTGCGCCGGTTCCAGGCGGTGCTCTGCGTCCACAATCTCAGCCGGTTCGCCCAGCCGGCCGAGCTCTCGCTGGCCAAGTGGGCCGGCACCACCCCGCACGAGGTGCTCGGACGGGTCCCGTTCCCCAACGTGACCGAGGAGCCTTATACCATCACGCTTCCCCCTTATGGTTTTCTGTGGTTCGATCTGGTGGACGAGGATCGGCGGTCGATGGAATGAACCCTGAGCGAGAGCAGGCCCTGCGCACGCTGGTCGAGGCGTGGCTCTCGCATCGTCCGGTGAGTGAATGGCACCAGGAAGCCCCTACCGAGATCACGTTGCGGCGGGCCGAGGTGATCCGGCCCGGGCGCCCCGGACTGCTGGACCTGGTGGCCGAGGTGAATGGCCGGTTGGCCCACATCGTCGTCGGACTACGGAGGTCCGATGACGAACCTCACTTCCTGCGTCCGGGGGACGAGGTCGTGCTCGGCCTTCTCGAGGACGAAGACGGTCTGGCGGTGTGCACCGACGCCCTCAAGGACGCCCAGTTGGCCCCGTTGACGCTCGCCACTATTCGTGGGGTCCAGCCACGCCCCGGCACGGTGGCCTTCGTGCGCGACGACGAGCAGGCCACCGTGCTCGACTGCGGCAACCGCGGCGATTTGTGGGTGTTCCCGTGGCTGCACGACGGTCCTCATCCGGCCGTCGACTTCCTGGAGGCTCTCGACAGCGCGGGATTCAACCACGTTGCACCACCGCTGGCGAGATGGACGTGGGACCGGCGCGATCTCGGTTTCGTTCAGGAGCCGCTGGCCGATCGCTCCGGAGGGTGGGCCCTCGCCATGACCTCGCTGCGCGACCTCTATGCCCTCGGGGGTCGCCCCGAGGCGGCCGGAGGTGATTTCGGCCCCGAGGCCCACGCCCTGGGCACCATGACGGCACGGATGCATCTGGCCCTGGACCGCGCCTTCGACCGCCATCCCGAACCGGTATCCGCCTGGGTCGATGGCGCAGAAGCGGCGATCGCAGAGGCGGATCCAGCGTTGCTCGAGGCTCCGGGAATGGCCGATCTGACCAAGGCACTGCGGGCCGCGGACGCCCGGCTGCCGGTCATCCGCACCCACGGCGACTTCCATCTGGGCCGTACGTCCCGCACCGATCAGGGGTGGGTGGTCAGCGACTGCCTGCCTGGCGGCGTCCTTCCCGGGGGGAACGGGCCCGTTTGGCGCTCCCCCCTGGCCGACGTGGCCGACCTCTTATGGTCGCTCCACCAGGCCAGCCTGGAGGCCGCCCTCGAGCGCGATCCCACCGGGCGCCTCGACCTGGCACCACTCGGGCAGGCCTGGGAGACGCGCAACCGCCGGGCCGTGCTGAACGGGTACCTCAATACGCCGGGGATCACCGGTCTCGCCGGTCCCGACCGTGACGTCATCCGCAATCTGGTGGCGATTTTCGAGCTCGTCCGGTCGCTGCGGACGAGCTAGAGCGCGGCGTCAGTGCGTCAGTGCGGAGGCCTTGAGGGTGTCCGCTGCGATCTCCGGCGAGACGACGTTGATGGCCACACCGGTACCGAGTTCGAACCCCGCCGTCGTGGTGGCTTTGGGCCAGATGTGGGCATGCCAGTGGTAAGGCTCGCCGGCCCGGTAGGGCGCCGAATGGAACACGATGTTGTACGCCACGTCCCCGACCGAATCGGCCAGCTGCGCCAGACAGCGGCGGATGGCCTGACCGACGGCGAGTAGATCGGGCGTCGGGCTCTTGTGCAGGTGGGGGAAGTGCTCGCGGGGGATGACGAGCATTTCGTAGGGCACGGCGCTCCAGAAGGGGCAGATCACCACCACGCGATCGTCGGCGTAGATGACCCGTTGCTCAGAATCCTCCTCCGCCTCGATGGTGGTGCACAGGAGGCACGACCCGACGAAGCGGGCGAAGCGGGCCTGCTCCTCGGCCAGCTCACGCGGGATGAACGACATGCCGAGCAACTGGCCGTGGGGGTGTTCGAGGGAGGCGCCGGCCTCGCGTCCCGAGTTCACGATGGCCTGGGTGTAGCGCAGGTTGGGCCGTTGTGAGTGCTCCTCGAGGCGGTCGCGCAACGCCGCCATCACGAGGCTCGTCTGCTCCTCGCTGAGCATCCCCCAGGTGGTGTCATGCTCGGGCGAGAAGATGAGGATCTCGTGGATTCCGCCCGCGGTGGCCTGCGTGAAGACGGGACCACGGTTGGCCACGACGAAGGGCTCGTCACCCTCGAAGGCCGGGTACAGGTTGGGGACGACCCGCACGAGCCAGCGTCCCGACGGTCCGTAGGTTTCGAGTGCCGGCGGGGTGGTCTCCTCGTTGCCGGCACAGAACGGGCAGGGGCGCCCCGCGTCCTCCTGCACCCACGGTGTCCGGGTGACGAAGGAGTAGGGCCGCTCGGAGCGGCCAGGACTGACCACGACCCAGCGGCCCGACAGGGGATCAAGGCGTAGCTGGTTCATCGGTCCCCGTGCTCTGGCAGTGCCCGTTCCTCACTCATCGGCGATCGCCTCTTCGTTCGTCTACCCGTCAGTCACTACGGTACAGGCTCAGCTGCCCGTACCCACTGCATCATCGCGTGGCGGACACCTTTGTCGCCGGACAATGAGTGAAGATGTCAGGCGTGCACCACCAGCCGGACGGGCCGGCTTTCGACGTCGTCCTCATCCTCCACGTCGGTTGCGCGGTGGTCGGACTGACCACCGCGGTGGCGAGCGCGCTCACGGCGGGGCGCCTCCGCACGCTGCTCAGGACCGCCGCACCCTTCCCCGAGGCGGTCCAGCGGTACTTCCGTCCGGGGGTGAACTGGGCCGGCCGCACCATCTACGGCATCCCCGTCTTCGGCTTTCTCCTCCTCGCGCTCGGGCACGGGGCTTACGCGCTCCGTGACGGGTGGGTCATGGGCGGGCTCGCCATCTGGGCGGGGGTCGCCCTGCTGGCCGAGGGCGTGATGTGGCCGGCGGAGCGCCGGCTGCAGGTCTCGTTGGTCGCGGTGGGCGAAGGTGGCGTGCGGGCGGAGGAGTCGGTGCAGCGCGACGCCGTGGCCATGGTGTGGTCTGCCACGGTGGTCCTGGTCCTGCTGGTAGCCGGGACCGCCCTCATGGTGGCGCAGCCCTGACCGCCGCTACGGAGTGAGGCTCACTCCGGTGGCCTCCTCGACCAGCGCGCAGGCCTGCTCGCGGCGTCCGGCCCGGACCAGCGCGGGAAGGGGGCCGTCGAGCAGGGCGGCCCAGTCCACCCGCTCGGTGCTCCGCCCGGCGTCGTGCAGTCGCTGACGCGCCAGGCCCAGCAGGTCGGCCAGTTCGCCCAATCCCGGCCCGCCGCTCGCAGCCAGCCGGGCGCGCAGCCAGGCGGCGAGCGCGGGGCTGGTCCCGCCCGTGGAAACGGCGACGGAGACCGGGCCGTCGCGGTGCACCGACGGCAGGATGAACGTGCAGTGCGCCACGTCGTCGGCGCTGTTCACCCACACGCCGGCCGCCTCGGCATCGGCGTAGACCGCGCCGTCGACGGCCGGGATCCCGGTGGCGGTCACCACCAGGCGGTAGCGGGCTGCGTCACCCGGGGCGTAGTGGCGGCGCTCCAGGGTCAGCGGGGTCAGCTGTGCCATGGCATCGCAGAACGCGGGGGCGATCACCGTCACCCGGGCGCCGCAGCGCAACAGACCACCCACCTTGCGGGCGGCCACGGGGCCTCCCCCCACCACGAGACAGGCCCGCCCGCCCACGTCGAGTGAGACGGGGTAATAGGCGGTCAGTGGTTCGATCCCCTCAGTGACGGAGCGTGGGACGACCGGCCATGCCGGCCGCCACCGTGGCAATGGTGAGCTCGTCAATGAGCACGAAGCTCCCGGTGATCCGATCCGTCTGGTACGAATCGAGTGCCAGCGGCGTGGCGGTGCGCAGCCGCACGACGCCGATGTCGTTCTCCTTCAGTTCGGACGCGGCCTGCATCGTGAGCCCGTTGACGTCGAAGGTGCCTTCGACGCTCTCGACCACCACCGGGGTGACCCGCGTCGTGTGCTTGAGTTTCATGCGGTCGCCGGCCGTCAGGGGCCGTTCGCCGAACCAGCACACGGTCGCCTCGAAGTTGTCGGTCACCGTCGGGGGCTCCTCCAGCGACGAGATCAGATCGCCCCGCGAGATGTCGATCTCGTCGGTCAATTTCATGGAGATGGAGAGGCCGACTTCGGCGCGGGGAATCGGGCCATCGGCCGTCTCGAGGGCGCGCACCGTGGTGTACTGGCCCTGAGGGAGCACGATGACCGGGTCACCGGTGCGGAACGGGCCCCCGTTGACCATGCCGGCGTAGCTGCGCCCGCCGCCGGGCTGCCGCAGCACCCACTGCACCGGGAGGCGGCCGCCGTTGCCTTGCCGTAGCCCGTGCTGGGAGGCCCACCCGCCGGCTTGGGCCGACTCCAGGGCGTCCAGCACCGTGGTCCGTCGTACCAGGCCGCGGCTTCGGAGCGCTGGACCACGTTGTCGCCGTTGAGGGCGGAGATGGGGATCACCGTGCACGAGGAGACGCCGAGCGTGTGGGCCAGGGACCCCATTTCGTCGACGATGCCCTGGTAGGCCGACTTGTCCCAGTCCATCAGGTCCATCTTGTTGGCACAGACCACCAGTTGGTCGACCCCGAGCAGGGCGGCGATGCAGATGTGCCGCCGCGTCTGTTCCCGCAAGCCTGAGGTGGCGTCGACCAGCACGAGGGCCAGATCGGCGGTGGAGGCGCCGGTTGCCATGTTGCGGGTGTACTGGAGGTGACCGGGGCAGTCGGCGATGACGAACTTGCGCTGCGGTGTGGCGGCGTAGCGGTAGGCCACATCGATGGTGATGCCCTGCTCGCGCTCGGCCCGTAGGCCGTCGGTGACGAAGGAGAGGTCGACCTCCCCCAGGCCGCGCCGTTCCGACGCCGTGGAGATGGCATCGACCTGGTCGTCGAACAGTTGCAGCGTGTCGAACAGGAGGCGGCCGATCAGGGTGCTCTTCCCGTCGTCGACCGACCCAATTGTGGCGAAGCGCAACAGGTCCATGGTGTCGGCGCCGAGCTCCTGGCCGCCTGCCGGCGGTGAGCTGGGCATCTTGCTCATGGTCTTAGAAGTACCCCTCGCGCTTGCGGTCCTCCATCGAGGTTTCGGAGAACCTGTCGTCCCCCCGGGTGGCGCCCCGTTCGGAAATTCGGGAAGCCGAGACCTCGCGGATGATGTCCTCGACGGTGGTCGCCTCCGAACGCACGGCGCCGGTCAGCGTGGCATCGCCCACGGTGCGGTAGCGGACGATGGCCTCCTCGGCGATCTCACTTCCCTCGGGGGAGACCCACTCGCTCACGGCCAGCAACATGCCGTCCCGCTCGACCACGTGGCGCGAGTGGGCGTAGTAGATCGAGGGCAGCACGATTCGCTCCCGGTGAATGTACTGCCAGACGTCGAGCTCCGTGAAGTCCGAGAGAGGGAAGGCGCGTAGGTGCTCGCCCGGCCGCACGCTGCCCTGGTAGAGCTGCCACAGTTCGGGCCGTTGCCGCTTGGGGTCCCATTGTCCGAACGAGTCGCGGAACGACAGGACCCGCTCCTTGGCTCTCGCCTTGTCCTCGTCGCGGCGCGCCCCGCCGAAAGCGGCGTCGAAGCCGTGTTCCCTGATCGCATCGAGCAGGGTGGTGGTCTGCAGGCGGTTGCGCGAGGCGGCCGGACCGGGATCGGCTACGCGGCCCTGGTCGATGGAGTCCTGCACCTTGGCCACAATGAGGCGGGCGCCCTCCGCCTCCACCTGTGCGTCGCGGTAGTCGAGCACCTCGGCGAAGTTGTGGCCCGTGTCCACGTGCAGAACGGGGAAGGGAATCTTGCCCGGCTTGAACGCCTTGGCGGCCAGGTGCAACAGGACAGCGGAGTCCTTGCCGCCGCTGAAGAGGAGCACCGGGCGCTCCGCCTCCGCCGCCACCTCGCGAATGATGAAGATGGCCAGTGACTCCAGCAGGTCGAGATGGCCCAGGGGGTGGCCGTAGGGTCGAACCAGGGCTCTCACGGACGCGTCCGACGGTCCCCACCGCCGTGGGGCGGCGCCGTTCTGCGTGCGAGAATCTTCGGACCGGAGGGTCGCGGTGCTGTCCATGTGACCTCTTCGAATGTTGACTAATTTAGTCATGTATACTCTGGTCTGGTTTCAGCCGGGCGTCAAGGCGACCACCCCACGCAGAAAACCATTGCTCGGGGCTCCCGAGCGCGACCCGCTCTTCAGACTAGGGAAGAAGGAAGTGTTCCGTGACCGAATCGACAGTGACCGACCAGAGGCCGAGTGCCGACGAATTGGATGCCCTGACGAGGGAGTTCGAGACTGCCCCGGCCGGCAAGGTGGTCAAATGGGCCGTGGACACGTTCGGGGACGCCCTGGTCCTGGCCGCCTCCTTCGAGGATGTGGTCCTCATCGATCTGGCCACCAAGGTCGCACCGGGGATAGAGGTCATCTTCCTCGACACCGAAGCGCACTTTCCCGAGACGCTCGAGTTCGTCGAGGAGATCCGCGCCCGCTACAACCTGAACCTGACCGTGACCAAGCCCGGGCCCGAGGCGGCCGCGCATCCCTGCGGGAGCCAGCAGTGCTGCCAGTTCCGCAAGGTGGCCCCGCTGCGCCAGGCGGTGCAGGGGAGCCGCGCCTGGCTCACCTCCCTCAAAAGGGTCGACGCCCCGAGCCGTGCCGCGGCACCGATCGTCAGCTGGGACGCCGCATTCGGACTGGTGAAGGTCAATCCGCTCGCCACCTGGACGAACGACGACGTGGTGTCGTATCTCGGCGACCATGATCTGCCCATGCACCCTTTGACGCACCGGGGCTACCGGTCGATCGGCTGCGCTCCCACCACCCGCCCGGTGGCGGAGGGTGAGGACCCGCGCGCCGGCCGCTGGGCCGGCCTGGACAAGTCCGAGTGCGGGTTGCACGTGGCGAACTGATGCCGCGCGACCTGGACAATCCCTACGGGATGCAGTTCCGCGGTCGCGAACGGGCACTCCGCTTCGTCCGCCCCTATCGGAACATCGGTGAGCTGAACCCGGTCGAGCAGTTCAAGCTGTCCCGCCATCCCTTCGAGGTGGCCCAAGCCGTCATCGACACCTACTCCAAGCAGGGCCCGGAGGCCATCAACGCCGTGCCCGGCGAGCAGGAGCGCCTCAAGTGGGTGGGCATGTACCCGCAGCGTCAGGGCGGCGACGCCTTCATGATGCGGATCAAGATCCCCGGTGGCGTCATGACGGCGGCGCAGGTACGCGAGGTCGGGGTGGCCGCCGACGCCTATGCCGAGGGCCCCGATGACAGTCCGGTCTTCGGCAACCGCTATGCCGACCTCACGACCCGCCAGGACATCCAGCTCCATTGGATCCGCATCGCCGACGTGCCGAGAATCTGGCAGCGGTTCTGGGACGTCGGGCTGACCACCGTGCAGGCCTGCGGCGACTCGGCGCGCAACGTGTGCTCCTGCCCGGTCTCGGGCATCGACGCCCAGGAGGTCGTCGAGGCCCACCCGGTGGCCCGGGCGATCTCGGCGTACTTCACCGGCAACCGCGAGTACGCCAACCTCCCCCGCAAGTTCAAGATCTCGGTGACCGGCTGTCTCGAGGACTGTGCTCGCGTCGAGATCAACGACATCGGCCTCTGGCCGGCCGAGCACAGCGACGGGACGATCGGGTTCAACGTGCTGATCGGCGGTGGTCTTTCCGATGGCGAGCGGATGGCCTCGGACATCGACGTCTTCATACGCCCGGACCAGGCGGTCGAGCTCTGCCGCGGCGTGGCCCAGCTCTTCGGCGAACTGGGCAATCGCGAGAACCGCGGGTTGTCACGCATGCGCTATCTGGCCCAAGAACTGGGCCCCGAGGGATTCCGGGCCGCCCTGGACGAGCGGACCAAGTTCACCTTGGACCCGGCGGGCCGCGAGCTCACGGACCGCTTCCGGGGCGACCATGTGGGCGTGCATCCCCAGAAGCAGCCCGGCCTGCTGTACGTCGGGTGTTCGGTGCCGGTCGGCCGTATGCACGGGATCGATCTGATCGAGACGGCCCGCCTGGCCGAGACCTACGGCGACGGTGGCGTACGGATCGGCCTCGACCAGAACTTCATCCTTTCGGGCATTCCCGAAGAGCGCCTTGACGACCTTCTGGCCGAGCCACTGATGGCGAAGTACTCTCCCTTCCCCGGTCCGTTCGAGCGTGGCGTCGTGGCCTGCACCGGCTCGGAGTTCTGCCGGTTCGCCGTGGTGGAGACCAAGGAGCGAGCGGTCAAGTGGGCGCGCACGCTCGATTCGCAACTCGCCACCGATGGCCCCAGCGGCCGCGATGCGGGTGACGCCGGCGTCATCCGCATGCACTTCTCCGGCTGTTCCGCCTCCTGCGCCCAGCCGCAGATCGCCGACATCGGGTTCCGGGGGGACATCGCCCATGTGGACCAGCACATCGAAGAAGCCGTCGACATCGGAGTGGGCGGGTCCCTCGGTCCCGACGCGGCCTTCATCGACTGGGTCACCGGCGCCTTGCCGGTGGACAAGGTCCCCGACGCACTCCTGCGCCTCGTCGGCCGCTACCAGGCCGAGCGGCGCGCCGCGGAGCCGTTTTACCTCTGGGCCCGCCGCACGCCGCAGGATGAGCTTGCGGCCACCATCGCCGGATCTTCGGCCGCGGTCGGCACATGAAGCGCTACCGCATCCGCGAGGAGATGAACGGCATCCCCGAGCCTCCGGGCAAGGTGTGGTTCTGGGAGCTGGAGGCCGGCGTGATCCACGCCGACCGCTGCATCGAGTGCGGGACGTGCATCGCCGTCTGCCCTTCGAACTCCATCGGGATCGACGAGGACACCAACCTGCCCGAGCTGGTCAAAATGTGCACGGGTTGCTCGTTGTGCTGGGACTTCTGCCCTCGCGGCGGTCTCCGCTATGAGGCCCTGTGGCCCCCGTCGACCACAGCAGTCGGGTGAGGACGCCGAGGTGCTCCCGGCCCAGGTCCGGGCGGACTCCTCGGACACCTACTGGAAGATCACCGGTGGGCCACCGGCGGACGGCCTCGGTGCGGTGGTGGAGAGCTTCGCCGTTCGCGCCTCCTCGCGCTTGGAGGACGTCCAGGACGGCGGCGCGGTGAGCGCGCTGCTGATCGGACTGCTCGCCGCGGGTGAGATCGACGGCGCACTGGTGTCCAAGCCGAGTGGCGATCCCGACGAGCAGTGGAAGGGCGTGGCCACCATCGCCACCACGGCCGGCGAGATCCTGGCCGCCTCGGGCAGCTTCTACAACCAGACCATGGCCTTGGCCGAGCTCGACCTGTCCCGCTACACGCTGCCGGCCAAGCCGCGGATCGCCGTGGTCGGGACGCCGTGCGAGGTACAGGGGCTCCGCGCCATGCAGGCGCGCCGTTGGCCGACCGGCGCCCATCGCATCGACGCCGTGGTGCTCAGCATCGCGTTGATGTGCACCAAGAACTTCGACTACGAGGCTCTCACCCTGCGGGAGTTGCGCGACAAGCGGGGAGTGGACCTGGACCGCGTTTCGAAGATGGACGTCATACGGGGCCGCATGATCGTCGAATACCGCGACGGCGAGTTGGCGGTGGACGAACCGGTCAAGGACTTCCACGGCGCGGCCTTGAAGGGATGCGACGAGTGCGCCGACTTCCTGGGTCGCTCGGCCGACATCGCGGTGGGCAGCGTGGGTTCGATGGACGGCTGGACCAGCGTGCTCATCCGCACCGAGCGGGGGCGCCTCGCCTTTCAGGCCGCCCGGTCCAAACTCGATGTCCGTGGTCTCGACGACCCCGCCGCGCTCCTGCGCCTGGACGCGTTGGACAAGAAGATCGCCGACCGTACGCTGCAGCGCAAGCTCGACCCCGACGCACCTCTTTTCATCGACTTCGAAGAGCACGTGCGCTCGTACACGGGATCCGACCGCCAACCCGTGTTCATCCGCCATTGACGGTGACCTCCGCTACCCTCATTGCACGTGCCGGACGAGCCCACGGCTCGGGCCGCGGCCTGGTTGGCCGCCGTGCTCGACGGCGACGACCTGACTGACGTGCTGCGCGCAGACGGAGGGTTGGTGGCGTGGTTGTGGTCCCGCTGGAGCACCTTGAGCAAGGTCGGCCTCACGCGCGCCGAGTTCGAGGATGTCGTCATCGGTTACCGCCGCGAGATCTGGCTCTGGTTGGCCGGTGAACGGATCTGGACCCAGTGCTGCTCGGGCCTCGTCGGCCGGGTGAGCCGGCGCACCGCTCAGGTCATCAATCCGGCCGGGTGATGCCGGTTGACGATCGCGGGGCGGTCATCGCCCTCCACGCGGTCGGGGTACGTCGCGAGGGCACTGTCGTTCTCGACGACATCGACTGGTCGGTCGGGCCGGGAGAGCGGTGGGTGATCCTGGGTCCCAACGGATCCGGGAAGACGACGCTGTTGACGTTGGCGGGGGCCCGGCTGTGGCCATCGTCGGGACGCGTGGAGATTCTGGGCTCTCGCCTCGGTCGGGTCGATGTACGGACGTTGCGCCCGCGCATCGCGCTGGTGAGCGGATCGGTGACCCGTCAGCTCCGCGCCGACCTCCCGGCACGCGACGTCGTGGTCAGCGGTCGCCATGGGGCGCTCGAAACGTGGTGGCACGCCTACTCGGACGACGACTGGGCCGAGGCCGATCGCCTGTTGGACGAGGCCGGCTTCGCGGCCATCGCCACGCGCCCGTTCGGGGTGATTTCCGAAGGCGAACGGCAGCACGTGCTCCTGGCCCGCGCGCTCATGAGCCACCCCGAACTGCTACTCCTCGACGAACCGGCAGCCGGCCTCGACCTGGGCGCACGGGAACGACTGGTGTCGCGGCTCGGCGCGTTGGCCGCAGATCCGGGGAGCCCCCCTATGGTGCTGGTCACCCACCATTGCGAGGAGATACCGCGCGGCTTCACACATGCCGGACTCGTTCGCCAGGGGAGGCTTCTGGCCGCCGGACCCTTGGAGGACGTCATCACCTCGGCGCTCGTCTCGACCTGTTTCGACATCGCCGTTACCGTCGGTCACCGCGACGGGCGCTGGTGGAGTCGGGCGGAATAGACCGGCAGACACGACGCAGCCCGCACACCGCACGTGCGTCGATAGTGAAGGCGAACACGAGCGGGAAGATCCGCGCGCACGCCGCGGTTGGTCGTTGGGCTGGCCGACCATCCACCCTCTGTGCTATGGCGCTCGGTAACGTTGTCCGGCGGTGCAAAGCTACGTGTCGGGGAGCGTTCAATAGTGATCCTGCTGGTTTTGGTAGCCGTACTGTGGGTGGTGGTCCTCGCCCCCAGCGTCCTGCGGCGGATCCGAGAGCGCGGGGGAGTCGGTTCTGTCGATCATTTTCACCATCAACTCGAGCTCCTGGAACACGCGGGTCCCAAATTGGTGGATCCGGCGTACCGGCTGGCCGGATCGGGCAGATCCGCGGCCCCGTCGTCGCAGCCGAAGCTCGTCCTTCTCCGTGCCGTGCAGGACGGTCAAGTGGCTGACATCGAGGATGTCGACGGTGCGCACTACACGCGGGTCGGGGTGATCGAACCGCCCGAGCCGCGGGTCAGCCCGACGCAGACTGATGCCGAGTTGGCGGCGCACCGGCGCCAGCAGGCGCGCCGGCGCTGTACCTTCGTCCTGCGCCTCCTCGTCGGAGTCGCCATCACAACGGGCATCCTCGGCGTGCTCCCCGCCTTCAGGTTGGCCTGGATCTTCACCGGGGTCACGGGGATTGCAGCCCTCGCCCTCGCCGGGCTCATCGCCTATGCGCGAGAGGTCGAAGGGCAGCGACGGCAGTCCCGTTCGGGACCATGGGAGTACACGGCTCGGGAGGGCACGGTCGGCGAGGAGGGCGGGGCCGATGGGTTCAGCGGCGCCGCCCAGGCGGGCTTCCCCGGGGCGTGGGACGAAGACGAGGACATCGAGTACGAGGCATTCCCGCCCCAACGTCGCCACGCCACCGGGGGCTGATCACTCCGTGGCGACTTCCGCCGAGCCGTGGTTACTGAACCCCGATTTGATTCGCTAACCTTTCCGCTCGTCGGGGGTGTAGCTCAGCTGGCAGAGCGCTACGTTCGCAATGTAGAGGCCGTGGGTTCGAATCCCATCACCTCCAC
>CAWFTV010000005.1:0-142761 GCA_963818915.1 uncultured Acidimicrobiaceae bacterium | reverse complement strand
TCCGACCGACGCAGTTGCGTTCTCACTCGTAATGATGTAATGATGTAATCATGAAACCAGAACATGCAGGATCGTCCGAGACCCCGTGGTCGGGCCGGCGCGGGGGCCGGCGTCGAGCCGGCGGTGCGCCGCCGTTCGGTCCGGAACAGGAACGGCTGATCAGCGCCTGGTTCGCCGGGCGCATCCCCGACGGGTGGTTCGAGGGTCCGGTCAGCATCGAGGTCGACCCCGACGAGTTGCAGGTCGTCGGCCGGTTGGCGCCCCCGCAGCTCCCCGAGGGGGCCGAGCGAGGAAGAAGTGCGCGTGGCCGAGCAGGCCCGGATCAGCGGTTTTCGCGAGGACAGCCGCGGGGGCCGGATGCGGATCGCCGAGGAGGCCCAGCCGGCGTTCCGCCGTACGGTCTCGTGGGGTGCCGAATGCGGTGGCTCGCGGGTCCTCTTCACGACGGCCGGGGTCCCGGTCATGACCAGGCTGCGCCTGGCCGACCGCCGGGTGTTGGACACCCTGATCGACGCCGGTGTGGCGCGGAGCCGGAGCGAGGCTCTGGCGTGGACCGTCCGCCTGGTGGCCCAGCACGAAGCGGACTGGATTCAAGAGCTGCGCGACGCCATGACGTCCGTCGAGGAGGTCCGGGCCCGCGGGCCGCGGGGCGCTGGGCTCGGACTGATCCGCCCGGACCTGGAGCCGATCGCTCGCCTGGGGGATACTGGCGCCCGTGGGACGACCAGCCCAGATCGACCGTGCCGCCATTCTGGCGGCGAGCCTGGAACTGGCTGACGAGCAGGGTCTGGCGGCGGTCACCATGCAGGCGGTGGCCGACCGCCTCGGGGTCACCCCCATGGCCCTCTACCGGCACGTGGCCAACAAGGCCGACCTGCTCGACGGGGTGGTGGAGAGCATCCTGTTGGAGGTCCCGCTGCCGGACCCCGACGCCGGGTGGGCTGACCGCCTCGGCGCGCTGGCCCGAGGCACGCGGGCCGCGGCGCGGCGTCATCCGGAGATCTTCCCGCTCCTTTTGCAGCGGGCGGCCGTCACCCCCGGTGCCCGCCGTACGCGCGAGGTCGTCTATGCCGCCCTGCGTGAGGCGGGGTTGGCCGAGGACGACGTGGTGCAGATGGAGCGCCTGCTGGTCACCGCGGTGTTGGGTTTCGCG
Source organism: uncultured Acidimicrobiaceae bacterium (assembly GCA_963818915.1). GTDB lineage: Bacteria > Actinomycetota > Acidimicrobiia > Acidimicrobiales > RAAP-2 > Bog-473. Next base: position 141,608 of record CAWFTV010000005.1, on the reverse strand, counting down.
GCGAGCGAAGCCGGCGGGAGGTTCGCCGCGCATTCGGCCGACCAGCTCGACGACGACTTTGCCCGGCTGCAGGACATTCTGGCCGCGGCGGTGCTCGCCGCCATGGAGCGGGCTCCCCGGCCCGTCTGACGTGCCAGCATGCTCCATGGAACATTTTCATCAGGTCACCGAGGATCTCCGCGCGCCCTACCGCGAGTTGACCGAGGCCATTCCGGGCGTCATCTCCGGTTACGGGGCGATGCACAAGGCCGCCATGGCCGATGGGGCGCTGACCATGCGCATGAAGGAGCTCATGGCGCTGGCCATCGCCATCACGCGCGAGTGCGACGGCTGTATCAGCGCACACGCGCGGGGTGCGGCGCACCGGGGCGCCACGGTCAGTGAAGTGACCGAGATGATCGGCGTCGCCATCCTGATGAACGGCGGGCCCGCCCTGGTCTGGGGTCCGCGCGCCCTGGCCGCCTTCCACGAGTTCGCCGACGAGCGCCACCTGACGCCCTCCCGGGAGGCCGCGGGGCCTGGCGGCGCAGCGGCCCGCTCAGCGCGCCGGCGCCACCGGGGTGAAGGTGCAGTCCATGTGCTTGATGCCGTTGATGAATGACGAGCGGAGCCGGTCCGGCTCGCCCGCGCTCTCAATGTCGGGCAGGCGCTCGAACAACTGTCGGAACATCACGTCGATCTCCTGGCGCGCCAGATGGGCGCCGAGACAGAAGTGGGGCCCGGCCGCGCCGAACCCGAGGTGGGGGTTGGGGCTCCGGCGTACGTCGAAGCGGTAGGGGTCCGCGAAGACGTCCTCGTCGCGGTTGGCCGAGTTGTAGAAGAGGATGAGCTTGTCGCCGGGGTGCAGCTCCTCGCCGCCGAGCACGGTGTCCTCGGCCACCGTGCGCCGCATCCAGACGACGGGGGAGCCCCAGCGCACGATCTCGTCCACGCCGGTAGGCGCGATGCCGGCGGGGTCGGCCTGCCACAGCGCCCGTTGATCGGGGTGCTCGGTCAGGGCCAGCAGGCCGTGGCTGATGGCGTTGCGGGTCGTCTCGTTGCCCGCCACGACGAGGAGGACGAAGAAGGAGGCCACCTCGGCCGCGGTGAGCGATTCGCCGTCGATGTTCGTGTTGACCAGGGCGGAGGTGACGTCGTCGGTCGGGGTGACCCGCCGGGTCTCCGCCAGCTCGGCCATGAGGGCGGTGAGATCCTGCGCCGCCGTCATGAAGGCCAGCAGGGGATCGGCACCCTCGGGGACGTACTCCGGGTCACCTTGGCTCAAAATGATGTTGGACGCGTTGAAGACGGCGCTGTAGTCGGCCGGGCCGATGCCCATCATTTCGCAGATGATCTCGAGCGGGAGCCGGGCCGCCACCTCGACGACGAAGTCGCATCCGCCGAGCCCGGCCACCCGGTCGATCACCGAACCGGCCACCAGCTCGATGTGCTCCTCGATCCGCTTGATCATGCGCGGGTTGAAGGCGGCGGAGACGATGCGGCGCAAGCGGGCGTGCCGGGGATTGTCGGTGCTGATCATGGAGCCGAAGTACTCCAGCATCTCCTCGGGCATGTCCGGGATGCTGGTGGCGCCCTGTCCGGAGCGGTAGAGCTCGGGGTGCCGGCTGACTTCGGCGACGTCGGCGTGGCGGGTGACGGCGCGGTACCCGGGACCCTTCGGCATGACGAGTGCGAGCTCGTCGGGAAGCTCGGGCTCCTCGAAGAAGGCCAGCGGGCGTTCCCGGCGCAACAGTTGGAAGGCGCCCTCTCGCTCGGCCCACGGGCGGGCCCAGAACTCGATGTCCGACAGGTCGATCTGGTCGAGCGTCAGGACCTGACGAGCTTCCACGAACCTCACCCTAGTCACCCTCCGTATGCTGCATCCATGTGCGACACGCTGTGCGGACCGGGCGTGGGGGGCATGGTCTTCGCCAAGAATTCCGACCGTCCCGTGGGCGAGGTACAGCTCGCCGTGCCGTTCGGTCGCCGTCCCACGGCCGGCTGCATCCTGCGCACCCAGTACCTCTCGATCGGTGACACGGGGGCCCACGCCGCCCTGCTCTCCTGCCCCACCTGGCTGTGGGGGGCCGAGCACGGCGTCAACGAGTTCGGGGTGGCCATCGGGAACGAACGCGTGGCCACGGTGCACGACGCCGCGCAGGCGCCACCCCGCCTCATCGGGATGGACCTGGTGCGGCTCGGGCTGGAACGGGCCCGCAGCGCCGCCGAGGCGCTCGACATCCTCGTCGACCTCCTCACGACGCACGGCCAGGGCGGGATCGCCGATGCCGCGCACGCCGAGGCGTACGACTCGTCGTTCCTGATCGCCGACCCGGCGCAGGCCTTCGTGCTCGATACGTCGGGCACCGACTTCGCGGCAGCTCCGTTCCCGCGCGGCACCGCCATCAGCAACCGGCTCAGCGTGGGGTCGGATTGGACGCGTGGATCACCGGACCTCGACGACGGCGACGACTTCGGCCGCTTCCGTGACCCCGACGCGCCCACCGACTCGGCCGACCTCCGGCTGGCGGCGAGCCGCCGGTTCCTGGACGGGCAGCGGGCCGGGGCGGGCGGTCTCACCCCGGCCGCCACGGCGGCCCACCTGCGCGACCACGGCAACGGGCCGCCGGGGGCGCCCGGCGCCGGGGCGGGCGTGTGCATGCACCTTCCCGGGCGCAGCGTCACCGCGGCCTCCCTGATCGCCGTGTTGCCTCCCGATCTGGCGGCCGGCGCCCCGTTGCGCGCCTATGTCGCCCTGGGCAGCCCGTGCGTGAGCATCTACGTGCCCGCCTTCGTGCGCACGGCCGCCGGACCGCCGCCCTTCGTGCCCAGAGAGCTCTCCAACGAGGCCATGTGGTGGGCGGCCGACGCCCTGCGGCAACGGGTCGAGGCCGACCCGGCCGCCATCGGAGCGATCCGCGAGGTCCTCGATCCGGTCGAAGAGGAGCTGTGGTTCGAGGCCGGGGAGATCGCCGAGACACCCGACCGCTGGCCGGACGTGGCGGGCTCATGGGGTGGCCGCGCCCTGGCAGCATTGCAGTCCTGCGCATCCTGACCGGCGCACCCCGACCCGCGCGCCCTGGCGCCCCGAGAGGAAACCCATGCGACTGATCAGCTTCACGTCTCAGCCCGGCCCGACGCCGGGACCGACCGGTCGGCCGCGACCCGGGGTCGTGGCGGGCGAGGAGGTCGTGGACCTGAGCGATCCCGCCGTCGGGCTCCCCGCCGACATGGCGGAGTTGCTCGCCCTCGGCCCGGCCGCGCTCGACCGCGCCCGGCAGGCGCCGTCCGGGAGGGCCGCCCGCCACCCACTGGACTCGGTGCGGCGGCATGCGCCGGTGCCCAGCCCACCGGTCATCCTGGCCATCGGCATGAACTACCGCGCCCACGTGGCCGAAATGGGCCGGGAGCCGCCGGAGTACCAGTACTGGTTCAACAAGCAGCGGACCTCGATTGCCGGTCCCGGTGACCCGATCGTGCTCCCGCGCGTGTCGACCCAGGTCGACTACGAAGGCGAATTGGCCATGGTCATCGGGCCGCGCTGCCAGCACGTCCCCGCGGCCCGGGCCATGGAGGTGGTGGCCGGGTTCACCATCATCAACGACGTGAGCGCGCGGGACTGGCAGTGGCGGACGCCGACGTTCACCGTCGGGAAGTCCTTCGATTCCCACGCGCCGTGCGGCCCCGAGCTGGTCACCACCGACGAGCTGGGCGATCCGGGCAAACTGACCCTGCGCACCTGGGTCAACGACGAGCTCCGGCAGGACTCCACCACGGCCGATCTCATCTTCGGCTGTGCCGCCCTGATCGAGTACCTCACGACGGCGTTCCCGCTTGAGCCGGGCACCGTCATCGCCACCGGCACCCCGGCCGGGGTCGGGGCGGGCTTCGACCCCCCTCGCTTCCTGGCCGACGGCGACGTGGTCCGCATCGAGATCGAAGGCATCGGCGAGCTGGTCAACCCGGTGATCCAGGGAGGAGAGCCGGTCCCCGTCGGCCTCGATTAGGGGGCCGAGCGGCGGTCGGGGGGTCACGGAAGCCGTCGGACACGGCAGAATGGAGGAGTGCCCGATACCGAGACCGAGTTGAGCGATGCCGAACGTGCCGAGCGCCTGAGCAAGTTGCAGGGCATCATCGACCTGATGCGGCCGGCGGTCCAGGCCGACGGGGGCGACCTGGTGCTGGTCCGGGCCGACGTGGACTCCGGCGTCGTCGAGGTACAGCTGCAGGGCGCCTGCAGCTCGTGCGCCGTCAGCTCGGCCACCCTGTCGGGCGGGGTGGAGAGGATCCTGCGGGACCGCCTGGAGTGGGTGACCGAGGTGGTTGGGGGTCTGGACGATTCCCTGAGCATGGACGAGAGCTCCTCACTGGGCAGCGGAGGGTACGTCCCCAACTTCTGATGACCGCATCGTCGCCGCGGCGGCGTCTTGGTTCGGCGGCTCATTGGCCCGGGACGGCCATTAGTCCCGGCGGCTCGTGAGCCCGGCGGCTCGTGAGCCCGGCGGTTCATTGCTCCGGCGGCTCATTAGTTAGCAAAACTAAGTACAATGGGAGCGTGCCCTCTTCCGCCCCGCCGACGCCCGTGCGCCCCTCTGCCGGCCGCGACGACCCCACCGGGAGCCAGGACGCCGAAGAGTTGGCCAGCCGGCTGCGGCTCTCCATCAACCGGCTCCACCGCCTTCTTCGTCAAGAGTCGCTGGCCGGGCTGTCGCCCGCCCAGGCGTCGGCGTTGGGAGCGGTGAAGCGTCTGGGCAGCCCGACGCTGGGCGAGTTGGCGGCCACCGAGCAGGTGCAGCCGCCGACCATGACGCGGATCGTCGCCAGCTTGAGCGATGCCGGCATGGTGACCCGCGTCACCGACGTCGCCGACCGGCGCAGCGCCCGGGTGCGCATCACGCCCCACGGGCGCCGCACCCTCGAACGCATCCGGACCTTGAAGAACGCGTTCTTAGCCCGGCGCCTGGCCGAGTTGAGCCCCGACGAGCAGGCCGGTGCGGCCGAGCTGGCCACCCTCCTCGAACACCTGGTCGGCCAGTGAGCCGCTTCGCCGATGCCCGCCACCGCACGTTCGCGGCCCTGGCGGTCCGGAACTACCGCCTGTACTTCACCGGGCAGGTCATCTCGGTCTCGGGCACGTGGATGCAGACGGTGGCCCAGACGTACCTCATCCTGTTCCAGCTCCACGGCACCGGTGTCGACGTCGCCGTGGCCATCGGGCTCCAGTTCCTTCCGCTTCTCCTTCTCGGTCCCTTCGGTGGGCTGATCGCCGACCGTCTCGACAAGCGCAAGGTCCTCTACGCCACGCAGTCCTCAGCCGGGCTGCTGGCGCTGGCGCTCGGCCTCCTCGTGGTCACCCACTCGGCGGACCTGGGACTGGTCTTCGCCCTCTCTGCGCTGCTCGGCGTGGTTAACCTGTTCGACAATCCGGCCCGGCAGACGTTTGTCTCCGAAATGGTCGGTCTCGACCTCCTCCCCAACGCAGTGAGCCTGAACAGCGTCGTCATGAACTCGGCCCGGGTCATTGGCCCGGCTATCGGAGGGGTCCTCATCCTCACTCTGGGCGTCGCGACCTGCTTCTTCGTCAACGCGGCCTCCTATGCCGCCGTCATCGTCGCCCTGGCGCTCATGCGCCGAGCCGATCTCTTCTCCAAGCCGGGCGTGGCACGGGCCAAGGGCCAGGTTCGTGAGGGGCTCCGTTACGTCTGGACCACGGCCGACCTGCGCTCCCCGCTCCTCTCCATGGCCGTCGTCGGCGTGTTCGCCTTCAACTTCACCGTCACCCTCCCGCTCCTGGCCAAGTTCACCTTCCATGGTGGGGCGGGGCTCTACAGCGCCTTCTTGGCCGCCATGGGCGCGGGCGCCGTGCTCGGCGGTCTGTTCACCGCCCACCGCAGCAACCCCTCGACCCGGCTCCTGGCCGTGATCGGCGTGTGCTTCGGGGCGCTGATTTTGGCGGTCTCGTTGTCCCCGACCAAGTTGGTGGCCATCATCCTGCTCGTCCCGATGGGCGCGGCCAGCATCGCCTTCATCGCCACCAACAACGCCACGCTCCAGCTGAGGGCCGATCCCGCCATGCGGGGCCGGGTCATGTCCCTCAACGCGGTCGCCTTCCTCGGCAGCACCCCGATCGGTGCCACCCTGCTCGGGTACATCAGCGATGCCACCAGCCCGCGGGTGGCCCTGGTGATCGGTGGCGTGGCCACAGTGCTGGCCAGCGTGCCGCTCTTCTTCCTGGCCATCCGCCAGCGCGAGGCACGCGCCACCAGGCTGGAGGCGCTCGTCGGGGCCGGCGTCCCCGATGACCGCGCCCGGCACGACGGTGCCTCGAACGTGGTACCGCTGCCGCTCCCCGCCGCGGCGTCCGCCCTGTCCGAGGCGCCGGCGCGCCGATCCGGGACGGCCCATGGCTGAAGGCTGGACGCTCTACCGCGACCGGCGGCGGGCCGGTTCCTTCGGCGACGACGCCGAAGGCTACGACCGGGTCCGTCCCCCGTATCCCGCCGCGCTGGTCGACGCGCTCCTGGCGTCGGCGCCGCGCACGGTGCTTGACGTGGGGTGCGGCACCGGGATCGCCGCCCGGCTGTTCACAGAACGCGGCTGCGACGTGCTCGGGCTGGAGCCCGACCCGCGCATGGCGGCGGTAGCCCGCCGGAGCGGGCTCGCAGTCGAGGCGGGCACGATCGAGGAGTGGGATCCGGGTGAACGCCGCTTCGACCTCTTGACGGCGGGCCAGGCCTGGCACTGGGTCGACCCCCAGCGCGGACCGCGCCAGGCCGCCATGGTCCTGCGACCGGGCGGCCATTTCGGTCTGTTCTGGAACCAGGCCCAACCGGGTCCCTCGGTGCGCCCGGCGCTCGAGGCGGCGTACGCCCTGCACGCACCGGAGCTCGGACGACAGTCCGTGCTCATGGGCCGACGGGACGTGGCGTTGTACGTGTCCGTCGCCCAGTCTTTCCGCCGAGCCGGGGAGTTCGACGACGTGGCCATCGACGTGTTCGGCCATGACGTCGACTATTCGGGCGCGCAGTGGGTCGACCTGGCCGGCACCCACAGCGATCACCACACGCTCCCGCCGGCTCAGCTGGCCGGGCTGCTGGCGGAACTGCGGTGGCAGATCGATCAGGCCGGCGGCCGCGTCCCGGTGCACTACGAGACCACCCTGGTCTCGGGTCGCCGGCGCTGAGCCGACCACCGGCCTCCGACTGACCGGGCGATCGATTCGTCCTACGTCGGCTTGGGCTCCTTGGGCAGTCCCAGCACCCGTTCGCCCACGATGTTCCGCTGGATCTCGGCCGACCCGCCCCAAATGGTCTCCGAGCGCGAGAAGAAGAAGAGCGACTGGAGATTGTTGACCGGGATAGTCGGACCGACCGCGGCGCGCTCCGGGGAGCAGCATGTCTTGGCCGTCCTGGGTCTCTTTGCCCTCCCGGCCCACCTGGCCCAGGAGGATCTGGCCTTCGGGGCCCAAGATGTCCATGGCGAGCAGCATCGTCTCCTGGTGGGCTTCGGACCAGAACATCTTGTTCGTGGCGCCCAAGGCGGCCGTGGCGTTCGTGCCGTGCAGCGCATCGGTCAACGTGCGGTAGCCGTTTATCTGCATGATCTTGATCCTCGACCACGACCGCGCCAGTCGCTGGCGGATCAGCGGATCGCGGTCGGCCCCGCGGGCTCGGGCCAGCTGGAGGATCTCGTTGAACTCCTTCTGGAAACGGCGATAGCCGGTGGTCGCCGACGTGCCCCGCTCGAACCCGAGGGTCGTCATGGCCACTTTCCATCCATTGTTCACGCCCCCGATGACGTTGTCCTTGGGGCAGCGGACATTGGTCAGGAAGACCTCGTTGAACTCGGCCGAGCCGTCGATCTGCTCGATGGGGCGCACCTCGACGCCGGGCTGCTTCATCGGCACCAGGAGGTAGGAGATGCCGGCGTGCTTGGGGGCGTCGGGGTCGGTCCGGGCCAACAGGAAGATGTAGTCGGCTCGGCGCGCCTGGGTGGTCCACACCTTCTGGCCGTTGATGACCCACTCATCGCCGTCCAACTCGGCCTTCGTCGTGAGGCCGGCCAGATCGGATCCCGCGTCGGGTTCGCTGAACCCCTGGCACCAGGCGATCGTGCCGTTGAGGATGCTCGGGATGAACTGCTTCTTCTGTTCCTCGGTCCCCCACTGCAAAAGGGTGGGGCCGACCAGCGTGTCGCCGAAGAAGTCGGCCCGCAGCGGCGCCCCGGCCCGGGCGAACTCCTCGTTCAGCACGACCTGCTGGAGGAGGGTCAGCCCCTTGCCGCCGTATTCGGTGGGCCAGCTGGCGCAGATCCACCCTCCGGCGAAGAGTTTCGCCGTCCATTCCTGGTTGAAGGCGGAGCGCTCGGCCGGCGTCATCGAGAACCCCGGACTGCCCCAGCCCTCTGGCAGGTTCTCGGTGAGCCAGGCCCCGATCACGCCGCGGAACTCCTCGGCTTCGGGCGGGTAGGTCAAGTCCATGGAGCCACGGTACCGCTTGCCCCGGCGGCCCCCCGGCGGGCGGTAGAATGGGTGCGCAACCTGGCATAGCCGATGCCCGGACAGGGCCCGAGCAGAAGGAGGTGTGACCATGCGCAGGGACGAACCTCCCAGTAGCACTCCCGGCCCACCTCACCCCGCCCCCGCCGGCTGAGCTGCTCCCACGCTGCGGCCTCTCCGGATTGCGCCACGGGCGTCGGCGATGAGGAGGTTCCGGCCACCTCTGCTCCCCGAAGCCGCACGGGCGGGGGGCACCGCTCTGTCCCTTCCCACCTGACCGCCGTCGCAGGCGCCGCCCAGGAGGTAGCACTTTGGCCTCATCTTCGTCTTCGGGCCGTACCGGCCTCACCCTTCCCCGCCGCCGTGACACCCCCGAGCGGCCCGCGCACCAGCGCCGGCGACGGACCCGCCGGATTCTGGCGTCCGAGGGGGTGTTCGACTCCATCGTGTCGCTGGCCGGCATCCTCGGCCGGCCGGTCACCAATCAGACCGGCCAGGAGATCGGCCGGCTCGAGGACATCGTCACCCGCTGGTCCGACGGGCAGACCTATCCGCCGGTCAGCGGGCTGATCATCCGGGTGGGGCGCCGGTTGGCCTTCGTGCCCGCCTCGGCCATCGACCGCATCGCGCACGCCGAGGTGCTGTTGCGCTCGGCCAAGCTCGACCTCCAAGACGTGGTCCGCCGTCCCGGCGAGGTGCTCCTGGCCAAGGACGTCCTGGACCACCAGCTGGTCGACGTCGACGGCGTACAGGTCATCCGGGCCGCCGATCTCTACCTGGCCGAAGTGCTGGGCCGCATACGGCTGGTCGGTGCCGATGTGTCGACGTCCACCTTGCTGCGCCGGCTGGGGCCGCGCCGGTGGCGCCCGCTCCCCACCCCTGACCGGGTCATCGACTGGGCGGCCATCCAACCCTTCGGTGAGCCGACGGATTCGGTCGACGGGGCCGCGCAGGTCCGCCTCAAGACCAGCCACGAAGGGTTGCACCGCCTCCGCCCGGGTGAGCTGGCCGACCTGCTCGAGGATCTTCGCCGGGACGAGCGCCAGGAGCTGCTGGCCGCGCTGAGCGCCGACGAGGCCGCCGACGCCCTCGAGGAGATGCAGCCGGACGACCTCGAACAGCTGCTGCGGGAGTCCGACCCCGACGAGGCGGCGCGCTTTTTGGCGGCCATGGAGCCCGACGAGGCCGTCGATGCCCTGCGTGACCTGCCGGCCGCCACCCGGGGCGAGCTGCTGCGGCGCATGGTTCCCACCTCCGCCGCCGCCCTGCGTGAGCTACTCGGCTATCCCGAAGACGAGGCCGGGGGCATCATGACGTCGACGCTCGTCGTGAGCACGACGGACGACACCGTCACCCAGGTCGTCGACCGTCTGGCCGACGCGCGGGGCCACGACGTCGACCTCGACGCCGTGGCCGTCGTGAACAAAGAGGGCTCGCTGGTCGGCGACATCACGCTGCTCAAGATCCTCCTCACCATGCGCACCTCGCCCCACACCCGGATCTCCTCGCTGCTGGGGGATGAGGACGTGGTCACCGTGCGCCCCCACGCCTCCGCGGACGAGGTGGCGGGGCAGTTGGTCGAGGCTCGGCGGCTGTCGCTGGTCGTGGTGGACGACGACGGCCGGCCCATCGGGCGGATCCTGGCCGATGACGTGCTCGATGCGCTCGTCCCGACGAAGGGCAGATTCCACTTCCCCAAGCTCTTGACGTGACGCCACCGCGTCCCCGGCTGGGCCTGGTCTATCTCGCCGCGGCAGGACCAGGGCTGATCGCGGCCGCCGCCGGCAACGATGCCGGTGGCATCGTCACCTACTCCTCGGCCGGTGCGGAGTTCGTCTACCGCACCCTGTTCCTGATGGTGCTGATCACCATCGCCTACGTCGTCGTGCAAGAGATGGTGGCCCGCCTGGCCGTGTACACCGGCAAGGGGTTGGCCGCCCTCATACGCGAGGAGTTCCCCTTGCGCTTGACCGCCTTCGCCATCACGGCATTCGCCGTGGCCAACATCGGTCTCATGGTGACCGAGTTCGGCGGGATCGCCACGGCGTTCGACCTCTTCGGCGTGTCGCGCTACCTGTCGGTCCCCATCGCCGCCGTCGCCATCTGGTCCCTGGTGCTCTTCGGCTCCTACCGCTACGCCGAGCGGGTCTTCCTCCTCTTGTGCGTCGTCTTCATCGCCTACCCCATCGCCGCCGTTCTCGCCCACCCCGACTGGAAGCAGGTCGCCGCCAACACCCTGTGGCCCCACTTCGTCGCCAGCAAGTCGTTCCTCCTCCTCGCCGTCGCCCTCATCGGCACCACCATCACCCCGTACATCCAGCTCTACGAAGCGGGTGCCGTGGTGGACAAGGGCGTCAAGCCCGCCGAGTACCGCTTCCAGCGGGTCGACGCCATTGTGGGGGCGATCCTGGCCGCCTTCGTCGCCATGTCGATCATCGTCGCCACCGGCGCCACCATCGGAGGCACGGGGCCCCTCACCTCGGCCAGTCATGCCGCCCACGCGCTGCGACCGGTGGCCGGGCCGGCTGCCGAGGTGCTCTTCGGGCTGGGCCTTCTCGGGGCCTCGGCCCTGGCCGCCGCCGTCGTGCCCCTGTCGACGTCCTACGCCGTGGCCGAGGCCGTCGGGGTCGAGCGGTCGGTGTCGTCGAGCTTCCGGCAGGCCCCCCTCTTCCTGGGCCTGTTCACCGCGCAGATCCTGGTGGGGGCGGCGGTGGTGCTGGTGCCGGGCAACCTGATCACCCTCATTTTGAACACCCAGGTCCTCGAGGGCGTGATCACCCCCATGACCCTGGTGTTGATCCTGGTGCTGGCCAACCGGCGCTCGCTGCTCGGGTCGGCGGCCAACGGGCCCTGGGCCCGCTGGCTCGGGGGTGCCTCCATCATCTCGGTCGCCGCCGTGGCCTCGGTCTTCGTGGTGCTGACGATTTTGGGATGGTTCGGTCTCTCATGAGCGGCGCCGAGGCACGAATAGGCCCGCCGTTTGCGCCGGGGCCGGGGGTTCGGGGAGGCTATGCGGCCATGGCTGGACGTGTCGGAATCTTTTGTGCCTAAAACTCCCCGTCAGAAGTGGGTCGAGACCAAGGAAAGCTGGGAGCGCTCCCGCCACGTTGAGATCCCTCCCCACGTCCCCGCGGCACCGCCACGGCCCGGCGGCCTGCGAGTCGCCTTCCTGATCTATCGCGGCAACCCCCGTTGCGGCGGGCAGGGCGTCTACACCAGGCACCTGACCCGCGAGTTGCTGGCGCTGGGGCACTCCGTCGAGGTCTTCGCCGGGCCGCCCTGGCCCGAGCTCGACCCCGGGGTGGGGTTCACACCGGTGCCCGGGCTGGACCTCTACCGCGACCCCGATCCCTTCCGGTTGCCGCATCCGCGCGAGTTCACCAGCCGTGAGGACTGGGTGGAGTTCGGCGTCATGTGCACCGCCGGCTTCGGGGAGCCCCTGGCCTTCTCGCGGCGGGTGCGCCTCATGATGGCGGAGCGCCGCGGCGACTTCGACGTCGTCCACGACAACCAGTGCCTCGGCACCGGGATGCTGGGCATGGTCCACGACGGGTGGCCGCTGTTGACGACCTTGCACCATCCGATCACGGTCGACCGCCAGCTGGCCCTCTCGCACACGACCAACCCGTGGCAGCGTTTCACCACCAACCGCTGGTTCGGTTTCTTGGGCATGCAGGTCCGGGTGGCCCGCGCCCTTCCCGCCGTCGTCACCGTGTCGCAATCCTCCCGCCGGGACATCGCGGCGCAGATGCAGGTGCGCCCCGAGCGCATGACCGTCGTCCCGGTCGGCGTGGACCACACGGTGTTCCGCCCCATCGACGACCTGGCGCCCGAACCGGGCCGGATCATGGTGACGTCATCGAGCGACGTCCCGATGAAGGGACTGGTGCCCCTTCTCGAGGCGGTCGCCAAGTTGCGCACCGAGCGCGACGTCACGCTCACCGTCATCGGTCGCCCGCAGGAAGGTGGCCGGGTGGACAAGGCCATCACCCGGCTCGGCCTCTCCGACGTCGTGCACTGCGTCAGCGGGATAAGCGATGATGCGCTCGCCCGCCTGTACGGGCAGGCCGAGGTCGCCGTCGTGCCCTCGTTGTACGAGGGGTTCTCCCTCCCGGCGATCGAGGCGATGGCATGCGGCGTAGCCGTGGTCGCCACCACGGGGGGTGCGCTTCCCGAAGTCGTCGGCATCGACGGGGAGACCGGCTTGCTGGTTGCCCCCGACGATCCCGGGGCACTGGCCGGCGCCATCGCCCGCCTGCTCGACGACCCCGCCCTGCGGGCCCGCCTGGGGGCAGCCGGGCGGGAACGGGTCATCAACCGCTTCACCTGGGAGGTGACCGCGGCCGGCACGGCTGCCTGCTACGAAGCGTTGCTGGAAGGAAAGCCGCTGCCGGGAGCGCCGGTCATGGAACAGCCGGGATCGGCGGCTGTGGCGGGGCCGGACGTCGCATGCTGACGGTGGACTACGACAAGCTCGGCGTGCGACCCGGTGATCGCCTCCTCGACCTCGGTTGCGGCTTCGGGCGACACGCCTTCGAGGCGGCCCGGCGCGGCGCGGCCGTGGTGGCCCTCGACGCCGGCCCCGAGGAGGTGGCACAGGTGCGCGGCACCGTCGCCGCCATGGTGGAGGCGGGGGAGTTGGCGCCCGACCATCCGGCCACGGCCGTGCAGGGGGATGCGCTGGCCCTGCCGTTCCCCGACGCCACCTTCGACCGCGTCATCGCCTCGGAGGTCCTCGAGCACATTCCCGACGACCTGGCCGCCATGCGCGAGCTGTCGCGCGTGCTCCGTCCCGGGGGGACCATGGCCGTGACGGTACCCCGCTGTGGGCCCGAGGCGGTCAACTGGGCCCTCTCCGACGAGTATCACGACACCCCCGGTGGCCACGTGCGCATCTATCGGCGCTCCACCCTCGAGCGACGGCTCTCCTCGACGGGGCTGCGGCCCACGGGGTTCCACCATGCCCACGGCCTGCACTCGCCGTATTGGTGGTTGCGGTGCGTGATCGGCCCGTCCAACGACACCAACCCGGCCGTGGCGGCGTATCACAAGGTCTTGGTGTGGGACATCGTCAAGGCTCCCTTCGTGACCAGGGCGGCCGACCGGGTGCTGAGCCCGCTGATCGGCAAGAGCCTGGTGCTCTACCTGACCAAGCCGCTGGGCGTCGTGGCCGGCGTGCCCGAGACCAGGCCGAATCTGCCCCGTGGCGTTCCCGGGCGCAAGGGCCCCACTCCGCGCAACCATGGGGCGGCCGCGTGACCACCGAGAATCTTCGCTCTGACAAGTCCACGGTCCCCGAGGTGCCGGGGGTGCTCTCGTCCTCCGACGTGTTGGCCACGGCGCATGCCATCGCCGACCTCCAGCGGGCCGACGGGATGATCCCGTGGTTCGAGGGCGGCCACTGCGACCCGTGGAACCACGTCGAGGCGGCCATGGCCCTGACGGTCTGCGGGCTCACCCATGAGGCCATGGCGGCCTACCGTTGGCTGGCCGATCGCCAACTGCCCGATGGGAGCTGGTTCAACTACTACCAGGGAGCCGGGGTCAAGGATCAGCGGCTCGACACCAACGTGTGCGCCTACTTGGCCGCGGGAGCGTGGCATCACCACCTCATCACGGGCGATGTGGAGTTCCTGGGCGAGCTGTGGCCGACCATTGAGGCGGGCATCGACTTCATCCTGCGCTGGCAGCAGCCCGACGGCTCGGTCCGGTGGTCCGTCGACGCATCCGGCCGCCCCGAGGGCTACGCGCTCTTGACCGGGTCCTCGTCCATCTACCACTCCCTGCGCTGCGCCGTCGCCGTCGCCGAGTGCCTGGCCAAGGACCGGCCCGATTGGGAGCTGGCGGCCGGCCGTCTCGGCCATGCGGTGGCGCACCACCCCGGCGCGTTCGCACCCAAGGTCGAGTTCGCCATGGACTGGTATTACCCCATGCTCTCGGGAGCGCTGGAGGGGGAAGCCGGCCGGCGCCGCCTGGCCGAGGGCTGGTCGACCTTCGTCATGGAAGGGCTCGGTGTGCGCTGCGTCTCGACGGGCGATTGGGTCACCGCGGCGGAGACGGCCGAATGCGTGCTGGCCCTCGACGCCCTGGGCATGCGCGGGCCGGCGCCGCGATCTCTTCATTGCCGGTCAGGGCCTGCGGCTCCCCGACGGCAGCTACTGGACGGGCCTCGTGTATCCCGAAAAGGAGACGTTCCCGCAGAACGAGCGCACCACGTACACCTTTGGCGCCATGGTGCTGGCGGCCGACGCCCTCTCGAACACCACCCCGGCATCGGGGCTGTTCCGGGGGGAATGCCTGCCGGCCGCGCTGGACCTCGCCGAGCCCCACTGCGCCGGAGGGGCCGCCATGGGGTGCACGGCCGGCTGAACCTGGTCCGCCCCCGCGTCAGGGGGCGAGCGGGGCGGTCCGGCGAAGCACGCGCAAGCTCCCGCAGGCGCCGTCCTCGGTGAACTCGCCGGAGGCGAGGGCGGCGCAGAACAGCTCATAGGGTGGCCGGCCGCCGTCGGCGGGGTCCGGGAAGACGTCGTGGATGGCCAACCAGCCACCGAGGACGACCCGGGGCGCCCAGCCCCGGAAATCGGCCCAGGCCGGCTCCTCGCCGTGCCCCCCGTCAATGAAGCAGAACGCCAGCGGGTGGGTCCAGCGTGCAGCCACGGTCGGAGAGTCGCCCACGACGCCCACGACGGACCCTTCGAGGGAGGCGTCGCTGATGGCCCGCCGCCAATGGGCCAGGGTGTCGATCCGACCGCGATCGGGGTCGACGAGATCGGCCTCGTGGTGCTCCCAGCCCGGCTGGTTCTCCTCCGAGCCGCGGTGGTGGTCGATGGAGAACACGACGGCGCCCGTCGCCTCTGCTGCCGCCCCCAAGTAGAGCGACGACTTGCCACACCAGGCGCCGATCTCCACGAAGGTCGGCGGTGCGGACCCGGGGAGTACGGTCCGCCCCGCCCGCAGGGCGGCGTGGAGCAGGGCTTCGCCCTCGTCGTCGGGCATGAAGCCGCGGGTATGCCGGGCTGCCCGGACGACGGCCCGCACCCGGGCCGACGCCGCCGCCTCATGGTGCGGGACGGCGCCGGTCACCGGGCCCGTGTGACCGGGTGTGTCGTCCGTCTGCGTGCTCACGCCGCCCCGGCGGCGACGGCAGCGCCCAAGCTGTCGGCCAGCCGGCCGCGTTCGCGCTCGGCAAAGGCCACGTTGACGCCCAGTCGCTCCACCGATTGGGCCACCCGTCGGGGGCCCGAGGCCAAGGGGTGGTCCTTGAGGAACTGCACCACGGTGGCGGCGAATCCGGCGTCGCCGCAGAGCGCGGGGATCGCCTCGGCGATCCGGGCATGCGCGTTCTTGGGGAAGCGGTCGAGAATGGCGTCCCACGATTCGGCGATACGGCCCCAGACCGCCTGGCCGGCCACCGGGTTGGCCAACAAGCCCGAGATGACGATCCATCCGTTCTGGCTGCGCACCTCGGTCATGGCCAGCTCGAACGTGCGCAGGGCCAGATCGACGTCGGGGAAGGCGGAGAGCGCGTTGAGTGAACGCATCTCTTCTTGCGGTGTCGAGGCGGCCCGGTAGCGCGCCAACAGGGCGTCATAGTCACCGGGCCGGACGAGTTGCGCCACCACGGCCAGCGTGGCGGACTCCACGTCGGCGGGGATCGGCTCGCCGTGGCCGCCACCGATCGGTGAGGCATCGAAGCGGCGGGCCGCCTCGGCGCGCACGCCGGCATCCTCGCCGACCGTACCCAGGAGGCTGATGGCCAGGGAACGCAGGGTCGGCGTGCGCTCGCCCTCCCCGGGCCGCGCCTCGAAGCCGAGGTGGTGGAACTGGGGGCCGATCAGGGCCGAGGTGGCCCGGTGCAGTTCGGCGACGTCGCCCTCGGTGATGATGCGCTTGACGAGGTGGAGGGCGCTGGCGACGGGAGCCCACGGGGTGGGGTCCGGCTCGAGGCCGAGCTTCGCCGCCAGGATCAGGAACTCTCTCAGCGTCGAGTGCCCGGCCAGCGTGGTGGCCCAGGTGTCGGCCAACAGGTTGGCCCGCTCGAGCGGCGTGAGCTCCGACAGGTGGTCGGCCAGGGCCAGGCGGTGCTCGACGTCGTAGCCCACCCGGAACACGCCCCACCCGCCGGCATTGACCACTCTGAGGCCGCTCCCGGCCCCGTCGAGTTGGGCCGGGGTGGTGTCGAGGACGAGCTTGGTCGCCGGTGCCGGTGGGGACCCGGCGGGAGGCAGGGTACGCACGGCCACCGGGACGTTCCACGCATCGCCGATGGCCGAGTCCACACCCTCGGGTACCGGTCCGTAGGAGAAGGGTTGCTGATCGAGCGTGTCGCCGTGCAGTGAGACCAGAGGATGCCCGCCCTGGAGGATGAAGGTGTTCATGACGTCGCGGACCGGCTCGCCGCTCGCTTCTTCCAGCGCGTCCCACAAGTCGGTGGTGACGGTGTTGGCGTAGGCGTGCGCCTTGAGGTACGTGCGCACGCCGTCCCGGAAGACCTCGGGCCCGATGTACTGCTCGAGCATCCGCAGCACGGCGCAGCCCTTTTCGTAGGTCAAGAGGTCGAACATCCCTTCGGCCTCCTTGGGCGGGCCGACCGGGTATTCGATGGGACGGGTGGCGTGCACACCGTCGATGGCCAGCGCCGCCTCGCGGGAGGGGGCGAAGCCGACCCAGCGGTCCCACGACGGCCGGAACGCGTCGACGCAGAGGGTCTCCATGAAGGTGGCGAAGGCCTCGTTGAGCCAGATGCCCTCCCACCAGCCCATGGTCACCAGGTCGCCGAACCACATGTGGGCCAGCTCGTGGGCCACGACGTCGGCCACCCGCTCCAGCTCGGCCCGGGCCGCACTGGACGGATCGATCAGGAGCGCGGTGTCCCGGAACGTGATGCAGCCCAGGTTCTCCATGGCCCCGGCGGCGAAGTCGGGGATGGCCACCAGGTCCACCTTCTCGCCGGGGTACGGGATGTCGAAGTACTCCGAGAAGAATCGCAGGGCGAAGGCGCCGATGGCCAGAGCGAAATCGGCCAACTTACGCTTGCCCGGGGTGAAGACGACCCGCAGCGGGACGCCGTCGACGTCGACCGTCTCGGTCGTCTCCATCTGGCCCACGATGAAGGCCACCAGATAGGTCGACATCTTCATGGTGGGCGAGAAGCGCACGACGTTCTTGTCGCCCACCCGCCGCACGTCCACGATCGGTGAGTTGGAGAAGGCGTCGACGTCCCGCTCGACGGTCAGCGTGACCTCGAAGACCGCCTTGCGGTCCGGCTCGTCCCAGCACGGAAAGGCCCGGCGGGCGTCGACCGACTCGAACTGGGTGGTGGCGATGGTGTGGGTCACCCCCACATCGTCGGTGAAGGTGGAGCGGTAGAAGCCGCGCAGCTTGTCATTCAGCGTGCCGGTGAACCGGCAGGTCAGGGTGCAGGAACCGGGGGCCAGGGCCGCACTGGGACGGAAGATCACCTGCTCCAGCTCGTCGGCGAACGAGACGGTGCAACCGATGACCTCGCCGCTCGCCGTGCGCACCTCCACGTCGCTGATGGCGAGCTCGGCGGCATTGAGGACGATCTCCTCTACCGTCTCGTGCACGGTGACGTCGATCCCCACGGTCCCCGAGAAGGTGGCAGATCCCACGTCGGGCTCGATCTCGATGCGGTAGACGTGGGGCTCCACGGTCCGGGGGAGACGGAAGGCGTCTTGGGACGGGGTTGCTGTCGTGGGGGAGGGGGGAGAAGGCATTGCCGGGAAGGCTACCTGCCTCGCTCCGAGTAGGTTCTCGCTCCGTGCATGCAAACGAATCGGTTGAAACCCCCGTGGACGAAGGCGAGGTGCATTCCCAACTGGACCTTGTGGCCATCGGGTCTCCTCTGCTGGACGTACTCGAGGTCGTCTCGGACGAGGTGCTGAATCAGGTGGGGCTGACCAAGGGGTCGATGACCCTGATCGACCTGGCGCAGGCCACCGCGGTCCAGCAGGTCATGCACACCCCGCGGTTCGTCTCCGGCGGCTCGGTGGCCAACACGGCGGTGGGCCTGTCGGAGCTCGGAGGGCGGGCCGGGTTCATCGGCGCGGTGGCCGACGACGAGGTCGGGCACACCTACGCGGAGAACCTGCGGGCCGCCGGCGTGGCATTCGAGCCGGCGTTCGACGGAGGGTCCGCAGCGGACGGCCCGGGCACGGGCCGGTGCATGGTGCTCATCTCGCACGATGCCGAGCGGACCATGGGGACGTATCTCGGGGCGGCATCGAACCTGACCGTCTCAGGCGTGTCGACGGCCCTGGTGGCGCGGGCCTCGATCGTCTTGCTGGAGGGCTACCTGTGGGATGTGGACGCGGCCAAAGAGGCGATGCGCCATGCCGCCACCACCGCGCACGATGCGAACGGCTCGGTCGCGCTCTCCCTCTCGGATCCGTTCTGCGTATCCCGGCACCAGCGCGACTTTCTCGACCTCTTGGTAGACGACGTCGACATCCTGCTGGGCAACGAAGAGGAGATCACCATGCTCTTCGGTGCGAGCTCGCATACGGCAGCGATCGAGGCGGCCGAGGAGACCGGTCTCCTGGTGGTGATGACGCAGGGGGGCCCAGGGCTCGGTCGTCTTGACGGCGCACGGTCCCGAAGAGGTGCCGGCGGCGCCGGTCGAGACGGTGGTCGACACCACAGGAGCCGGAGATCTTTTTGCCGCCGGCCTTCTGTATGGCTTGACGCATGGCATGAACCCCGTAGAGAGCGCGCGCCTCGGCGGTCTGTGCGCCGCCGAGGTCATCTCCCACACGGGGGCCCGCCCCGAGTCGGACTTGCGGGCCCTCGCCGCGGCGGCCGGCCTACTGGTTTCCTAGCGAGCGGACAGGATGGCCCTCTCCATCGGCATCGTCGGGTTGCCCAACGTCGGAAAGTCAACCCTCTTCAACGCGTTGACCAACAACGAGGTCCTGGCGGCCAACTACCCGTTCGCCACCATCGATCCCAACGTGGGAGTGGTGGCGGTGCCCGACGCCCGCCTGGCCAAGCTCGCCGCACTCTACGACGACGCGCCGATCGTGCCGGCTTCGGTGACGTTCGTCGACATTGCGGGGATCGTCCGGGGCGCCTCGCAAGGGGAGGGGCTGGGGAACCAGTTCCTGGCCGCCATCCGCGAGAGTGACGCCATCTGTCAGGTCGTCCGGGTCTTTCACGATGACGATGTGATCCACGTCGACGGTCGGGTCGATCCCGAATCCGACATCGGCACCGTGAACACGGAGCTGATCCTGGCCGACCTGCAGACGGTCGAGAACCGCCTGCCCAAACTGGCGAAGGAGGCCCGGGCCCACCCCGAGCTGAAGTCCACGGCGGAGGCCGTGGCGGTGGCCGAGCGTGTCCTCAACGAGGGCCGCACCATCTCGAGCGCGGCGGCCCAGGGCGAGGTCGATCCCCATCTGCTCTACGACCTCCACCTGCTCACGGCGAAGCCCTTCATCTACGTCTTCAACGTCGACGAGGATGCGCTGGGGGACGAGGAGTTGGAGAGCCGGTTGGCCCAGGTCGTTGCCCCGGCGAGCTCCATCGTGCTGTGTGCCCAGATTGAGGCGGAGCTGGCCCGTATGTCGCCCGACGATGCCCGGGAGCTCCTGGAGAGTTACGGCCAGCATGAATCGGGATTGGAGCGACTGGTGCACGTCGGCTTCGCCACCCTCGGCCTGCAGACGTTTCTCACGGCGGGCCCCAAGGAGGCCCGTGCGTGGACGATCCATGGCGGCGACACGGCCCCCAAGGCGGCGGGCGTGATCCACACCGATTTCGAGAAGGGGTTCATCAAGGCGGAAGTGGTGAGCTTCGACGATCTGATCGCCACGGGATCGGTCGTGGCGGCGCGGGCGGCGGGCCGGGCGCGCATGGAAGGAAAGGACTACGTCATGCGGGATGGCGACGTCGTGGAGTTCCGCTTCAACAATTGAGACCCCGAATTAGGACAGGTCAGCGGCCTAGTTGGGTGCCCGTAGTCCGCACGGAGTCCGCGGGATTCTCGACCGCCAGCGCTTCGGTCAGCATCTCCTCGGCCGCCTGGCGCGTCCGGTCCTCGGCCGTCGGCCATAGATGGCTGTACGTGTTGAGCGTCGTGGTCGCCTTCGCATGCCCCAGGGCTCGCTGGACGGTCACGACGTCCGCCCCGTGGGCGATGAGGCCACTCGCGTAGAAGTGTCGGCAGTCGTGGAGCTTGAGGCCCTCGAGCCCGGCAGCGACGCCAGTCTTCATCCATCGGCTCGTGATGGTGTTCTGGTGCGGCGGGTCCTCACCCTCTCCGGTGAACAGCCAGCGGGTGGGATCTTTCCCGGGCCTCTAGCGGGCGACGTGCTCGGTGAGCATGGAGACGAGAGCCGGGGCCAGGTAGACCGAGCGCTCGCTGCTGTACTTCGGGGCCCGGACCTCGAAGCCACCGACCTCCCGCTGAATCTGCCTCGACACCGTCAGGGTGCGACGAAAGAAGTCGACGTCACCCACCTGAAGGCCAGCTGCCTCGCCGACCCTGAGTCCGGCGAAAGCGCAGAGCGCCACGAACGCCCGAAACGGCCCCTCGACGGCATCCAATGACGACCTCCTGGAGCAGTCTCACGACGACGGATCACGCGATGCGCCGAGCATCGGGTCGGCGTCGTTACAACGCCGTCCGCCAAGCTCGCGCCGCTGAGCGAAGGGTTGAGGTCAAGCGCCTCCTCTGGGAGTTCGGCTTCTTTGAACTTGGTTCAAATCACGGAATCCGGCAGAAAATCGCCGATGAGCTTGGGGTTCACCGCTCGACCATCAGCCGTGATTTCCACGGTCTCCTCGCCTCGCCGCGTCGGAAGGCTCCATCCCGCCGACGGACTTCGACTGCTGAGTGGATACAGGCACTTGAACCGCTGGGAGCGCAGTTGACGGTCGAGGAGTGCGATTGCGAGGAGACTGACGAACTTCATCACAAAATGGGGCATGTGCTGCGGATGGTCGCCGAGGCCCTCGACGCCGCGGACGATGGGAAGCTCGAGTTGTCCGAACGCGAGCGGGCGTTGTTCGTAGAGGTGCGCGACATTTTGGCTCGGTTGCTACAGCCACGAAGACCGGCACCCGGGGACGCGTCCCTGACGGTCCGAGCTTCGGGTGCCCGATAGCCAATGAAGTTGCCGTGGGTCCGGTTTCGACCGCCAGTCCTAGTCACCCAGGTCGCTGCCAGCACCCTGGTCCGTGCTCAGACCTTCTGTCTAGAGTGAAAAGGCCGTCACGTCGGAGGGTGTGAGCGACCCTGGAGTTAACTCCTTGTCACGGAGGAACATGAGATGACAGCAACAGCCCCGGCACTCGACAAACAGCCCTCCGTGCAACAGCGGAAGTCGAGACCCGCCGAGGAGAGCGGACTGGCTCGTATCGCGGGTTGGTGCCATGACCACCGCTGGTGGGTGCTGATTATTTGGCTGGTAGCGCTGATGGGCTCCAACGTCTTGGCCCACGCGGCAGGGAGCAACTTCTCCAACAATCTCACCGGTGGCGCGCAGCCGGTCCAGCAGATCCTGAACCGGGCTTTCCCCGATCAGAAGGGCAGCCCCGCCGAGGTGGTGATCACGTCCTCCGGGCAGATCAGCGCCACGTCGGTGCAGGACCGGACGGCCAAGATGGTGGCGGCCCTGGGGCCGCTGGCCCACGTCTCTGAGGTGGTCAGCCCGTTCACCGCCGCCGGGCACACCAGATCTCGGCTGACGGGCACATCGCCTACGTGCAGGTGCAGTTCGACGAGATCGCCGGGAACCTCCCCCAGGACGCCATCAACAAGGTGATCACCACCGCCCAGTCCTTCGCCGCACCCGGCTATCGCGTGGCCCTCGGGGGCGAGGCCATCAGTCTGGTGGCCGGAGGGAAACCTGGGTCCAGTGAAGGCATCGGCATCCTCGCCGCCATCATCATCATGCTTTTGGCCTTCGGTTCGGTCGTCGCCATGGGCCTGCCCATCATCACCGCGCTGTTCGGGATCGCCATCGCCTTTGCCGTACTCGACCTGCTCTCCCATCTGATAACCACCCCGACCTTTGCCCCGGAGATGATGGCCATGATCGGGCTCGGTGTGGGCATCGACTACGCCCTGTTCATCGTCACCCGTTACCGGCAGGGTCTGGCCGAGGGCCGGAACCCTCGGCAGGCCACCGCGGTGTCGTTGGCCACCTCGGGCCGGTCAGTGGTGTTCGCCGGCACCACGGTGATCCTCTCCCTGCTTGGCCTATTCATCCTCCAGCTGCCCTTCATGCGTGGCCTGGCCGTCGGGGCCATCGCCGCTGTGGTCCTTGTCATGGCGGCCGCCGTAACCCTGCTGCCGGCCATGCTGGGCTTCTCCGGCCTGGCTATCGACAAGCTCCACGTCCCCGGCCTCCTCCGGAGCGCCGCCGAGCCCTCCCATCGGAGCTTCTGGTACCGGTGGAGCCGGACCGTGCAGCGACATCCAATCGTGGCCGGCGGCACGGCGCTGCTCTGCCTGCTGATTCTGATCATCCCGTTCTTCTCCATGCGTCTGGCCTTCACCGACGCCGGAACGACCCCACGTCGTCCACCACCCGACAGGCCTTCGCCGCCCTGGCCAGCGGCTTCGGCCCCGGGTTCAACGGACCGCTGATCGTGGCCGCCTCGGTGCCCGACGGAGAGCGGGCCACCGTCGAGGCGTCTGCGGGCCAAGGTGGCCGCCACCCCGGGCGTGGTCTTCGCCACCCCGGTCCAGTTCTCAGCCGTCGGGCCACGACGCCGTCTATCATCGTCTACCCGACAACCTCACCCCAGGCGGCCCAGACCGAGGCCATCGTCCACGCCCTCCGCAACGACGTCATCCCCGCGGCCACGACCGGGACCGGGGTGGCCGCCTACGTGGGCGGTGAGACGGCCGGCTCAGTCGACGCGTCCGCCTACCTGTCGTCCCGGCTCGTCTGGGTCATCGCTGTGGTGCTCGCTGCTTGCCTTCCTGCTGTTGATGGCCGTCTTCCGGTCGCTCGCCATCCCCGCTCAAGGCGGTGATCGTCAACATGCTCGTCGGTCGGGCCGCCTACGGAGTCATCGTGGCCGTGTTCCAGTGGGGGTGGCTCGGCGGCGTCATCGGCATCGGGCCACCGGACCCGATCGACCCGTGGATCCCACTCATGATGTTCACCATCCTCTTCGGGCTCTCCATGGACTACGAGGTCTTCCTGCTGTCGCGGATCCGCGAGGAGTGGCGCCGCACCGGTGACAACTCGACGTGCCGTTGCCGACGGGTTGGCCAAGACGGCCCGGGTCATCACCGCCGCCGCCGCCATCATGATCTGCGTGTTCGGCTCGTTTGTGATCGGCGATCCGCTCCATGTCCTCAAGGTGTTCGGCCTGGGCCTGGCCGCCGCCATCTTCATCGACGCCACCCTGGTGCGCATGGTTCTCGTGCCGTCCGTCATGGAGCTCCTGGGCAAGGCCAACTGGTGGATGCCCTCGTGGTTGGACCGGGCCGTCCCCAATCTCGGGGTCGAAGTCGACGTAACGTCGCTGACTTCAGCCCCCCCACTCACACCCGTTTCCGCCATAGGCTGAGCGACCATGGAGCTCCTGATCGGGGAGGTTGAGGTGCGCGCCACTCAGTCATCTACTGGTTTGCCATCGTCAAGCGCGAATTTGATCAATCCGCAGATGCGGTGCCCCACTGCGGCACTCACCTAGGTAATCGCACCTCGGGGCTAAGCGCGTGCGCACCCAAAGTGTGTTGTCCTTCGGTTCCTCGTGCGCACGCACTGGAGAGACCCGACTGGCGTGACCCCGGTCAGCGTTTGGCGTATTCGGTAAATCCTTGCCAGTCGATGACGACACACGGCTCGTCGCCGATGACCCAGGCGTCGTGCCCGGGCATCATGACGCCGAAGTCGCCAGGTCCGTACTCCATCTCCTCCCCGTCGTCCATGACTACCTTCATGCGGCCCGAGATGATGTAGCCGGTGTGCGCTGCTTGGCAACTGTCGGTCTTGGCGATTGGCTTGACATGCACGGACCACTTCCATCCTGGGAGGAAGGTGGCCCGCCCTACCGCACCTTGGTCGGTGTTGATCACCTCTAGCTGACCAGTTGCACCATCGAAAGGTCGGACCTCATCTGGCTTGTCGAAACTCTTGCGCGTCAATCCCGGCACGATGTCTCCTCTCGTTGTGGTTATGCGGGAACCTCATCCTTCAGGCTTTGGCGCAACCAGGTCCGGACCTCCTCGGTGTCCTCGTGCCCGTGCACCGAGACGGCGTGCTGCGTGGCCGCCAGTACGACTTCGTTCTCTTCACCCGAATTGGTCAGGGTGCATCCGTTTTCGCTGGGAAACTCTCGGCAATCAGCAACTCTTCTGCCCATGATTCTCCCGCTTCCTCGTACCGCTTCCTTACATGTCCTCGACGCTCTGGACGTCGAGGTTGCGGAAGTCCATTGGCTGGTCACACAGCCTGCGCAGTTTCTCCGCGAAAGTCGCCGTTTGGGGGAGCTTAGAGTTAGCCATGGCGTCCTCGTACGAAGGGAACTCCACGATTTGGACGTACGTGTTTGGACGATCTCTGTCTTTGGTGAAAGTCCCCCGCTGGCGGTCCGCATCCCCTCGGTCTTCGTACGCCACTCGGTGACGACTTCCGGAACGCTTCGACTACGACGTGGGGAGATGGGGCAATGACGGTATGGTCGGAAGCATGGTCCGGGATGAGGCGATCCAGACCGGCATCTTCGCCCTCTCCCGATGGCACCATCAGGATCATAGCGACCGATGTCGTTGCCTTGAAGGCGAGAAGTTCGGATACCAGACGAGCGCGGTGGTCGACGCCCTGGCAGCGGGGGGGATGCACTTCGACGGGTACGAGGGGACGGAGCGCCCAGAGTCACTCGGAGCGCCGGTTGTGGGGAGGGGTGAACACCTCTCAGCCAAATGACGAGGTGCCGTCGGAGCTCAGCCCTAGGACGGTTCCCGTGGATCAAATTGGTAGGAGAAGCAGAGATAGCCCAGCGATCAGCTCGACCCCTGGGGAGTGTTGCCGGTCGCCCCAACGAGTAGCACGCCTCGAAGTGGACAGCGTCGGCCTAGATCGACCGGCGGAACGAGCTCTCCCTGCAGTTCACCGCCAGCAACGCCTCTAGTTCTGGTGTGACCTAACCTCCCCTCCAACCCAGCGAGGAAGGCAGATGACAGTGCATATTCCGTTGCCATTTCACAAAATGCCAACTGCCGCAGCCGTTTCCACCGGTGAGCTACCTACCTTGGAAGTCGTCAGCGAACTTCTCGTCGAGGCATTTGAGCTCTATCGCTCGGTAGATGATGGCTCCGTCGCCGACTACATTCCCGCTCTCGCCAATGCAGATCCCACCCTCTTTGGTGCCAGCATCGTTGGCGTTGCGAGCAGAGATTTCTCTGTTGGGGATGCCTCCCATCTTTTCTCACTGCAGAGCATCTCAAAGGCGTTCGTGTTCGCCTTGGTCTGCGATGCGATCGGCCACGAAGAAGCCCGACAAAAGCTCGGTGTCAACACGACCGGACTCGGATTCAACTCGGTGATGGCTATTGAGTTGAATGAGGAGCGGACGATGAACCCCATGGTCAATGCGGGAGCCATGGCGACGACCAGTTTGATGCCTGGCGCCACCAAGGAGGCCAAATGGGAGGTAATCGTTCACGGTCTCTCGCAATTCGCTGGGCGGTCACTGAACCTGGATCTCGCAGTGTACGCATCGGAATCGGCCAGTAATTTGCGCAATCAAGGCATCGCACATCTTTTGCAAAGCTATGGACGGTTGTACTCAGATCCCGATGAGACCACCGATGTTTATACCCGCCAGTGTTCACTCCTCGTGAGTGCCTACGACCTGGCGGTCATGGGAGCCACGCTTGCCAACGGCGGAGCGAACCCACTGACGGGCCAACAGGTAATCGAGCCATTTACCTGCAAACATGTTCTCGCTGCGATGGCCACGGCGAGCCTCTATGAGCATTCCGGTGACTGGCTCTATGAGGTCGGACTTCCTGGTAAGAGCAGCGTCAGCAGCTGGATCGTGACCATCTCTCCGGGAAAGAGCAGATTGGCCACGTTCTCACCCCCGCTCGACGAGGCCGGGAACAGCGTTCGAGAGCAACGACTCACACGGCACGTGTCCGAGAAACTAGGGCTAAACGTCTTCGCTTCAAAACCGGCGATAATTTTGGGTTCTTGAGGGGGCGCCTAAGAACGCCTAATGGTCTCATCGGCCCAGGAAATCCGCTGTATCTCGGTCAGTGCGTGCCTCATTTGACGCTCCCAGGCTTCTCGCAACTCCGCCAGGAGCGGGGAGTCGCTTTGGAGACGGAACTCGATCGGCTTCCGGGAGTCCTTTAGGTAAACGCAGCCGTCATAGAGCGGACCAACCGACAGGTTGGCTCCAGCGGTACTCATCATCGATCCGAGTGCGATCGATGTGGCGGTGTCGATGTCGACATTTGCCTTTACGGCCAACTCCAACATGAACTTGCCGTACTTGCTTTCTCCGATCTGGAGAAATGGTCGCTCCTCTGATGCACGGATGTAGTTTCCCTCTGGGTAGACAAGCAGGATGTCGGCGTCTTCAGTGCCCACCTGTCCACCGAGGATGAAGGTGGCAGTGCCGTCAACTCCCACATCATGTAAGGCTTCGCGATGCTCGGCGGCCACTTGTCGAGTCAGGGTCACTGGTCGCACCAGGACACCACGGCCGGGATCGCGGCCGACCTGGACCACGACGCCCTGCGATGAAGTCACCCAGTCAGACTCCCGTAGTCAGTCCTCCGAACCGCATTACCTGCTGGTTATTGCAATCGGAAGTGTCGCCGGGAATTCGAGATGCTAAGAAGAGCTGGCGATTTTCGTTCGTGATGGTGACAGGGTTCTAGCCGGCATCAGCGGGTGGACCTGAGGAGACTGTTGTGAGCTGCAGAGTCTCTGGGTAGATCCGAGTCTCCGAGCTCGTGGTCTTGCGACCAGACTCTTGGCCGCCGCCGAAGCCGAGGCGGCCGGGCGTGGATGTCGTCGGGCCGTGCACTTTACCTACGACTTTCAGGCTCGAGCTTTTTATGAACGTCACGGCTACGAACTAATAGGCCGGGTTGAGGAGTTTCCATCCGGGACGAACGCCCTTTCGTTCCGCAAGCATTGGGCACGGGAGGCCCTGGTTCGACTTTCGATGTAGGGACGTGACTCCAAAATTGGTTGGGGCGTGTAGAGCCCCGTAGTTCAATGCCGCCGCTGGGGCCTGCCGGTTTCGACAATCCTCCAGATGAGATCACAATGTCATGTTTACACTGAACATGTGCACCGAGATCGCACCAGCTTGTCTTCCTTGCCTAATGTGCGCAGGGAGGCGAGGCTCACTGGCGGAACGGTGACGAAGGTTGTCGGACGTCGAACCCTTCTCCCTCTATTTCTGACGGTCGCGGTTCTGGCGACTCTCCTTTCCTCGTGCTCTGATTCGCACGGTCCACGAGCAAGGTCGCTTCTCGTCGTGGGGGACAGTGTCGCAACGCAGTCCGCCCAAGCACTGATCCACCTCGCACCGGCTGGAACGACGGTGACTGTCGACACGGTTCGACCCGGAACCGCACCGTGCGATTGGAACCACGGATTCACTGATCCGACGGACCACAAGTACCAAGATTTCGCCAAGGTCCTCGGCCAAGTTCATCCGGCTGTGGTCGCCTTCGTCTTTACCGGTAACCCCGGTCTCTCAGGGACCGCTGCGGGCTGCGTTGACGCGAACAGACCCTATGACCTCGCCCAGCTGCTGGAGAGCTACGAACCCGCTCTGATCGAAATGGCTGACAAAGCGACCAGCTCAGGCGCCACGGTGTACTTCGAGGCTCCACCTCCGCGGAACCCGGCTGTGCCCGTCGGTTACGACTCGCAGAAGCAGGAGAACCGAGGGTTCAACGGGACTCCGGGTATTGCAACGTTCTATGAAAGTCTGGCCACGAAGGACTTTCGCCATTGGCGCTACAGCGACAAGGCAGCAGTGGCAGTGTCATCGGCCAGCCTGTCCTGGATGCTGACACTGCCATGCCAGGCGTGGGACGCCAAGCTCTGCATTGATGGACGGGTTCAAATCAGGAGTGGCGGTACTGATGCTGTCCATCTCGACGAAAGCGGGTGTGGTGCGATTCGTTTCGCCCTTGGCCTCGAGGAGGGGGCGCTCGCAACAGCTCCGCCTGATCCGACATCAGTGGCCGCAGCCGTTTCAGAGTTCGGCGGTTGCCGGTAGGCTATCGGGAACGTCGGATCCGCAGGGGCCGCGCCGCGGCCCCTGCACTGGCCCGTCAGAGCATCGTCGAGAGCCGCTATGAATAGGCAGTATCGGCCGGCAACAAATCTCTTGGCCAAATACTGGGAGAGAACTGAGAGGCTCGGATTCAGGTGAATGCCCCTTTCGGTTGCTAGCAAGCCACCAGCCGTTGCTCTGCCAAGGGTCACGGTTCCGTTCGTTCAACGCCACCACGGTGGATGTGCGTGCGCTGGCCACATTCGTTCAGGAAAAGAGGAATGAAGAGGCGGAGCTCAGTGCTTTTCGCAGGAATAGTTATCGGAGTTGTTGGCATCACGCGTAACTTCGGCGAGGTCATAGTGAGGTGTTGACAGCCGGCGGGTCTCTCGTGGTATCCGTAGTGGTCACCACACCCGCCTACGGGGGGTACCCCCCTTTTGACGCTACGGGCGGTCCTGTTTAATGAACAGGTGACGAGTCGCATATTCATGGCGCCATTGACGGACCGTTAAGGGGGAGGAGTGGCTCCCCTCATCTGGATAGTGCAGCGCCAGCTCCGCGCTCGTTGGCGGAACTGGACGATGCTGGCCGCGATCGTGGGCCTATCGGGCGCGGTCGTCCTGGTCGCCGCCGCCGCGCCAGGCGCACCGACTCCGCCTACGGTCGCTTCCTCGCCAGTTCCCACGCCGCCGACGTGCTCGTCAGCCCGAACAACACGGGGTTCGGCGGCTATTACCCGGCGCTCGCCAAGCTGCCGGGCGTCGAGACGCTGGCGCCTGTGATCGGGGTCCAGGCATTGCCTGTTCTGCCCGGCCGAAAGCTGGTCGAAGCTCAGGTCTTTGCGCCTGCCGACCAACGATTCAACCGCGTCATCGAGCGCCCTCGCATCCTCTCGGGGCGACTGCCCATGACGAATCGGGTGCACGAGGTCGCGTTGGACGTCCGGGCCGCGGCACAGCTCCATGCCCAGGTCGGTAGCGAGATCACGCTCGCGGCAACGCTTTCAACAGCTCCTGGTCAGTCGACGCAGGGACTGCAGTTCTTCCGCCAGAGGGTCGTTGGCGTCTTCTTGACACGCGCGACAATCCGGTGCCAATTACGGCGTTGGCGCAAATCCCGGTCGTCTACACCACTCGCGCCTTTTACGACCGGCTCGGCCCCCCGTACCGGAGTTTCGATGGGGCCTATGTGCGCCTTCGGCCCGGGGCGTCGGCGTTCCGATTCGGTCGACAGGCTCAAGCCTTGGCGAAGAAGTTCCCGGTTACGGGAGGTGCCGGTTTCATCGCCGATCTGAATGACCAAGCCGCCCAGATCGAGCGAGCCATTCGACCCGAGGCCATCGCGCTCGCCATCTTCGCATTCCTCGTCGCCTTCACCGGCTTAGTGCTCATTGCCCAGGCGGTGCTCCGACAGCTCAAATCGTCGAGTGCTGACCTCACGACGTTTCGGGCGCTAGGACTCAACCGCAGGCAGCTGTGGTACATCAACCTGATGCAGGTGGCGGCCATGGCCGCGGTCGGGGCACTGGTTGCCTTCGTCCTCGCCGTTCTTGCGTCGCCGATTATGCCGCTGGGGGCGGCGCGAGTCGCCGAACCCAGTCCCGGTATTGACGTCGACGGGGTCGTGCTCGGGATCGGCCTTCTGTGCATCGTCGTCGCTCTGATTGCTGCTGTGGCGGTGCCGTCGTGGCGGCTGAGCTCGGAGGCCGACCAAGGCGCGGACGGCCGAGCGGTAGCGAATAGGGGCAGGTGGTTGGACCGACTCTCGAGCAGCGGAGCACCCGTGACGGCGACGCTCGGCATCCGCGAGGCGCTCGATCCCGGTTCCGGGCGGGGGTCCGTTCCAGTTCGTAGCGCGCTCGTCGGCACCGTCTTGTCGATCGCCATGGTCGTCGGCACCTTCACGTTCGGCGCCAACCTCGTCCACCTCGTGAAGACTCCCTCGCAGTACGGGCAGACCTGGCAGGCTGCAATCGACACCCAGTTCAACCCCATTCCGCCTGGCGTCATCCACAGCTCGATGCGACACCGCGCCGGGGTCGTGGCCTGGACTACCGGGGACTTCGGGACGGTTGACGTCAAGGGCTTCCACGTTCCTGCCATCGGACTGTCGCGAGGGGGTGGTCCGCTCGTTGGGCCGACTCTGGTGACCGGCCGGTTGCCCACCCGCCCGGACGAGGTCGCGTTGGGGGCATCTGTGCTGCGTTTGGCGCACCGACACGTCGGGGATGCCCTGACGCTGAGCGTCAACGGCGTAGCGCGGCGGATGCACATCGTTGGACAGGCGGTGTTCCCGGCGTTCGACCAGGGGA
Organism: uncultured Acidimicrobiaceae bacterium; assembly: GCA_963818915.1. Taxonomy (GTDB): domain Bacteria; phylum Actinomycetota; class Acidimicrobiia; order Acidimicrobiales; family RAAP-2; genus Bog-473. Next base: position 110,586 of record CAWFTV010000005.1, on the reverse strand, counting down.
GTTTCACGTCAACTGACTTAGGACTCGGGGCGGCCGTCACCGCGGCAGACCTCGTGCCACCGGGGACGTCGGTCGCGGATTCGTCCGTGTTCTTGTTGGTTCGCTTTGCACCTGGTCCCGTTCAGGCTCGTGAGGTCAGGAGCTTGGGAAAGGCGACCGCAACGTTTTGCTCGGGAGTCCAACAGACCACATGTTTCCTCACGAGGCAGCCTCCCTTCGACATCGGCAACTACGCGCGAATCGAAGGCGTACCCCAGTTCCTGGCACTGGTATTGGCTGTCCTCGGCGTGGGGGTGCTGGCGCAATTGATGATCGTCTGGGTCCAGCGGCGGCGCCGCGACTTCGCCATCCTCAAGACGATCGGGTTCGTCCATCGCCAGGTCCTCGCCCTCGTGGCGTGGCAGGCCGGGACATTCGCCGCAATTTCGTTGCTACTCGGGATACCCCTGGGAGTCCTTGCCGGCCGCGCCGCCTGGGCCCTCTTTGCAAACCAACTCGGAATCGGGACGTCATCCGTGGTTCCAGGCGTGCACATCGCGTTGTGTATTCCCGCCGTTCTGCTCGTCGCCCTGATCGTTGCCGCGGGTCCTGCATGGTTCGCTAGCCGCGTGCAGCCAGCCCGCGTCCTCCATTCCGAATGAAACGTTCGTTGGCGATTCCTCTTTATCGGGCATTGGTATGGGCCTCCCACGCCAAAACGGCTGATCTGCGGGTCGTCCGTCTCAGCGCAATCTCAGATCATTCTGCAGAACCCTTCGCCCTGTCGCCCGGTCCGCAGAAAGTTCCGCAGGACGTTGCAAAACGTCTACAAGCAACACAAAGTGACCGGACCCAAAAGTCCTGGTCAGAACAGATAATGCACATCGTTGAAAGACTACGGGTGGTGCCTGAGTAGTTCCGCTTCAACAATTGAGGCCCGGCATCGGGCCAGGTGTGAGACGACGAGTGCCCCAGTCCCTCGCGAAGGCTCGCAGGGGGCTGGGGCACTGTCACATCGGAAGCGACCGACTACGCAGGCCACCCTAGCGACCCGCTCTGGGAAGGGCCTGGGGACACGCACCGTTGCGCCGTGACGCAACCTCGCTGCAACCATGGCGCAACCCATCGGCACGAATTCCCCGTTGGGGATGGCTCCGCTGGTCGGGTCAGCAGCGGATCGTCGGGTCGGTAAGAACGTGATGGTTCAGAACTTGGTGGGTCAGAAGTGAAACACCCCCGCAACCGTGAGAGCGGTCCGGGGGCACGGCCGGCGCCCAAGCTGGGGGGAAAGCGCCGACAAGGACAACGTACCGGGCCTCGCTTGCGACTCCGTCGCCGATCGGGTGCGGCGTGGTTGCAGCGCGAGAAGGGGTTACGCCCGCTCGGGCGTGTCCTGGACGCCCGGTTCGGGAATCTCCACCGGAGCAGTCGGCTCGGGAACGATGACGACCTCTGGCTCCGGCGGGTCGACGGGGACGGGTTCTTCGGGAATGGTCATGCTGTGTGCGGTACCCGGCCTGGCGGGGGTTCAATCTGCGGGACGGGGGGGTCACCACGGCGCGTGGATCAAGCTTCCTAGCCGTTGACGGTGAACGCCGTATGGATGGCGTTCCCCGCCGGACCGAGCACGTACCACGGGCCGCCGTCCTGGTCGATGGCCTGACCGGTGACCATCCCCGGCTTCACGTCGCGGATGTAGGTGTAGAGGGGGTGGCCGCCATAGGTGAGCTGCGTCGATCCATCCGGCCGTGACACCCGGCCCAGCAGGGATGCCTTGACACCCCGGCCGACCCTGACCGTACCGCCGACCTCCAGCGGCGGCCACTGGTAGACACACCCGACGTTGAGACATGCACTGTGGGTGGGGGAGTCGGGTCCGAAGTCATAGAGCGTGTCGCCTCCGCCAGTGGCGAGGATCGGCCCGACCGGCGAGCGCTGGACGGTCAGTGTGAGGGCCGGATCGGTGGTGGGCGGCGAGGTGAGGGTGGACACCGACCCGCCGACACAGGCGGACAGCAGGAGGCCGAGCCCGAGGCTGAGCGCGACACCCACGGCGGTGCGCAACCGGCGGCGGGGGGCGGACGCGGGGGATGCCGGCGTCTCGGCCTTCAGTCCTCGTCCTCGTCGGGCGGGAGGAACGCGAAGGGCAGGTCGGCCAGCTGGACCAGCGTCGAGGAGATCCAGCGGGTGAGGCCCGAGACCACGGGGTCGATCTCGTCGGGCGACTCCAACTGTGCCTCACTGAAGCGCACCGAGCCCTCGTACGTGGCCTCCACGGCCCAGCGGACGTGGCCCCCCGCGTGCACCTGCTCGATGGTCGTCGCCGTGCGCACGAGTGGCTCGACGCCGAGAAGGGGGTTGGTTTCGGGCAGTGCGTGCAGGACCATTTCGGTGTCCGGCGCCTGGGCCAGTCGTTGGACCCGCAACGCCACCTCGACCACGATCTCGGGCAGCTCGTCGGGGGGCTCACCGATCGACCAGCTGCGGTAGGAGGTCTGGCTCCAGGTGGGCCAGTCCACGGACACGTCGGCGCGCACCCGCGGCGGTTGCTCCTCGCCCGGGAGGCTGTAGGAGGTCTCCCATGAGACGTCACCCAGGAATACGTCCACCTGGAAGCGCTCCTCGACCGCTTGGCGCTGGAGCAGGGCCTCGTCGAAGGACCGGCGGATGGCACTGATGACGTCGACGAGGATGTGATCGAGCACGGCGGGGATGAGGCTATCGGTCCTCGACCGTTACCATCGCATGGGTGAGCGATCAATCGGTGTGGCTGGAGAGAAGGCTGATTGCCTATGCGCACCAGGGCGGCGCGTGGGAATCCCCCTCGTCGACCCTTTTCGCCATTGCGCGGGCGGTGGCGGCCGGCGCGACGGGTATCGAGCTCGATGTGCACGCCACGGCCGACGGGGAGCTGGTCGTCTGCCACGACGCCACGGTCGATCGCACGACGGCGGCAACGGGGAACATCGCCAGTTTCACCCTGGCCGAGTTGCGGCAACTGGACTTCTCGTACTGGTTCATCCCGGGCGCCGACGTCACGCCCGACCGCCCCGCCGCCGACTATCCCTACCGGGGTCGGGCGCCTGAGGATCCTCGCTTCGGCATCGCATCGCTGCGCCAGGTTCTCGAGCAGTTCCCCGGCGTGGTGCTGAACCTCGACATCAAGCAGACCGCGCCGGTGGTCGCACCCTACGAGGAGTCGTTGGCGAAGTTGTTAGCGGAATTCGGACGCACCGATGATGTGATGGTGGCCTCGTTCCTCGATGCCGCCACCGACGCCTTCCGGTCATTCGCTCCGGGGGTCCCGACGTCGGCCGGAACCACGGCGACGGCGGAGTTCTGGCGGGCCGTACAACAGGGAAGTGCGATTCCCGACACTCCGGCCGTGGCGTATCAGGTGCCCGAGCGGATGGGGGATCTGGTCGTGGTCGACGAGGCCTTCGTGGGCGCGGCGCACCGCAGCGGAAAGGCTGTCCACGTATGGACCGTCAACGACAGCACGGCCATGGAGCGCTTGGTGGGAATAGGTGTCGACGGGATCATCTCCGATCTGCCGACCACCCTGGTAAAGGTGCTGGGCGACCACCACGCGGCGTGGGACGGCCGCCTGGGTTGAGCGGCACCCGCAAGGGTCGAGAGGCGTTCAGCCCCGCCCGCAGTTGGGCTTCTTGCCGTGGTTGGCCTTCTTCTTGGCCCTGAGTTTGCGCTTTACGGTCCTCTTCGACATAAGGGAGGAGCCTAGTTGGCCCCGGTGGAGGTCTTTCCCCGGGGTCCGCGACGGCTTCTCCACCTGCTCTGCGGCGCCCCGTCAAACCATTAGCCTCGGACGCCTATGCGGTCTGGTTGGCTGCTGCGAGACGGCGATGTGGTGTGCGCAATCGAGATGACCGATTCGTTCGGCGAAAGGGTCAAAGGATTGCTCGGGCGCGAGGGTTGTGATGGCGGTCTCCACCTCGACGGCGCCCGAGCCGTGCACACGGCAGGCATGAAGTTCCCACTGGACGTGGCCTTTCTCTCGGAGGAGCTTGTCGTGATGCAGATGGTACGGATGCCGCCCTGGCGGATCGCGTTGCCCCGACCCGGGGCCCGCAGCGTGCTCCAGACCGAAGCCGGGCGCGCTCGAGCGGTGGGGCGTCCGGGTGGCCGATCAGCTGGACATACGCGAGGTCGAGTGAGCGACGCGGCGGGGCGTCATCGCGGCCGGTTGGTCCTGGTGGCCACCCCCATCGGGAATCTCGGCGACCTCTCGACCCGGGCCCGGCAGGTTCTGGAGGCGGCGGATCTGATCTGCTGTGAGGACACCCGCCGGACCAGGGCCCTCCTCTCGGCGATGGGCATACCGGCGGGAGGATCGCACGGCGATCGACTCCTGTCCCTGCACGGGCATAACGAGGGGGCGCGCGTCGACCGGGTGCAGGCGTGCGTGGCGGAGGGTGGCACGGTCGCCGTGGTCAGCGACGCGGGCACGCCGGGCATCTCGGATCCGGGGACGTTGCTGGTCTCCCGGCTGTCCGAGGCCGGAGAGGACGTCAGCATCGTGCCCGGCCCGACCTCGGTCGTGGCCGCGCTGGTGATCAGCGGCCTCCCGACGGATCGCTTCTGTGTGGAGGGGTTCCTGCCGCGAAAGGGGGGCGAGCGACGGGACCGGGTGGCGTCGCTCATGGCCGATGGCCGCACGACTGTGCTTCTCGAGGCCCCCGGACGGGTGGCCGCCACGTTGGCCGACCTGGCTGCGGTCGATGCGGGGCGGCGGGTCGCGGTCGTGCGCGAGCTGACCAAGGTGCACGAAGAGGTCTGGCGGGGTACCGCGGGCGATGCGGCTGCCGCCTTCGCGGCGCGCCAGGTGCGGGGCGAGGTCGTGGTCGTGGTCGGTGGGGCGCCTCCGGCCGGCCCGGTCAGCGACGAGGCCATCGATGACGCGGTGCGGCAGCGCTTGCAGCACCGGCCAGGGGGAGGGCCCTCGGCAGATCGCCCTCGTCGTGGCGGAGGAGCTGGGCGTGCCACGGCGCAAGGTCTACGAAGCCGTCCTCCGTCTCCGGAGCGCCGAGGAGGGCCGCCCCGCGCCGTGAGATCGGGAGGGCGGCACCGCCGGTACGCTACCGGCGGTGCCGCCCTACTACCTGACCACGCCGATCTACTACGTCAACGATGCCCCGCACGTGGGCACGGCGTATACGACGGTGAACGCTGACGCCCTGGCCCGCTGGCACCGTCTCATTGGCGACGACGTCTTCTTCGTGACGGGGACGGACGAGCATGGGGCGAAGATCGTCGAGGCCGCGGAAGCCCATGGCACCTCGCCTCAGGAATGGACCGATCGCACGTCCGCCCGCTTCGTGGAGGCGTGGAAGCGCCTCGAGATCAGCAACGACGACTTCATCCGCACGACGGAGCCGCGGCACTACGCGGTGGTGCAGCAGTTCCTCCAGCGCGTGTACGACAACGGGTTCATTGAGCTGGGCTCGTACACCGGCCTGTACTGCGTGTCCTGCGAGGACTACTACACCGAGGAGCAGCTGGTGGACGGCAAGTGCCCGGTCCACGGCCGTCCGGTGATCGAGATGCAGGAGGAGAACTACTTCTTCCGGCTGAGCGCGTTCGAGGCGCCCCTACTCGAGTACTACGAAAGCCACCCCGACTTCGTCCGCCCGACCTCCAAGCGCAACGAGGCCCTCGGCTTCATACGGGGCGGGCTCAACGACGTCTCCATCACCCGCACCTCGTTCCGCTGGGGCGTGCCGGTGCCGTGGGACGACGGGCACGTGTTCTACGTGTGGTACGACGCGCTCATCAACTATCTCACGGTGGCCTCGTACGGCAGCGATCCCGAACGGTTCGCCGCGCTGTGGGGAGCGGCGCACCACCTCATCGGCAAGGACATCTTGAAGTTCCACTGCGTGTGGTGGCCGGCCATGTGCATGGCGGCCGGGGTCGACCCACCCGAAGAGATCTTCGTGCACGGCTACCTGCTCATGGGCGGGCAGAAGCTGGGGAAGTCGATGATCGCGGCCGGTGTCGCCGCGGCGGGCGGGGCCGGCGACGACGGGCCCACACTCAAGATCACCGAAGTCTCCCCGCTGGCCCTGGCCGACGAGTTCGGTGTGGACCCTCTGCGCTACCACCTGCTCCGCGAGATTCCGCTGGGGGGAGACGGCGACTTCTCCTACGAGGGCATCGTGGCGCGTTACAACGCCGACCTGGCCAACAATCTGGGCAACCTCCTCTCCCGGGTGGCCACCGTCGTCCACTCCAAATGCGGCGGGATCGGGCCCGCCCCGGACCCGGACAGCACGCTGTCGGCGCGGGCTGCCGAGGTGCTGGCCGAGACCAGTGCCGCCTGGGCCCGCTGGGCCCCCCACGAGGCCCTCGAGGCAACCTGGCGCCTCATCGGGGCGACGAACGCCGAGCTGGAGGCCACCGAACCCTGGAAGATGGATCCCGGCCCCGGGGTCGACGCCGTGCTCGGCAACGCGCTCGAGGTGCTGCGGATCGTGGCCGTCCTGATAACTCCGGCCATGCCCGCCTCGGCGGCGGAGATCTGGAGGCGTATCGGCCTCGAGGGAGACCCCTCGTCGGCGCGGGTCCCCGGCGACGCGGCCTGGGGGCAGTATCCGGGAGGGGTGCCGGTGGTGAAAGGGGACCCCCTTTTCCCGCGCCGCAAGGGATGAGCGGCTGGTTCGACTCCCACTGCCATGTGCAAGAGGAGTACCTCGGCGGGCGCGAGGGCGGGGAGGAGGAGCAGGACCTCTCGCTCGTCTTGGCCCGTGCCGCCGACGCCGGTGTCGAGCGTCTGGTCTGCATCGGCACGGGTGTGACCACCTCGACCCAGGCGGTCGCGGTGGCGCGGGCGTCGCGCCACGACGGCGGGACGCCGACCGCGTGGGCCTCCATCGGGTTGCACCCGCATGACGCCTCCGCCGGCGTCGAGGGGATCGACGGGCTGCTGAACCACGAGCTGGCCATCGACGACAGCGTCGTGGTGGCGGTCGGCGAGTGCGGCTTGGACTACTACTACGAGCACTCGCCGCGCCCCGCTCAGCGAGCGGCGTTCGCGGCGCAGATCGCGCTGGCACACGCGCACGAGTTGGCGTTGGTGATTCACGCGCGGGACGCGTGGGACGACCTCTTCGATGTCCTCGAGTCCGAGGGCGTCCCGGAGCGGACGATCCTGCACTGCTTCACCGGCGGACCCGACGAACTCGATCGCTGCGTGCGGGCCGGAATGTTCGTGTCGTTCAGTGGGATCATCACCTTCAAGAACGCGGGCGATGTCCGCCAGGCCGCGGCGCGCTGCCCCCTCGATCGCCTCTTGGTGGAGACCGACAGCCCGTTCCTCGCTCCGGTGCCGCATCGGGGGCGGCCCAACGAACCCGCGCTGCTGCCGTTGGTCGGCGCCACCGTGGCCGAGGTGAAGGGGTGCGCGGTCGAGTCGATCGCCGCCAGCACGGCAGCCGCGGCTGCCGCAGCCTTTGCCATCTCCGCCTGACCCACGCGCCGGAGCGCGTCGTGCAAGGACTCCCTGACCTGGGACTATAGAGATCGGGCGGGGAGAAATAGCATCTGAACAGGGATTATGCCCCAGGTCGGGGTGAAGTCACGCCCTGACCTGGGGAAACGAAACGGGGAATCATCCGACCCGTCATTTCACTTGCACGAGTCCCCATCTAGTCCCTATGTTCTGCCCGTTCCCCCTCGCCGGCTTTGTGTCGGCGCGGGTGCACTGTCCCCGGAGAAGGGTGGAGCCCTGCGGAAACAGAGCACTCGGGGGAGGCGCCTCGGTGTCGCCACGGTCCTCTGTGGCGGCGTATTCGCAGCGCCTCTCCTCTTGCTGTCACATGGATCGGCGCACGCGGGACGCGTGACGACCGCATCGTCACCACGGGCCGCGCACGCGGCCGGCGGGCAGACGGCCTACGGCGCCGCATTGCCTTCACAGCTGGTGGGCTACAAGTCGACGCCCACGACCACCACCACGCCGACGACAGTGACGACGCCCCCTCCTCCACCGCCGCCGCCGACCACGACGACCACGACAACGGCGCCCCCGCCGCCGCCCGCCGAGGAAGTGTCGGCGCGCGCCACGGCCGCCGCCCCCACCGTGGCGCCGGCCACCGTCGAGAGTGCGCCCGCACCCGTGTCCAGCACCGAGGGAGAGCAGGGCCAGGCCACGTGGTACGCCGCGGCACCCGCGGGGATGTGCGCCAGCCCCAGCCTCGCGTTCGGGACGGTCTTGACGGTGACGAATGTCGCGACCGGGGCCACTACGACGTGCACCGTCGATGATCGTGAACAAGCGGGGTACCCGCGGGTCGTCGACATGTCCCCGTCGGGCTTCGCGCAGTTGGCCGACCCGAGCCAGGGAGTGGTGGACGTCACGATCTCCTGGTGACTCATTCCGGTGCTGATATCGCGACGCTGCTCAGTGCAAATGGGCTTCGTCCCAGTCGCGCTCTCGGTCAGAACTTTGTCGCTGATCCCAACACGGTCAGGCGGATCGCCCGGCTCGCCGACGTCGGACCCGGCTCGTCGGTGCTCGAGTTCGGTGCGGGACTGGGCTCGTTGAGCCTGGCCCTGGCCGAGACGGGCGCGCGGGTGGTGGCGGTCGAGTTGGACCGCCATCTGCTGCCCGTCCTGCGCACCGTGGTCGAACCGGCGGGGGTCGAGGTGATCGAAGGGGATGCCATGACCCTCGATGTGGCCGGCCTCCTGGCCGAGCGGGGCGGGGGCTCCTGGTCGTTGGTGGCCAACCTGCCCTACAACCTCGCCACCCCTCTTGTGCTCAGGACTCTGGTGGAAGTGCCGGCGATCCAGCGGCTGCTGGTGATGGTGCAGCGTGAGGTCGGTGAGCGGATGGCGGCCACCGTGGGTGACCCCGCCTACGGTTCGGTTTCGGTGCGGGTGGCCTACTTCGCCCGGTCGTCGGTGGCCGGGAAGGTCCCGGCGTCCGTGTTCATCCCGCGCCCGAGGGTCGAATCGGTGCTGGTCCGCATGGAGAGGAGGGCCCAGCCGGCCGTCCCCGTCGAAGAGGTGAGCTACGAACGACTGGCCGCGGTGGTGAAGGCCGGCTTCGGGCAGCGGCGAAAGATGTTGCGGAGCTCGCTGGCCGGCGTCGTCGCCCCGGACGCCTTTGCCCGGGCCGGCATCCGCCCCGAGGCGCGAGCCGAGGAGCTCACCGTCGAAGAGTGGGGAAGGTTGGCCCGATGACCCGGCTCTTCGCTCCCGCCAAGCTCACCCTCTCCCTCGCCGTCACCGGGGTCCGACCGGACGGGTACCACCAGCTCCGGAGCGAAATGGTCAGCCTGAGCCTGGCCGACGAGCTCACCTTTACCGAAGGCGGTGCGGGGCTGACCTTCGTCGCCGAGCCGGGTACCCGCACCGAGGTGTTGGGCGAGGAGGGGGACAACCTCATCACGCGAGCCCTGGGGGCGGTGGGACGGCGGGCTGCCGTGCACGTGCGCAAGCGGATTCCTCTGGGCGGCGGGCTGGGCGGAGGATCGACCGACGCCGCCGCGGTGCTGCGGTGGGCCGGCTGCACGGACCCCGACGTGGCGCGGGCACTGGGATCCGACGTCCCCTTCAGCGTCGTCGGGGGCCGGGCGTTGGTCGAGGGCACCGGGGAGGACGTCACCCCGCTCGACTTCGAGCCGCGCACGTTCCTCCTGGTCCTCCCGCCGTTCGGGGTCGACACGGCGAAGGTCTATGCGGCCTGGGACGCCCTGGGCGAACGGCCTCTCGAGACCGAGGTCAACGCGCTGACCACGGCGGCGCTGACGGTCGAGCCGAGACTGGCCCTGTGGCGTGACGCCTTGCGCGAGGTGGCGGGCGGGGAGCCGACGTTGGCCGGGAGCGGGTCCACCTGGTTCGTCGAGGTGGCGCCGGACGGCAGCCGGCGAGGATCCCATCTGGCTCAACCGGGGCGACGAGCGGGCGCGCCTCGTACGGGCGCACACGGTCCCTGAGGGGTGGGACGGGAGCTGAAGGGGGCTACTTCCCCGCCCGGCGTTGCCAGCGGGTGGCCTTCAGCATCTTCTTGTGCTTCTTCTTGCGCATGCGCTTGCGGCGCTTCTTGATCAGTGATCCCATGTCGTGCGGCAGGCTAGCGGTCTGGTGGGCCGACTGCCAGGTCGACCTCCGACAGCGGGGAGGAGCGTCATCATGGGCTTCGCGATTATCGGGCTCGATCACGTGCAGCTCGCCATGCCACCGGGCCGGGAATCGGAGGCCGAGGCCTTCTACGCCGGCGTCCTGGGTTTTGTGCGGATAGCCAAACCCGAGCCCATGGCGGGGCGGGGCGGGGCCTGGTTCACATCGGGCCCGGTCGCCCTCCACCTGGGCGTCGAGGCGGATTTCCGGCCGGCCCGCAAGGCCCACCCGGCCCTGGTGGTGCGTGATCTGGCCGCGCCTCGTCGCCGCGGCCGCGGCGGCCGGAATCGAGGTGCGGCCGAACCCGGATCAACCCGAAGGTGCGGGGTACTACATCGACGACCCCTTCGGAAACCGGATCGAGCTCATCGACGCAGGAGGCGATCTAGCTCGGAGCCATGGCTGCGACGTCGCCCGTCTCGACCGGGGGGTCGACGGTCGGGAGGCGCAGCGTCATGCGGGTGCCACCGTCGGGATCGGCTTCGGCCGCGATGGTGCCCCCCTCGGCCTTGACGACCTGAGCCACTATGGCCAGCCCGAGCCCGGAGCCGGGCAGGCCCCGGGCCGAGGGGGCCCGATAAAAGCGGTCGAAGACGTGGGGGAGATCGTCGGGCTCGATGCCGGGCCCGCGATCGCGCACCACGACCTTCCCGTCCCGGCAGAGGACGGAGACCACCTGGCCCGGGGGACTCCATTTGCGGGCGTTGTCCAGCAGGTTGCCCACGGCGCGCGAGAGGCGGTCGTCGTCCGCGGCGACCCAGCACTCCTCGGAGGTGAGGTCGAACGTCACGCCCTGCGTGCGCCCATGGGTGGTGGCCAGGGCGACCGCGTCGCCGACGAGCAGGTCCAGGCGGAGGGGTTCCTGGCGGACCGGCATCTGGTCCCCGCGCGCCAACTCGGCCAGGTCCCCCACCAGGTCGGTCAGCTCCTGCAGCTGCACCAGGACATCGTCGACCAGGACCGAGCGATCGGCTTCCGAGAGCTCGTCCACCCGCCGGATGACCTCGAGGTTGGTGCGCAGGCTGGTGAGCGGCGTGCGGAGCTCGTGGGAGGCGTCCACGACCAGCTGGCGCCTGGGCCCGGCGGGAGAACTCGAGGGCCTCGAGCAGACGGTTGAAGGTGCGGCGGAGGCGTCCGAGCTCGTCGGGGCCACCTGGAGAGAGGCGGCGGGTGACGTCGGTGGTCTCTGCCAGGTCCTCGACGGTGTCGGTGAGGGAGTTGAGCGGCACCAGCGCGGTCTGGGCCACCAGCCACCCCAGGACCACCGCAAGGAGAACCCCGATCAGGGCGACGGCGCCCAGCACAATCCCCAGGCGTTCCAGCTCGGAGCTCACGTCGAGCAGGGTGGCGATCTGGAGGGCCCCGCCCTCGGTGAGATCGAGGGACCCGAAGAGGGTCCCGGGAGGCAGGGGCTCGACCAGCTCCCGCAGTTGGTCACCCCCCACGTCGACGGTGGTGAAGAAGGACGGGGCCAGCCCGGCGGCCACCAGCCGCGCCTGGGGGGTGATCGGAAGGTCGCCCCCGGAGACCAGCGTCCCCTGCGAATCGATGACCTGTCCCAGCGTGGCGGTGGTGGTGCTGATCTGCTGGCCGGCAGTGATCTTCTTGGCCGCCGCCGTCAGGGATTCGTCGGCCGCTCCGAGCAGCGAATTGCGGGCGGCCAGAAAGGAGGCGGTGGAGGCGACGAGCACGGCGACCACGACGGCCACCGTCGTGGCCAGGACAAGGCGTGTGCGGAAGGTCACGCGCCCCGCAGGATGTACCCCACGCCTCGCACGGTGTGGATGCACCGCGGCTCGCCACCCGCCTCGGTCTTGCGACGGAGGTAGCCCACATAGACGGCCAGCGAGTTGGTCCCGGAGTCGAAGTCGAAGCCCCACACCTTGTTGAGGAGGACCTCCCGGGTCAGCACCTGGCGCGGGTGGCGCAGGAAGAGCTCGAGCAGGTCGAATTCGATCCGGGTCAGGGCGAAGGCCCGGGCGCCACGATGAGCCTCTCGGGAGGCCAGGTCCAGCGTGAGCTCACCGAATCGCACGAGGCCGCCCTCGCCCTCGAAACGGCGGCGCAAGAGGGCCCGTAGCCGGGCCAGCAGCTCCTCGAGCGCGAACGGCTTGACGAGGTAGTCGTCGGCGCCGGCATCGAGCCCCTGCACCCGGTCATCGATGCCGTGGCGCGCCGTCAACATCAGGATCGGGATGTCGTCGCCGGACTCCCGGATGCGCCGGCAGACGGCCAGCCCGTCGAGGTCGGGCAGCTGGAGGTCGAGCACGAGGGCGTCGGGGGAGGTCGAGGCCACGGCTTGGAGTGCCTCGCCCCCGGAGGCGACGGTGTCGACCTCGTAGCCCTCCAGGCGCAGCGCCCGGTCGATTGATCGACAGACTGCCAGATCGTCGTCCACCACCAGAATGCGCACGGGGGGATGAGCCTACTGCGACGGTTTCGTGCGGCGAGAGGACGGGCAGGCCCTAACCTCTACGCTCGTGCCGGTCCCCGTACGGGAGACCTTGCGGCGATCCGGGGTAGTTCAATCGGCAGAACGTCGGCCTTTGGAGCCGGATGTTGGAGGTTCGAGCCCTCCCCCCGGAGCTCACGCTCACCGCCGCTTACCCGGCCGTCGGGGAAGAGGAAATCCGACAGGATCGTGGCCAGCTCTCTCGGCCGGTCTCCTTGGATGCTGTGGCCGGCACCCTCCACCCCGACCACCTGGCACGACGGCTGACGCCGCAACAGCTCGGCCACGTCGTCGTCCCCCACGACCGACCACGCCAGGGCGCGCACGAGCAATATCGGCATGGTCAGGCCCGAGACGGCGTCCCACCACTTCTCGAAGTCGGGGGCGGTGCCGCTCTCCCCGGCGCGAAATCGCGCATAGCGCCAGACCCAGCTCCCGTCCTCGCGCTGCACGGCGTTGTGCAGGATCCCGCGGCGCAGTGACGACACCGAGCGCGTGGGATTGTGCTCAATGGTGCGGGCCAGCAGTTCGTCGAAGTTGGCGAAACTCTCCGGGCCGTTCACGAAGGCATGGATGGGGGCGGACTTCTCGGCATTGACCCCCGGGGTCACGTCGACCAGGACAAGGGCGCGCACCAGCTCGGGGGCGTGGGCCGCCAGGGCGATGGAGGAGAGGCCCCCGAGGGACATCCCGACCACGCCGGCTGCATCGGGGGCCAGGGCGGCGACCACCTGGGCCAGGTCCGCCCCGTTGCTCTCGAGTGACAGCGAGCCATCCGGGCCGCCGTCGGAGTGACCGTGGCCCGGGAGGTCGATGGCCACGAGCGGCCGGTCCAGCATCATGGCGACGGTGTCCCAGGTGTGGGCGTTCTGGGCACCCCCGTGTACCAGGACCAACTCGGGTGGCGAGGAGCCCCAGACCAGGCTGCTGACCTTGCGCCCGGGTCCCACCTCCACGTCGACCCGGCGCACCGCCGGGGGACCGCTGTAGGGCAGCCCGTACTCGGCCGCGTTCTCCGAAAACAGACCGAACTCGTCGTAGGGCATCACGTCCTGGAACAGTAATCGGGCCCCGTGTCCCCTTCGACCCCCGCCGTTCAGTTAAGAATGGCCCCATGGAACGACGCCGGCTCTCCGCCGTGGTCCTGGCAGCGGGTGAGGGGACCCGCATGCACTCGGTGCGGCCCAAACCCCTTCATCTCCTCTGCGGCCGCCCCATGATCCTCCACGTCCTCGACGCCATGGCGGAGATCGACGTCACCCGGGTCGTCGTCGTGGTCGGCCACCGGGCCGAGTGGGTCACCAAGACGCTCGTGCAACACGCCCCCCCGTCCATGCAGATCGAGTTCGTCGAGCAGGAGACGCAGTCAGGCACCGGCGACGCGCTCGCCGTCGGGCTCACCGGCCTGCCCGACGACGACGACGAGGAAGAGGATGTGGTCGTCCTCCCGGGGGACACGCCACTGCTGCGCCCACAGACGCTGGCCGCGCTGGTGCGCCACCACCGTGCCGCCGATGCCGGCGCCACGTTGCTGACCGCCGAAGTCGAGGATCCCCGGGGCTACGGCCGGGTGGTGCACGGCAAGGACGACGTCGTGTGCCGCATCGTCGAAGAGGTCGACGCCACCGATGAGGAGAAGGTGATCACGGAGATCAACACGTCGATCTACTGCTTCCGTCGCAGTATCTTGGCGCCGGCGCTACGCCGGCTTGAGCCCGGCCAACGTGCAGGGCGAGTACTACCTCACCGACGCGGTGGGCGTGCTGTTCAGTGCGGGGTACCGGGTGCAGTCGCTCGTGCTGCGCGATGCCATGGAGGCGGCGGGTGTCAACGACCGGGCCCAGCTGGCCGTGGCCGAAGCCGAGCTGCGGGACCGGATCAACGAGCGCTGGATGCGCCGGGGCGTGACCATGTGGGACCCCGAGCGCACCTACGTCGATGCCGAGGTGCAGCTGGCCACCGACGTCTCACTGCTCCCGGGCGTGATCCTGCGGGGGCGCTGCGTCGTCGGCGAGGGAAGCGAGATCGGTCCCGAACAGCAACCTGACCGACACCACGGTCGGCCAGCGCGCCACGGTCTCGGAGAGCACCTGCGATCACGCCACCGTCGGCGACGGGGCCCAGATCGGGCCGTTCTGCGTGCTGCGACCGGGCGCCGAGGTGCCTGAGCGGGCGGTCGTTCCCCCGCACACCGTCGTGGAAGGCCCCGTGGCCTGAGGGCCCCGGCGACGGCACCCCCTCCGGGGCAGTAGCGTTGTCACCGTGGAGCTCATCCCGCATCGCCGGCTCGAGCTGATATCCGGCCGCTCGCATCCAAAGCTGGCGGAGGACATCGCCCGTCATCTCGGCGTCGAACTGGGCGAAGCGAACCTCCGGGAGTTCGCCAACGGGGAGATCCACTGCAAGTACGGCATCTCCATTCGCGGCTGCGACGTCTTCATCATCCAGACCCACAGCGGCCCGGTGAACGATTCGCTGATGGAGCACCTGATCATGATCGACGCCGCCAAGCGTGCCTCGGCCAAGCGCATCACGGCGGTGTGCCCGTACTACGGCTACTCCAGGCAGGATCGCAAGACGAGTGGGCGCGAGCCCATCACGGCCAAGTTGGTGGCCGACATGCTGTCCGCCGCCGGCGCCGACCGGGTGGTGAGCGTCGACCTGCACTCGGGGCAGATCCAGGGGTTCTTCAACACCCCGTTCGATCATCTCGTGGCCTTCCCGGTGCTGGAGGCCTACATGCGGGAGAACCTCGGAGGCGACGTCGTCGTGGTGGCCCCCGATGCCGGGAGGGTGAAGGTGGCCGAGCGCTACAGCCAGCATCTCGGGGTGGAGCTGGCTCTGGTGCACAAGACCCGCCCCCGTGGCTCGCACAACGAGGTCAAGGCCCTCCACGTCGTCGGTGACGTGGAAGGACGGCACTGCGTGCTCATCGACGACATGATCGACACCGCCGGCACCATCTGCGCCGCCGCCGAGCTTCTCTCCGAGGCCGGGGCGGCCGAGATCTCGGTCATGGCCACCCATGCCCTGCTCTCCGACCCGGCCGTGGATCGCCTCAAGGCGGCACCGATCTCCCGCGTGGTGGTGACCGACACGCTCCCGGTAGCCGAGGACCGTTATTTCGACAAGCTCGAGATCCTCTCGGTGGCCAAGATCATTGCCGACGCCATCGACGCCGTCTTCGAGGACACCTCGGTCTCCGAGCTGTTCGGTGGCGACAATCTGGTCTGAAAGAGTCGCCGGGGATCATTGAATCGCCCGGGATCAGTACGCCTTGGCGAACCTGAACTTGACGAGCGCCTTCACCGCGCCGAAGCCGTCCCGCCACGTGATCTTCTTGCCTTCATCCATCTCGCGACCGGCGTAGGAGATCGGGACCTCGTAGATGCGGTAGCCACGGCGAAGCACTTTCGCCGTGATCTCGGGCTCGAAATCAAACCGGTTCGAGACGAGGACGATCCCTACGAGGACACGCCGGTCGAACAGCTTGTAACAGGTCTCCATGTCCGACAGGGTCGACGGGTACAACACGTTGGTGACCAGGAAAGAAAGCGGTTCCCGATCCAGTGCAGCAACAGCATGTTCTTCCGCTCGCCGGTGAAGCGACTGCCGTAGACCACGGCAGCCTTGCGTTTGAGGATCGGCTCGAGCAGTCGGGGCCAGTCGTCGGGGTCGTACTCGAGGTCGGCGTCCTGTATCAGCACGAGGTCACCGTGGGCGTAGGAGAGCGCGGTCCGTATGGCGACACCCTTTCCCATGTTGCGCTCGTGCGTGACGACCCGGACCACGGGATCGTCCAGGGCCGCCAGCACCTTGTCCGTGCCGTCGGTCGACCCGTCGTCCACCACCGTCACGTCGACCGCCAGCGACACCGGTGCGGCGCGTACCCTCCGGATTATCTCGGCGACGGTCGCGCTCTGTTGTAGACGGGACGATCACCGAGAGTGTCCGGTACTCGATGGGCTCCAGCTCGGTCTCGGGCCTTCGGGTGCGGGTTCCTTCGTCTCACGGGCGGCGACCGGGCCACTCTCGGCGGAGCGCCCGGCTCTGAGGGGCCATCTCAGGACCCGCGGCCCGTAGTGGGCCACCTTTGGAATCAACCGGCGACGGATACACTCGCAGCTTCCTATGTCGACGTCCGAGATCACGCGCGAACGCGTCGCAGGCTCGGATGAGGGCGAACCGCAGACCGCCGGCAGCCTCGTTGCCCGCCCCTGGCGGGTCTTCGTCATCGTCTTGGTGCTGGCGTTCGGGAATATGGCCGTGTGGTCCCTGGCCACGCCGTTCTTCGCCTCGCCCGACGAGCCGGCGCAGGTGGCCAGAGCCGTGGCCCTGGTGCACGGGCAGCTCGTCGGGCGGACCGTCAAGAACGCCGGCAACGCCATTACCGACATCACCATCCCCAAGGTCTACGCGGCCGGACCGACGTACGGGGGATGCTTCACCTTCAAGGACACCGTGCCCGCGTCGTGCGCGCACCACCTGACGCAATCGAAGGCAGCGGAGCGGACCTACACCTATGTCGGTCGCTACCCACCTCTTTACTACGCCATCGTCGGCCTGCCCTCGCTCGTCACCGCTTCTGGCAACGGGATCTACGCCATGCGACTCACGAGCGCGCTCCTCAATGCAGTCTTTCTGGCCCTGGCCGCGTTCTCCGTCGCGGCATGGTCACGGAGCCGGTTCCTTCTGGTCGGGCTGCTCGTGGCGATCACACCGATGACGTACTTCCTCGGAGGCGTGGTCAATCCCAGCGGGCTGGAGATCACCTCGGCCACGTGCCTGTGGTGCGCAGGATTGGTGCTCGCCCTCGAACGGTCCGGCCAGCCCCCGCCCGGCTTGGTGGCCGTGGTCACGGTCGCCGCCATCGCGCTGCTCCTCTCCCGCGCGTTGTCGCCGCTGTGGGTCGCGGGCATCGTGCTCCTCCTCGCTCTCTTAGCGGGGTGGCGGGGTCTGCGCGCCATGGCGCGGGCACGTTGCGTGCGGTGGGCCATGGTCTGCGTGGTGCCCGCAGCCGTCTTCGCCGTCGGGTGGATTGTCGTGGCCCATGCGCTCGACCTGCTGCCGGTGGGAGTGAAAATCAAGGGGTCGGGCACGCCGTTGGCGGCGGCCATTCTCGGTGGCACCGGGGACTGGATCCAGCAGATGATCGGCGTGTTCGGATGGTTGGACACGCTCTCGCCGCTCCTCACGTACCTGTTCTGGTATGCCGCCGTCGGGCTCTTCGTCCTGCTCGCGCTGAGTTGCGCCAGACGCCGCCACGCCGCCGCCGTGGTGCTGCTCATACTCGTCGTGATCTTCGTCCCGGTGGCCATCTCCTACGGGCAGGCGCACCGGCTGGGCGTCATCTGGCAGGCGCGCTACATCATGCCGATGGCGGTCGGGGTGCCCCTGATGGCGGTCGCCCTGGTAGAACGCTCCGACGCACTCCGCGGGGTACGCACTCGCGTGGCGACCCTGGTCTGCGCCCTCCTGGCGGTGGCGGCCTTCGCCGCCTTCGCCGAGGCGCTCCGACGCTATGCAGTCGGCGTGGGGGGGCCGATCAACTACCTGCAGGGCTCCTGGCAGCCCCCGTTCGGGGCAACCACGCTGACCATCGCCGCCTTCGTGCTGCTCGCCCTGATGGCCCTCTTCGTCCGTCACCTCGTCGCTGCCCCGCCCGTCTCCGGCGATCCGGGTCGACGCCGCAGGATCGACCTCGTGGCGGCGGGCGGTCCGGGCACCGCAGTGCCGAAGGCGGGAAAGCACGTGCGTACTGACGGGACCAGGCGCCCGGTGGGGACACCGCATCGCCAGGACGACTGGAACCGTGAACTAGGCATCTGAACTGGGATGATGCGACCCGAAGTCGCAAAGCCGCGGCAAATTGCCACCGGCTGACGCGGGCCGGGGCGCCGCACCCCGGTGCGGGGCGGTGGTGCGCTTGGAGTGCCTCGTCCGGGCGGCTACGCTGGCTCGTCGTTCGCCGGAGGCCCAGGCCGACCGCGCCCACTGTTCTGCACCACTTTGAGGAGACCCGTTATGGCCGATGTCACCCTTGCCGCCGAAGTCGGACGCACGCTCGGCTCACGCGCCACGCGCCGCCTGCGCCGCGAGGGCAAGATCCCCGGCGTCATCTACGGGCACGGGACCGACCCGGTCTCGGTCGCCGTGGTGGCGCGCGAGCTCCGTATCGCCCTCAACGGCGAGGCGGGAGCCAACCAGCTGCTCTCGCTCGAGACGGGCTCGACCACCTACCTGGCCCTGGCTCGTGAGATGCAGCGTCATCCCGTGGCCCAGACCGTCACCCATGTCGATTTCCAGATCGTGCGGCGCGACGAGGTCATCGCGGCCGACGTGCCCATCGTCTTGGTGGGCGAGGCGCTCGAGGTGCAGCACGGGGACGGTCTCGTCGATCAGCAGATGTTCACCTTGGCCGTCAAGGCGCGGCCGGCGGACATCCCGACCTCGCTGGAGGTCGACATCAGCGAGCTGACCATTGGGGCGCAGCTGCGGATCTCCGACCTCACCATGCCGGCCGGCGTCACGACCGATATCGATCCCGAGACCGCGATCGCCATCGGCCAGCCGCCCCGGGTCGTCACGCTCGAGGCCGAAGGGGAAGAGGGCGAAGAGGGCGCGGCCGCATCGGCCGCGACAGCATCGGACACCGCCGCGCCGGCAGCCGATGCATCTGCCGACGAAGGCTGAGTCCTGCGCCGCATCTTTCCCCGTTCCGAGCGACGGGGCGCCTCCGCCGATCTGCTCGTGGTCGGGTTGGGCAATCCTGGAAGTGAGTTCGCCGGAACGCTGCACAATGTCGGGGCCGAGACGGTTGATCTCCTGGCCACCCGAGCCGGCGCCGCCCTGAAAGCCGAAAAGGGACTGCACGCGCGCGTCGCCTCCGTCGTCTTCGGCGACCGCAAGGTGGCGCTGGCCATCCCGACGACCTACATGAACGAATCGGGGCTCGCCGTCCGCAGCCTGGCCACACGGTTCGGCATCAGCGACCCGGCCTCCATCGTTGTGGTGCATGACGAGCTCGACCTGCCGCCGGGGACGGTGAGGGTGAAGTCGGGCGGAGGACTGGCCGGTCATAACGGGCTGCGCTCCCTCCAGTCGCACCTGCACTCCACGGATTTCGTGCGCGTGCGCATCGGCGTCGGCAAGCCGCCCAGCGCCCGGCAGGGGGCTGCGCACGTCCTGAACCGCCCTCCCAAAGCGGTCCGCTCTCAGCTCGACGGCGCCGTCGAGCGGGCCGCCGACACGGTCGAGCACATCGCCCGCGAGGGGGTCGACTCCGCTACGCAATGGTGTCATTCGCTCCCCTGATGGGGTCGACGGGCGCGCCGGTAGTGTGGATCGCGTGACCAGCGTTCCCGACTTCCGCTGCCCTCGCTGGGATCCCGCCCTCCGTTGACCGGCCCGCACGACGGCGCGCTGGACGCCATCTCCCGACTGCTCCGCAGCGATCCCGTGCTGCCGACCCTCCTCGGGTCGGCTGACGCCGCGCTGGCTGTCGCCACACCGGCCCAGTCCGTCCTCATCGCCGCCCTGGCCAACTTCACCGAGCGGTCGCCGATCGTGGTGGTCACCTCGACCGGCGTCGACGCCGAACGGGTGGCGGACGACCTGGCCTGCCTGCTGCCCCGGAGGGCGGACGACGGTGCCGTGGTCGTGGGGGCGGTCGAGGGTCCGGTCGCCGTCCTCCCGGCGTGGGAGACCTTGCCCTTCGAGCGGGTCAGCCCCGAGGTGGAGACGATGGGTCGCCGTCTCGCGCTGCTGTGGAGTCTCACCCACGGCGAGGACGACCCCTCGTTACCCGCTCCTCGGGTGATCGTGGCCCCGATCCGGGCCCTCCTGCAGAGGCTCGGGCCAAGTGCCCACGACGCCGGGCCCACGACCGTCCGGCCCGGCCAGGAGCTCTCGGTGGACCAGCTGCTGGCCCGCCTGATCGCGGTCGGGTATCGCCGGGAGCACCAGGTCGAGCACAGGGGGGAGGTGGCCGTACGCGGCGGCATCGTCGACGTGTTCCCGTCCACCGCCGATACGCCGGTGCGTATCGACCTGTGGGGAGACGAGGTGGATCGGTTGACCGCGTTCGCCGTGAACGATCAGCGGTCGTTGGCAGACCTGGACCTGGCGGTGTTCTTCGGCTGCCGCGAACTCATCCCGACCGCCGAGGTGAGGTCCACTGCGGCTTCGCTCGTGACGGCGCAGCCGTGGGGGGTGACGCAATGGGACCGGTTGGCCGAGGGCGAGAGCTTCGATGGGATGGAGTCGTGGCTCCCCTACGTCTACCCGCGCCAGGACCTCGTCCCTGACCTCCTCCCGGCGGGGTCGCAGGTCGTGTTGGTCGAGCCCCGGCGGATCCGAGACCGTGCGGTACAGCTCCTCGACGAAGAGGCTGCGCTGGCCGAGACGCTTGCCATGACCTGGGGCGCGGCAGAGGCCGCCGAGGTCGAGTTCCCCCGCCTCCACCTGCCGTTCGATCGTCTTTTGCAACAGAGCAAGGCCGGGGTGCTGGCGCTGCCGGCGACGCCGGACGGCCCGGCGACGCCGGCGATGACCGTGCGCGGGTTCGGCCCCGTTGCCGGGGACCCGGCCCGGCTGGCCGGCCAGGTGACGCAGCTCGTCGAAGACGGCTACGCCGTCACCCTGTGCGCGGCAACGGCGGGCGGCGCGACGCGGCTGTCGGCCGTGTTGGCCGAGGAGGGCCTCCACGTTCCGGTCCAAGAGGAGAGTGGCGGGCGGCCCGGTGCCGTCGTGGTGACCTCCCCCTTGTCGACCGGCTTCATCCTCCCGGACTGCCGCGTGGCCGTGCTGTCCGAATCCGACATCACCGGCCGTCGCATGCCCCACCGGCGGGCCCGGCCGAGGGCCCGTGCCACCGACGGCTTCTTCGACGACCTCGCGGTGGGCAGTTTCGTGGTCCACCGGCAGCACGGCGTGGCCCGGTTCGAAGGTGTCACCTCGCGGACCATGGGGGGGACGACCCGCGACTACCTGATCTTGCAGTACCGGGGCAGCGACCGGCTCTACCTTCCCGTCGACCAGATCGAGGCGATCACCGCCTACAGCGGGGGGGAGACCCCCACGCTTTCGAAGATGGGCGGGGCCGACTGGCAGCGCACTCGGGCCAAGGCACGCGCGGCGGCCAGTGAGGTGGCGGACGAGTTGGTCCAGCTCTACCGGCGCCGCCTGGCGGTGGAGGGGCACGCGTTCGGCCCCGATACACCGTGGCAGACCGAGATGGAGGCTTCGTTCGAATTCGTCGAGACGGAAGACCAGTTGAAGGCGATCGCCGACGTGAAGGCGGACATGGAGGAGCCACGGCCGATGGATCGGTTGATCTGCGGTGACGTCGGCTTCGGCAAGACGGAGGTCTCGGTGCGCGCCGTGTTCAAGGCAGTGCAGGACGGGACGCAGGCTGCCGTCCTGGCGCCCACGACGTTGTTGGCGAGCCAGCATGCGCAGACCTTCGCCGATCGGTTCGCCGCCTACCCCGTCCGGGTCGAGCTCCTCAGTCGGTTCCTCTCGCCGGCGCAACAGAAGAAGGTTGTCGAGGGGCTGGCCGACGGCAGCATCGACGTGGTCATCGGGACACACCGACTCCTCGGTCAGGATGTCGTCTTCAAACGGCTCGGCCTCCTGGTGGTCGACGAGGAACAGCGTTTCGGGGTCACGCACAAAGAGGCGGTCAAGCGATTGGCCGAAGGGGTCGACGTGCTGACGCTCACGGCGAGCCCGATCCCGCGGACCCTGGAAATGGCGCTGACCGGGATTCGGGACCTCTCCATGGTCAACACGCCTCCCGCTGACCGCCGTCCCATCTTGACCTACGTGGGGGAACACGACCCGGCCGCCATCAGCGAGGCGCTCCGGCGTGAGCTCCTCCGCGAGGGCCAGGCCTTCTACGTGCACAACCGCGTGTCGGACATCGAAGCCGTGGCGCGTGAGGTGCAACGCCTGGTCCCCGAGGCGCGGGTGGCCATCGCGCACGGGCAGATGGACGAGGGCAGTCTCGAGACGGTGGTACTCGACTTCTGGGAGCGCCGCTACGACGTGCTCGTGTGCACGACCATCATCGAGTCGGGCATCGACATGCCTTCGGTCAACACGCTGATCGTCGACCGGGCGGACCTGCTCGGCCTCGGACAGCTCCATCAGATACGGGGCCGCGTGGGTCGCGGCGGCCAGCGCGCCTACGCGTACCTCTTCCACCCGGCGGACCGCGTCCTCAGCGAGCAGGCCTACGAGCGCCTGCGGACGATCGGCGAGCACACGGAGCTGGGATCGGGATTCAAGATCGCCATGCGCGACCTCGAGATCCGCGGCTCGGGAAACCTTCTCGGCTCCGATCAGTCGGGGCACATCGCCGCCGTCGGGTACGACCTCTACGTGCAGCTGGTGGCCGAGGCGGTGGCCGAAGCACGGGGCGAGGCCCGGCCGACCCCACCCACGGTGGCCCTCGACGTGCCCGGCGACGCCCACCTGCCCAAGGACTACGTCGCCGCCGAGGACGCTCGCTTGGAGGCCTACCGGCGGCTGGCGTCGGTGTCGTCGGATGCCGACGTCGAGGACATCGGGGCGGAGTGGGCCGACCGCTACGGGCCCCTGCCCGGCCCCGCCATCGGGCTGCTCGCCTTGGCCCGATTGCGGACGACGGCCATGGCCCGGGGTATCCGCGAGATCACCATGAGCAACGTGCGACCGGGCGGGTCCGCCCAGCCGATGGCCCGGGTTTTCCCGGTCCAGCTCGCCGCCAGTGCGGAGGTCCGCCTGCGCCGGCTGGTCCCCGGGGCCAGGTACCGCGAAGACCTGGCCCAGCTTCTCGTCCCGATCCGGTCCGGCGAGCTTCCGGCCGACGTCTTGCGCCAGCTGCTCGAAGACCTGATGCCGCCGCTGCCTGCTCCACCCGATGAGGCGGATGCCGCTCCGGGCAGCTTGTAACATGCGCGCCACGTGAAGCGACTCATCGTTCTCCTCATTGTCCTGGCCGGTGGGCTCGCAGCAGCGTGCTTCGCCGTGCCCTCGAACGCCGCCACGGTCAACGGGGAGTCGATCAGCCAAGACGCGTTCAACTCCGACCTCAACGCCATTGCCGCCAGTGCTGACTACCGCTGCTTCCTCACTGCGGAGGAGGCGGTGGCGACCGGGGGGCAGACCTCGCTGCCGTCCATCGAAGGGAGCGGCCAGTCCGGCGACGGCACCTCCAACGCGACGGTGTCGACGAGCTTTGCCGCGTACTATCTCGACAACGAGATCGGCCATCAGCTGGTGTTGCAACTGGCGGCGGAGCGAAACCTGCAGGTCACGACGGCAGACGTGGCCGGGGCACGGTCGGAGCTGACCAACCAGATCACCGCCGTCCTTTCCGATGTCACGGGTTCGCAGTACGCCTGCGCCACCGGCGCCACGGCGGCGGAGGTACTCGGATCCATGCCGGCCTCCTTTGTCGACAAGACCGTGAAGTTCGACGCCACGGCGAACGTGCTGGAGGAGCACGCGGCGGGTGTGGGCTCCACGGCGGCCGATCTGGAGCGCTACTTCAACGCCCACGCGGCCAACTTCGACACGGCCTGCTTCACGGTGGCGGAGTACACCAGCGAGGCCGATGCCACGGCCGCCGCCGCCACGGTCGCCGCGGGTACCCCGTTCTCCACCGTGGCGGCACAGACCCAAGGTGGGGGTCCACAGGGTTGCGCCATTCTCTACGGGGTCGCGTCCACCCTGCCCACCGGGACCGACCTCCAGAACCTGCCGTTGAACACCGTCTCCAGCCCGATAGCGGTGAACAGTAACTACCTCCTGATCGAGATCACCCAACGGACGCCCAGCTCGTTCGCCCAGGCCAGGACCGAGGTGGAGAGCGCCGTGGAGGCTGCCGGGGCCGCCAAGGCCGGCAAGATCATTCAGGCGGCCGAGAAGAGGGCGAACATCTCAGTGGACCGGCGCTACGGCGAGTGGGTGGCCACGCAGGTCCTGCCGCCTCCGTCGCCCCCGGCCAGCGACCTGCTGAACCCGACGGTGAACGGGACGGTCGCGGCTTCCGGGCTGTCCTCCTAGTCGGTGGGGCGAAACCGTCCCCAGATCACGGTGGTGGGCCTGGGGCCTGCCGGCCCGGAATTCCTGACCGGCACGGTGCAGGCGCTGCTGGCCGGCGGCGGGAAGACCTTCTTGCGCACGGCCCGTCATCCGGCCGCAGAGGCCCTCTCGGGATATGTGGCCCTCGACCCGATGTACGAGTCGGCCGAGACGTTTGCCGAGGTCTACGCAGCAATTGTGGAGACACTGGTGCAGGCGGCGACCGCGCAGGCTCCGGAGCCGATCACCTATGCGGTGCCGGGTTCCCCCCTGGTGGCGGAGCGAACGGTCGAGTTGCTGCGCGGCGACTCCCGGGTGGATCTGACCATCGTCCCCGCGCTCTCGTTCCTGGACCTCGCCTGGGAGCGGCTCGGCCTCGACCCGCTGGGGGCGGGCGTGCGGCTGGTGGACGCCGAGCAGTTCGCGCAGCAGTACACCGCCGAGGGGGGACCCCACCTGGTAGCCCAATGTTGGTCGCAGGCCCTGCTGTCGGAGATCAAGCTGACCGCGTTCTCCGACGACGACCTCGTGGCGCCCGACGTCATGCTCCTCTCCCACCTCGGCCTCGCCGACGAGCAGGTCGTCCACGTCGGGTGGTGGGACCTGGACCGCACGCTGCAACCCGATCACCTGACGTCCCTCTACATCCCGGCGGTGGTGGGACCCGCCGGGTCGGCCCGGGAGATGGCCCGCCTCGAGGAGCTGGTGGCGACCCTGCGGGCCGAATGCCCGTGGGACAGGGCGCAGACACACGGGTCCCTCATGCCGCACCTGCTCGAGGAGTCCTATGAGGTCCTCGACGCCCTGGGGGAGCTCCAAGGCGCCGAGGTCCATGGCAAGCAGTCGCAGGTGGCCGCTTCCGCCGACCATCTGGAGGAGGAGTTGGGAGATCTGCTGTTCCAGATCGTCTTCCACGCCCGGCTGGCCCAGGAGGCCGGGCGCTTCACCCTGGCCGACGTCGCCCGGGGCGTGCACGACAAGCTGGTGCACCGGCACCCCCACGTCTTTGGCGACGCCGACGCCGCCAGCGCCGACGAGGTCAGAGCCAACTGGGAGCAGATAAAGAGGGCGGAAAAGGGCCGCTCCAGCGTGACCGAAGGGATCCCGGCCGACCTCCCCGCCTTACTGCTGTCCACCAAGTTGCAGAGAAAGGCGCTCTCCGTCGGGATGGCGGGCCCCCGGCCGGGCGAAGCCGGGTCAGACCTGGCCGCGAGGCTCGCCGCGCTGTCGAGCCGGGAGGTCGACCCGGCGACCGCCGCGGCCGACGCCACCCTCGACGGCGCGGACGAGGAGACCGGGCGATTGGTGGGCGACCTGCTCTTCGACGTGGCGGATGTGGCGCGCCGGCTGGGAATCGACCCCGAAATTGGCGCTGCGCTCGCGGGCGCTGGCCTTCCGGGACGGCGTCGTGGCGCGTGAGGCGGAAGCGGAGGGCCTCCCAATACCGGAGGGACGCACCCACTAGTCTGATGAGCCGGTGTCCAACCAGGGCTGACGCCGAGGGAGTGACGTAGTGAGCGCCATTGAGCACGTGATCGGGCGGGAAGTCCTCGACTCCCGCGGCAATCCGACCGTCGAGGCCGAGGTGATCCTCGTCTCCGGTGCCAGAGGGCGCGCCATCGCGCCGTCAGGGGCTTCGACGGGGCTTCGCGAGGCGGTGGAGCTCCGCGACGGGGGAGAGCGGTTCGGCGGCAAGGGCGTGCTGGGTGCCGTGGCCCACGTCAACGACGACATCGCCGATGCGCTGGAGGGCCTGGACGCGCTCGACCAGCGGAATGTCGATTTCTCCATGATCGACCTCGATGGGACCCCGGACAAGGGGAGGCTGGGCGCCAATGCCATTTTGGCCGTCTCGCTGGCCAACGCCAAGGCCGTCGCCGACGAACTCGGGTTGCCGTTGTACCGGTCGATCGGGGGGACCAACGCCCATGTGCTGCCGGTTCCGATGCTCAATGTCCTCAACGGGGGTGCGCACGCGGACAACTCGGTGGATTTCCAGGAGTTCATGGTGATGCCCGTGGGCGCCAGCTCGTTCAGCCAGGCGTTGCGCTGGGGCGCCGAGACCTATCACGCCCTGAAGTCCCTCCTGGCGGAGCGGGGGCTGTCGACAGCGGTGGGGGACGAGGGGGGATTCGCCCCGGACCTCCCGGCCAACGAGGACGCGGTGAAACTGCTGGTGGAGGCCATAGAACGGGCGGGACGTTCCCCCGGGGACGAGGTGGCTCTCGCCATGGACCCGGCCACGAGCGAGCTTTGGAAGGACGGCGGCTACGTGCTGGCGGGCGAGGGTCGAACCCTCACCCCCGGGCAGCTCGTCGACTACTGGGCGGATCTCGTCGACCGCTATCCCATCGTCTCCATCGAGGACGGCATGGCCGAGGAGGATTGGGAGGGCTGGGCCGCGCTGACCAAGGCCCTGGGGCACAAGGTGCAGCTGGTCGGCGACGACGTGTTCGTGACCAATGTGACCTTGCTCGAGAGGGGTGTCCGCGAAGGGGTCGCCAACGCGGTCTTGGTGAAGGTCAACCAGATCGGGACGTTGACCGAGACCCTCGAGACCGTCGAGCTGGCGAACAGGTCGTCGTACCGGTCGGTGATCTCGCATCGCTCCGGTGAGACCGAGGACTCGACGATCGCCGATCTCGCCGTGGCGGTGAACGCCGGACAGATCAAGGCGGGCGCCCCGGCGCGGTCGGACCGGGTAGCCAAGTACAACCAACTGTTGAGGATCGAGGAGGATCTCGGCGAGTCCGCCGCGTTCTGGGGGAGTGCGGCGCTGCGCGCCAGGACGGGTACGCCTGGTGTTTCGGGCTAGGCGCCCCGCCGCGGAGAAACTGTCGCGGGCGGCGCGCCGTCGTTCTCGGGAGGCCCGCCGGCGGCGATTCCTGCTGGTCGGCGGCGCGCTCTTGTCGCTGGTGATCCTCGGGGCCTGGTTCCCCGTGAACGCCCTCTACCATCAGCACACCAGTCTGGCCAGTGCGGAGGGGCAGCTCAGCGTGTTGCACCAGCAGGACGCCGCCTTGGCGCAAGAGCGGAAAAACCTCAGTGATGCCGGCGAGATCTCGCGCATCGCCCGGGAGCAGTACCAGCTGGTCAGTCCGGGCCAGCAGGCGTTCGAGGTGCTCCCGAAGACGGGGAGCTCGCACGCGGAGGCGCCCTACTCGGGTGATCCCGGGTTGCGCGCGCCGGTGGCCCCGTCGTCGGCTTCGGTCCTTCCGCCGAGCTCGGGAACCGCGACTACCCAACCGGTGAACGTGCAACACGCGGTTGCGGCGCACCAGGTGTCGAACGCCGGCGCCGCGGCAGCGCCGCGTGGCGTGGTCGGGCGCATGCTCAATGCACTCGAATTCTGGCGGTGACCACCGACAGCCGGGCGACCACCGGACCGCCCACGCCGGCCGACATCGAAGCGGTGACGGGTCTCCTCGGGCGGGTGCCCAACGGCAACTTCACCGTCGTGGTGCGACGCCGCGACGGCCGACCGGCGGTGATCGCCAATGACCCGCATCTTCGCGACGGTGCGCCCATGCCCACCCGGTACTGGCTGGTGGATCCCGAGATCCGGGCGCTCGTCGGCCGCCTCGAGTCACACGGGGGGGTCCGCTCGGCGGAGAGTGCGGTGGATGTCGAGGCGCTGCAACGGGCCCACGCGCGGTACGCAGAGGAACGGGACGCCCTGATTGCGGCCGATTGGCCCGGTCCGCGGCCGCACGGAGGGGTGGGCGGCACGCGCCACGGCGTCAAGTGCCTGCACGCCCACGTGGCCTGGTGGCTGGCCGGCGGTGACGATCCGGTGGGTCGATGGGTGAGCGAGCAGATCGAGGTACCCGCCTGCGACATCGTGGCGTCATGACGACCGCGGTGGCCGCCATCGACTGCGGCACCAACTCCACCCGTCTCCTGGTGTCCGACGCGGACGGTCGCCAGCTGATCCGGCTCATGCGGATCACCAGGTTGGGGCAGGGCGTGGACCGCGACAACACCCTGGCGCCCGAGGCCATCGCCCGGACGGTAGACGTGCTGCACGAGTTTCGCCGCTCCATGGACGACCTGCGGGTCGACCGGGTCCGCATGGTGGCCACGTCGGCGGTCAGGGACGCCGAGAACGGAGCGGACTTCATCGACGCCGCCGCGGCGGCCGTCGGAGCCGTCCCCGAGGTGCTGACCGGGCTCGAGGAGGGCAAGCTGGCCTACCGGGGGGCCAGTGCCGACCTCAGCCCGTTCGAGGGCGACACCCTTGTGGTGGACATCGGAGGCGGTTCGACGGAGATCACGCTGGGGCGGGCGGGCTCCGTGTCATCGGTGTCGCTCCAACTCGGATGCGTGCGCCTCACCGAGCGACTCCTCACCAGCGACCCCCCGACACCCGAGCAGGTTGTCGCGACCCGCATTGCCATCGCCGATGCGCTGACCTGGGGCGAGCAGAGGATGCCCGAGCTCCTCAGTCTCGACGGACGGCGCCGGCTGATCGGCCTGGCCGGCACGGTCTCCACGCTGGCCTCGCTGAAGTTGGAGATGGCGGAGTACGACGTGGACCGGCTGCACCACGCCACCCTCAGCCTGGCCGAGGTGGTCGGCCTGTGCGACACGTTGGCCTCGTTGTCCTCGGCGGAGCGACGCGGACTGCTCGGCATGGTTCCCGGCCGGGCGGACGTGATCCTCGGCGGGGCGCTCGTCCTCGAGGTGGTGCTGGCCCGGTTCCAGTGTCCAGAGGTGATCGTCTCGGAGAAGGACATTCTGGACGGCATCGTCCTCAGCATCCTTTGACCGTGGGACTAGGTTGCGGAGGCAGTGCGAGCGTTCGATGCCGATGAGTGATCCACCCGTTGGGCCAGGGCCTGGTGACCCGGGGGCCGATGAGAGCGAGGTCTGGCAACGCCTCCGTGCCGCCGAAGCGAACATCGAGTCCCTGCAGGACGTCCTGCTCAGCCAGGAGAGCCTGGCCGACAAGTTGACCACCGCGTTGGCGGCCTCGGCCCAGTCCCAGCAGGAGCTGGCACGGGTGCAGCAGGAGCTGGCGGTGGCGGTCAGGTCGGCGGGGTGGCGCGGGGTGGCGCGTGCCGGAAAACGCCGGGCCGTGCGACTGCTGGCGGCGCGTGGTACCGCCGTTTCGCCGACCGAGCCGGCCCCACCGGTCGCCGACGCGTCAGCGAGTGCGGCCGAAGAGGTCGCATGGACCGACATTCGCTACGAGGACTGGATCGACCTCTATGACACGGTGGACGACGAGACGCGAGGCGCCCTGGTGGCACAGGTGGCGGAGATTCCCGACCCGCCTCTGATCTCCGTCATCTTCCCCGTCTACAACTCGCCCGAGGAGTTCCTGCGCCAAGCCATCGAATCGGTGCGGGCCCAGCTCTATACGAAGTGGGAGCTGTGCATCGCGGACGACTGCTCCACGCTGCCCCATGTGGCCAAGGTGCTCGACGAGTACGCCGCGCTCGACGAGCGGATACGGGTGCACCGGCGCCCGGCGAACGGGCATATTTCGGCGTGTTCCAACTCAGCGGTCGCCCTGGCCAATGGCAGCTGGCTCGGCCTGATGGATCACGACGACGTGCTGGCCGAACACGCGCTGGCGGTTTGTGCGCTGACGTTGCAGCGCCATCCCGAGGCGGCCATCGTCTATAGCGACGAGGACCACATCGAAGCGGACGGGAGCAGGAGCCAGCCCTATTTCAAACCCGACTTCGACCCGCTTCTCATTCTCGGCCAGAACTACTTCTCGCATCTGAGCCTGGTGCGTGCCGATCTGGTCGAGTTGGTGGGCGGGTTTCGCGAGGGCTACGAGGGCAGCCAGGATTGGGACCTCCTCCTCAGGGTCCTCGAGCACGTGCGTCCAGATCAGGTGGTGCACGTCCCCCATGTGCTCTACCACTGGAGGGTCCACTCGGAGTCGACGGCATCCGCGGTGTCGGCCAAACCCTACGTGGTGGATGCCTCGCGCCGGGTGGTCGAGGAGCACCTGAAGCGGATCGGCGTCGAGGCCACTGTCACCACCGTCTGGGCCACCAGTTACAACCGCGTCGAGTGGGAGCTCCCGCCGACCCCGCCCAAGGTCAGCGTCATCATCCTGCCGCGCTCGGGCCCTTACTTGGCCCGCTGTATCGACAGCGTCCGCATGCTCACGCCCTACCCGGAGCTGGAGATCCTGCTGGTCGACGACGGGGGGTTTCATCCCCCCATGCGGCGAATGCTGAGCGAGCGCGCCGGGTGGTTGACCCTGCTCGAGAACACCCAAGACATCAGCGACTCGGCGCAGAGGAACTTTGCCGCCACGCAGGCGGGCGGCGATGTGCTGTGCTTTTTGTCCGACCACGCCGAGGTGCTCAACCCTTCCTGGCTGCACGAACTAGTGGGCACCCTCTCCCATCCCGGCATCGGCTGCGTCGGCGCCAAACTCCTCTATCCCAATCTGCGGATTCAGAGCGCGGGAACGGTGCTGGGCATCGGCGGGACCGTGGGCAGTCCGCATCGTCTGTTCTTCGAGAGGTTCGCCAACGGCTATGCCGGCCACCTGAGGCTGGCGCGATGCCCCTCCGCAGTCAGTTGGGGCGCCATGGCTGTCCGTAGAGATCTGTTCAACCAGGTAGGTGGGTTCTCGGAGGAGCACTTCACCGGTGTGTTCGGTGATGTCGATTTCTGCCTCCGCCTGAATGAGGCCGGGTGGCGCACCGCCTGGACACCCTACGCAGAAATGATCCATTTCGAGCTACCGGAAGACGCGCGCGCGGTCGACGGCGCCAATGCGATCCGGTTCGATCGGGACATTCGCTATCTGCACCGGCGTTGGGGAAAGTGGTTAGAGAACGACCCCTCCTACAACCCGAATCTTTCCCTGGCGCACGAATCGCTCTCGCTGGCCTGGCCCCCGCGGCGGTCGTACACCCCCGGACCAGCCGTGGCGAGCCAGGAGCCCGCCACGGGCTGAGGGAGAACGTCGTGGCGGCGCTACCGGTGACTGGGGACCGAAGTGCCCAGAGCGTGCGACACGCTGTCGACGAAGGCTCGTTGGTCCCCGTAGTGCGCGTCGGCGTAGCCGCGCCCGCATGCGGACATGGCGGCACGGGCGGAGTCGTCGAAGAGGTGGGCCACGGCGGCCAGGAGCTCGCGGTAGCCGGAGAAGTTCATGCCCCCGCCGGCGTCGGCATGGGGTCGGGCGGCGCTCTCGGTGGGAACCACTATCGGAGTTCCGAACCGGAGCGACTCGACGCATTCGCGCGCGATGATCGGCCCGGGAGAGAGGTCGACCGTCACCCGGGCGTGGGCCACCAGTCGCCACAGGTCGGTACGCGTGTAGACGTCGACAATGCCCCGTAGGACGCGCCCGCGCCATACCGCCGCGGTGGCGTCTTCGACGACCACGACCTCTTTGTCCGGGAAGCGGGCGGTCAGCCACGCCACCATCGGCGTGGGAGGAGACACCTCGGGTGCGCCTACCCGGTCGGAGAGCACGAGAAGGTACCCGGTGAAGCCGAGCCCGTTGTGGCGATGTGTCGCCGCCAGCGGGTTGATCGGCACATGCAGCCCGATGAAGTCCGGTGCCCCGTTTCCGGTCGACCCGGTGAAGCGCAAGGGTCGGAGCGGGCGCGCCGGCACGCCGGGACCCGAGGGCATGATCGTGTGGACCAGACGGCCGGGCGCATGGAGGTCGAGCAGGTCGAGGACGGCCGGGTCGGGTTCATCGACCACGATGGTGGTCTCCGCCGGGAGCCGGCCCGGCCAGACCGCGTCGGCGGCAGCCGGCCACGAGCCGTGGGAGCCCATTCCCGCCCCGATGAGATCGAAGGCACCGTCCGGCTCGGTGGGACCGGCGGCAGAAGGTATGAGGACCGACACCGGGCTCGTCCGCGACACCGCGCCCGCCAGGGAGCGGGTCACGAACGACAGCTCGGAACCCGACCGCTTCCAGGCCCGGCTGAGGAACAGCGTCGGCCGATCGGCGCGGGGTTCGCTCATTGGGCGCCGGGGGCCGCAGCGGATGGTGAGGGCGGTCCGGCGTCGCCGGGCACGGGAGCCGATTCGGTGCGTAGGCGTGTCAGCTCCTCCCCGAAAATGGTGATGGCGTCGTTGACGACCACGTTCTGATGGTCGAGGCGGTCAGCGATCACGTCGCAGCGGGCCGCAACCGCGTCGATGGCCCGGATCAGATCGGCGATCATTTCGCGGTCGACGGCGCCAGGTCCTCTTTTGGTGATCTGTCGCACCCGGCGAACGAGGCGCGGCCACAACGCGGAGGACTGTCCGGCCGGTGGCATCGAGATGCGTATCCATTCACGATGGAGCTTGACGACATCGTCAGCTTCACGAACGGGTGGCAACACCTCGTGCACGTCCGCCGCCCGTCGGAACATGCTCGGAGCGGGGTCGGCCGAGCGTTCCTCGGGGAAATGGGGATCGCTCATGCGGAGATGCTCGCATACCATCGATGCCACCATTGCGCTTCGTCCGCTCCGCGCAAGGCGCACGAGGAGTCTTTGCGGGTGAGGTCGGGACTCAGGTAGGGGTCGCCGGCCAATATGGAGGCGCGCCAGCGGTCGATGAACCGCCTGATGTCACGGGCACCTCCGGCGAACCCGCGACTGGGTGACTCGTGGTGGATGAGCTCCGCACCCGCTTCATAGAGCACCGTCAGCCCATCTCGTTGGGCGCGCAGGCAGTAGTCGATGTCATTGAGGTCCACTCCGAGGGACTCGTCGAATCCGCCCAGCGCGTCGAAGACGTCACGTCGGGTGGCCAGGCAGGCACCGGTGACGGCCGCGCTCTCGCGGCTGCACACCGCCATGTTGAGATAGCCGGGCTGGCTCCCGTCGAGCCCCGCCAGCAGATGATCGGCCGCACCGCCGACGCCGATCACCACGCCGCAGTGCTGCAACCGGCCGTCCGGGTAGAGCAGCCTCGCCCCGACCGCCCCCACCTCGGGGCGCATCGCCTGCACGGCCAGCGCGTCGAGCCATCCGGGTCGGCGCGCCTCGATGTCGTTGTTGAGAAAGAGGAGTACGTCGCCCCGGGCCAGCGCCACGGCGGCATTGTTGAGGGCCGACCAGTTGAACGGCCGGGGGTCCGCCACCACCTGGATGTCGTCCCTGCGGGCCAGACGCTCCATCAGGGTCTGCGTCTCCGGCTGCACCGAGCCGTTGTCGACCAGGACGAAGTCGACCGCGCCCGCGCCCCGCGTGGCATCGATCGACTCGATGCAGGTCCGCGTGAAGCGCGGCTCGTCCCGAAAGGGGATGACGATGGTGGTCGCCACCGGCGCCGGCAGCCGCCGTCGGACCCGATAGGTGTCACGGAGCGGCCCAGCGGTCACCTCGGCCACCTCGCCGCGGCGCCGCAGGGCGTCGACCACATGACCGACCCCGCCTCCCCGGGGAGCTGGGTCGTCGGGAGCGTCGCGGCGACGATGGCACAGGACTTCGGGGAGATGGACGACCTGGCGTGCCGCCTCGCAGGCCCGCAGGGCCAGATCGTGCTCGAGCTCGGGCAGGCCGCCGCCCGAGGGACCCGCCTGGAGGACGATCCCCGACCCGATGGCGAGTGGCCTTCCGACATAGGAGGACGACAAGAGGAATTCAGGGGAATAAGACGGCTTGAGCCGGGGGTCCTCGTGCATCCCGTCGGCGGTCACGAAGTCCTCGTCGGCATAGACGACCCCTCGGGGGGAGAGCGCTGAGGCCAGTTGCCCCACGGCATCGGGAGCCCAGACGTCGCCCGGGAAGAGAAGCGCCACGGGTGCCCCGGCGCTGGCGGCCAATCCGCGGCTGAGCATCTGGGCGGGCGCCGCCGAGTCATCGGTGCTCTCGACCCGGACCCGCTGGCTGGTCCGATGCAGCCCGGAGACGCCCAGCAGGGCGGTAAAGGCCGTTTGCCAGGAGTTTCGTACCACGACGGTCAGCGTCCAGTGCGCCGTCGTCTGCTGGGCCAGGGCCTGGAGTGTCTGGACCGTCTCGGGCGTGGGCTCGGCGGCGATGACCATCACCAGGTTGAGCGCCTCGGCATCCGATCTCGGGACGAACTGGCGGGAGCGCCAGGCCTCACGACCCTGCACCCAGTCCGTGTACGAGTCCAGGTCGTGTGCGACATCCGGGCGGAGGGCGGGAAGGACCCGGTGCGCAAAGAGAACCCGTTCCACCTCGGCAATCTACCGGAAGGGCCAATTGACGAGGGCGCGTTGGCGCAGGCGAGCATGGGTCTGCCACGATGCGCCGGTGCCGATTTCCGACCGCCTGCTGATGGGCCCGGGTCCCTCCAATCCCTACCCGGAGGTGGCTATGGCCTTGGCGCGGCCGATCCTCGGGCACCTCGACCCCGAATTCCTGGCCCTTCTCGACGCCACCAACGAGCGCCTCCGCATCGTGTTCGCCACCGCGAACCCCTTGACGCTCCCCCTGAGCGGCACCGGTTCGGCGGGTATGGAAGCCTCGTTCGTGAACTTCGTGCGACCGGGGGATCCGGTCGTCGTCGGGGTGAACGGCGTCTTCGGCGAACGGATGTGTGAAGTGGCGGACCGGCTCGGGGCACAGGTGGTGCGTGTCGATGCACCCTGGGGGCGGCCGATCCAGCCCGAGGCCCTCCTGGCCGCCCATCCGGGCCCCTCCATCATCGCCGTCGTGCACGCCGAGACGTCGACTGGCGTGCGGAACGACATTGCACCCCTGGGGGCAGCAAAGGGGGACGCACTCCTCTTGGTGGACATGGTGACCTCGCTGGGCGGGATCGAGGTGGCGGTCGACGACTGGAATGTGGACATCGCCTACAGCGGAACCCAGAAGTGCCTCGGCGTCCCTCCCGGCCTTGCTCCCCTGACCGTCTCCGCCCGGGCCCGGGACCGTATGGTCGAACGTCCGTCGAGCTGGTATCTCGACCTCACCCTGCTCTCGCGCTACGTACAGGGAGGAGAGGGTGGGAGGGTCTACCACCACACCGCGCCGGTGACCATGATTGCGGCGCTGCACGCCGGGTTGGGCGCCGTGCTGGACGAGGGCATCGACGCCGCGCGGGCCCGGCATGCCGAATGCGGGATGCTCCTGCAGGGGGGTCTCGAGGAGTTGGGGCTGGTGCTCTTCGCCGAAGAGGGACACCGGCTGCCCCAGTTGACGACGGTGGAGGTGCCGGCCCACCTACCCGACGGGCTGAGCGAGGCGGGCTGCCGTGAACTTCTCCTGAACCGCTATGGCATCGAGATCGGCGCGGGGGCGGGGCAGCTGGCAGGGAAGGTATGGCGGATCGGCTGTATGGGACACACCGCACGTCGACGGAATGTCGTCACGCTGCTTGGTGCATTGAAGGAGGTGCTCGATCGATGACTGCCGCAAGGTCCTTGCGTCATCCTCAACTACAACTCCACGGGCAGCGGGTCATGCTGCGACCGCTGACCGAAAGCGACTTCGACGAATGGCACGAGGTGCGGACGCGGTGCGGCCCTTGGTTGCTCCGGTGGGAGCCCCGTCCCAAAGGTGCCCCCGTGCCTTCCGAGGACAGACCCAGCTTCGCGGCGCGCTGCGGAATACGGGAGCGGGAACGGCACCTGGGAAGCGGGTACGGCTTCGGCATCTTCGTCGGCGAGCGCTTTGCCGGGGAGGTCACGCTCTCGTCCATTCAGCGGGGGCCGTTCCAGAGCGCGTTCATCGGCTACTGGATCGACGAGGCATTGGCAGGCCGGGGCTTTACGCCGGAAGCGGTCGTGGTGACCCTGCAGTTCGCCTTCGATGCCATTTCGCTGCACCGGGTGGAGATCTCGATCATCCCCCGCAACCGGGCGAGCCGGCGAGTGGTCGAAAAACTCGGTATCCGCCAAGAGGGGATCGCGGAGCGGTTCTTGGAGATCGACGGCGTGTGGGAGGACCACGTGCGGTATGGCATCACGTCCGAGGAGTGGGCGGTGCGTGAACCCGAGCTGGCGGCGGAATGGCTGACCCGGTAGCGGGCGCCCGGGGCGGCGAGGGCTAGCGCCCTGCGGGGCCGGTCACCGAGGGGGAGTGTCGGAAGAACTGCTCGACGTCGTATTCGTAGGTGTAGGGCGTCGCGGTCTTCCCCACGGCGCGCCGCAGTCTCTTGGCGCGGATAAAGCTCTGCGCCGCCCCGGCGCTGGTGGCCCGGTAGTTGAATCCGGTGGCGACCAGGCGACGGGTGTCGACGCCACGGCCGTAGCGCAACAGATCCCCCAACTCGGGCGGGAGGTCGAACAGCCGCGCCAGCGGATGGATCCGCAACGGGCTGTAGGGGGACAGCGGAACGAGTCGGGTGCCGCAGATGGCGGCCACCTCGCTCCAGGGCAGGCGTCCCTCACCGGCCACGTTGTAGAGACCGGGAATGCCGCCCCGGGTGACGTGGAGGAGCGAACGCACGACATCGTCCTCCTCGACGAACTGCAGCAGGGGATCGAACCCGAAGATGGCGGGGCAGAGCGGGCGCGACAGGCTCTTGCTGATGGCGGTGGTGAGGTGGGGCCCGAGGACGTTGGCGAACCGGAGCACCGTCACCAGCGTGCCCGGGTTGTCCTCGGAGAAGTCGCGCACCAGGCTCTCGGCCTCCAGCAGCGCGCGCTCGATGCTGTGCGTGGCCGGTCCGCTGCGGGGGGTGTCCTCATGGAACGTGCTGGGATCGCGGGCTGAGGATCCGTACACGAGGGTGGAGGATTTCACGACGATGTGCCGCACGGAGGATCCGGAGGCCCCGGCCGCGGCCAGGAGGTTCATCGTCCCGATGACGTTGATTTCGTGCAGGCGCCGATTGCTGACCCCGCCCGAGTTCGTGACCATGAAGGTGTGCAGGATCGTGTCGACCTGCGTGGCCTTTACGATGCGGCTGACGCTCGAGTAGTTCTGGTCGGCCCGCACGAACTCGGCCCGTTCGAAGGGAACCGAGGGCGCCCGGGCGCCCATGCCCAGGATCATTTCGAGGCTCGGGTCGGTCTCGAGAGCCTGGATCATCCGCCCACCCCAGAAGGTGTCCGCTCCGGTGACGAGAAGGCGTCGGGCCATGGCGACGGGAACCCTCAGCCGAACCACACGCTGCGGCGCGACTGCAGCATGTCGTAGACGGACTCCTGAATCAGGGTGCGGATGCGCTCGGCCTCTTCCATCACACGGCTCTTGGAGTAACGCTCCTGGTCCGGCGGCACATCGAAAGAGACGGGGTCGAGAACCCGCAGCGTGAACTTGGCCGGGAAGGGCACCACCACACCGAGCGGCCCGAGGGCGAGGATGTTGGCCGTCACCGGGAAATACGGAAGTCCCAGCAGCTTGGCCACGGCCGGTATGCGGAAGATGACCGGCATGGCCTCTTCGGAGCCGGTCACCGCGATCGGGACGATCGGCACTCCGGCGCGCATGGCTATTTCGACGAAGCCGCCGCGGCCGAACCGTCGGAGCTGGTACCGGTCGGTGAACGATTTGGAGGGACCCTTCGTCCCTTCGGGGAAGTCGAGGACCAACTGTCCCTGTTCCTTGAGCAGCCGGTAGGCGTTGGCGGGCCGGGCCGAAACCCCGCCGCCCCTGGCCCAAAGCGTGCCGACGACCGGCACCGTCCGGAAGAAAGAGTCGGCCAGACCGTAGACGGGTCGCCCCAACTCCTTCTCAATGCCGTGCATGATCACCGGGGCGTCGGAGGGTATGGCCCCCGCATGGTTGGCGACGAGGAGCGCGCCGCCCTGGTCGGGAATCTTCTCCAGCCCCTCCCACCGGGCGCGGAACCACTTCGAGTAGACGGGCTCGTAGAGGGAACGGGCCAACGCCCGAAACCGTTCCGATCGTCCCCACTCGTCGACATCGGAGAGGCGGGGGTCCTCCGGCGCGTCGCCTTCGGTGGCGATGCGGATCGGTACCACGGCTGTGGAGGGCTTCTCGTCGGCCGTCACCGCGCGCCTGTCCGTCACCATGCCATGGTAGCGAGAGTCGGGCGTCGATCCCCGGGGAGTCGATCAGCGGGAAGGGCGTGACGCGCTCTGCGGGGCCGTCGTGTCGTCCTCCCAGGTCAGTGGGAGCGGAGCGAGCCGGCCCAGCTGCGCCACCGTCAGCGCCGTGCGCTCGACGGCCGCACCCGGACACTGGGCGATGATCTGCGCCATGGTTGCCTCCACGTCGGGATCGCCCATCAGGGGGCACAGCACCAGGAGCCCGCCGCCGCGCTGGCGGAGCACGGGGAGCCCGGGGGGAAGTGACGGAGCGGGTGCAGACGCGTCCGGCTCGGAGCCCGGCGCCGCCTCCGGCAGCGTGACCGAAAGCGCGGGAACCGGGGCAACTGACGCCGCACCCCGACGGGCGCGAACCACATCGCCCGCCATCGATCGCGCATCGGTCCAGGGCCGGATCTGACTTCCTTGTACCCGCAACCACTGCACCGGGACTTCGGCGATGACGAGCCCGAATCGGCGGGCCAGGGACAGTATTTCGACATCGAAGGCGAATCGCTCGGTGACCGAGCAGTGGAAGAGCAACTTGGCGACCGGTGCCCTGAACGCTTTGAATCCACACTGCGTGTCGTCGAGGCCCACGTTGGTCAGTACGTTGACGAGTCGGTTGAAGACGCGATTCATCATCGAGCGGCGGAGGCTGGAGCGGTTCACCGACGCGCCCGAGGCGGCGCGCGAGCCGATGGCCAGATCCGCCTGCGCCAGGGCGCGGATGAACTGCGGCGTCTGCTCCGGGTCGATGGCCATGTCGGCGTCGGCGAAGGCGATGAACGGGGCGGTCGCCGCGGCCACGCCAGCCCGTACGGCCCCGCCCTTTCCGTGATTTGTGGAGAGCCGCAGCAGGAGGACATGGGGGTACCCGGAGAAGAGGTGGCCCGCCCGCTCCGTCGTGTCGTCGGTACTGCCATCGTCCACGACGATGAACTCGGTCGTCTCAGGGTCGATGGCGCCGGTCGCGATGGCGACCCGGAGGCGGGCCACGCCGTCGTCGAGCCGCGGGCCCTCGTTGTAGGCCGGGATCACCAACGACAGCGACACCCCGGGGGATGCGGTCGAGTCCGGCCGCGCCGCGGTGCCGCCAGTCTCGTTCACAGGCCCATTCTTCACCGGCGATCGGCCCCGGGGGCGGTCAGGGTCTCCGGACCCGGGGCCCGCCCTAGGGCCGAGCTGCTCCGATGAGGCCGTCGGTGAAGATGGGAGAGTACGAGACGGTCGCGCCGGTGAAGGGGGCTTGAATGACTGTGTCGGTGCCGTAGGGACCGGATCCGACGTACATGACCACGTGGTCGACCGCACTGTCGGAGTCCAGGTTGTAATAGAAGAGGAGATCACCCGGTTCGAGCGCATCGAGGGCGACGTGGGTGAGGGCGGGCCATTGCACCTCGGTCGTCCGCGGCAGGGAGACTCCAGCCTGCCCCCAGGCCCATTGCACCAGGCCGGAGCAGTCGAAGCCCTGGGACGGGCTCGCCCCGCCGAAGACGTACGCGACGCCCAGCTGGGATTCCGCCGCGGTGACCACCGCCATCTGTTGCGCAGTGCCTGACCCGGTGCCGCCGACGCTTCCCGTGTACGCCTCGCCCGCCGCACCGCCGGCCCCATTGGCCGCTGCGGTCGCGGCCGCACCGCTGGCGCTCCCACCGACCGTTTGGGCAACCGTTGCCGCAGCTTGTGCCGCCGCGGCCTCCCGTTGCGCCTCGGCGGCACTGGCGGCCCTCGCCGCCGCCGCCGCTTCCTGCTGGGCCTCTTCGACGGCGGCCTGGGCGACTTCGGTGGCCAACTGGCCCTGCACCTGATTCAGAGTCGCGCTGGTGGTCGCCGCCTCTTGCTGGTTGGCCGCAAAGAGCGCCTTCGCCTGGACTGCTTGGGCGGACGCCTGCGTGGCGAGGTTCTGCTCCTGTGCCTTCTGGGTCACGAGGTGGGACTCGGAGGTCTGCAGGGCATTTTGGGCCTGGTCCAGGTCGCCGACGATCTGCTGGGTGTACTCCGTGCGGGCAGCGCCCATGGTCGCCGAGCTCGAGAACAGCGACGCGTAACTCGATTGGGGCGTGGCGTAGATGTACGCCTTGACGGCGTCGTTGGTCACTCGCCGACGATCGACCTTCACAGCCGCTTTGGTCTGGGTGATGGAGGCGTTGATCGCCACCAGCGCGTTCTGAGCGTTCTGGACGTTCTGGACGGCCGTGTCATAGCGGTCGTCGAGGGCGGACGACTGCTGCTCTTCCTGACTCAGGGTGCTCTCAATCGCACTCACCTGTGACTGTGCCGCATTGATCTGCGCTTGGTTGGGAGCGGGTCCGGGACGCGTTGTGGGCGTCGACGTGTGGGCGGCGCCTGCCCCGGTCGAGGAGAATGCCGCCAACCCGAGTATGGAAGCGACGAGCGCGCCCCGGGCAAGCAGCGCGCGTCGAGAACGGCGTCCAGTGTTCCGACAATGCACTGATGACACGGTAAAACAGTAACCGTTCCACCCACGTGAGATAGGCGGAACGTCGTGATGGCCAGTTGCGATTTCGTTGCAGTCCGCGCCGCCCCGAGTGGTATCTGACCCTGGGCACACTGGGTTGTGGTTGACCGTGGAGCGAAACGCTCCATATGGTGCCTGCATGAAT
This sequence comes from uncultured Acidimicrobiaceae bacterium, assembly GCA_963818915.1. GTDB lineage: Bacteria > Actinomycetota > Acidimicrobiia > Acidimicrobiales > RAAP-2 > Bog-473. The sequence continues at coordinate 69,422 of CAWFTV010000005.1, read as the reverse complement.
CGAGTCGTCACAGTCACCGGCGGTCGGGTGCGCGGCGTGTGGCGCGGCGATGTGTGGTCGTTCTCGGGTATCCCCTACGCGCAGTCGCCGGCAGGCGATCTGCGGTGGCGGCCGCCGCAACCCCCACTGCCCTGGGCCGGGGTGCGGGATGCGTCCTCATTCGGACCGATCGCACCGCAACGGGTCGCCGAGGCCGGCCTGACCACTCCGGCGGATCCGAGCGCCGAGGCCATCCAGAGCGAGGACTGCCTCAGCCTGAACATCTGGACGCCTGAGGTGCCCGAGGATCCCGCTTCGGAGACGGGTCGCCCGGTGATGGTGTGGATCCACGGCGGAGGGTTCACCTCGGGCAGTGGCTCTGTCTTCCTCTATCGGGGTGGCCAACTGGCCGGTCGAGGTGACGTCGTCGTCGTGACGATCAACTACCGCCTCGGCGCGCTCGGATTTCTCGGGCATCCTGGCTTGGGCGATCCGGACGGCTTCGTCGGGAACTGGGGCCTGCATGATCAGGTGGCCGCATTGCGTTGGGTGCGCGACCACATTGCACAGTTCGGCGGGGATCCCGATCGGGTCACCATCTTCGGCGAGTCCGCCGGCGGCTTCAGCGTTGTTGCTCTCATGGCGGTGCCGGCGGCGGCAGGTCTCTTTCGGCGCGCCGTGGTGCAGAGCGGCGGCGCGCACGTGCACACCGCTGCGGAAGCAGTGCGCGCCGCCGAGCGCCTGGCGACGACGTTGGGACTGTCGGGTTGCACCCGTGACGCGTTGGGACCGGTCCCTCCCGCCGAACTGGTGGCTGCGACCGACGAGATGGGGAAACGGGCACCCGACCCGGGAGCGCTCGCGGTCTCGTTCCTCCCCGTCGTCGACGGCACCTTTTTGCCGCAGCACCCCTTGAGGGCGGTGGAGCAGGGTGCAGCCGCAGGGGTGGACCTCCTCATCGGAACGAATCGCGACGAGTTGACACTCTTCTCCCTCGGCCGGCCCGAACTGATGGCGCTCGACGAACCGAGGGCACTGAGTTGGATTGCCAACGCCGCCCCGGATGTGCCGGCAACCGAACTGTTGAGTGGATACAGAGAAGCGCGCACGGTACGGGCGGAGGCGATCGACCCTCACGCACTCACGGTCGCCATCGGCAGCGACGGTGTCTTTCGTTGGCCCAGCCTCCAGCTGGCCGCGGCCCAGCAGCTGCACGGGGCCTCGACGTTCGTGTACCTGTTCGAGTGGGAATCTCCCGCCTTCGGTGGAATTCTCGGGTCCAGCCATGCCCTGGAGCTCCCCTTCGTCTTCGGGGTTGTGCATGTGCCCGCGATACAGCTCTTTACCGGAGGCGGTACCGAGGTCGAGACGTTGTCGACCCAGATGCAGCAGGCCTGGCTCGCCTTCGCCCGCAACGGTGACCCCACACATGCCGCGCTGGAGGGAGGTTGGCCGGCTTGGGACCCGAGGAAGCGGTCCACCATGGTCTTCGGTCGCCAGACCGGCGCCGCCGACGGTCCGCGCAACGTCGAATTGGCCATTTGGGAGCGCTACCGGCCACTCTTCTCCCCTCCGGTCTCCTGATCAGGGTCGCTGGCAGAAGACGTGCCATCCGGCGACCCCCCACGCAGCGAGGATCATGCCGCGGGACAGCCACGAGCCGAGGAACCAGCGCACCACCCGTCGGGGGCCTACCAACCGTCCGGCCGATAGCGCCACGGCGGTCAGCCACACGACTGCACTCCCGGCCAGCGCCAGCCACGCCACCGTGCCGGGAACGACCGCTGCCATCATTGCTGCCTCTCGGTACGACAGGCGCACGCGAGGTACGCACCGATCCCGAGCCACGCCGCGAAAAGGAGCCCCCGACCCAGTGGATAGCGGGTCACGTGCCCGATGAAATAGCTCAGTGTCGGGAGGGCGTGCGTCTGGAATACGAAGCTCACCAGATCCCACACCACGACGCCGACGATCAGGGCGGTCCAAACAAGCGCGGAGACGACGTCAGAACGTGACTGGATGCGCCATGTCCGGACGAAGAGCACGTTGCGCGCCACCCAGCGGCGCGTGCTGTCGCTCTGCCTTCCTCGCCCGAGAGCGAGTGCCACACCCAAAGTGACCACGACGACGATCGCCACACTCCAGCGGGCGGCGGGGGAGTGGCGCGAGAGGTGAGCCTGCCACGTGGACAACGCCAGGGCGCCCGCCACCAGCACTGCATAGGCGCCGGTGACCACGCCGGCTCGTGGTGGCGGAGGATGCACAGCAGCACTATGTCGCAGAGAGGGACAAGACGCATCCGGCATTCCGGGAGGGCGGCCCGAGGACTTATGATCGGCTCACACCACAGCACGGAGCAGCACCGGGGGGCGTAGCCCAATCGGCAGAGGCAGGGCGCTTAAACCGCCTCCAGTGAGGGTTCGAATCCCTCCGTCCCCACGATGTGGCCTGACACAAAGGAAGGCGCAGCGGGCAGCTTGGGAAGGGAACCTCAGCTGAGAGGCTCGGTAGCCCATCTCGCGCCGGGGGCGGCGCGAGATGGCCCTAGCCCACTCCGGCACCACGAGGCATGGCACACGCGCACATTGCGCCGTCGAATGGATGTTCGACAACTCCGAAAGCCGTGAAAGGGACCAGTGCTCGCGAGCGTTCACCCGCCTGGAACGGCCCGATCTGACGACGGCCCTATGAGTCGTCTCGCGTGCGCGGGGACAGCGTGGCGGTCGGCTGGGTCATCGAGAGTCGCCTGGGCCGTGGGCGGACTGTCGGTCGCCATAGCGACAACGTTGCTCAGTCCCTGGGCTGCGCCCGCCCCATAGAACGGGGCGTCGCCGTAGTTGAAGAGGCCGCCGTCAGCCGCGCTGAACCAGTACCCACCTCCATCCGCCATCGGCGCCATCCCGACGATCGGTTGACTGAGGTGGATGTTGCCCGTCGAGCCATAGAACGGGGCGTCACCGAATGAGAATATGCCCCAGTCCGAAGCCACCAACCAGTAGCCCCTCCCGTCGGGAGTCGGCGCCATGCCGACGATCGGTCTATTGAGGTGCATGGCACCTGTCGAGCCGTAGTACTGCGCGTCGCCGAACGCGAAGATCCCGCCGTCCGAGGCTACGAGCCAGTAACCGTTGCCGTCGGGCGTCACTGCCATCCCGACAACGGGCTGATTGAGATGGATTGCCCCGGTCGAGCCATAGAACTGGGCCTCACCGAATGAGAAAATGCCGCCATCCGACGCGACGAGCCAGTAGCCATTGCCGGTGGCCGTCACCGCCATCCCCACGATCGGTTTGTTGAGGTGCAATGCCCCGGTCGAACCGTAGTAGTTGGCGTCACCGAAGGTGAAGACCCCTCCGTCGGAAGCTGCGAGCCAGTATCCGCCGTTGTCTCCGGTCGGCGCGATGCTCACGATGGGATGGGTGAGGTGGTTCCCGAGGCGTCGCCAAAGAGGGCGGCGTCACCGAAGTTGGCCACCCTCCCTTGCGCTGTGACTTGGTAGTACCCGGTCGTACCTTGGCCGGTGAGGGGGATGACGACCGGCGAGCCGTTCTCGCTCGTGATGGTCATGGTTGCCGTCCGAGTCCCGAGAGCGCCGGGGCTGAAGATCACGTCCACACTGCAGTTTCCATTCGGTGCGACGTTCGTGCAGCCGGTGGACTGGGCGACGAAATCGTCGCTGTCCGGACCCGTGATGTCGATCGACGTGACGGAGTCGGGGGTCATTTCGTTGTTGTAGAGGCCTACTCCTGCAGCTTCGCTGTCGGTGGTCACGTAGTCGCCCAGCGTGACGGAGCCAAAGTTGATGCCGTTGTTGGAGGCGCCGAAGTGTGCCGTGAGTGCCGAGGGGTTGCTGGCGGCAGACGCCGAAGTGCTGAGAGCGGCTGTTACGGCGAGCAGGCCGAGTGCGGCGGCGGCCCAGGCCGGTGCGACCCGACGAAGTAGGCCAATTCTTAGCCTGCGAAACAGCACTCTCCAGACGAGGATCCTCTTGATTGTCATGACATCTCCTCCCTCTCGTTTCGGCGGGAAAATCCTCGCTGCTCCAGCCTCGGTGCGATCGCTCCGAGACATGGATCTGTTTCTCGTTGCGTCGGGTAAAGGTTCGGTAACTCCGGTGACCCCCTGCGTTCATCCGCCGGATCGGAGCACGGTCTCCGTCGTCATGGCCTTAACGGTAGAAGGACCTCGGCTTACTCAGCTGCTGCGCCTGCGAGAGCCTTCTTGCGGGGCACTGGTCGATCGTGTGGCAGCTCTCTTGTGGAGCCGAGCGAGACAAGTGCAAGGAGGGCAGCGGCCAGCAATCCAGCCTTGAGCGACCGGAGCTGTGCCGATTCGTAGTCGTCTACGAGCGCGGCCGTCGACGCTTCGTCGAGCCCCGCCTTCTTCGCGGCGGCTTCGACTTGTGTAGAGGAAACAAAGTTCGTGTTGGAGCCGGCGGCCACGCCGACTTGGGCCGACACATCGGCGCTGATGCGGGGATCGTGTTCGACGTTGGAAATGAAGGCGCTGGTCAGTCCCATCAGGACGATGGCTCCGATGAGAGCGACACCGAGCGACGAGCCGAGCTGCTGCCCCGTGTACTGGAGTCCACCGGCCTCGCTCCGTCCTGACCCTTCGACCGAAGACTGGACGACGTTACCCAGCTGGGACACCATCAGGCCCATGCCGATGCCGAGCACGCCCATGCCGATGGCGAACGCAGCGTCGAAGAGCGTGGGCTTGATCGTCGAAAGCAAGATGAGCGCACCGGCCATGGTCACCAACAGTCCGGTCCTGACGATGGACCGAACGGGGAAGCGGTTCGACAGCCTTGACCCGATGGCGGAGGTGGCGAACATCGTGATCGAGACGGGCAGCATCTTGATCCCTGTCTCGAGGGCATTGAGGCCGAGGACCAGCTGGAGGTAGAGCGGCACGACGAAGAAGATGCCCATCAGGATCAGGTTCTGGCTCAACAGCCCGATCAACCCTGATCGCACCGGAGGGATCCGTGTCAGGGAGAGATGGACGAGCGGGTCGAGATCGGCGCGTTCGCGGTGGCGCTGCCAGGCCACGAATCCCCAGATCAGAACCCCACCGGCCGTGATGACGAAGATGGTGAGCGAGAACCCGAAGATCGTGATCGGAGAGTTCTTGGGCTTGAGCCAACCCCACGTGCTCGACTGCAAGATCCCGTAGACGAAGAGCCCCAGACCGGAAGCCGAGAGCACCGAGCCGACCACATCGAGTTTCGGAACGGGATCGGGACGTGGAGCGTCCCCCACCTTGGGCGTCATCACCAGGATGAACCCCACGATGACCACCTCTCCGACAAAGACGATCCGCCAGGTCACCTCGGTGGTGGCCCATCCGCCCAGGATCGGCCCGACCGCGATTCCCGCTCCGGCCACTCCGCCGATGATCGCATAGGCGACCTTGCGACGGGAGCCCTCAAAGTTGCCGGCGATCAAGGCGGCCAGTGCGGGAAGGACCAGGGCGGCGCCGATCCCTTCGAGGAGCGACCACCCGAGCGCGAGTACCGCCACCGATTGCGAAGCCGCGGTCAGAGCTGAGCCACAGGCGTAAATGATCAGGCCGATGACGAAGGCCCGGCGCCGGCCGATCATGTCGCCGATTTTGGCTCCGGTGAGGATCAGCATGGCCATGACCAAGCAGTAAAGGGTGATGACAGCCTGAATGGTGGTCACCGTGGTGTGGAAGTCCTTCACCAGCGCGCTGATCGAGACGTTCATCACCGACTGGTCGAGCACCATGAGGAACTGTGCCGATGCCAGCGCCACGAGCGCTATCCAGCCCTTGCCCGATGTCGCTTTTCCGTTCACGTTCCTCCTCGGCCCCGCGCTGGCGCAGAGCGTTCCGATCCCCTGACTCTGACGATCAAGGCCCAACGTACTGTTTTCAGGGGGCCAGGACTCCTTGACGAGCGCAGGAACTGTACCGAAGAAGTGGCGAGCCGCTCTCAATCGTGTCGAAGCTGACGCACGAGGTGAACGGCGCACGGCGCCGTCACATCCGCCCTACGGGTGGCTGGGCTCCTCGTCGAGGATGATCGTCTTCGCCTCGAGGAACGGGAGGAGGCCGTCACGTCCCCCTTCGCGCCCCAAGCCCGACTGCTTGAAGCCCCCGAAGGCGATCCCGAAGTCGGTCCGGAACGAGTTGTGCCCGACGGTGCCGGAACGCAGTTGCCGAGCCACGCCATAAGCGCGATCGACATCGTTGGTGAAGACCGAATTGTTGAGGCCATAGATGGTGTCGTTGGCGATCTCGACGGCATCCTGCTCGTCGTTCGCCGCTATGACGCTCAGGACCGGGCCGAAGATCTCCTCCTGTGCGATGGTCGAGGAGTTGTCCACGTGACCGAAGACGGTGGGCTCGATGAACCAGCCCTTGTTGAGATTGCTCGGACGATGTCCCCCCGTGGCGAGGGTGGCGCCCTCCTCAATTCCCTTGGCGATGTAGCCCTCGACGCGGTCGCGTTGGCGTTGCATCGCCAGGGGGCCCATGCCGCTCTGCGCATCGAAGGCGTCACCGACCCGCACGTGGGAGAACGACTCGCTCAAAGCGTCGACCAGGTCGTCGTGGCGATCGCGACTGACCACGATGCGGGTCAGCGACGAGCAGACCTGTCCGGTCATGAGGCAGGCCCGCCCGGTGATCGACGCCGCCGCGGTGGCGATGTCGTAGTCATCGAGTACCACGGCCGCTGACTTCCCACCCAACTCGAGCGTCACCCGTGCGATTCGCTCGCCGCAGAGCGAGGCGATGCGGCGCCCCGCCGCAGTGGACCCCGTGAAGGTGATCTTGTCGACGCGGGGATCGCGCACCAACAGCTCCGAAACAGGACGATCGGCGGTCACCACGTTGATCACCCCGGCGGGGAGCCCGATGGCCTCGGCGACCTCGGCCATGACATACGCCTCGCCCGGTGCTTCGGGCGAGGCCTTGAGGATCACGGTACAGCCCGCGATCAGCGCCGGAGCGACCTTGTTCCCGATGAGGCCCATCGGGCCGTTCCAAGGGATGATGGCGCCGACGACGCTTACCGGCTCCCTCACCAAGAGTCCGACGTTTCCTCCGGCCGTGGGCGTGTGTCGTTCCTGGAACGGGAACTCCTCGGCCAAACCGGCGTAGTAGCGCCAGGGCCGCCCGTGTCCGGGACCGCTCGCCTGGGCGATGGTGTTCAACACGCCCATCTGGCCCGACCATATCTGACCGATTTCGAGGGCACGCTCCTCGAGAGCTGCGGCGATCTTCACCAGATAGCCGGCCCGTTCGGCGTGGCTCATCCGAGGCCAGGGCCCGTGGTCGAAGGCCTCCCGTGCCGCCGCGATGGCACGGTCCATGTCCTCAGCCTTGGCTTCGGCCACGCGCAGGAACACGTCCTCGGTGCTGGCGTTGATCACATCGATCTCGTCGCTGCTCGAGGGCTTCACCCAGTCGCCGCCTATGTAGAAGCGGTCCGGCGAACTGATGGACACCTTGACGGTGTCTGTAAGGCTCATGCCTTCCCCTCCCGGGTGTTGTTTGTGATCTGGGCTCAGTCGTTGATATGGGGAGTGGACCCCATCCGGCTCGGTCCCTCCGCGTCCCCTCCCGAGAGGTTACCTATCTCGTTCGAATGCCCGCGGGGTCCGGGGACGGTCTAGCCGAGACCGAGGAATCGCATGGTGGCATCGATGGCACCGAAGTCCGAAGGGGTGGCGAAATGGTCCACGCCGGCCAGCGTCACCAACGAGGCCGACGGCAGGGCGGAGACCAGGCGGGCAGCGCTGGTGGTCATGTCACGATCGCCCAGGACGACGAGGACGGGACAGGTCACCGTGGCCAGGTCCTCTTCTCGGATGGGCGGGCGGGCCCGGCGGATGAACGCGGACAGCGCCCTCGGGTCGTTGCCGGCCGAGGCAGCCAGCCGATAAAAGAGGCGGGCGACGACGTCTTCGGGTTCATCTTCGCTCTCGAGCGCGCGGGCCAGGGTGCTGGCGTCGCGGGTCTCGAAGACGTTGTCGCCCAGCCCGAGTAGGGCGATCCTCTCGAAATGGCCGGGGTGGGCGATCGCGAGGCGCAACAGCAGGTCGGCGCCGGCCGAGAATCCCACGGCACTCAACGGCCCCGGTGCCGGGAGGGCCTGGAACACCTCCTCCTCCACCTGGGTGTACGCCTCGGGATCCGTCGGACCGGACGACCCACCGTGACCCGGCAGGTCGATCTCCGGAGCGCTGCAGTCGAAGTCCGAAAGGATGTCCACCCATCCGGTCTGTCGCCAGTTGTGGTCGAACGAGGACGCGAAGCCGTGGAGGAGCACGACGGAGCGGGGAGGCGTTGTCACTACCCCTCCTCCATCCGATTCTTTATCTGGCCCAGCGCCTCGAGCCCGGCGCGTAAGCCGGCCAGTTCGGTCGGGGTGATCATCCGGGCCAGCTCCGCGTCGATCGAATCGACCCCCGAGCGGACCGCAGCCGCCGCGGCGCGCCCGCGTTCGGTGAGTGTGATGGTCATGCGTCGCCGGTCTTCGGGATTGACGTCGCGCGTCAGGTAGCCCCGGAGGACCAGCGTGTCGATCAGCTGGCTGGCGGCTTGCTTCGTGACCCCTAGTCCCCGGATCATGTCGACCGCAGTCCCACCGTGATTGCCCATGCCACCCAGGACGAATGCACCGTTTCGAGGAAGATCGCCGAAGCCGGCCACCTCGAGCTTGGCGTTGATGGCCTGGGCGTAACTGCCACGGGCGGCCCGGAGCAGCGCCGGGATAACTACCACCTCGTCAGTCGCGGGGGAACTGGGCACTCGAAGAGGGTAATTCGTGCCGCCTGGGTGGTCAACCCCCTTGACAGTCAACCCGTCCCTGGGGCAGGTGAGGCACGGCGCCGAGTGAGGTCCATCCGAACGGGCCCCTCGCCCGTATTCCCAGGGGGGGACCGACGAGACAGGGCGGATCGAGTTGCAGCACGAAGACGGAGTCAGGACGGAACCCGGGTCACGCGCCCGCCATGCTCTCGCGCAGCTGAGAAGCACGAAGGATGCCCCCATGGCTCGAGACTTCGCGTTGCTGGCGGCGCGGGTGGCGCTGGCCTGGATCTTCGTCTACCACGGGGCGGGAACCCTTTTCGGCGCATTCGGGGGCTCGGGCATCCACCCCCAGGCGGTCTACTTCGCCCACGTCGCCCATCTGCGCCCGGGGGCGTTCTTCGCCGTCCTGGGCGGCATCATCGAATGCTTCGGGGGCGCAGCCGTCGGTCTTGGCCTACTGGGCCGGCTGGCCGCGGCGGCCCTCGTCGGCGACATGGTGATCGCCATGATCACCGTGACGTTCGCCTACGGGATCATCGGGACCAGCGCAGGATCGGGGTACGAGCTAAATCTCGCCCTGGCGGCGCTCGCCCTCGTCGTCGCTCTCATGGGCACCGGACGCTTCTCCCTCGACGTGCTGCTGCGGAGTCTGGTCAGAAGGGAGGAGCCGGCCCTACCCCACCTGCCGGGCCGAATCTCGTAGCGTGGGGGGGTGGTCACCTCGACGCCGGATGCTTCGGCACCCGTCGCGAGCGGGGGGGCGAGGAGGCGGTGAGGCTCGGCTTGGGTCTGGTTTTGGCGCTGGCGGCCGCCCTCGTCATCAACATCGGCTTCTTCGTCCAGCATGGCGCCACCACCTCGATGCCCTCGCTCTCGCTCCGGCACCCGTTCGGCTCGGTCCGGGCTCTGGTCACCAGCCGGCAGTGGATGCTCGGGTACGCCACGGGATTGGTGGGGTGGGGCGTGTACATCGCCGCGCTGAGCCTGGCGCCCCTGTCCTTGGTCCAGGCCGTGGCGGCCGGCGGCGTGGGAGTCCTGGCCTTCTTGGCCCACCGGTTAGGGACACCGCTCGAAGCGCGCGAGCGCCTCGGAGCCTGGATCGCCGTCGCCGGGCTTGTGTTACTCGGGGTGTCGTTGACGGCGCATGTGCAACCGGCTCCGGCGGCGCACACCTCGACCCTGCTCATCGTCATCGTCGTCGGCGCTGGCGTGGCGGGACTGCTGGCCGGCCTGCTGGCCCGGAGCACCCGCGCTGCCGCGGCGCTGGGGTGCGCGGCGGGCCTCTTCTTCGGAGTCGGGGACCTGGCGACCAAAGGCGCCGTGAGCGGCAACGGCCTGCTCTTCGTCCCTCTCCTCGGAGCCTGCACAGCGCTCGGGTTCGTCACCCTTCAGCTGGCCTTCCAACGGGGGCGGGTGCTCGAGACGGCGGGGCTCTCCGTTCTGGTGAACAACATGATCCCGATAGTGGGTGGGCTGCTCTTGTTCCATGAAGCGCTGCCTGGCGGTGCGGCCGGCGTGGCGCGCGTGGCGAGCTTCGTGGCCGTGGTCGTCGGCGCCGTCTTGTTGGCCCGGGCGCCGGAGGCTCCGATCGAAGGGGACGGGGAGCCCCAGCCCCGCATACTCGACGGATCGTCCGCACCATGAGCCCAGTGGGCCCGCGACGACGGGGTGGCGCGACCGTTCTTGGGTATGTCTGTCGCGGCACCGGCCGGGTTACGCGATCCGGCAGCACCGGACCCACCATCTGAGATCGAGGTCGCCGTGCTGGGCCCGGTCGAAATCCGGGGAGCGGCCCAGCCATTTCATCGATCGGCCGCCCGGGAGCTCGTCGTCTACTTGGCGTTTCATCGCCAGGGGGTCCGGACCGATGTCTGGGCGGCGGCACTCTGGACCGACCGGAGCATTGCGCAGTCCACGCTTCACTCGACATCCTCGGTGGCCCGGCGATCGCTGGGCCGGTCGGAGAGCGGGTTGGACCACCTCCCGCGCCTCGGGCGCCTTCTCCGCCTGGCGGACACGGTCGGGACCGACGTCGAACGATTCGCCCGGGCCGCCGCAACCCCCGATCCGGGACGTTGGATGGATGCGCTCAGCCTGGTCCGGGGTCGGACGTTCGACGGTCTCGGACTGTGCGATTGGGCCGTGGTGGACGGCACCCAGACCCAGATCGAGTCCATGGTGGTCGACACCGCGCTGAAGGCGGCTGCGCACTTCCTGCGGCGCGGCCAGGGCGAGGAGGCGGTATGGGTCATCCGTCGGGGACTCCGGGTCAGCCCCTATGACGAACGGCTCTATCGCGCCCTGCTCCGAGCCACGGAGGTCATGGGAAACAGGGTCGGACTGCGCACGGCGATGGAAGAGTTGCTGCGGGTGGCCGCCGAAGGGGACCCCCTGTGTCGGGGGCCGTGGCCAGGCACGCTGAGCGAGTCCGGGCACTCCTTCCTCCACCCTCAGACCATGGCGCTCTTCCGCGAACTGGCTCGTGGAGGGATCCCTGCAGCCGGGGGTGACCCGTCCAGGCTGTAGGGTTTCGTCCCGCCATGGCCAGAAGCTCAACGGGAAAGTCGGTTGCACGCGCCGCGGCAACAGGAGGAGGCACCTCGTATCGAGGACAAATGCCGGTCAACTGGTATGCCGCCCTCGTGCTGATCGTGCTTCTCGGCGTCGGCTCGGTCATCCTCGCCCGCCACAATTACACCAAGGGCGCGCAGACGGTGCCACCGATAGTGGGACAGACCTGGCACGCCGGCCTGTCGGTGGACATCTGCGGGACCGCCGAGCCGGCCCTTCCCGCCACGGCCTCCGGCTCGTCGAGCGGCCTGACCACCACGGGAAGTGGCGTCCTGCTCATCGCGCCGAAGACGAGCTCTGAAGCGGGGAACAATGCCACGCTGGGCAAGTTCGCCTCGGAGTACCAGGGCATGACGCTGACCAACACCAGCGTGATGTATCCCGGTGGGACCAAGTACAAGAACGGCGAGAAGTGCGCCAAGGGAACTCCCGACGCCGGTCAGGTGGGAGTGGTCCGCTCCCGATCCTGGACCCTGTCGTCAGCCAGCCAGAAGAGTGGCAGCGAGGTCAAGCTGCTCGGCGGCACGTACTCGACGGAGCCGGCCGACCTCAAACTTCGCAATGCCCAGTTGATCACCCTCGGATTCGGCCCGTCGAGCAAGCCCTTGCCCAAACCTCCCTCGAGCACCGAAGTGGCGCTCCTCCAGGCCATCGAGGGCACATCGGCCCCGGTGACGACGACCACCACAGCGCCGACGGCGACGGCCACGACGACCACGACAACGACCCCCGCGTCCACCACGACCACCACGACGAAATCGTCCGGCACGACCACGACGACCAAACCGTCCGGCTAATGAAGGCAGTTGTCCTGGTGGGCGGCGAGGGGACCCGGCTCCGCCCGCTCACCCTGTCGACACCCAAGCAGATGCTCCCGATCGTCGGGGTGCCGATGCTCGAGCGGGTGTTGGCTCACCTGGGAGCGCACGGCATCGACGAGGCGATCTTGTCGCTGGGCTACCTCCCTGACGCGTTCAAAGAGGCGTATCCCGATGGCCATGCCGCCGGGATCAGCCTGACCTACGCCGTGGAGGACGAGCCGCTCGACACCGCCGGCGCGTTGCGCTTCGCCGCCACGTATGGAGGGATCGACGACACATTTGTGGTCGTCAACGGCGATGTGCTCACCGACCTCGACCTTGGCTCCCTCATTACCTTCCATCGCCGGAGTGGGGCGGAAGGCACCATTGCACTCCATCCGGTGCCCGACCCGTCGGCCTTCGGAGTGGTCCCGACCGACGACGACGGACGGGTGACCGCGTTTGTCGAGAAGCCACCACGTGACGAGGCTCCGACCAACGAGATCAACGCGGGCACCTATGTCCTCGAGGCGTCCGTGTTGGAGCGCATCGCCCCGAGCGGACGCGTCTCCATCGAACGCGAGACGTTTCCTGCCATGGTTCGCAACGGCGTGCTCTTCGCCCGAGCGGACGAAGGCTACTGGCTCGATACGGGGACGCCGGCGGCCTACCTGCAAGCCAACCGCGATCTGGTCTCCGGCCTACGGCAGGGACCGCCGGCCCCCGGCCTGATCGATCAGGGCGACCGGGTGTTCCTCGGGGGCTCGAGCACGATTGTCGGAGAGGTGGTCGGGCCGTCGGTTATCTTCGGCGACTGTGAGATCGCCGAAGGCGCCCGTGTGGTTCGCAGCGTGCTCGGTGCCGGGTCGGTCATAGAGGTAGGCGCCACGGTGGTGGACTCGGTCCTGATGGAAGGGAGCCACGTGGCGGCCGACGCTAAGGTCGCGGGCTCCGTGATGGGACCGCACTCCATCGTGGGGCAGCGCGGCGACGTCCGCCCCGTGTCGGTACTGGGGGCCCGGTCGGTGGTGGCCTCGGGCACTGTGGTCGACGGCGAACGAATAGCGGGCTAGGGAGATCCTCGAATGCGCACAATGGTGACGGGTGGAGCCGGATTCATCGGTTCCACATTGGTGGACCGACTGCTGGTGGAGGGTCACGAGGTCGATGTCATCGACGATTTTTCGACAGGGTCGCTGGCCAATCTGGCGGATGCCCGGGCGAGCGCCGGCCGGGCGCTCACCATCCACCATCTCGACATCACCGCGCCAGCCGTGATCGACCTCATGGCGCGTCGTCGCCCCGAGCTCGTGTTCCACCTGGCCGCCCAGGCCGATGTGCGGGTGTCGGTCGCCCGGCCGGCCTTCGACGCCGAGGTGAACATCGTCGGCTCGTTGCACGTGCTCGAAGGAGCGCGCCAAGCCGAGACCGAACGGGTGATCTTCGCGGCCAGCGGGGGCACCTTGTACGGCGAGCCGGCACCCGAGGATCTCCCGGTACGCGAAGCACATCCCCATCAGCCGCTCTCCCCGTACGGGGTGGCGAAGAAATCGGTACTCGACTACCTGGTGGCCTACCGCGAGCTCCATGCGTTGGAGTTCTCGGCGCTCGCGCTGGCCAATGTCTACGGCCCCCGGCAGAACCCGCACGGCGAGGCCGGCGTGGTCTCGATCTTCGCGGATCGACTGGTGCGCGGGGAACCGGTCACCATCTTCGGGGACGGGGAGCAGACGCGGGACTTCGTCTATGTGGACGACGTCGTCGACGCCTTCGTCAGGGCGGCGTCGCGTGGGGGTGGACTGATCTGCAACATCGGGACCAGCAAGGAGACGTCGGTGAACGACCTCTACGCCACCATGGCGGCGCAGGCCGGTGTGGAGCCGCAACCGGTGATGGCGCCCATGCGACCGGGTGAGCTCCAGCGGTCCAGCCTCGACATCGAGCGGGCGGCGATCCAGCTCGGATGGCGCCCCTTCACGCAACTGGCCGACGGCACCCGCGCCGTCATCGACTTCGTGCGCCAGCATCCGGACTGAGGCCGGATCAGCGAAAGAGGTCCTCCTCGGGCGGCCGGATGATCTCTGTGTGCACCGAGGCGCGGCGCAACCAACCCCTGGGGACGCCCCGGACGATGGCGGCCGGGATCCCGCGGTCCTTTCCCATCACGAGCTCGGCGGCTGAGGCCAGTTCGTCGGCCACACACACCTCGGTGGCCACGAGGTCCCGGCCATTCGCATCCGGCGTGCCCCTCAGGTCGACCACTGCGGCCACGCCGGCGCAGCCGATCGCTACGTCGGTGACGCCCCGACGCCATGTCCGTCCGAACGTGTCGGAGATGATCACGCCGACGTCGACGGCCAGGATGGCGTGCAGGCCGGCCCGGATGCGCCGGGCGGAACGGTCAGAATCCTCTGGCAGCAGCGCCGCCGTCCCGAGGGCGACGTTGGAGAGGTCGATGCCCGCATTGGCGCAGACGAACCCGTGCTTCGTCTCGCTGATGATGAGGTCACCGCGGCGGCGCAGGATGCGGACGGACTCCTGCTCGACCAGGGCGACCTTGGCCGCCGGGTCGTCGTGGTCGATCGGCACGAGCCGCCCTTCGGCCTTCGACACGATCTTCTGGGTGATCACGAGCACATCGCCTTGGCGCAGCTCCGGACCGTCGACGACCTCGGGTGCCAGAGCGGCGGCCACGATGCGGGCCAGGTCGGCCCCGGGCTCGACTTCGCCGATGCCAGTAAGCGGGATCAGCGTGATGCTCTCAGTCACCGGCGTCGATCACCACCCGCGCCAGCGCGGCCGCCCTGTCGGGGGAGTCCATCACGGTCGGCGCGACCACGCAGCGCATACCCTCGGCCTCCACCGCGCCGGCGAGGGCCCGATCGGCTTCGTCGATTACCAGAGTGCTGACCCACGGGGCGTAGAGCCGCGCCACGCCGACGACCGAGGGTTCGGTTCCCAGCTCGGCCATGAGACGGTCCGCCGGTCCCTTGAGCGCCGACCCGGCGACGATGGGGGACACCGCCATGATGTCGTCCCGGCGGCTCACGAGGGCGTCACGGACGCCGGGAACGGCGAGGAGGGGGCCGATCGAGACGATCGGGTTCGACGGACACACGACGATGCGCCCGGCTGATGCGAGTGCGTCCGTCACGGCCGGGGTCGGCCGCGCCCGTTCGGCGCCCGCGAACCGCACGGCCGTCACGCGGACGTCGTGGTGCAGTCGGACGAAGTAGTCCTGGAACGACACCTCGGTGCCAGGGTCCCCCAGCTCGGTCTTCTCGGCCAGGGTCAGCATGGTGCGCACGGAGTCATCGGTGACCGGGAGCAGGCGGACGTCGATCTGGCGGCGGGCCGCGATGGAGGCCGTGACCTCGGAGAGAGAATCGCCCGCCTGCAGGCGTTCGGTGCGGAACAGGTGAGTGGCCAGGTCGCGATCACCCAGCCGGAACCAGCTCTCCCCCCCGAGACGGGCCAGCTCCTCCATGACCGTCCAACTCTCCCCCACGACCCCCCAGCCGGTCTCCCGATTGTCCATGCCGGCCAGCGAGTAGGTGATGGTGTCGAGGTCAGGGCTGATGTGGAGACCATGGAGCACGGTGTCGTCGCCCACGTTGACGATCGCCGTGATGGAGTGAGGGGGAACGACCCGGACCAAGCCCGAAAGCATGCGGGCGGCCCCGACGCCGCCGCAGAGGGTGACAAGCACGGAGCGAGCATAGAAGGCGCCAGGTTGGCGCCGATCGCCGGCGACGCTCCGGCGGCCCTTTGCTACGCTCCGCCCCCGGTCCCGCAGGCAGGTGATCGGCCAGCTCGGCCAGGAGAAGGAGCACCCCATGAGCCCCACCACCAGAGTCCGCAAGGCCGATCCCGGTCGGGGGACCGCGGTGGAAACCCTGATGCCCGGCCGCTATAGCGGGAAGGTGGCCGTGGTCACCGGGGCCGCGTCGGGTATCGGTCGGGCCACCGCCCGCCGCCTGGCCGCCGAAGGCGCCGCGGTCGCCTGTCTGGACATCAACGAGGCCGTCGCCGCCGTGGCACGAGACGATAAACGGGGAAGCAGCCGAAAAGGGGGGAAGGGCGCTGGCCCTGCAGTGCGACGTCACCGACGAGTTGGCAGTGGCCGCGTCGGTCACGCAGTGCACTGACGAGTTGGGGCCCATCACCAACCTCTGCAACATCGCCGGAATCGGCTCCTTCTCCCACACGACGGAAGAGTCGCTCAGCCGGTGGGAAGAGATCCTGGCGGTGAATCTCACCGGCACGTTCCTCCTCTCCCGGGCCGTCCTGCCCGCCATGCTCGAGCACGGCGGGGCCATCGTCAACACCGTGTCGTCGGCCGGTATCAAGGGGCAGCCTTACTCGGCGGCGTACTGCGCCTCCAAAGGTGGCGTGCTGATGCTGACCAAGGCATTGGCGGTGGAGTACATGGGCCGGGGTGTCCGGATCAACGGGGTGGCTCCGGGCGGCGTGGACACCCCGATCGTCCACGATTTCGTGCCCCCCGAGGACGCCGACTTCACCCTCATCCAGCGTGCCATGACGCCCCTCGGGTACGCCCATCCACAAGAGATAGCCGGCGCCTTTGCCTACCTCGGCTCGGACGAGGCGGCCTATGTGACCGGGTCGATCTTCTCGATTGACGGAGCGATCACCGCCTGAGCCGTGTGCAAGGCTCCTCCAGTGCCGAGCGCGCCCACACAGTGAGTGGTGGCGCACGGTGAGTGGTGGCGTCGGCGTGCCGGAACGCCTCCGGGTGGCGCTCGACGCCACGCCCCTCCTGGGTACGCCCACGGGGGTGGGCGCCTTCTGCCTCGGCGCACTCCGTGCGTTGGGTGGGCGCACCGACCTCGACGTGCGCGCCTTCGCCATCAGTTGGCGGCGGAGGGAGGGCATCGGGACACACCTGCCGCCGGGGGTTTCCGCGGGCCAGCGTCCGATGCCGGCCCGGCCCCTCCATGCGTTGTGGGGGAGCGGTGGGTGGCCGCCCGTCGAATGGTTCATCGGCCCGATCGATGTGGTGCACGGGACGAATTTCGTCGTACCCCCGGCGCGGCGGGCGGCCGAGGTCGTCTCCGTGCACGACCTCACCCCGCTCCACCATCCCGAGCTGTGCAACCCCGCCACACTGGCCTACCCCGGGCTCATCCGCCGCGCGCTGCGGCGGGGTGCCTGGGTCCACACGGACTCGGCGTTCGTGGCCGGCGAGGTGGTCGACGCATTCGGGGCCGACCCGGCCCGGGTGCGGGTGGTGGCACCGGGCGTGCCGCCCCTGCCCGACATCGCACCCCCCGCGGCCCGCGGCACTCGTCGAACCCTTCCTCCCTCCGGGGGTGGCGCGGTACGTGCTGGCTATCGGTACGGCCGAGCCGCGGAAGGATCTCCCCGGCCTGGTCCGCGCCTTTGACCGCCTGGCCGGTCGCCACGCCGACCTGGCGCTCGTCCTGGCCGGTCCGCCCGGGTGGGGGGAGGAGGCTCTGACGGCGGCGGTCGACGGTGCGCGGGCGGGGGCCCGGGTGGCGCGTACAGGCTGGCTGGAACCAGCGACGCTGGCGGCACTCCTCCAGGGTGCGGCGGTCCTGGCCTTTCCCTCGCTCTACGAAGGATTCGGCTTCCCCCCGCTCGAAGCGATGGCGGCTGGTGTCCCCGTCGTCGCCACCCGGGCCGGTTCGCTCCCAGAGGTGCTGGGCGACGGTGCCGTCCTGGTCGATGTCGGAGACGACGACGGTTTGGTGGACGCCGTAGAGGGGGTCCTCGACGATCCGGCCCTCCGCCAACGTCTGGTGGCCGCCGGGACGACGCGGGCGGCGTCGTTCAGCTGGGAGCGCTGCGGAGAAGGCTTGTCCCGCCTCTACCGCGACGCGGCGGGTGCGGGGCATGGCTGACCCGCCCCGGGTGCTGATGGCGGTGGAGCAGCTACGCCGGGCCGTCCCCGGGGGGATCGGCGCGTACGCCCGCGGGCTGCTGGCCGGGATCGCCCAGTGTGCCGAGGCTGGTGACGCGGTGGATGTCACTCTTTTGGCCAGCCGGCGCCCCGGCCCCCTCGTGGGGGGACCGGGCCGTCCCCCTGATCCTCTCGCCCAGTTCGGGCGACCGCTCCGGCTCTCGGTGCTGCCCGGGCCCCTCTTGACCCGGGGCTGGGATCACGGGTTGGTCCGTCCGCCGGGTGGCTTCGACGTGGTGCATTCAATCTCGTCCGCCTTCCCGCCGCCGCCGTGGCGCCCTGGGCGATCCCGGTCCGTCGTGACCGTGCACGACGTGGCGTGGCGGCGGCATCCCGCCACGGCCACGGTGCGGGGGGCGAGGTGGCATGAGGCCTCCCTCCGCCGCGCCTGCGACTCTGGGGCGGCGCTGGTCGTGACGTCGAAGCTCGTCGCCGCCGACCTCGTCCGCGATGGTGTGGACGCTGACCGCATCACCATCGTCCACGGCGGAAGCGATCACCTCGTCGCCGAGGATCCGGCGCAGGCCGATGCCCTGCTGCGGCGACTCGGGGTACCGGGGGAGTTCCTTCTCACGGTGAGCACGCTCGAGCCCCGCAAGAATGTCGACCGGCTGTTGAAGGCGTACGCCCGGGCGCGACCCGCCCTGCCGGAGCCCTGGCCGCTCGTCATCGTGGGCCCGACCGGGTGGGGCCCGGTCCTGACGAGCCCGCCCGACCAGGAGGGTGTCGTCTTCGCCGGAGCGGTGACGGACGCCGCCCTCAGTGGCCTCTACCGGCGCGCCCGCGCCTTCGCCTACGTCCCGCTGACCGAGGGCTACGGGTTGCCGCCGCTCGAGGCCATGCGGATTGGCACACCTGCGGTCGTCGCCAATGAAGTGCCCAGCGTGGTCGATCTCGATGAGCCGAGTCCGCCGCCGGCGCTGATCGTCGATCCTCTCGACGTGGAGGGCATCGCCGCCGCGCTGGTCACCCTGTTGACCGACGACGCGGTGCGGGCCGACCTGGCGGCGAGGGGCGAGGCGCACGCGCGTTCGCGGACATGGCGCACCGCCGCCCATCAGCACATCGGGCTCTGGCGGTCGCTGGGGTGAGCAGCGGGCGGCTGGCGCTGTCGCTCGATGTCTCGGCTGTCCCGGCGCGTCCCGGGGGAGCGGGCTACTACACCATGGAATTGGCCCGTGGGCTGGGCTCCCGCGCCGACCTCGCTCTGACCATGGTGTCGCGCCAAGGGGACGAGATGCGCTGGGTGGGATTGGGCGCCGGCGGTGCGCACGTGGTGGGGGCGGTCCCCGTGTCGCGGCCGGGCCGGCTGCTCTTCGAGCAGGCCCGGTTCCCCGGTCTGCTCCGATCGATCGGGGCCCGGGTACATCATGCCCCCCACTACACGATGCCCGAACGGTCGCCCGTGCCCTGTGTCGTGACGATCCACGACTGCACGTTCTTCGACCACCCGGAATGGCACGTCCGATCAAAGGCGCTGCTTCTTTCGAAGGGCGATCCGTCGCGCCGCTCTGCGGGCGGCGGCCCTCGTGTGTGTGAGCGAGGTCACCGCGGCCCGGCTGCGGGCCTGTTGTGAGGTCCGGGCGCCGATCGTCGTGGCCCCCCATGGGGTGGACCACGAGCGTTTCACGCCGGTCGAATCGGCTCCGGGGGCCGATGCGGCCATACTCGCCGCGAGTGGAGTGCCCCCGGACCGCCCGATCGTCGCCTTCGTGGGCACCCTCGAGCCCCGCAAGGGCGTGGCCTCCCTCGTCGCCGCGTTCGACCGGGTGGCCGAGACGCAGCGCGAGGCGGTCCTGGTGCTGGGCGGGCAGGTCGGCTGGGGCCTCGCCGCGGTTGAGCGGGCCCTGGCTGCGGCACGCCACGGCGATCGGATCATCCGCACCGGTTATCTGCCCGACGCGGCGGTCCCCGCCCTGCTCCGTCGGAGCACCGTGGTGGCGTATCCCGCCCTCGAAGAGGGCTTCGGCCTACCCGCCCTCGAGGCGCTGGCATGCGGGGCGTCGTTGATCACGACGGAGGGGACGGCGATGGCCGAAATGGCGCAGGAGGCGGCTTGCCTGGTCCGCCCCGGAGATGAAGCCGATCTGACCGATGCGCTCGCGTCGGCCCTCGAACAGGGCACGGAGGCGCCCGACGTCGTGCGACGGCACGCCCTCGGACTTTCGGTGGCGGCGGAATTCACCTGGGCCGCCAGTGTGGCGAAGCACGTCGGGGCCTATGAGATGGCCTTCCGTGCCTCGCAGTAGGGTTCGGAGATGCGCGCACTGATCACCGGTGGCAAAGGGTTCGTCGGCCACTGGCTCGCCGCGCACCTGAAGGACTCCGGCGACGACGTCGTAGCGATGGACATCGAGACCGACATCGCCAACGGGCCCGCGGTGACCAAGGTCGTCGCCGAGGCGGCCCCCGAGGCCATCTATCACCTGGCGGCGATGACGCACGTCGGCGAGAGTTGGGAGAACCCGAGCGAGGTGCTCCGGGTCAACGTGCTCGGCACGGCGGAGCTCCTGGCCGCGGCGCGGACCCTGGCCACTCCGCCCACCGTCTTGGTGGTGAGCTCGGCCGAGGTCTACGGAACCGTCAGCCCCGAACAGCTCCCGCTACGTGAGGACACGCCCACTGCGCCGGCGACCCCGTACGCGGCCAGCAAGTTGGCCGCGGAAGCGGTGGCCCTGCAGGCCTGGCGGGGCTATGGCCAACCGGTGATCGTGGTGCGGCCGTTCAATCACATCGGGCCGGGTCAGTCGCCCAACTTCGCCGTTCCCGCACTGGCCAAGCGGATCGTCGAGGCGCGCCGGGCCGGCGCCGGCACGCTGCGGGTGGGGACCCTCACCACGCGCCGCGACTTCACCGATGTGCGCGACGTCGTCGTGGCGTACCGGTTGTTGGTTCTTCGTGGCACCGCGGGCACGGTCTACAACGTGTGTTCGGGCCGGGACGTGGCGATTGCCGAGGTGGCCGATGAGTTGTTGGCGCTGGCCCATGCAGAGCTGGAGCTGGTGATCGATCCGGGTCTGGTTCGGCCCGTCGACGTGCCGGTGCTGCGCGGCGACGCCGGCCTCCTGCACGCGGCGACGGGCTGGTCGCCCTCCATCCCTCTGGCGGCGACGCTCGCCGACGTGCTCACCTCGTGGGAGGCGGACTGAGGGCGAGCGTCACCTACGGGCGGGGGGAATGTGTCAGGAGGGGGTTACCCTCTGGCGGATCTGGATCCGCACCTCACGGGTTTGGCCGACCGCCTTCGACGTCAACTGGATGACGGTCGGAGGGAGCTGCTGCTCGAGCGGCTGCATGCTGGTCTCGATGAACTGCGTGGCCGTCTCCAACAGGTCGTCGAGCTGCTCGATACCCTTCGTGAATTCTGTGCGGACGCCGCTGAGGTGGTGGTCCAAGGAGAAGTCCCTGGAGAGAAAGCTCTTCAACTCGTTGCGCTGCACCTGGGCCCGCTGGTACCCCAGCACACCGAGGCCGACGGCGACGTAGGCCGCATCGCGTGCCAACTCGGTGACACCTTTCGAAATGGTGCCCATGGTGGGGGCGTCAGACATTTTTTTTCCTCCGGATTTCTCGGTAATTTCTCGAACGAAGTCACACGGACGGCGCCCGCTCGGAATGCCTATTCCCCTCCGAGAAGGTCGCTCTGTTCGAGTACAAGAGTATCACGTTTGTTAAACAGTTGCAAGCAGTCTGACCCCTCCGCCCGTACCCGATGGCGGGACCGGGAACGGTTATCCTCCACCACCTAATGGACGCCCGAGTGCCGGCAGTTGTGGCCGTCGTTGTCACCACCGGGCGGGGTCCGTGGCTCGACGAGACCCTGGCCTCCCTGGCCTCGCAGAGCTACGAGGAGCTGTCAGTCCTCGTCCTGGTCACCGACGACGAATTCGACCCGACGGTGCGTGTGGGCCGGATTCTCCCCGAAGCGTTCGTGCGGGTGCTTCCCGGGAAGCCGGGCTACGGAGCCGCCAGCAATGAGGCGCTGGGAATGGTCGAAGGCGCCGCCTTCTTCCTCCTCTGCCACGACGACATCGCGCTCGACCCCGACGTGGTCCACAACCTGGTGGAGGAGTCGTTCCGTTCGAACGCCGGCGTGGTGTCACCGAAGTTCGTCAACTGGGACGACCCCTCGATCCTGCTCCACGTCGGCATGCACTGCGACAAGACCGGGGCAGTGGTGGACCGCATTCAGGACGGAGAGGTGGACCACGGCCAACACGACGCCGTACGGGACGTGTTCGTGGCGCCGGGCGGCTGCATCCTCATACGGGCCGACCTGTGGCGCGAGCTGGAGGGTTTCGATGCCGGCATCCTCGCCATGGGTGAGGACCTCGACCTTTCCTGGCGCAGTCAGGTGGCGGGGTCTCGTGTCGTGGTAGCTCCCGATGCGCGCGTGCGCCATCGGGAAGCGGTGGCGAGCGGGGCCATGCCGCTCGAGGTGGCGGGCGTCGACACGCCCGGGCACCCGGTGACGCTGCAGGCGCTGCAACGGCGCCACGAGCTGCGCACGGTCCTGAAGTGCTACACCTTTTTCCACCTGATCCGCGTCCTCCCGCAGGCTGCGCTGCTGGCCATCGGAGAGGTCGTGGTGGCGTTGTGTCGCGCGCGACCGGCAGCGAGCCCGGGCCGTGGCCGGCGCCTGGGTGTGGAACGCCCACCGCCTGGGTCAGCTCCGGGGGCCGCGCCGCCAGCTCGCCGCCCACCGCCTGTTCCCCGACGCCGAGGTACGACGCCTCCAACTGCGGGGGAGCGCGCGACTCAGCCGGTACCTCTCCCGCTTGTCACATCAAGGATTCGAGGCAGCCAACGCCGTGGTGCCCCTCGGCGGCGCGGCGAGGTTGCAGCAGGTTGCCGAGCGGCCCGTCTTGACCGGGAGCGTCGGCCTTTCCTTCAGCGAGGACGCCGACTTCGACGAGCTGGACGATCTCGGCCACCGTTCGGGTCGCGATCGGTTCGGGCACCAGGTGCGCACGTCGTTCCTCGAGCACCGGGCGCCAACGGGCACTGGCCGGGCTGGTGGCTGCGATCGTGGTCGCCTTCGGCACCCGGGAGCTCTTCTTCGGCTCACTCCCGATAGTGGGACAACTGGCGCCTCTCCTCGGATGGTCGGCCAGTTGGCACCACTTCTTCTCGGGATGGCAGGCGGCCGGAGTGGGGACCACCGCGCCGGCCAGCCCTGCCTTCGGGATCGTGGGGGTCGCCGGGACCGTCCTTCTCGGCTCCATGGGTCTGGTCCAAAAGGTCCTCCTCCTGGGGTGCCTGCCCCTCGGGGCCTGGGGGCTCTCGCGCTTCATGCGCCCGCTCGTGTCGCCCCGGGCGAGGGTGGTGGGCGCCATCTGCTACCTCGGGTTGCCGCTGCCCTATGGCGCCCTGGGATCGGGGCGCTGGGACGGCTTGGTGGCCTACGCCGCCCTCCCGTTCATCGTGGGCCGCCTGGCCCGTGCCGCCGCCATCCCCCCGTTCGATCAGGTGGTGGGACACGGTTGGCGAGCCGGACGGTTTGGCCAGGTGGCGGCACTCGGCGCCATCATCGCCGCCGCCGGCTCGTTTGCCCCCGCCGTATTCCCCATGACGATCGTCTGCGCAGTTGCGATCGCCCTCGGCTCGCTCATGACGGGTCAACCCGTGCAGGCGGGGCGCCTGGCCGGTGAGACCGCGAAGGCCTTGGGTGTGGCCGTGCTGCTCTGCGCGCCCTGGGTGGTCGGCGTCCTGCTGGCCGGCGGGAACTCGCTGGCGATTTTCGGACTCCCGATCTCGGCCGCCGCCG
The DNA here is from genome assembly GCA_963818915.1 of uncultured Acidimicrobiaceae bacterium. Taxonomy (GTDB): domain Bacteria; phylum Actinomycetota; class Acidimicrobiia; order Acidimicrobiales; family RAAP-2; genus Bog-473. The sequence goes on along the minus strand of CAWFTV010000005.1, from coordinate 45,574 downwards.
CGCCGGGTTGGGGGGAGCTGACCCGCTTCGCCATCGGCCCGGCGGTGGACTCGCCGATCGCCTGGGCACTGGTAGCCGGCTCGGCCCTCCCACTGCTGCTCGGCAAGGGGATCCGCCTGGTCTGGGCCGCCCGTCTGTGGACGATGGCGTGCGCCTCGTGGGTCCTGGCGTTCGCAGCCACTCACGGGTGGACGGGCAGTTTCACACCGTCGGAGTCGGTCGTCCTGGTCCCGGCCGCCATCGCCGTGGCCGCCGGGGTGGGGCTCGGGGTCTCCACGTTCGAGAACGACCTGGCCGGTTTGGCGTTCGGCTGGCGCCAGATCGTGAGCGGTTTCGCCCTGGTTGCCGTCCTGCTCGGTCTTCTGCCCGTCGTGGCGGGTGCCGCCGGCGGGCGCTGGGGGCTGGCGGCCGACGGCGTCGAACAACCGATGTCCTTCCTCGACCGGGTCGGGCCCGCCGGCGCCTTCCGGACGCTCTGGCTGGGCGACCCGCGCGCCGTGCCGGCGGGCGGTTGGTCGGTGCAGCCGGGGTTCGCGTTCGCCCTCACAGGACAGGAGCTTCCCGACGCCGGCGTCGTGTGGACACCGGCTGGTCCCGGTCCCGCTGAGCTGGTGTCGCGTGCGCTCCGGTTGGCCATGGCCGGAGAGACCGTCCACCTCGGCCAACTTCTGGCCGCGCAAGGTGTGCAGTACATCGTGGTCGTCGACGGCGTCGCGCCCCTCGAGACCGGAGTGGCCCCATCGGTGCAGGCTCCACCGCCGGCAGGACTCCAGCAGGCCCTACTGAACCAGAACGACCTCCAGATCGTCCCGGGAACCATGGGCGTCCAGGTCTTCCGGTACGCCCATGCGATTCCGGCCACCGCCCAGCGAACGCGACCGCTCACCGCCACGGCGGCGACGTCGTGGCCCGGTCTTGACGACATCGTCGGATGGCGCCCGGTATTGAGCACGGTGGCCGACCACCCCGGGGCCACCGGCCAGATCGCCTCGGGCACCGTCTACGCCGGCTATGCGCCCGCCGGGGCCTTCTCGTTGACCCAGGGCCGCCGGTCCGTGGCGCGCCAGTCCGTGTATGGGTGGGCTGGGCAGTACCCAGGAGCTTCCGCGGGAGCGGCGACTTTCTCCCTGACGAGATTCCCCTACATCCCCCTGGTCGTCCTTCTCGAGGTGCTTGGTTGGGTGGTACTGGCCGGGGCGCTCTGGGGCTGGTCGATCCCGCGCCGCCGGGCCCGTCCGGAGGAAGAGTCGTGAGACCGGCCCACGGGGGCCAACGGAGGTGGGTGGTCCTGGTCGTGGTGGTGGCCGTGCTCGTCGGCCTGGCCATCGCGGGCCGCTCGCCCGGGAAGAGCGCGGCGGGCGGCCCTCCACCCGCTCCGGGCGCGCTCGTCAGCGCTCCCGACGCGGAGTCTTCGGCCTGGTACTGCACCGGGCAGTCGACGACAGCCGGCCAGCTCGCCCCGGGCTCGGTCGTCCTCACCAACACCGGGACACGCACGGTCAAGGGCACGATCGACGCGGTCACCGATACGGGCGCCGTGGTTTCGACGGCGGTGGCGGTGCCGGGGCGGGCCCAGCTGGTGCCAGTGATCCCGACGCCCACATCCGGCACCTGGATCTCCGACGCCATCACGTTGTCGGGTGGTGGCGTGGCCGTGTCGCAGACGTTGCAGGGGTCGTCGGGTTGGGCCGAGGCGCCGTGCCAGAGCAGCACCTCGCAGCAGTGGTACTTCCCAAGTGGCGTGACCACGGGATCGAACGCACTGTTCGTGTCGCTCTTCAACCCGACCTCGACACCCGACGTGGTCGACCTGAGCTTCACCACCTCCAAGGGTGTGGTCCATCCGATCAACTTCCAGGGGATCGTGCTCGAAGCCGGCCAGACCCAGGTCGAGTCCATCGCCCCGTTCGTGCAGGACCAGGGGAGCGTCGCCACCACCGTCTCGACGCGTACCGGACGTCTCGTGGCCAGCGAATTGCAGCTGCTGACGGGCAACGGATCCGGGCTGGCCATCGTGCCCGGCTCTCCAAATGTCGAGGGGGAGTGGGTGATTCCACGGTCAGCGGAGATCAGCGAGGGATCCTCGTCGATCGACGTGTTCAATCCCGGGCCGATCGCAGAGGAGGTGACCATCCGTACCGCGCTGGGCTCGGGCGCGCTGGCTCCCTTCCGGGCCCGGGTGCTCGCCGACTCGACCTGGGTGCTGTCGACGAGTGCAGAGACGCGCATACCCGTCGGGGATCCCTACTCGGCCGTCATCGAGGCCACGGGCGGGCCGGGAGTCGTGGTCGGGCGGACCGTCGCTGCGCCGAGCTCGGCACCGGCGCCCCAGGAAGGACTGGCCAACGGCGTGGACATCTTGACCGCGGCGACCCCGAGCCATGCCTGGGTCGTTCCGTCGCCGGGTCTGGCGTCGACGCCGGTGGTGCCCGGCGCGTTTCCGGCCCACCTGGCGTTGACCAACCTCACCGGCCACCCTGAGACCTACGTCATCGACGTGATGGAGACTTCGGGATTGAAGGCCATTGCGACGGGAGATCTGGCGGCCTCGGCGTCCTATTCGTTGGATCCGCCCGCCCTCGGTGGGGCCGGACTCGACCCGGTGCTCGTCCGGACGAACGGTGCCACGGCCGTGAGCGAGGACGTCGGCCCGACGGGCAGCGTCGGGGTCGTGACGATGCCGGGGGTGGCGCTCTCCTTGGACACTGGGAAGTGACGGTCGGATTGTTCGTTCAGAGATTGTGTCGCTGCAGGCGCCGCCAGAGAAGCTGACCCCCGAGGAGGGCGGCGGCGAGGCAGAGCAGTGCGAACAGAGCCGGGCCGGCAATCCGGATGAGCCCCTCGGCTCCTGCGACGAAGCCGTGGACACTGCCGTGCCAGGCCCGGTCCAGGCCCGAGGGGCCGGCGGCGGCCGGGTGGTGGCGTGGCGCGCCCGGCTCACTCACCACAACGGTGATCTTCGAGTAGTCGGTCTCGCTTGCCAGCACGGCGAGCTGGCCCTGGAGCTGCTGTATCTGGGTCTGCAGGGTGTTCAGTTGCGCCTGCACGGCCAGCACATCGCCGATGGAGGCGGCCTTGGTCATGATGGTCAGGTACTGCTGGCGGCTGGCCTCGAGTGCCGTGATCTGGGACTGGAGATCGACGTACTGCGCGGTGACGTCCGTGGCCTGGGTGGTGAGGTTGGACACCGTGCCGAGCAACTGCGCCTCTCGGAGCACGGTCGAGAAGCTGGCCACCGGGACCTCCAGGGTCACCGTCCCGCTCGGCGCCCCCCCGGCAGCGCCCGAGTTGGTCTGGGAATTGGCGACGAAGCCACCGTTGGCACCGGCGAGGGCGTCCAGCTTGCTCACCGTGTCCGAAAGGGCGCCCCGGCCCACGCCCAGATCGAGCGACCCGGTCTGTTCGATCCGGGCCGGTTGCCCGACCACGCCGGCGCCGAGCCCAGCCGCGTTCTGCGAGAGCGCGGCCTTGGACGTCGAGCCCGCTGACGACGTGGAGGGAGCGGGGAGGGCCGGCGGCACCCGCGCCGCCCCCGACGCTGACCCGGCCGACGAGTGCTCGACTCCGAACCCGCGCTGCGGCGAGGCGGTGGCCGGCGCCGCACTCGAACCGAGCCTGTTCACCCTGGGGGTTCCGCTCCCCAGTGCGAGGGCGCCGCCCGCCACGATGAGCAGGATCAGCACCGCGGCCGCCACGGTCAGGACCCTGTGGGCGCGCACCGTGCGATGGATGGTCCGGCGGACGCTTCGTGTCGCTGGCGCGGGTCCTGGCGCTTGTCCTGGCGCTTGTCCCGGCGCCGGTGCCGATTCCTCCAGGTCGCCGGAGTCGCCGGCAGTTCGCCCGCCCGTCGACCTCTCGTCCTCACCGTCGATGCGGCCGAGGATGGCGGAGGCGCCGGTGGACGGGATGGTGAAGGAATCGCCGGTTTCGTGCAGCAGCAGGCCGAGGAACTGGTCGTCGAGCGTCGGCATGTCAGGCTTCCACCGGGTTGTCGAGGGCCGCATGGCCCTCGAGGAGCAGGATGCCGGGGTCATCGGCGAGGCGGCGACGGGCCTCGTGCAGGCGGGACTTAACCGTTCCCGGCCGGCGACCGATGGCGAGTGCGATGTCGCGCTCGCTCAGGTCTGCGTAGTACCGCAGCACGACAGGCACCCGCAGGGAGACCGGCAGACGTTGCAGCGCGGCCAGCACCACCTCGGCCACTTCGGCCTGTTCGGCGGAAGCGGCGGGGTCGCTGCTGCTCGCCATGCGTTCGGCCAGTTCGGCGTCTCCGGTCCGGCGGTCGCGGTGGGGGATCTCCCGGCGCAACTTCGAGTAGCACGAGTTCACGACGACGCGGTAGAGCCAGGGCTTGATGCTCGGAACCGACGTCAGCGCGTCACGGAAGCGCCAGGCCCGCAGGAATGCGTCCTGGACCGCTTCTTCCGCATCGGCTCGATTGCCCAGAATCAGGCAGGCAGTGCGGAACGAGACCGCATAGCCCTCCTCGAGCCAGTCTTCGAGCCGGTGTTCCACCATCCCCCTCTATGACGCAGCCCGGGGCCGTTCGGTTCGCCGGGGGGAGGACCCCCTAGGGCGTGGGAGCGGCCGGGTCCTCCGGGGGCTTCGCGGGAGGGTTCTCCGGGAGCGGCCACTGCGGCGGGGGCCACGGCGCTGTGGCCGGGTCCGGTCGGGTGCCGGGGGTCACGGACACGCCCGCTCGTTGCGTGACGGGGAACGGATTGTCATTGGCGTTCCCGTTGGACAGCGATCCGTTCACGAATTGGGGAACGGCTTTGGCGCCCTCGGTGTGCACCGGTTCGCCGTACGCCTCGTCCACCAACCGGTTGACCTCTCGCCCATCGATGATCTCGTTGTCGAGCAGCGCCCGGGCGATGGCATTGAGGCCGCCGCGGTGCTTGCTCAGCACTTCCATGGCGCGCTCTTCCTCGGCCCGAAGGATCCGCTCCACTTCATCGTCGATGATCTTCGACGTGTCCTCCGAGTAGTCGCGCGTGTGCATCAGATCCTCGCCCAGGAAGACCTGGCCCGCTGAACCCCATGCCATCGGTCCGATGGCCTCGCTCATACCCCACTCGCGCACCATTTTGCGGGCCAGCTCGGTGTTGCCCACCAGGTCGTTCGCCGCTCCGGTCGAGAGATCGCCATACACGAGAAGCTCGGCCACCCGACCCCCCATGCGCACGCACAGCGCGTCCTCTATGTACTGGCGGGGGTGGATGTGGCGCTCTTCCATCGGAAGCTGGTGGGTGACACCGAGTGCCATGCCAGTGGGCAGGATCGTCACCTTGTGGACGGGATCCGCGTGCTCGAGCACGTAGGCGAGCACAGCGTGCCCTCCCTCGTGGTACGCGATCCGCTCCTTTTCCTCGTCGGAGAGCACCATGCTCTCCCGCCGCTGCCCGAGGAGGACGCGATCGCGGGCCGATTCGAAGTCCTCCATGGCGATGTCGAGGCTGCCGCGACGGACGGCGTGCAGTGCCGCCTCATTGACGAGGTTGGCGAGATCGGCGCCGCTCATGCCCGGCGTGCCACGAGCCACCACGCTGAGATCGACATCGTTCGACATCCGCTTCCCCTTGCAGTGGACCTGGAGAATGGGCAGCCGCTCTTCGAGGTCGGGCAGGGGCACCACAATCTGGCGGTCGAATCGTCCGGGCCGCAACAAGGCGGGATCGAGGATGTCGGGCCGGTTGGTGGCCGCGATCATCACGACACCCTCGGAGGTGTCGAACCCGTCCATTTCCGAGAGCATCTGGTTGAGTGTCTGCTCGCGCTCGTCGTGCCCACCCCCGAGCCCGGCGCCGCGCTTGCGGCCGATGGAGTCGATCTCGTCGACGAACACGATGGCCGGCGCCTGCTTTCGGGCTGTCTGGAAGAGATCGCGCACCCGGCTGGCGCCCACGCCGACGAACATCTCCATGAAGTCCGAGCCGCTGACCGACATGAAGGGCACGCCGGCCTCCCCGGCTACCGCGCGGGCCAGCAGCGTCTTGCCGGTCCCCGGCGGGCCCACCAAAAGGACACCTTTGGGGATCTTCGCCCCGATCTCTTTGAAGCGGGCCGGGGTCTTGAGGAAATCGACGACCTCGCTGATCTCCTGCTTGACGCCGGCATACCCCGCCACGTCGTCGAAGGTCGTGGAGGGCCGGTCGCTGCTGAAGGTCTTGGCCTTCGAGCGGCCGATCGACATGATCCCCGACATCTGGCCCTTGGTCTGGCGCCCGATGAAGAAGATGAAGGCGGCGCCGATGGCGATAATGAAGATATAGGGGAGGAGGTCGCTCAACAGGTTTGTGGCGGGAGTCGGGAAGCTGACCGCGACACCGTCGTTGCGCATTTGGGTCACGTCATTGGGGAGGGACGGGCTCGGTCCCTGGACCACGTAGGTGGTCCCGTCCTTCAATTTCCCGTTGATCTCACCGGTTCCGTTGCTGATCTGGGCCGTGCTGACCTGACCCGATTTCACGTCCTCGAGGAACTTCGTATAGCTGAGGGACTTGGCGTTGGTGGACTTGAGCGAGCCCACGGCGAGCAGGATGGCGATCACGCCGATCACGGCAACGAGCCACAGCCAGCGCCAGTTCTGGCCCTGTGGCGGGCCGCCCGAGGGCGAACTCCCATCACCCGAGGGCGAGTTTGGTGGAGTGGAGGATCGATCGAGACGTTGCGGACTCACCTGACCAGCCTATTCGGCGCTTCCGCCGGACGGTGACCGCCCCCTACCTGCAGGTCATCGGCCCCGGGAGGGCCAGTAACGTCTTGCCGATGACCGAAATGGACCCGGAGCGGGCGGCCGACGGGGGAGGCGGCGCACCCCCCTTACCCCCCGGGCCCCTACCGACGGGATTCATACCGGCGGACCAGGTCAGAGCGGTGCCCATGTCGCCGCCCCTCCGGCCGTCCCCCATGCCGTCACCGGGAGCCGACGGGAGAGACGTGCCGTTTCTCGACCGGCCGGGGCTCCCTCCTGTGGACAAGCCGGCCGCCTTACGCTGGTTCTTCTACGCCCTCATCGGCTTCTTGGTGGGCCAGGTCCTCGGAGGCGTCTTCGGCGCGGTGGCCGGTGACCTGGCCGGCAAGAACGCAGCGCAGATGGCTGCGATCAGCGCGGCCAGCGTGCCGCCCGAATGGTACGTCGTCTCGACCCTGATCGGTCTGTGGATCGGCTTCTTCGGTGCGCCCTGGCTGGCCAGCTTCACCAGGGGGACCCGACATTTGTGGGCGGACCTGGGCGTGCGGTTCCGATGGATCGACCTGTGGGGGATCGCCATCGGGATCGGCGGGCAGATCGTCATCGCGCTGCTCTACGCACCGTTTCGGCACGACATCCGCAACTTCAACGGGCCGTCGCAGAAGTTGACGGGCGGGGCGCACGGTGGAGGATTCCTATTGGTCGCGCTGGCCACGGTGCTTCTGGCCCCCTTCATGGAGGAACTGTTCTTCCGCGGGTTGCTCTTCAAGTCTCTGGCTCGCCTCTTCACCCCTAACGGCGGCGGAGCCACCCGGGCCCGGGGTGCCGGCATCGTCTTGGCCGTCGTCGTCGACGGGCTGCTGTTCGGCCTGGCCCACGGCGAATGGGTGCAGCTGGCCGGGCTGGCACTCTTCGGGATGGCCCTCGCCGCGATCTCCTATCGGACGGGGCGACTCGGGATGAACATGGTGGCGCACGCCTCCTTCAACCTGGTCGCCATTCTGGCGATTCTGGGCCAACGGGGCGGTGTCCACTGACCAGCACGGTCGGGACAGCCCGCACGGAAGAGATACCTCCACCGGCCGACCGCCCCGCCAGCCACCGACGGTCGCGTTCGCTGCCGGCCTCGCGCTGGGTGCCCACGGTGGCCACCATCGTGTGCGTGGTCTCGGTGATCGTCGTCGTGCTGTGGCAACTCCACCCGAGCCTGCTCCTCTCCAGGTCGACGCCCACCGGCGGTGACAATGGCGGCCACTACGCCATGCCGGCCTTCTTGCGGTCGGGTCTCCTCTCCCACGGCCAGCTGACCGGTTGGGACCCGGGGTGGTACGACGGCTTTCCCCTCTACACCTACTACTTCGTCCTGCCCGACCTGCTGGCCGCCCTGGCCAGCTATTTAATCCCTTACGCGGTGGCGTTCAAGTGGGTCACCGTGCTCGGGTCCGTGCTGCTCCCGGTCGCCGCCTGGGCCATGGGACGGCTCTTCGGCATGCGCCGGGGCTTCCCCGGAGCGCTGGCCGCCGTCACCTTGTGCTACCTCTTCGACTACACGTTCACCATCTACGGCGGGAACCTCTTTTCGACCCTGGCCGGTGAATACGCCTATTCGTTGAGCATCGCGCTGGCCCTGTTGTTCCTCGGCCTGATGGCCCGCGGACTTCGTACGGGCCGCCACCGGGGCTGGGCCATCGTGGTGCTCGCCGCATGCATCCTGGCCCACATCCTCCCCGCGCTGTTCGCCCTGGTGGGTGGAGTGATCCTCATCCTCATGGAGATGCTGCCCGCCGGGGTGCGGCCGAGGGACGCCTGGCATCTCCACCCAACGGACGAGGTCGTCCCGCAGACGCTGACCCGGCCGCAGGCTCTCTGGTGGGGTGCGTCGACCATGGCGATCGGCGGCCTACTGGTCGCCTTCTGGTGGGTGCCGTTCGGCGCCGAGCAGGCCTATTCCACCTCAATGGGCTATGTCAACGTCCACACCTTTGTCGCCATTCTGCTGCCTCAGGCGGACTGGTGGGTCCTGATCCTCGGCGGCCTCAGCGCCATTGCCGCCTTCGCGCTACGGAGCCGGTTCGGCATCCTCATGGCCCTGCTCGCCGGCGTGTTCGCACTCGCCGTGATCTTCGACCCCCAAGGCAGCCTTTACAACGTCCGTTTCCTCCCGCTGTGGTTTCTCCCCATCTACCTCTTGGCCGGGTGGGGAATTGCGGCGGCGGTGACCGGGGCGGTCGATCTGTGGCCATGGTTGGCGGTCCGCATCGTCCGGTTCGTGAACCTCCTCTTCAGGACGGGCAACCGGTCCTCGCGGCAGCGTCGGGGGAGCGCTCCGGTCGGCGAGCCGGCCTCGTTCGCCGGGGGGGAGACCCCGCTCTACTCCGAACCGTCCGGTGTGCGCAGTGCTTGGCCGGTGGCCGCCGTGGTCGCTCCCCTCGTGGCCCTTCTCGTGGCGCTCGGGGTGGTGGTGACCCCGTTCGTCCTCCCGGCTTCGGCGATGAACTCGATCGGGATTACCCCCGGGCCCAATCAGGTCACCAACTGGTCGTCGTTCAACTACAGCGGGTATCAGGCGCAGGCGGCGTACCCCGAGTACCGGGCGCTGATCGAGACCATGGAACGCGTCGGCGCCGCCTACGGCTGCGGCCAGGCGATGTGGCAGTACGACCCCAGTCTCAACCGGTTCGGGACCACCCAGGCCCTGATGCTGCTGCCCTACTGGTCCGGTGGGTGCATCGGCTCGATGGAGGGGCTGCTCTTCGAGTCTTCCGCCACGACGCCGTACCATTTCCTCAATCAGGCCGAGCTCTCCGTCAGCCCCTCCGAGGCGATGGTCGGTCTGCACTACACGGCGTTGGACGTGCCCGCCGGCATCCAACACCTCCAACTGATGGGTGTCCGTTATTTCATGGCGTCCAGCCCTGCGGTCCAGGCTGCCGCGTCCGCCGACCCCTCTCTCAGGCTGGTTGCCGAGACCGGACCCTGGGCGTCGAGCCAGGCCGGGGTGTCGACGACGACGACGTGGAAGATCTACGAGGTCCTGAACTCGCCGCTCGTGACGGGGCTGGCCAACGAGCCGGCGGTGGAGACGGGCGTGGGGGCATCGCAGTCGTCGTGGCTGGCCCCCTCGGAGAGCTGGTACAACGATCCCTCCCGCTGGAAGGTCTTCTTGGCCCAGAGCGGTCCCACCTCCTGGCCCAGGGTGGCTATCGGCGACCCCTCCCCGCCCCAACATCACGTGGCCACGACCCACGTCACCAAGGTCCGCGAGACGAACAACACGGTGAGCTTCCACGTGTCGAAGATCGGGACGCCCGTCCTGGTCAAGGTGTCGTACTTCCCGAACTGGCAGGCCACCGGCGCCACCGGCCCCTACCGGGTCACCCCCAACCTCATGGTGGTGGTGCCGACGGCCCACAATGTGGTCCTGCACTACGGGGCCAGCCCGGCGGACCGGGTGGGCCAGTTCCTGAGCGTCGTCGGGTTGATCGGCCTCGTTCTCGTGTTGGCCGGGCCCCAAATCATGAAATCAGGGCGGCATCGCCGGGCCTTCCGGAAAACCGCCACGACGCCGACCCCCTATGGTTGAACCGATGGTTGAACCGAAATGACCCGATTGGACCAAGTAGTCAAGGCATACGACATACGGGGCACGGTGCCCGACCAGCTGGACGCGACGATGTGCCGGGCCATCGGCCGTGCCATGGCCCGCTTCGCCGGCGCGCCGGAGATCCTGATCGCACGCGACATGCGCGAATCGGGGGTCGCGTTGTCGGAGGCATTCTCCGACGGTGTGCGCTCCGAAGGGGTCGCGGTCACCGACCTCGGGATGGCGTCCACCGACTTCCTCTACTTCGCCGCCGGCCGTCTCGATGCCCCCGGCGCCATGTTCACCGCCTCGCACAACCCGGCGCGCGTACAACGGCATGAAGCTGTGTCTCTCAGGGGCACGCCCCATAGGCCGCGACACCGGGCTGGCCGAGATCCAGGCGATCGCCGAGTCCCTGCTCGACGAGCCTCCGGGCCCGGCTGCGGCCCCTCGACGCGAACGCAATCTGCTCGACGAATGGGCGGAGCACGTCATCTCCTTCGTCGACCGGGGCTCCCTGCGGCCCCTCAAGGTCGTCGCCGACACCGCCAACGGCATGGGGGGCTTGGTCGTTCCCATCATCTTCTCCAGCCTCCCGTTCTCGGTGGAGATCCTCTTTCCCGAGCTCGACGGCAACTTCCCCAACCACCCGGCCGACCCGATCCAGCCGGAGAACCTGAGGGACCTCAAGGCGGCCGTACTGGCCCAGGGGGCGGACATCGGCCTGGCCTTCGACGGCGACGCCGACCGGGTCTTTTTGGTCGATGAGCGCGCCGAACCGGTGTCGGGATCCCTCACCACCGCCCTCGTGGCGGCGTCCATGCTCAAGAAGTACCCCGGAGAGACGATCCTCTACAATCTGATCTGTTCGCACGTGGTGCCCGAGGTCGTCGCAGAGCTCGGCGGCAAGTCCATCCGTACCCAGGTCGGACACTCCATCATCAAGCAGGTGATGGCCGAGACCAACGCCGTCTTCGGCGGCGAGCACTCCGGCCATTACTACTACCGCGACAACTTCCGCGCCGATTCGGGCATCATCACCGCGCTGTTGGTCCTCGAGCTCCTCAGCCTGAGCGACCATCCGCTCTCGGAGCTCCTGAAACCCTTCCAGCGCTACAGCGACTCGGGCGAGATCAACACCGAAGTGACGAACCCCGCCGCCACGGTCGAAGCCATCGCGGCGCACGAGAGCGCACAGAATGCCTCCGTCGACCGGCTCGACGGTCTGACGGTCGACCACGGCGAGTGGTGGTACAACTTGCGACCTTCGAACACCGAGCCACTCCTCCGTCTCAACGTCGAGGCGAGGACGCCGCCGCTGTGCGCGGCGCACGTGGCCGAGGTGCAAGAGCTCATTGCGACCTACGGCACAGCCGAGTAGAGAACCAGAGGTGAGGAACGACCATGACGCTTGATCCGTTACTGCTCGACGTACTGGCCTGCCCGGTCGACAAAGAGCCCCTGCTGTGGTTCGCCGACGAGGAGATCCTCTACAACCCTCGCCTGCACAAGAGCTACCGGGTGGTCGATGGCGTGCCCGTCCTTTTGGTCGACGAGGGCACGGACGTCAGTGACGCCGAGCACGAGCGCCTGACCGCGAAGGCGGAGAAGGAGGGTGTGCGCGCCACCGGGCCCGTTCCGGGGTGACCCACCCGCAGTATCTCGACACGCTGGGCGTGTGGGACGCCACCACCGGCCTGCCCGAGCAGCTGCGCCTTGCCGTCGACTCCGCCGAGGCCGTGTTGCACCACGCTGCGCTGCCGCCGCTCGCCGACGTCAGGTCCGTCGCGCTCTTCGGCATGGGGAACAGCGCCACGGCCGCCGAGGCCGTGGCGGCCTACGCGGCCGGTCGTGCCTCCGTGCCGATCTGGGTCGGCAACGGGTACGAGTCGCCCGCATTCGTCGGACCGCACACGTTGGCGTTCGCCGTCTCGGCCTCGGGCGGGACGGAGGAGACCATCGCCGCCGCCTCGGCGGCCCGGGCCCGGGGCGCCCACCTCGTGGTCGTATCCGGCGCCGGCGCGCTGGCGGAGATGGCGCAGGCGTCGGACCTGCCGCTCTTCGGGGTGCCGGCCGGCCCGGCGCCCCGGACGGCGCTCGGCGCCCTGACCGTGCCCGTGCTGCTGGCGCTGTCCCGGGTGGGGATCACGCCCGATGCCCGCACCATGCTCGACGGCGTGTGCGCCTCGTTGAGCCGGCGTCGGGACGCCCTGGTGGCGCCCGGCGGCCCGGCCGAGGAGGTCGCCCGCCGCATCGGCCGGACCATCCCGCTCGTCTACGGCTCGGAGGGGTTGACCGCGGTGGCCGCCCGTCGCTGGAAGACCCAGATCAACGAGAACGCCAAGACGCCGGCCTTCTTCGCCGTCCAGCCCGAGCTGTCGCACAACGAGGTCGCCGGCTGGGGCCAGCACGGGGACGTGACCCGTCAGGTGCTCTCCCTGATCACGTTGCGCCACGCCGGCGAGAACCCGCAGGTGGCGCGCCGCTTCGACCTCGTGGTCGACGCCACCGACGAGGTCATGGCCAATGTGATCCCGGTCTGGGCCGAGGGTGACGACGACCTCGGTCGCTTCTTCGACCTCGCCCTGTTCGGCGATCTCGTCTCGTTGCACATGGCGGGCCGCGAAGGGACCGATCCGGGCCCGGCGCCCGCGCTCACCAACGTGGAGTCCGCGCTTCGCCGGTGACGGCACCCGGGCCTGCGCCCCTCCCACTCCTGCTGCGCGACAACCCGGATACCGTCACGCACCTCCTCGAAGCGCTCACGGGCGAACCGCTCGTGGCCGACGTGGTCCGTCAGTATTCGGGGCCGGCCGAAGCCGGCAATACGCTCGAGGTCGGCACCGGCCAGACCGTGACGCACCGGATCGCCGTGCTGCGGGGCGGCGTCACCATGGTGCCGTACGTCTACGCCGAGTCGGCGTACGTGCCGGGGCGGCTTCCCGAAGCGGCCCGCCTCCAACTGGAGCACACGAAAGACCCCATCGGCCGCGTGCTGGCCGCGCACGGGTTGGCGCACGTCAGGGAGGACACTCCCGCGTCTCGGCCCGGGACACCGCAGCCGCTGGACGGTCTGGCGGCCGGTGCGTCCGCCATCGTGTGGTGCCGCGCCTATCGGCTGATGATCGACGACCTCCCGGTGTTCGCCATCTGCGAGTGGTTCTTCCGCTCGGTCCAACATGCCGTGGAGCGATCGACACCGGTCTGACCCCGGTCACGCCGCACCGGCTCCGCTCCGACCACTATCGTCGGTCGGACGCAGCGGAGGAGGAGAATATGGTCATCGTCGGAGGGTCATTCGAGATCAAGCCGGACGAGCGGGACGAGTTCCTGGCTGGTCGGCTTGACTCCATGCGCGCCTCGCGCAGTGAGCCCGGGTGCCTCGAGTACACCATGAGTGCCGACCCGATCGATCCCGGTCGCATCGTGCTGTTCGAGCGGTGGGCCGACCAGGCGAGCCTCGACGCCCACCTGGCCGCGATGGGAAGCGCGCCGCCCCCCTCGGGTCCCACGGTGGCCCCGACGTCGGCCACCATCACGATCTACGACGTGGCCGGGGAGCGACCGCTCGGGGTCTGACACCCTGCTCGACGCCCCGGCGCAGCGCCCCGCTCGGCTAGCTCAGCCGCTCGACGATCATCGCCATGCCTTGGCCGCCGCCGACGCACATCGACTCGAGGCCGAAGGTCTTGCCGGTGTCCTCGAGCGCGTTGAGCAGGGTGGTCATGATCCGGGCGCCGGTCTGACCGAAGGGATGCCCGAGCGCGATCGCCCCGCCCTTGACATTGAGCTTGTCCCAGCTGATGCCCAAGTGGGCGGCGGATGGGATCACCTGTGCCGCAAAGGCCTCATTGATCTCCACCAGGTCGATGTCGTCGATCGTCATGTTGGCCCGCTTCAGCGCCTGACGGCAGGCCTCTATCGGGCCCAGGCCCATGATCTCGGGGTTCAGCCCGGTGACACCGCTGGCCACGATCCGGGCCAGCGGGGTGATCCCCAGCTGCTTCGCCTTGGTGTCGCTCATGACGACCACCGCCGCCGCGCCGTCGTTGAGCGGGCAGGCGTTTCCGGCCGTGACGGTGCCGCCCTCGCGGAAAACCGGCTTGAGGTTGGACAGTCCCTCGAGCGTGGTGCTGGGCCGGGGGCAGTCGTCCTTGCTGATGACGGTGCCGTCGGCCAGCGTCACCGGGATGATCTCGCGCTCGAAGAACCCGTTCTCCTGGGACGCCGCGGCGCGGGCCTGGGACAGGAGAGCGAACTCGTCCATCTCTTCCCGGCTGACCTTCTCGGACTCGGCGACGTTCTCCGCCGTCTGCCCCATGGCGATGTAGATGTCGGGCACGCTCCCGGCCAGCGGGGTCCAGGGCTCGGTGACGGCCGGGGCGCGCTCGGCGGTGCGTCCCTCCGCGTCGGCGAAGAGCGAGTTGTGGGGGCCGGTGTCCGAGGCTCCGTTCATGAAGCGGCTCACGGTCTCTACGCCGGCTGCGACGAAGACGTCTCCCTCGCCGGCCCGGATGGCGTGGGCCGCCATGCGGATGGTCTGCAGCGAGGACGAGCAGTAGCGGTTCACCGTGGCGCCGGGCACGTTCTCGAGCCCGGCCAGGATGGCCGCCACCCGGGCCATGTTGTAGCCCGCCTCGCCGGCCGGCTGCGCACAGCCGAGGAGCACGTCCTCCACCTCGCCGGGATTCAGTTGGGGCAACTTCTCCAGAACCGTCCGGATGACCAGGGCGCTGAGGTCGTCGGGGCGACACTCGACCAGTGAGCCTTTGTTGGCGCGTCCGATCGGGGTGCGACCGGTGGCGACGATGACTGCTTCAGGCATGATGACAAGCTCCTCGGTTCGGTCCTCCCCGGGTCCGCCCGAGGCCAAGAGCAGGTTACCGGGTGGTAGCGCTCCGGGGGTCGGCCAACTCATTGGGCGCTCCGGGACTCGGGACTGTAACGTGTTCTACCGAGCATCTGCAGCGTTCGTGGCTCTGAGGTCCGGAGACCCGGACGGGTAGGGTGCGCAGGCCGAAGTGGGGCTGACGTCGCGAGGCGGCCCCGGGAGGGACACCATGGAGATCAGCTACACCGAGGAGCAGCAGGCGCTGAAGAGCGAGCTGCGGGCGTACTACGAGAACCTGCTCACCCCTGAGATCGAGCGGGAACTGTCGCTCGCCGGCGGCATCGGGCCCGTGGTGCGCAAGGTGGTCAAGCAGATGGGAGCCGACGGCTGGCTCGGCATCGGCTGGCCCAAGGAGTGGGGCGGGCAGGGCCGCTCGGCCATCGAGCAGTTCATCTTTTTCGACGAGTCGATGCGCAGCGGCGCTCCGGTGCCCATGCTGACCATCAACACCGTCGGCCCGACCATCATGCAGTTTGGAACCCAGGCGCAGAAGGAGTTCTTCCTCCCCAAGATCCTGGCCGGGGAGATTCATTTCTGCATCGGCTACACGGAGCCCAACGCGGGAACCGACCTGGCCTCGCTGGTCACCAAGGCCGAACGGGACGGCGAGGAGTACGTCATCAACGGGTCCAAGGTGTTCACCAGCCTGGCCGCCGACGCCGATTACATCTGGTTGGCCACCCGCACCGATCCGAACGTCGCCAAGCACAAGGGAATCTCCATGTTCCTCGTGCCCATGGACACCCCCGGCATACGCGTGGTGCCGATGAAGCTGCAGGGCGACCACAACATCAACTACACGTTCTTCGAAGACGTCCGCGTTCCGGCCACCAGCCTCGTCGGCGGCGAGAACGAGGGCTGGAAGATCATCACCAACCAGCTGAACCACGAGCGGGTGACGCTGTGCGCACCCGGGATGGTGGAGCGGTCGTTGCAGGACGTCCGGGCCTGGGCCCAGGCGACCAAGCTGCCCGACGGCCGCCGGGTCATCGACCAGGAGTGGGTGCAGGAGCACCTGGCCAGGGTCCATGCCGAGTTGGAGTTCCTGCGGCTCATCAACTGGAAGGTGGCATGGCAGGCCACGCAGGGCCAGCTCGACGTTGCCGACGCGTCGTCGATCAAGGTATTCGGCACGGAGTTCAACCTGAGGGCCGTCCGTGCCCTTTTGGAAATTGTCGGCCAGGCCGGTTATCTCACGCGCGGCTCGCCCGCGGCGGTCCTCGCCGGCCGGCTGGAGATGCAAGCCCGCTCCATCATCATCCTGACCTTCGGCGGGGGCACCAATGAGATCCAACGTGACCTCATCGCCATTTTCGGCCTCGGCATGCCCCGGTCCCGCTAAGCCCACAGAAAGAACGAACGACAAATGGATTTCTCTTACAGCGAAGAGCAGGAAGCCGTCCGCGAACTGGCCGGCCGGATCTTCACCGAGCGCGTCACCCATGAGCGCCTCAAGGAGATTGAGCAGGCGGCCGCCGAAGAAGGGCCCATCGACCGCCCCTTGTGGCGCGAGCTGGCCGATGCCGGTCTTTTGGGTATCGCCATCGACGAGCAGTATGGCGGCGCGGGCCTCGACTTCGTGGCCGCCTGCCTGGTCGTAGAGGCCGCCGGCCGCACCGCGGCCTATGTCCCACTGGTCGAGACATTGGTCTACGGCGCCGCGCCCATCGCCCAGTTCGGCACCCCGGCGCAGCGCCAGGCGTGGTTGCCTGGCGTGAGCAGTGGCGACACCATCCTCACCGCGGCCCTGGCGGAGCTGGTGGGCGAAGTCATCCTGCCCGGTGGGACGAGTCCCGCCACGAAGGCGGAGCAGCCCCAGCCGGACGGCTCCTGGGTGCTCGATGGAACCAAGGCCTGCGTGCCGGCGGCATTCGTGGCGAACGCCATCCTCGTTCCGGCTACGCGCATCGGCCCCGACGGAGCGGCCGCCGGTAGCGGCGTGTTCATCGTCGATGCCGACGCCGACGGGCTCAAGATGACCAAGCAGACCACCACCGCCGGCCGCCTGGAGGCGATCATCGAACTGAGCGGGGTCAAGGTGGCGGCGGACCGCCAGCTGGGAGGCGACGGCGCCGATGGCGCGGCCATCATCAATGCCATTACCGAACTCGCCACCGCGGCGTTGTGCGTGCTGGAAGCCGGCGTTTGCGCGACCGCACTGGCGCTCACCGGCGACTACACCAAGACGCGGGTGCAGTTCGACCGGCCCATTGCCACCTTCCAAGCGGTGGGGCAGCGGGCGGCCGATGCCTATGTGGACACCGAGGCAATCCGCCTCACGGCGTGGCAGGCGGCCTCACGGTTGTCGGCCGGCCTGCCCGCATCCTCGGAAGTCGCTGTGGCCAAGTTCTGGGCCGCCGAGGGTGGGCAGCGCGTCGTGCACGCGGCGGCCCACCTCCACGGCGGGGTCGGCGTGGACCGCGACTATCCGCTCCACCGCTTCTTCCTCCTGACCCGGCAGATCGAGTTGACGCTCGGTGGGGCCAACGAGAGCCTGCGGCGCCTCGGGCGCACGCTGGCCGACGAACCCGTCTGAACCGCTACGCCCGGGCTGATTCCCTAGGACCCGGGCTCTTTCCCTAGGCCCCGGGCTCCGCCAGGCCCAACCCGTAGCCGGCCAGAAAGATGCCGGCCTCGTGATGACGCGTGTAGTTGTTCGCCAACTGGTGAAATGCAGGGGAGTGGTTGGGGTGGACGAGGTGGGCCAACTCATGGACGAGGACCGCGTCGAGGACCCATTCGGGCACCGAGCGCAGGCGGTGTGAGATGCGTATCTCTCCCGAGTGGTAGGAGCAGGAACCCCAGCGCGACATCTGGTTGGTGACCCAGCGCACCGAGGTGGGGCGGGCGCCGATCCGGTAGCGGTCGCTCAGGGCTGCCGCTCGAGCCATGAGCTCCGTGTCCCCGATGGCCGTCCGCAGCGGGTGCTTGGCCACCAGGCGGTCGACCAGCCAGGCGATCGTCTTCTCCCGGGCCTCGCCGGAGAGATGGGCGGGCAACGACACGACAATGCGGCCGCCCACCCACCGGGCTTCAGAGGTCTTGCGGCGACGGGCGCTGACTCTGATCTCAACCTCGGGCCAGCCAGGGGGCGCTGCCGGAGCCGCTGCCGCCTCCGCTGTCGCGGCGGGTGCCGCCTCCGCTTCGGAAGGGGGCTCGCGGAGACCTCGGTGCTCCTCGGATGGGCGGGCGGGGGCGGGGGACCGGTAGGCGACGTCGTCGAAGAGAGTGGGTTCGAGGGGGTCAGAGGGGCTCACGTGGCCATTCTGGCGCGGGCCTGTGACATGGCGGCGTATCCCCCCCGGACCTGGCACGGCGCCGGCAGGCCCTAACCTGCGGACTTCTCCAGGTGGTGTGTGGCCGGCCGACGGCCGCGCCACGTCATCCCCTCCGAAAGCAGAGCTGTCATGGGCATGCAAGGCAAGGTCGTGGTCGTCACGGGCAGTAACGACGGCATCGGAAAAGAGACGGCCGTGGGGGTGGCGGCGGAGGGCGCGACCACCGTGCTGGCCTGTCGCAACCAAAAGAAGGCTGACGACGCCGCCCGGGAAGTCATACGACGGACGGGCAACGACGACGTGCATGTGGTCGCGCTCGATCTCGCCGACCTGGCGTCGGTGCGCGCCGCCGCCGCCGACATACTGGCCCGATGGGACCGCCTCGATGTGCTGATCAACAACGCGGGCGGGATCTGGACGCAACGCCAGGAGACCGCGCAACATTTCGAGCAGACGTTCGGCGTCAATCATCTCGGGCATTTCCTCTTGACCGGGTTGCTCCTGGCGCGCCTCAAGGAGAGCGCGCCGTCGCGCATCATCAACCTCACATCGGTGGGACACCATGCGGCCTGGCGCGGTATGCGCTTCGACGATCTGCAGAGCGAGAAGCGCTACGCCACCATGGATGCCTACGGCCGCTCCAAACTGGCCAACATTCTGTTCACGCGCGAGTTGGCCGCCCGCCTCGCCGGCACGGGTGTCACCGTCAATGCCGTGCACCCGGGGCCGGTGCGCAGCGGATTCGGGATGGACGGGGATATGGACGGATTGATGGAACTCGGCCTCAGATTGGTCCGTCCCTTCGAGATAAGCCCCGCCCTGGGCGCCCGGACGTCGCTGTATCTCGCCACCTCCCCGGAGGTCGAGGGGGAGACGGGGCGCTACTGGGTCCGTCGCAAGCCCGGTCACATGAGCCGGCAGGCGCGGAGCAACGCGCAGGCGCAACGCCTGTGGAGCGAGAGCGACCGTCTTCTGAGTTCGGTCGGATTCACGACGGAGCCGTGAAGCAGGTCAGTATGGAGGCATGCCAAGCGATACAGCTCCTCTGGCTCGCCATCCCGTCCGTCGCATTGGGTTCGGCGCCATGCAACTGCCAGGACCGGGGGTCTTCGGGCCTCCGAAGGATCACGGCGTCGCCCTGGCCGTCATCCGACGGGCGGTGGAGGCCGGCGTCAATCACATCGACACCGCGCAGTTCTACGGCCCCGACGTGGCCAACGAGCTCCTGCACGAGGCGCTCTATCCCTATCCCGACGACCTCGTGCTGGTTTCCAAGGTCGGCGCCGCCCGCAACGACAAGGGTGAGTGGATCGGTGCGCAACGACCCGAGGACCTGCGGGCCGGGGTCGAAGCCAACCTGAGATCCCTCGAACTGGACCAGGTTCCGGTGGTCAACCTGCGCCGCCATCCCGAATCCGATGTGCCCTTCGCCGACCAGCTCGGGGAAATGATCGCACTACGGGACGAGGGTCTCATCGGCGGCATCGGGCTCAGCAACGCCAGCCTCGAGCAGTACAACGTGGCGCGTGATCGGATCGAGGTGGCCTGCGTCCAGAACGCTTACAACCTGGCCGATCGTTCCGACCAGGCTGTGTTCGACGCCTGCCGGGCCGACGGCGTGCCCTACGTCCCGTTCTTCCCGTTGGGATCAGCGTTCCACCCGGAGAACCCGGTCCTCGGGACGGCGTCGGTCAAGGCGACGGCGCAGCGCCTCGGGGCCACACCGGCCCAGGTGGCCCTGGCCTGGTTGCTGCACCTGTCCCCCAACGTCCTCCTCATCCCGGGAACGTCTTCACTGGGGCACCTGGACGAAAACCTGGCAGCCGGCGAGCTCGTCCTCGACCAGACGGCCCTCGACGCACTTCCCAGCTGACTGCGAAAAAGGCTGGAGAAACATCAGCCGCAACCTGATTGCACCCTGTTTACGAGAGTCGATTGGTAGCTTGCCGGCGCACCCGGTGCGACGACCTGCGATCCCACAGAGGACGCAACAGGGGTGCGTTGGCGTTCCGTAGTCCTGTGTCATTACGGCTGCGGCTGAGTTGACGAGGGGTAGGAGTGCGGCATTTCGGGTGGAACAGCCGACGCGGGCCAGCAGCCTCGTCACGGCGCCTCGCCGTCGGCGCGGCGCTCGTCGCCGGCCTCGTCGGCCTCGGCTGTCCCGGTGTGGCCTCTGCCGCAGCCGCTGATGCCAGCACGGCGGCCTCGACGGCTGACGCAGGTGTCCCCACTGCTTCGGACACCTCCTCGAGCGGCCTCCTCCCGACCAGTTTCTGGCTGGCCAGCGTGCAAGGCGACGTGTGGAACTTCGGCGACGCCGGTGCGTACGGATCCGCCGGAGGAATGCCACTCGCCCATCCCATAGTCGGCATCACAGCGACGAACGATGATCGGGGCTACTGGTTGGTGGCCAGCGACGGCGGGGTGTTCACCTACGGCGACGCGCCGTTCTACGGCTCAACGGGCGCGCTGGCCTTGCACGAACCGATCGTTGCCATGGCGTCAACACCCGACGGCCGCGGCTACTGGCTTGTCGCCTCCGACGGGGGCATCTTCACTTTCGGCGACGCGCCGTTCTACGGCTCCACCGGCGCGCTGGCCTTGCACAAGCCGATCGTCGCCATGGCGCCCACCCCGGACGGCCGCGGCTACTGGTTGGTGGCCAGCGACGGCGGTATCTTCAGCTTCGGCGACGCCCAGTTCTACGGCTCGACCGGTGACATCGCCCTCAACGACCCCATCGTCGCCATGGCGCCCACCCCCGATGGCCGGGGCTACTGGTTGGCGGCCAGCGACGGGGGCATCTTCACCTTCGGCGATGCCGACTTCTACGGTTCGACTGCGGCTGACGCCCCCACCGATCCGGCGGAGAAGATCGTGTCCACCTCCTCAGGCCGGGGCTACTGGATTGAGGACCAGAACGGCACGATGTACCCCTTCGGAAGCGCCCAGGGGGCGCCGCCGGCCGCGGGCCTGATGTTCGTGCCCGTCACCGCGGGCGACCGTGCGGTGCTGTTCGCGTTCTCGCAATTGGGCAAGCCCTACATCTGGGGCGGGAACGGGCCGGCCGGGTACGACTGCTCGGGTCTGGCCCTGGCCTCGTGGCAACACGGAGCGGGGGTGACGTTCGCCCGGGTGGCGGACGACCAGTACCACACCGCCGGCCAGCCGGTCGCTCCGGCCCAACTCTCCGGCGGGGATCTCGTGTTCTGGGGAACCAGTCCAACCGACTGGACGACCGTGTACCACACCGCCCTTTATGTGGGCGGGGACCAGATCGTCGAGTCGACCGACGGCGGCGTCCAGCTGAACTCCCTGGGCCAATGGGGGCAGGGCGACATCATGCCGGTCGGTCGTCGTCCCTGAGCCTCAGGCCTCCCTACCTGCCGGTGCAGCCGCGATGGTGGCGGAGCCGACACGCCCGTTCAGCCGAGGACCAACTCGGCCATGGCGCGCATGGTGGTGAAGTCGCCGCTGATCAGCAAGGTGGTGGCGCGTGAGGCGCGCCATGCCTCGAGGTCGTCACGGATCTTCTCGATGGGACCGAGGAGCGAGATGTCCTCGATAAGAGCCGTGGGCACAGCCGCTGCCGCGTCGTCCTTGCGCCCGTCGAGGTAGGCGTCCTGAATTTTCGTGGCCGCTTCCTCGTAGCCCATGCGGGCGAACACGTCGAAGTGGAAGTTCATCCCTTTCGCTCCCATGCCCCCGATGTAGAGGGCGAGGAACGGCCGGAACCCGTCCGCGGCCGCGTCGACGTCGTCGGTGATGACCGTGGGGGCGAGAGCGAGCACCTCGAAGTCCTCGACGGAGCGCCGGGCCCCCGGCCGGGCGAACCCCTCGTCGAGCGAGCCTTCGAACGAGGACATGCCCTTGGGGGAGAAGAAGATGGGGAACCAGCCGTCGGCGATTTCGGCGGCCAGGGCCACGTTCTTCGGCCCCTCCGCCCCCAGAATGATCGGGATGTCGTTCCGCAGCGGGTGCACGATCGACTTGAGCGGCTTGCCCAGTCCGGTGCCACCCGGGTAGGGCAACGGGTAATGGGGCCCGTCGTTGGTCACGGGCTCCTGGCGGGCCAGCACCTGGCGCACGATGTCGACGTACTCGCGGGTGCGGGCCAGCGGGGCGGGGAACGGTTGCCCGTACCAGCCCTCGACCACCTGGGGCCCGGAGACACCCAGGCCCAACACGAAACGGCCGCCGGAGAGATGGTCCATGGTCTGGGCCGCCATGGCCATGGCGGTCGGGGTGCGGGCAGAGAGCTGGCACAGCGAGGTGCCCAACCGGACCCGCTCGGTGCGCGAGCCCCACCAGGCCAAGGGGGTCAGGGCGTCGGAGCCCCAGGACTCTGCCGTCCACACCGAGTCGAAGCCGAGGCGTTCGGCCTCCTCCACCAACTCGACGGCCTGGGGAGGAGGTCCGGCGCCCCAGTAGCCCAGCTGCAAGCCGATCTTCATCTGCTTCATCGTGTCTCCTCTTCGCTCAGACCTTGGCCACGATCTCTTCGGCGAACCGCCTCACCGCGACCAGTCGGTCGGCCAGCACCTTGTCCTCGGGAGTACCGGCATCGACCTTGGCGAACATCCAGGGGGCGCACACGAAGTCGCTGGCGCCGGCCTCGGCGAAACGGCGGTACATGTCGACGTTGGGCCGTTCGTTGAGCGCGAGATAGATGGCGAAGGGCTCGTTCTGGCGGCCGGCCGCCCGGCGCGCCGCCTCCAAGTCGTCGAGGCGGGCCCACGCCTCCTCTTCGCTGTAGGCCCCGGCCCCGATCCAGCCGTCGCAGAGCGCGGCCGCCCGGCGCACCGCCACGGGGGAGTGCCCGCCACCGAGGATGGGGACGGGTTCGGTGGGCGACGGCTCGATCTGGCACTCGGGCACGTCGTAGTAGTCGCCGTGGAACTCCACCCACCCGCCGCGCCACAGGGCGCGCAGGGCGGTGATCATTTCGTTGAGGCGCGGGCCGCGGGAGGCGAAGTCCTGCCTGGTCTGGTCGAACTCCTCCTTGCACCAGCCCACCCCGACACCCAGGCGCACCCGGTTGTCCGAGAGCACGGCGGCTGTTCCGACCGTCCTGGCCACGGTGATGAGATCGCGCAGCGGCGCGATGTAGACGCCGGTGGTAAAGGTCAGATGCTCCGTGGCCGTGGCCAAACCGGATATGAGGCACATCGGGTCGGGCCACTGTGTCTCGGGCTCCCAACCGGGGGCGCCGTCCTCGCGCACGGAGTAGGTGTAGCGCGACGTCAGCGCGCGCGGGTTGAAGATGTGGTCCGACACGTAGATGCCGCCGTAGCCCAGTTCGTCGCAGGCCCGCGTCAGCGGGAGAACCTGACTTGTGGGCAGGAAGGCGATCGAGTGATGGAAGCGGACCGGTATGTCCCCCACGCCGTTCAGTTGGCCCGGGCAGGTAGTGGGGTGCCGCCGACCGGTGCCGACGGTGCGAACGCCACTGGGATGTGCTTCGTGCCGTTGATGAAGTTCGACTGCAGACGTTGCACCTCGCCGTCGAGCCGGATGTCGGGGATGCGGTCCAGCAGCCGGTCGAACATCACCATGATCTCCATGCGGGCCAAGTTGGCGCCGAGGCAGAAATGCGGTCCGCCGCCGCCGAAGGCCATGTGATTGTTCGGCGACCGGGTGATGTCGAACCTATCGGGGTCGTCGAAGGCATTCTCGTCCCGGTTGGCCGAAATGTGCCAGAACACGACCTTGTCGCCTTCCTGCATCTTCTGGCCCCCCAGCTCCAGGTCCATGGTGGCGGTGCGTCGGAAGTGCATGACCGGGGTGACGTAGCGCAGCATCTCCTCGACGGCGCTCGAGAGAAGGCGGCGGTCGCGGCGCAACAGTTCCCACTGGTCCGGGTGATCGAAGAAGGCGGTCATGGCGCCCGACATCAGGTTCCGGGTGGTCTCGTTGCCCGCCACGATGAGGAGCATGAAAAAGAGATCGAGCTCCAACTGGTCCAGCTTCTCGCCTTCCACCTCGGCGTCGATCAGCACCGAGACCAGGTCTTGGCGTGGGGCCAGACGCCGGGCGGCCGCCAGCTCCTCGGCGTAGCTGAAGACCTCCATGGCGGCCTCGTCGGGGGCGGCCCCGTCGACCTGGTATTCGGGGTCCTCAGAGCCGATCATGCGGTTCGACCATTCGAAGACCTTGCGCCGGTCCTCCTGAGGCACGCCGAGAAGCTCGGCGATGACCAGCAGCGGCAGCTCGGCCGAGATCTCCTCGACGAAATCGGCCGTGCCGCGCTCGCACACGGCGTCGATGATGCCGTCGGCGTACCCGATGATCTGTCGCTCCAGGTCGCGCACCAGTTTGGGGGTGAACCCCTTGTTGACCAGGCGCCGGTACCGGGTGTGCATGGTCGGGTCCATGTTCAACATCATCAGCTGCTGCTGGGCCAGGGCGTCGCCGTCCATGTCACCGAACAGGGCCGAGCGCCGGGCCGAGGAGAAATGCTCCCAGTCCCGGTTGACCGTGATGCAGTCGTCGAAGCGCGTCACCGTCCAGAAGCCGCCACGGGGCGCGGTCGGGTCGGGATGCCAGTACACCGGGGCCTCGTGGCGCAGCTGGCGGAACCATTCGAAGGGGACTCCGGCGACGAAGTTGCTCCCGTCGATCAGGTCGATGTCCTCGAGCCGCATGGTGTCCATGGTCCCCCTTTCGGCCGACCGGGCCAGCCGACCGGACTCACCCCTCAAGAGGGCAATTACTAGAACGTGTGTCAGTGATCATAGGCACACGTTCCAGGCCTCCGGGTTCGTGCAATCCGGGGCGATTCCGGTCCCGGACCGGCCCTGCGGTCGGGTTCGGCCGAATGGGGCCCCTGTTAATGTGGCCGCCGGCCCGTGCCTGCCGGAGCTGCCGGGGGAGCCAGACCATCGCCGGGGGGGTGTGCGCATGTTCCTCGAGGAGAGCCCCGAACACCAGCAGTGGCGTCGCCGCGCTCCGGTCGCCGTCGCCCCGGATATCTCGGGGACGCGGCGGGCGCCACGGTGAGCGGGCCGGTGAGCGGGCGCCCGGCCGAGCCGGCCCCCTTCCCCGACCGCAGCGTCGAACTGACCGACCTCGTGGGGCGCGAGGCGGGCGCCCCGCAATTGTCGCCGGACGCCGTCAACGCGCCCATGATCCGGCACTGGGTGGAGGCGATGGGGGACACCAACCCGATTTACGTGTCCGACGAGGCTGCGCGTGCCTACGGCCACGAAGGGCTCGTCGCCCCGCCCGCCATGTTGCAGGCCTGGATCATGCGCGGCCTGCGCGACACCCAGGCAGCGGGGGGACCGGAGGCCGACGGTGGGCCCGATCCCTACGCAACCATGTCGGCCCTGCTGGACGAGGAGGGGTTGACCGGGGTCCGGGGCACCAACTGCACGCAGCACTACGGGCGCTCGCTGATGCTCGGCGACCGCCTTTTGGCGCGCACGTTCATCGAGTCGATCTCGGACCCCACGCAGACCCGTCTCGGACCGGGCCGCTTCGTCTCCACGCGGGTCGAATTCACCGCCGTTCCCGACGCGGGCGTGCCCGAAGCCCCCGCGCCTTCTGAGATCGCCGCGCTGGCCGCGGCGGGCGACCCGGTGGCCATCATGCGATTTCGCATCCTGCGCTACCGCCCGCCGGACGGCGGCCCCGGCCCCGGCCCCGGCACGGGCCGCCGGCGCGGGCGAACGCGAACGCGAACGCGAAGGCGCAGGCGAAGGCGACGGCAGCGCCGGGGTCGCCCGACCTTTGCGCCCGCGTCCGGCCATCACCGCAGACAATGCGTTCTGGTTCGACGGGGCGCGGGCCCACAGACTGCTCATCCAGCGCTGCGCCTCGTGCGGCACCCTGCGCCACCCACCCCTGCCGGCGTGCGGGGCGTGCCAGTCGTTGGAGTGGGACACGCTCGAGGCCAGCGGGCGCGGCGTCCTGTACTCGTTCGTGGTGGTGCACCACCCTCAAGTAGAGCCCTTCGACTACCCGCTCCCCGTGGGACTGGTGGAGTTGGAAGAGGGCACCCGGGTGGTGGCCAACCTCGACGGTATCGTCCCAGGAGAGTTGCGGATCGGACTCCCGCTCGTGGCGACGTTCGTCGACGATGACGCCGGGCTTTCACTGCCGGTGTTCGTCCCCGCGGTGGCCGGCCCCGGTCCGGCCCGCCCCGGCCCAGGAGCGGGTGCCGACTGATGGACCTCTCCGTGGCGGACGATTACTCCGCGCTGACGTTCTTCGACGTCGCCGTCGGCGACGAGCTCCCTGCCCTCGTGGTGCCGATCACCCGCACCCTGATCGTGGCCGGGGCGCTGGCGGCCCGCGACTATCGCGACGGGCATCACGACCCCGAGGCGGCCCGGGCGCACGGAGTTCCGGACATCTTCATGGACATCCTCACTACCAACGGGCTGGTCGGCCGCTACGTCACCGACTGGTCCGGGCCGCGGAGCCGGCTCTCCGAACTCGACATCCGCCTCGGCGCGCCGAACTACCCCGGATCGGTCATGACACTCACCGGCTCGGTCACCGGCAAGGGCCCCTTGGCGGCCGACGGCCAGAGCGGGCTGGTTACCGTCGCGGTGCGCGGGGCCAACGAGCTGGGTGACCATGTCACGGGCACGGCCAACGTGATCCTGCCCATGGAGATCGGGGGCTGAGCGTGGGCGTGCACTCGTTCTCGGGCCAGGTGGCGATCGCCGGCATCGGCGCCACCGAATTCTCCAAGGAGTCGGGGCGGTCCGCGCTCCGCCTGGCCGTGGAGGCCGTCGGCCTCGCCCTCGCCGACGCCGGGATCGCTCCGCGCGAGGTGCAGGGTCTGGTGACCTTCAGCGCCGACACCAATCCCGAAATCGAAATCGCCCGCAGCCTGGGCATGGGAGACCTCACCTTCTTCAGCCGCATCCACTACGGGGGAGGTGCGGCCTGCGCCACGGTCCAGCAGGCCGCATTGGCGGTGCAGGCCGGGGTGGCCGACGTCGTCGTGTGCTACCGGGCCTTCAACGAGCGTTCGGGGCACCGGTTCGGGACCGGGATCCAGGGCAGGCCCGCCACGGCGACGGCCGAGAGCGCGCAGGCGGCGCCCTACGTCTCGGTGGGTCTGCTCACTCCCGCCTCCTGGGTGGCCATGGCGGCGCAGCGATACCTGCACGTCACCGGTGCCACCAGCGAGGACTTCGGCAGAGTGGCGGTGGCGGATCGTCGGCACGCCGCCACCAATCCCAAGGCATGGTTCTATGAAAGGCCGATCACCTTGGAGGATCATCAGCGCAGCCGCTTCATCGTCGAGCCGCTGCACCTTCTCGACTGCTGCCAGGAGTCCGACGGAGGGCAGGCGCTCGTCGTGACCTCGTTGGAGCGGGCCCGGGACCTCCCCGGCACGCCCGCCGTGATCCGGGCGGCGGCGCAGGGCTCGGGCGCCGGACAGGCCATGATGACCAGCTACTACCGTGACGACCTCCTCGGGCTTCCCGAGATGGGCGTCGTGGCCCGCCAGCTCTGGGAGACCTCGGGTCTGGGACCCGCCGACATGCAGGCCGCGATCCTCTACGACCACTTCACCCCGTACGTGCTGTACCAACTCGAAGAGCTCGGTTTCTGCGGCAAGGGCGAGGCCAAGGACTTTGTGCAGGACGGCCGCATCGAGCTCGGCGGGGCACTCCCACTCAACACCCACGGCGGGCAACTCGGCGAGGCCTACCTCCACGGCATGAACGGGATTGCCGAAGGAGTGCGTCTGGTGCGGGGCACCTCGTGCAACCAGGTCCCCGATCTCGAGCATGTGGTGGTGACCGCCGGCACCGGCGTACCCACCAGCGGGCTGGTCCTCGGCGTCGACCGTTAGGACAGCGGACAGCTAGGGCGCGGGCAGCGGGGCCGCCGCGCAGGACATGCAGGTCTGTGCGGCCGGTCGTGCCGTCAGCCGCGCCGCCGCAATGGGCCGACCGCAGCGCGCGCACGTCCAGTAGGTGCCCGCTTCGAGCCGCGCCGCGGCCAGGTCCACCTCTTCGAGGTGGGCTCGCGCCTCCTGGAGCAATGCCGCTACCTGCGCCCGTTCGAAGGCGATGGTCGATCCCTCGGGATCGTGCTCGTCATCGGCATTGGAATCGGCCGACCCGGCCACGATCTCGTCGAACTCGGCTGTCATGGCGTCGATACGCCGCAGCGTGATCGCCCGCTCCGTATCCAGGGCGGCCCGGGCACCGTCGGGACTCGGGTCGGCCACGGTCGGGATCCGGGTGCGTGGCGTGGCTCCCACCTCAGGTGAAGAGCACGGAGACGCTCTCGCGGTGCGCGATCCTCCGGATGGCCTCACCGAAGAGCCCGGCGACCGAGACCACCTCGACCTTGGAGGAGAGCGCAACCGGTTGGGTCTCGACGCTGTCGGTCATGAAGAGGCGTTGGATGGGGCTGGCGTCCAGGCGCTCTACGGCCGAGGGGGTCAGCAGCCCGTGGCTCACGACGGCGTAGACCGATGCGGCACCCCGCTCGACCACCACCCGTGCTGCGTCGACCAGGGTGCCCGCCGAAATCGTGAAGTCGTCGACGATCAACGCCGTGCGGCCCTCGACCGAACCGATGAGCTCGACGATCTCGGCCGACTCGGAATGGTCCACCCGGCGCTTGTCGGCGATGGCCAGAGGCGCGTGGAGGCGGTCCGACCACTGTCGGGCCTTCTTGGCGAACCCGGCATCGGGAGCAACCACCACGAGGTCCGAGAGCCCGGCGGCGGTGATGGCGTCGCACAGGACGGGCAGCGCGTAGAGGTCGTCCACGGGCACCTTGAAGAACCCCTGCACCTGGGGGGCGTGCAGATCGAGGGTGATGACCCGGTCCACGCCGGCCGCCTCTATGGCGTCCGCGCACACCCGGGCGCGTATCGACACGCGCTGGCTCGTCCTTCTTGTCCCCCTTGGCGTAGCTGAAGTACGGGATCACCGCCGTGACCGAGGCCGCGCTGGCCCGTTTGAACGCGTCGATCCAAAAGAGCAGCTCCATGAAGTTGTCATTGGCCGGGAAGCCCGTGCCCTGGACCAGGTACACGTCGCGCCCCCGGACGTTCTCCAGCACCCGGACGAAGAGGTTGCCTTCGGAGAATCGCAGCGTCTCGCTCGCCCCGAGCGGGCAATCGAGGTAGTCCGCGATGGCCGCCCCGAGCGTGCGGCTGGCGGACCCCGCAAAGAGCAGCAGCTCCTCGGACATGGCCCAAAGCTACCTGTCACCGCCTCCAGTCCGGCGCCCGGAGCGGTTCGGGGTGTGTCAAAGGCGCAAATCGCCCTCGACACAGCGTCGATAGATCTCGTCCGCGATCAGGCCCGGGGGTCGGTCGCCCGAATCGACCCGATGGCGTTCATCGATGCCGTGGGCTTCGAACCCGTTCCAGAGAGCCCGGACGACGGTGGCGTCGGCCAGTGCGCCCCGATGCTCGGGTTCGGCTCTCCGGGCCTGCACCCGAGCCAGCGCCATCGCGAGCGGTGTGCGCAGCACGGCGTAATTGAGCTCGATGCCCAGTGGCTCGCAGGCGGAGACGAAGAGGTCGAGCATGAACGGGTTGAGGATGCCGTCGGCCACCGTGAAGTAACCCCCGGCCGTGAAGGTGGCCACGGCCGAGGCGGCGGCCGACAGCACGACCCTGTTCTGTTGGTGCGCCTCCTCCCGCCATGGCTCCACCGCTCCGGAGCGGACCTTGGCGAAGAACCAGTCGAGATCGAGGCAGGCCGAGAGGGGCGCGTGATCGGCCACCAGGGGTGCGATGGTCGTCTTGCCGCACCCCGGCGCCCCGGTCAGGAGGAGAAGTTGACCGGAGGGCACGCCTGCATCATCGCGTGTCCGGCGAGGTTCAGGTCAGCTCAGGAGTTGTTCCGGGGTGTTTCGACCTCGCCCGCCGTGACGATCGATGCCGCCCAGGTGTAATCGGGCTTGCCGCTGGGGGAGCGCTCCACGGCATCGACGACGTGGAGGCGACGGGGCAGCTTGTAGCCGGCGATGCTGGAGCGACAGTGTTCTTGGATGCTCTCGAGCGTCGGTGGCGCATGGTCCACCCGCGGTTGAATGATGGCGGCCACGGTCTGGCCCCATCGTTCGTCCGGTGCTCCGCAGACGATGGCGTCCATTACGTCGGGGTGGGAGCGCACGGCCGACTCGACCTCCTCGGGGAAGATCTTCTCGCCGCCGGAGTTGATGACGATGGAGCCTCTTCCGAGGAGGGTGATCTTCCCGTCGGCCTCGACGGTGGCGAAGTCCCCAGGCATGACATAGCGGGTCCCCCGAATGGTGAGGAAGACCTCCGCCGTCTTTTTCGGGTCGTTGTAGTACCCCAGGGGGATGTCGCCCGTGCGGGCAATTTTGCCGATGACCCCCGAACCGGGCTCGACCGGGTTGAGATTCTCGTCGAGGACCACGGACTGGCCGATCACCTGGACCGTGGGGCCGCTCTTCATCGCCGTGTGGCCCGGGGTGACCATCGACATCCCGTTGTTGCCGGTTTCCGACGAGCCGATGGCGTCGGTGATCATGATGTTGGGGAGGCGGGCGAAGAACTGGTCCTTGACCGGTGCGCTGAACAGCGCGGCGGAGGAGACGACTGCGTACAGGGAGGAAAGGTCGTGCGTGGTGCCGGCGTCGTCGAGCGACTCGATCAGCGGCTTGCCCATGGCGTCACCGGTGATCATGAGCGAGTTGATGCCTTCCTTCTCGACCAGGTCCCACACCTCGTGGGGGTCGAACTTGGCCATGAGCACGATTTTCGAGCCGACGAAGCTCCGCCCCATGACCGCCCACTGGGTGGCCCCGTGCATCAGGGGGGCGACCGGCAGGTGGGTCAGGGTCCCGTTGGCTCCCTGCTCGACCATGCGGCCCGGGTCCTCTATACGCGTGTTGGTCATGGCGTCGGTGCCGCCACCAAGGGCGTAGAAGACATCCTCGTGGCGCCATACGACACCTTTCGGCATCCCGGTCGTGCCCCCCGTGTAGAGGATGTAGATGTCGTCGGCCGAGCGGGGGCCGAAGTCACGCGCCGTCGAGTGGCCGGCGAGGGCGTCCTCGTAGCCCGACGGCCTCCGGTGAGGGGTAGGGGACGTCGGTGCCGTCCTCGATCACGACGACATGGCGCAGATCGGGCAGATCGGGCAGCAACGAAGCGACCAGGGGGGAGAACTCGCGCTGGTGGACCAATGCCTTGAGGTCCGCGTTGGTGAGCAGGTAGTGCAGCTCGTCCTTGACGTAGCGGTAGTTGACGTTGATCCACACCGCGCGCAGCTTGAACACGGCCCACAGGGTCTCCACCCATTCGACGCTGTTGTACGCATAAATCCCGACGTGGTCGCCGGGTCCGATGCCCTGCGCGGCCAGGTGATGGGCCAGCTGGTTGGCCCGGGCTTCCATTTCGGCGTACGTCCGGCGTTTTCCGTTCGCTACCAGGTATTCACGCTCCGGGTAGGCGTCGACGGCGATCTCGAACAGGGTGGCCAGGTTGCATTCCATCGGGCGCAGATTAGAACAGGTTCTCGTTCCGGTCGCAAGGTCGCCGCAGGCCCGACAGCCCGCGCCGGACAACCGGCAAGGGGTACGCTCCCCGAGTTCAGAAGGCGACACGGGAGGAGGCACCATGGTCGAGCTCACCGCGGATCACCTCACCGTCCGTGAGCCTTCGGACGCCTCGATGCGTCCATGACCTACGCGTCCGATCTGGAAGCCGCGGCGCGAGCCCGACTCCCGCAAACGGTTTTCGATTACATCAGCGGCGGATCCGACGATGAGTCCACCATGCGCGCCAATGTCGCCGCGTGGGAGCAGATGGAACTCTGGCCCCACGTGTTGCGCGATGTGGCGAACGTGTCCACCGCCACCTCGGTCCTGGGCCGCCCCGTGATGACTCCCGTCGTGGTGTCTCCCACTGCGATGCAACGTCTCATGCACCCCGAGGGTGAGTTGGCCACAGCCCGGGCGGCGGCGGGCGCAGGAACCGTGTTCATCGTGTCGATGACGGCCACCACCTCCCTGGAGGCCGTCGCAGCCGAAATCCCTGAGGGCCGTCGGTGGCTCCAGCTCTACATGCAAACGGACAGGGGCTTGACGGCCGAACTGTGCCGGCGCGCCGCCGCCGCCGGGTACGAGGCGCTTTGCGTGACGGTCGACGCTCCCGTCGTGTCGCGCCTGCGCCGGTTCGAAGGAGGGGTCTTCGCCGTGCCACCCGACCTGCCCCTCCCCAATCTCGACGTGGCCGACCCCGGCCGGGAGGACCGCGCCCTCGGAAAACTGGTGGCGGGATTCGACGCCGCCGTCACCTTCGATGATCTGAGCAGTTTCCGCGAGTGGAGCGGTCTGCCGGTCGTGGTGAAGGGCGTGATCCGGGGTGACGACGCCCGCCGCTGCATCGACTCCGGTGCATCGGCTGTCTCGGTGTCGAATCACGGTGGACGCCAGCTCGGTCACTGCGTGGCCACGGCCCGGGCCCTGCCCTGGGTGGTCGATGCCGTCGACGGGCAAGGCGAGGTCTATGTCGATGGTGGCATCCGCAGCGGCACCGACATCGTCAAGGCGCTGGCCCTCGGCGCCCAGGCCGTCCTGGTCGGGCGCCCGATTCTGTGGGGCCTCGCCTCCGGCGGCGAGGAGGGGGCGGGCGCAGTCATCGGGGAGTTGACGGACCAGCTCGCCCGCGCCCTCGCCTTTTGCGGCGCGTGCCACCCGCACGACGTGAGGCGGGACCTTCTCGGTCCGGTGCCGCCGATCGGGGGGCCTGGCCTATGACCTCGAAGGGCCCTCTCGTCATCGGCCTCATGTACCCCGAGGACTACGAGGCTCGACCGCGCCAGGAGTTGGACGACGACCTGGCTCAGTTGCGGGCCATCGACCCGGCGATCGAGATCACCGAGGTTCGGTTCGTCGACAGCTACGAGCTCAGGACGCAGCGAGGGGCCTCCCCGGGCGCCGACCTGCGACACCTGTCACCGCCGCTCACCCCCGCGCAACGAGAAACCTTCAGCCGGGTCGAAGTCGTGCTGGCGCTCGACCTTCCCTTCGACGTGGCCACCGTCGCACCGAACCTGCGCTGGGTGCAGGGCCTCGGCGCCGGGGTGAGTCAGCTCCTCTCCGCCGGCCTGGGTGAGGCCGGCATTCGCCTCACGTCGGCCGCCGGCGTGAACGGCGTCTCCATCTCCGAATTCGTGATCGCCCGCCTCCTGCAGATATGGAAGCGCCTCCCCGAGATCGACGCCTCCCAGGGCCGGCACCTCTGGGAGCCCGCCTACGGCAAAGAGGTGGCCGGCAGCACGTTGGGCGTGGTGGGGATGGGGGGGATCGGTCGCCAGGTCGCCCGACGCGGTCGCGGGCTCGGCATGAACGTGCTGGCCTCTCGTCGTTCCGCCGGGCCGGGCTCGACCGACCCCGACGTGGACGCGGTGTTCGCACCGGAGCAGCTGCACGAAATGCTGGGTCGCAGCGATGCCGTCGTCGCCGCAGTACCCGAGACGGCGGAGACGGTCGGCTTGTTCGGTGCGGCCGAGTTCGCTGCCATGCGCCCGGAGTCCATCTTCGTGAACGTGGGCCGCGGCAGCGCGGTGGACGAGGATGCTCTGGTCGGCGCGCTGGGCTCGGGACAGCTGCGGGCGGCAGTGATCGACGTGGTGGTGGCGGAGCCGCTGGCGCAGGACTCATCGCTCTGGGACGTGCCGAACCTCTACATCTCCTCCCACTGCTCCACCTCCCCGGACCGGTTCTTCGCCAACCTCTACGCGCTCTTCCGGGACAACGTCCGCCGCTACATCGATGGAGCGCCGCTGATCAACGAGATGGACAGCACCATCGGCACCGGGATTTAATCAGCGCGGCCGATCCGACGCGCCGCCGCCCCGCGCCGCCAGCCGCCGCACCACGTGGCCGGCCGCGGCGGCGTCACCGGGGCCCTGGCGCTCCTGCAGGTGGTCGATGACGGCGAGCCGGTGGGCCTCGTCCACGTTGCCGCCGTACTTGAACTTGGCGGACACCGAGTCGACGGCGATGCTGATGCCGAGAATCGACTGAATCTGCCGGGGATGGGCGACCGCGGGGTCCGCGACGGCGAGGCCGGGTTGGAGGCCGTGCAGCTGCCGGCGCAGGACATCGGCCACGCTGCCGGGCTCGTGGCGCTCGTCGTGGACCGTCGCCGTACCGACCAGCTGCACGGCGGCGTAGTAGGTGGTGGGAATGCCGAGCTGCGGATCCTCGTCGCCGATGGCCTTCCAGGCCGACGGGATGAAGGCCCAGTCCCCGGCCACGCTCAGGAGCACGCGGGGGTTCTCGGCTATGGCGCTGAAAACCGGGTTGGCGCGCACCAGGTGGAGGCGGACGGTGTCGTCTTCGAGCAGGAATTGGGTGGGCACGACAACGGGGACGTCGCGGTCCCGGCCGGCGGCCGCAAGGTGGCCGAACCCGGTGGCCTCGACGAAGGGGCGCCACTCCTCCTCGCCGAGCGTGGCGTCAGCCGGGGCGATGTACATCGGCGGCGTGGGTCATTCAGGCGGTGCTCTCGAAGTCCTCTATCGACTCGGCGCGGTGTCGCCGGTAGTCGACCTTGCCGTTGGGTGCCCGTCCGATCGTGTCCACGACGCGGACGCGTCGGGGGGCTTTGTAGCCGGCCAGGCGTTGCTTGACGTAGCTGATCATCTCGGCCTCGGAGGGCGGCGTGGTCCCGACCGCCCCGCCGGATCCGCCCGTCACGTCCGCCTCGGTGCCGTCGTCCGTCTGGCCCGCGTCACCCGCGTCGCCCGCGTCGCCCGCCCCGGGGCTGTCGCCCGCCAACTCGATAACGCCCACGATCTCCTCGCCGAATACCGGGTGAGGGATGCCCACGACGACGGCGTCACGGATGGCCTCGTGTGTCTTGAGCACCTCTTCCACTTCCTCGGGAAAGATCTTCTCGCCCCCCGAGTTGATGCAGACCGAGCCGCGCCCGAGCAAATGGATCGTCCCGTCGGTGTCCACCTGGGCGAAGTCGCCGGGCACCGAGTAGCGCACGCCGTTGATCGTCTTGAATGTGCGGTCGGACTTCTCCTCGTCCTTGTAGTAGCCGAGAGGGTTGCGGCCGCCCAGGGCGAGCACGCCGACCTCGTCGGAGCCCGGGGTCACCTCGGTGCCGTCGTCCTTGAGCACTTTGACGTCGGGCCCCAGGGTGAACTTGGCGGTGGCGGCGGCGTTGCCCGCGCCCGACACCGACATCCCCATGCCGATGGCCTCGGACGAGCTGAAGGCGTCCACCAGCAACATGCCCGGGTGATGGCGCAGCAGCTCCTTCTTGATCGACTCGCTCCACATGGCCCCCGAAGAGATCATGATCACGAGGGAGCTCAGGTCCCAATGCCCGGGCCGGGCGTTCAGCGCATCGACCAGCGGGCGAGAGAAGGGGTCGCCGACGATGACGAGGCCATTCACCTTCTCGCGCTCGAGCGTGTCGAGCAGCTCGACCGGGTCGTACCGGCGGCTGGCCAGCAACACGACCCTCCCGCCCTCGGCCAGGCAGAGATTGGTGGAGAACCAGCCGGTGCCGTGCATGAGCGGGCAGGCCGGCAGCAGGGTGGTGGCGCTATCGTCGGCCGTGAGCGACTCCCGCACCGCCTCGATCCCCCCGTCGACGGGGTACTGGCGTGAGCCCCCGTTGATGAGCCGGACGAAGAGGTCGTCCTGGCGCCACATGACCCCCTTGGGCATGCCCGTGGTACCGCCCGTGTAGATCATCAAGAGGTCGTCGCCGCTGCGGCCCCACGGGGCGGTGACGCGCGCGGTGGCCGACTTGGCCGCCACCTCGTAGGGGACCGCCCAGTCGGGGCATGGTCCGCTGCCGTCGTCCACCCAGAGCCAGGCCCGGACATCGGGTACCCGGTCCCGGATGCGCTCGACCCGGTCGACGAACGTCCCGTGGAAGACGACCGCCACCGCATCGGCGTTGCTCCACAAGTACCTGAGCTCGTCATCGCCGTAGCGGTAGTTCGTGTTGACGGGAACCAGCCCGATCTTGATGGCGGCGAAGCAGGCCTGCAGATATTCGGGGCAGTTGTAGAGGTAGACCGCGACCTTGTCCTGCTGGCCCACGCCCTGGTCGAGCAGGAACTGGGCCACCCCGTCGGCACCGCGGTCGAAGTCGGCCCAATTCACGTGGCGGTCGCCCTGGGTGACGGCGATGGCGTCGGGCCGCACATCGGCCACGGTCTCCCACGCATCTGCGTAATTCCAATTCGTCATCCCACGCTCCTGTGCCGCGTCCCCCCGGCGCCCCCTCGGCGCAGCCTCCAGCCTACGCTTTCGGGGGTGGACCTCGGCCTGCCCGGAGATGATGATCCCCGCCGGAGCGATGTAAGGGAGTGGTTAGCGGCGCACCCGAAGCCGACCGGCCGCCTGCTGGCTGAAGCGGGCTACGTGGTGCCGCACTGGCCCGCTCCCTTCGGCCGCGACGCCGATCCGCTGACCCAACTGGTCATCGACGATGAGTTGCGGGCGGCGGGGGTGCACCGACCCGCCAACCCCATCGGCATCGGGTGGGCCGGGCCGACGCTGCTCTACGCCGGGACGGCTGAGCAGAAGGAACGGTGGTTGTGGCCGATGCTGGCCGGCGAGGAGTTCTGGTGCCAGCTGTTCAGCGAGCCCGGCGCCGGCTCCGACCTGGCGGCGCTGACGCTGCGGGCCGAGCGCGACGGCGACGACTACGTCATCAACGGGCAGAAGGTGTGGACCAGCTACGCCCATATCGCCCAATGGGGCATCATGCTGGCGCGTACCGATCCGACCGCCACGAAGCATGCGGGCATCTCGTACTTCGTCTGCCCGATGCGCGTACCCGGTATCGAGGTGCGCGCCCTCGTCGATATGACTGGCCAGCACGCCTTCAACGAGGTTTTCTTCACTGACGTCCGCATCCCGGCGGATCACCTCGTCGGGGCGGAGAACGGTGGCTGGGAATTGGCCAAAGTCACTTTGGGCAACGAGCGTGTGTCACTGTCGGGGGAGGGCGCGCTGTGGGGGATGGGGCCGACGGCGGACGATCTCGTCGGGTTGGTCCGGGGCGTCGAGGCCGGCGGGGGCGGGGTTGCGGGCAAGGGCGAGGGCGAGGGCGAGGGTGAGGGCGAGGGTGAGGGTGAGGGCGAGGGTGAGGGCGAGGGCGAGGGCGAGGGCGAGGGCGACGCTGTGGTCGATCCAGTGGGCGACGCTGTGATCGACCCCGTGGTGCGGGACCGACTGGTGTCCGTGTGGATGGAGAGCGAAATTCTGCGCGTGCTGCGACTGCGCACGGTCTCGGCCGTGCTGGCCGGGCGGTCGCCGGGGGCGGAAGCGTCGGTCCGCAAAGCCATCGCCGATGCCCACGGCCAGCACGTGATGGGACTGGGCCGGGACCTGGCGGGGGCGAATGGGATGTTGCGCGGGACCGCGCCCGTGCCCGCCGGGGCCGCCTCCGCGCCCGCCGGGCCGCGCCCGCCTGCCGCGTCCGCGCCCGCCGGGGCCGCCTCCGCCACCCACTCCACGTGGTCCCGCGGCTTCCTGTTCTCCCCGGCGTTGACCATTGGCGGGGGTACCGCAGAGGTCCAACGCAACATCGTGGCCGAGAAGGTGCTCGGCCTGCCACGCGACCCCTGAACGGGACGATGCTCGTTCCGGGCTTGGCCGATCTCAGCGATTTCCCAGACGCCACTGGCCCTCAGTCATAGGAACGTCGGGCAAGATATGTGCCACATGCCCGGAAACGTGATCGACACGCCGCCATTGCCGCTTGAGGCCGACGCTGCCCACGGGTGCGGGTGGCAGTGGTGCCGGCGTCCAACGCCGCCGGTCTGCCCCGAAGGGCTACCTCACCATGTTCGACTTCTTCCGGGTGGCCGTGTGTGCCTGCGTGCTCGGGCAGCACTCCTTCCTCTGGACCGACATGTCGAGCAATGTGGTCGGCACAGGCTTCATCACGATGCTGCACTTCACCCGCAACGCCTTCTTCTTTCTCTCGGGACTTGTGGTGTGTTATGCACAGATCACCCGGCCGCGATCACTTCAGGGATTCTGGGCACGCCGATACGTGCAGATCGGCGTGCCGTTCCTCGCGTGGACCCTGATCTACGTCCTGTTTACTATTCTCCGGCCGGGCGGAGCATGGGATCAGGGACGCGCCTACTTCTGGAGCGACATCCGCACCGGTTACTACCAGCTGTACGTCATCATCGTGCTCTTCCAGTTTTATCTGGTGTTTCCCTTCCTCCTCAAGCTGCTGCGGGCAACGTCCGCGCGCGCCCACGTGGTGATGATGTCGCTGAGCGTCGCCATCGCGCTGTTCATCGGTGTCGTACTCCACTTCAACCCAGACCTTGGCGTGGTAGGCAACGCGGTGCACGACATCGGCAGACGTTGGGTGTGGTCGCGCAACTTGGTCAGTTACCAGGTGTATTTCGTGGCCGGCGTCCTGGTGGCGTATCACTTCGAGCGGGTGCTGGCTTTCATGCAGCGTTGGCATCGCCAAATCGTGATAGTCAGCGCAGGGGTGGGTGCGGGGACTTTGCTTTGATACATGGTGGTGATCTGGCAGGGTGCCCCGCTCTCCTCGGCATCGGATGTCTTCGAACCGATTGCCGTGGTGTGGTCATTGGGTGCCATTGCCGGGATCTTTGCGCTGAGCTGGCAGTGGGATCAGCGGCGGGCCAGGCGCGCTGCGGCTGCTCGAGCGACGGCGCGTGGCCCGGGGGCGGCCTCGGTCAGCCAGGCGCAGCCTCGTTTGCTCTCCATCACCTACCTGGCAGAGCTGACCGGTGGGTTCTATTTCTGCCACATTCTCTTCCTCAACATGATCCGCGCCATCCTCTACTCGAATCTCATCGGCGGGGAGCATCTACCGTGGCCGATCAGGACGGCGATCTTCTACGTGGGAACGGCGGTTGTCGCAGTGACCTTCGTGTCGCTGATTGTGCACACGCCCCTGCGGTGGGTCCTTGGCGGTCCGGTACGAGCCGAACAGCGGGAGCGAGACAACGCGGAGGTGGCGCTGCAGGCCGCTCGGGAGGAGGAGTTAGCGGCGACTTAGAACTGAAGGGGTCCGGCGTCACCGAAGCCCTGACGAACGCCCTGGCCGGCCCGGGCGACGAGTTTTTCGGGTTCGTACAGCATGAGATAGGCGTTGATGGCGTGGTCTCGTGATCGATTCTTGAAGACCGACGCCAGTATCTCGGGGTCATCGGACTCGTCCTCGTGCACGAACACCTCGAGAATGGGCGTGTTGGTCATGAGTTGCGCCGTCATGATCCCGGTGGAGGCCTCATGGGCGCATACCTTGTCGACCGCCTCCTTGCCCGGCATCCCCAAGGCCACGATGATGCGGCAGCCGTCTTCTTCAATGAGCTTCTTGGCGGCGACCGCCAAATCCTTGAAGCCGGGGACGGTTCGCCGGATGGTCGTGAAGCGGGTGCCGTATCCGGGACATTGCTTCAGCGCATCGAGCGCCTCCCCGCCCATGTCATAGCGAGCGAACATGGTATCGACGACGCCGATGGTGTCCATGCCGTCCATTCTCGCGGAGGGGGCCCGCGGGTCGTTCACTCCCTGGTGAACGCCCAGGCGGAGGCCTCTGATACACCTCTACTGCACACTGCCGACATGGCCGTGAGATTGGAACCAGCAGCGCCTGCCGCACCCCCAGCGGCCCCGGCGTCCGTCGCGCCCCCAGCGCCCCCAGCGCCCCTAGTGCCGATGGACCCAATACCGGGTGAACCACCCCCGGCGGCCCGAGGACGCTCGATGCGACGGCGCCCTCCGTGTCGGGACTCAGGTGCCGACCCTCGGTCACACGAACTCGCCGAGCGTATTGCAGCGCGTGGTCGTGAGCTCTCCGCTGTTCAACGGGCCCTGTTCGCGGATATCGCGGAATTCGATCGATCTGAGGCGTGGCGAGGAGATGGTGCGGTTTCGATGGTGGCGTGGCTGACGGAACGGTGCCGGGTGAGCGGTATGACTGCCCGTGTGTGGGTGCGAGCCGCGACGCAGCTCGAGTCGCTTCCTCATCTGGCCGCTGCCCTTGCCGATGGCACGCTCTCGCTCGATGCGGTGGGTCCTCTCGCCGACGTCGCCACGCCCGAAACCGACTCCCAGCTGGCGGCGGCATCGGTGCACTGGAGCGTGAAGCAGGCCCGAGAGTTGGCGGCATCACACCGCGGCGCCACGGACGCCGCCGCAGCACGCCGGTTCGAGCACCGATCGTTGCGCTTCAACGATGCCAAAGCCACCGTTTGGATGGCATTCACCCAGGACGACTTTGCCGTCGCGAAAGCAGCACTGATCGCCCGCGTGTCCTGGGCTGGATCGCAGAGTTCGGGGAGTTCAGGGAGTTCGGGCGAGTTCAGGGCAGTTCAGGCAGTTCGAGGGAGTTCAGGCAGTTCGGGGCCTCGACTGGTCGGCGCGAACGTGGGAGAAGAAGACCCACTTGGGTATGTGACGTTCGATCAACGGCTCTACGACGGTTTCATGCAAATGTGTCGAGCAGCCGACCGTTCCACCACCGGCGCTGACCACCCAAACGGTTCTCATCGCCCCAACCACCCCGATCGCCGCAACGGCCCCGACGGCCGCAACGGCCCTGACGGCCCGGCCATATCAAGACCCCAGCGGCGGATGGAGCCGATATCGCCCCACCATGGTTGTGCACGCCGATCTGGGATTTCTTATCGGTTCGCATCCGAGTGGTGGAGCCGATCTGGCCGGCGTAGGTCCGATCTCACAAGAGGTGGCGCGACGCCTGGCCTGCGATTCCAAAGTGGTGTTCTCGGTTGAGCACGGCGATGGCTCCATCCTCGATCAAAAACGCGTGCGCCGCAGCCCCACCATGGCCCAACGGATTGAGATCGCGCGCCGGGACAAAGGCTGTCGCTTCGCGAGTTGTTCCTTTGTCGACTTCACGGAAGTTCATCACATGGTCCACTGGGTGCGTGGCGGGGAGACCAATCTCTCGAACCTCATCACTTTGTGCGGCCGGCACCATCGTGCGGTGCACGAATTGGGATGGACCATGAAGGGCAGCGCCGATGACGTGGTGACTTTCGAGGGCCCACATGGCCATCGGATGACGTCGGCGCCCTCGCCAACGTGGCGAAGCAAAGGTTCGGTACCGATGCGGCGTTGATGCCGATTGGCGCGGCTCAGGCAGGCTCAGGCCGGCTCAGGCCGGCTCGCCGGCACAGGCCGGCTCAGGCCGGCTCGGCCGGCTCAGGCGCGCCTCGGCCGCTCAGGCGGTGCGCCAGCTCAGGCGGAACGCAACTCCGCGTGATCCCGGCAGCGGGCCACCCATCCGGTCGGCACCACACGGACGGTCATCCGCCGTCCACATGAAGGGCAGAACCTGGGCGGGTCGAGCGCGCGGCTGCACCCCCCGCAGTCGGACGCGGGCCGACCGCAGCCGCTACAGAATCCGGCGACGGGTTGGGCCCCGGACCCGGCTCCGGCTCGGCCCGGCCTGGCGCCGGACACCTAGATGACGGCAGTGAGCGCGCCGATGGGCATGCGCAGGTCGGCCAGCATCTGGAGGTCCTCGTCTGACGAGCGGCCCAGCGTCGTGAGGTAGTTGCCGACAATCAGGGCATTGATACCGGCGGTCATCCCGATGGCCTGGAGGTCCCGCAAGGTGACCTCGCGGCCGCCGGCGTAGCGGAGGATGACCGAGGGCAGGGCGAGGCGGAACAGGGCGATCCAGCGGACGGCTTCCCAGGCGCCCACGATCGGCCGCTCACCCAAGGGCGTCCCGGGCCGTGGGTTGAGGAAATTGATCGGGACCTCGGTCGGCTCGAGCTCTTGGAGTTGCAGCAGCAGTTCGACCCGCTGGGCGTCGGATTCCCCCATCCCGATCAGGGCGCCGCAGCAAAGCTCCATCCCATTGCTGCGGACGAGCCGACATGTTTCCGCCCGCTCATCCCAGGTGTGCGTGGTGACGACGGAGGGGAAGAATGAGCGCGCCGTCTCGACGTTGTGGTTGTAGCGGTGGACGCCGCCCTCCGCCAACCGTGTGGCCTGATCATCGGTCAGGACGCCGGCGCTGACGGCGACGTTGAGCCCCGTCTCTTCGCCGATCAGCGGCACGAGCTCCAAGAGCCGCTGCATCGTGCGTTCGTCGGGGCCACGCACCGCCAGCACGATGCAGAACTCCGACGCGCCGAGTGCGGCTGTTTCCCGGGCTGCGGCGAGAACCTCCTCGGTATCGAGGAAGGGCGTCGCCTTGACCGGCGTGTCGAAGCGCGAAGACTGCGAGCAGAAGTGACAGTCCTCGGGACAACCACCGGTCTTGGCCGAGAGGATCCCCTCAATCTCGACTTCGGGCCCACACCAGTCGAGCCGGACCTGGTGGGCGAGTGA
The DNA here is from genome assembly GCA_963818915.1 of uncultured Acidimicrobiaceae bacterium. GTDB lineage: Bacteria > Actinomycetota > Acidimicrobiia > Acidimicrobiales > RAAP-2 > Bog-473. The sequence continues at coordinate 2,819 of CAWFTV010000005.1, read as the reverse complement.
CGCCAGCGCCATGACGGCGCCGTCGGGAAGAGCGGCCAGGGCCGTCAGCTCGGCACCGGTCAGGAGGCGGTGCTCGTCGAGGAGCGCACGTTCCGCGCCGGCTATCACGCCACGCTCGGCCGGACTCAGGGGCGCCTGGGGCGCCTGGGGCGCCTGGGGCGGCGGCGGCGAGGGCGTGACGGTGGGACGGAACGTGAGAGGCGTCGCGGTAGGCACGAGGCACACGGTAGTGGCAGGGTGGGGTTCGCCGGTAGCCGAGTGGTAGACCGACATTGGCGGCCGGTGCGGACAGATGCCGGCAGCGTGAAGACAGCACGAAAGAGGAGACGATGGCCTGGGATTTCTCGACCGAGCCCGAATTCGAGGAGAAGCTCGAGTGGATGCGTGGATTCGTGCGGAGCGACATCTTCCCGCTCGAGACGCTCTCGCTTACGTATGACCAGGTCAAGGTGGCCATTCGCCCGTTGCAGGAGGAGGTCAAGGCGCAGGGGCTGTGGGCCGCCCACCTTCCCCCTGACCTGGGTGGGATGGGCTTCGGCCAGGTGAAGTTGGGGCTGATGCACGAGATCCTGGGTCAGACGCCCTACGGCCCGGTCGTCTTCGGCAACAACGCGCCCGACTCCGGCAACGCCGAGCTCCTGGCCATCGGCATCGCCAATTCCGGCAATGAGGAGCAGCGTCGCCGGTGGTTACAGCCACTCCTCGACGGGGACCTCCGCAGCGCCTTCTCCATGACCGAGCCGAACACGGCAGGGTCGGACCCGACCCTGCTCACCACCTCGGCCGTCCGTGACGGCGACGAGTACGTCATCAACGGCCACAAGTGGTTCACCAGCAATGGGTCGGTGGCCGACTTCCTCATCGTGATGGCGGTGACCAATCCCGACATCCACCCCTACCAGGGCTCGTCGATGCTCATCGTCCCCGTCGACACCCCCGGGGTCGACATCGTGCGTGACGTCGCCACCATGGAGGACCCCGATACCCCCTACGGCCGCTTCGGCAACCACGCCGAGATCATCTACCGCGACGTGCGCATCCCGGTCGGCAACCTGGTGGGGCGCGAAGGCGACGGGTTCCAACTGGCCCAGCAGCGTCTCGGACCCGGTCGGATCCACCACTGCATGCGCTGGTTGGGCCAGTCCCGCCGCGCCTTCGACATGCTCTGCGAGCGGGCGGTCTCGCGGTTCGCCCACGGCTCCGTGCTGGCCGAGAAGCAGACCGTCCAGAACTGGGTGGCCGATTCGTTGGCCGAGATGCAGGCGGCCCGGCTCATGACGCTGCATGCGGCCTGGAAGATGGACCAAGAAGGGCAGGCCGCCGCCCGGGTCGATATCGCCATGATCAAGTACTACGGCGCCGCCGTGCTCTACAACGTCATCGACCGCGCCGTCCAGGTGCACGGCGCCCTCGGCTACTCGTGTGACCTACCGCTCGAGTCGATGTACCGGGCCGCCCGGGCCGCCCGGATTTACGACGGGCCGGACGAGGTGCACCGCCAGACGGTGGCGAGGCGGGTCCTGAAGGGCTACGTGGCGACGGAGGTGCCGACCGAGCACATCCCGACCCGGCGGATCGAGGCCCAGCGACAGTTCGCCGACCTGCTCGAGTCGCTCACCATCAACTCGTAGCCACCGGGGCGAGCAGCTCGAACCCGCGAGCGGCCGACAACGCACCCTCCAGCGCCGCCGCCGTGCGCAACACGACCAGATCGGCGTGCTGGGGCCCCACCAACTGCAGCCCGACCGGCAGCCCGGCGCTGTTCAGGCCGGCGCACACGGTGGCGGCCGGCGAGCGGGTCATGTTGAAGGGGTACGTGAACTGGGCCCAGTTGGGCGTCACATCCCCGTTCACCGTGCCCTGGCCCTCGCCCACCAGGGGCACCACGCCGGCGCAGGTCGGCGTGACCAAGATGCGGGCCTCGTGGAACAGCTCGATGAGCGTCAGGTTCATGCGGTGGAAGCGGTCGAAGACCCGCACCAGCTCCTCCGCCGTGGTCGACTGGGCGGCGTCGACGATGGCCCGCAGCACGGGGTCGATCTCCTCCCACCTCGGATGCCCCATGAAGGGCCGCATGGTGCGCAGCTGGCAGACCCCCATGACGGTGAGGAAGTCGGCCACCGGGTCGGTGTCGAAGACCGTCTCGACTTCGATCACCTCGGCGCCGAGCGATTCGAGCACCTCGATCGCCCGCCGGCAGATGGCGAGCACTTCGGCGTCGACGTCGGCGTAGCCCAGGGTCGGGGCCCAGACCACCCGGCAGGGACGTGGGGATCTTCTATCGCCGCCAGCCACGATGCTTCAGGGCGTGGCAGGGAGCGCAGGTCGGACGGGTCGGGGCCGACGGCCACATCGAGGGCGGTCACGACGTCGGCGATCCGGCGGGCCATGGGACCGTTGGTGGAGAGGTCGAGCCAGCCGGGCGGGTTGGGCCCGCCGCCGGGCACCCGCCCCAGCGAGGGCTTCATGCCCGAGAGGCCGCACACGGCCGAGGGGATCCGGATCGACCCGCCCCCGTCGGAACCGGTGGCCAGCGGCACCATGCCCGCGGCCAGGGCGGCTGCCGCCCCGCCCGACGACCCACCGGCACCGTGGGCGGGGTTGAAGGGGTTGGCCGTGGCGCCGAACAGGGCGTTGGTCGTGTTGCCCGTCCAGGCGAACTCGGGCAGGTTGGTCTTCCCGACGACCACGCACCCCGCACCCCGCAGGCGGGCCACGAAGGGGCTGTCCACGGGCGAAGGGGGCTCGGCCAGGACCGGTGCGCCGAAGGTGGAGCGGTAGCCCACGGCGTCGTGGTTGTCCTTGACCGCCAGCGGGAT
>CAWFTV010000004.1:0-8452 GCA_963818915.1 uncultured Acidimicrobiaceae bacterium | reverse complement strand
GTTTGTCCGATGACGCTCGAGACTTGGAGTAGTGGCGTGTGAGGACTTGCGGTCCATGCCCTTGCCGCTGAGCGACCATGCTGACGTTGAATCCGGCATCGAGGAGTTCGGACGAGGTGAACTTGCGGAGAGCGAGAATTGATCCGTCGAAATCGAGGCCCGGCATGGCCCGACGCTGCAGCGTGCTCTCGGCGTTCGGCGGCTGCGACAGCAAGACTCGCCCAGTACTCGCTGCGACCGAGCTGTTGGCCGATCTCGCGCAACGACATCCCGCCGTTGGGCAATGGTCCCGTCCTGCCGCGTGGTCGAGGTCCGGGAGGCGATCGGCGCAGACGGAGCGCCTCATCTTCGAGGGCCACGACCTCGGGTCGTTTGTTCTCGATGCCCAGATAACCCTTCAAGACGCCGACTCGCTTGGTGAAGTAGTCAGGCGGCATGGGCTTTGAGCAGTCGGCAACGAGGCTGAACAGAAACGGATCGGTTGCGAGTTCGACGCCGGCGGTGCGGGCCCGTTCGTCCATGTGGTCGCAATGGCGCTGCAGCATGGCGATCGTCTCGGCGTCGACATGGAAGGTCCGTCCCCGACGGGTCTTGGTCGACTTGACCTTTCCCTTCGAGGTGATTGCGGTGTCGACGGTGATCTGGTTCTTCTTCCAGGCCACCGCCGAACGGGGGATGGCAACCAGCTCTCCGCGCCGGGTTCCGGTGACCGCGCCGAGGACGAGGAGGGGAGCGATCTCTGGCGTCACTTCGACCGCGGTGGCGAGAAGCAGGGTCAACTCCTCGACTTCAGGCGGCGTGCGTTCCTTGGACCGGTAGGTACTGGTGGGCATTTCGAAGTCCACCATCGGATTGCGGAGGGTCATGCCCCGTCGTTTGGCCCAGCGGAAGAACGGAGCGTAGAGAGCCTTGGCCTGGTTGAGCCGGGAGGCGCTCAACCCCTCCCGCCGCATCTGGCCGAACAGGTCGTCAATGACGGAACTCTCGATGCTTTTGACGGGCCTGGCACCGATGGCGGGGGAGAACCACTTCTGATGCAGGTAGCGGTAGTCCGTGATGGTCTTGTCGGCGCGCCCCTTCTCATTGGCCAGGTACTCCGTGAGGAACCGCTCGATCGCCTCATCCACCGTGATGTCGCGTTCGTGGCGCGAATCCGGTAGCTGCGCCCGGCTCGTCTCGTCGACGAAGGCGACCAGTCGGGCGGCGGCCTCAGCCTCGGTTTTGGCAGAGACGCTGCGGTTGAGGGTCCGTGGCCGGCCGTCCTCCCAGCGACCGACGGTCACCCGCAGTTCCCAGGTGCCTGGCCGGATGAGGCGCATCGAACCCGTGCCCTTTCGGGCCCTTGTTTGGCGCGGTTGGGCTGGCTTCAGGTGCGCCTTCAAGGCGCAGATGATCGAGCCGGACGCAGGCAGGGTTGGCTGGGCAGGCGAGGACCCGGGCATTCGGGGGAAGCGGACCGTTGCCAAGCTCCCACGCCACTCGATGGCTGGTCATTTCGACCTTGTTGACCTTGATGCGACCGGTGCCGCGTTCGGGATTGATGCTGCCCAACCACAGGTGATGTTCGCCGCTGCGATCCACCTGGCGTTCGAATCGTGTTGCGAGATCCTCGACTGGACGCCCCATGGGTTAAGGGTATCGGTTAGGTGTATCAGTTAGGTGTATCTGGGTCGCGACCCGGAGATGATGCGACGCGATACCCCTAACTGTGGCTCTCAACCACTCTGAACTGGCCTTTCGAGTGCGCCCCTCGGGATTCGAACCCGAAACCTGCGGATTAAGAGTCCGTTGCTCTGCCGTTGAGCTAGAGGCGCGCCCCAGAGTGTAGGCGAAGGTTCCGGCGGTGACCTGAGCTCCGGATCCCCACTTGGCCCCGAGTATCGTGGCGACCGTGTCTGAGGTCGACGACGTCCCGTCCTGTCGGTTCGAGCGGCCCCTGCGGATCGCCGCCCTGGTCAAGCAGATTCCGGTGGGGGAGTCGATGACGTTGGGCGACGACGGCCGCCTCGTGCGGGAGGGGATCGAGCTCGAGATGAGCGCCTACTGCCGGCGTGCCGTCTCCAAGGGTGTCGAATGGGCCCGCGAGAGTGGCGGCTCCTGCACCGTCTTCACGCTGGGCCCGCCCGCCGCCGAGGATGTCCTCCGTGAAGCCGTCGCCTGGGGGGCGGACCGGGGTGTGCACCTGTGCGACCCGGCCTTCGGCGGCTCCGACACCCTGGCCACGGCCCGGGCGCTGGCCGCCGCCCTGAGCCAGGAAGGTCCCTTCGACCTGGTCCTGGTTGGTCGGAACTCCCTCGACGGCGACACCGGCCAGGTCGGGCCCGAGATCGCCCAGCTCACAGGCTTGCCTTTCGCCACCGGCGTCCGGGTCATGGGCATCACGGGAGAGGATCTGTCGCTGACCCTGGAGCACGACGACGGCACCGACGAGGTCGAGGTCTCGCTGCCCGCCCTGCTGTCGGTGGCCGAGCGCCTCTGTGAACCCTGCAAGGTCCCGCCGCCCAAGCGGGCCGAGGTGCCCTCCGACCGGATCCGGGTCACGACTGCCGCCGCCTTGGGCGAGGGCCCCTGGGGCCAGGAGGGGAGTCCCACCACGGTCGGCCGGACGCGCCTGATGCACCACGACCGGGCCGCCAAGGTCCTCAGCGGCACGCCGGCGGAACAGGCGGCCGAGGCCGTGGCGCTGCTGGCCCAGCGGGGGGCCTTGACGGCTGATATATCCGATCCCGCCGTGGAGCCCGAGTCAGTGGTGCGCGTGCCGGCCGGAAGCGGGCGGGTGATCGCCGTCCTCACCGAGCCGGACCGCCCCAAGGTCGGCGCGGAGCTTCTGGGCGCGGCGGCGCGCCTGAGTCAGACCATCGGAGGGCAGGTCCAGGCATTGGCCTTCGAGGGTGCGGACACCGCCGCGCTGGGTGCCGCAGGAGCGGACGCGGTCACCACGTTGGTCGGCGCCCCCGACGCCGAGGACGTGGCGGCGGTCGTGGTGGCGTGGTCGGTCGAGCACCCACTCTGGGCCCTGCTCGGTCCGAGCACGGCATTCGGGCGGGAAGTGCTCGGACGCGTGGCGGCGGCGCTCGGCGCCGGCCTGGTCGGTGACGCGGTCGGGATCGAGATCGTCGACGACGAGCTGGTGGCCGCCAAACCGGCCTTTTCGGGTGCGCTCCTCGCCGACATCGTGTGCACGTCGGACGTCCGCTTGGTGTCGGTGCGCCCCGGCGTCCTGCCGCTGCCCGCGCCGCGCCAGTGCAGACCCACTGTCTCGTCGTGGCCGATGGTGGCGAGCAGCCGGGTGCGCCGGCTCGCCCAGCGGCGCGACGACGACATCGAGGTGCTGGCCCGCGCCGACGTGGTGATCGGCGTCGGTGCGGCAGTCCAGCCTCATGAGTACGAGGAGCTGTCGCCGTTGGCCGCGGTGCTGGGTGCCGAGCTGGCCGCCACCCGAAAGGTGACCGACAAGGGCTGGGCGCCCCGGGCCCGCCAGGTGGGGATCACCGGTCGGAGCATCGCCCCGCGTCTTTACTTCGCAGTGGGACTGAGCGGAAAGTTCAACCACATGGTCGGAGTCCGCGCCGCCGGCACCATCGTCGCCATCAACGACGATCCGGGCGCCCTGGTGTTCTCACAGTGCGACATCGGCATCGTCGGGGACTGGCACGAGGTCGTCCCCGCGCTGACTGCGGAGCTCCGCCGGGTGGTCTGAACCCCCCCGATGTCGCCGGCCCACCGCGATGCGAGCGGGCCGGCGACCCCCCCCTGAGGGGCCACCCCAGACGGGTGACGCATCTCTTGAGATGCGCAGATCAAGCTAGCACCGGCGCCCGTGCGAGGGGCGGGAGAATGGGTCGGTCAAATCTCGGGGTCAAGCCCGCGCCCGGCTAACCCCGCCACCTGGGGCGATGGGGCGCGAGCGGGGATGGCCGGCGGCAGGAGGGGCCCCAGTTCGGGGCGGCGCGGCGAGGGGGGCCGCACCCGCTCCGGCAGGTGCAGGGCCAGCAGCTTCTGCACCACATCGTTCGGCAGCGCTCTGGGCGTGGCCAGTGAGAGGGCCACCATGGCGATGAACGAGAGCGGGACGGTCCAGATGGCCGGCTCGCTCAGGAGCACGGCCGGCCATCCCGTCTTGCCGACCCCGACCATCGTGAGGATCACGGCCAGGGACGACGCGCCACCGCCCAGAATGAGGCCCCCGAGCGCCCCGATCCAGGTAAATCGGCGCCACCAGATCCCGAGCAGCAGGAGGGGACAGAAGGTGGACGCCGCGATGGCGAAGGCCCAGCCGACGAGCACGTTGATGGAGATGCCGGCGACGAAGACGCCGAGCGTCGTCATGACGATCCCGATGACCAGCGCGGCGACGCGGAAGCTCCGGACACCCCTGTCCATGATGTCGTGCGAGACGGCGCCGGCCATGCTGATGAAGAGGCCGGACGAGGTCGAGAGGAATGCGGCGAACGCACCCGCGGCCACCAGGGCACCGAGGGCGGTCCCGACGAGCACCGGCGGACGCCAGTCTCGGGAGCACCAGGACCACCGAGTCCGTCTGGCCCGACACGTAGAGACCGGGCGCCTCGAGCCGGCCGAGCACGGCAAAGACGGCGGGAAAGACGTAGAAGCAACCGAGTAAGAGGAGCACGAAGGCGGTCGTTCGCCTCGCCGCCTGGCCGTCACGGTTCGTGTAGAAGCGAACCAGGATGTGGGGGAGCCCCATGGCGCCGAGCACCGTCGCCAGCAAAATGCCGTAGGTGGCAGCCAGCGGGTGGATCGGTTCGCCCCCCAGGTGCAGTAAGGGGGAGGTCCACTCCTTCTCGCTCGGTATCGGGCTGCTCTCGACCTGGGGCGCCCGGGCTCCGGCTGGGAACGTCAGGGTCGTTCCGGCGGACACCTCGTGCGTGCCCTTGGTGAGGGTGAGTGCCCCGTCTCTCGCGGTGCCGTCGACCTGGCCGACCCCCGTGATGCGCACGGTCCCGCCGACGGTGAGCTGCTCGGAGGCGGGGAATTCGATCGTCGTCTTCTGGTCGAACGAATGTGGCGCCGCACTGCCGATCGAGCCGATCGGGGGATGATGGAGGAACATCACGAGGAAGATGGCCGGGATGGCCAGTGCCGTGATCTTGAGCCAGTACTGGAAGGCCTGCACGAAGGTGATGCCCTTCATCCCTCCGCTGGCGATGCCCAACGTCACGATGACGCCGAGGACGACGACCCCGATCCACTCGGGGCCCCCCAAGGCCACCTGCAGGGTCAGCCCCGCCCCCTTGAGCTGGGGCAAGAGGTAGAAGCCGCAGATGAGGAGGACGATGCCGGTGGCGGCACGGCGGAGGAGCGGGGACTCCAGCCGGCCCTCGGCGAAGTCCGGAATCGTGTAGGCGCCGAAGCGCCGCAGTGGCGCGGCGACGGCGACGAGGAGCACCAGGTAGCCGGCGGCGTAGCCGACGGCGTACCAGAGGGCACCGAGCCCTTCGAGCATGGCCAGTCCGGCAATGCCCAGGAACGACGCTGCCGACAAGTACTCCCCCGAGATGGCGGAGGCGTTGAGGAACGACGGTACCGAGCGGGCGGCCACCATGAAGTCCGCCGGGGTGCGGGCGATTCGGACACCCCGGACGCTGATGACAGCGGTGACGACCGTCACGGCCACGATGGCCGCGATGGTGGCCGGCTCTGTCACTGTTCCTTCAGCAGCTCGACAAACCGTTGCTCCAGGCGCTCCGCCCGGCGTACGTACCAGTAACCGAGCAACACCAGGGGCGGGTAGATGCCGCCCCCCAGAATGATCAGCGTGAGGGGGAGGCCCAGAACCTCATAGCTGGCCAGACCGGGGAGGAGGACGGCGAGGAGAGGGTAGAGGGCCAGCATGGAGATGGCGGGTACCAGCACGGCGAGGGAGACCCCGGCCTGGGCGCGCATGAGAGAGGTCAGAAGCTCGCGACCGTAGGCATCGGGCTGGTAGAGGTCGTCGGTCACCGGGGAGAGTGACCGATCGGAGGGCCGGCGGGGGACGGCCCGGATCACCTGGCGCCGAGGTGGTTCGTGGGCGGTCACGACATGTCCCGACGGGCGTGGCGCACCAGCCGGTCCCGCAGCTCCTTGGAGTGGCGGCGGCTCACGGGCAGGTCGAAATCCCCCACCCCGACCACGGTGTGGCCCTCCGAGGTGCGCAGCTCATGGATGTCGCGCAGGGCGACGAGGTAGCTCCGATGGATCCGCTGGAATCCGTGGTCGCTCCAGCGCTCCTCGAGGAGCGAGATCGGCATGCGGACCAGGTGCTGACCGCCGCCGCGTAGATGGAGGCGGACGTAGTCGCCGGCGGACTCCACCCACGACACGTCCTCTCGGGCGATGATTTTGGTCAGCGACCCGATCTCGACGAGGATCGTCTCCAATCCACCCTCTTCGCTCGTCTCCGTCGCCGGGCGATGCGCCACCCTGCCCAGGGTGCTGACGAGGCGTTCGAGCGTGACGGGCTTGAGCAGATAGCCCATGCCTCCCGCGTCGAAGGCCTCCAGTGCATGCTCTTCGTGCGCCGTGACGAAGACGATGGCCGGAGGCTTCGAGAAGCGGGAGAGCACGCGGGCGAACTCGAGGCCATCGAGTCCGGGCATGGCGATGTCGAGCAGCACGACGTCGTAGTGCTCGTCGTGCATGTAGTGCAGGGCGTCCGTGGCGCTCTTGACCGACCGTACGGAGCGCACGAGCGCGGAGTTCTCCAGCAGGAACGTCAGCTCGTCGAGGGCGGGTACCTCGTCGTCGACCGCCAGCACGGAGAGCCCGGTCACGCTGCACCAGCCCCCACGTGGAACTTGGGGATGCGCATGGTGACCTTCGTACCGGCCCCCACCGCTGTTTCGATGGTCAGTCCCCGCCCGTCCCCGAAGACGGTCCGCAGCCGCTCGTCGACGTTGTGCAGGCCGATGCCCTCCTCTGACGTCGTCCCCGAAAGCGCTCGGCGAACATGGCCGGGATCGGCGCCGATCCCGTTGTCCTCCACGGTGACGATCGCCTCGGTGTCGGCGTCCTTGATGACGATCTCGAGCCGGCCACTGTGCTCGCTGGGTTCGATGCCGTGGTGCACGGCGTTCTCCACCAACGGTTGCAACACGAAGGGCGGCAGCATTACACCGAGGACTTCGGGCGCCACGCGCAGCGTGACGGCGAGGCGGTCGCCGAAACGGGCCCTCTCCAGGTCGAGGTAGGTGTCGACCAGGCGGAGCTCCTCGGCCATGGTGACGAACTGCCCGTGGCTGCGAAAGCTGTAGCGGATGAAGTCGGCGAACTCGACCAGTAGCTCTCGGGCCCGGTCGGGATCAGAACGTACGAACGACTCGATGGCGGTCAACGCGTTGTAGATGAAGTGGGGCGAAATCTGGGCCCGCAGGAAGCGCAGCTCCGCCTGCACGGCCCGCCGGCGTGACCGGTCGAGCTCGGCCAGCTCGAGTTGGGTCGACACGAACTGCGCCACCTCGCTGCACAGGCGGAGGAGGCCCGCCGGGGCGGCGGGGTCCAGCACGGCCAGCGCGCCGACAATGCTGCCATCAGTGGTCAGTGGGACCACCACCCCCGAGGCCAGCTCGCAGAAGTTCAGGTCTCCGCAGTTCAGGTCGTCGATCGTGAGCACCTGTGGTCGGCCCGCACTCAAGGCGGCCCGGATGGGCGCGGCCAAAAGGGCGCGATGGGCGGCATCGATACCCTCGGTCGCCAGGATCCCGTCCACGTCGGCGATCACCAGACCTCGCGTGCCGAGGAGGTTCCGAAGGTGCGAGATGGACCGCTCGGCCGAGCTCTGGTTGAGGCCGGTCCGCAGTGCGGGGGCGGCAAGGTTGGCCGTGTGCAGCGCCACATGCGAAGCCCGTTGCATGGGCGTCCCGAGCCGCCGTTGACCGCGGAAGGCGAACCGCGCCACCGCCGCGATCAAGAACACAATGGCGATCAGGGCCAACCACAGGGCCTCTTTCATGCCACCCCCGAAAGAACACGTCGCAGATGTCCGATCTGCTCTCCGCACCTCTTTACTCCCTGCAGTGTGCCACAGAAGGTCCGCCTTCGGCTCGGTTGCGCCGGAGGGAACCGCCCGTGAGCAGTGCAGATGCCGTTCGTCGCTCGAAAAGGACCGCTCGCCGCTGTACGCGGTCGCTTCGGCGACCGCGTCTTGTTCGCCCCCGGCTCGAGTCCTCAGAATGCCAATGAGCGCCAGGTTGAGGAGTGCTCAGACGAAAGGGGGGTCGAGGGGACACGCCACGTGACGTTCCGTCAGCGACGGGGCGCCCGTGTGCTGCAACCGCCATGGCCGCTGCCGGGGCTGGCTTCGTCGTGTCCTCGCAGCGCGGTCATCTGTTCTCGACGCCTGGGCTCCGAGAACTTCCACATCAACTTCAAGGAGGTACTGCACCATGTCACCGGAATCTGAAGAGAGGAGAGCCGTCGAGGTAGCAGAGGGGCCGTTACCGGCAGTGCC
>CAWFTV010000003.1:0-172214 GCA_963818915.1 uncultured Acidimicrobiaceae bacterium | reverse complement strand
ACTGGCCGACATACTGGATCTGCGGGCGTACGAGCGCGTGCGCGAGGAGTTCCGCACCGCAGTGATCGCCCGCAAGCGGCTGCGCCGGGTGGCGCTCGGCCCGATCATGACCCTGGTCTTCGAGTCCGTGGACACGGTGCGATTCCAGATTCAAGAGATGGCCCGGGTGGAGAAGATCTTGAGCGACGAGGCGATCCAGGTCGAACTCGACATCTACAACCGCCTGCTCCCTCAGGTGGGCGAGCTCTCGGCCACCCTCTTCATCGAACTGACCAGCGACGGGTCGATGCGGGAGTGGCTGCCCAAGTTGGTCGGGATCGAGCGGGCCCTCGGGGTGGCGATCGGCGACGACATCGTCCCGAGCGTCCCCGAGGAGGCGCACGCGGCCGCGCTGGTCCGCGACACGGTGACACCGGCGGTGCACTACCTCCGTTTCGAGTTCTCGGCGGCGCAGGTGGAAGCCTTCGCCGGTCCCGGCGAGGTCGCCCTGGTCGCCCGGCACCCGGCCTACGAGGCGCGTACGGTCCTCCCGGACGCCGTTCGGCAGGAGCTGCTGGGTGACCTGCGGGGCACAACAAAGCCGCTTCCTATCGGCTGACCAGGGACAATTCTTGTGCAGGTCTTTACAGGCGCCCCGGCCGTGGGCCATACTCTTCGTTCGCCGGAATTCGGTGCCGGCGCCGCTGGGTTCTCCCTGGCTGTGCCCCCGACGAGGGCGAAACTGCCCATATCCGACTTTGCGAGGAAGTGTTTCCCATGAGTGCCACCACGTGGCGCAAGCAAGCCGCCTGCCGGGGCCTCGATGTCGAGGCGTTCTACCCGATGTCAGAGGAAGAGGCCGACGCGGCCGAAGCCAAGGCAATTTGCGCCGAATGCCCGGTCCGTCAGGCTTGCCTCGAGCACGCCCTGGCCCACCGCGAGCGTGAGGGGGTATGGGGTGGGACCACGGAGCGGGAACGTCGGCGCATCGTGCGGCAGAGGCGCAAGTCAGCCTGAGGTCTTCGCGGCCTTGGTGGCGGCCTTGGCCTTCGCCGCCTTGGCCGTCGTGGTGGTGGTCGTCGTGGCTCCCCCCAGGGTGCAGGGCACCGGGTTCCAGGCCTCCGGCTGCGTGTTGGTGTAGACGTCGCCGGGAGGCGTCGTGGGGACCGTGGTCGTCGTGGTGCTGGTCGGCGTGACGGTCAGGGAGGCGTTGGCCACCCACAGGGTCACGTTGTTGCCGGCCAGGCTGGAATCGGGCACGAAGGTCACCTTGCCCTTGAGGGAGTCCGCCAACGTGTGGGCGGCGGGGAGCCCGGAGGGGCCGTAGTAGATCTCCGAGGGGTCTCCGGCCGGGATCAGGCTCGGTGCGTTGTTGATGCCGGTGATCACGAACCCGTTCTTGCGCAGGCCCGCAGCCGTGTCGGTGGCCAGCAGTCCGCCGCCGGAGGCGTTGAGGACATCCACCGAGACCGCACTGTTGGCGAGGGGCGGGGCCGTCGTGGTGGTCGTGGTCGAAGGCTTGGGCTTGGGCACGCCGAGTTGGTTGAACGCGGCGATCATCTGGCTGGCGTAGGGCTGGGCCGCCAAAAGCACGTCGGCGCCGCCATCGGTGACGTAACTCGTGGTCGGCAGGGTCTCGGTGATCAGGTGTGACGGGGACAACCCGTGGAACTCCGTGGCGATGTGCAGCAGGTCACCCTCGGTGAGGGTGTCGTCGATCGCCAGGTTGCCGACCGCGGCGGAGATGAATCCGTTGATGGCCAAGGGGTTGGTGATCGACGTGTTCACCTTGGCCAGCACGGCCCGGAAGAACGAGTCCTGCCGCTGGATCCGACTGAAGTCCGACAGCCCGTCGTACTCCCAGTAACCGTTCTTGTTCACGTACTGGAGGTGCCTGCTCCGCACCAGCTGCAGGGCCACGGTGCCGTTGACGATCTGGCAACCTGTCGTGGTCACGTCGAGTCCCGTATAGGTGTCCTTTACCGCGGTCGGGAAGTCCATGGTGACGCCGCCGAGGGCGTTGACCATGCCGGAGAACCCGTCGAAACCGACCGAGATGTAGTGGTTGATCGGGATGTGCAGGACCGACTCGATGGTCTGGATCAGGAGGTCGGGTCCCGAGTTGTAGGCGGCGTTGATCCGGTTCATCCCCGAGATGTCGCTGCTGTTCTGGGGGATGTCGACCCACAGGTCGCGAGGGATCGAAATGACCGTGACCGATTTGGTGGCGGGGACGAAGCGGGCCACCATGGTCACGTCGCTGCGCTGGCCCCCGGCGTCGGCTTCGTCGCCGAACGCCCTCACCTGGGTGGCGTTGTTGACGAAGGCGCGGGAGTCGGAGCCGACGAGCAGTACGTTGAAGGGCTCGCCAGGCTTGGTCGTCTGCTTGACCAGATGCTTCGAGTGGATCTTCGGGATCTCGTCGTAGCGGTAGCGGGCATAGAAGTAAGAGCCCACCGGCGCCTGCCGCGGCGACGAAGACGATGAAGGCCAAGCCATAGAGGATGCGCCGCCGCCAGCGATGCTTGCGACGTTGCGCCTTCTTTCGAGCCTTGCGCAACTGCTTCTGCAGATCGGGACGGGAATCGAGATCCTCGGCCGGGGGCTCAGCTGGAGTCTCGCGGGGAGGCCCGTCAGGTGCATCGTCGCGGCTCAAGGACCAGAAAATACATGGCGGGACCGTCCGGTAGCCTTCGCCGGTGGATTTTTCCCTTCCCGACGAACTCGCCGACGCTCCAGGCATCGGTGCGCCGCCTGGCCCAGGACAAGGTCCGGCCGCGGGCGCGCGCCATCGACAAGGACGGCACCTACCCCGACGATCTCTTCGCCGCCTTCCGCGACGCCGGACTCCTCGGGCTGTGCATTCCCCCCGACTACGGCGGGTCGGGGGCGGGGATTCTGGGCCTCGCCATTGCCATCGAAGAGGTGGCGAAGTACTCGAACGCCGCCGCGTTGATGCTCCTGCTCACCCGACTGCCCACCGGGCCGCTCCTGATCGCGGGCACCGAGGCGCAGAAGCAGCGGTACCTCACCGGAATCGCCGAGGGGACGCAACGGGCGGCCTTCGGGCTCTCCGAGCCTCAGGCGGGAAGCGACGTGATGGGCATGCGCACCCGGGCGGTGCCCGAGGCAGGCGGCGGGGGCGGTTGGATCCTCAACGGCACCAAGTGCTGGATGTCCGGCGTGCGCGAGGCGGACTGGTACACCGTGTTCGCCAAGACCAAAGAGCCCACCAGCCGGGCCCACGACTCCATCACCGCGTTCATCGTGGAACGGGCATGGGACGGGGTCGAGGTCGGGCGGACCGACCACAAGATGGGCGTGAAGGGCGTCGACACCGGCGAGCTCGTGCTGACCGACGTGGTCGTGCCGGCCGAGAACGTGATCGGTGAGGTCGGGGGGTTCCGCCTCGCCATGCTCGGTCTCAATGCCATGCGCCCGATCGTGGCCGCCCGCGGCATCGGCCTGGCGGAGGGCGCCCTCATGTACGCCACCGAGTACGTCCAGCAGCGGGCGGCCTTCAACAAGACGATCGCGGACTTTCAGGGCATCCAGTGGGAGATCGCCAAGTGCGCCGTCGACATCGAGGCGGCCCGCCTCCTGACCTACCGCGCCGCCGTCCTGGCCGATGAGGGAAAGTTCACCAAGGAGTACGTGCCCTATCTCTCCATGGCCAAGTACCACGCCACCGAGTTGGCCGTGCGGGCCTCGTCGTTGGCCGTGCAGCTCCTCGGGGCGGCAGGGTACATGGAGGATCACCCGACCGAGCAGTGGTACCGCGACGCCAAGCAGCTGACCATCGTCGAGGGCACCTCGCAGGTCCAACTCGGCTTGATCGCCCGGGGCGTCCTGGACCGGGACCTGTGGTGGGACTGACGCTCGGGTGGCCCGATGTCCTGAGCCGCCTGACCGCCCGGGAGTCGCTCACGCTGGAAGAGGCCGAGGCGACGCTGGGCACGGTGCTGGCCGGCGACGCCACGCCGGCCCAGATCGGGGCCTTTCTCACCCTCCTGCATGCCAAGGGCGAGACCACCGAAGAGGTGACGGGGTTGGCGCGGGCCATGGTGGAGGCCGCCGTGCCCCTCGACCTGCCCGTCGGCCCCGATGCGGTGGTCGATCTGGTGGGGACCGGCGGTGACCGCCTGAGCAGTATCAATGTGACCACCTTGGCCGCGCTGGTGGTCGCCGGGTGCGGGGTGACGGTCTGCAAGCACGGGGGGCGTTCGGCCTCGTCGTCGGTCGGGTCGGCCGATGTCCTGGAGGCGTTGGGCGTGGCGATCGAGATCGGCCCCGTGGGTGTGGCGCGCTGCGTGGCCGAAGCCGGGATCGGTTTCTGCTTTGCCCAACGCTTCCACCCGGCCATGCGCTACGTGGCCCCGATTCGCCGCGAACTCGGCGTGCCGACCATCTTCAACTACCTGGGGCCGCTCACCAATCCCTCCCGGACGCGCCATCAGCTGGTCGGCGTCAACGACCCCGCCATGGCCTCCGTCATGGCCACGGTGCTCGCTGCCACAGGAAGCCGGCGGGCCATGATCGTCTATGCCGACGACGGGCTGGACGAGCTCAGCGTGACCTCTCCATCGACGGTGCTCGAGCTCAACGGCGATGGCGCCGGCTCCTACACGCTCTCGGAGTGGCGGGTCGATCCGACCTCGCTCGGATTCGCACCGGCCACCATGCAAGACCTGCGCGGCGGGGACGCCGCGTTCAATGCGGCGGCCATCCGATCGATCCTCGAAGGGACCCCGGGGCCGAATCGCGACATCGGCCTGCTCAACGCCGCCGCCGCCCTGATGGTCATCGGCCGGGTAGACGACCTGGCGACCGGCGTCGAGCTGGCCCGCCAGTCCATCGACTCCGGGCGGGCCAAGGGCGCGCTCGAGAAACTGGTGGCCACGTCGCAGGCCGCCTGGGCCGAGTCGCCGGACTGAGCACCCGAGGGTCTGAGCACCCGAGAGTCTGAGCACCCGAGGTCTGAGCACCCGAGAGTCTGAGCACTCGAGAGTCTGAGCACCCGAGAGTCTGAGCACCCGAGAGTCGAGCACCGAGACTGCACCGGGTCGGCAATCGCGGCGCACCGCCGCCCCGCCGGACGGGCTCACCCGCCACGCCGGCAGGGGGGCGTGACTCTCGGGAATGAGGGCGGGCGAATCCGGTGCGCACAGGGCGATGGCGCACCCGCCGAAGCCTCCCCCGGTCATGCGGGCGCCGTAGACGCCGGGCAGCTCGACCAGCCGGTCGACCAGCTCGTCGAGCGCGGGGATCGAAACCCTGAAGTCCTCGGCCAGGCTGCGGTGTCCGTCGGTCATCACTGCCCCGATTGCTGTCAGATTGCTCCGGCCCAAGAGCCGCTCCACCTCGCGCACCCGGGCACACTCGGTGATGACGTGGCGGGCCCGGCGGCGCAGCACCGGTTCGGGCAGCACGCTCAGATCGCCGAGCTCGCAGAGCCCCAGGGGGCGGCCGATGAGGTTGGCCGCCCTTTCGCACTCGGCCCGGCGCTCGGCGTAGCCCGACGAACCCAGCTGGCGGGCGGCACCGCAGTGCACGACGACGAACGCCGCCCCGTCGGGGACGGGGACCTGATGGGACTCGAGGTTGGCGAAGTCGATGGACAGGGCGTGCCCGGGTTGGGCGCCGAGAATGGCCAAGGGGTCGAGCAGCCCGACCGGTGAGCCCGCCGCCCCTTCCGCGCTCTGGCACAACTTGGCCAGCTCGAGGGCGTCCCCGGCCCGGCCCAGCGCCAACAGGACGGCGACCGAGAACGCCGCGCTCGACGACAGGCCGGCGCCGACAGGAATGGTGCTGGTGACCCGCAGGGCGCCGCCCGAGGGCGGCTGGGCCGCGGCGACCAGGGCCGCCGCCAGGGCGGCGTGCGGTGGATGGGGGGCGATCCCAGCAAGGGGGATCTCCCACGGGTCCGGGTACTGGTCGCTGGCCACCCCGATCAAGAAGCTGCCCGCCGTGGGGGTGAACGTGGCCTCAGTGGCCAGGTCGATGGCCATGGGGAGCGAGAGTCCCTGGTTGTAGTCGGTGTGGTCACCGATGAGGGTGACCCGTCCTGGCGCGCGGGCGATCAGCATGGGGCCAGCTTGACCTCAATGAGGCACTCGGGTCACGATCCTGCCATGGTGCAGACACCGAGAAGCGGACCGCTCAGCGGTTTCAAGATCATCGAGCTGGCGGGGATCGGGCCCTGCCCCTTCGCCGCCATGATGCTGGCCGACGCCGGCGCCCAGGTCATCCGCCTCGAGCGGGCGGCTGCCGGCGCCCCCGAACGCGCCGAGGGGTCGGGCGGGCCCCACTGGGACCTCTTGACCCGGAGCCGTCCCTCGGTGGGGATCGACCTGAAGAACCCCGAAGCGGTCGAGCTCGTGTTGCGCCTGGTCGAGCAGGCTGACGGTCTCGTCGAGGGGTTCCGCCCCGGCGTGGCCGAACGGCTCGGCCTGGGGCCCGAGGCCTGCCAGGCCCGGAACCGGGCCCTGGTCTACGGGCGCATGACCGGTTGGGGACAGGAGGGCCCACTGGCCGCCAGGGCCGGCCACGACATCGACTACATCGCTATCGGGGGCGCCTTGTGGCCGATCGGCCGGGCCGATTCGGCGCCCGTGCCGCCGCTCAACCTGGTGGGCGACTTCGGGGGCGGGGGGATGCTGCTGGCGTTCGGCATGGTGGCGGCGTTGCTGGAGGCGACGCGCTCGGGCCAGGGCCAGGTCGTCGATGCGGCCATGGTCGACGGGGCGGCCACGTTGATGACCATGATCCACTCGTTCCACAATGCCGGCATATGGAACGACGAGCGGGGCGCGAACGCGCTCGACACCGGCGCGCCGTTCTACGAGGTCTACGAGACGTCTGACCAGAAGTTCCTGGCGCTCGGGGGGATCGAGCCGCAGTTCTACGCCGAGCTCCTCGAAGGCCTCGGGCTGACCGGCGACCCCCTTTTCGGCGCGCAGAACGACAGCGCGAACTGGCCGGCCATGAAGGCGCGCGTGGCCGCCGTGGTCGCCACCAGGACGAGGGACGAGTGGGACACCGTCTTTGACGGGACCGACGCCTGCGTCGCCCCGGTCCTTTCGCCCTGGGAGGCCCCACAGCATCCGCACAACCAGGCCCGGTCGACCTTCGTCGAGCTCGACGGCGCCGTGCAGCCGGCCCCGGCGCCACGTTTCAGCCGCACGCCCTCGTCCATCAGCCGGCCGCCCTCGGTGCCGGGGGGCGACACCGTGTCGGGGTTGCTCGAATGGGGCATTGAAGAAGCGACCGTGGCCAAGCTGCGGGAGACCGGCGCGCTGAGTTAGGCGCCTCGGCAAGCCGGGTTCTGGTCACTCGATGGAAGGGGTCGAGCTGCGAGATGGCCGGCCCGAGGACGGGGTGGCCGTGGCGGGGGTCTTCGGGGCTGCCCGGGCGCAAATGCGCTACCTGCCCGTGCTGCACAGCCAGGAAGAGCACATGGCCTTCTTCTCGACCCGCGTGCTGCCGACCAGCCGGGTCACGGTGGCCGACGTGGCCGGAGAGGTCGTGGCCTTCTCGGCGGTGAAGGACGGCTGGCTCGACCACCTCTACGTCGACCCGGCGTACCAGGCTCGCGGCATCGGCCGCCACTTGCTGGACCGGGCCATGGGCGAGAACCCGGGCGGGTTGTCGTTGTGGGCCTTCGTGGCGAACGGCCGGGCCATTGCCTTCTACGAGCGGGCCGGATTCGTCGAGTTGCGCCGGACCGACGGGAGTGGGAACGAAGAGGGTGAGCCGGACGTGCAGATGCGCTGGACGGGGCCTCTCAGAGGTTGACGACGGGGCACGTGAGCGTACGCGTGATGCCCTCGATCAGTTGCACCTGGCTGACGACGAGCCGACCCAGTTCGTCGATCGAGTCCGCCTCCACCCGGGCGATGACGTCGTAGGGCCCGGTCACGTCGTCGGCCACCACCACCCCGGCAATTTGGCGAATCTGCGTGGCGACGCCGGCCGCCTTTCCCACCTCGGTCTGGATGAGCACATACGCGTAGACGGCCATGGCACCCGTACAGAGCTCGAGGGCTCTTTAGCTCAAGCGCTCCTCGAGCGCGTCGACCTCTTCGGTGAGGGCGGCCGGAAGACGATCGCCGAATTGGGCGTAGTGCTCCCGGATGGAAGGCACCTCGGCCCGCCATTCGGCGGCGTCGACCCGCAAGAGCTCGGCCATGTCGTCATCGCTGACGTCGAGGCCCGCCACGTCGATGTCGGTGGTCCCGGGCACCCACCCGATGGGCGTGTCGGTGGCCTTCGCCTCGCCCCCCACCCGATTGAACACCCACTCGAGGACCCGCGAGTTGTCGCCGTAGCCGGGCCAGAGCCATTTGCCCTCGGCGTTCTTGCGGAACCAGTTGACGTAGAAGATTTTGGGCAGGAGGTCGCGATCGGGGGCCGTGGCGCCGATCTCCAGCCAGTGGGCGAAGTAGTCGGCCATGTTGTAGCCGCAGAAGGGCAACATGGCGAAGGGGTCACGGCGGAGGTTCCCCACGGCGCCGGCCGCCGCGGCCGTGGTCTCCGAAGCCATGATCGACCCGAGGAACACCCCGTGCTCCCAGTCACGCGACTGGAAGACCAGGGGGACGACCGAGGCTCGGCGGCCGCCGAGGAGGATGGCCGAGATCGGCACGCCCTGCGGGTCCTCCCATTCGGGAGCGATCGCCGGATCCTGACTGGCGGGAGTGGTGAAGCGGGCGTTGGGATGGGCGGCCGGCGTCCCCGAGGCAAGCGTCCAGTCCTGACCCTTCCAGTCGGTGAGGTGCGCCGGCGGCTCGTCGGTCATGCCCTCCCACCAGACGTCGCCGTCGTCGGTCAGTGCGGTGTTGGTGAAGATGCAGTTGCCGTCGAGGGTGAGCATGGCGTTCGGATTGGTGTGGGTGTTCGTGCCCGGCGCCACCCCGAAGAACCCGGCCTCGGGATTGATGGCGTAGAGGCGGCCGTCCTCGCCGAATTTCATCCAGCAGATGTCGTCACCAATCGTCTCGACCTTCCAGCCTTCGAGGGACGGGATGAGCATGGCCAGGTTCGTCTTGCCACAGGCGGAGGGGAAGGCCCCGGTGACGTAGCGGGTCTCTCCGGCGGGGGACGTGAGCTTCAGGATCAGCATGTGCTCCGCCATCCACCCGTGGTCGCGGGCCATGACCGAGGCGATGCGGAGGGCGAAGCACTTCTTGCCCAGGAGCGCGTTGCCGCCGTACCCCGATCCGTAGGAGACGATCTCGCGCGTCTCGGGGAAGTGGACGATGTACTTGTTCTCGGCGTCGCAGGGCCAGGGAACGTCGACCTGGCCCGGCTCCAGCGGCGCACCGACCGAGTGGAGGCAGGGGACGAAGTCGCCATCGGGCCCCAGGACCTCGAGGGCGCCGGCGCCCATCCGGGCCATGATGCGCATGGAGACCACCACGTAGGGCGAGTCGGTCAGCTCGACGCCGATGTGGGCGATCTCCGAGCCGAGGGGGCCCATGGAGTAGGGGACCACGTACATGGTGCGGCCCCGCATGCACCCCTTCATCAGCCCGTTGAGCAGGGAACGCATCTCGTCGGGGTCACGCCAGTTGTTGGTCGGGCCGGCGTCGATCTCCTCCTTCGAGCAGATGAAGGTCCGGTCCTCCACCCGGGCCACGTCGCCCGGGTCGGAGTGGGCCCAGTAGCTGTTGGGCCGCTTGGCATCGGACAGCTTGGTGAAGGTGCCGGCGTCGACGAGCAGCTGGCACAGGCGGTCGTACTCGTCGGCCGAGCCGTCGCACCATTCGATCCGGTCGGGCGTGGTCACGGCCGCGACTTCATCTACCCAGGCGAGGAGTTTGGCGTTCGTGGTGCTGGGCATGTGGGGTGGCTCTACTCCTTGGTTCGGCCGGTGTTCGCGGCGTCCAATGCTAGGCATGTGCCGTGGGTTCCCCCAAACCCGGGCGCATGTCCCGTCTCGTTGAAGACGAGACCTTGCAGCGTATCCGTCACGCGCTCGGAAATGGAATCGAGGGGGGTGGGTTGCGCGACGACGCCGCCGTGCTCGATGTCCCCGGCGGCGGACCCGTGGTGGTCTCGGTGGACAGCGTGGTGGAGGGTGTCCACGTCGATCTGGCCCTCTGCGGCCCCCATGATGTGGGGTGGAAGGCCCTCATGGGAGCGCTGAGCGACCTGGCGGCCATGGGCGCCCGCCCCCTCGGGGCGCTGGTGGCACTCTGCGTGCCGGAATCGGCCGGAGGGGGCCGGCTGACGCTGGGCGTCATGGAGGGGGTGGCCCAGGCGTCGCTCGTCGGCGGGTGTGCCGTGGTGGGGGGCGACGTCTCGTCCGCCGGCGTGCTCGTGGTGGCGGTGACCGTCATGGGGACGCTCGACGGGGGGAGTCCGGTGCTGCGATCCGGGGCCTCGGCGGGAGACGTGATCCTGGTCACCGGGCCCTGTGGCGGCTCCGCGGCCGGGCTGCGGGTGCTGCGATCGGGCCCCGGGGCGGCCGGGTCGGGCCGGGTCGAGGCGGCTCTGGCGGCGGCGTACCGGCGCCCGGTGGCGCGCCTGGCCGAAGGGGAGGCGGCCCGCCGGGGCGGGGCGTCGGCCATGATCGACGTGTCGGACGGGTTGGCACTCGACCTGCACCGCCTAGCGGACGCGTCGGGCGTGGGCTTCATCCTCGATGCGGTGCCGGTGGCCGAGGGTGCCACCCTCGACGAGGCGCTGGGTGGCGGTGAGGACTACGAGCTGGTGGTCGTGATCGGACCCGACCGGGTCGAGGCGGCGGCGCGGTCGTGGGCCGGGGCGGGAATGCGCCCGTTGCAGCGGATCGGAGTGGTGACGGCGGACCCGGCTCGGCGCACGCTGGGCGGCCGGGAGTTGGCGCACCTGGGGTGGCAACACCGCCTGGGCTAGGGGAGGGCCCCGATGACGACCCTCAGTTGGCGGATGGAGCCGGGGTGCGGCGGACCGGCTTGGTCACCTTGCCGGCCCGGATGCACGATGTGCACACGTGGAGCCGCTTCGGTGCGCCGTCCACCAGGGCACGCACCCGCTGGATGTTCGGGTTCCAGCGCCGCTTGGTGCGCCGGTGGGAGTGGCTCACGCTCATGCCGAACGAGGGCTTCTTGCCACAGATATCGCACACTGCTGCCATTGGGTAGACCTTCCTGGTGGCGGCCGCGGTGTTCTCACCACGCAGGCCTTCACGAACGGCGCAAAGGTTAGCATCCCTTGCCATGACCTCCCTGGCGACCCTGGGCGCAGACGATCTGCGCGCCGTGATGGGTCGCTTCCGCGATGCGCTGCGCCAGCACCAGGCGGACATCAACCGCCTGAACGTCTATCCGGTGCCCGACGGCGACACCGGCACCAACATGGCGCTGACCCTCGAGGCCGTGGTGGCCGAGCTGGAGGACGTGCCGCTCGGCTCGGGCCTTTCCCCCGTGTGCAAGGCCATCGGCCACGGCTCGCTCATGGGGGCCCGTGGCAACTCGGGCGTGATCCTCTCCCAGCTCCTGCGGGGCATGTGCGACCGCATGGCCGCGGCCGAGTCCGGCGTGGACGCGACCGTTCTCTCCGATGCCCTGGGCCATGCCTCCGATCTGGCCCGGCGCGCCGTGGTGCGCCCCGTGGAGGGGACGATCTTGACGGTGGCCGCGGCCGCCGCCGGCGCGGCGCCGCCGCCGGCGCGGCCGCCGGGGTCGGTGAGGCGGGGGCCACCCTGATCGGCGTGATCGAGCGGGCCCACGGCGTGGCCGCCGACGCCCTGGCGCGGACGCCGGAGATGTTGCCCGTCCTGGCACAGGCGGGGGTGGTCGACGCCGGCGGGACCGGGTTCCTCCTCCTGTTGGATGCGTGCTGGGCGGTCGTCGACGCCTCCCACCTGCTCCCCGAGCCTTCGGGCGTGCCCGATGTCGACCTGTCCCTCGTGAGCCCGCTGGCGGGCGATGACTACCACCGGAGGAAGGATGACCGCCGCGCCGGCGACGAGTCCCACGTCGAGGATCTGCGCTACGAGGTGATGTACCTCCTCTACGCCCCGGACGACTCCATGCCCGACTTCAAGGAGGTGTGGGCCGGCATCGGGGACTCCATCGTGGTGGTCGGCGGCGACGGGCTCTGGAACTGCCATATCCACACCGACGACATCGGCGCCGCCATTGAGGCCGGCGTCGAGACCGGGAGGCCACAGCGGATCCGGGTCACCGACCTGGCCGAGCAGGTCGAGGAGGAGCGCTGGGTCCGCGAGGCGTCCAACGCGCCCGACGCCGGGGCCGGCCTGGTGCGGGAGGGCCCGGCGCCGACCACCAGCGTGGTCGCCGTCGTGACCGGCGACGGCATCGGCCGCATCTTCCGCTCGCTGGGCGTGCACCACCAGGTGGTCGGGGGCCAGTCGATGAACCCCTCCACCCACGACCTGCTCAAGGCGGTCGAGCTCGTCGACTCCGACGAGGTGGTGATCCTGCCCAACAACAAGAACATACGGCCGGTGGCCGAGCAGGTGGATGCGTTGAGCGACAAGACGGTGCGGGTGGTGGCGACCGGGAGCATCCTGGAGGGGTTCGCCGCCCTGCTGGCCTACGACCCGGCCGCCGGAGCCGCCGTCAACGCCGCCAGCATGGGCGAGTCGGCCGCCCGCGTGGTGCCGGCCGAGGTCACCCGGGCCGTCCGTGACACGACGACCGATGCCGGCGAGGTGCGCCAGGGCGACTGGATCGGCATCTCGCGCGACGGCGTGATCTCCATCGCCGACTCGGTGGTGATCGCCACGCGCCTGCTCCTGAGCCGCCTGCTCACCGATCAGCACGAATTGGTGACCCTCATTGAGGGGGAGGGATCCAAGGTGGCCGACACCCGCCGGATCAGCGAATGGCTGAGCGAGGAGTACCCCGACGTCGCGCTCGAGGTGCACCACGGCGGCCAACCGCTCTACCCCTACCTCCTGGGCATCGAGTAGGCCGGGCCAGGGGGCGAGTGGCATCTCCGCGCACACTCCGTGACCTGAGCCTGCGGCCCGTCTCGGTCCTCGAGAAGGTGTCGGCACGCAAGGCGGCCCAGCTCGAGCAGTGGGGCGTCGAGTCCGTCCTGGACCTGTTGACCACGTACCCGCGCCGTTACATCGACCGCACCAAGAAGGCCGACGTGTCCGGGCTCGAGGTGGGATCCGAGGCGGCCATCCTGGCCGAGGTGCAGCGGGTGCGGAGCCGGCCGGGCCATAACCGGCGCGCCCCCGTCACGATCACCGTGCGCGACGACACCGGGGCGATGGACGTGGTCTTCTTCAACCAACCGTGGCGGGCCAAACAGCTTGCGGAAGGGACCGAGGCCATCTTCTGGGGCAAGGTCGGCGACTACCGGGGCACGCGCCAGATGGTCAACCCGGTGGTCGACGTGGTGGCCGGGGTGGACGCGCCGGTGGTGGGTCAGCAGCGCCGGACCTTGCGGATCCTCCCCATCTACCCGGCCTCGGCCAAGGCCGGGCTGACCAGCTGGGAGATCGGCACGTTCGTGGAGGAGGCGCTGGCCCGCGCCGGGGAGTTCGTCGACCCGCTCGACGCGGCGCTGGCGGACGTCGCTGGACCTGTGGGACCGCACCGCCGCCATGCGGGCCGTCCACGGTCCCGAGTCGAGCGACGTGATCGCACCGGCCCGCCGCCGGCTGATATTCGACGAGCTGTTCCGTCTCCAGTTGGCCCTGGTCCTGCGACGGAGGGCCTTCGAGCACAACGCCCGGGCCCTGCGCCACGACGTGTCCCCCCGCGAGATCACCGGCGCCGTCAGCGGCACCCTGGTGGCGCGCTTCTTGGCGGCGCTGCCCTTCGAGCTCACGACGGCGCAGCGGCGCACGCTGGCGGTGATCGTCGCCGACCTGGCCGGGCCCTTCCCCATGCACCGGCTCCTCCAGGGCGACGTCGGCTCGGGCAAGACCGTGGTGGCCCTGGCGGCCCTGCTCGGGGCGGTCCAGAGCGGCCACCAGGGGGCCCTGATGGTGCCCACCGAGGTACTGGCCGAGCAGCACGCCGTGGCGGTCCGCCAGATGCTGGGCGACCTCGATGTGCGGGTGGAGCTGCTGACGAGCCGGGTCAAGGGCAAGGCGCGGGCGAAAATGCTCGAGGACCTGGCGAGCGGCACCATCGCGATCGTGGTGGGCACCCATGCCCTCCTCACCCAAGAGGTCGAGTTCAGGTCGCTGGGCATGGTGGTGATCGACGAGCAGCACCGTTTCGGGGTGGAGCAGCGGGCGACGCTGCGGGCCAAGGGCGATGAGGGCGACCCCGACCTTCTGGTCATGACGGCGACGCCCATCCCGCGCACGGCCGCCATGGTGATCTTCGGCGACCTCGACCTCACGGTGCTCGACGAGATGCCCCCGGGCCGGGTGGCGATCACCACATCGTGGCTCCCCGACCCGGCCGACGAGCACCTGGCGTGGGAGAAGGTGCGGGCGGAGGTGGCGGCCGGCCATCGGGCGTTCGTGGTCTGCCCGCTGGTGGGCGACTCACCACGGGTCGAGGCCCGGTCGGCCACCGAGGAGCGCACGCGCCTCGAAGCCGGCGAGCTGGCCGGTCTCCGGGTCGGCCTGCTGCACGGCCAGATGCCGCCCGCCGCCCGCGAGGAGGCCATGGCCCAGTTCCGCCAGGGCGAGATCGAGGTGCTGGTGGCCACCACGGTGATCGAGGTCGGGGTCGACGTGCCCGAGGCCACCGTCATGGTGATCGAGAGCGCCGACCGGTTCGGCATCGCCCAGCTGCACCAGTTGCGGGGACGGGTGGGGCGCGGCGCGCTCCCCAGCTGGTGCTTCCTCCTCGGAGCGGGGGGCGAGGACGGGCTGGCCGGGGAGCGGCTGGCCGCGGTGGCGCGCACCACCGACGGGTTCGCGCTGGCGGAGGACGACCTGCGCCTGCGCGGCGAGGGCACCCTGCTCGGCGCCCGCCAGCAGGGGCAGTCCGACCTGCGGTTGGCTTCCTTGTCGGAGCCCGAGGACCGGCTCCTCCTCACCGAGGCGCGCCGGGTGGCCGAGGCCATCGTCGGGGAGGATCCTCAACTCGAGGCGCACGAGGCACTGGCGGACGAGATCCGGCTGTTCCTCGAGCGAGGACGAGGGCGAATACCTCTTCAAGAGTTGACCGGGCTCCGGCAAGAGTTGACCGGGCTGCGGCAAGAGTTGATCGGGCTCGGGGGCTGATCCCGTCTACCCTGATAGCGGTGCGCGTCATCGGAGGCCGGAGCCGGGGCAGGCGCCTCGCCGCCAAGCTGCCAGCCGCCGTCCGCCCCACCTCGGACCGGGTGCGCGAGTCGATCTTCGACATTTTGGGCTCGCGCGGCGGTGTCGAGGGGCTCACCGTGGTCGATCTGTTCTGCGGGAGCGGCGCCCTCGGGCTCGAGGCCCTCTCACGCGGCGCGGCCTCGGCCACCTTCGTCGACCAGGATCCCGGCGCGCTCGACGCGGTGCGCACCAACCTCGAGTCGGTGGGGCTGGGCGACCAGCCGGCCACCGTCGTCCGGGCCGCGCTGCCGGGTTGGCTGGCCGGGGCGCCGGCCTTCGACCTCGCCCTGTGCGACCCGCCCTACACCTTCGACGCCTGGCCCGCGCTGCTGACCGACCTGCGGGCGGCGACGGCGGTCCTCGAGTCGTCGGCCCCGATCGCACTCCCCGAGGGCTGGATGGTCGCCCGAGAACGGCGGTACGGCGGTACGCTCGTCACCGTGGCTCATCGCACCGGAACCAGCTCGTGAAGGCCAGTTCGTGAAGGTCGGTCTGTTCCCGGGATCCTTCGACCCTTTCCACAACGGACATCTCGAAATCGTCGAGCGGGCCGCCCGCCTCTTCGACGAGGTCGTGGTGGCCGCCCTGCGCAACCCCCAGAAGAGCCAGGCCCTCTTCGCGCTCGAGGAGCGCCAGAGCATGCTCGAAGAGGTCCTGGCCCATCTCCCCTCGGTCCGCATCGTCTCGGTGTCGACACTGCTGGTGAACGTGGCCCGTGACGTGGGGGCGTCGGCCATCGTCCGCGGCCTGCGGGCCGTCTCGGACTTCGAGTCCGAAATGCAGATGGCCCAGATGAACCACCACCTCTCCGGCGTCGAGACCATCTTCATCCCCACCAGCTCGAACTACTCGTTCGTGGCGTCGAAGCTGGTGCGCGAGGTGGCCCGCTTCGGGGGCGACGTGTCCGCGTTCGTGCCCAAGGTCGTGGGGGAGCACCTGGTCAAGAAATTCGCGGACGGGAAGGGGGAGGAGTGACCGACCAGTATCTAGAAATAGACGAGGCCGAACAGGACGTCAGTGTGGAGGCGGTCCTCGGGCAGGTGCTCGAGATCCTCGCCGGCGCCAAGTCCATGCCGCTCTCCTCGTCGATCATCGTCTCGCGCGAGGAGGTCACCGGCCTGCTGCGCACCGCCCTCGACCGCCTGCCCGACGAGTTGCGCCAGGCCCGCTGGCTCCTGCGCGAGCGCGAGGAGTTCCTGGCCGAGCGCACCCGGGAGGCCGAGACCCTGATGGAGGAGGTGCGGGCCCAGGCCGAGCGCATGGTGCAACGGACCGAGATCGTCCGCCAGGCCAACTCGGTGGCCCAGCGCATCCTCGACGACGCCAACGACGAGGCGCGCACCATGCGGCACGAGGCCGAGGACTTCTGCGACCAGAAGCTGGCGGGCATGGAGATCGTGCTCGACCGGCTCACCCGTACCGTGCAGTCCGGCCGGGCCAAGCTGGCCGCCGTCCCGGCGCCGCACGCCGTCGAGACCGAGCTCAACCACGCCGCATCCGCCACCGAGGAGGACGGCTTCTTCGACCAGGACGTGTCCTGATGGCGGCGGACCCCTTCCTCGTCCACGTGGCCCGGCTCCGCCGCAACTCCGGCGCGACGGCGCATGAGGTGCGGCGCGGACCGGTGGTCCTCGCCGGCCCCCTCGACGAACTGGGCATCGACCCCGGCCGCAGCGTGGTGCCCCTGGACGCCGAGGCCGAGTGCGACATCACGCTGCGCTCGTTCGACGGCGGCATCGACGCCGTCGGCACCGTGCGCGCCCCGTGGGTGGGGATCTGCCGGCGCTGCACCACCCCGGTGCACGGCGAGCTGTCGATCGCCGTCCGCGAGCGCTTCGCCGACGCGCCCGATCCCCGAGGACGAGCTCTACCCGATCGTCGACGACACCATCGATCTCGGCCCACTGGTCCGCGACGCCATCGTGCTGGACCTGCCGGCCGCCCCCCTGTGCCGGGAGGACTGCCGGGGGCTCTGCCCGCAGTGCGGGGCCGACCGCAACGAGTCCGAATGCGAGTGCGTCGCCCCCAAGGATCCCAGGTGGGCTAACCTCGACGTGCTCCGGTAGCTGACCGTCGTCGGTCGGCCCGCCCGCCCCGAACCACCCACCCCCGAATCTGATTGTTGGAGACCCACGATGGCAGTCCCGAAGAAGAAGACGTCCAAGGCCAAGGGGCGTAGCCGCCAGGCCGCCAACTGGGTTCTGCGCCGCCCGCCCCGCAGCGTGTGCCCGCACTGCCAGTCCGCCAAGACGCCGCACGTGGTCTGCCCCAGCTGCGGGTGGTACAAGGGGCGACAAGCCGTCGAGGTCGACTGACTTGAGCCGTCGCGGCGAGCGTCCGAGTGCGGAGGCGCTGGCTGCACTTCCCGTAGCGATCGATGCCATGGGAGGGGACAAGGCCCCCGGCGAGATCGTCGAAGGGGCCCGGCGTGCCGGCGCCGAGGACGGCATCCCGGTCGTGCTGGTGGGCCCGCCGGAGCAGGTCGGCGATACGTGCGGTCTCCCGCTCGTCCCCTGCACCGAGGTCATCGCCATGGACGAGGACCCCGCCGGGGGCGTGCGGCGCAAGAAGGACTCCTCGCTGGTGCGGGTGGCCGAACTGGTGCGGGACGGGAAGGCGTCGGCCATGGTCAGTGCCGGCAACACGGGGGCCACCATGGCCGCTGCGCTGCTGCGCATGGGGCGGCTGCCCGGGGTGATCCGGCCCTGTATCGCCACCCCGCTGCCGCGTCTCGGCCGCACGCCTGCCGTCCTGGTCGACGCCGGGGCCAACGCCGAGTGCACGCCGGCCATGCTGGTGCAGTTCGCCCAGATGGGCGCGGCCTACGTGGCCGCCCGCTTCGGGACCACCTCCCCGACGGTCGGCCTGCTCTCCATCGGCGAGGAGTCGACCAAGGGCACCCCGCTGGTCAAAGAGACCCATGCCCTTCTCAGCGAGCAGGCCGGGAGCGGGTTCGCCTTCGAGTTCGTGGGGAATCTGGAGGGCCGGGACCTGTTGCCCTCGCCGGCCGACGTCATCGTGACCGACGGCTTCACCGGCAACGTCGCCCTCAAGGCCCTGGAGGGCTCGCTGCGCTTCCTCTTCGACGCCATGCTCGGGGTCTTCTCCACGAATGACGAGACGAAGGCGGCGGCCGACGTCCTGTTGCCCCACCTGCTGCCGATGGCGGCCGAGTTGGAGCCGGAGAACACCGGCGGCGCCATGCTGCTGGGGACCGACGGCGTCTGCGTCATCAGCCACGGGTCGTCGAACGCAGTCTCCATCCTGAACGCCGTGCGGGTGGCCTACGAGTGCGCCACACGGGGTTTGGCGGACCATGTGGCGGCCGCCATCCGTCCGCCCCAGGAGGGGTAAAAACCCAGGTCAAAGGGTACAACGGGGCGCTCTCGGCCCGAAGACCGGTAGCATGACGGGTGCTGTCTCGAATTCGTCGACCCAGGAGCGCATGTGCCCGCCGAAACCCACACCAACCAGGGACCCCTCGATCGTAACGGGGTGTTTGCGCTGATCCGGGACCAGCTGGCCGACATTTTGGAGACGGACCCGTCGACGATCACCGAAGGGGCGTCGTTCGTGGAGGACCTCGACGCCGACTCGCTGGCGCTGATCGAGCTGGTCGAGGGGCTGGAAGAAGAATTGGGGGAGCGGACCGTGGGGTTCCGCATCGATGATGAAGACCTTGAAGATCTCCGAACCGTCAGGGACGCCGTTGACTACGTCTACGCCAAGCTCGAGGCGGGGTGACGCTGGCGCCGAGGGGGCGGCAGCACTTGCCGAACGGTTGGGCCACGAATTCAGCGACATCAGCCTCCTCCAGCACGCGCTGGCCCACCGGAGCTGGTGCGGCGAGCAGGAGGGCGGGGCGCCGTCCAACGAACGACTCGAGTTCCTCGGCGACGCCGTCCTCGGCCTCGTCGTGGCCCGCTACAGCTACGAGCGCTATCCCCGCTTCGCCGAGGGGATGTTGGCCAAGGTGCGCTCGGCCGTGGTGAACGCCCGTGTGCTGGCCCAGGTGGCCGAAGGCCTCGGGGTGGGCGAGGTCCTCTTGCTGGGCCGGGGCGAGGAGTCCTCCGGCGGCCGGACCAAGGCCTCCATCCTGGCGGATGCCTTCGAGGCCGTGCTCGGGGCCGTCTATCTCGACTCGGGATGGGACGCCGCCGAGCAGCTCGTCCTGCGCGAGCTCGGTGACGCCATCAGCCGGGCCAGCAAGGAACCGGACGATTTCGACCACAAGAGCCGCTTGCAGGAGAAGGCCGTGCGCGACGGGGAGGGGCCGCCCCGCTACGTGGTCGTCGGCTCGGGCCCGGACCACGAGCGGGCCTACGAGGCCGAGGTGTTCGTGGCCGGCACCCGGCTCGGGATCGGGGCGGGACGGTCCAAAAAAGATGCCGAACAGGAAGCGGCTCGCAACGCCTGGGAGGGTCTGCAGAATGCCTGAGTTACCCGAAGTCGAAACGTTGCGCCAGGACCTGTCCCGAGAGGTGCCGGGCAAGAAGATCAAGACGGTGTCGGTGGCCAACGGCCGCTCGGTGCGCCGGCACCCCTCGGCCAAGCACTTCCGCACGCCCCTCGAGGGCCGCACCATCAAGTCGGTCGGGCGCCTGGGCAAGTACCTTCTCTTGACGCTGGACAGCGGGGACACGCTGGTGGTGCACCTGGGGATGAGCGGGCAGCTGCTGCGGGTCAAGTCGGTGAAGGACCCCAAGCCCAAGCACACCCACGTGGTCATCACCTTCACCCAGGGTGGGGAGCTGCGCTACGTCGACCCGCGCACCTTCGGCGAGCTGTTCGTCTCCACCCCACCGCTCAAGGCGGACGGCACCGCGTTGAGCCCGGTCTCGGGTACCTCGGGCGGGGACGGGGCGGCCATCCGCAAGGCCATCCCCGAGCTGGCCCACCTGGGCTTCGATCCGGTGGAGGACATGATGAGCTGGGACCGCTTCGGCCTGCTCCTGCATCAGCACAAGGCCGGCATCAAGTCCATGCTGATGGACCAGAGCTTCACCGCCGGGATCGGCAACCTCTACTCCGACGAGATGCTCTACCAGGCCGGGTTGCGCTATGACCGTCCCGCCAACACGCTCACCGCCACCGAGGTCAGGCGCCTCTACCGGGCCATGGTCGAGACCCTGGCCGACGCCATCAAGCACCGGGGGTCCTCGCTGGCCGACGAGCAGTACCGGGACCTCTTCGGGGAGGTCGGCGACTTTCAGGGATCGCATCAGGTCTACGACCGCGAGGGCCAGGCCTGCCGGCGCTGTCGCAACACGATCGTGCGGGTGAAGACCGGCGGCCGTTCGACCTTTTTCTGCGACCACTGCCAGGTCTGAACCAGCAGGTCCGTAAGGGCAGGTCGATGCCGGCACGCCGGAATTGGCGGGGTCCGGCCACTCGGGACCACTAGGGTCGCCCCGGTGTTCCTGAAGTCGCTCAGCATGAAGGGGTTCAAGTCGTTCGCCGACCCGACCGTGCTCGAGTTCGAGCCCGGCATCACCGTCGTGGTCGGTCCCAACGGCAGTGGCAAATCCAACGTCGTGGACGCCGTCACCTGGGTCCTCGGGGCCCAGGGCCCGCGTTCGTTGCGCTCGGCCAAAATGGAAGACGTCATTTTCGCCGGGACCTCGTCACGGGCCGCCCTGGGTCGGGCCGAGGTGTCCCTGACCATCGACAACGCGTCGGGGAAGCTCCCCATCGACCTGGCCGAGGTGACCATCACCCGCACGCTGTTCCGCTCGGGCGACAGCGAGTACGCCATCAACGGCGCGCCCTGCCGCCTGCTGGACGTCCAAGAGCTGCTGTCCGACTCGGGGGTCGGGCGCCAGCAGCACATGATCATCGGCCAGGGCCAGCTCGACACCGTCCTCAACGCCCGCCCCGAGGACCGCCGGGCCATCATCGAGGAGGCGGCCGGGGTCCTCAAGCACCGTCGCCGGCGCGAGCGGGCGGAGCGCCGGTTGGCCGGCACCGCCGAGAACCTGGAGCGCCTGGGCGACCTGGTGCGCGAGGTCCGGCGCCAGATCCGCCCCCTGGAGCGCCAGGCCGCCGCCGCCCGCTCGCACGACACCGTGGCCAACGAGCTGCTCACCATCCGGCGCTACCTCGCCGGCACCGAGCTGGCCGAGCTGTCGAGCCGGCGCAGCGCCGCCACCCACAGCCTGACCATCTGCCGGGAGGAGGAGCACGAGCTCCACGCCGCTCTCGAGGTGCTCGATGCCGAGGCCTCGTCGACCTCGGCCGAGCTCTCCTCGCATCGCGAAGAGGACCTGGCCCGGGCCCTCGGCCGGGTGCAGGGACTGGTCGAGCGGGCCCGGGGGACCTCGGGTGTGCTGCGCGAGCGCGGCCGCGCCGTGGTCGCTGCGCTGGATGCGGCGGCGGACGTCGACGTGGTCTCGACCCTCGAGGCAGAGGCGGCGCACCTGGCCGCCGAGATCGCGCGGGCGGGCGACGGTACGGCGGCGGATCCGGTGCAGGCCGAGCTGGAGACCGAGGCGGGCGGGCTGGACGCCGAGGAGGCGGCGCTGCGAGGCCGTTGGGCCGACGTGCTCGGGGACGACCTGCCCGAAGATGCCATGGCCAAGGTGCGGGCGCGCACGGAGCCGTTGGCCCGGGCCGTGGTCCGCGAGCAGCAAGATATGACAGCCCTGGACGCCCGGCTGGCCGGCCTGGAGCAGCGCCATGCCGCCGCCGCGGTGAGGGCGGATCTGCTCGACAACGAGTCGGAGGCGCTGGAGGCGACCACGGCGCAGCTGGAGGCCGCGGTAGCGGCGGGCCGGGTGGAGCTCGAAGGGGCGGCCGAGCGGGCCGAGTCGGCGCAACGGAGGGCCGACGAGGGCGATCAGGCGCGGCATCGCAGCGCAGCCCGGGCCGAGGCACTCGAGCGCGCCCTGCGCGACCTGCAAGGGGCAGGGGGCCGCGAGCTCCTGCGCGGAGTGGACGGCGTGGTGGGCTCGCTGCTCGACCTGGTCGAGATCGACGAGGGCTGGGAGGCGGCATTCGAGGCCGCGGCGGGGGCGGGCGTGGCCGCGGTGGTGGTCGACGGGCGCCAGTCGGCCCATCAGGCCCTGGCCACGTTGCGCGAGCGCGGGGTGACCGGCGCTGTGCTGGCTCCCCGGACGGCGACACGGGCGGGGACGGGCCCAGACGGCGTCAACGGCTCGCCCTTTGCGCCACCCCCGCACCTCGACCTGCCGGCAGGATCGGGCGCCCAGTCGGTCCGCCGCCATGTGCGGGCGCGGCACGGGGAGGCCGTGGCCGAGTCCGTGCTGAATGCGTTGATCGGCCACGCCGTCCGCGTCGACGGCTGGGAGGAAGCGATCGACCTCTCGCTCGAGCGCAGCGACCTGATCGTGGTCACCCCCGAGGGCGACCGCTTCGCCGCCACGGGGTGGCGGGTGCGCTCGTCGACCAGCGTGGTCACCGCGGCGGCCGTCGAGGACGCCCAGCAGCGGGCCACGGCGGCGGCGGCGGCGGCGGACGCGGCGCGCCTGGAGCTGGCCCGGTGCCGGACGGCCCTCTCGGAGGCCCGCGACGCCCTGGCCGGGGCGGAGCGGGCCCTGGACCGTCACGTCTCGGCGCGCGCCACGGCGGCCTCGGACACCACGCGCACCACCGAGGAGCGGCGACGGCTGGACGAGGAGCTCACGGCGGCCCGGCAGGCCCGGGTCGAGGCCGGGGAACGGCTGGCGGCGGCGCAGGCGGAGCGGGACCGGTTGGCGCAGTCGGTGCCCCGCATCCAGGAGGCGGCGGAGGCCTGGCGCGAGTTGGCCGTCCGGCGCGAGGACCTACGGTCGCGCCGCCGGGAGCTCGAGGTCCGGGTGGCCGGATTGGCCGAGCGACGGCGTGTCCTGTCCGAGCGCCAGGCCGAGGTCGAGCGCCGCTTGCTCGGGCACGCCGAGGAGCGTGCCACGGCGGCGTCGCGGCGCCAGCGGCTCGAGGCCGAGGGCGTCGCGCTCACCCGGTTGGAGGCGGTGGTCGAGGCCGAGCACGCCCGCTTGGACGGGATCTTCGACACCCTGCGCGGCGACTACCAGGAGCAGGTCGATGCCGTCCGCGCCGGCGGGGCGCGCCTCGAGCAACTCCGCCAGGACCGCCACACCACCGAGCAGCGCCTCGATGCGGTGCGCTCGCGCACGCGCGCCCTGGACCTGGAGAGCAACGAGGTCGCCCTGCGCTCCGAGACACTGCACGAGCACATCGTGCGTGAGCTCGGCACCGTGCCCGAGGACCTCGTCGGGCTACCCATCCCCGAGGTGCCCGAGGGCACCGGCATGGCGGAGCACGCGGCGGAGCTGGAGCGCAAGCTGGTGGCGCTCGGGCCGGTGAACCCCCTGGCGCTCGAGGAGCTCTCCTCCCTGGAGGAACGGCACAAGGAGCTCGAGGTCCAGGTGGACGACGTGCGGGGGGCGCGGCGCGAGTTGCACGAGGTGGTGCGGACGCTGGACCACGAGATCATGACGTCGTTCGCCGCCGCCGCCGCCGACGTCAACGAGCACTTCTCGACCCTGGTGGCCCTCCTGTTCCCGGGCGGCACCGGGCGCATGGTGCTGACCGATCCCGAGGACCTGCTCAACACGGGCGTCGAGATCGAGGTGCGCCCAGCCGGCCGCAACGTCCGCCGGGTCTCGCTGCTCTCGGGCGGCGAGCGGTCCATGGCCGCCCTGGCCTTCCTCTTCGCCGTGTTCCGGAGCCGGCCGTCGCCCTTCTACCTGATGGACGAGGTGGAGGCCGCCCTCGATGACGTCAATCTCCACCGCTTCCTCGGCCTCGTCCGTGAGTTCCGCCACGAGGCCCAGCTCCTGATCGTCAGTCACCAGAAGCGCACCATGGAGACCGGGGACGCGCTCTACGGCGTGACCATGGCGCCGGGCGGCTCCTCGCAGGTCGTGAGCCAGAAGGTCGAGCGCCAGATGGAGCGCGAGACCGAGAGCGAGCCGGCATGACCGCCATCGCGCCGGCACGCCTGCCCCTTGGCGGGCCCACATGACCGCGCTGTTCATCGTCATCGGGGTGGCCGTGGTGGTCCTGTTGGCCGCCCTGATCCTGATCGCCCGGTCCCGGCGAGCCGCCGGCCCGCCCCCGGTCGCCCCCAAGAGCCCGACACCGACGCTCGAGGAGCCGCCGCCCAGAGTGCCGATCCTGGGCCCTGAGCGCGAGCCCGGGCCGGCAGTCCTGGCGCCCGAGGAGGCGCCGTCCCCGCCGACGAAAGCGGCGCCGGCGCCGGGACCTCTGGCCGAACCGGTGCTGGAGGCCGAGCCCGAGCCGGCCACCTATCGCAGCCGCCTGGGGAGCGTCCGGGGAATTTTCAGCGGGGCCGTCTCGGCCCTGCGGGGCGGCCGGATCGACGCCGCCACCTGGGACTCGCTGGAAGAGGCGCTCATCCGGGCCGACGTCGGCGTGCGGACCGCCGACGCCCTGCTGGCGGACCTCAAGGCTCGGGTGGCGTCCAAGGAGATCGCCAGTGGCACCGATCTCCTCTCGGCGCTCGGCGACGAGATCCGCACCCTGCTCGACGTGGCCGACTCGCGCCAGCTGCGCTTCGCCGGGCAGGCGGGCACGGTCGACGTGTGGTTGGTGGTCGGGGTCAACGGCGTGGGTAAGACGACCACCATCGGCAAGCTGGCGCGCCAGGAGTCGGCGGCCGGCCATTCGGTCCTCCTGGCGGCCGGGGACACCTTCCGCGCCGCGGCGGCCGACCAGTTGGGCATGTGGGCCGAGCGGTCGGAGGTGGGGATCGTGCGGGGCGCCGAGGGAGGCGATCCCAGCGCGATCGTCTTCGACGCCGTGCAGCGCGCGGCGGCCCGCGGCAACGACCTCGTGCTGGCCGACACCGCGGGCCGGCTTCACAACAAGGTGAACCTGGTGGAGGAGCTCAAGAAGATCCGCCGCATCGCCGACCGCGACCCGGGCAACGTGACCGAGGTCCTGCTCGTCCTGGACGCCACCACCGGGCAGAACGCCCTGGTGCAGGCGAAGCAGTTCACCGAGGCGGTCGACGTGACCGGGATCGTGCTGACCAAGCTGGACGGCACGGCGAAGGGCGGCATCGTCATCGCGGTCCAACGCGAGCTCGGGATCCCGGTGAAGTTGGTCGGACTGGGCGAGGGAGTCGACGACCTGGTGGCCTTCGACCCCGACGCCTTCGTCGACGCCCTCCTCGGCCTGGATTAGCGAACTCGGTCGGAAACTCGGCAGTCGGCAAACTCGGCCGGAGATCTCGACCGGAGCACCGGCGCCGCGCCGGGGAACTGGCGGGGCGCGGCGGGATCCTGCCATTAGGCTGACAAGCCATGTTCGACGCACTTTCCGACCGCCTGGAGCGGATCTCCACCCGGCTGCGCGGCAAGGGCCGGATCAGCGAGGCCGACCTGGAGGAGGCGCTCGGGGAGATCCGCACCGCCCTGCTCGAGGCCGATGTCGAGCTGTCGGTCGCCCGCCGCTTCTGCGACGGCATCCGCCTGCGGGTCAGCGCAGAAGAGCTGTCGAGGAGCCTCACACCGGGCCAGCAGGTGATCAAGGCCGTCCACGAGGAGTTGGTGGGCGTCCTGGGCGGGGAGAGCCTCAAGATCTCCTACGCCTCGCGGCCTCCCACCGTGGTGCTCATGGCCGGTCTGCAGGGCTCCGGGAAGACCACCGCCTCGGCCAAGCTGGCCCAGTGGTGGAAGCAGCAGGGCCGCAACCCGATTCTCATCGGGGCCGACCTGCAGCGGCCGGCCGCGGTGGAGCAGTTGCGGATCCTGGGGGCCCAGGCCGGCGTGACCGTCTTCAGCGAGCCGACGGACCCCGTGGCCGTGGCCCGGGCCGGTGTCGAGGAGGCCCGCCGCCTGGGCAAGGACGTCGCCATCATCGACACGGCCGGCCGGCTGACCATCGACGCCGCCCTCATGGAGGAGATCCGGGGCATTTCGGAGGCCACCGAGCCGCATTACACCTTCCTGGTCATCGACGCCATGATCGGCCAGGACGCCGTGGCGACCGCCAGCGCCTTCCACCAGACGCTCGAGCTGAGTGGGGTGATCCTCTCCAAGCTCGACGGTGACGCCCGCGGTGGTGCGGCCCTCTCCGTCAAGGGCGTCGTCGGCAAGCCGATCGCCTTCGCCAGCACGGGGGAGCGGCTCTCCGACTTCGACCTGTTCCATCCCGACCGGATGGCCGACCGCATTCTGGGCATGGGCGACGTCCTCAGCCTCATCGAGCAGGCCGAGCGCACCATGGACCACGACACGGTGGCCAAGGGCGCCGCCCGCCTCATGCAGGGCCACTTCACGCTGGACGACTTCTTGTCCCAACTCCGCCAGGTCAAGAAGATGGGCTCGCTGGGCGGGCTGATGAAGCTGATGCCGGGCATGTCCAAGGAGATGCGCCAGGCGGCCGGCCAGATCGACGACGGGGAGATCTCGCGGGTCGAGGCGATCGTGTGCTCCATGACCCCGACCGAGCGCAACGACGTCAGCCTCCTGGACGGATCACGTCGGAGCCGCATCGCCCGCGGGTCGGGGACCACGGTGCCCGAGGTCAACACCTTGCTCAAGCAGTTCAAGGAGATGCAGAAGATGATGAAGGGGGTGGCGTCGGGCAATATGCCGAATATCCCCGGGATGGGCGCCATGCCCGGCATGGGGGGCCTGGGAGGTCGGGCCGGTCGCAAGCTGGCGGCCCAGGCCGCGGCCGGCGAGGGTCCTGACTTCGACATGCTCTCCCAGCTCATGGGGGACAACGGCGACCTCGCGGGCGACAACCCGCTGTTTCCCGGCTTGCCGGCCCCGTCGGCCCCACGGCCCGTGGTCAGTGGCAACAAAGGCACCAAAAAGAAGAAGAAGGGCGGTCGCGTCACCCCACCGAAAAGCCGGTAGGGCCGCTATCTGCCAGAATGGACGCACAAAGTCCAGATGATGGAGGAATCAGTTCGTGGCAGTGAAGCTCCGCCTGGTGCGGATGGGAAAGAAGAAGCAGCCGACCTACCGGGTCGTGGCCGCGGACAGCCGGTCACCCCGTGACGGGCGATTCCTCGAGATCGTGGGTACCTACGCTCCCCGCGGCGCCTCGACGGCCGAGCCGGATGCGGTGATCAAGATCGACAACGAGAAGGCCGTGAAGTGGTTGGTCAACGGCGCACAGCCGACCGAGCGGGTCGAGAAGCTGTTGAAGACCTCGGGCGCCTGGGACGAGTTCGCCGCGGCGAGGTCGAAGTGACCAATCTCTACGAGGCCGGCGACATCAACACGGTCGACGGCGACGACCAGGTCGACATCAACTCGTCGGACGACGTGAACACCGACGCCGACGACCGACACCGGCATCGACGACGAGGGCAACGAGCGTCAACGACGCCTTCGACGGCGGGACCCCTCTGGCCGTGCTCAGCTACCTGGCCCGCTCGCTCTCCAACGAGCCCGACGCGGTGGTCATCGACTCCGAAGAGCGTCGGGGAGGCCTCCGCCTCAGCCTGCACGTGGCACCCGACGACATGGGACGGGTGATCGGGCGTCGGGGACGGACAGCCCAGGCCATCCGCACGCTGGTCAACGTGGCCGGCGCCAAGGACGGCATTGCGGCCAGCGTGGACATCGTCGACGACTGAGCTCCTCACGATCGGCCGGGTCACCAAGGCCCACGGCCTGCGCGGCGAAGTCGTCGTCCAACTGTGGACCGACCTGACCGAGCGGCTCGACCCGGGCTCGGTGCTCACCACGCCGCGGGGCACCCTGACCGTCGAGTCGGCCCGCCCGTTCCAGGACCGTTGGATCGTGCAGTTCGAGGGCATCGTCGACCGCTCGCAGGCCGAGCGCATGCGCGGGATCGACCTCGAGGCCGAGGCCGTCGACATCCCCGGCAAGCTCTGGGTGCACGAGCTGGTCGGCGCCACCGTCTTCGACATCGCCGGCACCGAACTGGGCCAGGTCCGGGCCGTGGAGGCCAATCCGGCCAGTGACCTCCTCGTCCTCGAGAGCGGCGGCCTGATCCCTTTGCGCTTCGTCACCGACAGCGACACCGCCGCGGGGACCCTGGTGGTCGACATACCCGACGGGCTCTTGGATCCCTGAACGCCGCCCTGCGATGAGCACAGGCCGTCGATGAGGATTGCGGTCTTCACGCTGTTCCCCGACGCCATCGCGTCGTACTGTGCCGCCTCGATACTCGGGCGGGCCCAGGAGTCGGGGGCCCTCGGGCTGGATGTGCACGACCTGCGCCAGGGCTCCCTCGACAACCGGCGGACCGTCGACGACAGCCCGTTCGGCGGCGGCCCGGGCATGGTCCTGATGCCCGAGCCGGTGTTCCGCTGCGTCGAGGCCGTCGAGGCCGAAGGCGAGCTGCCTCGCCCGCTGCTGCTCCTGGCCCCCGGCGGCCGGCCGTTCTCCCAGTCGGTGGCGGCCGAGCTGGCGGCGCTGCCCGGGGGGTTCTCGCTCCTGTGCGGCCGCTACGAGGGGGTCGACCAACGGGTGAGCGACCACCTGGTGGACGACGAGCTCTCCGTGGGCGACTTCGTGCTGGCCGGCGGGGAGCTGGGGGCCCTGGTCGTGATCGAGACGGTGGCGAGGCTGCTGCCGGAGGTGCTGGGCAACGAGAACTCAGCCCTCGACGAGAGTTTCGCGGCCGGCCTGCTCGAGTACCCCCAGTACACCCGCCCGGCCGAATTCCGGGGCTGGGAGGTACCCGGGGTGCTGCGCTCGGGCGACCACGCCGCGGTGGCGGCCTGGCGCCGCCTCCAGTCGCTGTTGCGCACGGCGACCCGGCGCCCCGACCTGCTCGAGCACCTGCGCCGGCAGGGCGGCCTGAGCGACGACGACGTGCGGTCACTGGCCGCGCACGGCTACGATGTTCCGTCCGGCACTGAGCCGGTGTGACGTAAGGACCCCTCTCATGCACCCGACTGAAATCATCGACCGCGACAGCCTGCGCACCGACATCCCCGAGTTCCGCCCCGGGGACACCGTCAAGGTGCACGTCCGGGTGGTCGAGGGCACCCGTGAGCGGGTCCAGGTCTTCCAGGGCGCCGTCATCCGCCGCCAGGGCGGCGGAGTGCAGGAGACCTTCACCGTGCGCAAGGTGAGCTTCGGCGTGGGCGTCGAGCGCACGTTCCCGGTGCACTCGCCGACCATCGCCACCATCGAGGTGGTCACCCTGGGCGACGTCCGCCGGGCCAAGCTCTACTACCTGCGCGAGCGTCACGGAAAGGCCGCCAAGATCAAGGAGCTCCGGACGGCGAAGCCGTAAGGCTGCGATGAGCGAGGAAGACCTCGAGCGCTATGAGGCCGAGATCGAGCTCGGCCTGGTGCAGGAGTACCGGGCTGTCCTGCCCGTCTTCTCCTACGTGATCGAGACCGAGCGCCGTTTCTATCTGGCCAACGAGGTCTCGCTGAAGGTGAGGTCCGACACGACGCCCGCCTGTATCGAGCTCGAGCTCAAGGACGCATGGGTCTGGGACATGTACCGCCCGGCCCGCTTCGTACCCACGGTCAACGTGGTCACGTTCCGCGACGTGAACATCGAGCGCCTGCCCGAACAGGAGCTCTAGTAGCCCGGCTCGGCCCGTCGCCGGACGCCGGTCGACCCGTGCACAACCAGGAGTCACGCCGACCGTTCTTTTTGCGTGACCCCGGGGCCCGTCAACCACCGCACCGCCCTCGGCCGCTCCGGCGAAGATCGGGCGGCCGACTGGTACGCCTGCCGCGGCTACCAGATCGTCGAGCGGAACTGGCGCAGCCGTCTCGGCGAGATCGACCTGATCTGCGCCCGCGACGACATTCTGGTCTTCAGCGAGGTCAAGACCCGGTGCAGCGACCGCCTGGGCGCACCCGTCGAAGCGGTCACCCGGGTCAAGCAACTCCGCCTACGGCGGTTGGCCGTCGAGTACATCTCCCGGCACACCTGCGGTGGCCACCAGCCCCGATTCGACGTCGTCGCCGTTCTCGGACACTCGCTCACCGTCATCGAAGGTGCGTTTTGACGCTTCGGCGACCTAGGGTCACGGCTCATGGAAACTCTCATCGTCGAACGTCAGGGTGGCGTGGTCACCGTCACCATGAACCGCCCCGAGCGCAAGAACGCGGCCAACGCAGTCATGCTGCTCGAGCTGCCCGCCATCTTCGAGGAGATCGAGGCCAACGCGGCGGACCGGGTGATGGTCCTCACCGGCGCCGGCGGGGCCTTCTGCTCGGGCGCCGACCTGGGTGACCCCAATGGGCCGGCCCAGGACACCTCCCGTTCCCCGCTGGCGCGCATGCGTCGCCTCGGTGACGTGGCACTGGCGCTGCACCGGTTGACCAAGCCGACCATCGCCAAGGTCGACGGGCACGCCGTGGGCGCCGGGCTCTCCCTGGCGCTCGGCTGCGACCTGGTGGTGTGCAGCGATCGGGCCAAGCTCTCCATGATCTTCTCGCGGCGCGGGCTCTCCTTGGACAACGGCGGCTCGTATCTCCTCCCCCGGTTGGTCGGGATGGCCCGGGCCAAGGAGATCGCCCTCTTCGGCGGCATGTACAGCGGCGAGGAGGCGCTGGCCATCGGCTTGATCAACCGGGTCCTTCCGGTGGGCGAGCTCGATGCGTTCGTCGACCAGTGGGCGGCGACGCTGGCGGCCGGGCCGCCGCTGGCGCTGTCGATGACCAAGACGCTCCTGCAGGCCTCGGGGCACTCCTCCATGGAGGAGGCGCTCGAGAACGAGGCCCGTTGCCAGTCGGTCAATTTCGCCAGCGAAGACACCAACGAGGCCCTGGCCGCCTTCACCGAGAAGCGGGAGCCCACCTACATCGGTCGTTGATTCGAAGGGCAGCCCACCCTTTACCTCGATCGCTGAGTACAGGGTGTCGAGGAGAGCTGAAGTGCAGGTCGCCCAAGAGAAATAGACTGGGAGCGTGCTCAACGGGGTCCAAGGCATGGTGGGCGACACCGCCCTGGTCACCAGGGAGATCCGCGGGGGGCACAACCCGGGCCGGGTCCGGGCCCGGGGCGAGGAGTGGTTCGCCATCCCCTTGGATCCGGACGAGAACATCGGGGTGGGGACGGAGGTCGTGGTGGCCGACATAGAGCGCGGCCTCCTCGTCGTCTACGCTCGGGACAGTTAGGAGATTGCCATGCTGGCATCGACGGGTGAGATAGTCGGAATCGTTGCGGTCGTCGTGGTCGGTGGGGTGGGGCTAGCCGCCTGGTTCATGTCGCGCTGCCTCAAGATCGTCCAGCAGGGCAGCGTCGGCGTGGTCAAGCGCCTGGGCCAGTTCAAGTCGGTCGACCAGCCCGGCCTGCGCGTCCTGCGCCCTTTCGTCGACCGCATGGAGAAGGTCGACATGCGCGAGTTCCCCATGACCGGGGACCAGCAGTCGGTGATCACCAAGGACAACGTCTCGCTGTGGGTCTCAGCGCACCATCTTCTGCCAGGTGATCGACGTCAAGTCGGCCCTCTTCGAGATCAACGACTACCAGCTGGCGGTCGACCAGCTCTCCCGCACCGCACTGCGGGCCGTCTTCGGCGAGCTGTCGCTGGACCAGGCGCTCTCCGAGCGCGAGACCATCAACACCCGCATGCAGGACCACATGGCGGATGCCACGTTGAAGTGGGGCGTGCGGCTGAACCGGATCGAGATCCTCGACATCACCCCGCCCACCAACGTCATCCAGGCCATGTCCGAGCAGAAGGAAGCCGAGCAGCACAAGCGGGCGGCCATCTTGAAGTCCGAGGGTGAGCAACAGGCCGCCATCAACAGCGCCGGGGGGCGTCAGCAGGCGGCCGTGCTCGAGGCCCAGGGAGCCAAGGAGGCCGCCATCTTGCGGGCCGAGGCCGAGATGAAGGTGCTCGAACTCCAGGCCGAGGGTGAGAAGAAGGCGTCCACCCTCCGCGGCGAGGGCGAGGCCTCCCGTCTGAACTCGTTGGACACGGCGACCATCAACCCGCGCACCCTGGCCGTCCTGCAGCTGCGGGCCCTCCAGGAGATCGCCGCCTCCAACAACGCCAAGGTTGTTGTGCCCTACGAGGCGGCCAGTCTGATGGGGTCAGCAGAGGTGCTCTTGAGCACCCTCAAGTCGGGATCGTCCGACTCGAAGGAGGCGCCGGAGAAGCAAAACGGGGCCGGAGTCATCGCGCCCTCCACCTGACCGCGCCGTGCGCGGTTCGCAGCCAGGGGCCGTCCGCCGCGGGACCGTACCGTGCCTCGCACCGCGGCGTGCTGCAATCACACCTCGTTGAGTGACCTGGTCGGCAGCGGTAGGTGGGCGTCGAGGATGGCCAAATAGAGTTCGACATCCCCTTCGTGGGGGAGTTGGCGCAACTCGTCGGCGGTGCGACGGCTGTTGACCGCGCGTACCCCCTCCCACGGAGTGACATCGAGCGTCCAGCCCGGTGGGCCGTCGTGGCTGCGCCAGATCCGGCCATCGTGGCGAACCTCGATGGTTCCGAGGCCGGCATTGCGCAACGGCTTGGCGAACGCCGCCAGTGTTCGGGGGAGCATGACCTCGATCTCGAGGGCGCCGTGGTCAGGCGCATCGACGGCACCTCGCAAGTCGTGTTCGTGCACGGCCAGGTCACCGAAGAGCACGCCGCCGGGCCCGTTCAAAATGGCCGAGATGGCGTTGTCCAAGGAGAGCCACTCCTCGGTGAGGTCGCCGACGCTCTGGGATCGGCGGGCCTCGACGAGGCCCTGCAGCCATGCGGTGACCGACCCCGGTGGCGACTCGCCGTTACCGATCGCCGCGGGCATCGACACCACGTGCGCGATCAGATCGAACACGGTCCATGAGGGACAGGCGGGGACGGGCCGGCTGAGGTCGCCGGGGTCGAGGCCCTCCGCGAGGACCACCATCCGGGCCCGGGTGCTGCTGTAGGCGGCGAAGAGCTCGTCGTGGGGATCGCTC
Organism: uncultured Acidimicrobiaceae bacterium; assembly: GCA_963818915.1. Lineage (GTDB taxonomy): Bacteria > Actinomycetota > Acidimicrobiia > Acidimicrobiales > RAAP-2 > Bog-473. Next base: position 139,165 of record CAWFTV010000003.1, on the reverse strand, counting down.
ACCTGGCCCGAGCCTTCATCGACACGATGGTACCCCCAGGGTCCGGCCAGGCGGCCTCCGTCGAGGTCCGTGCTGTCCGATGCTCCAGCAGGACGTTTCTGAAGAGTGCCGTCGGCGCGTGACGGCCATCGTGTCGTCGTGCAGATGGAGGCCGACCGGGGGACGCGCTGAATGGGTGTTGACTGCGACCGGCGCTCCTCATCTCCAGCCTCTTGCCGGCGCAGCCCCCCGCCCCCGGACCGCCGCGGATAGGGACTTTTGGCCAAATTACGGAAAAGTCACAATTCCATGAAGGTGTCCCTACCCCCCTTGACCTTCGGTTCGGACGCCTCAAAACTGCACAAGGAAGTCGCAATGGGTGTGCATGCACCTTGAAGAATGATCCGTTCGCCCCTTTTGGCGGGCCGCGAGGGAAAGGGTTGGTGATCATGGGGAAGCTAATGAGACTCGGGGGTCTGGGGACGCTCGTCGTTGCCATCGCGGGAGTGTTCGCGCTCACCGGTGGACCGGCGACGGCTGTTCCGACTACGCCGTCGGCATACACGTGCACCGGTGGTCCGATCCCGTCGGGGACCTACGCCAGCGTCACGGTCACGGGCGCCTGCCAGGTCGAGGCCGGTACCGTGATCAGCGTCGTCGGCAACGTGAACGTCGGTGCCAACGCGCTGTTCGACGCGCAAAGCTTCTCGTCGACGATCACCATCGGGCGCAACGTCATCGCGGGTGCGGGCTCGTTCCTCGGTCTGGGCTGCCTGCCCGGTCCAGCAGGCCACCCGATGTTGGGACATCTTTGCGGAAATGACGCCACAGCAAGCTCCGACATCACCATCGACGGGAGCATCACCGCCACCGACGCGACGGCCGTTCTGCTGAATGGAATCACGGTCAAGGGAAACGTCACGCTGATAGGGTCAGAAGGTACAGCGACCGCCACCGAACGGTATACGGCTATTCCCTGGTCGATCAAGCTCAACACGATCGGCGGCAACCTGAGTGCGAGCAACATGACACCTCTCTGGATTGGCGTGCTCCACAACAACGTTGGTGGCAATGTGAACCTGACCAACATCTCCATCACCGATGGGCTCCCCACTAGCCCCGCCACCCCCCCCGATCAAGTGGACACGAACCCAACGATCCAGGTCGCTCTCAACACGATCGGGCGGAACCTGAACTGCTTTGGACTCGCCCCAGCCGTGGCCCCAGGTGCCATCCCCGGCGAGTCGAACAACGTCGGCGGCAATGCGAACGGTCAGTGCGCAGGGTTCAACGCCGTCGCTGACTGACCTAGTTGGGCCCCCGCCCGCCCGCCACCCGCTTGAGCCCAGGGGTGGCGGGCGGGCGATCTGGGGGTGGCTCCTCGTCCGTGGGCCGACCGCTGCCGGTGGACCTGGGAGGTCACATCAGAGCCTGGCGAACGCGGCCGCTTCTTCGCCGAAGGCCGCGGCCGCTTCCTTGTGGACGCTGGGACGGGTCCGTGCCACTGCGTCAGCGCAGTCCTCGGACGTCACCGCAGGCGCACCACCATCGAGCGCCCGCTCGAAAGCGAGCTGGGCGGCTCGCTGGGCCGCCAGCGCAAAGTCGGCTGGAGTAAAGCCCTCCGTGTGTTCGGCGATCTCCTCGGCATCACACTTCTCCAGAAACTCTGCCGCCAACTCGACACGGCCAGCCCGATCGGGGGCGCCGATCGGGATGATGAGATCGAAGCGTCCTGGTCGGAGCATGGCTGAATCGATGGAGGCGATGGAGTTTGTTGCCATGACCATCAGTCGACCCGGGCGGGACTTGAAGACTGGAATCGCCTTGAGCAACTCGTTCACGATCGGCTGACTCTCTGGTCGGCTGGCGCGCGCCGACGCGATTTCGTCCGCCTCGTCCAGGAAGCACACCAAGCGGTCCACGTGCGACAGATCTTCCAGTGCGGCGCGCAGAGCCGCTGCGCCCGCGGTGCCATGGCCGAGGAGTGAAGGGTGCAGCTCGACGAACGCCCACGAGAGCCGGGACGCAATGGCCCGGGCAAACGAGGTCTTTCCCGTCCCGGGCGGCCCGAAGAGCATTACTGCCCCGGGCGCTCGTAGCCCGACACTCTCCGCCAACTCGGCGTGTGCCAGCGGAGCCACGATCCGGCGCTCCAGGAGCTCTTTGGTTGTCGAGAAACCCTTTATCTCTTTCCACAGCCCCTCTACCGGGAAATGGCCGCCATAGCGCTCTACGATCTCAAGCTCCTCGGGCACCATGGAGGCAGACCTGATGTAAAAGTGGAGCCCGTCGATTCGGTCGAACCCCTGGTGTGCGAACGCGACCTCCCCGACTTGCCCTGGCTCGACCAGAGCGAACATGCGCAGGGCCCCGTGATGGATCGCCTCTTGGTCAAGTTCGCGAAGCAGCGCCGAGCCGATGCCGCGGTTCCGCCAATTCGGGTGCAGGGCAAGGGCCAGCAGATGAGCATCGCGACCGGCCATACGTGCGGTGGCGACGCCAACAAGCTGACCGGACGCGATGGCCACGGCGGCCGGCTGGTGTTCGTTGAGCGCCTCGACCACGTCGCTACGGCTATAGGCGGCGGCCGTGGCCGTGCCGGCCAAGTCGATGAGGCGCATGATGTCCTCCACGGGAGCCAAGGGGTTCCGGTGGTCCACTCGCTGTACGCGCCATCCCTGTGTCACACGCCCAGTCTTGCTCCTGAGGCCCCTCCATGCGCCCCCGCCCCGATTGGACGCACGGCTCGGGACCCCGGCCAGAGAATGCCAGCGCAAAGTTGATACGGCGCACGCTGGGAAAAGGGGCGTCGGTGAGGGTTGGGCCGAAGCCCCCTACCCCATATGTGGGCCGGAGTGCGGGTTCGCGCGGGGTGAGCGTCTGGGCCAGCCACGCCAATTCGCAGTGTTCCGTGGGGGATCGGCTTGCGGAAGCATCATCGCGACATCGGGTGACCGGACGCAATGGGGTACCTGCAGCCGGCCGCCTATAACGACGGGACCTCCATTCCCGTCCCTGTCGGCAAAACGGTCAGGACGAATACGCCCGAGTAACACCCCGGCGAAGGGCCGACCGTTCCTCGGCATGCTCGCCTGTATCGCTGCTCCGACCCTGACCCCTGCGCCAAGTCACCGTGAAACTGGCGCCCTCCAGAATTCGAATTGGTAAGTAGAGCGCCTGAGTCAAAGTTCAGGTCGGGCAGGGCCGGGCAATCTGTTTGGCATACCTCTCGCCGTCACATAGGTTCATGAATGAGCGCTACTTTCGCAATGTAGAGGCCGTGGGTTCGAATCCCATCACCTCCACCTAAGGCCCAGGTCACGGGGCTGACGGTGGAACCTCCGCAAAGACACAATGTCCGAAAAAGGGCCGGCGTGTCTTTACGTGTCTTTCCGGCCGAATTTGGTCCCCCACGGTCTTTCCTGACTCGCGGTCGGGACTACCTTGTCCGGGCAACACGACTTAGTTGTCGCCATATGACGAGGTTGCTGTCTGGCTCCGCTACTTGCCGATCGCCTGATGGACCGAGCGGATCGCGCTCGAACCTTCACCCACGGCAGCTGCGATCCGCTTCATCGAGCCGTGACGCACGTCGCCGGCGGCGAACAGTCCTGGCATGCTGGTCTCGAAGGCCAGAGGCTGGCGGCCGAGCAGCCTGAACGTGTCGCGCAGCTGCGTCTCCGGTAGATCGGTGTCGGTGAGGATGAAGCCGCTTCGGTCAAGTAGGACGCCCTCGAGCCAAGACGTCGCCGGCACGGCGCCTATGAAGCAGAAGAGTCCCACGCAGAGCACGCTCTCCCGAGTCCCTCCGATCTTGTTCGCGAGCACGATCGAGTCCAGCTGGTCGCCACCGTCGACTCCGACGACTTCGCTGCCTAAGTGCAACTCGATACGACTGTCGGCGAGGATGCGGTTCGCGAGGTAGCTCGACATCTCGATTCCCAGATCGTGGGCGCGCACGACGAGCCGGACCCGCAACCCGCGACTCGCAAGGAACAGGGCCGCCTGCCCGGCGGAGTTGGCCCCACCGATCACGGCCACCTGAGGGCCGTGAAGCCCGCACGCACGGACTTCCAGCTCGGTTGCCGCGTAGTAGATGCCGTTGCCCTCGAAGTCCGCCCAGCGCTCGAGGTTCAGTTTCCGGTAGTGGGCGCCGCACGCGATCACGATCGAGCGGGCCGAGACCTCGCTCCCGTCCGACAGGGTCACCACAAGGTCGTTCGCCATCCGCAGGGACGTCACCTCGACCGGACTTTTTATCTCGGCCCCGAACTTTTGGGCCTGCACCAGCGCTTTGGCAGTCAGCTCCGCGCCGGCGAGGCCGGAGGGGAAGCCGAGGTAATTCTCGATACGTGCGCTCGCGCCGGCCTGCCCGCCTACGGCAACGCCTTCCAACACCAGCGTGTCCAGTCCTTCAGAGGCGCCGTAGACGGCAGTCGCCAATCCGGCGGGTCCACCACCGACGACAACAATGTCGTAGACCTTCCCCGGTACAGAGCGGTACGCGAGCCCGAGCTGGTCCGCCAGCACGCTCGGGGTCGCATTGCGGAGGATCCCCGTCGGGGTGATCACGACCGGGAGGTCTGTCACATCAAGCCCGAGGGACTCGAGGAGCCACTGCCCATCGTCGGTTTCGACGTCGAGCCAGCTATGCACCACGTTTAGACGCGTGGCCCAGTTGCGGAGTTCCAGCGTCTCGGCCGACGCCGCGCCGCCGACGATCTGGAAACTGCGCGCCGCTTCGCTTGTGCGCAGGAACTCGCGCCGTGCCATGAACGCCCTGAGAATGACGTCGGAGAGCTCCGGGGCGTCGGACATAAGCTCTCGGAAGACCGGACGTGGCATCCGTTGGATCACACCGCCGACGGGCATACGTGCCGAAAACATGGCAGCCTGCCCGGTCAGCATGTCCAGCTCGCCCAGGAACGAGCCTGGGCCGAAGACCGCTATGACCTGCTCCGGCAGCCCGAACGCCGCGAACCTCACGACTTCCACATCGCCGGCCTCGATCAGAATGAAGTCATAGTCGACATCCCCGGCGTTGCCCAGGGACGCGCCGGGGTCGACGACCGTCTCCGTGGAACGCTCGCGGATGAGGTCTAGCTGCGACCCGGTGAGGTCCGGAAATCCGCCCGGGATTTTCGGCGTCGCCACGGCCGCCGTCTCGGCGTTCGCTCGTTCCAGACTCACTGGGGTTCTCTCCCGGTCGCTCATACCACTACCTTTCCTCTTTCGGTCCCTTCAGGTTCCCAGCCGATGCTCGGGAGCGGATTACTCGGAGAAGGGCTCCTCGGAAAGGTGGCGCAGGACCCGTTCGTTGAGGGCGGCGAGGGTGTCGAGTTCGGCGGGTGTGAACAGGTCGATTAGGTGCTGGCGGACATGCTTCACGTGTTGAGGGGCGGCCTCCTCGATGGCGCGGCGTCCGGCGGGCAGAAGGCAGACCATGACGCTGCGGGCATCGGCGGGGTTGGGTTCACGGGCGATCAGCCCTTGCTCCTCCATGCGTCGGGCCTGGTGGGACAGTCGGCTCTTCTCCCATTGCAGTAGTGAGCACAGCTCCTGCGCTGGCATGCGACCCGCAGGGTGCTCCGAGAGCCCAGCGAGGATCTTGTAGTCGGTCGCGGTCAGCCCAGAGTCCAAGAGCAGATGGTGGTGCAGGCGAATGGTGAGCTGATCGTTCGCGTGCACAAAAGCCCGCCAGGCGCGGTCTTCTTCGGGATTGAGCCAGTTCGGTTCGGTCGTAATGAGTCCATGCTACTTAAGGTTGATGCCTTCAACCAATTGCACTATGGTTGAAGGCATCAACCTCTTGCCCGGACCAAGCGTGTGTATGACAACGGAGATCATCGCCGTTGTCGGTTGCCAGCGCGCAGCTCCGTATACCGCCATCTTGCTGTCGCCCGTCGCATTCCTGGCCTCCGAGGAAGCCTGCTTCATCACCGGCAGCGAACTGTTCGTCGACGGCAGCATGGCGCAGGTCTGAAATGCCTGACCTCGGCCACCACCTCGAGTTCGCTAGTTTTCCCGAACCGAAGAGCACACCACCGACCTACGCCCTCGATAGGGCCATGCAAAGCGAGCGCTGGGGCTACGACTTGGTCGCCATCCAGGACCACCCCTACCAGGGCGGCTACCTCGACACGATCACGCTCATGAGCTGGGTCGCGGCCAAGACCGACCGGATCCGGGTCGTGTCCAATGTGCTCAACATGGCGCTGCGGTCCCCAGTCATTGTCGCCAAGACCGCGGCCACCCTCGATCTGCTCAGCGACGGGCGCTTCGAACTCGGACTGGGCGCCGGGTTCTTCTGGGACGCCATCGAGTCCGTCGGCGGACGGCGTCTCAACCCAGCGCAAGCCACCACCGCACTGGAGGAGGCCATCGACATCATTCGCGGTGTCTGGACCGCTCATGACCCCACTCCTTTGGACTATCGCGGAGCGACCCATTCGGTAGCCGGAATGCAACGAGGTCCTAGTCCGAGTCATCCGCTGCCAATTTGGATTGGCGCGTCGAAGCCTCGCATGCTCGGACTTGTCGGTCGAAAGGCCGATGGGTGGACGGCTTCACTTGGGCAGAATCACTCCCGTAGCGAATGGCAGGCGGCCACCAGGTTGATCGACGAGGCGGCAACTGAGGTCGGTCGCGCTCCCGCCGAGATTCGTCGGATGGCCGCGATCGTCGGCGCCTTCGGGTCCTCCAGTTCGTTTCTCGAGGGGTCACCTTCACAGTGGGTTGATCAACTGCTTCCTAGTGTCATTGAAGACGGGGTCGGTACCTTTCTGCTCGGCACCGACGACGGACAGACTCTCGAACGATTCGCCGCGGAGGTCATTCCGGGGCTCCGCCTAGCAGTTGATCACGAACGTCGTCGGACAGGCTCGAAATAGCGCCGCGCTCCTACCCGACAAAGGCATTCGACGCGCTCGGATTTCCAACCCCGACCCACAGAAAGTAGGTACACGTCATGAGCAGCCTCAGCATCCTCGGCCTTGGGACCTACGCCCGCGCTATAGGCACTCGCGCGATCGAGGGCGGCAACGCCGTCGAAGTCATCGGCCGTGACGCGGCTAAGACCAAGGACCTGGCCGACGACCTGGGCGGCGGGGCCACGGCCGGGACATTCGGCACCGCCCCGGCCGGCGACATCGTCGTCCTCGCCGTGCCCTACGCCAGCGCCGTGTCGGTCGTCGCTCAGTACGGGGACGCGCTAGCCGGCAAGGTCGTCATCGATATCTCCAACACCTTCACCGCCGCCGACGACACCGAGCTGGTCACCCCTGACGGCTCTTCCGGCGCGCAGGAGATCGCCAAAGCCGTCCCGGCGAGCGTGCACGTCGTGAAGGCATTCAACACCGTCTTCGCCCACGTCCTGGCCCTGGGCCGCCCGCTGGACGTGCTTTTCGCCGGCGACGACGCGCAGGCCAAGGTGAGCGTGTCGGCGTTCATCGAGAGTCTCGGGCTGCGCCCGCGGGATGTCGGCGGCCTGGCGATGGCGCACTGGCTGGAGGGGGCGGGCCTGCTGATGATGGGCCTGGCCGGCCACGGCGCGGGGTTCAACATCGCCCTCGCCGTCGACCTGCTCGGCTGAGCGCACCCGCACCATCGTTTCCGCCCCATCGCTCACAAGGAGGTACACCATGCGTGTATTCGTCACTGGCGGGACCGGCCATATCGGTTCGTACATCATCCCCGAGCTCATCGCCGCCGGGCACGAGGTTACCGGCCTGGCCCGGTCGGACACGGCTGCGGCGGTGATCTCCGCGCTCGGTGCGAAGGTGCGCCGCGGCGACCTCGAGGACCTTGAAGGGCTCATGGAGGCAGCCGCGGACTCTGACGGTGTCATCCACGTCGCGCACAGGCAAGATCTGCTTCCGTTTGGCGGGATGGACGCCGTTTCCGCCGCGGAGCTCCCGGTCATGCTCGCGTACGGCGAGGCTCTGGCGGGAACCGGAAAGCCGCTGGTCGCGGCGGGGAGCATTGGCTCGTCCGGAAATATGGGCCGCCCGGCCACTGAGGAGGACCCGGCCCTTCCTGTCGGCGATGAGCACAAGGGCACCCTGCGGGTTCGCAACGTCGTGGAAACCGCCGTCATCGATCTCGCCGAGCGGGGAGTGCGCTCTTCGGTCGTGCGGATTGCCCTTATCGCGCACAGCATGACCGATCGTGCCGGCTTCCTCCCCATCTTGATCGCGCTGGCGAAGGAGAAGGGCTTCGCCGGCTATCCCGGCGACGGCTCGAACCTGTGGAATGCCGTGCACGCCCGCGATGTCGCCTCCTTGTTTCGCCTGGCGCTGGAGAAGGGCGCCGCTGGCAACTATTGGCACGCGCTTCAGGACGAGGGCATCGCGCTCCGCGAGATCGCCGAGGCTATCGGCAGCCAACTGGACCTGCCCGCGGTGAGCATTCCCGCGGACGAACTGATGGTGCCGGGATACTTCGGGCTCCTCGCCAACATCGTCACGCAGAGCTACCCGGCGTCCAGCCTCATCACCCGCCAGACCCTCGGCTGGGAACCCGCCCAGCCCGGCCTGCTCGCCGATATGGGCAACGGCCATTACTTCCCCGCAAGTAGTTCTGTGCGCGACGCAAACGACGTGCCGGAAGTGAGCACAGAGAAGATCGCCCAGGTTGTCCGGTCGTATATCGAGTTGGCGGGACACGGGAGTGCTGACGGACACCGGAGTGCTGACGCAGTGGCGGCCCTCTTTGCCGACAACGCAATTTTCGGTCCAGCCGGCGGCGACGTCCATCGAGGGATTGAAGCGATTCGCAGTGCCTATCACTCAATATGGGACGGCCGAGAGCAGAGAGTCGACCTCGTTTCGCTGAACGTGGCCGGCGGAGAAGCAGCCGTTCACGTGCAGGTCGTCTTTTCCGGCCAGCGTGTGGACGTTATCGACGTGATGACCTTCGACCAAGACGCCAAGATTTCGTCCTTGCGGACCTACATGGGACCGTCCAACGTAGTCACGCTGTAGTGAAGCCCTTTTGTCGCCCGCGTGTCCTAGCGGAGCCGGTGCGCCGGTGCGCCGGTGTCAGTCACACTGCCAGCGGTCCGCCCCCCATTTCAACTGCAAGCCGGGGCCCGTTGAGGACGCAGCGCAGCTCTGGGATGGCGAGTTCGTTACCAAATCGCTGGGGCAACGTGGAAATCAACTTGGCACGCAGTCGGCTTGGGAGGCGTGACCTTACGTGACCTTATCGAGAGGGAAGGGGAGGGATCGTGAGGGGACCTGAAGAACTCGAAGGTTCTCCACCCCTGGTCAAAAGGTCCAGAACTCCACATTCGCAATGTAGAGGCCGTGGGTTCGAATCCCATCCCCTCCGCCCGTTGTCGGATTTACAACGTTTTCCCAGTTCAGACGCGGTATTTCGCAGGTACTTCCCAACCTAGGCAAGTGACGTTGTTCGAACCCCTGCCTGACCTGAGGGAACCTCCGATTCAAATCGGCTGTTCCGTCGAGCGGGTCAGGCGCCCGACAGCGAAGACAGCTGCAATCCGGTCAAGGTGACGCGCCCAGAGTTGCCGATAGAAAGCGGCATCCTCCGCACTCGGGCCGGACAACTGGACCTTCACATTTGTGCCGTCACCCGTCGGGGTGAGCGTGATCTCAATTAAGGCAGGTGTCGGCGTCGCATTGTCGGTCTCTTCATAGTCCCATTCAATCACCAGGTGGTGCGGGGGATCGACTTCTATGTAGCGGCCGGCGATCACCGTCCCGTCGAGGTCAAGGTGGAACGCGTCGCCCGGCCGAGGAGCCGTCATGAAATCTCGTCGGTCTTGACCAGACCGGGCAAGGTCCAAGAGGCACAGGCAGTCGTGGTCGGCGAGATGAGCTCACGGAATAGCCGCCCGGTGCATCTCACCGGGAGCGACGAGGTGTCCCGCATCACCAACGGCAGCCGGTCCGCAAGCGCGTCGTGTGGATGCACGTTAATCAACCAAGACCAGTGAGCCGACCTCGGCGATGGCTGTGAATGAACCCGGCTTGGGCTCATCTGCCGATGACAAGGGCGAGAAGGGTATTGACGGCAGTTTCGAACGGACGGGAACTCCGTTGCACCTGGGCGAGTAGAAGTCCCCCTTGGAGCGTGGCGAGCAGAGTAATGGCGAGGTCGTCCGGGTCGATGGCCGACGGGAGTTTCCCGTCGGCATGAAGGGATCTGAGTCCATCGCCGATTGCGGCGGCCCACTGATCGAACCCTGCCGCTATGAGCGCTCGGGCCTCGGGGTCACTCTCGGCGAGTTGACCAACGAGCGAGCCAAGTTGGCAGCCCCCCTTTGCTTTGGTGCGCTTCGCTGCGGTGATCACCATGTTCCGCCAGGCTTCGACTCCGTTCGCGCTGCTGAGCGCGTGTCGCTGCCGATTGACGATGCTCTCGGCTTGGTAGTCGATGACCGCCTGCACGAGTTCGTTCTTGTCGGGGAAGTAGTGGTACATCTGAGAGCCGCTGACTTCCGCCGCCACCTTGACGTCTTCCAAGGTGGTGCCCGCCACCCCGCGCTCATGGATCAGTGCGGCGGCCTCCTCCACTATTCGTGCCCGGGTGCGTGCTCCCTTGGGGGTGAGCCTCGGCGAGTCACTCGTCTCGTTGACCATGCACCGATGTTAGCAAGATTTTGAGTTTGACAACCCAGTCTGCTGGCCTCATAATGAGTTACACAACCCATTTCATAGCGAGAGGACGACACATCGCATGACTGACCTAAAGGGCAAGACAGCTCTGGTAACGGGCTCGACGAGCGGGATCGGCAAGGCTACGGCCATCGCCTTGGCCGCCCGTGGCGCTCACGTGCTGATAGTGGGTCGCAACGAACAACGAGCCAAAGACGTGGTCGCCCAGATTGAAGGCGGCGGAGGCAGCGCAACGTTCCGGCTCACGTCGTTGAGCGATCTGGAATCGGCCCAGGAGCTGGTCGAGTGGGCCACCGAGGCAGGCGACGGTCACGTCGACATCCTCATCAACAACGCTGGCGTCGCCTTGCTCGGACCAAGCAACGCAGCTTCCGAAGCAGAGTTCGACGAGACCTTCGCACTGAACGTCAAGATTCCGTTCTTCCTGGTCGCGTCACTGGCGCCCGCCATGGCCGAACGCGGATGGGGTTCGATCGTCAACATCTCCACGATGGTCGCCAGCTTCGGACAGGCGGGCATGGCTCTCTATGGCGCCAGCCGAGCAGCTCTCGAACTGTTGACGAAGGCCTGGGCCGCCGAATACGGCCCGAGTGGTGTTCGGGTCAACGCCGTTGCCCCCGGCCCGACGCGCACCCGAATGATGGAAGCAGTCCCCGAGGAGATGGTGAATCATCTCGCCGCACTAGCACCAGCAGGTCGCGTAGCTCAGCCCGAGGAACTGGCTGCGGCGATCGTCTTCCTCGCTAGTGATGATGCCAGCTTCGTCCACGGCGTCACTCTTGCGGTCGATGGAGGCCGGATCGCGACCTGAAACCGGTCGCGTCACTTGAGTGTGAAGACCGAGATCGTTGATACAAACCAACCAATGAGGAGGATCCCCATGAGCGCATACGTAGTTGTCGAATTCACCGTCAAGGACCCGGATGTTTACCGTGACAAATACAGCTCCAACGCTGGGAAGACGGCCAAGGAGCACGGGGGAGAGGTTCTCGCCAACAGCAACTGGGAGATCCTGCACGGCAATGGCTCGCTCAATTCAGGGGCACTCATGCGGTTTCCCGACCATGAGACGGCCGTCAGGTGGTACAACTCGCCTGAATATCAGCAGCTGATCGATGTCCGAAGTGTCGCGATGGATGCCCGTTTCAGCTTGCTCGACGGCCTGCCTAGCTGATCGAGGTGGCTCCAGATCCCACCCGGTGCCCACGTGCTCGTCGAGCAACCCGGGGGAACCGATGGACGCAACCCGTCAAGAGCTGTCCTGCCTTACTAGGCCCACAGAAAACGAGAGGAAATACCAATGAGCACACTCCCAGGCAAGACGGTACTTATCACGGGCGCCAACGTCGGGATCGGCAAGGACGTGGCCCGGCAACTGGCCTTACGTCCCGAGATGGCGCGGATCTACCTGGCGTGCCGGAACCCAGATCGGGCGACAACGGCAAAGGCCGAACTCGAAGCAGTGACCGGCCGGAACATCTTTGACATCGTTCTCATGGACGTCGCCGATCTGGGTTCGGTGCGCGCTGGCCTTGCGGCCATCAACGGATCCGTCGACGCGCTGGTCATGAACGCTGGTGTCATTGGCCCGCAGTCGATGGACTTGACCGCTGACGGGGTCACAACCGTGTTCGCGACGAACGTCCTTGGCCACGTCGTCCTCCTCGAAGGGCTCCTGGCCGAGGATCGGCTTGGCGAGGTTGCGGTCTTGGCCGGAAGTGAAGCAGTCAGGGGGGTCCCCAAGTTGCGGATGAAGGGGCCATCGTTCGTCTCAACCTCAGCCGACGAGCTCGCCACTGTCATCGACGGCAGCTACTTCGCCAGCAGAAAACCTGACTTCAACCTAGCTTTCGGGCAGGCCAAGTACATTGGCGCCCTATGGATGGCCTACCTGGCCCGCCAACACCCCGACCGCCGCTTCATCACCGTGAGCCCCGGCAACACCACCGGCACCCAAGCAGCCAGTGACCTCCCATTGCCGATGCGTATAGCGGCCAAATACGTCATGCCCAGCCTGGGTCTCGCCCACAAACTTGACGTGGGCGCGAAGCGACTGGTCGACGGTGTCACCGACCCGACCCTGTCCAGCGGCGTGTTCTACGCCAGTGCGGCCAACAAGCTCACCGGTCCCTTGGTCGACCAAGCGGACATCTTCCCCGATCTGGCCAACCTATCGTTTCAGGACCACGCCAACGAGGCCATCCACCGCTTCATCACCCAACGTCGTTGTGAGCCTCGCCGATTGGAGTCAGATCGCTAATAGACGCCGTGATATCCCTTGAAGGCGCCGTTTCCCTAGCGGAACCTGATCGAGGGCTCGCAGTCGTGTCGACGCTACGAGCCAATGGAACGATCCAGTAGTCCAAATCATTAACCTCCAGCAGGAGCCACACATGAGCGATGCCTCGCCTCACATCGACTTCGACAATCTCCCAGCGCCGAGCGAAGGGATGCTGGTCACTCTCTTCTTGACGGTTCGCGACACGGCGGCGTCTTGCGACTTCTACTCGCGGGTACTCGGTGGGACCGTGGTGCTCGAGGGGACCCCCTCCATAATCAAGCTCTCCAACTCGTGGATCATCATGAACTCTGGCGGCGGGCCGACTCCCGACAAGCCCGGGATCTCGGTTGTGAACTACGAGCCGGGGGACACCACTTCGATCTTCCTCAACCTACGCGTGGCCGACATCGAGGCCAGCTACCGGGAGTGGAGAGCGAAAGGCGCCACCTTCGTTACGCCGCCGATCGACCGCGGGGCCGAAGTCCGCTGCTACATGCGTGACCCCGATGGCTACCTCATCGAGGTAGGTCAGGCGACCGGCTTGCTCGGGGGTGACATGGCACCGGTCAATGGAGGTTCGGATTGAGCTCCCTCCAACCGTCGACAAGCTGGACTCGGCTCGCCTAAAGGTTGCGGAAGGCTTGATCAACCAATGCATCGCCATATGAGCCCCACGCTCTCGAAGTGGCGGCGGCCGGAAGCCACCACCTGCTGATGGCGGGCCCCCGGCTCGGGCAAGACCATGCTGGCCGAGCGCCTGCCCGGGTTGTTCCCGGCCCTCACTCCCGAGGAGTCGTTGACGGTGGCCAGGGTGCACTCTGCCGCCGAGTGCCTCCTCCCCGACGGGGTGCTGGACGGCCATCCCCCGTTCCGGGCTCCCCACCACAGCGCATCCCCGGTGGCTCTGGTCGGTGGGGGCAGCTGGTCGTTGCGCCCGGGCGAGATCAGCGTGGCCACTCCCAGGGTGTCGGAATGTGTCCCGACGGATCCGATTTTGGTTACAGCGATGCGGCCCCAGTCACCGGGTTTATCGGCGGACCACCCAAGGGGCGGTCTGCGGGTTCGGCGCCGGATCTGAACCCGTCGAATGGTGGCGTCCCTCCCCATACTCCCAACCAGCGCATCTAATTGGTATCCGGTCGGCCAAACCCCTTCTATCGTTGCTCGTCGCTACGGATGATGGCCGGCAGTGGATCCACCCGGGGTACTGGGACGGAGTCCTTCCCCAAGCGGAGCAAGCGCCGATGGCCTGTGACACCATGTTGCAAATCGACGGAGCGAACGAAGTGCAGGGGGTGCCCTTCCATTGTGGTTACAAGTTGATTGTGGTCAGACGTTGGCGGCCCCTGGGGAGTTCGTCGTGGAAGCATCACGTGCCCGTGGTGCAATGGTCGGGATCTCGAATCCGGACCACCTACCCTGCATGGGAGGTTCGACCTAATGGGGGATGACCGCGCTGACTCTCTCGAAGCGTGGGGCTTGCTGCCCAGTGATGACAATCTTCATGTGCCCACTTCAGAGGATTCATGGTGGACCGAAACCGTCTGGTTTTCCTGGATGGTGCCCGAACGAAAGATGCTCGGCTACTTCTACCCGGCGTTCCGGGCAAACCTCGGCGTCATGTTCGGAAACGTGTTAGTGACCGATGCCTCCGCGGATCTGCCGTGGGAGATACCGTTCTTCGAGGAGTTCTGGCACCTGAAGCTGCCGACGGACCTGGATCTGCGCGCCGCAGCAATGGAAAACGGGATGGCATTGAAGTGTCTCGAACCTGGCAGGATCTTCGAGTTTTCATTTCGTCAGCGTTCACTAGAGATCGATCTCCGCTATGAGGCGCTCATGAAACCCCTGGTGACGAGAGGCGAGCCGCCCTTCAATCATGGATGCCACATCGATCAACCCGGTCGGGTCACGGGGACCATGACATTGAGAGGCGAGGTAATCCCCGTCGACTGCCTCTCCATGAGAGATCGATCGTGGGGGATCCGGCGAGACGGTCGCCAGCCGAAAGTCGGCTACGCCTACGCCACGGTGTCAGAACACAGCGCATTCCTGTCGATCTCGGTGACCGACAGGAGCAATCAGGATCTGATCACCACCGGGTTTCTCATGAGAGACGGCGTATGGTCGCGTCTCGCCCGCGGCACCCGCCAGGTCCAGAGAGATGCCACGGGCAGACCGGCACAGATCACGATCTCCGGGACTGATGAGCTGGGTCGCACGGTTGAAGCCGTCGGTATCGTTGCCAGCCGGCAGGTGTTCAAGTGCTACCCGAGCATGTTCTGTTGGAACAGCTTGGTCGAATGGGATCTCGACGGTCACGCCTGCTGGGGCGAGGACCAGGATATCTGGCACCCCGAGAAGTGGCGCGAGTACGCGCTGGACCGCAGAGCACAGGCAACGAATGCTCTATGAAGTTCGGGGTGGATCTGCAGCGATGCAACCCGAGGCTATGGATCGACCTGGCCCAGAATGCGGACGCGCTCGGATTTGAGTCGCTCTGGATGGCGGAGCATTTGATCTTTCCAAAAGTGATAGGAGCCGGGCCGGCGGATGACCATGTGAAGGTCGACCCCGCACTGCCGTTGTTCGACCCATTCGTGGTGCTGGCGACACTCGGCGCGCAAACGGGAAAGATTCGATTGGGAACCAACATTTTCAACATCGGGCTTCGCCACCCCTTTGTCACGGCGAGGTCGGTGGCCACGACCGACCTGATGACGGATGGTCGCGTCATCCTCGGGGTTGGTTCGAGCTGGCTCCGCCAGGAGTGGGAAGCCATGGGACTCGACTTTGACTCCCGTGGAGCGCGGGTCGACGAGACCATCGACATCTGCCGGGCGCTCTGGTCGGAGGAGTTCGTTGAGCATCATGGTGCGTTCTTCGACTTCGCGCCCGTCGTCTTCAATCCCAAACCGATCCAGAGACGGATCCCGATTCACATCGGCGGCGACAGCAGACGAGCGCTCAGGCGCGTCGTGGAACGTGGAGACGGATGGATCGCGATGTTGCAGACGGTCGACTCGTTCTCCGAGGCGACACAATGGCTCGAGCACGCGTGTCGAGGGCGCCGGGCGGAGCTATTCGGACCTGGAAAGAACGGCGCTGGTTCGAGACCCCGACGCGGAGGAAGATAGCGCAGTGGCAGAGAGCCGGGGCAACCCGGATCATCATCGCTCCTTGGGGCAGGTCGACCGAAGCCGTCGAGTCGCTTCACGACTTCGCGCGCCTGCATCTCGTATCGCCATGACGGCGGGAATCGCCTCGCCCGGGGTGCGGTGATGGACGACGATGGCGAGCTGTCGCCGGAAATGAGGAGTTGGATTGCTGCTGAGACAGGAGCCATCCGTGTCGTTGCTGAGCGCAGAAGTGCTGGGGGATCCCGCGCCGGATACGCGGTGGACATCGAGCGGGCGGACGGAGTCACCGAAGCGCTTTGGCTCCGCATGGACCTGGGCTACGGACCACTGAGCAATACGCCGTTCACGCTGCGCCGCGAGGCCTCTGTCTACCAAGCCCTGCAGGGCTCAGCCGTGCGCATCCCCACCCTGGTCGCCGTGCACCCGACGCAAGAGGCGTTCTTGATGCGCCGGATCGAGGGCCGGAACTGGTTCTCCGAGATCAAGGACCCAGCACGCGCCGTCGCCATCGCCTCGGACTTCATGGCGCAGGTTGCGGGGATACACAAGATCGATCCGAGCACGCTCCATCTTTCGGAATTCGACCCACGCAAACCCGTTTCCGCTTACGTCGAGGATGAGATCGACATCTGGGAGCGGGTACACCTCGACAGCACCACCGATCGGGAACCGCTCGTTCTGATGGCGGCGGCCTGGTTGCGCCGCCATGTGCCGGACGACACGGGGACCTCCGTCGTCCTCGTCCAAGGTGATACGGGTCCGGGCAACTTCATGTACAGAGACGATCACGTTGCTGTGGTTCTCGACTGGGAGAACGCCCACTTCGGTGATTTTCACGACGACCTGGCGTGGATCTACGTCCGCGACCTCCAGGAGCGGTTCACCTACCTCCCTGATCGCTTGGCAGACTATGAACGGGAGAGCGGCAACACGGTTGATCATGCGCAGACTTCGCTATTTCATCGTTCTGGCCCAGATGCGCTGCGCCGTCGGCACGCTCAACGCCCTGGCCGTGCAGGATGCTCGGGGAGAGATGGCCAATCACCTCATCTACAGCGCGTCTGCATCTGCGGATGTTGGCCGAGGCCCTCGCCGGGGCAAATGGCATCGGTGTTCCTGACCCGGAGCCGCTGGTGGGGGAGTCTCCGGCGACGGCAGTGGACATGGCTCTACGAGGTGGCGCTCCAGGAGCTCCGCGACGTCGTGGTGCCGGGCCTGGCCGGCAATGCATTCGCCAACCGTCGTGCCAAAGGGTGTGGCGAGGATGCTGAAGGTGCTCGAGGACAACGACCGCCTCGGCGGTGCGCTCGAGAAGGCGGAGCTCGCCGATCTGCGGACGGCGGTGGGTGCCGGGGTGCACGACATTCGCGAAGGCCGTTCGAAGCTCTGCCAGGCCGTGTCGGACGGATCTCTCAATGAGTTGGAGGGCATCCGATACGGGTTGCGTCATGTGAATCGTCGGACTGCGTTACTTCGTAACGCAATGGGCGACTTGGCGAACCGGCACTATTCGCCGGTGTCGGTCGGGCGCGAGTGAACTGAGTGAACGACGTGTTTGGCGAGCCCTTCGGTGCCCCGACGCTATGGGAGCTCGCAGTTGAACGAGCTGGTCAAAGCCCCGGTGCGGTGCTTGCGATTTCCGAGGACGGAAGCGAGATCACGTTCTCCGAGCTTCGGGATCGGGCGGTAGGGGCCGCCGAGTGGTTGGCACGCCATGGGGTGAACGAGGGCCAGGACCAGAGTGTTGTCTGGCAGTTCCCTACCTGCGTCGACGCCATCACCGTGGCCGTCGCGCTGTCCCGTCTCGGAGCGATTCAGATCCCGATTCTTCCCATTCTCGGGACCAGGGAATTGGGCCACGTGCTCGCGCAGACCGGTGCATCGGTTCTCGTCGTCCGGCCGGGGTGGGGTCCGGGAAATCATGACCAACTGGACTACGTCGCCCAAAACTTCAAGAACGTGCGCGTCCTGCAGATGCCGTCCGCGATGACGGGCGCCGCAACAGACGTCCCGCCATCGACCCGACCGGATTCCCACTCATGGGTCTTCTACACATCAGGCACGACTGCCGCTCCGAAGGGGGCCCGCCATTGCGAGGCAACCCTCAGCGCCTGCGCCCACGGTATGGTGGATCGTTACGGCGTGACGCCGTTGGATCGGATCGCCTTCGTGTTCCAGATCACGCACATAGGCGGCATCGCCTGGGTCTATGCCGCGCTGATGTCAGGCTGTGCGTTGATCCTCGTGGAGAAGTTCAACAGAGAGGCCACGTGGCTCTTGCGGCGGCACGGTGTCACCCTGGCCGGAGCCGGACTGCCCTTCCTGCACGAATACCTGGCGGCGCAGCGGACGCTGCCGGAGGGTGAGCGCTTGTTCCCTGAGGTGAGGGCGTTCACATCCGGGGGGATGCCCAAGCCGCCGAGCATCCACTATGAAATCAAGCGCGAGTGCGGCGGCGCCGGGGTGCTCAGCGGGTACGGCATGACCGAGGCCCCGGTTCTGACGGCGGCCGGTCCTGCGCTTTCCGATGAGGAGCTGGCCCACTCGGAAGGGCCGCCGATGCCCGGGGTGGACTTGAGGATTGTCGGAGTCGATGAGGAACCGGTCGCCCACGGGGAGGTCGGCGAGCTACGCGTGAAGGCTCCCCAGGTCATGCTGGGCTATCTGGATCCCGCCCTCGACGAGTACGCCTTTGACGAGGTGGGCTTCCTGCGCACGGGGGACCTGGGCCGACTGGATCCAAATGGCAACCTCATCGTCACCGGTCGCCTCAAGGACGTGATCATTCGCAAAGGCGAGAATGTGTCGGCCAAAGAGGTCGAGGACGCCCTCTTCACGCATCCGGCCATCCGGGACGTCTCTGTCGTCGGCCTGCCCGATGAGGCCAGAGGTGAGCTGGTGTGCGCGGTGATCGTGTCAGATGACGTTGGGCTCGATGTCTCAGAAGTTGCCGGGTTCCTTACGCAATGGGGCTTGATGCGGCAGAAGATTCCCGAGCGGGTGGAGCTGGTGGCGTCGTTGCCGCGTAGCGAATTGGGCAAGGTCGACAAGAATGAGCTCCGCCGACGTTATACGGCGAGATAAGCCTCTCCCCTTCGATTCGCCAGAGCGGTGGACCATGGTTCGTTGAGCGAGGTGGTCGGCAGCGGCAGGTGTGCGTCCAGGATGGCCAGGTAGGGCTCGACATTTCCGTGGTGGGGAAGTCCGCGTAGCTCATCAGCGGTGCGGCGGCTGTAGAGGGCACGTACCGCCTCCCACGGAGCGACCTCGAGCGTCCAGCCGGGTCCCGTCGTCGCTACGCACGTCCGGTTGTTATCGCGAACCCCAATGACTCCGAGATCCGCCGCCAGCCTTGCCATCCGGGCCCGTGTCGTGCGATGGGGCGAAGAGCTCGTCGGCGGGACTCATCCCCAATGGAGAACGGCTTCCGGATACGTCCGGCTAGCGGCGCCGAGCGGGCGACCGTTCCTCGGCATGCTCGCTTCCATCTCTGCCGCCACCCTGACCGGCGCCGTCGGCCGCCCCGTCTCGGTCGAGGTCCACGTCTCCAACGGGCTTCCCGGCTTCACCATCGTGGGCCTGCCCGACGCCGCCGTGCGCGAGTCACGCGACCGGGTGCGGGCCGCGCTGCTCTCCAGCGGGCTGCCCTGGCCCCTGCGCCGGGTCACCGTGAACCTGGCCCCATCCGGCGTGCGCAAGGGAGGCGCCGGACTCGACCTGGCCATCGCCGTGGGGGTGCTGGTGGCCACGGGCCAACTCCCCCCGGACTGCACCGAGACGCTCGCTTTTTGCGGCGAGCTCGGCCTGAACGGCTCGTTGCGCCATGTCCCGGGCATGATCGCCCTGGCCGACGCCACGGCGCCCACTCGAGTTGGTGGTGCCGCTCTGCGACGCCCGGGAGGCCTCCTTGGTCCGGGGCGACGCCGCGCACGGCGTGTCATCGCTGTCCGAGCTGGCGCAGATCCTGCGGGCCCGGACCGACTGGCCGGCCATCCCGCCCGCGCCCCCGTCCGCACCGCCGCCCGACCTGCCCGATCTGGCCGATGTCAGGGGGCAGCCCTTCGGGCGTCATGCCCTCGAGGTGGCGGCCGCCGGGCGGCACCACCTTTTGATGGTGGGCCCGCCCGGATCGGGCAAGACCATGCTGGCGGAGCGCCTGCCCGGCCTGTTGCCCGCCCTGACGCCCGAGGAGTCGTTGACGGTGACCAGGGTGCACTCCGCCGCCGGGTGCCTCCTCCCCGACGGGGTGCTGGTCAGCCATCCGCCCTTCCGGGCCCCGCACCACAGCGCCTCCCTGGTGGCCCTGGTCGGTGGGGGCAGCTGGTCGTTGCGCCCGGGCGAGATCAGCTTGGCCACCCACGGGGTGCTCTTCCTCGACGAGATGGGGGAGTTCCCGGTGGCCGCCCTCGAGGCCTTGCGCCAACCGCTCGAAGAGGGCGTGATCCGGGTGAGCCGCGCCGGCGGCACCGTCGCCTTCCCGGCCCAGTTCCTCCTTGCCGCCGCCATGAACCCGTGCCCCTGCGGCGAAGGGGTCTTCGAGGGCGCCTGCCGCTGCACCGACGCCGACCGCGCCCGGTACACGCGGCGCCTTTCCGCCCCGCTCCTGGACCGGTTCGACCTGGTCGTGCCGCTGGCTCGTCCGGACCCCGACCAGCTACTGGCGGACACCCCCGGCGAACCCAGCGCGGTCTCGGCCGCCCGAGTGGCCGCGGCCCGTTCCCGCGCCAGCAGCCGGGACGGCTCCGGCGCCGGCGAGCCGCCGCTGCACCCGAAGGCCGCCGGGCTGTTGGCGGCCAAGCTGCGCGAGGGGGTCCTCACCGCCCGGGGTCTGCACAAGGTGGCGCGGGTGGCGCGCACGGTGGCCGACCTGGTCGGAGCCGAGCAGGTCGACGAGGAGCACATCTCCGATGCGCTGTGCCTGCGCACCGCCCGCGCGCTGGTGACCCGGTGACGGCGGCCGAAGGGCCCGGGGGTCTGCCCGAGGAGGCGTACGCGGCCGCGCTGGCATCGGTGCCCCAGGTGGGCCCGGCCACGCTGCGCCTGCTGCTGGCGACCGATGCCCCCTCGGTGGCCTGGGCGCGGTCGCTCGTTCCCCGGCGACGTCGCCCGCATCTGGCAACGGCACGAAGAGAAGGGGATCGAGGTGCTGCTGGCACGGCGGACCGGGCTACCCGGCCCGCCTGGAGAACGACCCCGATGCACCAGCGGTGCTCTTCTGCCAGGGGGATCCGGAGGCGGTGCACACCCATCCGACGGTGGCCCTGGTCGGCACCCGAAGCCCGACCCGGTACGGGATCGGCGTGGCGGCGCAGTTCGGGGCCGACCTGGCCGCGCTCGGCGTCAGCGTGGTCTCGGGCCTCGCCCTCGGGATCGACGGGGCGGCCCACGAAGGGGCCACGGCCTCCGGCGCCCCGCCCATCGCCGTGGTGGCGGGCGGGCTGGACGATCCGTACCCTCGGCGAAACGCCCGGCTCTGGGCCCGGGTGGCCGAACAGGGCGCCGTCTACTCGGAGTCGCCCGCCGGGGTGCGCACCGAGAAGTGGCGCTTCCCTGTGCGCAACCGCCTCCTGGCCATGCTGAGCGACGTGGTGGTCGTGGTGGAGAGCAGGCATCGGGGCGGGGCGCTGTACACGGTCGAGGCGGCCGCGGCGCGTGGCATCCCGGTCGGCGCAGTCCCCGGCTCCATTCGCAGCCCGACCTCAGAGGGGACGAACCGCCTCCTGGCCGACGGCTGCTTCCCGGTGTGCGGCGTCGACGACATTCTCACCGCGCTCGCCCTGCGCGGCGTCTTGCTGCCGGCCGGGGCAGGTGTCGTCGCCGACGGCGCCGCCGCGAGCTCCGGTTCTCTCGCCGGCGGCGGGTACAGCGGCCCCGATCGGGCGCTTTTCGAGGCGCTCTCCTCTGATCCGGTCTCCCTCGACCATCTGGCCCGGGTGACCGGGTTGGAGCTCCCGGCCCTGTGCGGCGGGCTCGAGCGTCTGGCCCGCGACGGGGTGGCCCGCGACATCGGGGGGTGGTGGGAGAGGACGTAGTACTTCCGGACCGACGTAGTGTGCGACGCCGTGAGGGGACTGTTCCTGGCCGCGCCCGACGCGGGTGCGCTGCGGGCCGACGCCGAGCGAGCGGGCGGGTCCGGGGTCGACGTCCTCTTCTTGCGCGACGGGCCCCTGGGCGACGCCATCGTCCTGGCCACCGCCGTGGGGTCGTGGGTGCCGGGTGTCCTACTCGGCGTGCGCATCGATCTGGGTTCTCACCCCCACCGGCACCCGGCGGTTCTGGCCCGCGAGATGACGACGTTCGACCGCGTCAGCGGCGGACGGGCCATCTTGGCGTTCACGGGCCCGTTCACCGCGGCCACGACTGAAGCAGCTGCCCTGTGCCGGGCCATGTGGACGGATGGGATCGCCGTCGGGACGGGCCCGCACTACCCGGTGGCCGGCGCCATCAATCGACCCCTCCCCGAGAGAGAGGGCGGTCCCCCGATCGCCCTCGACCTGACCGATGGCGTCGGGGCAGCCCCGCCCGCCTCCCTGCTCGCCTTGTGCGACCTGGTCCTCGTCCCGGCCGGCGCGGCGCCACCCGGCGCAGTGCCGCCGGGAGTCGAGGTGTGCGAGAATTCAGGGCGCCTGATGCCCGAGTCGCCGTGAGAGACCAGCGACTGTTGAACTCCTAGCCCTGCATGGCGATGTGGTCGGTGCGCACGCGCACCTTGATCCGTACCTCACCCTCCTGGCGCATCGGGTACGAGTCCACGCCGAGATACTTCTTGGCCAGTGCGTCGATGTGGGCGTCGGCCCCGTCGGTCGTGATGTCGACCACGGTCCCGCGCAGGGCGACCACGTTGTACTGGTCGTCCGGGTCCACGACCGAGATGGCCACCCGGGGGTCGTTCTCGATGTGGCGTGCCTTGACCCGGCCCTGAGCGGTGTTGAAGAGGAGGTCGTCGCCGTCCTGGTCGATCCACAGAGGGGTGACCTGGGGCGAGCCGTCCTTGCCCAGGGTGGTCAAGGAGGCCAGGACCGGTCGGGCGATGAGCTCGCGTGCCTTGGCGGAGAGGGAGTCGGCCATCGGTGTGTCCTTTCGGGTGGTGTCAGGGATGATGGCGGGGGGTGGTGGCGAGGGGCGGGCCCGGGCCCGCCCCGGATCCTGTCCCGACGATAACGGGACCCGACTACCTTCAGACGCATGCGCATCGGTGCCCACGTACGCGCCGGGGGAAGCTCGTCCCCGCCCTCGAGCGGGGGGCGGAGATCGGGGCCGAGGTGGTGCAGATCTTCACCCAGAGCCCCCGGGCCTGGAAGCCGACCCAGTACGCCGACGAGGTCCTCTACGAGTACCGGGTGGCCCAGGAGAACAGCCCGGTCATCGCCGAGACCTTCTGCCATGCCACCTACCTCATCAACCTGGCCTCCGACCAACCGGACCTGCTGCAGCGCTCGGTCGACTGCCTGGCCGCCAACCTGGCCACCTCCACCGGCATGGGCGCCTCGGGGCTGGTCCTGCACGTGGGGAGCCACAAGGGGAGCGGGTTCGCCGACTGCCTGCCCCAGGTGGTGGACGCCCTCGCTGGCGTGCTCGAGCGCGTCGATGGTCGGTCGCCGGGCGCCTGCCCGATCCTGCTGGAGAACGCGGCGGGCACGGGCGGCACCGTCGGGCGCAGCTTCGAGGAGCTGGCCGCCATTCTCGACGCCGCCGGTGCCGCACTCGCCCCCCGGCTGGGCGTCTGCCTCGATACGCAGCATCTGTGGGCCTCGGGCGATCGGCTACACCTCGGTGGAGGAGGCCGACGACGTCGTGGCCGACTTCGACGCCGTCATCGGGCTGGACCGGCTGCGCTGCCTGCACCTCAACGACTCCAAGGTCGAGCTGGGGGCCAACAGGGACCGCCACGCCAACGTGGGCGAGGGGACCATCGGCGCGCTCCATCTGGGCCTGCTGCTCAGCCACCCCGCCCTGGTGGATCTCCCGGCCATCCTCGAGGTCCCGGGGGATGGCGACGGGGCGCGCGCCTCGGACATTCAGGCGGCCCGGGAGGCGGTCGAACTGGGTCTGCGGGCGCCGGCGGCCCTAAGCTGGCTCTTGTGGCGAACACTCGGGTGGAAAGCGACAGCATGGGGGAGATCGAGGTCCCCTCGGACCGGTACTGGGGGGCGCAGACGGCGCGCTCGCTCCATCACTTCGACATCGGTGTGGAGACCATGCCCCCGCCGGTCATCCGGGCCTTCGGGATCTTGAAAGGTGCCTCGGCCAAGGTCAACCGCGACCTGGGCAAGCTCGAGCCGGGACTGGCCGAGCTGATCGAGCAGGCGTCGGCCGAGGTGGCCGAGGGGAAGTGGAACGACGAGTTCCCCCTGCACATCTGGCAGACCGGGAGCGGGACCCAGACCAACATGAACGCCAACGAGGTCATCTCCAACCGGGCCATCGAGCTGGCCGGTGGCGAACTCGGATCGAAGCGGCCGATCCACCCCAACGATCACGTGAACATGTCGCAGTCCTCCAACGACACCTTCCCCACCGCCATGCACATCGCAGCGGCCGAGGAGATCGTGCACCGGCTGCTGCCCTCGGTGGCGGCGCTGCGCGACGCGCTGCACGACAAGGAAGTGGCCTACGCGGAGGTGACCAAAATCGGGCGCACCCACCTGATGGACGCCGTGCCCCTCACCTTGGGCCAGGAGTTCTCCGGCTACGTGGCCCAACTGAGCGCCGACATCGAGCGCATCGAGCTGACCCTTCCGGGAATTTACGAGCTGGCGGCGGGCGGCTCCGCCGTGGGCACCGGCCTCAACACGCATCCCGAGTTCGGCGAGCGGGTGGCCGCGGCGATCGCCGCCATGACCGGGCTTCCCTTCCTCACCGCCCCCAACAAATTTGCCGCCCTGGCCGCCCACGACGCCCTGCTCTTCACGCACGGGGCGCTGCGCACCCTGGCCGCCTCGCTGATGAAGATCGCCGACGACCTGCGCTGGCTGGGCTCGGGGCCCCGGAGCGGGCTGGGGGAGCTCGCCCTGCCCGAGAACGAGCCGGGTTCGTCCATCATGCCCGGCAAGGTCAACCCGACCCAGAGCGAGGCCATGATCATGGTCGGCATCCAGGTGCAGGGCAATGACGCCGCCATCGCCATCGCCGGCAGCCGGGGCAACCTCGAGCTCAACGTCACCAAGCCGGTCATCATCTACAACGTCTTGCAGTCGGTCTCCCTCTTGACCGACGCCTCGCGGGCCTTCCGGGAGTTCTGCGTCGAGGGCTTGGTGCCCGATTACGCCCAGATCGCCCGCCACCTGGCCAACTCGCTCATGCTGGTCACCGCCCTCAACCCGATCATCGGCTACGACAAGTCGGCCCAGGTGGCCAAGAAGGCCCACAAGGAGGGCACCACGCTGCGGGAGGCCGCGCTCGAGCTGGGCTTCCTCACCGCCGAGGAGTTCGACGGCGCCGTGCGGCCCGAGGAGATGACCCATCCGTGAGCGAGCCCGTGCTGTCCCCCGACGAGGTCGACGCCGCCCTGGTCGAGCAGGGGTTGGCGTGGGAGCACGTGGGCGACGAGCTGGTCACCACGGTCGAGCTCCGCGACTTCGCCGCCGCACTGGCCTTCGTCAACGCGGTCGGCGCCGCCGCGGAGGCGGCGAACCACCATCCCGACATCGACATCCGCTGGAACAAGGTCCACCTGGTGCTGAGCACCCATAGCGCGGGCGGGCTCACCGTGCTCGACATCGCCCTGGCGGCGGCCATCGACCGCTTGCGCCCGCTGCGCTGATTCTCTCGAGCGGGTTGACCCGACTGCTCGGCCCGACCCGACTGCTCGGCTCCGTCCCGATTACTCGGCCGGCTCGAGCAGCTCCTGGCGCAGTCGTTCGACCACGTCCCCCGGCACGCCCACCTCCGCCGCGTACCGCTCCACGGTCCCGTAGCGGGCCCGTAGGTGGGCGAAGAGCGTCACCATGTTGGAGGGATCGGCGGAGAACAGGACGTCGGAGTCGGCGATGAAGCCCTTCCCCTCGGGATACTTCTCGATCAGCTTGGCCCGCAGCCGGGTCATGGCCGCGCCGCTGAGCGCATAGTCGGCCACGACGGTCTCCTCGGGCACGCCCAGCAAGGACAGCACGAGTGCCGAGAGCAGGCCGGTGCGGTCCTTCCCGGCGGTGCAGTGGAACACGGCGGGGCGGGCGTCGGGCGCGGCCAGGGCGGACAGGGCCCCGATGATCTGAGGCGTGGCGTCGTCGAGCATGTCGGTGTACTGGGTGCCGAGGAAGCCCGGGGCCCGTGCGAAGTCCTCCGCATCGGGGAGGGCCTTGATGAACGGGAAGTGGTGGAAGGTCACCGGGTGCGCCTCCACGTCGAAGCGGCTCTGCTCGACCTCTTGGCCCGAGCGCAGGTCGACCACCGTGCGGATCCCGAGCTCGCGCATCACGGCCAGGTCCGTCCCGGTCAGCTCGCTCAGCCCGTCGGCCCGGAAGAGGACCCGCCACCGCGTGCGCAGCCCGTCCTCGGTGAGCGTACCCGCCGAGGTCGCGGAAGTTCACCGCCCCTTGGAGCGGGATCAGGCGTTCGACCGTCACGCGACCGGGAGGTCCCACAGCGGGAACCATCGGGTCAGGTCCGTTTCCACGGGAAGGTCGGACCCCAGCATGGAGCGGATGCGCAGTTCGAGCTCGGTGTCCCGGCGCTCCTTGTGGTTGTCCACCGGGGCGAAGGGGTAGAAGGTGCCGCGCTTGTAGAGGTAGACGAGGGAGAACGGTCGGGCATCGGCCGCTGCACCGGGCTCGGGCACGAACCCGAAGACCGAGCACAGGAGCTGCTGGCCCCAGCCGGCCTCGGTGAGGGTGGTGTTGGCCATGTGCGCCTTGGTGACGAGGTCGTCGAGCTCGGGCTCGGCCAGCAGCAGCCATCCGTAGCCGAACGAGTCCTGCGTCTGGGTGAATCCGTCACCGACCAGCTGGGCCACCTCGGACTCCAGGTCCGCCGAGCCCTGGCCCGATGGCGGCTTCCAGCAGACGCCGGCGTGGCCCGACGAGACCAGGCCGCCCGCGCTCTGCAGGGTCAGCGCGGCCGTGGGAAGCGCGAAGAGCGCGTCCAGGTTCGCCTTGACCGGCTTGGTCCGACCCAGCAGGGTGTCGAGAAGTCCCACTTCAGGAACGGCGGCTCAGCGGGCTTGGCCGAGCTCGTGCTCCAGCTGGTCGAGCTGGGCCAGGCGGCGCTCCAAGGTGGGGTGCGTCCGGAACAGGCTGCCGAAGCTGAAGCCCTGCCCCTGACCCTGGCCCCGCTGCTGGTCCTGCGCGCTGGTCATGGCGGGCACGATGAAGAAGGCGTTGAACGGCTCGGCCGCTCGGAGGTCCTTGGTCGGGACCCGGCCCATCTCGCCGGAAATTTTGATGAGGGCCGAGGCCAGCAGGGAGGGCTGCCCGATGAGGATGGCGCCCGAGCGGTCGGCGGCCAGCTCGCGGTAACGGGACAGCGCCATCGTGAGCAGGAAGCTCACGAAGTACACGATGACCGAGACCAGCGTGACGATCAACTCGATCATGACCAGCTGGCCACCGCTGTTGTTGTTGTTCCCGCCGCGGCCACCACCGAAGATCTCCGAGTAGAACATGACCCGGGTCAAGAGCCCGGCGATCATGCCGAGGCCGCTGGCGATCGTCATCACGGCCACGTCGCGGTGGGCCACGTGGGAGATCTCGTGGGCCAGGACGGCCTCGATCTCGGGCTCGTCGAGACGGCGGAGCAGTCCGGTGGTGGCGCACACCACCGCAGCCTTGGGACTGCGCCCGGTGGCGAAGGCGTTGGGCACGTCGGTTTGGGCGATGGCCACGCGGGGCTTGGGCATGTCGGCCAGCGCGCACAGGCGGTCGATCACGCCGTGCAGCTCAGGGGCCTCCTGCGGGGTGACCTCCTTGGCGTGCATGGCGAACATGGCGATCTTGTCGCTGAAGTAGTACTGGCAGAACAAGAGCCCGAAGGCGATGATCAAGATGAGAAGCAGGCTCTTCAAAAAGATGAAGAGGACGCCGATCAAGAGGGCGTAGAGAAGGACGAGGAAGAACCCCGTCATCAGCATGCGTGTCGTCAGCCCCCGATCTGGCTTGATGTTGTGCGAGAGAGCCATTAGCCGGGTGTTCCTCCGTTTCCATTGCCACTTTGGTCGGCGGCCGGCAGGGCCGCCGCTGTCGTCGTCCGCCCCGCCCGTTCCCAGCTCCAGCTTCAAGGCAGCCAGCTCGTTGTCCACCTGCGAGGTGGCGCTCACCTTGTCGAGCTCCTTTTGGATGTCGTCGACGGGCGTGCCGAGATCTGTCAGGGCGCCCGAGGCCAGCAACTCGTCCATGGCGCCGGCCCGCGCCTGCATGCTGGCGATCTTGTCCTGGGCCCGCTGCATGGCCTGGCCCGAATCGCCCATGGAGGTCGAGATGCCCGACACGGCCTCGCCCACCTTGGTCGAGGCCTCCGCCGCGGTGTAGCTGGCCTTGAGCGTCTCCTTCTTCGTGCGGAACTGCTCCACCCGGGTCTGAAGCACCTGGGAGGTGTCGATCAGCTTCTGCTCCTGCTCGCTGATCTGGTCATGCTGCGTCTTGAGCTCGGCCAGTTGCTCCCCCAGCGCGGCACGGCGCGACAGCGCCTCGCGGGCCAGGTCCTCGTTGCCCTGCTGGAGGGCCGCCTTGGCCTGCCCCTGCAGCTTGTCGGCCTGCTTCTGCAACCCCTGGGCCTGGAGCTCGAGCCGCTTGCGGGCCGTGGCCACGTCGGCCACACCCCGGCGGACCTTCTGCAGCTGCTGGAGCTGCTTCTCGTAGGAGAGATCCAGTGTGTCGCGAGGATCTTCCGCCTTGTCCAGGACCTTGTTGGCCTTGGCCTGGAAGATCCCACCGATCCTCTTGAACGTGCCTGCCATAGCAACGAGTGTACGGCTCTGCGGGGCCAATAGGGCAACGGCTGGTGTTCTCGGGCGGCCGAGGCCCGGGAACCCCACCGCTAAAGTCTCGACAGTGCCCCGACGATGGACTCTGCCTGCTGTCCGTACACGCGCACCCCGACGACGAGTCCTCCAAGGGCGCGTCGACGGTGGCGCGCTACCACGCCGAGGGGGTGCGGACGGTCCTGGTGTGCTGCACGGGCGGGGAGGCGGGCGACATCCTCAACCCGGCCATGGACACCCCGGAGGTCCGGGCGGACATCGGGGCGGTCCGGTTGGCGGAGCTGAAGGCGGCCACGGACATCATCGGCTACGACGAAACGGTGATGTTGGGCTACCGGGACTCGGGCATGCCGGGCAGCGAAGCCAACGAGAACCCCGCCTCGTTCGCCCAGGCCCCCTTGGACGAGGCGGTCGGGCGCCTGGTGGCGGTGATCAGGCGGGAGCGGCCGCAGGTGATCCTGACCTATCCGGAGGACCAGAGCGAGTACCCCCACCCCGATCACCTCCGGGTCCACGAGATCTCCATCGTCGCCTTCGATGCCGCCGGAGATCCCGACCGGTTCCCCGACGCCGGACCTCCCTTCACGCCGTCGAAGCTGTACTACTCGGTGTGGCCGGCCGAGCGGTTCCGCCGCATCCACGCCAAGTTCTTGGAGTTGGGACTGGAATCACCCTTCAGCGAGGAACGGATGTCCCGGATGACCCGGGAGGACCCCTTCACCACGTCGATCGACGTGAAGGGCTTCGAGGACGTGCGCGGCCGGGCGCTGAAGGCGCATGCGACGCAGGTCGACCCGAACTCCCCGTTCTGGTTCGGCCTGCCTCCCGATGTGCTCAAGGACATCGACCCGGTCGATCACTTCCGCCTGGCCCGCAGTCGGGTCGGACCGGTCGACGTCACCGAGGACGACCTGTTCGCCGGGCTGCGCTGATCAGCCACCTGCGTGATCAGCCGCCCGAGCCGTTCAGCCGCCCGAGCCCAGGAAGCCCAGGTGGATCGCGCCGGCGCTCTGTGCCAAGAGGAGCGCCACGGCGGTGGCCACCACGGCCAGGAGGGCGATGGTGGCGATCGTCCGGGCGCGCCGCTCCTGCCGGGGCTCCACGGCGCGCACGGCCGCCGTCAGTCCGCGGAGCGGGCCAGTTCGCGCAGGCGCCGGTAGCCGATCAGGGTGGCGCCCGCGGCAGCCACGGACTCGGCGACCCAGTCTTCCTCGCAGATCATGTGGTAGTCGTCGACCCGGGCCGCCCAGTCGTCGGTGGCCAGGGATCGCAGCTCGGCACTGTCGACGGCGGGGTGCAGATGCATCTCGGTGACCCCGGGCCGCAGGGTGGCGAGGTCCTTCTCGAACGTCTGGCGTGAGCCGACGCCGGGGACGAAGCGGGTGTGGTCGGTGAAGATCGCCCCCGCCTCCGCGGCCACGGCCCGGCCGGGGAAGCCGACGTAGCGCTCCATGCCGGCGCCGATCATGCGGAGGGGCAGCCTGAATTCGATCGCCATGTCGAGGTAGACGTCGAAGAACTCGGGGCGGAATTGCAGCGTGCCCATGTGGGCGTCGAGATGGCTGACGTCGAAGCCCCAGAGGATGGCGCGCTCGATCTGGGCCCGGCACTCCCGTCGCACCTCATCGAGGTCGGCGTGGTCCCACACGTCCTCCATCGTCCGCGGGAACCCGCCGTCGCCACCGAGCAGTGAGGGGGCGTGGGTGATGGGGCCCCAGCGGTAGAGCTCGTACTCGGCGTTGAGGGTCAGGTGGACCCCGATGTCCTCGCCCCGGTAACGGCTCGAAGCCTCGCGCGCCCACGGGCACGGCACCATCAGCGTGGCGCTGGTGACGATGCCGGTGGCGAGGCACTCGAAGACCCCGACGTTGGCGGAGTGGCACGAGCCGAGGTCGTCGGCGTTGATGATGAGGAGTTTGGCGTCGGCGGCGTACCCGAGCCGCTGAGCCAGCGTCGGTTCACTCATGGCTCATGGCCCTCCTCCCTCTCCTCCGTCGGCGACTTCGGCGTCCTGCGCCCGGGCGGCGGCGGCGAGCTCCTCCTGGAACTCCTGCATGCGCGCCGTCAGGACGGGATCGCCCCCCGCCAGGATACGAACCGCCAGCAGCCCGGCGTTACGGGAGCCGTTCACGGCCATGGTCGCCACCGGCACCCCGCGGGGCATCTGCACAATGGAGAGAAGCGAATCGAGCCCGTCGAGATGAGCCAGTGCCACCGGAACCCCGATCACCGGCAGGGTGGTGACCGACGACAACATTCCCGGCAGGTGGGCGGCTCCGCCGGCGCCGGCGATGATCACCCGCAGGCCCCGCGCCGCCGCGCCATGTCCGAAGGCGATCATGTCGTCGGGGGTCCGGTGGGCCGACACCACCCGCACCTCGTGCGGCACCCCGAACCGCTCCAGGACCCCGATGGCGTCCTGCATGACCGAAAGGTCCGACGAGCTCCCCATCACCACGGCGACCAATGGGGTCATGAGGGCCGCCCCGAAGCGGTCAAGAGAACCTTCGGACGGGGCGTGCCCAGGGCCTCTGCAGCCGCCCAGGCCCGCTCCCGCACTGCGTCGGCATCGTCTCCGCACACGGTCACGTGCCCCAGTTTGCGCCCTGGCCTGGTCGCTTTGCCATACAGGTGGACATGGGCCCCCTCGGTGGCCAGGCCACCGGGGAGGAGTGCCAGGGGATCCTCCCCGCCGGCGCCCCCGAAAATGTTGACGCTGGCCACCTGGGCGTGCTGGGGAGCCGGCGATCCCAGGGGCAGGTCGAGGACGGCCCGGAGATGGTTCTCGAATTGCGACGTCACCGCGCCTTCGATGGTCCAGTGCCCAGAATTATGGGGACGGGCGGCGATCTCGTTGACCATCAGGACACCTCCGGACCAGAAGAGCTCCACCGCGAGCACACCCACGGCTCCCGCGATCTCCGCCACCGCCTGCCCGAGGGCGCGGGCACGCTCGACCACGTCGGGGGGCAGGCGGCCCGGCACGAGGACCTCTCGGCACACCCCGTCCACCTGGGCCGTCTCGACGGCCGGCCAGGTCACCGTCTCCCCCGATGGGCGGCGCGCCACCATGACGGCCAGCTCCGCCTGGAACGGCACCATCTCTTCGAGCAACAACCGGCCCACCAAGGGCGCCGTCACCGTAGCCACCTCGGCCAGGTCGTTGACGATCCATACTCCCTTGCCGTCGTAGCCGCCCCGGGCCGTCTTGAGCACGAGCGGCCATCCGTGGGTGTCGGCGAACTGCTCGATCTCGGAAGTGGGCAGCGCCTGACCGGCCGGACCGGCGTCGAGCACCACATGGCCCGGGACGGGGACCCCGGCCGCCGCCAGCACCGACCGCATATGGGCCTTGTCGGTCGCCATCTCCAGCGTCGACAGCCCGGGCCGGATGGTGACCCCGTCTGCCGCCAGGGTACGGAGGATGGAGAGGTCGACCTGCTCGTGGTCGAACGTGATCACCTCGCACCGCGTCGGCCAGGGCCCGCAGGTCGGCCTCGACCAGTGGGGAGCCCACAAGGACCTCCGCCGCCACGGCGCAGGCCGCATCGTCGGGGTGCTCCGCCAGCACGGCCACCGAGAGCCCGAGGGCGCTTGCCGCTTCGGCGGCCATTCGTGCCAATTGTCCGGCTCCGACGAACCCGACCTGGTGGGCACTCAGGTCGATAACCTCAGCGACAGCGGTGGACCGGACACGACCGGCAGCCTATAGAGGAGACGAGAGCACTCATGGCCAAACCCCTGCGCATCGGCAGCCTGATCGACGTCGACCGGTCGTTGGCCGACACGGTGGCCCAGTTGCGCCGCTTCGCCGACGCGGGGCTGGACCATGCCTTCGCGGTCCAGATCTTCGGCCCCGACGCGCTGACGCTGTTGGCTGCGGCCGGGGCGCAGGTCCCCGGCATCGGCCTGGGCACCGGCGTCGTCCCGGTCTACCCCCGGCACCCGATGATGCTGGCCCAGCAGGCCCTCACCGTGCAGCTGGCCACCGCCAACCGCTTGATCCTGGGCATCGGCCTCTCCCACCAGGTGGTGGTCGAGGGGATGTGGGGCATCAGCTTCGACAAGCCGGCGCGTTACATGAAGGAGTACCTGGCGGCCCTGATGCCCCTCCTCCACGGCGAAAAGGTCAACGTGGCCGGCGAGCGCATTACGACCAATGCGTTCGCTCCCCTGGAGGTGCGCGATGTCAGCGCCCCCCCGGTCCTGGTGGCGGCCTTGGGTGACACCATGCTCAAGCTGGCCGGGCGCGTGGCCGACGGCACCGTCACCTGGATGACCGGTATCTCGACCATCGAATCGCACATTGCGCCCATCATCCGTGCCGCGGCGGAGAAGGCGGGGCGCCCGGCCCCACGGATCGGCGTGTCGCTGCCCATCTCGGTCACGGCGGACATCGAGGCGGCGAACGAGCGCATCAACGAGGAGTTCGCCATCTACCCGAACCTGCCCTCGTACAAGGCGATGCTGGACAAGGAGGGGGCGGCCAGCCCGGCCGACGTTGCCATTGTGGGCGACGAGGACGCGGTGCGGGCGTCGATCGACAAGCTGGCCGCGGCCGGCGCCACCGACTTCGTCGCCTCCATCGTCGGGACCCGGGAGGAGCGCGACCGCACGTTCGCGTTGCTCAGCGAGATCGCCCGTTCGGGCTGACCTCGCGCTCGGGGCTGCTCGGGCTGACCTCGTGAACGGGTTCAGCGCTCCAGCGTCGTGTACTTGAACTCGTTGAGGTCCGGCTGCTCGTCCACCAGGCGCACGATCCCCTCAATGGTGCGGCGGGCCAGCGCGGCGTCGCCTTGCGGACGGCTCATGAGCCGGACGAACACCGCCCGCCCGTCCACCACGAAGGTCGGCACACCCCAGACACTCCATTCGTTGACCGCCTGGAGGTGCGCGCGCTTGATCTCTTCGATCGGGGCGCCCGCTTCCACCTCGGCCAGCACCTTGTCACCGGGGACGCCGGCGCCGTCCAGCACGTCGGCGATCACTGCGGCCTCCCGCAGGTCGAGCGACTGATCGTGACGGGCCGCGAACAGGGCGTTGTGCACCGCCCCGAACTGCTCGGGATACTGGTCGCGCACCACGACACCGGCCGCCAGCGCGATCAGGTCCTTGAACTTGCCGGGGTCGTCCCACACCGGGGTGCCGCCCTCGGGCACGTGCACCTGACTCAACGAGAAGGGGAGAAAGGTGACATCCCAGTCCGCGCCGTCGGCCAGTGCCGTCACCAGGTGCTCGTGGGCGTTGCGGGCGAAGGGACACCGGTAGTCCCACGTCACGGAGAATGGCTTCATAGCTTCTTCAACACGTAGCCCCGAGGTCCCATTCCCTTCGGCCTGCGCCGGGACCGCCCCCGGGAGCCCGGGGTCACCACGTTGACCAGGGGACGGAGGAGCAGTCCCAGGGTGGCGCCGATGGCCGCCCCGCCCAGCACGTCGCTGGGGTGGTGGGCCCGCAGGTGCACCCGGCTGGCCGCCACGGCGCTGGCGAATCCGACGTAGGCCGCCGTCTCGGCGGTGGAATCAGGCAGGACGACGGCGGTGGCGAAGGCGGCCAAGGTGTGCCCACTCGGAAAGCTGTTGCTGGTGGGCCTGCGGACCCGCACGTCGAGCTGCTCCTCGGGCCGCTGGCGCTCCACCACCGACTTGGCAGCCCGGTTCACGAAGAGCGAGGAGACGCCCGCCGTGCCGAGTGAGACCACGGCCCGGCGGCGCCCCGGCCCCCGGCGCCGGGCCTTGAGGGCGGCCAGCCCCACCCAGACGAAGCCGTAGTCGGCCAGGTTGGAGACCAGCGCGGCGGCGCGGTCGACCTGCGGTTGTCCCCGCCAAGGCTCGAACACGGCATTGACGGTGTCATCGAGACGCGCCGCGGACTGGTCGAGGCTCGTCATGGCCGTCCCCTCATGCGGCGTTGAAGGCGGGACAGGAGGGCTTGAAATGACAGAACTGGCAGAGGGGTCCCACCTTGGGGCGGAAGTCCTCGTTCACGCAGGCGCGCTCGATGGCGTTCCATACGGCCGAGGTGCGGCGCTGCTGCCCCCGTATCGTCTGGGGCGTGGCGACGGCCGTGATGGCGACCGGGTCGCGCAGGTGCAGGAGGCGCACCTCGGCCGGGGGTCGTCCGAGCACCTTCTCGCACAACAGCGCATAGGTCTGGACGCCGCCCATCTTTCCCTGCTCGTAGCGTTCCGAGGGAGCCCTCCCCGTCTTGTAGTCGACGACCGTCAAGGCGCCGTCGGGGCCGATGTCGAGGCGGTCGATGATCCCGCGCAGGCGCAGGCCGTCGTTCTCGATCTCGACCCCGAGCTCCACGCCGATGGTCTGCACCGTCGTGGGGTCCTCCAGACGGAAGTAGTTGTCGATGAGGTGCTCGGCGTCGGCCAGGAATGTGGCGGCGTCGTCATGGCCGAGGCCGAGCTCGGCGAACTCGGGATCCGACCCCAGCTCGGTCCAGGCGAGAGCCAGCTCATGCCCGGCGGCCGCCCGGGTGCGCCGGGCCGGCGCGTGGTTCCAAAAGAGGCCCTCGAGCGCCGAGTGCACCAGCGTTCCCTTGACGGCGTGCGGTGAGGGTGGCTCGGGCCGGTGCTCGATCACGGCGAAGCGAAAGGCCAGGGGACAGTTGGTGAAGGCGGTCACCTTCGATGGCGTCAACGTGCGGGGGAGTTGGAGCGCCATGGCAGCCAGGATAGGACCAGGCTCTGACATCGCGGGCCGATGCACTAAAAAGAAGGGGGATGGCGCCTTCCGATCTCAGCCGCACTACTCGTTGGGCCGGGTTGCGGCCCGGGGACCCCGTCGTGGTGACCGGCACCCGGATGCGGGGCGCCAGCTGGTCGTTCGTGGCCCAGGTGGCCAACAAGGAGACGGGCGAGGTCTGGGTCGAGGTCGTCGGGGGCCGCTCCGGCGATCGGGCCGTCCGCTCGTTTCGCCCCGACCAGATCTACGCGGCATCCGCCAAGCCCGGCCGCGACCCCTCGTTGGCCGATGCCCCGGGACTGCCGCTGGGCTAGCGCCGCCCGCTGTCGGGTGCCGCCCGCTCGTCGGGACCGACGCTCCCGTTGGGCCGGACTACTCGACCGAGTAGCCGTCCATACGGGCCAGGATGCGCAGCATCACCTCGTCCGCTCCGGCGCCGATGGAATCGAGCCGGGTGTCGCGGTAGAACCGGGAGGCCCAGTGCTCGGCCATGTAACCGATGCCGCCGTGGTACTGCACCGCGGCGTCCGCCACCTCGCGCTGGAGCCGCGAGCCCATCAACTTGCCGATGGTGGCGAAGCGGGTGGCGTCCTCGCCCCGCAACACCGCATCGGCGGCGGCGCGGGCGTAGTGCTTGAGCATGTCGTGGCGTGCCGAGAGCTCGGCCAGCGCGAACTGCAGGTGCTGGTTCGCCATGAGCGGTTGGCCGAACGCCTGACGCTCCACGAGGTAGGCCCGGGTGCGCCCCAACGCCTGCTCGATCGCGCCGACCTGCTTGTACATGGTGATCAGCCGCTCCGCTTGAAACTGGGCCATCTGCTGTTGGAAGCCCCGCCCGACCTCGCCGATGGTGTTCGACACCGGGACCCGGACGTCGGAGAACGAGAGCTCGGCGGTGTCGCTCGACCACATGCCCAACTTCTCGAGTTTGCGGGAGACGACCACGCCGTCGATCGCCGTCGGGACCACGATGAGCGACATGCCCCGGTACCCCGGCTCGTCGCTGGTGCGGGCCAGCAGGCAGAGCCAGTCCGACTGGGTGCCCGTCGTGATGTAGAGCTTGGCCCCGTTGATGACCCACTCGTCCCCGTCGCGGACGGCCCGGGTGCGGATGCCCGCCACGTCGCTCCCGGCGTCGGGTTCGGTCACCGCGATGGAGGCCACGAGCTCGCCGCGGATGGATGGCGCCAGGTACTTCGCCTTGAGCTCGTCGGATCCGTAGCGGGCCAGCGCCGGCGTGGCCATCGACATCTGCACCGCCATGGCCATGGGGATGCCGCCACAGCTGATACGCCCCATCTCCTCGCCGGCCACCACCGTGAAGGAGTGATCGGCTCCCATGCCCCCATAGGCCGTCTCGTACTCCAGCCCGAGGAGACCGACGGCGCCCAGTTTGGGGAACAGCTCGTGGGCCGGAAACGTGCGGGCCGCCTCCCAGGCGTCGATATGCGGCTCGATCTCCCGTTCGAAGAGGTCCCGTAGTGTCTTGCGAAAGATCTGGTGCTCGTCGGTTTCGATCACCGCCGAAGATTACCACCGGGTAACTTCGAATCCCCGGGCGCGTCGCCGGCCCCCTACACTGCGCATCGGTGACGACAGAGCTGGTCCATCGCAGACGCCAAGGGCCGGTCTGCACGCTCACGCTCGACTCCCCCCACAACCGCAATGCGCTCTCGGCGCAGCTCCTCGACGAGCTGGCCGAGGGCCTGACCGGGGCGGCGACCGACGCCGCGGTACGGGTGGTGGTCCTGACCGCCACCGGCAGGGCGTTCTGCTCGGGCGCCGACCTCACCGCGCCCCCGACGACCGTCAGCTCCCGCATGCCCGAGGTCCTCGAGGCGATCCGTCGCGCCCCGGTCCCGGTCATCGCCCGAGTGGGTGGGCACGCGCGGGCCGGCGGACTGGGTCTCATAGCCACGGCCGACCTCGCCATCGCCACTGCGCCGAGCACCTTCGCGTTCAGCGAGGTCCGGGTGGGGGTGGCGCCGGCCATGATTCTGGTGCCGGCGCTGCGTGTGGCTGACCGGCGTTTCCTCTCCCGTGCCGTGCTCACCGGCGAGCCCTTCAGCGCAGTCGAGGCGGCCGCGGCGGGGCTGCTGACCGGTGTGGTCGATGACGAGCAGGCGCTCGACGCCTGGGTCGACGCCGCGGTCGCCGCCATCCTGAAAGGCGCGCCGGGCGCGGTGGCCGCCACCAAGGGCTTGCTGGCCGAGCTCTCCGAGGCGCCGTGGTCCGAGGGGGTCGCGGTGGCCCGGACCCGCTCGGCCGAACTGTTCGCAGGGGCCGAGGCGGCGGAGGGCATGGACGCCTTTCTCACCAAGCGCACGCCGTCGTGGGAGGTCACCGCTCCGTGAGTGCGCCCCTGCGCAGCCGCCTGGCCGTCTCCGGGGACGAATTCATCGCCAATGCCCATGCCATGGGCCTCCTCGTCGACCACGTGCGCGACCTGCACGACCAGGTGCTGGCCGGTGGAGGCCCGCACTATGTCCAGCGTCACCGGTCGCGCGGCAAGATGATGGTGCGCGAGCGGATCGAGGCGCTGGTCGACCCCGGCACTCCCGTTCTCGAGCTGTGCCCCCTGGCCGGTCTGGAGACCGGCGACCCGCTCGGGGGTGGGGTGGCGGTGGCGCTGGGCCAGGTCGCCCACACCCAGTGCCTGATCATCGCCAACGACCCGACCGTGCGCGGGGGCACGACCAGCCCCACGACGATCAAGAAGCTTCTCCGGGCCATGGACGTGGCCGAGACCAACCGCCTCCCGCTCATCCTCCTGGTCGAGTCGGGCGGAGCCGACCTGCCCCGCCAGGCCGACGTCTTCGTGCCCGGTGGCGAGCAGTTCCGCCGCCTGACGCAGCTCTCGGCGCAGGGCGTCCCGACCATTTGTGTCGTCTTCGGCTCCTCGACCGCCGGGGGCGCCTACCTCCCCGGCATGAGCGACTACACCGTCATGATCGACGGGCGGGCCCGCGTCTTTTTGGGCGGGCCCCCGCTGGTCAAGATGGCCATCGGCGAGGACGCCGACGAGGAGGAGCTCGGCGGGGCGCGCATGCACGCCCGCATTTCGGGCCTGTGTGACTACCTGGCCCGGGACGAGGACGACGCCGTTCGCATCGCCCGCGGGATCGTCTCCCACCTGCACTGGTCCCGCGGCGGTGGCGCTCCGGACCCCGGCAGTGAGCCACCTCTCTACCCGGCCGAAGAACTCCTCGGCATCGCACCGGTGGACGTGCGGGTGCCCTTCGACGTGCGCGAGATCCTCGCCCGCGTGGTGGACGGCTCGCGCTTCGAGGAGTTCAAGACGGAGTACGGACCACAGCTGGTCTGTGGCTGGGCCTCCCTCGGCGGCTACGCCATCGGCGTGCTGGCCAACAACGGGATCCTCTTCTCCGAGGAGGCGCAGAAGGGCGCCCAGTTCATAGAGCTGTGCAACCGCAGCAACACCCCCCTCGTGTTCGTGCAGAACATCACCGGGTTCATGGTGGGCACGCGGTACGAACAGGGAGGGATCATCAAAGATGGCGCCAAGCTGATCAACGCGGTGTCCAACTCGACCGTGCCGCACCTCACCCTCATGGTCGGCGCCAGCTACGGCGCCGGGAACTACGCCATGGCCGGGCGCGCCTACAACCCCCGCTTCGTCTTCACCTGGCCCAACCACCGCATCGCCGTCATGGGGCCGAAGCAGCTCGCCGGCGTCCTCTCCATCGTGCGCCGCAACGCGGCGGAAGCGGCGGGGCGGCCCTTTGACGAGCAAGCGGACGAGGAGCTCCGCGCCGCCACGGAGGCCCAGATCGAAGAGGAGTCGACCGCCCTGTTCGCCACCGGCCGCCTGTGGGACGACGGCATCATTGATCCGCGGGACACGCGCACGGTGCTCGCCATCGCGTTGACCGCGGTGCACTCCGCCCCCGTGGCGGGCACGGCCACCTTCGGCGTCGTGCGGCACTGATGGCGCCGTCCCGGCTGCAGCGCGTCCTGGTGGCCAACCGGGGGGAGATCGCCCGGCGGATCATCAGGGGCGTGCACGACACGGGGATCGACGCGGTCGCCGTGTACACGACCGAGGATGCGGCCTCCCCGCACGTCGGAGAGGCCGACCTCTCGGTGCACCTGGCGGGGCGGACGTTGGCCGAGACCTACCTCAACCCCGAGGCGCTGGTGACGCTGGCCGGGCTCGCCGGGGCCGACGCCATCCACCCCGGCTACGGCTTCCTCTCGGAGAATCCCGAACTGCCCGAGGCCTGCGCCCGGGCAGGCCTCGTCTGGGTGGGGCCGACGCCGGAGTCGATGCGGGTCATGGGGCACAAGGTGCGGGCGAAGGAGACGGTCGCGGCCGCCGGCGTGCCCGTGCTCCCGAGCGCAGTCGTGGAGGGAGCGGTCGCCGAGGGCGAGCTGACCCGCGCCGCCGGGGTGATCGGGTTCCCGTTGTTGGTCAAGGCCTCGGCCGGTGGAGGAGGCCGCGGCATGCGGCTGGTGGAGCGCCCCGACGAGCTCGCCGAGGCCGTGGCGGCGGCGCGGCGCGAGGCGTCCGCCGCGTTCGGCTCCGACGAGGTGTTCCTCGAGCGGTACCTTCCCTCGCCCCGTCACGTGGAAGTCCAGGTCGTCGGGGACACGGCCGGGACGGTGCTGCATCTCTACGACCGGGAGTGCTCCGTGCAGCGGCGCCATCAAAAGGTGATCGAGGAGGCGCCGGCCATCCTCGTGGACCGCGGCACGCGGGCGCGCATGTGGCACGCCGCCACCGTGGCGGCCCGCTCGGTGGGGTACCAGGGTGCCGGCACCGTGGAGTTCCTCGTCGAGGGGAGCAACTTCTACTTCTTGGAGATGAACACGCGGCTGCAGGTCGAGCACGGGGTCACGGAACTGGTGACCGGGCTCGACCTGGTGGGGTTGCAGTTGCTGGTGGCCTCCGGGCGGCCCCTCCCGCTGGCCCAGGAGCACGTCACGGTGTCCGGCCACGCCGTCGAGGCCCGGCTCTGCGCCGAACGGCCGCGCGACGGCTACCGGCCGACGCCGGGCACGGCCCGCCACGTGGCCTGGCCGGCAGGTGCGGGAT
This sequence comes from uncultured Acidimicrobiaceae bacterium, assembly GCA_963818915.1. Taxonomy (GTDB): domain Bacteria; phylum Actinomycetota; class Acidimicrobiia; order Acidimicrobiales; family RAAP-2; genus Bog-473. Next base: position 98,461 of record CAWFTV010000003.1, on the reverse strand, counting down.
TACGGACCGATGCGGGCATCGAGTCGGGCAGCACGGTCAGTTCCTCGTACGACTCGCTAGTGGCCAAGGTCATGGCCCATGCCGGCAGCCGGGAGACGGCGATCGGCCGCCTGGCCCGGGCATTGGCGGCACTCGAGGTTGACGGCCTCGAGACCAATCGCGACCTCCTCGCCGCAATTCTGGACGACCCCGTGTTCCGTAGCGGTGAGGCCGGCATCGACTACCTCGACGGCCGGGACGACCTGCGTGATGCCATCCCGGCCGACGACGTTCGTCATCGTCATGCCGCCGCCGCCGCCCTGGCGCTCCTGCGTCGTCGCGCCGCCGAGAGCCTGGTCCCCGTCCCCGCCGCCGGATGGCGCAACGTCGGCGCCCCGCACCATGTCGACACCCTCGTCGATGCCCTGGGGACGCTCGTCGTCCGCACCAAAGGACCGGACGACGACGTGGCGGTGCTCGTGGCCGGCGAATGGCAAGAGGTGGGGACCGCCACCACCACGGACGATTTCGTGGACCTCGCCTCTGCCGGCCTACGGCGGCGTTACCGCGTGCGCCTGGCCGGGCCGCACGTCGACGTCAACGGGCCCGAGGGCCAGTCCACCTTCACCCTGCGCACCGAGGACGATCCGGACGAGCAGGGCGGGACGGCGGGAGAGTGCCGGGCTCCGTTGCCCGGTACCATCGCCCGGGTCATGGTGGCGGTGGGCGACGTCGTCGACGACGGCGACGGGTTGGTGGTGCTGGAGGCCATGAAGATGGAGCACACCCTGCGGTCCGGCGGCGCGGGCACGGTGACCCAGATCCTGTGCGCCCCGGGCGCCCAGGTGGACGCGGGGGACGTCCTCGTGGTCGTGGAGCCGACGTGAGCCAGCCGCGTGCGGGCGCCGGGCGCGAGGTCCTCCGGGTGGCCAACTGCAGTGGCTTCTTCGGAGACCGGGTTTCCGCCGCACGCGAGATGGTCGAGGGCGGTCCGATCGACGTGCTCACCGGCGACTGGTTGGCCGAGCTGACGATGTACATCCTGCACAAGACCCGTGAGCGGAGCGGGGGCTATGCCCGTACCTTCCTCCAACAGCTCGAAGAGGTGCTGCCGACCTGCATCGAGCGAGGCATCACCATCGTGTCCAACGCCGGTGGGCTCAATCCCGAGGGGTTGGCCACCGCGGTGAGGGAGCTCGCCCGGCGCCAGGGTCTGTCGGTACGCGTGGCCTCCGTCTCGGGCGACGACATCACGGCGCGGGTGCCCGATCTCCTGTCCGCCGGGAACGCCTTCGTCAACCTCGATACCGGGGAACCCCTCGCTCCCGACGCGCCGCTGGTGACGGCCAATGCCTACCTCGGGGCGCGCCCTATCGCCGATGCGCTCCATGCCGGGGCCCAGGTCGTGGTGACCGGCCGGGTCACCGACGCCTCACTCACGGTCGGACCGGCGCTGCACGCGTTCGGATGGGCCGACGAGGACTACGACGCCATTGCCGGCGCGGTCGTGGCCGGCCACGTCATTGAGTGCGGGGCGCAGTGTTGTGGCGGCAACTATGCATTCTTCGAAGAGATCCCCGGTGCCGGTCGGATCGGCTTCCCCCTGGCGGAGCTGTACCCCGACGGCTCCTCGGTCATCACCAAGCACCCGGGAACCGGCGGAGCGCTGACGGTGGGGACCGTGACGGCGCAGCTCCTCTACGAGATCGCCGGACCGCGCTACCTGAGCCCGGACGCGGTGGCCCGGTTCGACACCATGGCGCTGGAGCAGATCGGCCCCGACCGGGTGCGTATCAGCGGGGTGGAGGGCGAACCGCCGCCATCGACGTTGAAGGTGACGGCCAATCTCGACGCCGGATGGCGGAACTCGATGACGCTGGCCATCACCGGGGCACGGGTCGAGGAGAAGGCCGCCCTGGCCGCGGCAGCGGTGTGGGAGGGCATTCCCGGGGGTCGCGCCGCGTTCGCCGAGACGTCCGCCGACCTCTCTGGCGACCTGAGCGGCGGAGGCATGGCGTTCTTGCGTCTCGCCGTGCGCGGGGACGACGGGCGTGCGGTGGGACGCGGCTTCTCGGGAGCGGTCGTCGAGACGAGCCTGGCCAGCTACCCGGGAACGTTCTTCACCTCGGCGCCGGGTAACGCGCAGGCGGTTGCCCGCTACTGGCCCACGACCATCCCCGCCGAAGCCGTCACGCCGCGCATCGAGTGCGAGGGGGAACCGGTCGCCGCGTCCCCGCGGACAATCGGGCCGGCGGGGCAGCCCGATCCGCCGCCGCCGCCAACGGCGGCGCGCGCCCAGGCACGACGGCGCCACGGAGGATCTCGTCGCCGTGCCGCTATGGGTGCTCGTCGGCGGGCGATCGGGCGACAAGGGTGGCGACGCCAACGTCGGGTTGTGGGCCGATGCCGAACCGGTGGCCCGTTGGCTCTGCGACAGCTTCGACGTGGAGCAGTTCAAAGAGGCGCTTCCCGAGTCGGCCCGGTTCGAAGTGAGCCGGCACCCGCTCCCCAACCTCCGCGCCGTCAATTTCGTCGTGCACGGCATCCTCGGATGGGGCGTTGCCTCCAATCTCCGGCTGGACACCCAGGCCAAGGGGATGGCAGAGCGTCTCCGTTCCCACAGCGTCGTGGTGCCCTCGCACCTCGTGCTCAGCGGGCCGCCGGCGGCCCGCTGGAGCTCCCGGCAGAGCTGAGCGACTACGCCGCGGCCCGGGGCGTCAACGGGGAACGGCCACCGGGGTGAACTCGCAACGAAGGTGCTTGATGCCGTTGATGAAGGTCGACCGTAAGCGGTCCGGCTCGGAAGTGGCGGCGATGTCGGGCAGGCGCTCGAAGAGCTGACGGAACAACACGGCGATCTCCTGACGAGCCAGGTGGGCCCCCAGGCAGTAGTGCGGACCGGCGGCCCCGAAGCCGAAGTGCGGGTTGGGACTCCGGCGCACGTCGAAGCGGTAGGGATCCTCGAAGACGTCCTCGTCGCGATTGGCCGAGTTGTAGAACAAGAGGAGCTTGTCGCCTGGCTGCAGCTCCTCATCGCTGAGCGTGGTGCGCTCGCCCACCGTGCGCCGCATCCAGATGACGGGCGAGCCCCACCGCACGATCTCGTCGACGCCGGTGGCGGCAATGCCGGTCGGGTCGGCCTGCCAGAGGGCCCGCTGGTCCGGGTGCTCGGTGAGGGCCACGAGGCCGTGGCTGATGGCATTGCGCGTGGTGGCGTTCCCGGCCACCACCAAAAGGATGAAGAACGAGGCGATCTCGGCGCCGGAGAGCGACTCACCCTCAATATTGGTATTGACGAGAGCAGAGGTGAGGTCGTCGGTCGGCGTGACTCGACGGACCTCCGCCAGCTCCGACATGAGCGTGGTCAGCTGCTGGCAGGCGTCCATCAACGTCACCAGCGGATCGGCATCGCCAGGGATGTACTCCGGATCGCTGGCGCCGAACACTCCGTTGCCGGACCCGGCGATGACGTTGGAGACGTAGAGGACGGTGTTGTGGTCGGAGGGACCGATCCCCATCATGTCGCAGATGGTCTGGAGCGGCAGCTGCGCCGCCAGGTCGACGACGAAGTCGCATTCGCCCCGCTCGGCCACCTTGTTGATGAGGTCGTTGGCGACGAACTCAATGCGATTCTCGATGCTCTTGATCATGCGGGGATTGAAGGCGGCCGAGACGATGCGACGCAGGTGGGCATGACGTGGGTTGTCGGTGTTGACGAGGGACCCCAAGAACTCCAAGAGCTCCTCGGGGATATCGGGGAGGCTGGTGGCCCCCTTGCCCGACTGGTAGATCTCGGGATGCCGGCTCACCTCGGCGACGTCCGCGTGGCGGGTCACGGCGCGGTAGCCCGGTCCTTGTGGCACGAACTCGGCCAACTCGGGCGGGACCTCGGGCTCCTTGAAGAAGGCCAGCGGACGTTGGCGGCGCAGGAGCCGGAATGCGCCCTCGCGCTCCTCCCACGGGCGCTGCCAGAACCGCATGTCCGATAGGTCGATCTGGTCGATCGTCAGCGCCTCGAGAGGTTCCATGGAGGGAGTCTTGCAGACGGTCGAACGTTCGTTCTGGATTTCGGTGTGCGATGAGCTCCCGGATCAGCGGAGCCGGGCTACCGGAGTGAACTCGCAGTCCATGTGCTTGATGCCGTTGATGAACGTGGAGCGCAGGCGATCGGGCTCGGCGCTGACGGCGATGTCGGGCAGGCGCGCGAAGAGCTGACGGAACAGCACGGCGATCTCCTGACGGGCCAGATGGGCGCCCAGACAGTAATGCGGCCCGGCGGCCCCGAAGCCGACGTGCGGGTTGGGGCTCCGGCGCACGTCGAAGGAGTAGGGATTCTCGAAGGCCTCTTCGTCCCGGTTGGCCGAGTTGTAGAACAACAGGAGCTTGTCACCCCGCTGCAACTCCTCACCGCCGAGCGTGGTGCGCTCGCCCACCGTGCGTCGCATCCAGATGATGGGTGAGCCCCACCGCACGATCTCTTCGACGCCGGTGGGCGAGATGCCGGCCGGGTCGGCTTGCCACAGGGCCCGCTGGTCAGGATGCTCGGCAAAGGCCAGAAGCCCGTGGCTGATGGCGTTGCGCGTGGTGTCGTTCCCGGCGATCACCAGCAAGATGAAGAAGGACGCCACTTCGGCCGGCGAGAGCGACTCACCGTCTATGTTGCTGTGGACGAGGGCCGAGGTGACGTCATCGGTCGGATCGCCCCGGCGCACCTCAGCCAGGTCCGACATCAGAGTGGTGAGTTGTTGCGAAGCCTCCAGGAGGGCCACCAGGGGATCGGCGTCGGCGGCGAGATACTCGGGATCACCGGCTCCCGAAAACGCGTTGGCGGAAACGGTGATCACGTTGGAGGCGCTCAAGACCGTGGCGAAATCCGACGGGCCGATCCCCATCATGCCGCAGATGATCTCGAGAGGGAGCCGTGCCGCTACCTCGACCACGAAGTCGCATCCGCCCTGTGCCGCCACGCGATCGATGATCTGGTCGGCCACGAGCTCGATCTGTTCCTCGATGCTCTTGATCATGCGGGGGTTGAACGCGGCCGAGACGATCCGACGCAATTGCGCGTGGCGCGGATTGTCGGTGTTGACCATGGAGCCGAAGTACTCCAAGAGCTCTTCGGGCATATCGGCGATACTGGTGGAGCCCTTGCCCGACTGGTAGATCTCGGGATGCCGGCTCACCTCGGCGACGTCGGCGTGGCGGGTCACGGCGCGGTAGCCCGGGCCCTCGGGCACGAAGAGGGAAAGCTCGGGGATGATCGGGGGCTCCTCGAAGTAGGCCAGCGGGTGTTCCCGACGCAAAAGCCGGAAGGCCCCCTCGCGCTCGTCTTGCGGGAGCTCCCAGAACGCAATGTCCGACAGGTCGATCTGCTCGATCGTCAAGGCCTCACGGGGTTCCATGCGATGCAGCCTACAGGCGTTGCGGCGCATTCTTCGAGGTCAACACAAGGTCAACGCAGGGAAAATCCGCGCACAACGCAGGCAGGACGAAAGGTCATCAGCGTCGGTATACCCCAAAATGAACGTACCAACGCGGTAATGTCACGAGCGATGTGATCAGCAATCCGGGGAAGACCACTGGGGGAACCACATGAGTCCTGGGAATTCTGGACCGGGAGACTTGGCAGTGCAGCCGGCGGGACGGGGAGCGGCCGGACGATTCTTTTTCGACCACACCATCGACGAGTATCCGCAAGGCGCCGCGACGGGGCGGCTATCTGGCGCTGGCCGTCCTGGCCACGCTCGTCCTGTACTACGTGTACTACACGCAGACGGGGGTGACGCCCAACATCCTCGCCGGATTCCACATGAGTTTCTCCTTCTACATCGCCATCATCGTGGTTTCCAACTTCCTCGGCGCGTTCGCCTCGTTGCCGGCCAGTCAGACGGACAGGGTGGGACGCACGAACGTCGTCATCTACGGCCTCTTGATCGTCGGGTTGCTGACGGCGATCGGCGTCCCGCTGTCCAACACGCAGTGGTCCTACCTCGTGATCACGTGCCTGATCGGTATCGTCGAAGGCGCCATCCTCGTGGCCACTCCGGCATTGGTGCGGGACTTCAGCCCCCAACTCGGTCGCGCCTCGGCCATGGGCTTCTGGACGATGGGCCCGGTGGCGGGCAGCCTCATCACGTCGCTGGTGGCGCTGCACACCCTGGATCACTTCGGACAGACCCACTGGAAGAGCCAGTTCGTCATTTCGGGTATCGCCGCCATCGTCGTCTTCGTCATCTCGCTCTTCTTCTTGAAGGATCTCTCCCCGCAGATCCGGGACCAGCTCATGGTGTCGTACCGTGACCAGGCGCTGGTCGAGGCGCGGGCGCGCGGCCTGAGCGAACACGAGCTGCTGGAGGCATCCGAGCACCCATGGCGTCAGATCCTCCAATGGGATCTTGTCGGCTCGGCCTTCGGCATCGCGTTGTTCCTCCTCTTGTACTACGCCGCGGCCAGCCTCTTCACCATCTACTACCCGGTCATCTTCAAGAACCCCAACGGCACCAACTTCACGGTGACACAAGCCAACGGGCTCAACACCTGGTTCTGGACTGCAGACATCATCTCGCTGATCATCGTCGGGTTGCTCTCCGATGCGCTCAAGGTGCGCAAGCCCTTCATGCTCGTCGGTGTGGCGGTCACCGCGACCATGCTGATCATCTTCTTGGGCGATGCCTCGCATCCGCACACCGGGTACTACACGCTCGCCGTGGAGACGACGCTGATGGCCTTCGGGACGGCCCTGGTCTTCGCCCCCTGGATCGCCAGCTACACCGAGAGCGTCGAGCAGAAGAACCCGGCCCTGGTGGCCACGGGGCTGGCGCTCTGGGGCTGGTGCTTGCGCATCGTCGTCGGGTTGTCCTTCGTCTTCCTCCCGCTGGTCATCACCAGCGTGAACCCGATCGTCGACAATCTCCCCGTCGCCGACACCGTCATCCACGGCCAGTCCATTTCCGACTTCGTGGCGGAAAACCCCCAGGTCATTGCCTTTGCCTCGACGCACAGTGCGCTCCTCACGCTCCTGGCCAAGGATCCCGCGGCCGCCGCCGCGGTCGGCGCCGACCCCTCCGCAGCCAACATTGCGGCGGCGGAGAAGGCATTCGGGGCGCAAGGACTCGGCGAGTTGGCGAAGTACAAGACGCAGCTGTCGAAGTACGTGCAGCCCTACTCGGCCCAGCTGGCGTACATCCAAAGCCACCAGACCGAGCTGAAAGAGCTCCAGGCGGGGTCGGCCCAGGCTGCGTCGCAGTGGCAACATTGGTTCTACGTCGACCTGGCCGGAATGATTGTCTTCATCCCAACCATCTGGCTGGCCAAGGGGCGGTGGAGGCCGTCGGCGGCCCGCCGCGACGCCGAAGAGCACAGTGCCGCGGTGGCTGAAGAGCTGGCCCGTCTCATCGGGGAACAGCCCGTCAGCATCTAAGCGCCGGCCGCTCCGGCCCCTCGGGTGGCTGATCTCGCCCGGGGCCCCCTCGGGGGCTGATTTCGACATGGCAGGATGACGTGATGGAGACCTTCCTCCGTGTGGCCGGACTGATCGTCGGCCTCGTCATCCTCGGCTCCACGGCGGCCAGCGTGTTCACGGTGCTCGTCGTGCCCCGGGCGACCTCGTCCGGCGCCCAGCGCGCCGTGGCCCGCGTCCTCGGCAAGACGACCCGGCGCCTCCTGCCCCACCTCCCGACCTACGCGGTGCGCGATCGGGTCATGGCGTTCGTGGGCCCGGTCGCCATGCTCACGCTGTTCGTCGTGTGGCTCGGGGCCCTCGTCGTCGGGTTCGGACTGGTCACCTGGTGGCCCAGCGGGGAGAGCCTGGGTGCCTCGTTGGGGATTGGGGGATCCTCGGTGTTCACTCTCGGAATTGCCACGGGCCACGGCTCGGGGCCGAGGGCGATCGAGATCATCGCCGCCGGCGTCGGCCTGTTGGTCGTGGCCCTGGAGATCGCCTATCTGCCCGCCCTCTACGCCGCCTTCTCCACCCGGGAGACCGAAGTGACGCTCCTGGCCACCCGCGCCGGTACCCCGGCCTGGGGTCCGGAGATCCTGGCGCGCCACCAGGTGCTGGACAGCCTCAACGAGCTTCCCCCGCTCTACGCCGACTGGGAGCGCTGGGCCGCCGCCGTCTCCGAGAGCCACACCAACTATCCGGCACTCATCTGGTTCCGTTCCCCGGTGCCCTCGCGGAGCTGGCTCCTCAGCTTGGTGGCCATGATGGACTCGGCGGCGCTGTACCACGCCGTGAGCCCGAGCCAGACGCCCCGCCAGGCGCGGCTGTGCTTGTCGATGGGGACGAACTGCCTCCGCTCCATGGCCGGGGTGCTGAAGATCCCCTTCGACCCCGATCCGATCCCCACGGCAGGAACGCGGCTGACCAAGGAGGAGTTCGCACGCGGTTTCGAGCGCCTGACCGACGTGCACTTCCCGTTGGAGCGCAACCTGGACGATTCCTGGCGCCACTTCCAGGGGTGGCGCATCAACTACGAGTCGATTGTCGATGGCCTGACCAATCTGATCATGCCGCCTCCCGCCCCCTGGTTCCTCGCCCGTCCCGAGCTGGGGCCGACCGAGTGGCCGGCCGTGCGTAACCGGACGCCCGACGACCCCGACGGCGTCAAGCCGTTCAGGCCCGGCATCCCGATGACCACGCCACCGGCGAGCGATTCTTTGGGCCGGTGAGATCGCTCGGCTGAGCCTATCGCCCGGCTGCACCGAGCGGGCCGGTCGGGGGAACTACTGTGGCACCTGCCAATTGCAGCTCCAACAAACTCCCATGACACTCATCTTCGACCACCAGACCACCATCGACCACCGGGTCATCGACGACGCGGACGTCGACGCATTCTTCGACACCGAGGACCTCTGGGCCGTCATCGTGTGGAACGACGACGTCACCACCTTCCAGACGGTGATCCAGGCGTTCGTCGAGATCTTCCACCACTCCGTGGAGCGGGCCGACCAGCTGGCCTGGACGATCCACCGCACCGGGAAGGCCGTGGCGGCGATCCGGCCCAAGGACGAGGCCGAGGCGGCCGTGCGCGATCTGCACCGGCGCAAGATCTCCGCCTCCCTCGCCCGGGCCTGATCAGCCCTCGAGCGGCTCCGCGCCCCTTCCGAGTCGCGACGTCAAGCGTTCCTTCACCTCCGGCCACTCGGCCGCCAGGATGGAGAAGCGGGCCGACGTGCGAACCGTGTCATCGGTGCCGGGCATATCGGCGCGCAAGAGCCCGTCCAGCCGGCCGCCGATCCGTTCGATGGCCTTGCGAGACCGCGTATTGCGCTCGTCGGTCTGGAAGCCCACCCGGTGCACGCGCCAGACCTCGAAGGCGTGGCCCAGCATGAGGAGCTTGGCCTCGGTATTCACCGGCGATCGTTGTGCCGAGGCGGCCAACCACGTGTACCCGATGTCCACCACGTCGGGTTCGCCAACCCGCTGATGGGGTGAGCCGTCCGGCCATTGCCACGTCGTGACCTCGTAGAAGCGGGTCGAGCCCACCACGCGATCGGCCGTTCCACCCCCCTTTCGTACCGTGGCGAAGGCGACCTGCTCGCCGAGTGCCACCTTCGCCACGGCGGCGGCGACATAGCGCTCCGTCTGGGCGCGGCCGTTGGGGGCCGTGCTCCACTGGTAGTTGCTCCGGTCCTCCGATGCCGCGGCGGCCAGCGGGTCGATGTGGGCCTCGGACAGCGGCTCCAGCCGGACGAAGCGCCCCTCCAGCGCGATGGGCTCCAGGCTGGGCATCTGCGGAGTGTATCGAGGCCCGATGTCCGGCTCGTACAATGGGATGTGATCGTTGGCTCCTCCCTCACCATCGAAATCGGCGACCGGGTGCTGGTGTCCGACGCCTCGTTCGTCGTCGGAGCCGGGGAGAAGGTGGGCCTGGTCGGCCGGAACGGGACGGGAAAATCCTCCTTCATCTCGGTCGTCGTCGGTGAGCCCACCCCCCAGTTGCGTCACCGTGGCAACGTCCGGCTCCTCGGTTCGTTCGGGTTCCTCCCCCAGGCCCCGGTGCCCGGTGGGCTGGGGCTCGAGCCCACCGGGTTCTCCCACATCCTCTCGGCCCGCGGCCTCGACGTGCTCGACGAAGCCGTCGGGGCGGCGCGCCAGGCCATGGCGGACGATCCCTCGGCCGAGAACATCGAGCTCTTCACCGACCTGCAGGAGAAGTTCCAGGCCAACGGGGGCTACGAGGCGGAGTCGGTGATGGCCCGTCTGGCCGATGGCCTCGGGCTGCGCCAGGAACTCCTCTTGGAGGACATCGAGTCGCTCTCCGGGGGCCAGCGGCGCCGCGTGGATCTCATGCGGGTCCTCTTCCAAGAACCCGAGCTGATGATTCTCGACGAGCCCACGAACCACCTCGACCGGGCGGCCAAGCGCTGGCTGCTCGATGAGTTGGAGCGCTTCCCCGGGGCCATCCTGGTGGTGAGCCACGACCTGAAGCTCCTGGACCGGTCCATCTCCAAGGTCCTGCACATCGCCAACCAGCGACTCACGGAGTGGAAGGGCAACTACTCGAAGTTCGAGGCGCAGCACGAGGCCGACCAATCCCAACGCGAGCGAGCGGCCGTCGCTCGAGCAGCGGGAGATCTCCCGGCTCTCGTCGCTGGCCGACTCCATGCGCGGGCCAGACGGCCAAGCGAGCGAAGGTGGCCAAGTCCCTCGATCGCCGCGTCGAGCGGATCGAGGGACAGAGGACGCACGTGGACAAGAGGGAGAAGGCAAGCAAGTTCCGCCTGCCGGTCCCGCCGCGGACGGGGGTGATCCCCCTCGAGGTCACCAAGTTGGCCGTGCACTACGGGAACAACGAAGTCATAAGCAACATCAATTTCCATGTGAGCCGGGGCGATCACATCGTCATCATCGGGCGGAACGGCGCCGGGAAGTCGAGCCTGCTGCGTTGCCTGGCCGGGGTGCAGGACCCGACCAACGGGGTGGTCGAGTTCGGCGCCAACGTGGCGCTGGGCTACTTCGCCCAGGAGCACGAACAGATCGACCCCGCAATCACCACGTTGGACAACGTGAGCGATGCCGTGCTGTCCACCGAACGGGAGCGGCGGGCACTGCTGGGCTCGTTCGGGCTTCCCTCCAAGGCGGCCGACCAGATGCCCGCCACGCTGTCGGGCGGCGAGCGGGCGAAGCTCGGTCTGGCCATGCTGTCGGCGGGGGAGACCAACGTCCTCCTGCTCGACGAGCCCACGAACAACCTCGACCCCTCGTCCATCACGGCCGTCGGCACCATGCTGGGGCAGTGGCCGGGCACGATCATCGCCGTAAGCCACGAACGAGGATTCGTGGAGGCGCTGAAACCGACCTACTGCCTGCGGCTACCCGAAGAGCAGTTCACCCATTGGCGTGACGAGTACCTCGACGACGTCGAGATGCGCTGACCTACGACACCCAGACCTGCGTGGGCCAGATCACGCCGGCGTCGAGCCCGATGGCCTTCGAACCGTTGGGCGTCATCGGATTGTTGAAGTTCTGCACCTTGGGGTTGGCCGCCACGGCCCAGGTGGAGCGGTCGCCGTAGAGGTAGGGGATGTCCTCGCCGAGGTACTGGTTGATCTCCTGGTAGGCCTTGATCCGGGTCGCCCGATCGCCCGAGGTGCGCCCCGTGATGAGCGCGGCCTGAATGCGCGGGTCGGAGTTGCGGGCCATGTTGAGCGGGATGGGGCCGCTGGCGGTCGTCGTGCTCCACCACACGTAGTTGAGGTCCGGGTCGACCGCCCCGAACTGCCTCCAGGTGACGGCCTGGTACTTCCCGGCCAGCGCGTCGTTGATGAGGTTGTTCTGCTCCTGCACGCTGATGGTGACCTTCATGCCGGCCTGCTCCCACTCCTGCTGGAGGAACTCCGCCGCCCGCTCCACTTCGGGGTTGTTGGTGGCGGTGAGGGTGAAGGCGACCGGCTGGCCGGTCTGCTGCTCGATCTGCTTGACCAGGTTGGCCGCGCCCTTGGGGTCGGGCGTCGGATAGGCGGTCTTGGTGTAGTACGGGCTACCGGGGAGGAACAGCCCCGTCATCGGCTCGTTGATGCCGAGGTCGATGATCTTGGCGTAGCGCTCGGAGTTGCTGGCCTTGGCCATGGCGGTGCGCAGCGTTTTGTTGTTGAAGGGCGCGGCGGCGGTGTTGAGCATCACGCAGTTGACATCGGGCTGCCCGAGAATGGCGCCGCTGTTGTCCACGTAGGCCCACTTGGTGTTGTGGCGGAAGGATCCGAACGACTGCGGCGTGTTGGTGTGCATGATGTCGATGGTGCCCGACTCCAGAGCGTCGACGCGGGCCGAGGGGTCGATGATCGGCTTGAAGGTGATGGAGCTCAGGTAGGGGAGCCCCTTGCGCCAGTAGTGCGGGTTGGCGTTGGCGGTGAAGTGGCTGTTGGGGATCCATTCGCCGAAGGTGAACGGACCGGTGCCGATCGGGTGCGTGGTGCCGTTCTTGTTGTTGAGCATGGACGGGGCCGCCACGTACCCCGTCTGGGCCTGGGCCAGGGCGTAGGGAAACGGCTCCCAGGGCTGCTTCATGGTGATCGACACGCTGAGCGGGCCGGTGACCTGCGACGAGGCGATGTTCTGGAAGGCCGGCCCGGTGAGGATGGACGACTGTTGTTTCTGCAGGTTGAGCAGCAGGGCCGCCGAGTCCAGCGGCGTGCCGTCGTGGAAGACGATGTTCGGGCGCAGGGTGATGGTGAACACGGTGAAGTCCGGGTTCGAGGTGATCGACTGGGCCAGATAGGGCTCGACCTTGCCGGCCGCGGTGACGATGGCGATCGGGTCGAACACGGTGCGCCCGTAGAGGAAGCCGCCCTTCGTCCCAGCGGGCCGTGGTCGGATCGAACCCGCCTTCCTCGGTGTCCATGCCGAACACGATCGAGCCACCTCGCTTCGGTGTGGCCGTCGAGATGCCGTTTCGGCCGGGGCCGTTGGTGAGCGAGGCACCGGCCCACCCTGAGGAGGACTCGAGGGCGACCAGACCGGCCCCCAGTGCGACCCCGCCGGCCAGGAACGACCTCCGGTCAAATGCATGTGGCATGGCAAACCCCCCCAAGTCATGGCTCTCCAGGCAGGCCCCGCTTCGCCGCGAGGTTGCCGGGCAGGCTACATCGTCGCTGACGATTGCGGGTGGCAGCCGCCGATGTGGCAACCTGGCCGTCGGCACCTGAACCACGGAGGACACCGCATGACGATTGCTATCGGCGACCCCATCCCAGATGTGAAGGTCTTCATGTTCGGCGAGAAGGGCCCGGCCCCGACCACCTCGGGAGAGGTGCTCGGATCCGGCAAGGTCGTCCTTTTTGCCGTGCCCGGTGCCTTCACCCCGACCTGCTCGGATCACCACCTGCCCGGCTTCGTCATGCGCACCGAGGAGCTCAAGGCCAAAGGAGTCGACAAGATCGTCTGCCTGTCGGTGAACGACCCCTTCGTCATGGGCGCCTGGGGCCGCGATCAGAACGTGGGCACCTCGGTGCTCATGCTCTCCGACGGCAACGGGGAGTTCACGGCTGCGGTGGGCCTCCCCATGGACGGCAGCGGCGTCGGACTTGGTTCACGGTCCCAGCGCTACGCCGCCATCATTGACGACGGCATCGTCACCTGGCTCGGGGTGGAGCCGGGCCCCGGGCTCTCGGCCAGTTCGGCCGAAGAAGTGCTCGCCGCACTCTGAGCATGCCGGCTCAGCCGGTCAGCGGTTCGGCGCAGGCTGCATGTGCGTCCGGAGCACCCGCTCGAACGCCTCGGGATCGTCCGGGGTCACAAACGGGATGACGCGGCGGCCCACGTCGAGGAAGAAGCCGGTGGACTTCTTGGGTCGCTGCGGATCGAGGTTGGCCCAGTGTCGGAAGTCACCGGAGCCCCAGATACGGCCCTTCCCCCGCAGCGCCGACATGGTGAAGCGATCCAACGCCTTGATGGAGCCGTACGGGATCCGCTTCGTGCCCCAGGGAAAGTAGTAGCCCCGCACCACGACGGCGCTGTCGGTGCACTCGATCCAACGGTCCCTGTACTCGCTCATGACCCCATTCGACCACAGCGCGCCGGCGTGCCTTGGCGCGCCTCAGGTGTCCTGCGAGAGCTGCTCCACGATGGTGGGCGGAGGGGGAGACGTCTCCGTCGCGCGGCTGGCCACCGAAGCGCTCGCGGCGGGGGTCAGGTCGGTGCACGTGCGGGCATTGGCCCAGTCTTGCAGCGCGGTGGTGGCAGCGGCGCCGGAGAGCGGCACCGGCAACTCATTTTGAATCAGCGCCGGGCGCCACGTGACGCTGTCGATGTGACGACCGGTCGCCGTGATCACCAGCGACCCGCTCTGATCGGTCGGGGGCGGGGTGTTGTAGAAGGCGAAGTTGCCCAGTCCGTAGTCGACGTAGGCCGAACCGAGGTACCCGCCGCCCAGCAGGACGTGGGCGTGGCTGCCGATGACGATGTCGGCTCCGGCCTGGACCAACGCAGTGGCCAGCGGTTCTTGCAGCGGGTCGGGGCAGGCGTCCAGTTCGACGCCCCAGTGGAGGAAGACGACGACGGTGTCGTCCACTTTGCGGGCCGCCTCGACGGCCGAGACCAGATCGCTCACGGAGTAGGCCGAGGCCAGCCCCGGCTGGGTCGCGGTCGCCGTCCATGTGTCCTGGAGGTCGTCGTCGATGACCTGGGTGGCGGCGATGATACCGATGTGCTGGCCGTCGATGGTCACCTGATAGGGCGTGAATGCCTCCGCCGCGGTCTGCCCGATGCCGAGGATCGTGTACCGGGACTGGGCGCGGGCCGAGAGGGCCATCTGCAGGCCGGCCGGGCCGCAGTCCTCCCCGTGGTTGTTCGCCTCGGTGACCAGGCTGACGCCCGCCGACTGCAGAGCCGTGATCGCACTGGCGGGAGCGTAGAAGTCGTAGGTCTTCGGCTGCGGGTCGGGGCAGGTGCCGTCGGTCAGTGCTGTTTCCAGGTTGACCATGCTGAGGTTCACCCCCGAGCAGCAGCGCGGGGACCCCGGCACCGAGCGCGGTGGCAGGGTCATCCTCCAGGCGGTCACCCAGCGTGCTGCCCGAAGGGAAGTTGACGTCACCGCCGAAGGCCATGGAGACCGCGTTTCCGTCGCCCTCCCAATCGGGGTCGAGTCGAGGATTGGTCTTGGGGGTCAGGGCAGCTCGGTGCTGAGGGTGCCGATGGGGGGGCGGGGCCGCCGTACCCGTGTGCCCCCGCCCCAGGCTCAGCCAGAGCGCGGCCATCAGCGCCAAGAAGATCAGGAGCGCGAGGCCGCGGTTCCGGCGTACCCGCCGCGAAGCCATGTCGGGACCGGGATGGCTTCGAGACGACGAGGGAGAGGGAAGTGATAGCGGCGGCCCCTTCTCCTCGGGGGCGGACCTGGTAAGGAGCCCACTGCCGTTCGCCACCACACCTTCCTCTCGTGCGCGCCCAGCGATGTGGGTCCCCAGTTTCGCGCACTCCCGGCGATCGGGCAGCCATCTGCCCACTGCGATTCGGTTCTGGTGCTGGACAAGGAGGTCGAACGCCCCGCCCGAGAAGCCGGCTCCTACACGAAGGGCTTCTTGACGTCGCCGAGCGGGAAGAGGTCCTCCTCGGGTTCCCGGAGAATGTCTCCCGCGCGCAGTCCAAGTCGGGCGGCAACAGGGGCCAGCGCCTTTGTGTCGAACCCGAACACCGTGGCGGCGGTCTCCCCGAGCATGGCCCTGGCCTCGTGCTCCGGAACGCCCGACGCTCCCAGCGTGGCCCGGAAGTAGTGCGCGGTACCGCTGTGAACGGTCCCTTCGTGGTGGGGGTAGTCCTCACCGAGCATCATCTTGTCGACGCCGATGGCATGACGGCCCTCTATCTCCGCCCGGGAGAAGATGGACGAGCCGAGGTAGCACTGCCGCGCGAAGTACTGACTCGGACTGAGGGTGAGGGCGTCGCGGATATCGCCGCGCAGGTAGCTTCCCCGGTAGGCGAAGTCCATGTCGGCGAGCGCGGCCACGACCCAGCTGGATCCTGACTCGGTCACCACGAATTTCAACGCCGGATGGCGTTCGAGCACGCCGCCCCAGATGACATGGGGGAGCAGGTCGTGCACGATGAAGAGGAGCCATCCCGCGGAGAGCCGTATGGCCGAGGAGGGATGACGGACCGCGCTCGTGAGCGCGGGGACGTTCGAGGTACCCGACAGGGCTTGATGGCTGTTGACGACCAGATCGAGGTCCTCCAGGGCGGACCAGATCGGATCGAAGCGAGGGTGGTAGAGCGGGAGGGTCGGATCGAAGAACGGGAGCACGATGCCCTTGAGCCCGGCCTGCTTGGCCCAGGTGATCTCTTCGACGGCGTCCTCCACGTCGGCCCAGTCGACCACGGCCATGCCCGCGAACCGCTCGGGGGCGACACCGCAGAAATCGGCCAGCCACCTGTTGTGGGCCCGTTTGGCGGCACGGGCGTGAGCCCGGTCAGGGGGTGGGTAGCCCTTGGCCGCCGCCAGTCCGGGCGAGTACAGCTCGAAGGGCAAGCCGAAGTCGGGAAACAGGACCTCGGCCGCAATGCACTCGCGATCGAGCTCTCTGAGCCGGGCGTGCGGATCGGAGCTTCCCTCGAGCCGCCCTTGATCGACCATGTGCTCCTGCCACGCCTCGACGAGCTCGGGGTCCAGGCGCTGGCGCAGGGCCGGGGGGTCGAAGTTTCTCGAACCCACACGCTGGTACTCGACCACGAAGGCGTCGAACTCTTCACGGAACTCGGCGTCGAGGTACTCCCGGTACTCCTCCATGCGCGCCGTCGCATGGCCGTCGCTCGAGATCACCATCAGGTTCTTCAAGGTTTCCCTCCTCCGGCCACAATGAGGCGATAGCCGTAGTCAAACCGCTCTTTGGAAAGAAGATCCCCATAGGTCCTGTGCCAATGGCCGGTTTCGAGATCCTCACGCAGTCGTGCCACCCCCGGCTCCACCGCGTCAGGGGGAAGAGAGGCGAAGGTCGAACTGGCGGCGCGGACAACCGGGTCGAGGTACATCTCGGGTCGGCGCCAAAATGCCGCCTGGAAGCCGTCCGTGAAGTCGTGCGGTATCTCGAAGGTCGACACGGTATGCGCGCCCAGGGCGGACACGATGTGCGGCACGTACGCGAAGCGGGCGGCTTCCATGGCACCGATGGCGGGAACGTAGTCCGCCACGATCCACAGTCGGGGCCGATGTTCGGGATCCCAGGTGAAGACGACCTGACGACGGCTGACCCGACGGAGCTCGGCGAGCCCCCGATCGAGATCGTTCCAGTGATGCACGGTCATGACGGCCATCGCCACGTCGAAGGCCGCGTCCTGAAACGGCAGATGTTCGGCCATGGCCTGGACTCGCCGAGGCCCCCGATGCTGGGCCAGCATCACCGACGACGGTTCAACGGCGACGACGGCACGGTCTCGAGGCTCGTAGGACCCCGTGCCTGCGCCGACGTTCACGATTGTCTCGGCATCACCGATAGCCCGCTGGATCATCGCGGCCAGGCGGGGGTCGGGCCTGCGGAGGGCGGCGTAGCCCACGCCGATCCGGTCATAAACCTGCGATCCCGAGTGCATCGGTTCATTCTGTACCGTCCGAGCCGCGCCGGCTCGTTCAGCCCGGCTCGAACGGGCTGTGGAGCACCACGATGTAGCCATCGGGATCGAGGACGGTCGCCTCGTGGTGATGCGCCTTCGGATTCCACTGCGGCTCCCAGGTGAAGGTCGCCCCGGCCGTCTGGCTCGTTCGATCAGCACGTCGAAACTGTCCCGGTCCTCGGCTTCGAACCACAGCGTGATGCCTCCGCTGTCTCCTCCCGGCGCTCCGCTCGGGATCCGGTGCTCCTCAGCGTCATCGCGGTGAAGTTGCAAGACGAAATCGTCCCCGTCGAAGAGCATGTCGAATTCGTCGCCGCCGTGACCAGAGCGAAGCCCCACGACGCGGTCATACCAGGACCGGGATTTTTGGGCACATCGTGCACCTGCAGCATTGGTCGAAGTCGCATGACCCGATCGTACGCCGGGGGTGTCGCGTTCGACGGAGGGCACCGGGTAGCGTCGCCCCGGCCGGCAGGACTCCCGCTATGGAGGTCTCGGGGCTGAGGGGGAAGAAACGGGCGTGGCAACGGACGGTCGGTGAGCGGTTCTCCTTCCGCGCTGATCAATGCGAGAATGGAGGAGACGAGCGATGAGTCCCCCTCGTGCGTTCCGTCTTTAGGACTATGAAAGCGACCAATCTCGCAGGACTCTACGAGTTGCCGATCGTCGACTGGGCCACCGTCGAAGGGCGACTGGCGCAGGGCGTGACCCAAGCCCCTGGAACGGGCGGCCCTGATCGACACACGAGCTGGTTGGCGACGATCAACCCTGATGGGAGTCCGCACGTGACGGGCGTCGGCGCCCTCTGGCACGAGGGGAATTTCTGGTTCGAGACCGGAGAGCAAACCCGCAAAGGAAAGAATCTCAGGCGGGACCCCCGCTGCACGTTGAGCGTGGCCACCCGCGAGTTCGACCTCGTCGTGGAAGGAGTGGCCGAGAAGATCACCGACCCGGCCACGGTCGCGACCATGGTGGCGCGGTGGAACGCGGCGGGCTGGCCAGCCCGAGTTGACGAGTCAGGCATTGCGCTCACTGCTGACTTCAGCGCCCCGTCCGCCGGACCTCCCCCGTGGACCGTCTTCCGACTCAGGATGCAGCAGGCAACTTCGGTCCTGACCGTGGACCCCGGCGGGGCGACCCGCTGGCGCTTGGCCTCGTCTTGATCTCCACACGCGGCATCAGCCGACGATCGTTCCGTACATGTCATTGAGCGGATAGGAAAGCAACTCGAGTCGTTCGCCATCAGGTCCCGGAAAGTAGGCCGAGGTGCCGTTGACAATATGGGTGGAGATCCCGGCCGCCTCCAGCTTGGCCACCAGTCGTTCCCACTGCTCGGGACTCACCGAGATGGCGATGTGATGGAGCCCTCCGAGTACCTCGCGGTACGCCCC
This sequence comes from uncultured Acidimicrobiaceae bacterium, assembly GCA_963818915.1. Lineage (GTDB taxonomy): Bacteria > Actinomycetota > Acidimicrobiia > Acidimicrobiales > RAAP-2 > Bog-473. The sequence goes on along the minus strand of CAWFTV010000003.1, from coordinate 79,549 downwards.
GAGATCAAGGCCCGGGAAGTCGAAGTAGGCCAAGTAGTTGCCGTGGCCGACGTCGAAGAAAAAATGTGTGGATCCGCGGTAGTCACGGTTCTCGAACAGTTCGACCAGGGGAAACTCGAGGAGGTCCTGGTAGAACAGGATTGTCCGTTCGACATCACTGCAGAGGACCGCAAAGTGATGGAGACCCCGGCCCGATGAGGTTGGTCGTTCGTCCAGAGGCCGCAGGTAGCGGCCCTTCAAGGAAGCCCACTCCGCGCCCCGGTCGTCGACGTTGTCCCCTGGCTCGGTCATGAATCCGTCTCCACCTGTCGCACTGTAGCCACCACGCCGTCGGGGTCGTCGCCGCTGCGAGCGGTCTCGCTCCGGACAGAGAATGTGACGGATCAGGCCTGGGCAATGCGGACGAGGTTGCCGGAGGGGTCGCGGAACGCGCAGTCGCGCACTCCCCAGGGCTGCGACGTCGGCTCCTGGAGGACCTCGGCACCCGACGCCCGCACCTTTTCAAAGGTGGTGTCGAGGTCGTCAGAGCGGAAGATCGCCGCTTGGAGCGACCCTTGCGTCACGAGCGAAAGAAGGGCGTCGCCCTCGGCCTGCGAGCGACCGCCGTGCGGCTGGGACAGCACAATGTCGACGTCCTGCCCCGGGGCACCTACGGTGACCCAGCGGAAGCCTTCGGACGCGACGTCGGCGCGCACCTCGAGTCCGAGCGCGTCGCGGTAAAAGCCCAGCGCAGCGTCGGGGTCGTGGACGGGTATGAACATTGCGGAAACGGTGAGAGCCATGCGGTCATCATAGGAACTCCGACCCGACACATGCTTCTTCGATCCTGCTCGGTGTGGTGGCGTGTCGGGCAATCAGACCGTGAGTGCGGTTCGCTGCGGTCGGCTGGCGAACATGCTCACGCAGGCCGGAACGATCTCGAGCTCGCGGTGGTCGCGCCCGCGGTACTGCGACGGCGTTTCGCCGACGATCTCGGTGAAGCGCGAGCTGAAGGAGCCAAGTGAGGTGCAGCCGACGGCGACGCAGGTCTCGGTGACCGAGGTGCCCTGACGCAGGAGAGCCTTGGCGCGCTCGATGCGCCGTGTCATGAGGTAGGAGTAGGGAGTCTCCCCATACGCGGCGCGGAACTTGCGCGAGAAATGGGCGGGCGACATCAGCGCGGTCCGCGCCATGGCCGGCACGTCGAGGGGCTCGGCGTAGGCGCGGTCGATGAGGTCACGGGTCCGGCGCAGGTGCACGAGATCGGCCATCTCATCCGGCGTCATGGTAGGGACCCTACCTGAACTGTTGGTCCACTTGACCGAGCGCAGGGCCGACTAGCGTGACTCTTCCTCACCGGAGAATCGCTCCCAGGCGGACTGCCTGGTTATCCCCAAGGACGATCCGATGGTCGCCCAGGTCGCTCCTAGCTCCCTCGCTCTCATCACGAAGCGGGAGAGGTTGCTCTCGACCTGCGCACCGGCGGCGGCCATCCGCGGGAGGCTGGCAAGGACTCCGTCGAGGTCGAGATCCTCTTCCCAAGATCTGAGACGAGGTGGTAAAGAAGGCGCGTCGCCGATGATCTGGCGACACAGATCCACGCACTCGTTGCAGATGTACACCCCCGGGCCGGCGACCACCTTGGCGACTTCGTTGCTCGGCTTCAAGCAGAACGAGCAGGACGTCACCACCTGTTGCTTGGCAAGGGCCATACGCCCCCCTTCTGGTCAGCCTGCAGTCGTCAGGCTGCACTCTACCGGCGTCAGGGCTGTCCTGACAACAGGGCGACTCCGGGGGCCAGCGCGCGGCGTGAGGAGCCCAACCCCGAAGGCTCAACCCTGGTCTCGCCTGGCGATGATGTGCACATCGATTCCAGCGGGTGCCGCCAGCACCGAGATCTTCCTGACTATGGAGCCCCCACTCTTCAACTCCTGCCAACGGCTTCTCGCGCTCGAGCCCACGACGATCTGAGTGATCTGATGGGCTTGCGCGAACTCAAAGAGAGCTTGTGCGGGATCCTCGGCTTGAATTTCGTTCCAGTGGGCACCGACGTCGGTGGCCAACTGCCGCAGTTTGTTCAACTGCTCCGCGTCTTTCCGCCCGGTGCCTTCGCCGGGAATGATGTGCAGGATGTGGAGCTCTGCCTTGATGCGCGAGGCCATCCGGGAAGCTCTGCGGACAATGGCGTCGGTACCCGGTGCCGCGGTGACCCCGACGAGGATGCGCTCACTTGTCTCCCACAGGACCCCGGTGTGGTGTGCTTTGAGGTGCTCGAGCAGTTCCTCTTCGGTCTCGTCGGCCAGAAAGCGGAGGGCAAGCTCGCGTAGCGCCATCAGATTGTCTTCCCGGAAAAAGTGGGTCAGAGCCTGCGGGACCTTCTCCGGTGGATAGATATTCCCGTGCAGCATTCGGCGACGAAGCTGCTCGGGAGACGAGTCGACCAGCTCAATTTGATCTGCCTTGCGAAGTACCCAGTCCGGGACCCGCTCCTTGATCGGTACGCCGGAGATCTGTTCCACCGCGTCGGCGATGCTTTCCAAGTGCTGAATATTGACGGTGGTGATGACGTCGATTCCCGCGCTGAGGAGTTCCATGACGTCTTCCCAACGTTTCGCGTTGTGACCTGAGCCCGGGATGTTTGTGTGGGCGAGCTCGTCGACGAGGGCCACCTTGGGATGCCGTTGGAGTACGGCCTCAAGGTCCATTTCCTCGAAGAGTGTCCCCCGATATTCGACGCTTCGGCGCGGCACAATCTCGAGTCCCGCGATCAACTCCTCGGTATGGAGCCGTCGGTGAGCCTCCACGAAGCCAATGACCACATCAGCACCCCTCTGGCTTCGCCGGTGACCCTCGTTGAGCATCGAGTAGGTCTTCCCGACACCTGCAGCTGCGCCCAGGTATATGCGGAAGTGGCCAGCTGCCTCGACCCCGTCGGCTCCGTCATCGGTCGCGACAGGTTGGGTGAGTGCCGATGCCACGTTGCCCGGCAAGTCTGCCATTGCGATCCTGAGCCTCCCTTGACCGTGGTCGTCGCGCGAGCCGAAGTCCGAATCGCCATTTCCCAGCCGCGAACTCTACCAACGTCGTCCCAAAACCACCGCCGTTCACACCGTTTTAATGCGGATGGCCATCTGTTCATTTCTCGTTAACGGGGATCCTTCGATAGTTGACCCATGGCAGATTTTCTCGCAGTCGTGGGTTTCGTGGGTTTCGCAGCGGCGATGCTCGGACTCATCTGGGTGTTGGACCGGGTATGACGGCCACCCAAGGGATCCTTCTGGCGGTGTCCATCGTGATGTTCTTCTATCTGGGCTTCGCCATGTTCAAGCCCGAAAAATTCTGACATGGGGTTCACCTGGACCATCGTCACCCTGGTCATCGCCCTAGGTCTCACCTGGCGCTACCTCGGGTCCTACATGGCCGCCGTCTTCGAGGGCCGGGTGCATTTCTTGGCCTGGGCCGAGCGGCCCGTCTACCGGGCGTTGGGGACGAGCCCCGAACAGGAGCAGAACTGGAAGCGCTACGCCGCCTCCATGGTCATCTTCTCCGCCATCGCCATGGCGGTCACCTACCTGCTCATCCGGATCCAGGGGTCGCTGCCGCTCAACCCTCAGCACCTCGGGGCCGTCTCCCCTGCGCTCAGCTTCAACACCGCGGCGTCGTTCATGACCAACACCAACTGGCAGAACTACGGCGGCGAGACCACCATGTCGTACTTCTCCCAGATCGGTGCCTTGACCCTGGAGCAGTTGCTCAGCCCGGTGATCGGCATAGCCGTAGCCATCGCGTTGGTGCGGGGCTTCTCGCGGCGCAACTCCCCGACGATCGGGAACTTCTGGGTCGACATGACCCGTGGCCTTTTCTACATCGTGATCCCGATCGCCTTCGTCGCCGGGATCATCTTCGTCGGGCAGGGCGCCGTGCAGACACTGGCCGGGACGGTCAGCTTCCACAATTCGCTCAACGGCGTCAGCCAGACCATCGCCCGAGGACCGATCGGCTTCATGGAAGCCATCAAACAGCTGGGCAACAACGGGGGAGGGTTCCTCAACGCCAACTCGGCCACCACCTTCGAGAACCCGACCGGCCTGACCAACTGGTTGTCGATCTACCTCCTGTTGGCCATCCCGTTCGCCCTCACCTACACCTTCGGGAAGATGGTCGGCAGCGTCCGCCAGGGGGCCGCCCTCTTGGCCGCCATGGTGATCATCTTTGGGACGTGGGTGACCTTCACCACGATCGCCGAGCACGGGCAGAACCCGGCGGTGCAAGCCGCCGGGGTGCACTCGACGGTGGGCAACACCGTGGGCAAGGAAGTGCGCTTCGGGGATACGACCTCCGCCCTCTTCGGGGTCTCATCGACGAGCACGTCCACCGGTTCGGCCGACGCCTCCTACGACTCGTTCACCCCCATCGGCGGCGGGGGACTGATGACCGGGATGATGCTCGGTGAGGTGACGCCGGGAGGTGCCGGGAGCGGGCTCTACACCATCCTCATCTACGCCATCATCGCGGTGTTCATCGGCGGCTTGATGATCGGGCGAACACCCGAGTACCTGGGCAAAAAGATTCAGGCCACGGAGGTGAAACTGGCCGGGCTCGGTGCGCTGGTGATGCCGCTCATCGTCCTCGTCTTCACGGCCATCGCGGTGTCGATCCATGCTGGCCGTGCGGGCCCTCTCAACGCCGGGCCGCACGGGTTCAGCGAGATCCTCTATGCGCTGACCTCGCAGGGGAACAACAACGGCTCGGCCTTCGGCGGCCTCACCGGCGACACCACCTTTTACAACGTCATCGGTGGTATTGACATGCTCCTCGGTCGCGTTGGCATCATGATCCCGGCCCTCGCCCTCGGGGGCGTGCTGGCGGCCAAGAACGTCGTCCCCGAGTCGCTCGGCACCTTCCGCACCGACAACACGATGTTCGTGGGCCTCACCATCGGTGTCATCATCATCATCGGTGGCCTCACCTTCTTCCCTGCCGTCTCGCTCGGACCGATCGTCGAGCAACTCAGCCACGGAAAGTTCTTCTAATGACGCTGACCACCACCCCGCCCGCGCAACCAGAACCAGGCTCGGCGCCCCACGGCGTGGCCGAGGCCCGGGGGCTCTTCGACGGCCCGATCCTGCGCCAGGCCCTGGTCGACTCGCTCAAGAAGCTCAACCCGGTTACCCAGATCCGCAACCCGGTCATGTTCGTGGTCCTGGTGGGGTCGGTCATCACCTTCATCGAGGCGATCGCCCACCCGGGGAAGTTCACGTGGTCCATCACCATCTGGCTCTTTTTGACCGTGATCTTCGCCAACTTCGCCGAGGGCATGGCGGAGGGGCGGGGCAAGGCGCAGGCCGACACGCTCCGCAAGATGCGCTCGGAGACCGAGGCGCGTCGCCTGAACGCGGATGGGACCGAGACGCTGGTGCCGGCGGCCGAGTTGGCCAAGGGAGACTTGGTCGTCTGCGAAGCCAACGACCTGATTCCCTCCGATGGAGAGATCATCGAAGGGATCGCCTCGGTCGACGAGTCGGCCATCACCGGCGAGTCGGCCCCGGTCATCCGCGAGTCGGGAGGGGACCGCTCGGCAGTCACCGGCGGCACCCGGGTTCTCTCCGACCGCATCGTGGTCCGTATCACCGCCGAACGGGGTCATACGTTCTTGGATCGAATGATCACCCTGGTCGAAGGGGCCAACCGCCAGAAAACACCCAATGAAATCGCCCTGACCATCCTCTTGGCCGTCCTCACCATCATCTTCATTCCGGTGGTGGTCTCCCTCGAGGCGTTCGGCATCTACGCGGGCACCACCCTCTCGGTGGTGGTCCTGGTGGCGCTCTTGGTCTGCCTGATCCCGACCACCATCGGGGCCTTGCTCTCCGCCATCGGCATCGCCGGCATGGACCGCCTGGTGCAGCGCAATGTGCTGGCCATGAGCGGACGGGCGGTCGAGGCGGCGGGTGACGTGCAGACGCTGCTGTTGGACAAGACCGGCACCATCACCTTGGGCAACCGCATGGCGTCGGACTTCTATCCCGTCGGGGGGCATAGCGAGCGGGACCTGGCCGACGCGGCACAACTGGCATCGCTGGCCGACGAGACCCCCGAAGGTCGTTCCATCGTGGTGCTGGCCAAGGATCGCTTCAACATCCGGGAGCGTCAACTCGAAGGGGAGCACACCTTCGTGCCCTTCTCGGCCACCACCCGCATGTCGGGCCTCGACTTCGACGGCCGCCAGATCCGCAAGGGAGCCGCCGAGTCGGTGAAGCAGTGGTCGGGTGCCCAGGGCGGCTCGGTGCCCGACGACCTCGACGCCCTGGTCGAGCGGATCTCGCGGGCCGGGTCCACTCCTCTCGTGGTGGCCGAGGGGCCGCAGATCCTCGGGGTCATCGAGCTCAAGGACGTGGTCAAGTCGGGCATCCGGGAGAAGTTCGCCGAGATGCGCTCGATGGGCATCCGCACGGTGATGATCACCGGTGACAACCCCCTCACCGCGGCGGCCATCGCAGAGGAGGCCGGCGTCGACGACTTCTTGGCCGAGGCCACCCCTGAGGCCAAGTTGGCCCTCATCCGCACCGAGCAAGAGGGCGGGAAGTTGGTCGCCATGACCGGGGACGGCACCAACGACGCCCCCGCTCTGGCGCAGGCCGACGTGGGCGTGGCCATGAACACCGGGACGACAGCGGCCAAAGAGGCCGGCAACATGGTCGACCTCGACTCCAACCCGACCAAGCTGATCGACGTGGTCGAGATCGGCAAGCAGCTGCTTATCACCCGCGGCTCTCTCACCACCTTTTCCATCGCCAACGACGTGGCCAAGTACTTCGCCATCATCCCGGCCCTCTTCGTGGTGGTCTACCCGCAGATCAAGGCGCTCAATATCTTGCATCTGCACAGTCCGCAGAGTGCCGTGCTCTCGGCCGTGATCTTCAATGCGCTGGTGATCGTGGCGCTGATCCCGCTCGCCTTGCGTGGGGTCAAGTTCCGGGCGGCCGGCTCGGCCGCCATCTTGCGCCGCAACGTGTGGATCTACGGGGTGGGCGGGATCATCGTCCCTTTCATCTTCATCAAGCTCATCGATGTCATCCTCGTCGCGCTGCACGCCTACTGATGGAGTCCCTCTGATGCTCGTCCACCTCCGCCGATCGGTCGTTCTCGCCATCGTCGCCCTCGTGGCGACCTTCATCTACGCCTTCGCCGGCACTGGGGTCGCCCAGCTCTTCTTCAGCCACCAAGCAGACGGGTCCCTCACGGCCAACGGTTCGACGCTCATCGGCCAGAACTGGTCCGATACCAAGTGCCCGGGTCACCCCTTGGGCAGTTGCGTGTTCCAGGGGCGCCCCGACGACCTGGGTCCGTACTCGGACACCGAGAAGAACAACCCGAGCCCGGCCGGACACCCCGGCGACGACCCCTTGGTGGCCAACGGCCGGCGGGAGAGTCCGGGGCGACCAACCTCGGCCCGCGCTCGCAGGAACTCTTGAACTACACCAAGATCCTGGTTGCCTACTGGCATGCCCGGGGAGTCAAGCCGACCCCTGATCTGGTCACGACCTCGGGCAGCGGCTATGACCCTGATATCAGCCAGCAGGATGCTCTGGTGCAGATCCCGATGGTGGCCAAGGCCACTGGACTGTCCGCTTCGGTGCTCACGCACCTGATCAGCCAACAGACACAAGGTGCGCAACTCGGCTTCCTCGGTACCTCGTACATCAACGTGCTGCAGCTCAATGAAGCGCTGGTGAAGCTGGAGAAATGAACGACACGTTCATATCTCCTCGACCGCGGTGCCAGGCAGCAGCCGACGTAGGCGAGAGGCCATGGTGAAACGAGCGGGTCGCACGAGGCGGGGTCGACCCCGGGCCACGACGACCAGCGAGGCTTCGCTTTCCCGGGCAGCATCGGCGATGAGACGCGCCGGGGCGATTCCGTCGATCATGCGAAAGCGCCCTCCCAATTCGACGGCCAGGGCCTGATCGCGGTCCAACTCGAGGCTCCGGGACGTCGGACCTTCGGAGGCGTCGACGTGGATAACCTCAAAGTCCGCCTCGCGATCTGCGGCAAATTGTGCGGCCGCTCGGATCACCGCCTCGCCACGCTCCGATCCCGAAACGGCAGCCACGACCGTGGGACGTTCGGCAAGTCCGCGGCGCGCCAGTAGGTCCGCGCCGACGTCGTCGACCCTGTCGGCCACCCAGGCCTCGCACAACTCGTTGAGCGCTTCGAGGTTGGGGGCCTGGAAGTATTCGGCGAGGGCACCGCCGACCCGATCGGCTGAGTACACCTTGCCGGCGGCTATCCGCCGACGGAGTGCGTCAACTGCCATGGGCACCACGATCACTTCGCCTGCCCGTACGATTTGATCGGGGACCGACTCGACTACGCCCACCCCGGTCAGGCGTGCCGCGTAATCGCGCACGGATTCCAGGTTCGCCACGTTCGCGGTGGTGGCGACGTCGAGCCCTGCCGCCAGGAGTTCGGCTACGTCCTCCCAGCGTCGTCGCCCCGTATCGGGGACGCTATGAGCCAACTCGTCCACCAGGACCAGGTCCGGTTCAGCCGCCAGCACGCCGCCCACGTCGAGTTCAGGGAAGACGCTGCCGCGGTAGGTCGCCTGACGTGGAGGGATGACTTCGAGCTCTCCGAGTTGGGCCCGAGTCTCGCTACGCCCGTGGCGTTCGATCCAGCCGACGACGACGCGCTCTCCGTCCTCGGCACGTCGCCGGCCCTCGGCCAGCATGCTGTACGTCTTGCCAACTCCGGGGGCAGAGCCCAGGTAGGTGCGTAGGCGTCCGGGCGGGGTTTCTGCGTCACTCACGGTTTCCTCGTCGTCCCATCATTGCGCCCCTGAGGGCAGGATCATGAAATTACCGGTGAATCACTCGTGTGATGTCACTGCGAACGGCTGCCGCCCGCCGTTTCCCGACCCCGCCCGGGATCGCCGCTCTCGGGCCGGCGCCACGGCCGGTAGGGTCAAGGACCGAGCCGAGCGCCGAAACGGCGGACCTGGGAGGTCATCGATGACGGGCCAAAGTGACGGAGAGCAGAGTGAGAAGGTCCACGAGTGGGGAGAGGCCGTGCCGATCTCATCGGGCACCCCCAAGCCGGGCGACATAATCACCCAGTCCGGCCTGGCCATTGCCCCGGAACCTCTGGTCGGCCACGACGTGTCCACCCAACTCGAAGAGGATGAGCCCGAGCACACCATCCCGCCAGGCCCGCTGTGGGCCATGAAAGAGCGCCGGCACATCCAGTGGCACCTGCTGCCGGCCCACGAGCGGCACGAGCGGATCCGCGAGTGCTTGGACGCCGACGACTACACCCTTTATTGCATCGACGACGGGGGACATCACGCGATGATCGCTCGCCGCGTTGGCGTCTCACCGAGTGGTTGCGAATATGCGCTGATCGGCCGCATTTCTCGCCAGCGCTACGAGGAATTGCGCGACGAGGTCGTCCTGCTGGTCAACTGCTTTGACACGGCCACCGAAATTCGACTCTGCGGAATCGCCGTCGAAGAAGACATCCGTTCGTCCAACGTCTTTGAAGTCGCCAACTACGACAGCGTCGACGACGTCCCCGGCGACTACCGACCGGGCTCGTCGTTCCACCATTTCAGCCAGGATCTGGAGATCACGGCCTATTAGTTACTCCGTGGCACGAGTGTCTCCGAAGGTGAGCGAGGCAGACCTGGCCAAGGTGGAACGTGCCCTGCAAAAGGGTCCCAAGGCCAACGGGTATCCGACCGAGCTGTGGACCCTGGCCCGGTGGCCGAAGTCATCGAGAAGGTGACCGGGGTCAAGTACCACCCCGGGCACGTCTGGCGGGTACTCCGACAGATGGGATGGAGCCGCCAGCGGCCGGCCCGTCGAGCCAGCGAGCGTGACGATGAGGCGATAGAGCGCTGGGTCAACGAACGCTGGCCCAAAGTAAAAAAAACGCGCGAGCCAGGAACGCCTGGATCGTCTTCGAAGACGAGAGCGGGTTCAACCTCGTCCCCTCGGTGAGGTCCACCTGGGCCCCCAAGGGCCAGACCCCGTACTTACGCACCACTTCAACTGGAAGCGCCTGTCGATGGCGGCCGCTGTCTGCTTTCAGCCCGACGGCAGCGAAGCCTCCCTCGTCTTTGGCATGCAGCCGGGCTCGTACAACAGCGAATCGATCATGGAGTTCCTCACCGAACTGCACCGCCATCTCGGCCGCGACAAGGTCACCTTGATCTGGGACGGACCAGCTAAACCGGCAAAATGCCTTCCTCGAGCCAGAATCGCTGGTCGCGGGCCGGCAGGGGACACATAGCAATATCGTGGCACGACTGTCTCCGTTCTCCGGTCTATAGGCCTGCCAACGCCGAGGCCTGCCCGTCATCGGCCTCCGCCGATTTATCAAGACCTGCGAGCACTCAGCAGCAACAGGCGCGGGATAGAAGCGGCATTCGGATACCCCCCGGTCTCCAAGATGATGGAGGGCGGTGGCGGTGGTTCCACCATGTCATCGATCACTAATCCGCACTTCCCCATTTCGTGGACGTAACGGCTCAGAGGGCGGTGGATAAAAGTGAGGTGGATCCCCGGTCCGACTTGATCTGTGGTGACGTCGTCCTCGAGATAGGAGCCGACGCGCCAGAAGTGCTCGTCGGAGTCGACAACCTCCACCCACCCGCTACCAGGGGCTTGCAACAGCGGGTGGACCAGAAGCAACAGGAACCGGCCCCCCGGCATCAGTACTCGGGCCACCTCCTTGATGGCAGCTTCGAAAGGCTCGACATGTTCGATCGCTAAGCAGAGCACGACCGTGTCGAACCCGGCACCCCGAAAGGGAAGCTGATCAGCGCTGGCTTGCAGGTAGCCAGAAAGGCCTCCTCGATCGTACGCCTCGCGAATCTGCGACCAAGTGACATCGAGGGCGACCACCTCCGCTCCCAGACCGGCAAGGCGTCGGCCGACCTGCCCTTCACCGCAACCGATGTCCAATACCCTTCGGGCACCGTGTGCGTAGCGCTCGACCAATGGAAGGATCTGCTCCTCGTACTCGGCGTCGGCTCCCTCCGTGAAGTTCACTTGCCACCAGCCCGCCCCCTTCTCCCAGAGGTCATTCTCCATTTCATGACGCTACAACCTGCCACTACAGACCAAGGAGGCGTGTCGGGTCACGAAGACCACCATGTGGTCTTTCTCCCGGAGCGCACGTCGATCGCGCACTCAACAACGTGATCACTCCGGTTGGCTGTTCCTGTGGGATGTTCGTCTTTGAGTGGATCAGTTCCGTCGGGCCTGTTCTGCGACGGTTTCCAACCGGGCGCGGCGGCTTTCCCACCACTGTTGATCGCCTGGCGGCATATTGCCGTCGCCCTCCAAGAGTCCGACTGTGCCATCAATCAATTCCCGGATGATGTCAGCGTGCCCCGCATGGCGCTGAGTATCGCTGATCACGTGCATCACTATGCGGTGCAATGTGACCTCGGTCTCGTTGTCGGGCCAATGCGGTACGTGTCCGACGTCGTCGAGGGCCAGGGCGTCAATGGTTCTGTCGGAATGGATCCAGGCCCGGTGGAACAACTCGATGATCTCCTCACTTGTCTCCTCGGCGGTAGCCCACATGTCGGCGCTCGGTTCGGCTTCCGCTCGGAGCCACGGCAGTGGCTCACCGGATGGGCGTCCAAAGGTGTCGCCGAGATAGACGAGCTCCCAAATCGCAGCGTGCTTGATCAGACCGAGCAGGTTGGTGCCGGTCGGGACCAAGGGCCGGCGGATGTCGTATTCCGAAAGCCCGTCGAGCTTCCAAATGAGAGCTTCCCGGGCACCCTGAAGATAGAGCTTGAGGTCTGCCTTAGGATCGGAATCGGCCATACGTTCAGCCTGTCACTGTGGACACGAGAACTCCAAGACAACGTCGCTTGCTTCTTTGGGCGAGGCCCCGGAGTTGCCGTTCATGGCTGCCGGGTAGCTAATCCCTGCCGAACATGGTCGATGGGCCGACCCCGCCCGTGCCTCGCCCGATGATGATTCTCGCGTGGGAATGTCCTCAACCTGATCGTCGCGGTCGTGGAACCAACGCCTCGTAAGGCACTACTCTCGATCATCGCGGACAAGAGGGGGTTCCCAGATAATGGCCAACTTTTGTACCCGAGCCGATCGCATTGGCTCCGTGATTCTGGCGCTGACTCTGGTCGGTTTGGGAGCAGGGTCCGCCCTCTTCATGACGGCCTCGGCCAGCACTATGGCTCAAGAGTTCGTGCCGATGACGACCTTCAACGCAGTCGCCTGTGCTTCCGCAAGCCGATGCATCGGCGTCGGAAACATGGCGTCGAATGTCAACTCGGGGGCGGCGGCGCCTCTAAATCCGGTGTCGGGTGACCTCGCGAAGGGGCAGTCACTCGAACGGATTACATCGAGTGGGTTCTTCAACGGAGTGAGCTGCCCATCAGGTTCGGCCTGTCTGGCGGTGGGGGAGAATCCCAGTGAAACCGGGGGCATCGCAGTACCGCTCAATCCTAATACCGCGAGGATACGCAGTGGTCAAGAAGTCCACACCATTTCGGGCATCTTCATGTCGGGCGTGGCATGCGCGTCAAGGAAGCAGTGCCTCGCCGTGGGGCACGACTCCGGCGGGTCGGGTGTCGTGGTGGCTCTCAGTCCGGCTACAGGAGCCATCTCGAGTGGCCAGAGAGTTCAGACCATTCCGGGGACGGGCGGCGTCGGGCTCGAAGGAGTGGCCTGTCCCTTGCCGAACCTCTGCGTGGCTGTCGGGGAGAACTCTGGGAGGTCGGCCGGGATTGCCGTACCGCTGAATCCGGCCACCGGAGCGATACGGCCTGGGCGGAGCACCCAAAACGTCACCCATAAGGGAATCCTGGTTGCTCTGGCCTGTCCGTCGAGCACCGTGTGTCTGGCGGTGGGTTGGGGTGCCAGCCAACCGTCAGTGGCTGTACCGATTGACCCGAGAACGGGCGCGCTGTCAAAGGGCCAAAGTGATCGATCCATATCGGCGCGGGCGGCAATGTTGACGGCGGTGAGCTGTCCATCCATTTCTTTGTGCCTAGCCGTGGGCAACGACACCGGTGACCCCTCAGTTGGGCAGGCGGTTCCGATTGATCCGAGAACCGCCAAAATTGTCGCCGACCAACACATTCAGAGACTGGCGGCAACGGGTGCCCTCAACGCAGTGGCGTGCCAGTCGACGACTCGATGTGTGGCGGCAGGATCACGTTTTGAATCCGCCGGGGCGGTGACAGAAATCCTTGACCCCGTCACTGGTCGGCGGTCGTGAGGCCATCACATCCGTGACACCCGGCATCATCCCAAAGGAGGAACGCCGGGCAGGATCTCGAGCGGTCAAGTCCTGGCCATTTCCGGTATCAACATGGCATGTTTGCGGTCAAGACAAGGCCATGAGCGGCAGGTAGGCTGACGTCTCGCAGGCCAAGGTAAACAGGTGGGAAGGGAGAATTACGTGCCGGAGTTCACCTCATACGACGCTGGGACTCCATCTTGGGTAGACCACGCCACAAAGGATCTCGAAGCTTCCAATCTCTTTTATGGGGCGCTTTTCGGCTGGGAAGCCGACGACCAAGGCGAAGATATGGGCCACTACACCTTGATGCGCAAGGCCGGGAAGACCGTCGCTGGCACTATGCCGGCCATGAACGAAAGTCAGCCCAGTGTGTGGGTGACGTACGTCTCCGTGGACAGCGCTGACGCGACAGTCGAGTTGGCCAAGAAGGCGGGTGCCATGGTGTTCGTCGAGCCGATGGACGTATCAGACATCGGGCGTATGGCAATCTTCGCAGACCCCTCAGGTGCGGCGATCGGTGTCTGGCAGCCGAAGTCCTTCATCGGAGCTGAGCTCGCCAACGAGGTCGGCGCGTTCGCATGGAACGAGTTGAACACACGGGACTTGCCCGCATCCAAAGCGTTCTATACGAAAGTGTTTGGCTGGGAGCCCAACGACCTCGACATGGGTGGGATGAGCTATACCGAATGGAAGCTCGGCGACGAACCGATTGCAGGAATGATGTCAATGCCTGACATGGTCCCGAGTGAGGTTCCAGCGCACTGGCTCGTCTACTTCGGTGTCGCCGACACAGATGCCACAGTCGCTAAGGCGACGGAGCTCGGAGCCACCACGGTTGTGCCACCCACGGACATTCCGCCGGGACGTTTTGCCGTCTTGACTGACCCAGAAGGCGCGACGTTCGCGGTGATCAAGATGAACACGTGATCCTGCCACACGACCGTCTTATTTTGTTTTCCGGTCGGCGTCGTCGCTCGACTGATCGCCCCTAGGTGTGACGCTTCGGGGAGATGCCCGTTACGTCCAACCTGGTGTGCGTCCCGCTTGCTCGATCCAGTTCTGCAGCTCCGGTCGCAGCGCCTCCTCCAGGCTGGTCACCTTGACGTACCGGGTCCGGTCGGCCGTCCCCAGCGGGGGCGGGGACTCGAAGTCGGCGCCGCCGAGGAAAAGAACCTTCACCGAAACGTCGTAAGCGGCTATTTCAATGATCCATCCGAGTTCTGGTAACCCGGAGTACGCCCTTTTCCGATTGACGGCGTAGTGAAGGTCGGGGTCGATCGCTCGGATCTCTTCGTCCAACTGCTTGATGATGGGCTGCAGATCCGGCATCAGATGTCGGCGCCACTCGTCGATGTCGGAGTGGTCCGCGGATGGCTCTGGCGGCTTTCGCCCCGCGTTTCCCTTGATCGTTTTCGGCATCGTGAGTCGCCTCCACTCGATGAGCGCCCTGGCCCTTTTCTATCCACAAACATTCACCGGCTCAACTCTTTGCCGATGACCGCCCCCGTCCGCTGGGGGAGGGGTTCGCGCGTCCTGTCAACGTGCGTTGCCGGGCGCGACGTCCGCTTCTTGAATCAGCCGAACCTGGTCGATGATGCGTCGAACCCTGGGCGTTGGCCCGAACTTGAACCAGAAGTCGGTGTCGACATCGGCGATGGAATCGAGCGCCACCTCTCTGACCGGCAGGTCGGCACTGGCGGCGATGAGATTGTCAATCTCCCAGGCATCGAGGCCATTGGCCCTGGGTCTGAAGTTGTACTGCTTGCGCATGCCGTCATTCTTCCTCAGGCGGCTCCTGCAGACGGGCGGGTGACCGGCGGCTGCGGATGCTCCTGCTTGAAATCGCCCACTCCCCGCGTCAATGATCTGGGAGTGGATTATGCCGCCGTGGTGCGATCGTCCCTTGAGGCTGGTGACACTCCTGACCAGGTCGCCCACGCGCTGATCGACAGTTCATCATTTGCTGCCGATCTCCGCCATTAAGGCGTTGCGATCCGGAGGCAGTATGACCGCGGACGAGGCCAAAGAAGCAGTAAAGCACAACCTCCCAAAAGAGCAATGGGTTGCGGCCGAAAGGCTTTGGGAGATGATCGCATCCGGTGGAAATGGCGTTAACGACGACTCCTGACATCAGCTTGGCAGGTAGCGTGCTTATGCTCGCCGGGAGTGCAACACCTTCGAGACCGGCTTGTGCACGGCACGGCCCTCGACATTCCGATCGTGGATCCGGTGGCATCGGTGGAACGACTCCTTCGGTATCCTCCGGGTCGCTTGCCGATAGCCGTTAAAATTCGAGGCTTCATGACGGAAGGGCACCAAGCCACACCGCATAACCCGAATAACGTCGCCGCCGATGGCTCCGGAGACACAATGAGCGTCTACGAAGCGGTGCGATCCCGCCGGTCCGTCCGCGGCTTTCTCGATCGGGCGGTGCCACCTGATGTGTTGACCAGAGTGCTCGCCGCAGCCTTGCAGTCGCCCTCAGGGGGCAATCTGCAACCGTGGCACGTCTATGTACTTTCCGGCGCCAAGCTCGAGGGTCTGAAGGTGCGGATCCGGCGCCGCGTTGCTGCGGGAGACCTGGGAGATCAGCTGCCGATGCCGCCCTACCCGCTCCCTTTGCCTACGCGCTATGGCCAGCGACTAGAAGATATGGGCGCCCGGAGGTACGAGGCCGTTGGCGTGGATCGGGACGACCGGGGAGCACGAGCAAGAGTCCGGGCTGGCAACTGGGAGTGTTGGGGAGCCACCACCGCGCTGTTCTGCTATCTCGAGAACACAATGCTCCCACCTCAGTGGATGGACGTCGGGATATTTCTGCAAACTGTGATGCTGCTCTTTCGTGCCGAGAACATGGACACCTGTCCTCAGATCGCCTGGGCTGAGTATCACGAGACCGTCGCGGAAGTCATCGAGCCGTCGAACAACCTCGTTCTGGCCTGTGGGATGTCGATTGGCTTCGCTGACCCCGACGTGCCTCGAGTGTCAATGCCGCGGGCGCAGCTGTCTGACGCCGTTACCTTCGTGACGTGACGTAGCCGACCACGTCACTGACGACGGCGCACGCCGTTCAGGCATCCCTGGTCATCATCCGCCAGGCCCCGATGGCTGTCCAGAACACGATCCAACCCACGATCACCAGCGACGCCGCCAAGGTTGACTCCGGTATCAGCGTCGGGCCGCCTCCGCCACCCGGTCCTCCGCCCCCGAACGGTGTCGGGAGCCCGCCCGGCTCGATATGGACCATGGCGACGCCGACGACGCCCCGCTCGAGGTTGACCAGGTGCGTAATGATGTGGCGGCTGAAGATCGGCGTCAGGATCAGTTCGAGCACGATGAGGAGGATGACCGGGACCGTCCGCTGGCCCATGAGCGAGGCGAGCCCGAGGCCCACCGTGAAGCCGATCGCCGCCTCCAGGGCGATCCACAGGCCGACGTCGACCATCAGCGAGGTCGAGGGGACCAAGAAGGTGGCGCGGTAGTCCGAGTAGTTCTGATTGGCCATGCTGACGGCGAATGCCTTGATCTGCGCCTGCGTGTACGTGGGCACGGTGGCCACACCGCTCGGCGTTTTGATGGTGGCACCTGACGGAGGACCGCTGGTCTGACCCTGGCCGCAGGGCACGTTGGGCGGGACTTCCGGCCCGTTGTAGCTGAAGTCGCAGATCACCTTGTCGGCGTGGGCGGCGGCCCAGTTGTCCAAGGCAGGACGCGAAAGTCCCTGGGGTACGATGACCCCGTCGTAGTTGAGCTGCGTCGGGGCGGCGAACACGCACACGGCACACACGATCATGTAGCCGATGGCCACCATGGAGATGACGATGGCCAACCCGGCGGGGATCCGGGCCAGATACAGGGCCAGACGGGAACGGCCGGTGATCACCAGGTGACGGAACATCCCCTCGGTGAGGTCGACCGACCCCGCCGTGCAGCCGACGACGGCGGCCACGATGAACCCGAAGATGTACATGAAGCCCGTCACCAGCGAGGTGAAGATGCTGTAGCCCCCGGCGGGCCCGTAGGACTTGGGGTCCACCGCGTGGGAGATGAGACGCACGGCGAGAAAGACGACAGGGATGCCGATGTTGACGGCGATCAGGGCGAGCATCAGTCCTCGGCGCTTGCGCAGCTCCAGCAGAAGCGCGTGGTGACCATGCCCCATGTCGGGATCCACGAGCCCCGATGATCGCTGCGGGGTTCCGCCGGGATCGGAGTGGCAGCCGGGCCCCGGGAGGTTGGGCCGATATCGGAGACCGTCGTCATTCGGAGGCTCCCAACCGGCTGGTGACTGAAAGAAACCACTGCTCCAGCGAGGCCTGAATGTGCTGGAGTCGGTAGACCGAGATCCCGTCTTGCACCAGCAGGCGATTGATCTCTGCGATGGCATCGCGTTCGGTGTGCTCCGGCAACGATATGGCGAGTCCGTCCGGCCCGACTTGCACGTTCTCCCCGAACGTTGTCGCCTCGAGCAGGCGACGCGCCCGGTCGGGGTCTGAGCATTCGATCTGCACCTCGAAAGATGACCCAGCGAGCAGCTGAGCGATGGGACCCTGGCGGATCACCGTGCCGCGATCGACAATGGCCACCGCGTCACAGGTGCGCTCGACCTCGTCGAGGAGATGGGACGACAGCACGACGGTGCGCCCTTCGGACACGAGCGACTTGATCATGTCGCGCATCTCGAGCATGCCCCCGGGGTCCAAGCCGTTCATGGGCTCGTCGAGAATCAGTAGCTGGGGGTCGCCGAGCAGGCAGGCGGCAACACCCAGCCGCTGACGCATGCCCATGGAGTACTTCGAGACCTTGTCGTTGGCTCGATGCAGGATGCCGACTCGCTCGAGGGCGGGATCGATGCGGCCCTTGGCGGCCGGCTCGCGCGCGGCGGCGAGGATCTGCAGATTCTGGCGGCCGCTCAGGTGGCCGTGGAAGCGGGGCTCATCCACGATCGCCCCGACCCGGGCCAGTGCCACGTCACGGTGTCGAGGGACGGCGTGGCCGAGGAGGAACATTGCGCCGGCGTCGGCGTGGGTCAGGCCCAGCAGTACACGGATCAGCGTGGTTTTGCCGGCCCCGTTCGGTCCGAGGTAGCCGAAAGCACAGCCGCGGGGAACGAGGAGCTCCACGTCGTTGACGGCGATGTTCTCGCCGAATCGCTTGGTCAGACCGTGGGTCTCTACCGCCCAATGACTGTCTTCAGCTCGCTCGGACACTCCGTCCGCAAGCAATGAGGTGCTCATACGATTGTCCCCTTCAGCCCGAGTGCAGGGCTCCTGCACGTGTCATTGTGCCCCCACCGTCACATAACTGGATCTCGCAGCACTCTGTTGGTCCAGTGGTGCTGCCCACCCGATACTGCAAGGGTAGCAACGGGTGACCGACCCGGGAATCCGGGAGGCGGGTCTCCTGATACTGGTGCTAGCCCCCCTGTCCGGGACGGCTCTGCAGAACGACGATGATGTGCAGACCTCTTCCATTTCGCCGGGCGAAGTCACTCCACCTGCGCCTCTGCGTGTTCCGGAGGGTCGATCGCAAAGTGCGCCCATATGGGGGTGACGGATGGGTCAAAGGGTCGCTACGGCCAGCGCCCCGCCGGATCGGCTCGGTTCGTCGAGCCGCCGTAGCGTAGCTTGACCAAGCCGCTTGCCGAGTCGTAGCGGGCGTTCGCGTTGGGCATCGGGCGGTTATTCCCGAATGGGAAGACGGGGTACTCGGTCACTCCGCCGGAGCAGGGCTGCCCGTCGCCGTAAGCCATGAGATCGACGTCCCAGCGGGGTATGTCGCGCCAGCGTCGGGCACGGCTGTAGACCTCCATGAAGGCCGTGGAGGATTCCTCGATTAGTGCCGGCACGGGGCCATGTCGACGGGGGAATGCCAGGCCCCCGACCCACGTCCGATTGCCAACCGGATCGGGGCGACCCGGGCGGGTGCCTCGACGAGCCGCCGTCGGCTGGATGTAGAGGTCGAACCAGTCGGCAGGAACGTGCAATCGGGGCGCAGGCTCGGAACGGACAAGGGTTATCCGGTAGTCCCCGACGACCCAGGGATACGGCTGACGCACCCCGACGAAGCGACCCTCGTGGGCGCCGAGCTCCCTGAAGCCCCCGGGGGCCAGCCGAGTGGCGCTGGCGTCAAACGTCCACCAAGTGGAGAAGATAAGCCCCTTGCCGGCACCTCGAAGTCGCTCCGGGTCCCACATATCAGTTTGCAAGCCGAGGTAGAACGTTGAGCCATCGATGGTGCCCTGGGCCAGGGCAAGATAGATCCCGACTGAGCTCGTCGGGTCGGCCAGCACCTTCAAGTCCCACTCCAGGGTGGCCACGGGAGCCTCGAGGTTCCAGCGGACGTAGATTCCCGCCACTGGCAAGCGGATCTGTCGGTCGAGTTGCCGACTCCGCCCGTCCCGCTCCGGAAGTGGCGCAGTGGACTCACCCCGTACCCGACCCAGCAGGCTTCGCATTCCACGCTTCATCGGCACCGATCCAATCATTTGCCGGGCGCCCGACGCGTTCCTGTCATCCTGAACCGACGGCCTCCGCGTCCAGAATACGAGTTGCGACCGCACCAAGTCGGTTCATCTCTCAGGGTGAGACAAATTTATTCCGCTGACCGTTTCCCTCTACGATAAATCGAGGTCATCGTCGCAGCATGGAAGCCAGCAATGACGGAACTCTGGACTACGGTGATCGACCGCATGGAGGACGGCAGGTCAGGGCTGGGTGGTCGCGTTTGTCACTGGCGTGTCACCCTTTCATAAGGAGGCGAGCGAGCTATGGAAGACGTGACCGAACTGATCTCAAAGGTAAGTCAGGAGCTGGGTGCCGACGCTTCGGACGAGGAGATCAGCGAGAAGGTGCGCGAAGCCATTGAGGCGCTGCCGGAGTCCGATCGAGCGCAGGTTCTGGACCAGTTGGTGAAGGGGGTTAGTTCGGGCCAGCTTCGTCATCTCGACAAGCAAGTGGACCTCGACAGCCAAGAAGGGCGGGGCTCAAACCGCTCGAATACCGATACGGGCCCGCAATAGACCCGGGCCGTCGCTCGTGGGTTTCATCGACGGCATTTCAGAACGACCCCAGGTCGACGGCTGCTTTTCGCATGGAGCGACCGGTCCGGTGAAGATTCGGGTCACTCTCGGGCGCACGAGTCCGTCGAAAACATCCGGCGGTATGTCGAGAACCGGTGCGCGGCTTCGTCCCCTGAGTGAACACGGCCACAATGGGCCGCACCACACCAAGGAGAGCATGATGACCAAGTACCTGCTGCTCAAGCACTACCAGGGTGCGCCGACACCGGTCAACAACGTGCCGATGGACCGGTGGACGCCGGAGGAAGTTTCGGCCCACATAGCGTACATGCAGGACTTTGCCGGTCGTCTCGAGGGCACTGGCGAGTTCGTCGACAGCCAGGCGCTTTCCCCGGAGGGCACGTTCGTCCGCTACGACGGCGAAGGGCGGCCACCGCTCACCGACGGCCCATTCGCAGAGACGAAGGACCTAATCGCCGGCTGGATGGTCATCGACGTCGAGACCTACGAGCGGGCACTCGAATTGGCCGGCGAGTTGTCTGCGGCTCCGGGTGCGGGTGGGGAGCCGATCCACGAGTGGCTCGAAGTGCGCCCGTTTTTGACAGCGCCGCCGACCATCACGGAGTAACACGCAGTGGACGAGGCCCTGTTGCGGACCCTCACCCCCACGGTGATCGCCATCCTCGTGCGCCGCGGAGCCGACTTCGCGGCGGCCGAGGATGCCGCGCAGGACGCCCTGGTCGAAGCCCTGCGAGTGTGGCCGGACGATCCACCGCGTGACCCCAAGGGATGGCTGGTCACCGTGGCCTGGCGTAAGTTCCTCGATGCCGCACGAGCGGATACCTCTCGACGGCACCGCGAGGCCCGCGTCGAGAGCGAACCCGTGCCAGGCCCGGGCGACGTTGTGGACGACACGCTTCAGCTGTACTTCCTGTGCGCTCAACCATCCCTGACACCAGCTTCGGCGGTCGCCCTCACGTTGCGAGCGGTTGGCGGCCTGACCACGCGTCAGATCGCGCAGGCCTACCTCGTGCCGGAGGCGACGATGGCCCAGCGGATCAGCAGAGCCAAGCGGACCGTCTCGGGGGTGCGGTTCAACCAGCCCGGTGATGTCGCCACGGTGTTGCGCGTGCTCTACCTGGTCTTCAACGAGGGCTACTCCGGCGACGTCGACCTCGCCAGCGAGGCCATCCGGCTCACCCGCCAACTGGCGGCCCAGACCGACCAGGAGGAGGTCACGGGCCTGCTCGCGCTCATGCTGCTCCACCACGCACGGCGCCCGGCGCGGACCGGCCACGATGGCAGGCTCGTGCCTCTCGCTGAGCAGGACCGCAGCCTGTGGAACACCCTCTTGATTGCTGAGGGCGTCGACTTGCTCCAGACGACCCTCGCCCGCGACCGCCTGGGCGAGTACCAGGCCCAGGCCGCTATCGCCGCGTTGCACGCCGACGCCCGAACGGCCGAGGAGACCGACTGGGTGCAGATCGTCGAGTGGTACGACGAACTGGTTCGCCTCACCGACAGCCCAGTGGCCCGGCTCAACCGGGTGGTCGCGGTCGGCGAGGCCAACGGACCGCGGGCCGGTCTGGCCGCCCTGGCCGGGCTCGACCCCGCTCTACCCCGCCACGCCGCCGTTGCGGCATACCTCCATGAGCGTGATGGTGACCCGATCACTGCAGCGAGGCTCTACGCCGAAGCGGCCCGATCGGCGTCAAACCTCCCCGAGCGCGATCACCTCACGCGACAGGCTGCGCGACTCAACGTGGCGCTCTTTTCGCCGACGACCTCAACGAAGGATTTCGACCAGCAGAACCCATGCATTGAGCGAGGTCCCGACGAAGGCCAACACGGTGCCGGCAAGGATCCAGTACAACCCGCCCCCAGAGCCGACCAGCAGCCTGCAGCCTCCTCCGACGAAGGCCAGTGCAGGGAATAGGAGAATGTAAGGTTCCCGAGCGTCCAGCTGAGCGGATCTCCCTGACTCCGCTTCCCCATCGAAACCCAGATGGCCTGAGTGGCGACGACGGCACCGGTCGCCAGGACCTCCACCCCGAGAGTTCGACTGAATTGACCGGGCGCCAGGCCGAAACTGCCCACTACCAAGACCCTCAGCAACGTCCCGAGGGTCGCGGCCGCCCTTCCGGGCAATGCCGGTGCTTGAGAATGAGCTTGAGGTTGATTGAGATGGCTACGAACAGCAGCTCAAGTAGAGCCGCCGAAGCCCCACCATGGACCAACTTGAGAAGCTAGCGATCCAAGAGCGGACCGAGCCAGGAGACGGCCTCCCGGGCCGCGGTGAGCGCGCCACTCTCCGTCGCGTACTCACGACCCGAGAAGTAATTCACCGGCGTCCACGCGCCCATGTCCTCGGGATCTCTGCGGAACTCCTCGAATCCATAGGTCCCGTCGGGGCGCGAAAAGATGTCAACACAGCGATAGGCGTCGTCAGTTTGATGACTGACGAGCACCACCCAGGACTTATCGAGCCGTGAAGACATCGCCCACGATGCTATTCAGTCGATGCGACCCCGATGTCTCACGGCGGTACAGGCAGTTCCAACCAGTCGACCGCCCTCGGAGCGGGGGTCCGGCATCACGGGAGCGGGTGAGTCAGGCGATCCGCCTTACCAACCCGTTCCAGCGATGATCGAGCCGTTGAGATGTTGGCCGGACATACTCCCGTCGGCGGGGGCGTCCCCATAGGCATAGACCGACCCAGTGGCCGAGGCGATCCAGTAACCGCCGCCGGATGACGTCGTGAAGATGGCGGTCGCCGGGTTTGAGCCCCCCACGATGCCGATCGGATTGCCGAGGTTCGTCGCATCCCCGAAAGTCGCCACGGCCCCGTTGGCATAGAGGAGCCAGTAACCGCCACCGTCCCCCGTTCGGGCGGCCGCTGTCACAGGAACATTTTGCATGCCGGGTTGACCGTAGTTGACGGCGTCGCCGAAGGCGTACACATGTCCAGTCGCCGTCACGAGCCAGTATCCGTTCCCGCTGGCGTCGGGCATGACCGCGACGGCCGCACCGGAACAACCGCCGATGCCAGGGCAGGATCCCTCGAACTTGGCATCGCCGAAGGCGAACACGCCCCCGTCGGCGGCCACCATGAAGTATCCGCCCCCGTCATTCGAGGGGACCATCCCGACGATCGGTGCGTTCAATCGCTTCGGAGCAGATGACCCGGCGGGGGCAAGACCCAGACCGGGGATTGAACCGTAAAATCCAGCATCGCCGAAGGAGAAGATTCCGCCATCGGATGCCACGAGCCAGTACCCTCCGTCGTCAGCGGTAGGGGTGATGCCGACGACTGGGCGCTGCAGGCGCATTGCGCCCGTTGAGCCATGGAACTGGGCCGCACCGAACGAGAAGATCCCGCCGTCGGATCCGACCAGCCAATACCCGTGCTGACCTGCTCCCGCCGGACCGGGGCTGGGGGTCAGCGTAGGTGCGGGCGTGGGTGTCGGCGTCGGGGTCGGGCTCGGCGTCGGGGACGGGGACGGGGACGGGGAGGGGGACGGGGACGGAGTCGATGAGGTAATGGATATCGACCAGGTGCAGGTACTCATTACCCCGAGACTGAACGTACCCGAGTCGCTATACGTATCGGTTCCGGTCCCGCTCGTTCCGCTCTGGAACGGACCCACGTCGGTGGATTGGTCACTCGAAGGCTCGTTGATTACGACATCAAAGAACCCACCATCATCGGTCGTTGGGCACTGGTCGCTCCACGCCATGGTCCATGGACCACCGACGCTGAACTCTTGGGGATTCCCGTTCATCCCAGTTTGTGCGCTCGTATACGTTACCGGAGCGGCCAAAGCACCCACAGAAGACGGGTTGACGGTGATGGACCAGGTACAGTCGCTGAGTACGGCCAGGCTGAACTGTCCAGTGTCGTAGTAGTACTCACTGCCGCTTCCGGCGGATCCGGTCTCCTCGGGGCCCACGTCGGCGTTCGAGTCGTTGGTCGGTTCGTTGACCTCGACGAAGAACTCATCTTCAAGGGCGCCCGAGGGGCAGTCATAGCTCCAGGACATTGTCCAGGGACCCTGGACAATGAAGGCTGCGGGGCTACCCGTCGCCCCCGTTTGCGTGCTCGAGTAAGTGGCTGGAGCAGCCAGGGGTGCCGCGGCGTTTGGGGTGACCGTGATGGACCAGCTGCATCCGCTGTCGATTTCCAGGCTGAACTGTCCGGTGTCGTAAAAGTAGTCCTCACCGCTTGAACCCGATCCCTGCTCTTCAGGCCCGATGTCAGCACTTAGGTCGTCGTCGGGCTGATTGATACCGACGATAAAATAACCTTGGCTGCCTGAGCAGTCGTACTCCCACGACATGCTCCACGGCCCGCTCTCGGTGAAGTTCGCCGTTGTTCCCGAGGTTCCCACGGTCGAACTGGAGAATGTTGTTGTGTCAGCGCCCACGGGTGTACTCCCCGAAAGAATGAAGGCGCCACAAAGCATCACGAGAGGAGATAACCAGGCAACTCCATGCTTGAGCCGCCGCACATATGTGGTCACTGCGAATCCCCTCTGTCATCGTCCGGACACCTAGCGTTCACAACAAAGAGCATCCGCCTCACGCACGGATTCCACACGATTCGATGTGGTTGCACAGGTATTGTGGCCGTGGCAGCCCAACCCCACTAGGGGACAAGGGCCTAAATGCCGTACGAGCAGAGAGGACCCGATCCCACTACGGCCGCTCGTTCGTGGTGTCGCAGGTGCCCACAATGTGTAGGGCGACTAGAGAAGCCCGAGCTCTCCAAGGGTGCCGAAGTGCCCTACGGTCCGGGCGATCGAGGATCGCTCGGGTGGGTGCCCGGTGGTGGCATGTCCCAGTGAACGTCAGCGTTCGGCGGACTCACCGGAACGTGCGGGACGGCCTGAAAGATAGGGGCGCCCCCAGAATCCACGCCGGACCTTTGCGGACTCGCTGAGCGAGGCCGCGGGAGATGGGAGCAGAGGCTGGCAGCTGCCGACGCCTCTTATCTTCACTCGAACGACTATTTCTCCAACACTGCGACGAAGGGCTCACTAGGCAGATTCCCAAATATGGTGCGCACCTTCCAGCCTGTTCCGCGAACGAGTTGACGCATTTCGTGGCGAGATACAAACAACCAATCTGACCACGGACCGACAGAATCGCGATAGAGAGTTCGGATTCGGATTTGGCCCGGCATTTGGCCATGTGTTTTGTTGCGCTGATAATAACGCCGGTCAATCGCCGGGGCCCCTCCGCAATATGGAGTAGTGCTTTCGGCCAAGATTCGTGCGTCAGCGTGAGTTCGTCGGGCCCAACTGGTCAGGACCCTCGAAACTCTCTCGGGAGTACCGAACATTCCGAAGTTATTTCCGAACATGATGATCGTGTCAAAAGCCCCGATCTCGCCGGAAATCTGGCGAGCGGACATGTGCCATGCGTCGTTAACTCCTCGTAATCGAGCCGACCGGACTGCGCGTGGTGAAGCGTCCAAAGCAACGACGTCGCGCCCGCACTCTTGAAGACGGAGGGATACCCGTCCTGCTCCGCTACCGATGTCGACTACTCGTCCCCGTGCGTATCTCAAGGAAGCTCGTTCGGACGAAGGCCAGTTCCGAAATGGCGCCAAGTAGAATTCGTGCCCGGCGGCCGGAACCGTCAATCCATCAGCACGCTGGATATATTCGGGACAGGTGCCGCCACGAGACCAATCCAATAACGCCCGGCCGAACAAGTCAGGGTCTCTCTGCATGGCTCCGATTCTCGTCCATACTGCGACGGTGCCGCTTCAATGTTGGCACGGACGCGCCCGAACCCGGCAAGCGACCATTACCTGGCGTACTCCATTCCCGAGCTACTACCGGAGGCCTTCGAGCCAACTGCGCTCTGATCTCATCAGAGGCAAGTTCGCTCGTGCCGAGGCCAAGCGGGATCCGTGCGGCAGCGGGGCCGAAAGGCCCCGCCCAGCCTCCGAGGCGGCGACGCAGGCCTTTTCGAGATGGTCCAAAAGGCATTGGGGAAGCCAGCACAGTGAGATTCAGGCGGCAACTTGCGGCCGAACGAACTCTGATTTCCTCCTCCGCAGGAGATCGATTGCCTGAGGGGCCTCTCTGGACCGATTTGACGCCACAGGCCACACGGCGGGAAAAGGCTGTGGTTTATGTGTGGTCTGCCGAGCGTCCCGAGCGGATTCACGGGCGGTGCCGACTCCGCGAGGCTCTGACCAGGGAGAAAATAGAGAGCGGCCGACCGGGATCGAACCGGCATGATCAGCTTGGAAGGCTGAGGTTCTACCATTGAACTACGGCCGCGAATCGATCGGCAGTCTAGAGCGTCTACCGTCGTCTCTGTGGACGCACTGTTTGCACGCGTGGGTGGTGACAGATTCTTCATTGACCTGGTCGACGACTTCTACCTGGGCGTCGCCGGGGATCCCCTGCTGCGCCCGCTCTACCCGGACGATCTGAATGAATCACGTGATCATCTGGCCCTCTTCCTCATGCAGTACTGGGGCGGTCCAGCGACGTACAACGAGCAGCGCGGGCCACCCTCGCCTACGCATGCGGCATGCCCCTTTCGTCGTCGGACCGGCCGAGCGTGACGCATGGCTACGACACATGCGCAGCGCAGTCGACCGTATGGTCGAGACCGATCGTCTGGCGCCATCGGATGCCGAGGAGCTGCACGCCTATTTCACTATGGCGGCCCATTCCCTGGTCAACGCTCCCTAATCCTGGCGGTCTTCGTTAGTCGAGGAACACCGGCGCGCGCTTCTCCCTGCGGGCGCGGATCGACTCTTCGAAGTTCTGGGTCGTGATGCGGATGAACAACTGTGCCGTTCCCTCCGCGTCCATGTGGGTCTGCAGGCTGGAGGCGTCGAGGCTGTTCCAAAGCTGCCTCTTGGTCAACTCGATACCCGGCCGGCTCCAGCCGATGATGCGTGCCGCGGTCTCGTAACAGGTAGGGAGTAGCGCGTCGCCCGTGACGACGCTGGAGACGAGGCCGATCCGATCAGCCTCCTCGGCGGACACGTCGCGACCGGTGAGCATGATCTCCGACGCTCGCGACTGCCCGACGCTGCGAGGCAGGAGGAAGCTGATCCCGAGCTCGGCCGCCGTCAGACCGTTGTTGATGCCGGCGGCCCGAAAATACGCGGAGTCTGCCGCGATCCGGATATCCGCCGAAAGGGCGAGACAGAAGCCCCCGCCGATGGCGGGTCCGTTGATAGCCGCGATGACGGGCTGATGCAGTCGGCGAATGGTGGAGATGACGTCGTCGAGCAGTTCCATTGAGCGGAGGGCCAGGGTCGGGAGTGTGAGGCCGTCCACATTGGGAATCGTCCCGGGATCCTCGAGGTCGGCCCCGGAGCAGAATCCATGGCCCGCACCGGTCATGACCACGACGCGGATGTCGTTGTCCGAGCCGATCTCACGCAAGCGGTCTCGGAACGGGATCATGACGTCAAACGCCATGGCATTCATCCGCTCCGGACGGTTCAGGGTGACCAGGGCGACGTGGGGCTGGGGCGTGGTGACCTCTACAAATGACATAGCTGGCATCGTAGGCAGTCCGGACGAGGCTTCGCGGCCTCAGATCGGGTACCGTCGAGGGAGAAGACCACCACGACGGCGGGAGGACTGTCTGATGGAGTCACCGGGGCGGGAGTTCTAGCGTGGACCGACGCCGGTTGGGTCGAACGGACCACTTGAGCCGTGTGGCCATCCTGGGCGGGGCGGCCTGTTGGGCGGCCACTCCCGACGCGGCAGGAGCGTGGCTGCAATTGGCGCGCCGGCGGGGCGTAAACCACCTGGACATCGCCCCCCAGTACGGCCAGGCCGAGGCTGTGGTGGGGCCGCACCTGGCCGCGTGTCGGGCAGAGATGTTCGTGGCCGGCAAGACCTTGCGGGCGAACCCCGACGGGGTGCGGGAGCAGTTCGACACCACCAGACGATTGCTCCACGCAGAGGTGCTGGATCTGTACCAGGCTCATGCCGTTACGACCCTGGAGGAGCTGGACCGGCGGTCCGGGGCGCTCGAGCGCATCCTCCAACTCCGCGAACAGGGCCTGACGCGTTTTGCCGGGATCACGGGCCACGATCTGGACGTACCGGTGGTCTTCTTGGAGGCGTTGCGGCGATTTGACCTCGACACGGTCATGTTCCCGATCTATCCGGCCCTCTGGCGACTTCCCAGCTACCGGGAGCCTGCGGAGGAGTTGCTGGCCGTGTGTGGAGAACGTGACATCGGGGTGATGGCCATCAAGGCGGTGGCCCACCGGCCGTGGGCCGACCGCCGCCCGTTGGCGGACGTCGCGAGCGACGAAGCGGCTGCGGGTGCGGGTGCGGGTGCGCGCTGGGCTACCTCGTGGTACGAACCGGCGGCATCTGACGAGGACATCGACCGCGGCGTGCGCTTTGCACTCGGCACCCCGGGCGTGCACGGATTCTGCACACCAGGGGACATCGATCTCCTGCCTCGTGTGCTCAATGCGGCGGATCGTGTCGTGCCGTTGACCGTGTCGGAGCGACAGGATGCCATCGACGCGATGGCGTCGACCGAGCTCATCTTCCCCATGCCTCGCTAGGGTCCCGCCGTCGCCCACACGTAGAGACGCTGCGTCGGGTGCTCCACCTCGTACGGGGCCCGTTCGCGTGCCTCGACGATGACGAACCCGGCACGTTGGATCAGATCCCACAGTTCGGCGAGCGAAAACAGGGTGACGTCGAGGTCGGCCGGCTGACCCGCCATCTCGTCGGCGTGCAGTATGCCGCGGCCACCATGGGCGGCCACCAGGAGGGACCCGCCGGGAACCAGGACCCGCGCCATTTCCAAGAGAGCGGTCGGGACCCGCGAGCGGGGGACGTGGATCAGCGCGTAGAAGCAGACGATCCCGGCGAACGAGTCCTCGGGTACGGCGAGGGCGGTCATATCCCCTTGGGTGAAGCTCATGGCGGGGTACGAGAGACGGGCCTGCGCCACCATGCCGGCAGAAAGATCTATGCCCACAGCGTCAACACCGTGCCCGGCCAAGAAGGCGCCGACGTGGCCGGGGCCACAACCGAGGTCGCAGACGGGGTGACCTGTTTGAGACCGCTCCCGCGTGGCGGTGGCAAATTTTCTCAGGATGTCGCGGTCGAATGGCTTGCGGTCCAGCTCGTGGAGGAATGCGGCCGCGTAGGCTGATGCCACCTTGTCGTAGGTGGCCGCAGCATCGGCCCACAGGCTTGGATCGATGTCATCGAACGTCTCCTCCTCGCTCATCTGAAGAATCCTCGCCCGCCGTCGGGGGGTCCCCACGGGGCCTGCCCGCTAAGGGGCGGTCCGTTGCGCGTTCGCCGCCGAGCGGAGAGCGATCGGAGGCCGACCACGACGGCTACCACAACGATCACCCCGAGGACGGAGACGATCACGGCCACCGGCCCCTCCTTGTGCTCGCGGCTATGGGCGCTCTCGGCCGCATGTGGAGGGGCCGACGCATCGGCGTGCAGGATGTGGACGGCAGTCAACGGCTGGGCGCCCTGGGCCGGAGTGCGCGAGACGACCGTCATCCAGAGCAGTGAGCTGAAGAGGACGATGCCTATCGCCACGAAGCCACGCCGCGAAGGGCCCACGCGGCGCCGTCGCTCAATCGAGTGCACGGTGCCCTTCTACGGAGTCCCGTGCGTTCCAATCCTGCTGCAGTAGTGCATAGGAGAAAACGTCATGTTGCGAGCCGTCGATCCGCTCCCAGCCGCGCAGGAGTGCCTCCTGAATGAAGCCGCCATACTCCGCCGTTCGTTGAGAGGCGGCGTTCCACGGCTCGATGAAGAGCTGGAGACGGGGTATGGCCAAGACGTCGAAGGCGTAGGTAGTGGCGGCCCGCAGGGCCAGGCCGGCCGCATGCCGACCTCGCGCTGGAAGGAACCACCCAATACCCGATGGATGCTCGGCCATTCTCGATTTCGCGCAACCACAGTCCCAGCGCGCCCAAACCGTGACGAGGGTTCGAGACTTCAGCAATGACGAAGGGGTAGCCGTGTCCATCGGACGCCAGGTTGTGCTGCTGTTCGATGAACGCCCGCCCCCTGTCGTCGCTGTACTCCGGGGGCACCGACGTGATGCTGGGTATGTAGGGATCCTCGGTGGCTTGGCGGATGAGTGGAAGGTCCGACACGGCGAAACCTCGTAACAGGATCGGGCCGTAGTGCAGCTCGGGCACCGTGAGCGGCGCCTCGAAGACAGAGAGGTCGAATAAGGTCACTGCAGGGGAAAGTAGCCCGGCACGAGGTGATGATGCGTATCGAGGTAGCCCTTCGCCTCCGGAAGCCCGCCGAACCGTCCGTGGCTCCATCGCACCTCGACGTGCCCCGCCACCTCATGGAGTTGTCCAGACGCGCGTTCTCGCACCGTGGCCAGCCAGCCCACCCGGGGTTGCCCGCCCTCTTGGGGGAAGACCTCGAACCGGGCCAATCCGAACCGCTGTTTCCAATCCCACGGGGTCGCGATGCGTAGGCGCAACGACTGCGTCACGCTGGAGCCCAGAACGAAATACGGTGCGCTGCCCATCCGCAAGAGTCGCCACAGCATGGCCTCACCTGCGCTGGCGCCCACCGCGAGCGACCGGCGCCAGCGGGAAACCGACGCTCGTGACACCTCGTCAGAAAGCGCACGATAGGCGTCCCGGCCCTTCGTGGGCCATCCGGATCTCAGCCGTTCGGCTAGGGCGACCCGGTGGGCCGCGGTCAGATCGGCGGCCCGAGCTGGGAGTTCGCGGAGTGCGACCTCCGAGTGACGAGGGACGGAGCTGGTGCGCGCATCCGGCGCGTTCCCCTCGAAACCCGGGAGCGCCACAGTGCCGTGCTCGAATGTGCCGCGTGGAGATTGTGGGATGGTCGGAGCGGGCTCCTCCGTGTCTCCGTCGCGCACGGCCGTGCGGACGACGTCGTAGAGGTATTGGTACTGCACCGGGGCGACGTCGGCGTACCAGTCGCCTCCCAATCCCCGTCCGGGCCGGGCCGGACCGCCGACCAAGAGGGAGTCGAAGACGTGCGTCGGGGATGCGTTGAAGAGGATTTTCGACATGTACTTGCAACTCACCAGGTAGACGTGATCGATGCGCAGGTCGACCGGTGCCACCTCGTCCCCGCTGCCCCGGACTGCCCCCTTCCACTCGACCACCTCGGGCCGCCGGCCCCTCAGTCCGTCGCGGGCGGCGAGGAAGAAGCGCCCGTTCAGCCACGCCGCATGAAACTCGGCGTCGTAGGCCCCCCCGGCCCTTACCGAACTGAGCCGGTCCCAGTCGTCGGGCGACAGACTCCGCATGACGGGTGAACGGTCCCGCAGGACCACATCGAGCTGGTCGTCGCCGAGCATGCCCAGCCCCGTACCGAGCTCGGTCACCATGGTGCGCAGATTTGGCACGCCAGCATCCTTCCACGCCCACCCGGCGCGGCGATGCGCCTTAAGGGGGCGCCCTCACATTTCGTAGACGATGAACGACGTCGGTCGAGCCACCAGGTCGTAGAGGGAGCGCGCCCGGCCGTTGTACGACTGGGTGTGCCAGTACAGCCGCCCCGCGGCGCGCTGGCCCGATGCCCGCTTTGCCTCTTCGAGGAGGGCCCGGCCGAGATCCGAACCTCTCGCGGTCGGTGCCACGAAAAGGTCCTCGAGGTAGCACGAGGGCGCCTCCGACCAGGTGCTCGGGTGTACGACGCAATGGGCCAGACCGATGCCCTCACCCCGTTCGCTCAAGGCCAACAATCCGAACATCGAGTTGTCGCTCCCGACCAGGCGTGCAAAGGAGCTGCGCGTCGTATCCTCGGAGAGCTCAGCTCGGTAAAACTCGAGATATCCCTTCCACAGCGGCTGCCACTGCTCCCAATGCCCTTCGGACAGTTCTTGAATGGTGTGCACCGGCCCAGCCTCCCACCGGCAACCTCACAGCGCACCTGGGGCCAGAGGAAGTCGTGTTCACTGAGGAGATCGGCGTCTGTGCTTGCGTGGCCGCCGCCCTCCTCCACGCCCTTCATACGTGGCGCGTACCTGGGCCCGCCTGGCCTGGATCTCCCGGTGCGTCAGGTGCTCGGTGGTGTCATCCAGCCCGAAGCCCGCCTTGACACCGCTGAGGTCGGGCTTCCAGTCATCGTCACGTTCGAGACCGAGCTGCTGCATGATCCGCTCGCCGTGTTTCGCCGCGAACATCAACGCGA
Source organism: uncultured Acidimicrobiaceae bacterium (assembly GCA_963818915.1). Classification (GTDB taxonomy): domain Bacteria; phylum Actinomycetota; class Acidimicrobiia; order Acidimicrobiales; family RAAP-2; genus Bog-473. Next base: position 47,095 of record CAWFTV010000003.1, on the reverse strand, counting down.
TGGCCTCGATCTCCCCGAAGAGGTCGAGGTCCGGAGCCAACGTCGCGATGGCGCCGTCGAGGAATACGAGGTTCTTGACGAACAACATGAGCTCTTTGGGCATGCGCGCGCCTAGAGCAAGCAGTGCCTTGATCGACCGTTGGAGCTCGGCGACCAGTTCGTCGGGTGTGAGCGTCGTCGGGTCGATCGGCGGCCGGTCGAGTCCCAATTGGGCGATCACGGCGTCGACATCGCTCCCCTCGGGCAGCGCGCCCAGGTCACGCAGAGCGGCCACCTGGGACGGGATATCGCCGTTGGTGGCCCCGACGATGAGAGAGAGGAGGGCCAAGCGCTTGGACTCCGACAACCGGGCGGTTATGCCGAAATCCAGGAGCGCGATCTTCCCCGACGGCAGGATGAAGAGGTTGCCTCCGTGGAGGTCGCCGTGAAAGATGCCGTGCATCATGGCGCCCTCGAGAAACCCGATCATGCCACTTCGGACTACCGCATCGGTGTCGATTCCCGCAGCGCGCATGCCCTCGACGTCGGAGAAGTTGAACCCGCTCAGTCGCTCCATCACGAGCATCCGCCGCGTGACCAGGGTCGGATGGGGACGCGGGACGACAAAGTCACGTTGGCCCAGCTCTGCGAAGGTCGACGCTATGTCGAGCATGTTTTCGGCCTCTAGCCGAAAGTCGAGCTCTTCGACGATGGTCTCAGCGAAGAGCTCCACCAGCGCCGGAGGATTGGCCAACGCGGCGATCGGAATGCGGCCGACCAGATGGGGGGCGAGCCAGGCCATGACGGCGAGGTCCTGACGGACCCGGCGGGTCACCGAGGGCCGCTGGACCTTTATCACCACCTCCGTGCCGTCGAGGAGCTGTGCACGGTGGACCTGTGCGATTGAGGCTGCCGCCAGGGGGTGGGGGTCGATGGAGGCGAACACGTCACGAGGGGAGCGACCGAGTTCTTGTGAGATCACTTCCTCAATTACCGGCCATGGTTCGGGAGACACCTGATCGCGGCACCATTTGAACTCGGCCACGAGCTCGGGCGGGAAGATCCCATCGCCCGACGCCACAATCTGTCCGAGCTTGATGTAGGTCGGTCCCAGGCGCTCTGCCGCGATCCGCAGACGTCGGGAGATTCCGGCGATCTTCTCCGGACCCCCTCTCCTCCGTTCGGTCAGGTACCAAAGGCCCAGGGCACCACCCAGGTGGCGCACCGTGGTCCCCACTCTGGCCCCGGGGGGCAATCTCCGGCGACGAATGAGGTAGGGAAGCGCGGCCCGTAGCTCGGCGCGGACGCCGCTCAGACCCGGCTTCCAAGCCACCTCGCCGGGAGTGAGCACCCACGGGCCGTCATCGGTGAAGACACCCCACTCCGTATCGGCAGATGCCACGACGAGCAGTGTACCGACCCTGTCACGACATCATGACGGGCGCACCAAGCCGGTTTGAAAGGCAAGTACGACCGCTTGCACCCGATTGCGCAGCCCGAGCTTGGCCAGAACGCGCCCGACGTGGGACTTCACCGTCGCTTCCGAGACAAAGAGTCGTTCGGCAATTTCGACATTAGAGAGGCCCTCGGCCACCGCAATGAGCACTTCGGTCTCCCGTGCGGTGAGCGAGCTCAGCACCGCCGGCACGGCACCGAGTTCCTCGTCGCCACCCGACAGATCCGGCAGCTGATGGGCGTACTCCTCGAGCAGTCGCTTGGTGATGCGGGGGGAGACGACGGCATCGCCCCGGGCCACCGTGCGGATGGCCTGGGACAGCTGGTCGGGCGGTACGTCCTTCAGGAGGAATCCACTTGCGCCGGCCCGCAACGCACTGAAGGCGTATTCATCCAAGTCGAAGGTGGTCAGGATGAGCACATGGGTCAAAGAGCCCGAAGCGGTGATGGTTCGGGTGGCCTCAATCCCATCGAGCGAGGGCATGCGTACGTCCATTAGCACGACGTCGGGTTCGTAGAGCTCGACCAGCCGCAGCGCGGCGAACCCGTCCGCGGCCTCGCCGATGACCGCGATGTCGTCCTCCGCTTCGAGGATCATGCGGAATCCCTTGCGGAGGAGCGCCTGATCGTCAGCCAGGACTACCCGGATCGTCACAAGAGAGCGGGCGCTCTACAGCCGCGTAGTGTGACCGCGACCTGCCAGCCGCCGGCCGGGCGCGGACCAGCGACCAGGGAGCCATCGAACGCCGCAGCACGCTCGGACATTCCGAGCACACCATGCCCGCTTCCGTCGCGTCCTTGTCCCGTAGTCGGCGCGCCGTTGCGCAAGCTGGCGGTCGCGGGCCGTCCGTCATCGATCACGAGCAGCCTCACCTCGGGATCGTCGAAGGTGAGCGAGATCGCCACTGAGCGGGCAGAGTCGGCGTGTTTCATGGCATTGGTCAACGCTTCCTGCACGATCCGAAAGACGGTGAGCTCGGCCGCCGCGGAGAGGGCGAACGGTGTGCCGGACTGGGTGAGGTTCACGGTCAGCCCGGTCGAGCGCACCCGTTCCACCACCCCCTCCAGCTCCGCCAGGCCCGGCTGGGGGGCGAAGGTGTCCGGGTCGTGGGCGGCGGAGCCGACGGTGGTGGTTTTCACCTCGCCGTCACGCAGGAGTCCAAGCAGGCGACGCATGTCGCCCAGGGCCTGACGCCCGGTGCGGGACACGTCGTGCATGGCTTCAGTGGCCCGTTGGGGGTCCGAGCGGCCTGCGACGGTGGCCGCGTCGGCCAGAGTCACCATGACCTGAATGTTGTGCGAGACGACATCATGCATCTCCCGGGCAATGCGGGCCCGCTCCGCGGCCGCGGCGAGGACGGTCTGCTGATCGCGCTCGAACTCGAGGCGTGTGGCGCGTTCTGCCAACCAGTCGAACTGACTGCGCAGCGCGCGCACGACGACGCCGGCGAAGAGTGCCGCGGCCGCCATCCCCGTGAGGAAGATCAGCGACTTGGAGTAGTTGCCGACGGGAGTCCAATGTTCCGTGGCCAGGATCACGCCTATCTCGAGAATGAGCGCAGCCACGACGACCGCGAGCCAGTCGCACTCGGCCGCCACGGTATACAACGCGACCAGGAGGGCCGAGTCGGCCACCAAAGGGGTGGTCGTGGTCCACTGCGCAAAGGCAACGATGGCAATGACCATGAACACGGCGATCGGGGCGCGTCGCCTCAAAATCAGCGGCAGCGTCAGCGCGGCCACGAACCAGAGATCGGGATGGGAGACCTTCGAGAACGAGAACCAGCCAGAGGAGACGACGAACAGTCCGAGGGCCAATGTGGCGTCGACCACGATGGCGAACCGCTGGTCCCAGGCCCGCAACCTCTCCCAGAACTGCCAGGCGCCATCGAGGGGCCGGGGCGTTTCGTCGGCCACAGCCGTGGCCTTCGGTCCCGCCCATCTCGGTTTCGAACCATCGACAGTGTGATACATCGGGTCTTCTTTCACATCCAGAACCGACCGCGATCGTACTTCGACGGCCCAAGGGTGATCCTTCAGTCGGGGGCGGTCGAACACGAAAGCCCTGCTTAGCCTCCCGGGGCGGTCGTCGGGCTCCCCCGTGGGGATGAATTGGCACGCTCGGACTCCTCCCTTGCGGCAAAACCGCGCTGTCCTCCGGCTCCTCCGGCCGGCGGTCCGGCTCAACCCTCCGTCCTGGCAGCAGCCTCGCGGCATGCCTCCAGACCGTCGAAGGTCTGCGCCACGTCGGCGGCGCTGAAGCTGAAGAAGAGGGCCGCTACGGCGTCGGCGCCGGCCTCGGCGTACTTTTCGACGGTCTCGGGGGTAAGCGCCTGGAAGTAGGGGCATATCGTGATGCGGACGTCCTGGCGGCTCCGGTCGGCGGCATCGAGCAGATTGTCCAGGCGGCTCAATCCGGAGGCGAGCTCTTCGGGGGAGCGGTTGAAGGTGTGCCATCCCTGCGCAGTGCGCGCCGTCCGGCGTAGGGCGGCCTCAGTCTCCCCGCCGATGTGGATCGGGGGATGGGGAACCTGGACCGGCTTGGGGAACATCTTGCACTCGGGGAGATGGAACGTCTCGCCGTCGAACGACGACGTGTCGTCGCACCACAGGGTGCGGAGCACCTCTAAGTACTCGTCGGTGCGCACGCCGCGCCGTTCCCACGGCACGCCCAGCGCGTCGAACTCCTCTTTCTGCCAGCCGACCCCGACACCCAGATCGACCCGGCCCCCTGACAGCCAGTCCAGCGATGAGACCTCTTTGGCGACATAGACCGGATTGCGCTGTGGGAGGAGCAGCATGGCGGTGCCGAGACGCACCGTCTTGGTGCGGGCCGCCAAGTACGAGAGCGTCACCATCGGCTCGAGCAGTCCCGAATCCGGGCCGGTGGGGATCTTCCCATCCGCCGCGTAGGGATAGCTGCTCACATAGCTGGTCGAACAGCACGACGTGCTCTCCTACCCACAGGGTCGAGATGCCTCTCGCTTCGGACTCTTCTGCCACGGCGTCGAGAAGGTCGAAGGTGGTCATCGGGTTGGCGGTGGGAAGCCAAAGATCGAACTTCATCTCAGCGTCCGAGACCGTGGAGGATGAAGGCGCAAATCTCGTCGCTCGCCTGGCTGACCGGTACCGGGTCGGGGTCACCCGCCCGGACGGAGAGGGCGCCGTAAATCTGCTGGCCGATCAGGGTGACCGCGCCATCCTTTTCGAGGTCGGCCCGGAAGAGCCCGTCGTCGATTCCCGCAGAGATGATGTCGTCGAGCAACCGCATCATGTCGAGTCCGATCATCATGAGCGCCCCTCCCACCGCGGCCGCGCCTACCGCGCCGGTCGTGGCTTGCGTGGCCATGGCCAACCGGAAGAAGGCAGGACTCTCGTCGATTCGCTCGAGAACGCCCCCGATGAGGGCGAGGAGGCGATCAAAGGGCGGCGCACTGTCTTCGAACACCTCGGCGACCGTGTCTTTGATGGTGTCGTACATCGATTGCACGCAGGCCCGCAGGAGTTCGTCGCGGCTGGCGAAGTACACGTAAATGGTGGATCGGGCCACCCCGGCCCGGGTAGCGATTTCGTCCATGGAGACCTCGGTGGTGCCGCGCTCGCCGATCACCCGACGAGCGGTGTCGATGATCTGTTCCCGCCGAAAGTCACGGATCACCTCTTTTAGGGCGTCCGGGGCACGTCTCGCCACGTATGTCCGCCTCTCTGGTTCGCCGGGGAATCAGGCGCCGACGGGCGCCGAGGGGGTAAAGGCCACTGGAAGGTGCTTTACACCGTTGATGAACTGCGACTGCAGGCGCTGCACCTCACCGGCCTGACGGATGTCAGGGAGGCGGTCGAGGAGGTGTTCGAACATCACCCGGATCTCCATGCGGGCCAAGTTCGCCCCCAGGCAGAAGTGCGGGCCGCCGCCGCCGAAGGCGATGTGCGGATTGGGATCCCGGCCGATGTCGAATGCATCAGGATTCTCGAAAACCTCCTCGTCCCGGTTGCCCGACGCGTGGTAGAAGACGACCTTGTCGCCCTCCCGGATCGCCGTTCCGCTGAGTTCGGTGTCGCACATAGCCGTGCGGCGAAAATTCATGACAGGGGTGACGAAACGGAGCATCTCTTCGACCGCGCCGGGCAGCAGGGTGCGATCGGCGCGCAGGCGTTCCCACTGCTCTGGATATTGGAAGAACGCGTGCATCGCTCCTGACATCAGATTGCGCGTCGTTTCGTTTCCCGCCACGGTGAGCAACAGGAAGAAGAGCTCGAGCTCCAGGGAGTTGAGCTGCTCGCCTTCTATCTCCACGGTCGTGAGAGCGCTCATGAGGTCGGCGTGCGGGTCGGTCCGTTTGCGGGCGAAGAGCTCGGCCGCATAGGCGTAGAGCTCCATGGCCGCGTTCAGCGCGATGTCGCCCTGCAGTTGGTATTCGGGGTCCTCGCTGCCGACCATCCGGTTGGACCAGTCGAACATTCGGTGGCGGTCCTCGATGGGCACCCCCAGCAATTCCGCTATGACCTGCAGCGGTAGCTCGGCTGCGAGGTCGGTGACGAAGTCGGCCTCCCCGGCCGCGCTCACTTGGTCGATGATGGCATCGGCGGACCGGTGGATGCTCTGCTCGAGGTCGCGCACCATGCGGGGGGTGAACCCCTTGTTCACCAGACGCCGGTAGCGGGTGTGCAGCGGAGGATCCATGTTGAGCATCATGAGGCTCTGCTGCGCCATCTCGTCTTCGCCCATCTCAAAGGGCATGGTCCCCTTGGCAGCCGAGCTGAAGCGCTCGAATTCCCGGTTGACGGTGACGCAGTCGTGGTACTTCGTCACGGCCCAGTAGCCGGGGCCGCCCGGCTCCTCCTGCCAGTGGACCGGGTCGTGCCGGCGCAGGTAGGCGAGCCAGGCGTGGGGCACTCCCGCCACGAAAGAGCGGGAATCGGAGAGGTCTACCGGTGTGATGTCAGGTGCGGTCTGGGTCATTTCGGACTGCTCCTCGTGAATCGGACAGAGTGTCTGATTTATAAGATGCTATGTCCTGCTCTCCATCCCGTCAACGGAGACGGTCCGGGCCCACACCTGTGCCCTTCGGCATGATCGCCACGGATTTCGTCGGATCGTCCGGATGGAGGATGACCCGCAACCTCTCGTCGGCGTCGGGCGGATCCCCTGGTGCGGGTGAGGTGATCACCGGCTCGATGTTCGTGGGCTGGAAGATCTCCTTGAGGCCGAGGGCCACACCGGTGGCAATCGCCCCCAGCGCGGAGCGACGTCGCCAGGCATCGAACCGCCTTGGAGGCGGCTGATCCTCCCGCTCTCCTGACTGTTCCCCTGCTGGTTCGGTGGGTTCGATATTCCTATGATCGCAGGGTTTCTGTGGGGTGAGCCCAGCGCCCCGGATCTGGCCTCCTCAGGCGAGGGCGAAGTGCCTGGGCCCGGCCCGCCGCCCTTAGCGCTCGCGGGCGGTCGAGCTCCCTAAATGCCAGCGAGCGCAGAAATCGCACTCGTAGGCGTTCAACGTGACTCCCGACTCGAGCTGGCGCACGTTGGCGGCCCGCAGCGCCTCCTGCTGGGACCGGAAAACGGCCTTGGGTGCTCCATCGGCCCGCCAGTGCGAACCGAGGGAGAACGGTCGGGAGTCACCACGCCTGTTGCGCCCCCCGCGCTTTGGGAGGTTACGGCGGCTCACCGACCTATTTTGCCTGGAACTGGGCTATCCCTGTGCACCTGAGAGGAGGCTGAGTGGAAGCAGCAGATAAAGGGCCTCGACGCGCCATGATCCGACGGAGGGGGAAAAGGGGTCGAATCCGGCGCGCCGAGGCAAGCCGAAGCCTACGAGAACCACACCGTACTGACGAATGATGCATCCGGGATGTGGAAAAAACGCCTGGGCACACTGACGATGCAGCCGATTTTCGCTGCCCGGAAGCCCTTCTCTCATTGGAGCCGTTCTCGCTAAATTCTAAGCTCGGAGTCCCTAAGCGGGCGACGACCTTTTTTTCTACCCGTAAAAGGGCAGGTCTAGGCGCTAGTTTTTTAGAAATTCTTTCGCCATTCGCCTAAAAGCCCGCAATCTGTCATTATGCAGTCATGGCAAAAACGGTGATAGTAAAGCTGACCGATGATATTGATGGGGGAGACGCCGAAGAGACCGTCCACTTCTCTTTGGATGGGAAGTCCTACGAGATTGACGTCAACGCTTCCAATGCGGCCCGGGTGCGCGCCGCTTTCGAACCCTTCATTGTCAAGGGGCGGGCATCGGGTAGTAGTGCGCCTCGGCCCCGAACGGCCCGCACGACTGCCGGACCCGGAGAAAAGACGCTGTTCTCCCAGTTGAGCAGCGAGGAGAAGGCGCGTTTCCGGTCGTGGGCCAATATGGCGACGGCTCGCCGAATCAGCGACAGCCGGGTAAACAGCTGGGTCGAGGCCGGTAAGCCGTAGGAGCCCGAGCTAAAGCTCCGCTATGGCTACGGGTGGCGTAAATTGATTGACGTGGCTGGTGCTGGGGTGTTTGGGTGGGTCGAGCCGGCTACGGCAAGGTGAGCTGACCAAAGGTATTGCAGAGCCCCAGTGCCTCAATGAGCAGAAACGCGGCGACGATCGTCAGTACTACCGGCGTCCGCCAACGATGTCCGGGGCGGGACGTGGCAGGCGCCATGTACCACGAAGGTAGGGCCGCACCCGCGAACTGGGCCAGATGGATATGGAGGGGAACGGCGTCCTCGTCCAGCAACGCGTCGGGATCGGCAGCCATCGCGAGCGCGGTCAACTCGGCGTCCGTCAGCGGGACATCCAAGGGGCGAAGTGGTGGCTCGGGATCGATGTCGATGGGCACGGTGGATGTCTCCTCCAGCCGGTAGCGGGGCGATTGTTGCCCGGCCTGCGGGAAAACAGGCCAGGCAACAACCACAGCCTAATGACGCTGGGGCGCTCCACCTCTCCTCCAACCCAGACGGCTATTCCCAGATGGCTATTGCGGAGGCCCCGAAGAAAGCTGAACCGACGCGGTCTCCGAGTTGCCGGATGAGTTCGTGTAGCCGATCGTCACCTTGTCGCCCGGGTGGAAGGGCTCGAGGAGCTTGGTGAGAGCGCTGGGCGTTGTGACGGACTGGCCATTGACGGAGGTGATGGTGTCACCCTGGGCCAGCCCACCCTCCTGCGCCGGCGAGCTCGTGATCACGGAGCAAATCAACGCTCCAGAGTTGCCGCTGGTGCCGGAGCCCTGTCCGGACCCTCCTTCATTGCCGAAGCTACCGCCCCCGAAGCCGAAGCCACCGGAGCCCCCGGAACCGGATCCCGTGCCGTTGCTGGTGCAGGTGCCCTGCGCTACTTCGACGCCCAGGAAAGCAGTGGCGCCGATGTGGACGGTCGACGAGCTCGATCCCGCCTCGATCTCCTGGGCGATCGTGATCGCTTCGTTGATCGGGATCGCGTAACCCTGGTTGCCCGAGGATTGCCCCGACGATTGGAACGAGAATCCGGCTGAGGCCGCGGTGTCGATGCCGAGGACCTCTCCCGAGGTGTCGACCAGGGAGCCGCCGGAATCGCCGGGCTGGATATCCGCGTTGGTCTCGATGAGGCCGGTGAGCTGCTCGGAGGTGGCATCTCCCTCATCGCTGGCGGTGATCGATTGATTGAGGGCCGTCACCGTGCCGCCGGCGGCGCTAGGAGTGCCACCCGTCCCCCCGGCATTGCCGATGCCGACGATGTCCTCGCCCACCGACACCGAGGACGAGTTCCCGATCGTTGCCGTATTCAGACCGGAAGCGCCGTGCAGCTGTAACACTGCGATGTCCTTCGTGCGGTTGTAACCGACCACGCTGGCGGAGTAGGTCTTTCCGTTGCCGACATCGGTGACACTGATCGTCGTGGCCCCGTCGATCACGTGGTTGTTGGTCACCACCTCGCCGGAGGAGGTCAAGACGATGCCCGTCCCGGCGGCTTCTTCCTGCTGGTACCCGAGCGTGGTATTGATGTCGACAAGTCCGGGGTCCACCTTCTTGGCGATGGCGGAAACATCGCTCGGGCCGCTCGAGCTCGAACCGCCCGAGGAACCAGAGCCGGAAGAGTTCGAGCCGCCCGACGAGCCGAAGCCGCCGGACGAGTTCGAACCGCCGGAGGAGTTCGACCCGCCCGAGGAGTTCGACCCGCCGGACGAGTTCGAACCGCCCGAGGAGCCAGACCCGCCCGAGGAGTTCGAGGCGGGTGCTGCCGAGTTCGACGACGCATTGCCCGACCAGGCCACATGACCAATACCGATTCCCGCCGCCAGTGCGACCACTGCCGCCACTCCGATGATGGCCGCAACGCGGCCGCGGCGCCCTTCAGAGCGCTGACCGGGGTGGGGTGGCGGTGGTGGGGGTGCCCAGCCGTACGGGCCGGGATTCGTCGGCGGCGCACTCTGGCCCGGGCCCGAAGGGGTGCCCAGGTGGGGGTTGCCGGCCAGGGCACCGAGCGCATAAGACGAGCCGTAGGGAAGACCGCCGGGCGGAATAGGCGGGGGTCCCGGCACTGGAGGCGCGGCTGGGGTGACCACTGGGGTGGGGGTTGGCGGCGTCTCTGGATATGAGCCGCCGACGGGCGGGAGAGGGATACCCCCTCCGGGCACCCCAGGCATGGGCATTGGTGGCGTGTCGTGCTCCTGACCGCCGCCGTACGGAGCGGCCGGGTACTCAGTTCCTTCGTCCGTCATCGTGTCTCCTTCGGCCAAAGCCTCCCTGTTGAGGGCTTTGCCATGCAGCCATTGAAGCGTAAAGATCTGTACGCCAGGTCAAGGAAAGTTATGAGGAGGATAAATCTTGGCTGTGGGCCGCCGGATCGGTCTCGGGTCGAAGCCGGCAACACTCCTCACGGGGCGTTCCCAGGCCACATCTGACATTCCCTCGGATCGATCTCGCCGCCGGGGTGCCTCGGTTGGTACGTCCTCAGAACGGCCGGGTGAATGAGCTCTGTCGACGGGACCGTGAAGGCGCTAGGGGGGGTCAACCGGGGGCATCGAGATTCAACCGGCGCTGCTCTATGATGAGACACCGATCTTCTACGTAGAGCAAACCGGCTCTCTCGGCGATCTCGCGAGCCTCCTCCGACCTGATTCCAAGTTGGAGCCAGACCGCCTCTGCTCCGGCCGCGACGGCCTGGCGGGCCACCTCGGCTGTTTCCGGAGAAGGACGAAAGACGTCGACCAATCCGATCTGCTCGGGAATGTCCGCGAGAGAGCGGTAGGCGGGTGACCCGAGGATCGCTTCGGCGTGTGGATTGACCGGAATGATGCGCCATCCGTGGTGCTGCATGTACGCCGGCACGGAGTGCGCAGCCTTCGACTCCGTGGCACTCGCCCCGACGACCGTAATGGTCCTGTAGCTCCGGAGTATGTGTTCGACAATGTCATCTGTATCGACCATGAGAATGGGTGTCCCTCCGTGATCGCCTACCTTCGTGACCAGCCGCTACGCGATCGTCGCCCGAACTCTCACTATGGCAGAGTCGGGGCCGGGCAACTGCGCCGTTCATCACGGCTGCCTCGGGTGCGCCGGGTCGCTCTGCCGCGGCCGCAGGATGCAGAACTCGTTGCCCTCGGGATCCCGCAGGACCTGCCAGCGGGTGCCGTCATAGACGTCATCGGCACGCTGAGCCCCGATGGCCAGAGCGGCCTCGACTGCGGACTCGAAGTCCGTGGCGCGTAAGTCGACATGCAGTCGATTCTTCCCACGCTTGGACTCCGGCACGGCCAGGAAGAGCAATCGGACACCGCCGGTGCGGAGGTCCACGTCGCCGTCGGTGTCGACGCGCGTCTCTCCGCCTACGAGCCGCTGCCACCACGCGGCCAACGCGGGCGGGTCCTCGCTGTCGATGCAGACACACTCGATCCCCTGTTCGAGGAATGGGATGCCTTCTGAGCTCATGGATGAATTCTAAGGCGGGAGTGCGTATCTGCGATCTGGACGCACCGAATCTGAGTTCGGCGAGGGTGGGTAGGCTGGCAGATTCATGCGCCCGCTAGGACGTAGTTGAGTGAGGCCGACCACCCCCAAGAAGAGGAGGGCACCGATGACGAGCAACGATATATTGGCGGACGCGTTCGAAAGGGTTCGCGATGCGGTGCATCCTGCTGCCAACGGGCTGTCGCCTGAGGAATTGGCCTTCCGCCCCGACCCGGAGTCCAACTCGATCGCGTGGCTCGTGTGGCACCTCACCCGGATACAGGACGACCACGTGGCCGGGCTGCGCGGCAGCGAACAGGTCTGGAATGCCGGCGGGTGGGCGAAGCGGTTTGACCTGCCGCTCGATGATGCCGACACCGGCTACGGGCATGGCCCCGAAGACGTGGCGGCGGTGGTCGCCGACTCGCAGAGGCTGCTCGGCTACTTCGAGGACGTGCACCAACAGACACAGCGGTTCGTCGCCGCACTAGGGGAGGCGGATCTTGATCGGGTGGTGGACCGCGACTGGGATCCTCCGGTGACGGTGGCCGTGCGGTTGGTCAGCGTCATCGCCGACGACCTTCAGCACGCCGGGCAGGCCGCCTACGTGCGAGGAATACTCCAGCGCCTTTGAGGGAGCCGGTCATGACCGAGAACGTTCCGGTGTTGGCCCGATGATCGTCCCGGACGCCAAGGACTGGACATGGGTCCTGGATCAGAAGTGCCCCGACTGTGGATTCGATGCCAGCACCCGGTTGATGGGGCCGAAGCGATGGCGGTCCGGCGTCGACACCGTGGCGCGCTAGATGATCCACGATCCCATTCATCACGTGTGGGACGTCACCACGACGTCCGGCTGAGAGCCTGCTGGGGCGCCGAGCGGCGCCTTCATTCGCCTCAGGCTGCGATAGCTGGGGCGAGCTCCACGCCGGCTGCCCGCTCCATCGAGGTCTGGAAGACCTTGTCAGCGACGGTCGGGGCGATTCGCAGGATCGACCGGAACTCGCTGGCAGAGCTCACCAACACCCCGAGTTCCGAGCTGGCGGTGGCGGTGGCGTTGCGAGGTGAACCGGTGAGCAGGGACATTTCGCCCAGGAATTCGCCGCTACCGACCTCGGCCACCGTGGTTGCGCCGTCGTCCGTCTCACGTGAGACGCGGGCCGTGCCGCTGTTGATGATGATGAACTCCTGGGCCCGGCTGCCCTCCCGGATGAGCACTCGGTCCTTGGGGATCCGGAGGTAGGTGGTCAGCGAACGGATCTGTCGCAACTCCGCCTTGGTGCAGTCCGCAAACAACTCAAGATCAGCAATGTCAACTTCTCGTGGCGTACCCATGGTGGAGCGCTCCTCTCTGAGACCTACGTCCCGCATGCCCCAAGTATAGCGCGTCTCATCTCCAAAACAAATCAATCAGGACTTGGATATCTGTCAAACAGATATCACAGGATCGTATTTCCCGAAGCGCAACCTCTCTGCAACTTCGGCAAAGTGTCGGCCCCGCTCATAGGAGCAGGGCCCGAAGAACGGCCCGGACCAGGGGTTCAAGCCGTCAGGGGCGCCCGGTCACCGCCGTGTCGTCGCCGTCTTCGCCTCCAGCAGGCGTGGTATCGATCTCGATCTCAACCTCGGGCTCGGACTCCTTCTTGTTCGGACGGTACGAGGCGGCCAGCAACGCCGCTGCCGCGACGACGCCGAAGGTCGCTGCGCCCAAGGCGGCGCCGGTGCCGGATCGAGCCTTGCGGCGCAGGAGTCGATCGACCGACCATTTCCCGTTGCCCAGCCCGGCGAGGGCAGTAGCCGCCGCGGCGACGACTGCGGTGTACTCCCATCCGCCTTTGAACACGAAGAAGCCCTTGCCCCGGTGGTCCGTTGCGGCCGCGGTGGCCATCAACCCGACGACGGCGGCACTCGGGAGCGGGTTGCCGGCTCCCAGCGTGATGAGCGCCCCCGCCCCGATCTCAGTGGCCGCGGCCATGCGGGCATGGACGTGGGCCGGCTGAAGCCCGAGTGAGTCGAACCACCCGGTGGTGCCCTCGAGACCCCCTGCTCCGAAGACCTTGTTCGTGCCATGGGCGATCAACATCGGTCCTACGGCGGCCCGGAGCACCAATGCGGCAAAGTCGTTTTCCCTGACGCTCATTTTGCGTCCCCTTATCGTCATCGTGTGTGAGAAGGTGGAACGCTAGCGCGGTCTCTCAGAATTCTGAATTTCCGGCCCGCCCGTTGCGCGTGACGCTGGAGAGTGCGTCTTGTCGGGGAGGCCGGCCCGTCGTCTTCAGGGCAGAGGCCCACTGCGACCCCTACTGGACCTGGCCGACGCGCTATGGCCTTCGCCTGTAATTAGGTCGGTGGCTATAGTGAACCTGAACCGAGCGAGGAAAGTGCCCTGCACGTGGCGTCGGAAAAGCGGACCATCGAAACCCCCGAGCGTGCGGTCGAGATCTCGAGTCCCGACAAGGTGTACTTCCCTGAACTCGGGGCCACCAAGTTCGACCTGGCCACCTACTACGTTGAGATGGCCGCCGCGCTCGCGGTCACCGCAACCAACCGGCCGGCAATGTTGCAGCGTTTTCCCGAAGGCGCCGGCGGAAACTCCTTCTTTCAGAAGCGGGTGCCTCAGAACGCGCCAAGCTGGTTGCAGACGACCGTCGTCATGACCCCCAATGGAACGAAGTCGAACGCACTTGTGGTGGCTGACATCGCGCACGTCCTGTGGGCGGTGAATTTGGGATGTCTCGGGTTGCACCTTTGGCCGTACCGGGCGGATGACCCAGCCCACGCGGACGAGCTGCGCATAGATCTCGATCCCCAGCCCGGGGTCTCGTTCGATGCGGTCCGCGTTGCCGCCGGGCACGTGCATTCGCTACTCGGTGAACTCGACATGAAGGGATACGCCAAGACCTCGGGCAACCGGGGGATCCACGTCTATGTGCGCCTCGAGCCGGCGTGGGACAGTTTCGAGGTCCGTGCCGGCGCCATCGCCCTGGCTCGGGAGCTCGAGCGTCGACACCCCGATCTGATCACGGCGCAGTGGTGGAAGGAGGAGCGGGGCGAGCGTGTCTTCGTCGATTTCAATCAGAACGCCCCACACAAGACCGTCTTCGGCGCCTGGTTCGTCCGTCCCCGGGTGGGGGCGCAGGTGTCGACGCCCCTGCTCTGGGATGAGATCGACTCGATCGACCCCGAGGCACTGACGATCGCCACCGTGCCCGAGCTGGTTCGCCGAAGGGGGGATCCGTGGAGGCACATAGCGGACGAGCCGCAGAGCCTCCTCCCACTCTTGGATATGGCGGCGCGCGATCGGGCCAATGGGCTCCACGACGCTCCGTGGCCTCCCGAATACCCCAAACAACCCGACGAGCCTTCCCGGGTGGCACCGAGTCGGGCCAGGAAGGCCTGACCCCATGGACCCGGTCGTCGCGTTGCGCCGAATCGCCTACCTGCTCGAGCGGGACGGGGCAGAGACCTATAAGGTGCGCGCCTTTCGCAACGCCGCCACAGCCATCGCCGACCTCGCCGTCGAGGACCTGGCGTCGATGCACTCTGCCCGGCTGCAGAAGATTCCCCAAGTGGGAAAAACAAGTGCGCAGGTCATCACGGAGGCCTTGGCCGGAACGACGCCGACCTATCTCCAGAAGCTGGAATCGACGGAGATGCGGGCGATGAGCGACGAGGCGGCCGGTCTCCTCGAACTCCTGCAGGGCGACTGCCACAGCCATTCTGACTGGTCGGACGGCGGCAGCCCGATTCGTGAGATGGCCGAGGCGGCCAAGGAGCTGGGTCACGCCTATTGGGCTTTGACCGATCACAGTCCCCGCCTGACGGTCGCCCATGGGCTCAACCCCGAGCGGCTGCGCCAACAACTCGAGGTGGTCGACGAATTGAACGAGGAACTGGCGCCGTTCCGAATTCTGACCGGCATCGAGGTCGACATCCTCGAGGACGGTTCGCTTGATCAAGAGGACGAGCTGCTGGCACAACTCGACGTCGTCGTGGCGAGCGTGCACTCGAAGCTTCGGATGGAGGGCCCGGCCATGACGGAGCGGATGCTGCGGGCCATCGAAAGCCCGCACACCGATATTTTGGGCCACTGCACCGGTCGCATCGTCGTCGGTCGAGGGCGTCCGCCGTCGAGCTTTGATGCCGAATCAGTCTTCGCAGCGTGCGCCCGCACCGGCACGGCCGTCGAGATCAACTCGCGACCCGAGCGCCTCGATCCGCCGGAGGACCTGCTTTCTCTCGCCCTTTCCCTGGACTGCCTGCTGACAGTGGACACGGACGCCCATGCACCCGGACAGCTCGAATGGCAGCGCTTCGGTTGCGAGAAGGCGGCGTCGGCCGGTGTGCCGGCGGCGCGCATCATGAATGCCCTGCCCATGGAGGAATTTTTGGCCTGGACAGCGAGCCATAACGGATGAGTTCCCCCGTGACCCCACCGGTGGCCCCCATGCTGGCCAAGCTGGTGCGCGAGCTCCCGGTCAGCGAGGGGCTCTTCTACGAACCGAAATGGGACGGATTTCGCTGCATCGTCTTTCGAGACGGGGCGGACGTCGTGCTCGGGAGTCGCAACGAGAAGCCGCTCGACCGGTACTTCCCCGAACTGGTCGAGTCGCTGCTCGCTCAAATTCCGGATCGATGTGTCGTCGACGGTGAGATCGTCATCGCCGGACCATCCGGTTTGGATTTCGATGCGTTGTCCCAGCGGATACATCCGGCGGAGTCCCGCGTGCGCCTTCTCTCCCGGTCCACGCCAGCGTCCTTCGTGGCTTTCGATCTGTTGGCGCTCGGCGATGACGACTTGCGGGACGAGCCGTTTTCGACCCGGCGCACGCAGCTGCAAGAAGCGCTCGGAAAGGTGCGGTCATCCATACACCTGACGCCGACGACCACCAGCCCGGTGGTGGCCCGAGACTGGTTCTCCAGGTTCGAGGGCGCCGGACTCGACGGGGTCGTGGCCAAAGCAGATGATCTGCGCTATCAGCCCGGCAAGCGGGTCATGATGAAGGTCAAGCACGAACGCACGGCGGACTGTGTCGTGGGTGGCTTTCGCAGTCACAAGGACGGAGGCGTCGGATCCCTCCTCCTGGGCCTGTTCGATGATGCCGGCCTCTTGCACCACGTGGGGGTGGCCTCCGGGTTCAGCGTCGCCCGGCGGTCCGAGTTGGTGGACGTCCTCACGCCGCACCGCCAGGGCGCAGGAGGCGACCATCCGTGGATCGCCGACGGCGAGGCCGGTCAGCGTCTCCCGGGAGGACAGAGCCGGTGGAGCGCGGGGAAGGACCTGTCGTGGGAGCCGTTGCGCCCCGAACTGGTGGCGGAGGTGAGCTACGACCACCTCCAAGGTGACCGGTTCCGCCATGCCACCTCCCTGAAGCGTTGGCGTCCGGACAGGGCACCCGAATCGTGCACCTACGCGCAGCTCGATGCTCCCTTGCCGGCCGAGCTGGAGGAGATATTCGGCATCGAGCACTGATCGCCACCAACTATATGCTTGCCGGCAAGCATCTAGTTGGTAATGTCGGCTGCTGCCATCGCACGGACCGCGCACAACTGAACCCGAGTCCCCCGACGGCCCGGAGTCGAGGACAGCTACGGGAGGGGTTCCGCTACGTGGCCCATACTCCGCAGCTCGGCGTACCTCTCCTGATGATGGCGTTGGTCGGCATGCTGGCCTATGAATTCCAGGTCACGTTGCCCGTGTTCGCCAAACACGTCTTCGATGGTGGCGCCGAGACGTTCGGCGTGATGACCGCCGCCATGGGTATCGGCGCCGTCGTGGGTGGCTTGGTGACCGCCGCCCGGGGGCGCACGGGTCTGCGGGCCATGGTGCTGGCCTCGGTGGCCTTCGGGGTTGCGCTCGTCTTCGCCGCTCTGGCCCCGGTGCTCAGTGTGGCGTTCGTCGCACTCGCCCTGGTCGGATACTGCAGCGTCTCGTTCCTGTCGATGGGGAACTCGACCCTGCAGTTGGCTACCGCGCCGCAGATGCGCGGTCGGGTCATGGCACTGTGGTCCGTGGCGTTCATGGGGTCGACTCCGATCGGGGGCCCGGTGATCGGCCTCATCACCGCCGCCGCCGGCGCACGGGTCGGCCTCGGGGTCGGGGCCCTGTCGTGCTTCGGGGCGGCCCTGCTCGGGTTTGTCTTTGTCCACCACCTTCGGACGGCAAGGGAGCCGCAGGCGGCTCACCACGGGCACGGGGCCAATGGGTCTGTCATCACCGGCGGCAGTGGCAGAAAGGGCCGGACGGCTCCCTCGAAGGCGCCGCTCGGGAGCCGCGGCCCTAGATCACCGGCGGCGGTCTTCCGTCGATACTCGCCTCGAGGGCGGAGTCCCAATCGCAGACCACACACGCGTGGCGGAAGGCGGCACGGGCAAACTCCAGGGCGGACGACCGTGGGTCCGGGCCGGTGCGGATGTCGTCCCAGTTCAGGATGTACTCGCCGAGATCGGCGTTCCAGTGGGCCGGACCGGGGGAGAGCGTGGCGGCCGAGAACCCTTCCGGCGCCGGATGGGCGTAGGCATAGAAGGCAGCGTTGCCATATCTGGGATCGCCGGGCCACCAACCGACGGCTATTTCTTGGGCATCCATGGCATTGCGCATGATGAAGTCGTTCGAAGGGGGAGCGGCCGGGCGCCCCGAAAAGAGGCTGACCGCCAGATCGAACGATCCCCACCACGCATTGACGGGTGTCGAACGACCCCGATAGGGAGCCCGGAACTCGGCCAGCACGAGCGCGGCCTGAGAGGCTGCGGCCAAATAAGAGGTGACCTGCTCGGGGTCGTAGTGCGCGTGGACATCGTCCTCGTCGAGGGGAACGGTCCAGGGAACCTCTTGTGGTCGTACGTCAATGTCGACCCGGTCGGTGAGCTGACGGATGGTGTCGAGGGCCTCGCGGGTGACGGCGCCCACCGGACGGTCAGGAGTCAGCGCAATGCGTCGGGCGCCCTTGGCGCTCGTCTCGATGGCCATCTCGTGATTTCGCAGATCGAGTGCCACGACGAGAGCCCCGGAGCCGTCCGGCGCCGGCAGGGGAGCCGTCTCCCATCCGCGCGCCGTCAAGCGCAGGGCCGCGTGCTGAAGCTGCGGCTCGGGCGGCGCGAGCGCCACCGCGAGCTTGCCCAGGAACTGGGTATGCGCATGCAACGTGTCGCAGGTCTCCGACCAGGTCTCGTAGGAAACCCCTCCCCACTGCGACGGCATCCGCGCACGTTACTAAACGTCGGCCGGGCGCTGCAGGGTCGGATCCGGGACAGGCCCGTGGCGCCGTACTAGAACGAGGGGCCATGGAAGAACCCGATGTGTTGCAGCGCCTCTCGGATTGGTTGGCCCGCCGCGACCCCGACCGGGGCCGGCCGGCGTTGAGGGCGTTGGGGAAGCCGGGCAGCGGGTATTCGGCTGAGAACCTGATAGTCGGCGCACGGTGGGACGACGGGTCGGAGGAAAAGCTCGTGCTCCGGCGCGACACCTCCGAACCACCCATCTATCCGGCGCAGTCCGCGCACACGACGACGGGGGTCATCTTGCAGCACTCGGTGATGGATGCGCTCCGGCGCGGCGGTCGGGTTCCGGTGGCCGAAAGCCTCGGGCTCGAAACAGATCCGGAGGTCCTGGGCGCACCGTTCTTCGTCATGGGCCACGTGACCGGGGACGTACCCGGCGAGGACCCCCCGTACACCCGGAGCGGATTCTTCGTCGCGGCCGCGCCGGCCCAACGTTCCCAGCTCATTGCAGAGGGACTGCGGACCCTGGCCCGGGTCCATGAAACGGACGTCGACGATCCGGGATTGGCGATGCTGCGCGCAGAGGGAGTCCGGCCCGGTGCCGAACGCCAGCTCGAGGTGTGGGAGGGCAACCTGCGGGAGGGGCTGGCGGGCCGGAGCTCCCCCTTGTTCGAAGCGACGCTCTCGTGGTTGCACGCGGAGCTGCCACCCGAGACTGCCCTCGTCCTCTCATGGGGTGATTCCCGTCCGGGCAACATGATCTGGCAGAACTTCGAGGTGGCCTGCATCACCGATTTCGAGGGCGCCGCGGTCGGCCCACGGGAGCTGGATGTGGGTTGGTGGCTCATGTTCGACCGCTGGATGCACGAGGGATCGGGTGAGGCTCGGCTGCCCGGAGAGCCCGAACGCCCCGAGCAACGGACGATGTACGAGCAGGCGGCGGGCGTCTCCATCGGGGACACGACTTGGTACGAGATTTTCTCAGCCCTGCGTTTCGCCGTGACGGTCGTGCAGGTCATGAATAGGTGGGTGGCCCGGGGTGCCATCCCGCATGACCAAACCGTCTGGCGTGACAATCCGGCCACGGTCGTCCTGGCCGACTTGTTCGAGGAGGTGTCCAAGTGACGGAAGGCGGGTCGCTCGCCGGAACCAGGCTGCTCGTGGTCGGCGCGTCCTCCGGTGTGGGTCGGGCCATCGGGCTCGCAGCCGCTTCGGCGGGGGCGTCGGTTGCCTTTGCGGCGCGGCGCCTCGAGCTTCTGAAGACCGCGGTTGACGAGGCGGGCACATCGAGCCTCGCGATCGTCTGCGACGTGACCGACCCGTCCTCGGTGGTCGAAATGGTCGAGGGGGTCGTGAAGGTTCTTGGTGGAATCGACGCCGTCGTGTACGCCACCGGTGTCGACCCGCTCATCCGCATAGAGAACGTCGATGCCGAGGCGTGGTCTCGGCTTTTCGCCACCAACGTCATCGGCGCGTCACTCGTCGTTCGCGCCGCGCTGCCCTATCTGCGGGCCGTCAGTGGTCGCGCCGTCTTCATCTCGGCCACGTCCGTAGGCCGGCCGCTTCCGGGTATGGGTGCCTACGCCTCCAGCAAAGCCGCACTCGAAGAACTTGCCCGCGCCTGGCGATCCGAGCACCCCGAGGTGTCGTTCTCCTCCATCGCCATCGGAATGACCCTGGGCACCGGTGTGACCGAGACCTGGGATGGTGATCTGTTAGGTGCACTGTCCACCATCTGGAACGAGCGAGGGTACGTCTTCGACAACGGCCCCGGCTTCATGCAATGCGAGCAGGTGGCTGACACCGTGGTCGCGGTGCTCGCGGCACCGACGTGCATTCCGTTCGTCTCGGTGCTCGCCGACCCGGCGAAGTAGACGACGCAGCCGATCAGTCCTCCCGTACGACGCCAGCGATGATCGTGGTGACGACCTTACGGACGGAATGCGCATCCGGCGGGGCGCCTTCCCGGTCGGCGAAGAGCAGGTGCCCGGCCCCGATCAGCGTCGACGCGAGCGTGTCGACGTCGGCGTCTGCCGCGATGCGGCCCAGCTCTCGTTCGGCAGCGAGGTACGACGCCAGCATGGCGGTCGCTTCCGCCAGGACTGGGACACCGGTCGGTATGTCGTGACGCAGCCGCGCTCGCAGAGTGTCCCGGGAGATGACGAGGCCCACGATCACGAGTGCGACTGATCCGAAGACGGCTCGTAGCGCGCCGGTGAGGTTGTCGATGACCCTCCCGGTCCCGGCGGACCGCCGCAGGTCGAGGGCCTGACTCTCGATCCGGGCGATGCGGTCCAGTACGAGCTCGACCAAGAAGTCGTCCAAATCGGCGAAGTGGCGGTGCAGGACGCCCTTGGCGCAGCCTGCCTCGGTGGTGACAGCCCTCGTGGTCAGCGCACTCGGCCCTTCGTGGAGCATCACGCGTTCAGCGGCGTCGAACAGCTGGGCGCGGGCATCGCGCAGGGCTACGCCCGTCGGCACGGCCACCCCCTCGCACGGTGCGCGGCGCGGCCCGGTTGCCGAGTGGGCGCACGCCCATTTATAGTGGGCATATGCCCACTATACCGCCGGAGCCGGGCGCCATCGCCCGCGAGTCTCATCACGCCCGGCAGATGGCGGAGTCGTTCGGCTCTGATCCAGAGCGCTACGACCGGACCCGGCCCCGCTATCCCGATGCTCTGGTGACGCGGATCGTCGCGGCCTGCCCCGGGCGCGACGTAGTCGACGTCGGCATCGGCACCGGGATCGCCGCCCGACTCTTCCGAGCGGCCGGGTGCCGGGTGCTCGGTGTCGAGGTCGACCCGAGAATGGCTCAGTTCGCCCGCATGGAGGGCTTCGACGTCGAGGTGGCGGCGTTCGAAGAGTGGGACCCGGCCGGGCAGACGTTCGATGCAGTCGTTGCCGGGCAGACCTGGCACTGGGTGGACCCGGTGCCAGGCGCGGCCAAGGCCGCCGAGGTGCTGCGGCCCGGGGGCCGGCTGGCCGTGTTCTGGAACGTGGTCCAGCCTCCGGCCGCCCTGGCGGAAGCCTTCGCCGCCACCTATCGCCGCGTCCTGCCGGACTCGCCGATCTTCGGGAGAACGTCCGGCAGCTTGGCGGCATATTCGGGGCAGTTGGCCAAGGCAGCCGACGGCATCCGGGCGGTGGGTGGATTCGGCGTCCCGGAACAGTGGAGTTTCGACTGGGAGCGGACCTACACCCGGGACCAGTGGCTGGACCTCGTCCCCACCTCCGGAGGACATTCCCAATTCCCGCCAGGCCGGCTCGAAGAGCTGCTGGCGGGATTCGGAGACGCCATTGACGCGGTCGGCGGCACCTTCACCGTGGCCTACACCGCCGTGGCGGTCACCGCGGAGCGCACCGGTGCCGCCTGACCAGGATGTAAGGGAACAAAGCCAGACGGCTGCTCCTTAGTATCTGCGGATGTCCTCCTTCATCAAATACGTCACCTTTGATTGTGCCGATCCTGGTCGTCTCTCGGCCTTCTGGTCAGAGGTCACGGGTTATGAGCAGGTCACGGTGCGCGACGATTTCGCCTCCCTGGCCGCACCCGACACGCGTGGGATTCGGGGGATCTTGTTCTGGAAGGTGCCCGAACCGAAGTCGGCGAAGAGCCGCATGCACGTCGACCTGGCCTCGAGGAATCCAGATGACGAGATCGACAGGCTCATCGGATTGGGTGCGCAGAGGGTGGCGCGCCGCGATGGCAACGGAACGAGTTGGACGACCATGCTCGACCCCGAAGGCAACGAGTTCTGTATCGGCTAGAGGTGGGGCTTCCCTCGGCGTGGAGGGAGGGATGACGTCGAGGCACGGGCGAGCGTTATGTGGTTATGTCTGACCGTGCGCACGCTCCCCATTCAGGTGTCCGATCTCTCGCCGGCATGGTTGTCCGGGGTGTTGGGTGTCGAGGTCGTCGACGTGACGGTCCTCGATCACGCCTCCGCCACGAACCAACGGGTGCGTCTGGGCCTCACCTATGCGACGGCGGGAGCGGGTCCGACGTCACTGTTCGTGAAACTGGCCTCGCCGGACCCGGCCCACCGGGAGATGATCGGTGCCAGTGCCATGGGTGAGAGGGAGGCGAGGTTCTACGTCGACGTCGCCCCGTCCGTCGACTTGCGAGTGCCTCGCTCCTACTACGCGGCGTCGGCCGACGACGGTAGTTTCGCCCTGCTCCTCGAGGATCTCGCCACCGGCGGATGCGCGTTCTCGGACGGCGCCTGGGGCGTGACGGCCGACGCTGCCGCCGGCGCTTTGGAGGAGCTGGCCCGTTTCCACGCCCGATTCGCGGATCCGGCCGTGCGGGCGAAGGTCGCCCCCTGGCTGGCCGTGGTCCAGCCCCAGCACGGCGACTTCGTGGCCCAGTTGATGCGCAACGTCCTCGACGAGCACGCCGACGAGGTAAGTCCGGCCTATTTGGCCGCCGGCGATTTTTACGTCGAGCACCACGACCGCCTCGGCGAGCTGTGGGAGTCCGGCCCTCAGACCTACATTCACGGCGACACCCATATCGGCAACGTGTTTCTCGACGGCGGCCGGGTCGGCTTCCTCGACTGGGGCCTGTCGCGAGTCAGCACGCCCTTGCGCGACGTCAGCTACTTCCTCACGATGGCGGTCGATCCCGAGGAACGCAGGAAGTCCGAGCGCGAGCTGCTTCGGCTCTACCTCGACGCTCTCCGAGCTGCCGGGGGTGCGGACATCGCCTTCGATGAGGCGTGGTCCGTGCACCGGGTCCAAGCGGGCTACACCGTCGTCGCCACGTTTCTGGCCTTCATGCCGTCGTACGCGGGGGATGGCCAGGCCCTCGGGATTGCCCTGCGGAGGAACTCTGAACTGGCCCTTGACGACCTGGCTGTCGTCGAGGCCATGCGTGCGGCCGTCGCTTCCTGAGCGAACTCCTGCTTTTCGCCTGTCGAGCGGTCAGCGAGATCGGGCCCACTTGACTGCCCACCGGTCAAGTGGCTCGATGGCCTCTCGCAGAGATTGGCCCATTGCTGTCAGCTCGTAGTCACGGGTGTCGGTCTGTCGAACCAACCCCGCCTCCATGAGTTCTCCGACCCTCTCGTAGAGCACACTCGAGGACATGTCGTCACAGCGGGTCTTCAGGACCCGTGCCCCCAGCGGCCCGCCCCGCAACTCCCAGAGAAGACGCAGCGACCAGCGTCGTCCGAGCAAGTCGAGCGCGGCCATGAGAGGTCGACCGGTAGTTGACCCTCGCACCTTGTTTCCTGGAATTGGCGTGGGCGGCATACGGACCCCTTGAAGTTCGGATTCAGAAACGTTACGGTAGCCCTGAAAGTAGTTTCGGATTCAGAAACGGAGAGGGCAGATGTCAGTTCGTATCAGACCGCTCGAGCGGCCATTCGAGGCAGATGTGGAAGACCAGTTACGTTCGATGATGCCGCCGAATGTAGAGCCGATCGCGCTATTCCGAGTGTTCGCGAGAAACCTGAAGATGGCTCGCGCCATGCAGGCCTGGGGTCGCTATGAGCTCGGAAAGGCCTTCTCGGTTGGGATCCGCCATCGGGAGATAGTCATTGATCGCACCTGCGCCAGGTGTGGGTGCGAATATGAGTGGGGGGTTCATGTCGCTTTCTTCGCCGAACGGGCCTCCCTCACTCCGGCCCAAGTGGCCTCGCTCACCAAGGGCCATTCGGTGGACCCCTGCTGGGTTGAAGAGAGCGACCGAGTGCTCATACGTCTGGTGGACGCGCTCCATGACAAAGGAGACGTCGACGACCCACTATGGAGTGCTCTGCGCGCTCACTTTGACGACCAGCAGATCATGGACCTCACATTGCTCTGTGGCTGGTACCACGCCATCAGCTTCACCGCGCGGGCCGCCCGTGTGCCCCTAGAACCTGATGTCCCGACCTTTGCGTCGGTCACGGCCCAATGACCTGATCGACGTGCTACGCGATTCGCTCGTTCAGGTGCTCGCCCACCCGGATGGCGTTGGCCATGGCGGTAAGAGCAGGATTCACCGCTCCGATGCTGGGGAAGAAGCTGGTGTCGACCACGTAGAGGTTGTCGAGCTGGTGGGCTTTGCAGTTGGTGTCGAGCACCGATGTCGCCGGGTCGTCGCCGAATCGGACGGTCCCTGCCTGATGGGCGCAACCAGCCACGGGGACGTTCATGCTCATGTAGAAGTTCTTACTCAGCACGTGATGGTCGGCCATGCCGACGTGATTGAGGATGCTCCGCAGCTCCTTGTAGAGGCCGTCTGCCTCCTCGTTGTTAGTGGCCTCGTAGGCCAAGTGGATGTTGCCGTCCCCGTCGACCGTCACCCGGTTCTCCGGCCGGGGCAGGTCCTCGGTGGTGAGCCACCAGTCCACTGCGTGTTGGGCCACCTCTTCAAGTGAAAAATGAGGGGCCAGCAGGGTGAGCTTCGGCTCCTCTCCCTTCATCGCCCCGGCGTTGGACTTCCCGACCATCTGGATGTTCCCGAGGGGCCACTTGCGGTCTCCCCCGGCGAAGTAGAAGTCGTTGATGCCGAGCGTTTTCTGGAAGACGGTGTTGTTCGGTTCCTTGCCCAGCGACACGACGGCCTTGCAATTGTGGAACATGTAGTTGCGGCCTACCTGATCCGAGCCATTGGCCAAACCGGTTGGGTGCTGGTCGTTGGCCGAGTTCAAGAGCAGCTTCGCACTGTTGGAAGCGCCCGCGGCCACCACGACGATGTCGGCCTGGAAAAGCTCCTGACCCCCGGCCCGCTCGACCACTACTCCGGTGACGGTGCGGCCGGTCGGGTCTGTCTCCAGCTTTGTCGCCGTCGCATTGGTCAGCAGGAATACGTTCGGTGACTCGAGACTGGGTCGAACCGCCATGACCTCGGCGTCTGCCTTGGCATGGACCAGGCAGGGATAGCCGTCGCACCAGGCGCATCGCATGCAATGACTCCGACTGCGATCAGCCTCGTCGAGCAAGATGCCGCATGGTGCCGAGAACGGGTGGTATCCCTTGGCCTTGAGTGCGTCGGAGATCTCCTGGAGGCGGGGCTCGTGACTGGGAGCGGGTGCGGGATACGGCTGCGAGAAGTGTCCTTCGGTGGGGTCCTCCCCGCGGGTGCCGTGGACCTGGTAGAGATTCTCCGCCTTGGAGTACCAGGGCTCGAACTCGTCGTAACCGATCGGCCAGGCCGGAGATACACCGTCGACGTGCTGGATCTCACCGAAGTCAGCGGGCCGAAGGCGGTAGAGGGCGGCGCCGTACAGCTTGGTGGCCCCGCCGACGAAGTAGTGGACCTGCGGCTGGAACGCCGCCCCGTCGCTGTCGTACCAGGTGTCCTTCGAGATGTACTTCCCGTCGATGAATACCTTGTCCGGCGACCAGTTGTCCATCTCTCGCGGGAGGAAGTCTCCCCGTTCGAGCATGAGTATCCGCTTTCCCGACGACGCCACCGTGTGGGCCAAGGTTCCTCCACCAGCGCCGGTTCCGATGATGATGATGTCGAAGTGCTCAGGCATGACGCTTCCTCTCGTAGGCAGTTGGCTTCACGTTGCGCGGGTTGCTCTGACCGTCACCCGGCCGTGACATGGTGGTGTCGACGGCTTCTGGCCCACCATGGAGCGCCGTCCTTTCACCGCGGGTCTTCCGTGGATGGTGCAGGGCCCTCCCGTACCGCCGCACCCCGCCTTCTTCCGATCGGGCCAGGGCGTCCGCCTCTTCCAAGACCGGAAAGAGTGTCGGCTCGACCCTCTCCTTGACCGCATCGGGAAGGCTCAGGTCGCCACCGGTGTGGGCCACGCTGAACACCCGCTCGGCCCGCCCCCGCCCGACCATGGAGCGCAGCCATCTCAACATGGTGGTGAACCGGTTGCCGAAGCCGGTGAGGAAGGCCAGGTGCACGAACATCCACACCACCCAGCCGGGAAAACCGTGCAACCGAATGCCCTTGACGCTCACGATGGCCCGGAATCGTCCGATGGTGGCCACACTCCCGAGGTCCCGGTACTTGAACGGCTTCGTGGGCTCCTTCTTGAGGCGGCGCAGGATGGAGTTCGCCGCGTGAAGACCACCTTGCATGGCTACTTCGGCCACACCGGGAAGGTTGTCGAGGCTGGCCATGTCGCCGACGGCGAACACTTCGGGATGCCCCGGAATCGTCAGATCGGGGAGGACCGCGATGCGGCCGGCCCGATCCACGGTGGCGCCCGAGGCGTCCGCCAGGAGCTTGGCGAGTGGCGACGCCTGGACCCCGGCCGCCCAGATGGTGGTGCGGGCCTCGATTCTCGAGATGCCTTCGGCCTCCTTGACGTCGACGCCGGCGGCGTCGACGCCGACCACTTGGCAACCCATGCGCACTTCGATGCCCAGATGCGCAAGTGTTTTGGAAACCCGCGCCGAGAGCTGGTCCCCGAAGGTTGCCAGCGGCTGCTTTCCCCCGTCGACCAGGATGACTCTGACTGCTGAAGCCTCGAATGTGCGGAACTCCCCCCGCAGGCTGCGGGTCGCCAACTCCCGGACCTGGCCGGCCAGTTCGACGCCGGTGGGCCCGGCACCCACGACGACGACGGTAAGCCAGTGCTCCTTTTCGGTTGCGTCCGATGACCGTCTCCGCCATCTCGAAGGCGCCGAAGATGCGCCGCCTGAGCTCGAGTGCGTCATCGAGCGTCTTCATGCCCGGCGCGAAAAAGGCGAACTCGTCGTGCCCGAAGTACGACTGGGTCACACCGGCGGCAACGATGAGGCTGTCGTAGGGGTATTCGATTTCGAATCGCCCGGCCACGTTGGCCCGCACCACCTTACGGTCGAGGTCAAAGCCGCTCACCTCGGCCAGGCGCACGTGCACGTTCTTTTTCTTGCGCACGATGTGCCGCAGAGCGGGGGCGATCTGGCCCGGCGCGAGCATGCCCGTCGCCGTCTGGTAGAGGAGGGGCTGGAAGAGGTGGTGATTGCGCCGGTCGACCAGAGTGACGTCCACAGGTTTCCCGCCCAGTAGCCGGGTGGCGGGCAGACCCCCGAATCCTCCACCGACGATGACCACCCGGTGGCGGCGGCCGGCCGAGTCGACCCGTTGGCTCCTGGCGCCGGAGGACCTGTGTCGACCGTCAACGGCTCAGCTCAGCCCGGCGCCTTGGAGCCGACCGGGAGCGGTCGCACGTCACAGCCCGGGGCTGCTCTGCATGATGCCGCCGTCGGCGAAGATCGTGGTCGCGGTCAGATAGGTCGCTCCGGGGCCGGCCAGGAAGGCCACGACGCTCCCGATCTCCTCGGGTTCGGCCAGTCGGCCCAGGGGGATGGCGTGGTTGAGGGTGGCCAACGCCTTGGGGTCGGCCACGGTGGCCTTGTTGATCGGCGTGTCCACCGCTCCGGGACCGACGCCGACCACCAGGACGTTGTGGGGTGCCAGTTCCACACCCGCCGTCCGGGTGAGCATCCGCATGCCTCCCTTGGAGAGGCAATAGGCCGTGTTGTTGGGCATGGGCCAGTCCTCGTGGACGGACGTCATGTTGATGATGCGGCCACCGTCACCCTGGGCGATCATCTGCTTGGCCGCAAGTTGCGTTCCGAAGAAGGCGCTCTTCAGGTTGATGTCGAGGACCCGATCGTATTGGGCCTCGGTGGTGTCGAGGATGGAGGTCCGGGTTTCGATGCCGGCGTTGTTGACCATGATGTCGAGCCGGCCGAAGGTGCTGACCGCCGTGCCGATGAGTGTCTCGAGGTCGGCGATCTTGCTGACGTCGGCCTTGACGGCGGTCACCTTGTCTCCGAGGTCCCGGACCTGTTGCTCGAGGGCCTCGGTCGCATCCGGATCGGCCACGTAGTCGATGACGATCGAGGCGCCCTCTGCGGCCAAGGCCAGCACCACCGCCTTGCCGATGCCAGTGTTCCCGCCCGTGACGATGGCTACTTTCCCTTGCAGAGTCAAGTCAACCCCTTCCGTCATCTAGTGCTGCCGCGGACTCGGCTTCATCCTACGGAGATCGCAGTGTTGCTCTTGCTTCCGACTTAGGGCCCGCCCGTGCCTGCATGCCTCATCCTGCTCGGGTGATTGGAGGACGAGTCGTTTTGGTGAGAAATCGCGCCGAAACGAATTGTGACGAAGCTGTGACGACAGAGGTGAACCCCGGGCCGACGCCCTGGGTCAAAATCCCACCACCGACTTGGGCCGCTCCTCCCGTCGTCGTCGGCACGCTACTCTCACGATCAGAGGTTGGTCAGTCACCGCCTGCACGACAAAATCCTTGATCCAGGCCGACAATAAGGAGCACCCGAACATGAGCACTTTCCCGCCAATCGCCGAGTATTCGTTCCTCTCCGACTGCGAAAACAGCTGCCTGATTGCACCGGACGGGGCGGTCGAATGGCTCTGCCTCCCCCGACCGGACTCGGCGAGTGTCTTCGGGGCACTCCTCGACCGCGGGGCCGGATCGTTCCGCTTCGGACCCTCGAACACCTTCGTCCCTCACCACCGCCGCTACATCCCCGGCACGATGGTGGTCGAGACGACGTGGCACACTCCGACCGGCTGGCTCGTCGTGCAGGACGCCATGGTCATCCGTAAAGTGGATGGCGAGGTCCGGCGGCCGGGGTATCGCCGGGCTCCCACCGACTCGGCCGCTGTCGGCGTGCTCTTGCGGACGGCTACCTGCCTCGCCGGCAACGTCGAGGTCGTTGCCAACTGTGTACCGCTCTTCGACTACGGCGTGGACGTGGGTCAATGGGCGTACAGCGGTGATGGCTATGGCTCCCTCACCGTCGTTTCGCCCAAGGGCGACCCAACGCTGTCGGTGGTCAGCAGCCTCCGACTCGGACTGGCCGGGGCCCGATGCTACGGCCGCACGAGTCTGGCGCAGGGTGAATCGACCTTCATGGCCCTGTCGTGGGGCGATTCCGCCCCGACTACCCAGGACCAGGCGGACGAGGACCTCGAATCCACCGTGCGTTACTGGAGGAACTGGCTCGCCACGGGGACATTTCCCGATCACCCGTGGCGCCCCTTCATTGAGCGGAGCGCCCTCACCCTGAAGGGGCTGAGCTATGCGCCGACCGGTGCCATCATGGCGGCCTCCACGACCTCCTTGCCCGAGACCCCCGGGGGCGCCCGCAACTGGGACTATCGCTACACGTGGATCAGGGATACCGGATTCATGCTCAGGTCGCTTTACCGCCTGGGCTTCGACTGGGAGGCTCTCGAGTACTTCGCGTTCGTGCTCGAGTCAGTGACCCAGGGGAAACTCGACAAACCGTTCGAGCTCCAGATCATGTACGGCATCGGCGGCGAGCAGGACCTCACCGAACGGACACTCGATCACTTGTCGGGCTACGAGGGTGCGAAGCCGGTCCGGGTCGGTAATGGCGC
Organism: uncultured Acidimicrobiaceae bacterium; assembly: GCA_963818915.1. Taxonomy (GTDB): domain Bacteria; phylum Actinomycetota; class Acidimicrobiia; order Acidimicrobiales; family RAAP-2; genus Bog-473. The sequence goes on along the minus strand of CAWFTV010000003.1, from coordinate 17,235 downwards.
CTGGAATCAACACCAGAACGACGTGTGGGGCATGCTCCTCGATGCGGTTGATACCCACCTCACCAGGGGTGCGGCCCAAATCGTCCACGCCGTGTGGGAGGGCCTGGCTGGACTGGTGGAGGAGGCGCTCACCCACAGTGGCGACGCCGATCAGGGGATCTGGGAGATTCGCGGCGAGCCGCAACATTTCACCGCCTCCGCCGTGTTGTGCTGGATCGCGGCCGACCGGGGCGTAGGTATGGCGCTCCGACGGGGCGACCCCGACCGAGCCGCAGGGTGGCGAAAGAAGGCTGATGCATTGAAGGAGGAGATCCTCGCGAAGGGTGTCGATGCGCGCGGTCGATTCCGTCAGGCCTACGAGAACGATGAATTGGACGCATCCCTTCTGCTCATCCCGATCATGGGGTTCTTGCCCCCCGAAGACGAACGAGTGAGGGCGACGGTGTTGGCCATCGCCGAGGAGCTCACTGAGGACGGTTTGGTCCTTCGCTACAAGGTGGACAACACCGACACCGGCTTTGAGGGCAAGGAGGGTACGTTCACCATCTGCTCGTGGTGGCTGGTCTCCGCGTTGGCGATGATCGGCGAGATCGAGCGCGCTCGGGATCTGTGCAAAAAGTTGCTCTCGTTTGCCGGCCCGTTGAACCTCTATGCCGAAGAGATCGATGCCACGACAGGAGAACACCTCGGGAACTTCCCCCAGGCATTCACGCACTTGGCCCTGATCGACGCCGTATCCCAACTTATCGAAGCGGAGACCGACCCCGTCCTGAACCACTCCATGGGGTGACCCTGGCTGTCACGGGCCCGCGGTGTGCAGCGGCCGCCGAAATCCGCCGCATCTGCGTCGCCGCCTGCCATAGTTGCGATCAACGAGTCCCCTCCCCGGGCTCGATGAACGCGGCAAGAGGACCCGAGACTCGTGGCCAGCCTAACTCCAATCGATCTGCAGCGCATGCGGGATCAGCTCTTCTTCGAGGGCGTCGAGCACAATCGCCGGCTCAGCCGGTTCTGGCTGCTCCTGCCGCTTTCAGCGGTCATCGCCGCCGCCGGGGTGGTCAGCGATTCGACCGCCACCGTCATCGGGGCCATGATCGTCGCTCCGCTGATGACCCCGATCCTGGGCATCGTCTTGGCGGTGGTGCTCACCGACGCCAAGAACCTCCGTCGGTCCGTCCTCTTGGTCATCCTCGGTGCCGCCGCGGTGGTGGGGTTGGCCTGGATCATGGGTTTGTTCGTTCCCTACCCCGTGGTCGCCGCCACCAATAGCCAGGTGGCGGCGCGCGTCACGCCACGGATCATCGACCTGGTGGCCGCCCTGGCCACCGGCGCAGTTGGCTCGGTGGCGCTGGCTCGTTCCGATATCTCTGACACCATGCCCGGAGTGGCCATCGCGATCTCGTTGGTGCCACCCCTGGCGGTCGTCGGCCTGACGCTCGAATCCGGGGCGCCCCATCAGGCCCTCGGCGCGCTCCTCCTCTTCACGACCAATGTCGCCGCCATCCTGGCCAGTGGCATCGTCGTGATGGCTCTGTACCGCACCCACCGGGTCTCCGACCGCGCGCAAGCTCCAGCGTTCCACCGTCGTGGCGCCATCACCGTCGTCGCTGTATTCCTGATCGTCGTCATCGTCCCCTTGACGATCAACTCCGACCGGATTGATCGGACCAACGTGCGGGAGGCCGACGTCCAAGCGGTCGCCGACCACTGGGCCGCCGCGTCCGGTTGGAGCGTGCTCGGCGTCACAGCTGAGGGAGATCGGGTATTCGTCGATGCGACGGGTCCGTCCCCCTCGCCCGACCCGACGCGTCTCCACACGGACCTGGTGGCCGCCGGACTCTCCGGGGTCGACGTGGAAGTGAGCTTGACGCCGCAGACCTACACGCGCCTGCCGAGGTAGGGGGGTCGAACCTGCCATCGATTTGTTGTCGGAATCGAGCGGTTACGTCGACGGGTTCGGATTCGTATCGTCCGGAGCGGCGAGGACCGTTGGCTCCGATTCGGAACCAGGTGACTGCGGTGGCGGCGTCACGAGCCGCTTACGGAACGTCCACAGGCTCCAGCCCTGATAGAGGAGAACCAGCGGAAAGAAGATCACCGCCACCACGGTCATCACCTTGAGCGTGTACGAGTTGCTGGCGGAGTTGGAGACGGTGAGGTTGTAGGCCGAATTCGTGCTGGACACCATCACCCGAGGGAAGAGCTCGAAGAAGAGAGACCCGACGACGCTGCCCATGGCGGTGGCGCCGGCGGCGAAGGCCCAGCCTTCGGAGTGCGATTCGGCGAACAGTGCGGCGCCCACCACTGCGAAGAACGCCAGGACCTCGAGCGGATTGGGAAAGAAGCCGACGCCGAGACCAACATGGATCCAGGTCAGCCAGCCGAAGGTGATCAGCGCGGCCAGCCAACCGAACAGTCCCGAGAGTCGAGCCACACGATCGTGCAGCTCGCCCTCGGTCTTGAGGCACAGATAGGCGGCCCCGAGGAATAGGCAGAGCACGGTCAAGGTGAGGCCCGTGTAGAGCCCGAAGGGGACCAGCAGCCCCCAGAACGAGCCGGTGTAGTTGTGGGCCGAGTCGACGGGCAGTCCGTGGAGGAGGTCGCCCAGGGCGGTGCCTAGCAAGAAGGGGATGAGCAAGCTCCCGATGCTGAGTGACCACTTCCAGGTCGACCGCCAGCGCGGGTTGTCGATCTTGCGGCCGTACTCGAAGGAAATTCCCCGCATGATGAGGGCGAACAGGACGACCACCAGGGCCAGGTAGAAGGTGGAGAACATCGTGGCGTACCACGACGGGAAGGCGGCGAAGATGGCTGCCCCGGCGACGATCAGCCAGACCTCGTTGCCGTCCCAGATGGGCCCGATCGAGTTGACGGCGATGCGGCGCTCGACGTCGTTTTTCCCGACGAACGAGTGCAGCATCCCCACCCCGAAGTCGAACCCCTCCAAGATGAAGTAGCCCACCCAGAAGATGGCGATGATGATGAACCAGATGTTGTTCAGGTGCACCATGGCGCTCTCCTAGTAGATGAGGGCCGGGACCCGGCCCTCATCGGGCTCGGCCGAGGAGTCGGCTGCGGAGTGATCGGAGTCAGCGTCGGGGCCGTCATGGCCACCGGGGCGCTCTGGTGCCCCCGGTTCGAGCTCCTGGCGACCGTAGTGGATCATCAGGTAGACGTCGGCCACCCCCAAGGAGAGGTACAAGAGCACAAAGGCGATCAGGCTGATCCACAGGTCGGTCGTCGTCACCGAGGGTGAGGCGGCCTCCGACGTCTTCATCAGGCCCTGGACGATCCAGGGCTGACGGCCACTCTCGGTCAGCAGCCAACCGGCCGTGTTCATCAGAAAAGGGGCGATGGCGAACCACGGGGCGATCAGGAGGAACCACTTGGCTTTGCCCAGGGTCTTGCGGCGGATGAGCCAGAGCCCCCACAGCGCGAACAGCGCGATCAGCGCGGCGAGATAGGCCATGACCCGCATGCCCCAGTACTGGATGAAGACGTTGGGGATGTAGTTGCCCGGGCCGTACTCCTTCACGTACTGGGCTTGGAGGTTGTTCAGGCCCTGGACCTCGCCATCGGGGTGATTGGTGGCGAGGATCGACAACAGGTCCGGGATCTCGATGATCTGGGTGGGGGTCTCGTCGTTGTTCCCTCCTCCGATCTGGAAGGCCGAGAACGGGCAGTGCGAGTCGCAGGTGGTCCACAGCGCCTCGGCGGCCGCGATCTTCATCGGCTGGTACTTGCCCTCGACCACCCCGAGCTCGCTCCCGATGAACATGTTGACGAAGACGGCCGGGGTGAGGACGGCCAAAGAGATGATGGCGGTGCGGCGGAAGGCCGCGGTGGCACTGTCTGCGCCGCAGGTGCCAGGCCGAGAAGGCCAACATGACGATGGCCCCGGTCACCAACGAGGCCAAGATGACGTGCGGGTAGGCCCACAAGAAGACCGGGTTGGTGAACAGCGCCCAGATGTCGTTGAGCTGCGGCTCGTGCTGGGAGTTCATGGTGTACCCGACGGGGTGCTGCATCCACGAGTTGGCCGCCATGATGAACAGGGCCGACAACATGGAGGCACCCGCCACCAGCCAGATGCAGGTCAGGTGCAGCTTCTTCGAGAGGCGGTCCCACCCGAAGATCCAGATGCCGAGGAAGGTCGACTCCAAGAAGAAGGCGGCCAGACCCTCCATAGCGAGGGGACCCCCGAAGATGTTGCCCACGAACCGCGAGTAGTTGGACCAGTTCATGCCGAACTCGAACTCTTGGACCAATCCGGTCACGACGCCAATGGCGACGTTGATGAGCAACAGGGTGCCGAAGAACTTGGTCAGCCGCTTGAAGGTGGGATTGTCGTTCCTGTACCAACTGGTCTGGAGCAGTGCGACCAGGAACGCCAGTCCGATGGTCACCGGCACGAACAAGAAGTGGTAGATGCTGGTGGTGGCGAACTGCCACCGGGCCAGGTCGGTACTCATTGCGTCGGGCTCCAGTCGTTCAGGGCACCAGGGGATGTGCCGACCATCGGTTCTTTTGTTGGCGGGTGTTGCGTGTCGCTCGAGGAGGACTGCCTCATCTCTTCCCACCACAGGTTTTGGTACCGGGGCCCCCGGCTGAGCAGTTGGTCGTGCGTTCCTCGCTCGACCACCCGGCCCGCGTCCATCACCAGGATTTCGTCCACGCTCTCGAGACCGAACAGCCGATGGGTGATGAGGACGAGCGAGCGCTCTTCGGTGACGGCCAACAGATCCGCGGTGAGCGAGTCCGCGGCCGCGAGGTCGAGGTGTTCGGCCGGCTCGTCGAGTAGCAGGACCGGGAAGTCGGCCAACAGGGCTCGGGCCACCGCGACCCGCTTACGCTGCCCACCCGAGAGGCGGGCGCCATGCCGGCCGACCTCGGTGGCCAGTCCAACGGGTAGGCCCTCGAGCCAGTCGGCCAGCCCCACCCGGTCGATCGACCTGTCGGAGCTCGGAATCGGACGCCTGGCGGTGCCCGATCCGAAGGTTCTCAGCGAGGGTGGTATCGAAGAGGTAGTCGTCCTGGCTGATCATGCCCACGACCTGGCGGAGATCGTCGCCCGCCAGCCGGTCGAGTGGAACCTCGTCGAGCGAAACCGTCCCGGCCTGGTAGGCCAAGAACCTCACGAGTACGGAGGCCAGGGTGGACTTCCCGGCTCCGCTCGCACCCACAATGGCCACGCGCCGGCGGGGAGGGAGCGACAAGTCGACTCCTTGCAGTGCTGGTCCCGCTGCGCCGGGGTATCGCGCCCACACAGAGCGAGCCTCCAGGTCGAAAGGGCTGTCGGGCAGTGCTGCCGGTTGCGCTGGCTCGGGGACGGGCACATCGGCGTCACTCACCTCGAACACACGGGCGGCCGCCTGGCGTACCCGCTGCAGTGCCTGCGTGGCCACGGGTAGTCCGACCACGAGCTCGAATGCGGCCAAGGGGATGAGGGTGATGACCGCCAGCTCGGTGGCGTCGAGCCGCCCAGAGAGAACCGCCGGGATCCCGGCCAAAAGGCAACCCCAACAAGCCAGGCCCGCCAGCACCGTGGTCAGGGCGAGACCGACTCCCGCCGTCCCGGCCGACGCGGACGCGATGGCCGTGAGCTCGGCGTCCCGTTCCCGGACGGTGCGGAGTTGGGAGCCCACGGCACCGAAGGCGACGAGCTCCGATGCTCCTTCGGTCAGGTCAACCATGGCCGACGGTCAGTTCGCCCCGCACCCGGGCGAACCTCGACTCCCTGCGTCGGGCCAGCTTCCCCGTGAGCCAGGGGACGACCGTGCTGGCCAGCACGAGGGCCACGGCGAGGATCAACCCGGCGGCGGGAAGCATCCACCACAGGAGCGCAACCGTCGCCGACCCGACCAGCACGGCGATGGCGAACGGGGGGATGATCCGAATGGCCAGGTCCTGCAACGAGTCGACATCTTGCACGACCCGCGCCAGCAGATCGCCGCGGCGGAATGCGGGCAGGCCGGCCGGTGCCAGCCCCTCGAGCCGCTGATAGACCTTCACCCGGCGGTCGGCCAGGAGCCGGAACGCGGCATCATGCCCGACGAGCCGCTCTTCGTACCGCAAGAGTCCACGGGAAAGTCCGAAGAACTGGACCAACACGATGGCCACGGCGAGATGGGCCTCGTTGGGATGCTGGGCGGCTCTCGAGATCAACCAGGCGGCGGTCCCGATCAGTCCGATGTCCGCCGCGATGGCACCCGCCCCCAGCAGGGCGGCGAGCAGGAGACGGCGACCGGCCGGCCGGGCGATGCCCAAGGTGCGGCCCAACGGCGCCATCTGCTGGTCGTGTGCGGAGGTGCCGACGGCAGACATTCAGGATGCCACCGAGACGGCAGGGGCGAGGTGGACGACTCGGTCGGCGAGGGTCAACAGGGATGGTCGGTGGGCCACTATCAGCACAGTCCGGCCGGCCATCAATCGCCGCACGGCCCCCAGCACGTTCTCTTCTGTCCGACCGTCGAGATTGGCCGTCGGCTCATCGAGAAGCAGGAGGGGAGCGTCGCGGACGAACGCCCGAGCCAGGGCGACGCGTTGCCGTTCGCCCACCGATAATCCGGCTCCCTCGTGGCCGAGGACCGTCTCGGGGCCCATGGGGAGCCGAGCCACCACGTCGTCGAGCCCCGCATCCGCCATGGCGGCGAACACGTCATCTTCCGTGGCGCCCGGCCGGCCGATGCGGATGTTCTCGGCAATCGACCGGGCGAACAGGTGTGGCCGTTGGGGCACCCATGCCAGCCCGCGCCCTCCAGGCATCGAAGTCCATGTCGGCCAGGTTCACGTCTCCGCAGCGGACCGAGCCGGTCCACTCCGAGGCAAACCCGAGCAGCACACTGAAGAGGGTTGACTTCCCGCAGCCGCTGGGCCCCACCAGGGCCACCACCTCCCCAGGGTTCACCGTGAAGCTCGCCTGCGTGAGAGCCGGAAGTGACCGCCCGGGGTAGTGGACCTCGAGCTGTTCGATCCGGAGCGCGGAGCGGGACGGGTCGGGAATGTCAGTGCGGGTGCCGGGTGAGGGCAACGGTCGCTCGAGGACCGCGAAGACGTCTTCCGCGGCCTTCATCCCTTCAGCGCTGGCGTGATAGTTGGTGCCGAGTAGGCGGAGAGGGAGATAGGCCTCCGGGGCGAGGATGAGCACGAAGAGCGCCGTGGCCAGGCTCAGGTGGCCTCCGAGCAGCCGCAGCCCGACGGCCACGGCGACCAGAGCCACCGAGATGGTGGCCAACAGCTCGAGGATGAGCGAAGAGAGGAATGCCACTTTGAGCGTGGCCATCGTGGCCGTGCGGTACTGGTCGGTTATGTCACGGATGGCAGCCACCTGCGCCTTGGCCCGCCCGAAGACCTTGAGGGTCGGGAGGCCGGCCACGATGTCGAGGAAGTGTCCGGCCAAGCGCTGGAGCAACCTCATCTGCCGTTCCATCCTGACCTTGGTCGAGGCGCCGACCAGTGACATGAACAACGGGATCAGTGGGACGGTGATGGCGATGATCACGGCCGAGATCCAGTCCGCCCCGAGCGCCACGATGATGACGGTGATCGGGACGATCACCGCGAGGAAAAGCTGGGGAAGATAACGGGCGAAGTAGCTGTCGAGCGCATCGACCCCACTGGTGGCGAGTACGACCACGCTGCCGGAGCGTTCGTGGTCGATTCCGACAGGTCCGAGGCGGGCGACCTGCTCGACAAGCGCCTGTCGCAGATCCGATTTGGCTGAGGCCGAAGTCCGGTCGGCCATCCGTTCCGTGAACCACCCCACCGCCGCCCGCCCCAGGATCACAACCAGCAGGACGACCATCAGTGTGCGCACCCGCCCCAGTCCCTCGTGCCTGATGATGACGTCGGAGATCGTGTTGGCGATCAGCCAGGCTTGGGCCACCACCAGACCAGCCGTGATCCCACCGAGGAGAACGGCAACCACGAGGTAGCGGCGTGTGCCACGTGTGTAGTGCAGCAGTCGGGGATCGATCGGGCCGGAGCGCCGCTTCGCCGCCTGTTCCTGAAATGGCCTCGAGATGGAGGACGGTGCTGCATCGGATGTCTGTGAATTGACGCTCACCACTTCACCCACCCAGGCTTGATATTCGCAAGACGGTAGTACAGGTCATCCGACTCTTCTAAGTTGACGAGCGGGCGACATCGCGCGGTCCACGCGACGCTGATTACGTCACGACGAATTCGGGTGGAGGACGCCGGATGCTCACGCGCCGCCGTGATCTGCCCCCATCGCCTCCGAGTAAAACGGGGCAGTCCGATGGCGACGGGAGGGGCGGTCGCGCTCGTGCCACCGCGGGCCATGTGAGCCGGCCACGTGATGGTGTGTGTGCCGAGTCAACCCTGTGCCGGTCGACATCGAAATGTCCTCGAGCACCTCCCCGCGGCCGAGATGCTTCTCGGCTCCGCCATTTGATCGAGGGTCGGCGGCGGCGCGGCACCCGTGGCGGCGCCCGTGGCAAAGCGAACATATGTTCGACTAGTCTCCACCTGATGCCGCGAGCGAGCGGGGCGACAATCCTTCACGCCGACCTGGACGCCTTCTACGCGTCCGTCGAGCAGCTGCTGGACCCTTCCCTGCGCGAACGACCCATCGCCGTGGGCGGCAGTGTGGTGCTGGCGGCATCCTACGAGGCCAGGAGCTATGGCGTCCGAGCCGGCATGCCCGGCTGGCGGGCGCGCCAGCTCTGTGGCGACCTCCTGTTCGTCGGTGGTCACTTCCGCCGCTACCAACAATTCGGGGACGACGTGGTGTCGGTGTTCCACGACTTCACGCCTCGAGTCGAGCGGGTGTCGATAGACGAGGCCTTTCTCGACGTGGCAGGGGCCGTCAATCTTTTCGGAGCGCCGACTGAAATCGCGGCCGCCGTCCGCCGAAGAGTGCGAGACGAGATCGGCCTACCCTTGTCGGTTGGCGTGGCCCGCACCAAACACCTGGCCAAGGTGGCGTCACAGGTGGCCAAGCCTGACGGACTGGTGGCGGTGGACCCGGACGATGAGCGGGCCTTCCTCGACCCCCTTCCCATCAGACTGATATGGGGCGTCGGTCCCACCACAGAACGACGTCTCCACGAAGCCGGGATCCATACCATCGGCCAGTTGGCCGACACGGGAAGTCCGATCCTCGGTCGCCTGCTCGGCCGGACGACCGGTGCCAAGCTGTCGGCTCTTTCCGTCAACCGCGACGCCCGCACAGTGGAGACGCCCGCTCGGTCCAAGTCCATGGGCGCCCAGGCCGCGCTCGGGCGCCGCCAGGCCACTCCGGAGCTGATCCGCGAGACGCTCGGTTACCTGGCTGACCGAGTGGCCGGCCGCCTCCGAAAGGCAAATGTGGCCGGACGGACGGTAACCGTCAGAGTCCGCTTCGTCCACCTGCGTTCAGTGACCCGGTCGATCACTCTGCCGGTTGCCACGTCGACGACCCTGACGCTGACCGAGGTGGCCGACCAACTCGCCCGATCAGCCGTCGCCGACAACCAAGGGGAGCGGGAGATCACCCTGCTGGCCGTGTCGGTCTCCAATTTGTGCCCGGAACATTCATTGCAGCTCGAACTGCCTCTCGATATTCCCGGCCGGGGGCCGTCCAGAGGGGTCCGGCGAGCGTCCGAGGTCGAAGGCTGCCGATGGGGAGTGGACCGGTCGATCGACGCAATCCGTGAGAAGTTCGGGCGCACCGCCGTTGGCTACGCCACTGCCGTCTTTTCCGATGCGGACCGGGTCCCCGAGGAGTTCCGCCAACTCGCAGAGCGGGGGCCGGTCGATTGACTCGATGACCGAGCGCGTCGTTCGCCCCGGGGACGTCGAGGAAGGGAACGTGGATCTCGACTCCACTGCCGGGAACCTGTACGGGGTATTGCCTCAGACCGTTGTCTCGTGACTAGCCGCAATAGTGCGCGCGGCGAGAAGTGCGGGCGATCGTCAGGTCGCTGCCCCCCGTCTCGCCGTTGCGTCGTCTGCAGCTGGAGCGAGGATGGCGAATCAGCAGGCAAGGCGAGTGTAAGCACGCAAACTTGAAAATACGCGCGAGACCGCCGGCGGCAGAGAGCGACGGACGATTCGCCCTTTTTTCGCTGTCGAGGCGCCTGCGGGCCGCCGGGGTCTCCGTGGCTGGTATGGACGCCGACTGTGGGTGGGAGCGGCACACCGCAACGCGGAGATCGCTCTCCATGTCAATGTTTGAGATATCGAGTGCCCTCCGTGGCGGAACAGATCGGTGACTCGGCCGAGTTCTCCAGGTGTGCCCGTTCCATGGGGCTGCAGACGGTGATGGTCAACCATGGGACGCACCCCGCCGAGGATTACGTCGAACACGCCGACCTCCTCGGCACGTCAATCTCGGTCTTGCCATCCCTCGCTGGACCAAGTCCTTGCCTCCAGCTAACTTCTATCGTGTCGTGAACACGGTTCCTCCCGACCGCCTCGAAAAGGCGCTGTCGCTTGTCTGCCGCCGCCCTGCTACCCACATCTATCTCACGGGTTCCGGCGGGGGCGACCTCTACGACCGACTACCGGCTCGACGCGTGGACGCGCAGGGGTCGTGACCGGGACCACCGTCTCGGGACCAAGACCCTCTCGCACTGGGGGCCGCCCTGCCCACGCCCGACCAGGGGAGCGGGCAAGCTCCACGGCCAGAGGAGCCGGCGGCAGCATGCCAGTCAGCGCAAGCGCGCGAGGAGAGCGCGGCTCTTTGCCCTGGTCCTATTGGCAGCGGTTGGCCTCGGGGTGGGCCTGTGGGCGACTGGGGGGCGGCCTACCGCGTTGACCCCACGCGTCGCCACAATCTGTCAAAATCTGGTCGTTCCCGCCTACTTCACCGTCGAGTCGGAGTGGGGCCCGGCCGAGGCAAGCACACCCGAGCCCAGCACCATGATCCTCGGCGTCACGAGCACCGGTTCCGGCGGCGCGCCGAATGGCTCGCTTCAGGCATTCGTCACGCGACCGCGAGCCAAGGGCATCACCATCCTGGGTTACGTCGCCACGAACTACGAGCAACGCCCGATCGCCGCGGTGGAGACCGACATAAAGGACTACAAGGCATGGTACGGGGTCACCGATATCTTCCTCGACCAGGTCACGCAGACCTTGGCGCAGATCGACTACTACGAGACCCTGTCCGGCTACGTCCATCAGACGAACCCGGGTTCACGCGTATGGCTGAATCCCGGCGTGTATCCCAACCAGCTCTATATGGCGCTCGGCGACGTCGTGATGGTCTACCAGGGTACGTTCGCCAACTACGTCGGACTTCGCCCACCCGCCTGGACGAACGAGTACGCCGCGTCAAGGTTTGCCCATGTCATCTATGACACCCCGAGCTCGGAGCTTCTTCGGGCTCTCCAGTTGGCCCAAACTCGGAACGCCGGTTATGTGTACGTCACCGACGGCGCCGGATCGAACCCCTACGGAACGCTGCCCAGTTATTGGTCACTCGAGGGCTCCGCTCTCCGTTGCTCGTGAGCGCTCCTGTTGCCACGCGGCCGTGGGCGCTAGCGCCTGGGTGATCGCGACGCCGAGCCGGCCCTCGGCGGCCGCACTTCGAGGAGATGGCGCTGCCAGGCACCGGGAACCACGATCGACCGCGCGCACGTCATTTGTTGAGTGTGACGATAGTGTCGGCGCACCTCCAACAGCCCTCATGGGTTGATCTCCATGGACGTGAGCTGCATCACCTACGACGCCGATCACCACTCGAACGCTCGTCATATCTGTCGCGCTCGGCGTAGAGATCCTTTACCCGATCCTCGGTCAAGGAGGTCACCCGAACTTCCAACACGTGCTGTGCCTGAATTTCGCTGAACCTGAACGGGGGGCCCATCAGCGCTTTGGATGCAGAGGCCGCGTCCCGACACCCTCGCACGGCGGCGTGGACTTGGTCGTAATCCTCGATGGCTCGAATGAGCCCTTCAAGTATGTGGAGACGGTTGCGCCTTTTCGTTTCCTCAGCTTCCGCGGCTTCTTCAGGAGCCAAGTGCGACATCAATGTGAGGGCTTCTTGGCGGACCCGGTTCACATTTATCCCGAGACTGTTCAATGCGTTGACGGCAACTCCCTCACCCAAACGGGCCAGTCCGAGCAGAATGTGTTCCGTCGCGACCTGGTCTTCACCCAATTGCGTTGCTTCACGTAGCGAAAAATCAAGGACTTTTTCGGCTCGTGGGGTAAGGGGCAGCGACCCTTCCGATGATTTTGCGGCCGCTCGTACTTCTTGTTCGACCTCGCGTCGCGCCGCTTCGAGCGTGATCCCGAACGAATCGAGGGTCTGAGCGGCCAAACCTTCGCCCTCCTCGATCAATCCGAGAAAGAGATGTTCGGTGCCGATGTAGCCGTGATGCAAATGTTCGGCTTCCTCTTCAGCTAAGGCAAGTACCCGTCTCGCCTGGTCATTGAAGCGCTCGAACATGAGGGAGAGAATCCCACCTTCACCAAGGTAAGTCCAGCATCAGCGGCGCTCCGGTCGTGTGCCCTGACGCGACGAAGCGCCTCCGAAGAGGCGCCCGTCGAGGAACATACGTCCGGGTAGCCCATGGATGGCGGGGAGCCCACACGCTCCCCACATCCCACGGGCCAAGACCTGGACGGAGCATCAATTAATCACCTTCCGCGCCGAATGCGCGGTCGGTTTATGAGACTTTTATCCTTGGTCCAGGACCGAAGGAATCCCGAACGCGACGACGCGCCTATTCGGGCCTGTGCTTTGCACAGGCTTCGACGATCCAGACTTCTCCTTTGACGTCGCGCCAAGGTCCCTTCCACACCGCCGGCCCATCGCAATAGGTCGTGAGGCCATTGTCCGACTTGATGATGCGGAAACAATGTCCGCGCAGTAGGAGGAATGCACTGTGTGAGATTTCGGCGGATGGAGTCATCTCGAGGACCATGAACCCGCCTCCTTCGCTGTATGTCCAACTCTGGGAGAGTGAGAGGCGACTCTTTCACCTATCGAGACGAATCTAGGCCCACCACCGTCAGGATGTGTCGGCGCACCTCCAACGACGCTCTCACCAGGGTCTCCCTCGGGCAAAGCATCCTTGGGGTGTTCATGAAACCGCTTGACCAGGGTTTGACGGGAACTTTCCGGCGACCTCATGACTCCCAGCGATCCACCCCCCCGTAGACGTCGAGGACGGAGCGCGAGCCGCCTTGTCCCGATGCGGCTTTGGAGTTTTTCAGGTGGTCGTGCCAGAAGATCTCCGCCTTATCGGCCTTTCTTCGTTCGATCAGGTCGACGAACTCCTCGTGCACAGCCAGTTCGTGCCGTCGGAGATGGTCGTGATCCGCGCTCTCGAATTCGGCAGCCACCGCCGCAACATGTCGCCGGATAACTTCGTTGAGGAGTTGAGCCATCACCGTGAGCGTCTTGTTGCCGGCGAGTGAAATGACCAATTGATGGAAGTCGACGACTACTGAGGCAAACCCGGCTGGATCAGCCAGATTGTGGCGATGCTCGGCGAGAGCGAGTCGCAACTCGGACAGGTCGTCTTCAGTTCGATGTTCCGCCAACAAGGCCGCGAGTGGAGGTTCGAAGATGAGGCGAGCCTGCCAGACGTCAGCCAGAGTCGTACCCCTGAGTTGGAGCAGCGTCCCGACCGTCCGACCGGCCGCCACTTCGTCCGGTAGCCGTACCAGGGCTCCGTGGGCCCCTCGGCGGACTTCGAGCATCGCCTCAGACTCGAGGATTCGGACCGCCTCTCGGATCGTGGGCTTCGACACGCCGAAGCTCTCGATCAGCACCGACTCGGCGGGCAGCTTGTCCCCCTCCCGCAGGACGCCGGTGACGATGTCCCGGCGGATGATCTCGGCGATGATCTCGGCCGCCTTGGGCGTCCTCACCGGGCGAGCGCCTTTGCGGTACTCGACCTGACCAGGACTCTCGGCGGCCGCGCCGGTCGCAGCTCTCGAGCTCATTGCACCCACCCTACGCCGGAAGCTTTGCCCGAGATATCTATATACGTTAGATTACTCGACTGCAGAGGGGAACCACTCGTACTGGGGACCAACCGTGACCAGGGGCCGACGGCGTCGCCTCGCAGCCCTATTGAGGGAGGAGTGCAGATGAACCGACTGGTGCTCACCAATGTGAACCTGCTCGATGGCAACAGTCCAGCCGTTGCGAAATCGACGCTCATCATCGACGGCACGCGCATCGCGTCGGTAGCGACCGGTCCGCCACTCGCCGAAGACGGTGACCAGGTCATCGACCTCGCTGGCCGAACCGTCATGCCGGGGATGGCAACCTGCCACTTCCATTCGACGTACGCCGGCAAGATGAAAAAGAGCAGAAGCTTCACGCCCTTTGGCCTGGATTTCCCGCCGGCCTACCAGGCGCTCATTGCGCACCGCAATCTGAGCAGCGCGTTGGAGCAGGGGTACACAGTTGTCGTTGGCGCCGGCTCTGCCTGCGAGATCGACCCGGGGATCAAGCAAGCGATCGAGGAAGGTTTCGTCCCAGGCCCACGCTTCACGACCAGCGGACGTGAGCTCAGCACGACTGGTCACGCCCAAGACCTACGGACTCCGTGGTATTGGCGGCTGCCGTCTCTCGGAGCGGCCACGAACTGCGACGGCCCTGACCAATTCCAGATTCGCAATTCGCGAACAGGCCAAGATGGGCATAGAGGTGATCAAACTCTTCGTCACGCGTGGTCATCTCGTCCAGGGAAGAAACTCCCAGATGGAAATGACGCGAGAAGAGTTGGCGGCTGCCATCGAGACCGCCCATTCGCGTGACATCTTGATTCGAGGTCACATCACCGGCAAGAAGGCCATCATGATGGCCATCGAACTCGGCATCGACATCGTGGATCATTGCGACGAGATGGACGATGAGGTCATGGCTGCTCTGATCGAAACCGGTACCTTCGTCGTTCCCAGCGTCCTGTACCCGAAGATCATGTCCGCATTCCTTGCTGAAAGCGATCCAGAGACTGCGGCAACAATGAGATACGACGTCGAATCAATGAGCGACATTCTTCCAAAAGCCGATGCTGCGGGAGTCCGCCTTCTCCTCGGCGATGACTACGGCGGCCCCCAGCTCTGCCACGGTGAATACGGCCTTGAACTGCAATTCTACGTGGACGATATCGGTATCTCCCCTTTGTCCGTCATAAGGTGGGCCACCGTGCATGGCGCCGAATTGATCGGGCGTGGCACGGATCTCGGCTCCATCGAGCCAGGGAAAATCGCCGATCTGGTCGTGGTAGACGGGGATCCCTCGAGGGACATGCGTGCACTGGCAGAACGCATCCCTGTAGCCGTGCTCAAGGACGGTGCGGTGGTAAGCGGGGCGCTTCCCAGTTGACGATCCCGATCCTGCACGCCCTTCTTCAGACCCCGACGCACCGCCGACGCACCCGCAACTGCCCATCCGTCAACTCACGAGGAGCCACATGCCCACTGCATTCGTCACAGGAGCCAGCCGAGGTATCGGGAAAGCCATCGCCGTCAATCTTTCGGGTGCCGGCTACGACATTGCCATCACTGCCCGGACTCTCGAGGACGGCGAGGGACGGGAGCACTCGTCCACCGTGGCCCGATCCGACACGACGCCGCTGCCGGGTTCGTTGACGTCCACCTCCAAGCTGGTGGAGGAAGCCGGCGTGCGGTGCCTCGTGCTGCAGGCCGATCTGACTGATCGGGCTTCGATGATCGCCGCGGCCGACAGAGTCATCAAGGAATGGGGCGGCGTCGACGTCCTGGTGAACAACGGGCGCTATATAGGACCCGGCCATATGGACCGCTTCGAGGACACGCCACTCGAACTCTTGGACCGCCATATCGAAGCCAATGTGATGGCTCCCCTCGCCCTGGCCAAGGAGTTCATCCCCGGCATGGTGAAGCAGGGTTCGGGCACCATCGTGAACATCACCTCCGGTGCCGGCCTGCATGATCCGCCGTCGGCCGCCGGCGAGGGTGGTTGGGGCCTCGGCTACGGGTTCAGCAAGGGCGCCATGCACCGAATTGCGGGCATCTTGAACCTCGAGCTGGCCGGCAAGGGGATCCGGGCCTACAACGTCCAGCCCGGGTTCATCGCCACCGAGCGCATGGCTCAAGACATGGGCGGCTTCGGATTCGATTCCTCGTCCGGGGCCCCGCCGGACGTGGTGGGGGCGGTCGTCACCTGGATAGTCACGAAGCCGGATGAGGCCGAGCAGCACGTGGAGGCCGACGGCCGCAACTTCGAGGCTCAGGACATCTGCAAGGAGCTCCACCTGCTCCCCGGCTGGCCGGCCTAGATCGGTCGCCAAACGAGGCCTCGGGACGGGATGAGGATCCCGAGAAGGAGAGAGTGAGTGGCCCGGAACATCACCTTCGGTGTCAGTGTCAAGCACAAATTGGCAATGGATACCGCCGGAAATTTCGACGCGGAAGGCTACGCCGACATCATCGCCAGGGTCGAGCAGCTCGGTTACGACTTTGTGGCCGCCGCCGACCATGTGTTCGTCCCTCCCTATTGGGCCGAGCTCATTGGGGACCTTCACTTCGAGCCCTTCACGCTGTTCAGTTACCTTGCTGCGAAGACGTCCCGGATCGGACTGGTCTTCGCCTGCATGGTGGCGCCCTACCGGCAGCCATTCACCACTGCCAAGACGGTAGCCGCAGTTGACCAATTGTCAGGGGGCCGATTCAGTCTGGGCGTCGTTCCTGGCTACCTCAAGGAGGAATTTCGCACGTTCGGGCTTCCCCGGAACGAACGTAGCGAGATGACGAACGAGTTCGTCCGCATCATGATCGAGCTGTGGACGAGCGATGCGGCCTCGTACGTCGGTCGCTACTACAGCTGCGAGAACGTGAACATCAAGCCCAAGTGCGTGCAACGCCCCCATGTGCCCATCTGGGTTGGTGGCAGTTCCCGAAATGCGATGAAACGAGTAGCGGAATTCGGCGACGTATGGCACCCCTTGGCCTTCCAGCCGGTCGACGATGCGCATTACTCCGCTCATGAGCAGGAGTTCACCGACAGCATGCAAACCGGCGGAACCACGCCGGAACTCCTGCGTCGTGGTCTCGACTACATACAGGATCTGGCAGCAACAGCAGGTCGGGACCTGAGCGATCTGAAGGTCGTCATGATGGCCGGACGCTCTCTCGATCCGAGGGGGGATGAGAGTCGGGTGGTCGACAACCTCGGGCAGTACATCGAGGCCGGCGCCACGGGGTTCAGCATGTCCGGAACTGGCGATATCCGCCGCCGAGTGCATCGACAACCTCGCTCGATTTGCCGACACCGTCATTCCC
>CAWFTV010000002.1:0-100140 GCA_963818915.1 uncultured Acidimicrobiaceae bacterium | reverse complement strand
CCGAAACGGTTGGTGGGGGGGTGTCGATCGAGAACACCTGCTCGCGGCGGGCCTCGGGGTTGAAACGATAGAGCCGCTCGTCCTCCCATACGGCGGACCACGTCGCCTCGATCCCTTCGAGGGTGGGCTTGTCAGGAACTCGGGGCGCGCCCGTCACGTCGGTCGGCATGATCGCGTTACCGTACCCGGATGCTGCACCTCCACGACACCGCTACCGGAACTGTCCGCCCCTTCGAGCTCCGTACGCCGGGCGAGGTGTCGATGTACATCTGTGGGCCGACCGTCTACGACCTGCCCCACATCGGCCATGGTCGCTTCACTCTCACGTTCGACGTGCTGCGGCGTTATGAGCTCTTTAACGGCCTGGCGGTGCGCTACGTGTCCAACATCACCGACGTCGACGACAACATCATCAACCGGGCGCGGGAGGAGGGCCGCACCGAGACCGAGGTGGCGGCGGAGTACGAGGGGCGGTGGTGGGAAGCGATGGACCTGCTCGGCGTCCTGCGTCCCGACGAGACGCCCCACGCCACGGCCTACATCGACGACATGGTCGCTCTGGTGTCCGATCTGGTGGCTCGGGGCGTGGCCTACGAGACCTCCGACGGCGTCTACCTGAACGTGGAGCAGGTGCCCGGGTACGGGCTTCTGGCCCGCCAGCCGCTCGAGAGCCTTTTGTCGGGGGCCCGGGTGGAGGCCGTCGAAGAGAAGCGCTCACCGCTGGACTTCGTGCTCTGGAAGAAGGCCAAGCGCGACGAGCCCGCGTGGGACTCCCCCTGGGGAGAGGGCCGACCGGGCTGGCATACCGAGTGTGTCGTCATGTCACTCGACCTCCTCGGCGACGGCTTCGATCTCCATGGGGGAGGCCGTGATCTGGCCTTCCCCCATCACGAGAACGAACGGGCCCAGGCAGTCGCCGAGGGGCGTCCCTTCGCCCGGCACTGGGTCCACAACGGGTGGGTGGAGGTCGACGGCACCAAGATGTCGAAGTCGCTGGGCAACTTCACCTCGCTGACGGACCTTCTGGCCCGCAGCGACGGTCGGGCGTACCGGCTCCTGGTGTTGCGCGCCCACTACCGTTCGCCAATCGAGGTGACGGCGGGCACCGTGGCCGACGCCGAGAACGCTCTGGCTCGCCTGGACACGTTGGCCCGGCGCTTCTCCGTGGGCGACCTACTGGCCCGCACCGCTTCCGGGTATGTCGTCGAGGGCGTGGAGCCCGCCACCGACATCGATCCGGACGCGCTCGCCCGGTTCCGCCGGTACATGGACGACGACCTCAACACGCCCGGCGCGCTCGCCACGATTTTCGAGCTGGTGACGGAAGCCCACACGAGAGCGGACGCCGGTGACGATGGGCGCGCCCGGCACCTGGCGCACTCCACCGCCGTCCTGGCGGCGGCGCTGGGGTTGTCGCTCCGCGGCGACGCTGCAGTCATCGACGAGGAGACGTCCCGGCTGGTGGCAGCGCGCGACGAGGCCCGGGCCAACCGGGACTTCGGCCGGGCGGATGCCTTGCGCGACGAGCTCACGGCCATGGGGTGGACGGTCGAGGACACGCCCGCCGGCACTGCGGTTCGCCGAGGACAGGGAGGAGCCGGGTAAATAGCCGCTCGTGCCGGGTGCCTAGACCACGATGACCCACTAGGTTACTATTGGGTAACTTCGAAGAGGAACCCGACGTGTGGTCGGGCCGCCGCCCAAGGAGGGCTCACGATGTCCGACTTCTCCCTCACTCTGAACGAGGATCAGCTGCAAATCCAAAAATGGGTCCACGAGTTCGCCGAGAACGTGGTTCGGCCAGCCGGTCCCGAGTGGGACGAGCGGGAGGAGACGCCCTGGCCGATCATCAAGGAAGCGGCCAAGAACGGCCTGTACTCGTTCGACTTCGTGGCCCAGTGCTTCGCCGACCCCACCGGGTTGTTGTTGTGCCTGGTGAACGAGGAAATGAGCTGGGGCGACGCCGGGATCGCTCTGGCAATATTCGGTTCCACGCTGGCCGTGGCCGGCATCGTCTCCAACGGCACGCCCGAGCAGATCGGCGAGTGGATCCCCCAGTGCTTCGGGACCGCCGATGACGTGAAGCTGGCCGCCTTCGGGGTCTCCGAGCCCGACGCAGGCTCCGACGTCTCCTCGCTCAAGTCGCGCGCCATCTATGACGGGGCCAAGGACGAGTGGGTCCTCAACGGCACGAAGACGTGGATCACCAATGGCGGCATCGCCAACACGCACGTGCTCGTCCTGTCGGTCGACCCCACGCTGGGCGCCCGGGGCCAGGCCAGCTTCGTGGTACCCGAGGGCACGCCCGGCATCTCGCAGGGGCAGAAATTCAAGAAGATGGGTATCCGCGCCTCGCACACCGCCGAGGTGGTGCTCGCCGACTGCCGGGTCCCCGGTCGCTGCCTGCTCGGCGGCAAGGAGAAGCTCGACGAGCGGCTGGCCCGGGCCAAAGAGGGGAAGCGGACGTCCACCCAGGCGGCCATGGCCACCTTCGAGGCCTCGCGGCCGATCGTCGGGGCCCAGGCTGTGGGCATTGCCCGGGCCGCGTACGAATACGCCCTCGAGTACGCCAAGGAGCGCAAGCAGTTCGGCCGGGCCATCATCGAGAACCAGGCCATTGCCTTCAAATTGGCCGACATGAAGATGCACACGGACGCCGCCCGCCTTCTCGTGCATCGCGCCGCCTGGATGGCTGGCACGCGTCAGAAGTTCGAGAACGGTGAAGGGTCCATGTCCAAGCTGTACGCCGGTGAGAATGCGGTGTGGGTGACCGAGCAGGCGATCCAGATTCTCGGCGGCTACGGGTATGTCCGGGATTACCCGGTCGAGCAATGGCACCGCGATTCGAAGATCTACACGATCTTCGAGGGAACCTCCGAAGTACAGCGGCTCGTGATCTCCCGGGCCATCTCGGGGATCCACATCAACTGACCCACCGGGGCGAGAGGTGTGGCGGGATGTCGGCCGAAAGGGTCGCAGGAGACATTCCGTCACCGTCTCCCGGCGGGCTGCTGTCCGCCCTGAACGAGAAGGCCCCTGGCGGCTGCGTCGGCCCAACACTGCTCAGTTTGTCCGTCACCCTCCTCGACGAGACGTCGAGCCTCCCGAGTGGTCGCGGGAGATTCACGCTGATTGAATGGCGCGTGCCACACGGTCGATGGGGCTGATTCGGAGGATGAGATGAAGAGCAAGGCAGCGGTGCTGCACCACCAGCCGGGGAAGTGGGAGGTCACCGAGGTCGAGATCGACCGACCGCGTCAGGACGAGCTGCTCATCCGCATGGTGGCCGCCGGCCTGTGCCACTCGGACGACCACGTCGCCACGGGCGACCTCCCCTTTGCCGGGACGCCGGTGGCCGGAGGTCACGAGGGCTCCGGCATCGTCGAGGAGGTGGGCCCGAACACCCCCGGTTGGAGTGTGGGCGACCACGTGGTGCTCTCGTTCCTCCCAGCCTGTGGCCTCTGCCGGTGGTGCGCGTCGGGGATGCAGAACTTGTGTGACAACGGGTGGGGCATTCTGGCCGGCACCCGTCTCGACGGGAGCTTCCGGATGGCGTCCGACGGCGGGCCGGTCCGGCAGATGGCCGGCATCTCGACCTTCAGCCAGTGGTCGACGGTCTCGGTGCTGTCGGCCATCAAGGTCGCAGAGGACATCCCATTGGATCTGGCCTGCCTCACCAGTTGCGGTGTCGGCACCGGCTGGGGTTCGGCCGTGAATTCTGCCGAGGTCGAGCCGGGCCACGTGGTGATCGTCATGGGTGTGGGCGGGATCGGCATGAACGCGGTCCAGGGCGCCGCCCACGCGGGGGCCTCCGTTCTGATCGCCGTGGACCCGGTCGAGCTGAAGCGGACCAAGGCTCTCGATTTGGGTGCGACCCACGCGGTGGCGACCATGGAGGAGGCCACCGAAATCGCCCGCTCGTTCACCAATGGGCAGGGGGCGGACTCGTGCATCGTCTGCGTCGGGGTGACTACCGGTGACCACATCGCTCAGGGCGTCGAATCGATCCGCAAGGCCGGCACCTGCGTGCTCACCGGGCTCGGCCGGGCCGCCGATGACACCAGCATCCCCATCTCCGCTCGCCACCTGACGCTGTTCCAGAAGCGCATCCAAGGTTCGTTGTTCGGCGCGTCGAACCCGACCCGGGACATCCCTCTGATGCTCGACCTCTACCGCCAAGGCCGTCTCAAGCTGGACGAGCTCATCACGCACCGCTACCCGCTCGACCAGGTCAACGACGGCTACGCGGACATGCACGCCGGCGCCAACATCCGTGGCGTGATTGTCCACGAGCATTAAGCGGACCCCACTGCCGCGCACCGCACCTTTGCTCGGCTTCCCCGGCGAAGTGCGTAGTTGGCAATGTCGTGACGGGTGAATCGCCATCCCCACAGCGCCGGGTCGCCCTGGTCACCGGTGGCAGCCGCGGCATCGGTGCCGCCACGGCGCGCGCACTTGCATCGTCCGGCTGGGACATCTGCCTCGCCTACCACGTGGAGAGCGAGGCGGCCCGTGGCGTCGTTGCCGACTGTGTCGGTCTCGGGGCCCGGGCACATGCGGCGGCGGTCGATGTGGCAGATGGTGATTCAGTGGCCAGACTCTTCACCGAGCTGGACACCCACTGGCCGCGTGCCGATGCCCTGGGCGCGCTGGTCAACTGCGCCGGCATCGTCGCCCCGCCGTCGAGGGTCGAGGACATGGACGCCGCCCGCGTGGCGCGCATGTTGGCCGTCAATGTGACCGGCACATTCCTGTGCGCCGGGTTAGCCGTGCGACGCATGTCGAGCCGCTATGGCGGAGGCGGTGGCGTGATCGTAAATGTCTCGTCGGCGGCGTCACGCCTCGGGAGCCCCGGCGAGTATGTCGACTACGCGGCCTCCAAAGGGGCGATCGACACAATGACCGTCGGGTTGGCCAAAGAGGTTGGGGGTGAAGGCATCCGCGTCGTGGCGGTACGACCTGGGCTGATCGAGACGGACATTCACGCTTCTGGTGGCCAGCCCGATCGGCTTGATCGCCTGCGCTCGCAGATCCCGATGCAGCGGGTCGGACAGCCCGACGAGGTGGCTGCGACCATCGAGTGGCTCTGTAGCGATGCGGCGTCCTACGTGACGGGAGCCATTCTCGACGTCAGCGGCGGCCGGTAGCGGCGGGCCGGTAGCGGCGGGCCGTGGGCGCGGTCAGTAACGGTTTGCCCCTAACCTCACCGGGACCGTGTCGCCCTCAGTCGCCCCCTCGCCGCCGCCGCACCTGGTCGGGCTGACGCAAGGCTTGCCGCTAGTGAGTGCTCGTGACTGAACCGTTGGTCTCTCCGGTGACTGAACTGTTGGTGCTGTGCACCGGGAACGCAGCCCGGTCCGTCATGGCCGGCTTCATGCTCGAGACCCTCGAGGCCGCGAGTGGGGGGAGGGATTTGCACATCGTCACCGGGGGAACCCACACGGTCGACGGCCAACCGATGGGTCTCCGGACCCGGTCCGCCCTGAAGGCGCTGCCCGAGCTGGCTGAAGTCGATTTCGGGCGTCATCGCAGCCGGCAGGTAGTAGCGGGCGATCTTTCACGCGCCGACCTGGTGGTGGTCATGGAGGCTGATCACGTGCGTTTCGTCCGCCGCCACCACCCCGAGGCGGCGGATCGCACCGCGACCATTCGGCGGCTCTGCGAAGACCTGCCCCCGGGCCCTCCCTCCTTGGCCGAACGCGTCGCCGCCCTCGCACTCGCCGAGGCGACACTCTCCGAGCGGGACGACGTCATCGACCCCGCCGGCGGTGAGGCAGCTGACTATGACGCCTGCGTGGCCGAGCTGTGGGAGCTCTGCGGGCGCCTCATGACGCTGTTGTAGCTCCCAGCCCCCCTCATTTCCGCACAGGAAGTGAACGCCGCCACGTCGGTGAAGGGCTCGAAACCGACGATCGCCCGTGGGGGCTGGTGAAGGTGACCAGCTCGTTGGCGTCGCCTTTCATCTTCCACCCGAGCTCGTGGACCCGGCTGTGGTGGGCCGCGCACAGCGTGATCAGGTTGGGCAACGTGGTCGGGCCGCCGTCGATCCAGTGCCGCAGGTGGTGCACGTTGGTGACGAGGCCGTACCCACAGCCCGAGAAGCGGCACCCGCCGTCGCGCCGGGCGATCTCGATGCGCTGGGCCGCGGTGGGGCTGCGACGGAAGGGGAACTGGTCGAGCACGCTGCCCTCGGGCCCCTCGAGGGAGATGGTGTGGGCGCCGTCGCAGCAAAGCCGCCGCACGATGGCGGCCGAGATTGGCCCGACCCCTTCGATGGAGGCCGCTCCCATCGTCTCTTCTCTGGTGTCCTCGTCGCCCCCTTGGAACAACGACAGATCGGCGTGCACCACGATCTGCGCCGGCGCACCCCCAAAGAGCGGCCGCCCGGCGCCGGGGCCGCGATCGCCGCTCCCCCCGCTCGCACCGCCCCCGTCTCTGCGGCCCCGCTCGGTGCACACCTCGACCAAGGCGTCGGCCAGGCGCCGCTCGAGCCTCTCGTAGTCGGGCTCGGCCGCTGCGGGGTGGTCGTGGCGGGTGGCCCGGGCCACAAGGGTGGACTTGACGATGGCGTAGGCGTCGGGGGTGAAGCGGGCCCACAACGCACAACGGGCGTCGTCGAAGCGCACGAAGCGCCCGCTGAAGCTCTTGGCCGCCTCGCTGTCCTGCATTCCCCGGGTGCGGCGGGCCAGCTCTTGGGCCTGGCGCACGCTCCAGTGCACCGCCGCTTGCGCGAGCAGAGCGTCGCTCTCGGGCGTGGCGACGGCGGCGAGCGGGGCGACCACATCGAAGGTGAGGCGTCCGGCCGAAAGCGCAGCGGAGAGCGCCGGCAGCCCGGCCAACTGCTCCGCCGCCTTGACCAAGGTGCGGGCCGAGGCCGCGCTCATCTGGCAGCGGTCGCTAAGCCAGGCCGCCATCGACAGCGCCCCGTCGCCCACGAAGGCCTCGCTGCGGGCGAACTCGGCGATCTCGCCCACCAAGGCGCCCTGGTGCACCGAGATGGCCCGCTGGTGGGCCACCATGCGCTGGGCCAATTCGGCCGAACGGGCATCCCCGCCCCGGTCGCGACAAAGGGGCCGAGCGCGCACCCGACGGGCGGCGGCCGGGGCGGCCGGAGCGGCGGGGGCGCCTGGAGCGGCTGGAGCGGTGCCGGGGACCATGGGGCGAGTATGCGGGTCGGGTGTAACAGGGCCCGTATCGGGGGTTACGGGTCGAGTGGGGGGGCGCGTCCCGAGAGCGCCGGGTGTGATCAGTCGGCGTGGACGGATCTGCAGGCCGGCCCAGGCCAGGTCGGCCATGCGTTGTGCCAGTCGTGCGACTTCTTCTTCGACCGGGCCGCCGCTCGATGTTCTTTGTTCCATGAAGCGGCGACTGGCCCCCTCGGCCATCCCGACGACCGCATAAGCGAGAAGTCGGCGGTGATCGTCGTCCAGCCCGGCGTCGATCAGCGGCTCGATCGCGGCCGCGATGGCGTCCTCCACCGTTCGGAGGGCGAGCCCCAACTCCTTGTCGTCAGCGTGGTCACGGCCATAGAGCAGGCGGAACTCCGCCTCCCGGCTGATGACCAGCCGGAAGTAGGCCGCGAAGCCCATCTCGACCTGCTGGCGCGGACCCCTTGCTTGCTGAACTGCCGACTTCACGGCGCCCAGGAGCTCCTGGGCTATGGAATTGACGAGTTCGAGATACAGGGCCCGCTTGGACGAAAAATGCTGGTACACCAGCGGTTTTGTCACCCCGGCCGCTTCTGCGATGTCGTCCATCGTCGTGGCCCGATACCCCCGACGCGCGAACAGCTCGAGCGCGACAGCAACGAGTTGCCGCCGCCGCTGTCCTGCGGTGAGGCGCCGCGCCGATACCTGGAGGTCTGTTGCCATTTCGTTTCAGGCTACCAATGAAGGTCCGCAGGAAAGATCTCGGGCCGGTGCCGCGGCCGGTGCCGCGGCCGGCGCCGCGGGCCGGCGCCGCGGGCCGACTGCGGCAGGCCAGGGCGGGGTCAGATCTGCGGGTCAGCCGAAGTGTGCCGGAAGGCCCTCGATCACCGCGGCCAGGCGACCGGGAAGATCGGCCAGGTTGAAATGCTCTCGGGCGATCTGCTGGTTGTGATCGAGGAGGGCGGTGTCGGGGTGGTCCAGCCAATCGCCGAGCCGAGCCGGCTCGTTGCTGTCGAACCACTTGAACCCGAAGGCTGCAAGCTCTGCTGCCACGGGATAGGGCCCAATGGCCAGCGGACGGCGGTAGGTCGCTGACTCGACTGAAGGATTGCCGAAGCCCTCCCATATCGAGGGCAACAGTACGGCGTCACAGGCCGCATAGGCGTCGGCGATCGTCAGCGGCGCAGCGCCCCCGCCCGAGCCCCCGCCGCCACCGGCGCCCAGCAGGACGGGGCACCGCGCACTGGCGACCAACCGCTCGAGTTCGGGCCCGTAGCCGTCTTCGGCCGGCCCGAGAAGCCAGTACGTGCCGCCCACGGCAGTGGCGACGGCCAGGCCGCCGGCAACGTTCTTGCGGGCCAGGGCGCGGGTGGGTTGCAGGAGCAGCCGGGCCTCGACGGGGACACCGAGCGCCTCCCGTGCGCCGCCCGCCTGCCGCTCCCGTGCCTGCCCGCCCCCACTGGGTCGGGATCAAAGCTGTTGTAGATCGTGGTTGCGGCAATGCCGTGCGCGGCCAGCTCGTGGCGGCTCAGCTCGTTGATGGTGACGTGGGCCCAGGACGGATCGTCGGGTGGTGGCGGCAGGTGGGCCAGGTGGGGCCGCTGCCAGGGCAGGTCGTGATGGTGGAGCACGGTCGGCCTTCCCGCGCACACCGAGGCGACCAGGGCGGCCGCGGGCGGATTGAGGGGGAGCGAGCACAGGTTCTCCACGACGACCAGATCGGCGGGGGCCAGCGCGTCGACCAACTCGCTCCGGCGGGGCGCCGCCGCGGCATCCATGGCCAGCCCGCTGAGCATGGTGTCGACGGGGCCCGAGCCGGCGACTGTCATGACCCTCCAGCCCAGCCGGCGCAGCGCTCCCGCCCATTTCTCCGCCTCGATCGAGACGCCGTCACTGCCGCCGAGGCGGAATGAGACGAGGGCGGCGGTCGGCACGCCGCACTTTACGCGCACGCGTACCGCGCCCCGCCCCGCCCGGCCCCAGCCCCGCCGCCCCGCCACCCAGCCGCCCCGCCCCGCCACCCAGCCGCCCCGCACGCCAGCGGCGACACCCCCCCGCGACACCCCCCGGTGGGGCAGCCGCTCCGCGCGGGTCGGCTAGCGTTGCCCCTCAATGGCGAAGCGAGCACTGATCACCGGGGTGACCGGACAGGATGGTTCGTACCTGGCCGAATTCCTCCTTGAGCAGGGCTACGAGGTGGTCGGCATGGTCCGGCGCTCGAGCACGCTCAACTTCGAGCGCATCGCCCACATTCAGGACCGGTTGGAGCTGGTGGCGGGCGACCTGCTCGATGAGGTCTCCCTGATCAACATCTTGCGGGACCACCGGCCGCATGAGGTCTACAACCTGGCGGCGCAGTCGTTCGTCCAGACCAGCTTCAGCCAGCCGGTCCTCACTGGCGAGACGACCGCACTGGGCGTCACGCGCATCCTCGATGCGATTCGCCTCGTCGACCCCGACATCCGCTTCTACCAGGCCAGCTCCTCGGAGATGTTCGGCAAGGTGCAGGAGGTTCCCCAGCGGGAGTCGACCCCGCTGTACCCGCGCAGCCCTTACGGGGTGGCCAAGGTCTACGGCCACTGGATCACCGTGAACTACCGGGAGAGCTACAACCTCCATGCGTCCTCGGGGATCCTCTTCAACCACGAGTCCCCCCGCCGCGGTCTGGAGTTCGTGACCCGCAAGATCACCCACGGCGCCGCCCGCATCGCCCACGGTCTCGACGACAAACTGTCCCTCGGCAACCTCGACGCCCAACGGGACTGGGGCTTTGCCGCCGATTACGTCCGCGCCATGTGGATGATGCTGCAGCAGGACAGGCCTGACGACTACGTCGTCTCCACCGGGGAGACCCACGAAGTCCGCGAGCTCTGCCGCCTGGCGTTCTCGGCGGTGGACCTGGATTGGGAGCAGCACGTGGTGATCGACGAGAAGTACCTCCGCCCGGCCGAGGTCGATCTCCTGGTCGGCGACCCGGCGAAGGCCCACAAGGTCCTCGGTTGGAAGCGGGAAGTCGACTTCCCCGGTCTCGTGACCATGATGGTCAACGCAGACATGGACCTGGTCCGCCGCACCATCGGCTAGCCGGGGCTCCCATGGACCCCCTGACGGCCACCATCGCACCGGACCCGCTCGGCGTCCTGGTGGCGTTCGGTGCCGGCATCCTGTCGTTCCTCTCCCCGTGCGTCCTGCCGCTCGTCCCCGGCTACGTCTGCATGGTCTCGGGGCTCTCGGCGGCCGAGCTGACGGCGACCAAGGGGACGGCCCCCACCCCCGCCGTCGACCCCGCCGGGCCCGCGGCGTTCACGTCCCCCGATGCGTCCGTTGCTTCCGGGGCCTCCGCGACATCAGTGGCGACCATCGTTCCGGCGGCTGCCACTCCTGCCGACTCCGCTGCACCCCCTACGCCTCCGCCCATCGAGGTCACGATGCGGCCGGTCCTGCGCGGCATCGGGCTGTTCATCGCCGGCTTCACCTTGGTGTTCGTGGCCCTGGCGCCGCCGCGTCGGGCATCGGCCGACTGCTCGTCTCGCACAAGGAGACCCTCACCCACGTGAGCGGATTCGTCGTCATCCTCCTCGGGTTGGTGCTGCTCCTGGGCACCGTCCCCGCCGGGTTCTGGACCCGGGTCGGAGCCGGCCCGCTGCGGGTGTTCACCCGCATCACCGGTGAGCGGCGCTTCGATATACGCCCGTCGACTCTGGGGACTTGGGCTGCTCCGGTCATGGGCATGGCGTTCGCGTTCGCCTGGACCCCGTGCATCGGCCCCGTACTGGCGGTCGTGCTGGGGCTGGCCGAGCACAACGGTTCGTTGGCCGGCGGTGTGCTCCTCCTCTTCGCCTACTCCCTCGGGCTCGCCGTGCCCTTCCTCCTGGCGGGACTGGCCTTCGGCCGCCTCACCGCGGCCATCGCCCGGGCCCGGCGCGGCCTCTGGCTCGTCGAAGTCGTCGGCGGCACGGTGCTCGTCGTGTTCGGCATCCTGCTCGTGACCGATCACCTGGGATGGATCTCGACCCAGTTCACGACCTTGCTCGACCACCTCGGGCTGCGCCGCCTCAGCACCAGTTGAGCTGAGCCCACTCCGTCGCCCCGCCCCGCCCCACCTCGCCCCGCCTCGCCCGGGCCCGCCTCGCCCGGGCCCGCCGGCCCCACCCCGGGCCACCCAGCCCCGCCTCGCCCGGGCCCGGCCCGGTCCACCGCGCTCAGGTCCCGGCCCAGCCCCGCCGGGGCGGCCGCTTGGTATCGGCGCACCCTGCCCCCCTACCATGGTGCCGAAGGCCATGGCCCCCGTCGTCCACTTCCGCGCTGCCGTCGCTCTTGCCGGCCGCTTCCCCGCCCTTGCCGGTGTCGATCTTTCTCTCCACACCGGGGAGGTCGTGCTTGTGGTGGGCGCCAACGGGGCGGGCAAGACCAGCCTGCTCAGAGCCTGTGCCGGCCTGCTACCCGTCACTTCGGGGGAGGCCTGGATCCTCGGGGTCGATCTCACGACGGACCACACCGCCGTACGGCGCTACGTCGGCCTGCTGGGGCATGCCGCCCCGCTCTACGACGAGCTCACCGCGGCGGAGAACGTCCGCTTCGCCGTGAAGGCCCTCGGCCTCCCCACCGCGACCGGCGACCAGGCGCTGGAGCGCCTTGGCCTGGTCGGGCGTCTCCGCAACACGCCCGCCGGACGGCTCTCGGCCGGCCAACGTCGTCGGGTGGCCCTGGCGGCTCTGGTGGCCCGCCGCCCGGCTCTGTGGCTGCTCGATGAGCCGCACGCCGGGCTCGATGCGGCCTCGCGCGCGCTCCTCGCGGACCTCATCGGCGAAGCCATCGCCGACGGCGCCGCCGTGCTGCTCTCGTCCCATGAGCCCGAGCTGGCCGTCCCCCTCTCCGATCGGGTCGTGGTGATGAGCGGCGGGCGGGTCACCGGGACCGAAGCCGGTGGCCGTCGCGCCCCCCTGAGCGCCCTCCCCGCGGTGGAACCGCCCCCGGATCAGGGCACGATGGGGACGTGGCATGTGGCGTGAAGCGGCCCTGGTCGCCGGCAAGGACCTCCGCATCGAGGCGCGCTCGCGGGTCGGGCTGTGGCAGGTGGTCCCCTTCGCGGTGCTGGTGCTCATCCTGGTCGCCTTCGCCATCGGCCCCGACAACGCCTCGTTGCGGCACGCCGCCCCCGGCATCTTCTGGATCGCGGTGCTGTTCTCCACGGTGCTGACGATTCAGAGGAGCGTCGCCATCGAGTCAGGGGAGGGCACCCGGGACGGACTGCGCCTCTCGGGCATCGACCCGGCCGGCATCTTCTTGGGCAAGGCGGCCGCCGTGGGCCTGCAGCTCCTCGTGCTCCAGATCGTGCTCTGGGCCGGGGTGACGTTCCTCTTCAACGTGCGCGTCCACGTGTTCTGGCTGGCCATCGTGACCTCCCTGCTCGCCACGGTCGGCCTGGCGTGCGCCGGCGTGCTCTACGGCGCGCTCTCCGCCGGCCTGCGCGTGCGGGACACCCTGCTTGCCGCTTCTGGTGCTCCCGGTGCTGGCGCCGGTTTTGCTGGCGGGTTCGAAGGCGTGGCAGGCTGCGCTGGACGGCAGCTCGAGCTCGGGCGCCGAGTGGTTGCGCATCCTCATACCCTTCGCGGTGATCTACCTCGTCATCGGCATCGTCCTCTACGGTCCACTCCAGGAGGCCGCATGAATTCCATCGGCACAGTCTCTCGCCCGCGCTGGCTGACCGTCGTCGGGATCCTCGGGGTGGTCTGCATGGGGTTCACCGTCTGGCTGGGGCTGTGGGTCACCCCGCCGGATGCGGTGCAGGGGAACCTGGCCCGGCTCCTTTACATCCATCCGCCCATCGCCACGGTGGCCCTCTACTGGGCGGGCGGCGTCGCGTTGGCGGGCAGCCTCTTCTACCTGTGGCCCCGCACGAGGTCGTTCTTCTGGGACAGGCTGGCGGCATCCTCCGTGGAAGTGGGCGCGGTGTTCTCCGCGCTGACCTGCATCACCGGGTCGATATGGGGCCGCCCGGCGTGGGGCGTCTGGTGGGCCTGGGATGCCCGGCTGACCTCGACCGCCCTGTTGTTCCTCCTCGAGCTCGGGCTACCTGGCCCTTCGTCGGGTGCCGGCCGATCCGGCCGTCCGGGCCCGGCGCTGCGCCGTGGCCGCGCTTCTCATCGCCCTCGACGTGCCCATCGTGCATTTCTCGGTCGACTGGTGGCAGACGCTGCACCAGACCGGGACCGTGCTCGATCCGGGCTTCCACCTGCACGTCCACGGCTCCATGGCCTGGACGTTCCTCTTGGGCTTCATCGCCTTCTCCCTGATCTTCGTCTGGCTCCTCGGGGTTCGCTACCGGATCGAGGTGCTCCAGGACCAGGTGGGAGACCAGGAGATGGAGGTCTCGCTGGCCGAACGGTGGAGTGAGGGTACTGAAGGGTCCGAGCTCGTCGGGGTGGGGCCGTCCGGGCATCACGTCCCCGAGGGGGGTGCGCCGTGAGCTATGTCGAGGCCGGCTACTCCATCGGACTGGGCGTCCTGTTCCTCTACGCCGTCGCGCTGGTGCTACGTCGCCGGCGCTGGGAGCGCGCCCTGCAGGTGATCGAGCGCGCCGAGCCGGCCGAGCGCATCGAGCCGGCCGAGCGCGTCGAGCCGGCCGACCGCATCGAGCCGGCCGACCGCATCGAGCCGGCGCAGCGGGTCGAGGTCGCCGAGGTCGCCGAGATCGTCGAGGTCGCCGAACACGCCCAGCGTGTCGAGGCCGTCGACGTCGCCGAGGAGCAGACCGCTCCCGGCGCACGGTCGTGACCAGCACCATCAACGAGCCGAACGCCTCCTCCGGTCCATCGACGGACGTCCACCGAGCGGGGCCCGCATTGCCCCGCGCCCGCCGCCGGAGCAGCAAGCGCCTGTGGCTGGTCTTCGCCGTCCTTTTGGCCGCGTTCGTCTTCCTGCTCGTCGAGGGACTCGGGAGTTCCCTCAATTTCTTCGACACCGTGGACCAGGCCTTCGCCCACCGTGGCTCCCTGGGCACCCGGACCTTCAACCTCGAAGGTGACGTGGTGGACGGGTCAATCCACCCGACTGCGATGGGGACCGACTTCACCGTTGCCGAGGGGAACAACAAGGTGGCGGTGGCCAGCACGGGAACTCCGCCCCAGCTGTTCCGGCCCGGGATCGCCGTCGTGGTCGTCGGGCACTTCACCACCTCGCATTCCTTTGACTTCGTCTCCCATCAGATACTGGTCAAGCACTCGGAGAACTACTGCGCCGCCAACCCGAGCCGAGTGAAGTCGAAGAGCGGGAACGTCGTCTTGTGCTGAACGCGTCACTCGGGACGATCGGGGTCTGGCTGGCCTTCGTCGCCAGCCTGACCGGGGCCGTGGTCATGGCGGTCGGATTGGCGCGCCGGCGCGGCGCGCCGGCCGTTCCCGACCGCGGGCGGGTCGGCGGCCCCCATGGGCGTGCTCGACGGTCGCCTCTTCGCCCCGGTGATGTTGGTTGGCGCGCTCCTGGCCACGGTCGCCATGGAGCACGCGCTGGTCACGCACGACTTCACCATCGTCTTCGTGGCAGAGAACAACAGCAAGGTGACCCCGCTGCTGTATTCCCTGACCGGCCTGTGGTCCGCCCTGGCCGGCTCGATCCTTTTGTGGGGCCTGATCCTCTCCGTCCTCACGGTCGTCTTCGTCTGGCGCTACCGACGACTCGTCGCCGACCCGGTCATCAGATGGGCCACCCTGGTGCTCTACGTGGTCGCCGCGTTCTTCTTCGGGATGATGGTGGGGCCCGCCAACCCGTTCGTCACCACGCCGGACGTCACAACCGGGCTCGGGCCCAACTCGCTGCTCCAGGACAACCCGCTGGTGGCCATCCATCCACCCCTTCTCTACATCGGCTTCGTCGGGTTCACCGTGCCCTTCGCCTTCGCCATCGGCATGCTCGCCACTGGCCGGATAAGCGATCGATGGCAGATCGAGTGCCGTCGCTGGACCCTGTTCTCCTTTACCTCCCTTTCCGTCGGGATCGTGCTCGGCGCCTGGTGGTCCTACCAGGTACTCGGGTGGGGAGGCTTCTGGGGCTGGGATCCGGTCGAGAACGCCGCCCTCCTCCCCTGGCTGTGCGGGACGGCCTACCTGCACTCGGTCCTGGTGCAAGAACGGCGCGGGTTGATGCGGGTCTGGAACCTGTCGCTTTCCGTAGCCACCTTCGCGCTCACCATTCTCGGCACCTTCCTCACACGCTCGGGCGTCATCAACTCCGTGCACGCCTTCTCTGAATCGACGCTCGGGCCCATCCTCATCTCGTTCTTCTTCCTGGTGGTCATCGTGGGGTTCGGCCTCATCGCCTGGAGGGGCGACCGCCTGCGCTCGCCGGGAGGCATCGACGCCCCGCTCGGTCGCGAAGGCGCCTTTTTGCTCAACAACCTCCTCTTCGTCGGTTTCGCCTTCGTCGTCCTGCTGGGCACGCTCTACCCGCTCCTCTACGAGGCCGTCACCCAGCAACAGGTCAATGTCGGCGCGCCCTTCTTCAACACCATCGCCATCCCCTTCGGTCTGTCCCTTCTGTTCTTGATGGCCGTGGCTCCCGCGCTCAGTTGGCGCAAAATCAACGGGACGGTCCTGTGGCACCGCCTCTCCATACCCGCCTGGACCGGGGTGATCACCGTCGTGCTGTGCGTCATTTTCGGGCTGCGTGGGTTTGCACCCTTGGTGGGCTTCGGTCTCGGGGCGTTCGCGGCCGCCACGGCGGTGCGCGCCCTCGTGCTCTCGGTGCGCGCCACGCGCGGGCATCACGTGGGCTGGTGGCGGGGGCTCATCGGGCGTACGAACGGCGGGATGGTGGTCCACCTGGGTGTGATCGTCCTGGCCGTGGGCGTCATAGCCGCCACCTCCTACCGCCAGCAGACCGAGCTCACCCTCAAGCAGGGGCAGACGGTGAGCTACGACGGCCACAGGTTCACGTTCCTCGGACTGAAGACCGTGGTCACACCGTCGAAGACGTCCGACGAGGCACTGGTGAAGGTCGACGGAGGCGTGTTCACCCCCGCCACCACCAATTTCGGCGGCGCCCTCGCCACGGTCGGCACGCCGGCTATCGACTCGGGGGCGTTCGGCGACGTGTACCTCACCTTCGACGAGGTCGGGGGGCTCGGCACCGTCTCGGGGGGTGCGCTCGTTCCGAACCTGCCGGCGGGATCGGTGGTCATCGGCGTCGTCATCGAACCCCTGGTGGCCTGGCTGTGGACGGGCGGCCTGCTGATCGGGTTGGGGGGGCTCCTGGCGCTTGCCCCCGGGTCGCGCCGCCGGGCCACCGATCCCGTTTCGGCGCCCTCGGCCATGGTGGCCGGTAATGGGTCGGCGCCCGAATCGGGATCGGAGACGGGGACTGCGGAGAACCAGGAGAACCAGGAGAACCAGGGAGACGGGGGCGGAGGCCGACGAGCGTCGGGCCGATCTCACCCCGGTCGGCAGTGGGGCGGCGGTTGAAAGTGGCGCCCCCTCAGCGTGACGGTTCGGGGCAAGCGGCGCCATACGACCCGCTGGGTGGCCGGATTCGTTCTCGTGGTCCTGGCCATCATCGGTGTGGTGCTCGCCACCCGCACCCCCCAGGAGGCCACCGCGGTGGAGAGCCCGCTGGTCGGGCACATGGCCCCGCAGTTCTCCGGTGCCGACATCCAGACCCGCGGTGCGGGGCCGGTGTCGCTCCGTTCATTGAGGGGCCACTACGTCTTCGTCAATTTCTTCGCCAGCTGGTGCGGACCGTGCCAGCAGGAGGCCCCCGACTTCATCGCCTTCGACTACCAGAATGCTCCGAAGGAGGGGGCGGACCTGGTGAGCGTCGTCTTCCACGATGAGGTGGCGTCGGCCGAGAGCTTTCTCAAGACCCAAGGTGCGCCGTGGCCAGCGGTGGACGACCCCGGTGGCGGCATCGCCGAGCGCTACGGCGTGACCAGCCCGCCCACCACCTTCCTCGTCGACCCCTCCGGCCGCATCACCGTCGAGCCGGAGATCGGACCCGCCACGCAGGCCGAGCTGCAGGACATGATCGATAAGGCGCGCAAGCAGGCGCGCCAGTCGGGCGGAGCCGGCGATGGCTGACACCGTAGTGAGTGCCCATCCGGTGCGCCGGTCGTTGTGGGTCCGTATCGGCATCCCACTCGTGATCGTCGCCGTCGCGCTGGCCATCGGCAGCGGCGTGTTCTCGGGGACCCCCGAGACGGCGGCACAACGTGCTGCCCGTATCGAGGCCGTGGTCCGCTGCCCCTCGTGCATCGACGTCTCGGTGGCGCAGTCACAAGAGACGACCGCACTGGCGGTGCGTCACGAGATCCAGCGCCAAGTGGCGCGGGGAGCTTCCACGGCACAGATCGAGCAGACCCTGGTCGATCAGTACGGGCAGAACATCTTGCTGGAGCCGCCCGACTCGGGTGGATTTGCCGTCATCTGGATTGTGCCGATCGTGCTGGCGGCCGGCGCACTGGTCGTGGTGGGCACGCTGTTCTGGCGCCGCTCCCGTCTCTTCGCGGCCACGAGCGCCGCCCAGGCGAAGGTGTCGGCGGACAACGGCGTACCCGCGGACACCCGACCATGACAACCGGCGCGACAGATTCGGCGCAGGAGCGCACCGACACCGGCAGCGAGCGCTGGTATCTCAACGACGAGCGGGATTTCCTGCTGCGTTCGATCGATGACGCCGAGCGCGAACGTGATGCCGGCGACCTGTCCGAAGGGGATTACGAGGTGCTCGTCGCCCGTGACCGGGCCCGGCTGGCCGAGGTCGAGGTGAAGCTGGCCGCCCTGGGCCCGGAGATACAGCCCGA
This sequence comes from uncultured Acidimicrobiaceae bacterium, assembly GCA_963818915.1. Taxonomy (GTDB): domain Bacteria; phylum Actinomycetota; class Acidimicrobiia; order Acidimicrobiales; family RAAP-2; genus Bog-473. The sequence continues at coordinate 82,200 of CAWFTV010000002.1, read as the reverse complement.
GGCCGAGGCGGCTTTGCCCGACGGGGAGGCAGCTTCAGCCGACGGAGCGCCGACCTCACCCGACGCGGCGCCCCGGCGCCGCTACGGGACGTGGAGCCGCGTCGGTATCGTCATCGCCTGCCTGTTCATTGTGGTCGGGGCGGTGATCCTGGTCGACCACGCGGTGAGCCCGGCCGCCCCCGGGCAGGCGCCTTCGGGCAGCGTCACCGTGTCCAAGGAACAACAGATCGAGGATCAACTGGCTGCCGCCGCCGTGTTGACGGACGACGGCGAGGGACAACAAGCCCTCGAGCTCTACAACAAGGTGCTCACCGAGGATCCCGATGACCCCATCGCGCTCGCCGCCGGTGGTTGGTTGGAGTGGAATGCCGGCGTGGCTGGAAAATCCGCCGCGGCCGAGCAGGCCGGGCGCCAGTCGGAAGAGAAGGCGGTGCGCGTCGGGCCCAGCTTCTACGGAGGTCATCTCTACCTGGGTCTCATCCTCCTCGACCAGGATGACAATGCGGCCGGCGCCGTCACGCAGTTCACCAAGTTCCTGGCCGACGGCCCCTCCAAGGCGGAGGTGACGAGCGTCGCCTCGCAGATCGCTCCCGCGTGGACCCAACTGCACGAACCACTCCCCGCCGCGTTGGCTGGCGCGACAACCTCGACCACCACATCGACGTCAGCCCCGTAGCGAGCGCAGCCCGTTCACCACCTCGGTGAAGGCGGCGCCGAATGCCGTCACATCCTCCTCGTTGGTCGACCAGCCGACCGAGACGCGCAGCGAATGACTGGCGTCGACGCCCATCGCCTCGAGCACCGGTGAGGGCTCGATGCTCTCCGACGAGCACGCGGAGCCCGAGTGCACCGCCACGCCGGCCCGGTCCAACCCGATCAGCACTGGTTCGGCTTCGACCCCGTGCACCCCGAGGCACAAAAGTGACGGCAACCGCTCTTCGGGCCGATCGGGGCCGACGATGTCAACACCCTCGACCGAGGTGGCGGAGCGGGAGAGCAGGGCGATGTGGGCGCGCGCCCGCTCCGCTTCAGCGTGGAGGAGGCGGGCGCCGTCTGCGCTCAGCGCCGCCGCCGCGGCCCCGAAGGCCACCAGGGCCGGTATCGCTTCGAGCCCGGCGCGTCGCGCCCTCTCCTGCTCGCCCCCGACGATGAGAGGCTCGAACCTGCTCCCTCGTCGGATGACGAGTGCGCCGGCGCCGGCAACGCCTCCGAATTTGTGGGCACTGAGACTGACAAGGTCGGCGCCCAGCTCGGCCAGGTTGATCGGCACGTGGCCGCAGGCCGCCGCCGCATCGACGTGCACCGGCACGCCGGCGGCCCGGCAGAGGTCGACGACCTCGTGTACCGGCTGCAACGTCCCCACCTCATGGTTGGCCCACTGGCAGTGCACCAGCGCCGGGCGGGGGAGGGATGGGCTCGCCAGCCGGGACTCGAGCGCGCCGGCGTCGAGGCGGGCGGTCACGTCGACGGGGATGACCCCGACGGGCGCCAACCGGGCCGACGCGTCGCGTACGGCCGAGTGCTCGACGTTGGCGAAGAGCACCGGGGCGCCCGGGTGCTGGCGGGTCGCTCCCCAGACGGCGGCGTTGATGGCCTCGGTGCCACCCGAGGTGAACACCACTTCACGCGGCGCGGCGCCGACGAGCGCCGCCACCTGCTGGCGCGCTTCTTCCAGCGCGTCGCGTACGATGCGGCCTTCCTCATGCAAGCGCCCCGGGTCCGCCGCCGGCATCGTCATCCATCGGGTCAGGGCGGCCAGCACCTCGGGCCGAGGAGGCGTCGTGCTGGCGTGGTCGAGATAGGTCCGCCTCACCCGGGCGCTCAGGCCGAGGCGGTACAGGCGGCATCGCCGCGGGCACGCGACGAGAGGATGACCGGGAGCGCCCGCTCCGAGGCCTGCCCGCAGAGCCCGGCCAACAGCCCGGTGACCATACCCCGGTCGACCGCGCACAGGACGGGGTTCGTGGTGCTCGCATTGCCGAACGGGCACTGCTCGGCCACCACCGCTGTGGTCTCGCCGCGATCCTCGGCGTGGGCCGCGAAGCCGTGCGCGGTAAGGGTGTCGGCGACGACATGCATGGCGGCCCGAATGGTGCGCTGTCCCTCGGTGGGGGTCATGCGGGCAGCTAACGAGCGCCCGTACTCCTCGCCGACGTGGGCGGCCATCTTCTCCGCCTCCTCGAGCCCCAACCGCTGCATGGCTTCGGCGAGCAACCGCATCAGGAGATCGTCGCGCCGCTGCATGAGCCCGACCGTCAGCTCCTCCTCGACGCAGAAGTACTGCTTCGAAGGCCGTCCGGCACCGGGTGCCTTGCGGGAGGTCTCGACACGCAGGTAGCCCCCGTCGACGAGGCGCTGGAGGTGGTGCCGGGCCACATTGGGGTGGAGCGAGAAGGTGTACGCCACCTCGGTGGCCGTTTGGCCGGGTTTGGCCCGGACGTGCAGGAAGATGTCGCGGCGGGTCGGGTCGCCGAAGGCGGCGGAGACAGCGGCTACGGCGGCGCTGAAGCGCCCGTCGTCCGTATCGTGGTCGGCCTGGGCGATCCCTGTGCCGGGAATGGCTGCGACCGGGACCGAGCTCACGGTGGGTAGTCTACCGAAGGATCGGCCTCGTCAACTGGGGCAATGCGATGGGGCGATGCGCCCCCGGCCCGTATGGGCAGGGTCCGGTCCACGCACCTACCGAAGACGAGGAGTGCATGGGAATCGATCAACCACAGCTCGAAGCGGCGCTCGCCGCCATAGTGGAGCCTGAGCTGGGCTTGCCGCTGCCCAGCACCGGCATGCTGCGCGAGGTCAAGGTTCGCCGGCGCCGGGCGAGAATCGAGCTCGCCCTACCCGTGGCGGCATGGCCGGGTTCCGACGAGCTCGCCGACGAGGTACACCGGGCGGCCATGGCGGTGCCCGGCGTCGAGGAGATCGAGTTCGACCTGACTGTGATGCGCGACGACGAACGCGCCGCGCTGCGCGTTGCCTTGCGCCGGATCATGTTCGGCGTGGCTGAGTCCGATGAGCTCGAAGACGCCCCCGCCGAGGGAGCCCAGGGCCACGGCGGGCACGAGGGGCACGGGCATGCCCACGGGGGCGCCACCGCCACCACGCCCGTATTCCTCCAGCCCGATTCGTCCACCCGTGTCATCGGGGTGTCGTCGGGAAAGGGTGGGGTGGGCAAGTCGACCGTCACGGTGAACCTGGCCGTGGCGCTGGCGAAGTCCGGCTACCGCGTCGGTCTCCTCGACGCCGATGTCTACGGTTTTTCCGTCCCCAAGATGCTCGGGACGGATCATGACCCGATCATCCTCGGCGACGTGGTCATCCCCACCTCCGCCCATGGCGTCAAATGCCTGTCCATGGGGTATTTCGTGCCCGACGACCAGCCGGTCATCTGGCGGGGCCCCATGCTGCACAAGGCGATTCAGCAGTTCTTGACCGACGCCTTCTGGGGCCAGCCCGACTTCCTCCTGGTCGACATGCCTCCCGGTACCGGCGATGTGGCGCTCACACTGGCCGAGGTGATGCCGCGGGCGGAGATCATCGTGGTGACCACACCGCAGCCGGCGGCGCAGCGCGTCGCCCAACGTTCCGCCTTTGCCGCACGGCGCCTCAAGCTCTCGGTGCGCGGTGTGGTCGAGAACATGAGCTGGTTCACCGGCGATGACGGCACGCGCTACGAGCTGTTCGGCGCCGGTGGCGGCGACACCCTGGCCGCCGATCTCGGCATCCCGCTGCTCGGCAAGGTTCCCCTGGTGACCGCAGTCCGCCAGGGCGCGGACGAGGGACGGCCCATCGTGGCGGTCGAGCCACAGAGCGAGACGGCGCAGGCGTTCATCGCCATCGCCGAGCGGTTGGCCTCCCTTGGTCCGGCCCGGGTCTACCGCAAGGAGCTCAGCCTCCGTTGAGCGGATCGGCCGCGCCGGTGGCCGAATGCCGCAGTCGGCGGCCTCGCTAGGAGCCCACGCCGGCGGGGAGCTTCTCCGGGTCCCAGCCCAGGAGCGCCACCGCTTGACGGAAGGCGAAGCGGTCGGTCATGCCGGCCACGTAGGTGACGGCCGCCACCAGGGCCTGCTGACTCCCGGCCAGGACGTCGGGTGACGTCTGCCGGCTCGTGTCGGCCATGAGGTGGGGCCGGTCGGCGAAGTGCTCGACCAGCGCACGCAGGACGTGGATGACCGCCTCGCCCTGACGTACCGAGGCCTCGCGCAAATAGATGCGCTCGTAGTTGCAGGCGCGGAAGGCCGACAGTGCTTCGGCTGCGTCCTCCTCCATCCCCACCTGGCCCGTGCGCAGGGTCGCGGCCACGACGCCGTGGATGAACGCGCTCAATTGGGCGCTGCGCCGCTCCCCGCAGACGTCGCGCACCAGCGGGGGGAGTTGACGGGGCGACACGATGCCGGTCAGGACCGCGTCCTCCCAGTCGTGGCAGACGTAGGCCACCCGGTCGGCCCAGCTGACCACCTCTCCCTCCGGGGTGGACGGGGCGGGGCGGGACCAGCTGTGGTTGGCAATGCCGTCGGCCGTCTGGGCGCAGAGGTTGAGCGGGGCCAACGAAACATGCGCCCCCCAGGGAGCGTGGTCGAAACCGCCCGGCAGGAAGGGGTCGAGGGCATCCTCGCTGGCATGCCCGCCCGGCCCGTGCCCGCAGTCGTGACCCAAGGCGATCGCCTCGGTCAGGGCCACGTTGAGCCGGCACGTCCGTGCGATCGCGGTGGCCACCTGCGCCACCTCGAGTGCGTGGGTGAGGCGCGTCCGTTGATGGTCCAGGGGGAAGACGAACACCTGGGTCTTGCCGGCCAGGCGGCGGAACGAGGAGGCGTGGAGGATCCGGTCCCGATCCCGCTCGAAACAGGTACGCCACGGGTCCGGCTCCTCGACCTGGGCCCGCTCTCCGCCCCCGACGGCACGCGTGGCGCCCGGAGCGAGGAACCCCTCCTCGCGCTCCTCGCGGGCCTCCCTTTCGAAGGGACGCCGGGCAGTGCGATCGGCGCCGTCGGCGCCGGCGGCGCCATCGGTGCCGGCTGCCTCCGGCCGGTCGATCCGGGCGCTCGAGTCGGCATGCGCCAGGCGGACCGGGCCCGAATACCCCGACATCGTCGAAGCCCAACGGACGTTGCGGTCCGATTTCCCGGGCGAGGGGACCTGCGGGACCTGGCTCATGTCATGCAGTCTGCCCTACGGCTGTAACGTCCAAGTGCCCGCAGGCCCCGCCCGGGGCGTCGAGAGGAGCCAGATCAGGTGGACGTGCGCATCGGAATCATCCAGACCCCCAAAGAGCTGGAAGTGGAGCTGAAGGATGACGCCGACCGTGACAAGGTGGTGGCCGAGATCGAGAAGCTCCTCAAGTCGGGCGACGGCGTCCTGTGGCTCACCGACCGCAAGGGTCGCAAGGTGGGCGTGCCCGTGGCCAAGGTGGCGTACATAGAAGTGGGGGCACCGACCGCCGAGCGCCGTGTCGGCTTTGGCGCGCCCTGATACCGCGGCGCTCCCCTTGGCGCCTCCTGGCACCGTGGCGCTCCCGGCGACGCACCGTGGCACGGCGGCGCCAGCGGGCACACGGTGAGCGCGCCGGTTCCTGACCTGCTCCAGCTGAAGCTGGTCTTCGTCACCGGCAAGGGTGGCGTGGGCAAGACGACCGTGGCTGCGGCGCTGGCGCAGCTGGGGGCGGAGAGCGGTAAACGGGTGTTGGCCTGCGAAGTCGATGCCAAAGGGGATCTTGCCGCACTCTTCGAGGCGGCCCCGACCGATTTCGTGCCGCGGGAGATCGCGCCGGGCGTGGCCTCCATGTCCATGGACACCGAGGCCTCGTTGCGGGAGTACCTCAAGCTACAACTGCGCATTCCGGTGGTGGGGCGCATCGGGCCTCTGGCCAAGGCGTTCGACTTCGTCGCCACCGCCGCACCGGGAGTGCGCGAGATCCTGACCGTCGGCAAGCTCTGCTACGAGGTGCGAGAGCGGCACTACGACCTCGTCGTGGTCGATGCCCCGGCCAGCGGGCACATCATCGGCCAGCTGGCCGCTCCCCAGGCCATCAACGATCTGGTCAAGGTGGGGCTGATCCGCACCCAGACCGATTGGATGCTCGACATCCTCTCCGACGCCCAGAAGACGGGCCTCGTCGCGGTGACCACCCCCGAGGAGATGCCCGTGAACGAGACGCTCGAGCTGACCACGAGGGTGAGGGAGGAGACGACGGTACGGCTGTCGGCGGTGGTGGTGAACCGCGTCCTCCCCGAGCTGTTCGGCCAACGCGAGGAAGAGGTGTTCGAGCGGCTACGGACGCCCGAGGCCGAGGCGGTGCTGTCGGAGCGGGCCGGGGGATCCGTGGCGCCGATCCTCGAAGCGGCCCGCCTCGCGGTGACCATGCGACGGACCGGGGCGGGGCATCTGCAGCGCCTCCAGGCCGGGCTTCCGCCCGATCTGCCGGTCCTGCTCCTGCCCGAGCTCTTCACCCGCACGCACGGTTTGCGCACGACGCATCAGATGGCCCAGTCGCTGGGCGAGGAGCTGGGGCACTGATGGCCCCGCGGCGAGCCACCGGGGCATCACCGACGATCGGGGACCTGCTCTCGGCCAAGGAGATCGTCATCGCCTGCGGCCCGGGCGGGGTGGGAAAGACCACCACGGCCGCCGCGGTCGGGGCCATGGCCGCGGCCGAGCACGGGGGACGGGTGCTGGTGCTCACCGTCGATCCGGCGCGGCGCCTGGCCGATGCCATGGGGTTGAAGGGGATCGGCAACCAGGAGGTCAGGATCTCCGACGAGGTGTTCAAGCAGGCGGGCATCACGCCCCGGGGCGAGCTGTGGGCGGCCATGTTGGACACCAAGCAGAGCTGGGACGATCTCATCCGCCAGCATGCGCCCGACGAGGCGACCCGGGAGAAGATCCTGTCCAACCCGCTCTACAAGAACATCGCGGGCCGGTTCGTGCAGTCCCACGACTACATCGCCATGGAGCGGCTCTACGAGATCCACTCCGAGGGCAAGTACGACCTCATCGTCGTCGACACCCCCCCGACACGCAACGCCCTGGACTTCCTCGACGCGCCCCAGCGCCTGGCCGACTTCTTCTCCTCACGGTTGCTGCGCTGGCTCATCGCCCCTTACCGGTCACGGCTGGTCAATGTGGCGACCAAGCCGTTCTACACGGTGGCGGACCGGATCCTCGGGACCCAGTTCCTCGCCGACATCTCGGAGTTCTTCATCCTTTTCCAGTCCATGTACGAGGGCTTCGTGACCCGGTCCGAGGCCGTGACCCGGCTGCTGTCGGATCGGCGCACCACCTTCATGGTGGTCTCCACGCTCGAAGCCACTCCTCTGCGCGAGGCCGAGTTCTTCTCCACCGAGCTGACGGCTCGCAAGCTGCACCTCGGTGCCATCATCTTGAACAAGGTCCTGCCGGACTACCTGCGGGACTCCTCCACGGCGCGTCTGGCGCAGGTTATGGAGGACCAGGTCGACTCCCTCGCCGAGGGACTGACCGACGAACCTGCGGTGGCCTCCCGCGTGCTGCGCGAGGTGGCCGAGAGCTTCCTGCACTTCGGGATCGTGGCCCGTCGGGAGGCGGAGCAGCAGAACGAGCTGAAGGGCGCGCCCGACATTCTGGTCACCGTGCCGTTCTTCGACGCCGACATCTTCGACATGGAGGGTCTGATCCGCTTGGGGCAACAGGTCTGGGATTGAGCCCGGGCGCGTACGATTCACACATGGACCCACTCATACGACCCGAGGTGCTGGCGTACGCGGAAGCGCACTCGACGGCGCCCGAGCCCCATCTGGCCGCCGTGGACGAGTCGACGCGCCGGGAGTTCCCGGCCTGGGGGATGATGGTGGGGCGCCAGGAAGGCCGCTTCCTCGAGCTGCTGGTCTTCGCCGCCCAGGCCACCAGCGTCCTCGAGATCGGGACGTTCACCGGCTATTCGTCCATCGCCATGGCCGCGGGCCTCCCCGACGGAGGTTCCATCATTTCGCTCGAGGTGAGTCCCCATCACGCCACCACCGCCCGGGGGAACATCGCGGCGGCGGGCCTGGAGAGTCGCATCAGCGTCATCGAGGGGCCGGCCCTGGAGTCATTGGAGGAGTTGAGCGGGCCCTACGACCTCGTCTTCATCGACGCCGACAAGGTCAGTTACGACGCCTACTTCGAGGCGGTTCTCCCCAAGCTGGCCCCCCATGGGTTGATCGTGGTGGACAACACCCTCCAGGCGGGCGGGGTGCTCGACGGGGTCAAGGACCGCAGCGAGGCGGCAACGGCCCTCCGTGCCTTCAACGACAAGGTGGTCGACGACCCCCGGGTGGTCTGCGTGCTGACCACGATTCGAGACGGCGTGACGCTCATCCGCCACGCGGGCTGAGACAACCGGGTCCCGCCATGCTCGACTACCACCTCCACTTGTGGCCGCATGACGAGCGTGCGACGCCCCTGGACCTCGACCAGCTGAAGGCCTATTGCGAGAAGGCCCAGGCGGCCGGGGTGACGGAACTGGCGGTCACCGAGCACCTCTTCCGCTTCCGCCAAGCGGAGGCCCTGCTCGGGGGATTCTGGTCCGACGACCGGGTGCCCGCCGCGCTACAGGCGTCGATGGCCGACTACTGGGATTTCCACGCCACGGCCGACCTCGATGCGTACGTGCGCTGCGCCCAGGAGGCCAAGGATGCCGGGCTTCCCGTTGTCATCGGCCTGGAAGTCGACTTCTACCGGGGGCGGATGGACGAGGTGGCCGCCCTGCTGGCCGGGTACCCCTTCGACGTGCTGCTGGGCTCGGTGCACTGGCTGGACGCCTGGCGCTTCGACGACATCGACGTCCCGCTGCAGATGGCCGAGTGGTCGGCTCGCCGGGTGGACGACTGCTGGGAGGAGTACACGCTGGCGCTCGAGGAGCTGGCGGACTCGGGGGCCTGCGACGTCCTGGCCCATCCTGATCTGATCAAGGTGGCCGGGTACGTGCCCGAGGCGCCGGCCGAGTGGTGGGACCGCATGGCAGAGGCCGCGGCATCGTCGGGCATGGCCGCCGAGCTCTCCTCGGCGGGTTGGCGCAAACCGGTGGGGGAGCAGTACCCGGCGCTCCCTCTCCTCGAGCGGTTCGCCGCCCGCGGGGTGCCGTTCACGACGGCCTCCGACGCCCACCGCCACGAGCACGTGGCCGATCGGGCGGCGGCATTGCGCGGGCTGCTCGACGCGGTCGGCGTCGACAAACTGCAGGCTTTCAGAGGCCGGGTGCCGCATCAGGTCGCCGTGGGCAGCCCGCCAGCACCGAGCCAAGAGGGGTAGGCGATGCCCACCCCGGCCGAGCTGGCGCAGTCCTACACGGAGCTCAAGCCCGAAGAGCTCGGCCACCTCCAGCGTCTGCTGGGCAGCTGGAGCGTCCTGGCCGACCTCTCCTTCTCCGATCTGCTCCTCGTCGTCCCCGTGAACGCCGGGTCCGGGCAACCTCCACCGGAAGACCCCGAGCTGGTCGTCCTGGGCCAGATGCGGCCCAACAACCGACCCACGCTGGTCGACCAGGACCTGGTGGGGCAGAAGATCGACGAGACGCAGTGGGCCCTGGCCGCCAGTTGCCTGCACAGCGGCGAGATCGTACGGGGCAGCATCCACCACCCCATCTTGGGCGAGCAGGTCCCGGTGGAGAACATCCCCGTCCGCTTCGGCGGCGCGGTGATCGCAGTGATGCTCCGGGTGTCGCTGGCTCCCTTGAAGGGCCCGACGAGCATGTACGAGCGGACCTATCTCGACGTGTTCGAGCGGTTGGCCGACATGGTGGCCCAGTCCGCCTTCCCGTATCCCGACGAGGACGTCGGTACCGAGGAGGCCCCCCGGGTGGGCGACGGCGTGGTGGTGGTCGATGCCGACGGGCGGGTGGAGTTCGCGTCGCCCAACGCCATGAACGCCTTTCACCGGATGGGTATCTACGCACCGCCCGAGGGCCGGCGCTTCGGTGACCTCGACATCGAGGAGACGGCGATCGAGTGGGCCCTGGCCAACGGTCGACCGGTGGTCGAAGAGGTGGAACGCCGTCCCGACGTGATCGTCCTGCTGCACATCATCCCCCTGCTCTCGCACGGCGTGGTGACCGGGGCCATGATCCTGTTGCGCGACGTCACCGACGTGCGGAGGTTGGACCGGCTTCTCTTGTCCAAGGACGCCGCCATCCGCGAGGTGCACCACCGGGTGAAGAACAACCTGCAGACGATTTCGTCGTTGCTGAGCCTCCAGGCCCGACGGGTGGACGAGCGGGCGGCCCGGGTCGCCCTGCACGAGGCCGAACGGCGGGTGCGGTCGATCTCCTTGGTCCACGAGATCCTCTCTCGGGACCCGAGCGACCAGGTGCCGTTCGCCGAGATCGTGATCTCGCTGGTGCAGATGGCGGAGGACTCGGTGGTCTCTTCACAGCCCATCGTCATCTCGACCACGGGCGACCTGGGGGAGGTGGCGGCGGATGTGGCCACACCGCTGGCGGTAACCCTGGCCGAGCTCCTCCAGAACGCGGTGGAGCACGCCTTCGACCCCGAGCCTGGCAGCGGGCCGGACGGGCCCGGCGGGTCAACCGGTGATTCGCCGGTGGGTCACGTCGAGGTTGCGCTCTCGCATACGGGGTCTGAGCTCATTGTGGCGGTGCGGGACGACGGTCACGGTCTCCCGGAGGGTTTCGACATCGAGAAGACGACCAGCCTGGGCCTCTCCATTGTGCGCGACCTGGTGGCCAGTCAACTCGAAGGCCAAATCACCATGGAGGAGGTTCCTGCTTCGGAGGGCGGCGGCACCCGCGTGGTGATCTCGGTCCCGGTACGGGCCCACCGTTGACCCGGAAGGCGGATCAGAAGGTGCGCTGGGAACGACGGGCGGCCAGCCAGGCCTTGCGCAGCTTGCGGCGCTCCTCTTCGGAGGTGCCACCCCACACGCCCGACTCCTGGTTGGTGGCCAGAGCGAAGTCCAGGCAGGGCTCGAGGGCCTCACATGACCGGCACACGCCCTTGGCGGCGTCGATCTGGTCGATGGCCGGTCCAGTGGTGCCGACGGGGAAAAACAGATCAGGTTCGGTGTTCCGACATGCTGCGGCACGACGCCAGTCGTCTGCATCCCAGTCGACTGTCCTGTTCCACATGAGAGCCATTGGGAGACCTCCACCCACGCGGTTGTGATCCTTTTCACATGATCGAACCCAAATTGGTGTCCGTCACAGAGAAGGGATTGACGAGAAGAGGGTAACGGCTCCTCGCGGTGGGAGCAAGCAGTTTGGTGAAATTTCCGAACGGATGGGTAAAAATGGGTGGCATGCTGGGAAAAGAGCCTTCGATCACGGCAGTTTTCGCCCACAGGGGCTGCACTGACGGGTTCTTGGAGAACACGCTGGAGGCCTTCGCCGAAGCCAAGCGTCTGGGGGCCGACGGCGTCGAGCTCGACGTCCGGCTGACCTGCTGACGGGGCGCTGGCGATCCACCACGATCCCCTCATCGACGGGCTCGGCCCGGTGGCCGGTCTGACCGTCCCCGAGCTCCCCGGTCACGTCCCCCTGCTGGCCGACGCCCTGGCCGTCTGCGAGGGCATGGTGGTCAACGTCGAGATCAAGAACGACCCCGGCCAACCGGGACACGACCCGGGCGAGACGGTGGCGGCCGTCACTGCCGCGGCCATCGCCGAGGCGGGCTGGATCGACGGAGTGATCGTCTCGTCTTTTCAGGCGAGCACGTTGCGGGCCGTCCAGGCGGCCGACAGCCGGCTGGCGCTCGGCATCCTGTGGCCGTTCCTGACCGACATCGATGCCGGACTGGCCCACGCGGTGGACGAGGGCTGGTCGGCCGTCCATCCTTTCGTGACCGAAGCCGGGCCCGAACTGGTGAAACGGGCGCAGGCGGCCGGGCTCTCCGTCAACGTCTGGACGGTCAATGCCCGTCACGATCTCTCGACGCTGGTGGAACTGGGCGTCGAGGCGATCATCACGGACCACCTGGCCGAAGCGCTGTCCATCGCACGCGGCCATGACGAGGACGAGAGCGAGGAGGAGTGACTGCAATGGGTATTGAAGAGGTCATTTTGAAGGCCGAATGGCGGGAGTGTGGTCAGTTCGTCAAAGATGATCGGCCATGAACGTCGTTGTCTGTGTAAAACAGATCCCCGATCCGGCCGCTCCGGGGGCCCTCGATCCCGGGACCAAGACCCTCGTCCGCGCCGGAAAGCTGATCATGGACGACTCCGACAATTACGGGGTCGAGATGGCACTGCAGCTCGCCGGCGGTGAAGGGGACGAAGTCACCCTGGTCTCCATGGCGCCCGGCGGCGAGACCTCCGGCCTGCGTACCGGACTGGCCATGGGGGCGGCCAAGGCCATCCTGATCAGCGACGATGCGCTGGCCGGGAGTGATGCGCTGGGGACGGCCAAAGTGCTGGCGGCCGCCATCAAGAGGGCCAATCCCGACCTGGTCGTCATGGCCACCGAGTCGACGGACGGGTACACCGGGACGCTGCCGGTCCAAGTGGCGGAGTTACTGGGCTTCCCCTCGGTGACCTTCGCCAAATCGATCGCCGTCGACGGCAACTCGGTCAAGGTGGAGCGCCAGACCGAGGCGGGCTACGACGAGGTCGTGTGCCCCCTGCCCGCCGTGGTGACGGTGACGGCCGGCGTGGTCGAGCCCCGCTACCCGTCGTTCAAGGGCATCATGGCGGCCAAGAACAAGCCGGTGGACAACCTGACGGTGGCCGACCTCGGCATCGATGCTTCTCAAGTCGGGAGCCGCCGGCAGCGGCCAGGAGATCACCGACGTATCCGAAGCGGAGTCACGTGGTTCTGGCGAGATCGTGGTGGACGAGGGGGATGGCGCGGAGCGCGTCGTCGCCTTCCTCGAGCAGCTGAAAGTGATCTGAGATGGCGATCGACAAAGTATGGGTATTGGCCGAAGCCGGCGACGCCGGTCCGACCCCGATCACGCTGGAGCTGCTGACCGAGGCCCGCGCGCTCGCCGGCACGGTCGAGGCCGTGGCCTGGGGAACCGAGACGGCCTCCCTGGCCGGCTCCCTGGGTGAGTACGGGGCGACGACCGTCTACGACGTCGGCGACCTGGGCGGCGCCCTTCCGGGAGTACCCGTGTCCGCCGCCCTGGCCGCGTTGATCGAAGGGGGCAACGCCCCCGACGCCATATTGATCCCCGCCACCTACGACGGGCGGGACGTGGCCGGGCGCCTTTCGGTCAAGCTCGACCGGCCGGTGCTGACCAACGTGACCGGCCTGGTGGCCGGCGACGACGGACTCTCCAGCCAGCACCCGATCTTCGGCGGCAGCCACATCGTGACGGCGCACTTCACGGGCCCCGGCCCGGCCATCTTCGTCATCCGGGCCAAGTCGTTCGCGGCGGAGCCCTCCGGAGGCGCCGCGGCCGCGGTGGTGGCTGCCGCCTGCTCCCGATACGGGCGCCGCCAACGGGGCCAAGCTGGTCGAGCGCCACGTGGAGGAGCGCAGCGGGCCGAAGTTGGACGAGGCGGCGGTGGTGGTGTCGGGTGGCCGGGGTCTCGGCGACGCCGCCAACTACGCGCTCATCGAAGAGCTGGCCAAGTTGCTGCACGGCGCGGCGGGAGCCAGCCGCGCCATCGTCGACGCCGGCTGGGTGCCCTACTCGCACCAGGTCGGCCAGACCGGCAAGACCGTGAAGCCGACCGTGTACGTCGCCTGCGGGATTTCCGGGGCCACGCAGCACCTGGTCGGGATGAAGGGGTCCAAGAACATCGTCGCCATCAACAAGGACCGGGAGGCGCCGATCTTCTCGGTGGCCGATCTGGGCATCGTCGGTGATGTGCACAAGGTCCTGCCGGCGCTGATAGAGGCGCTCAAAGCCAAGAGCTGATCCCGCCTTCCGGCGCCAGCGCCGGGTCGCGGCCACGGCCGTTGGAAACCATGCGGTGGCCCTGGGGTCGCGCGCGGCGGCAGTACATTCGGCGGAGCCAACTGATCGGGCCGCATGCTCTTCCCCACCTTCGACTTCGCCATCTTCTTCGCCATCGCCTTCACGGTGAACTGGCTCACCAATCCGTACCCGGTGGCGTGGAAGCTGTCCCTGCTCGGATTGAGCTACGTGTTCTACGGCTGGGTCGGCTGGAGCTACTGCCTGCTGCTCGTGGCGACCACCGCCATCGCCTTCGTCGGCGGTGCGGCCGTCTCGGCCGCGCAAGGCGAACGAGCCCGGCGGCTGGCCATGGGGCTCTCCTGCGCCGCGTTACTGGGTCTGCTCGGGTGGTTCAAGTACTACGGCTTCGTCTCGGTCAACGTCGACAACCTCACCCATGCCATGGGACTTGGACGCGCCATCCCCCTCTTTCAGGTGGCGCTCCCCATCGCCATCTCGTTCTTCACGTTCATGGCACTGAGCTATGTGATCGACATCTACCGCCGGCAACTGCAGCCGGCCCGCCCGCTCGACCTCGCCCTCTACCTCGCCTTCTTCCCCCACCTCTTGGCGGGGCCGATCGTCCGGGGCAACGAGCTCTTGCCGCAATTCCGCCGCAAGCGCGATCCGCGGGCCGTCGACTACTCGCGCGCCTTGTGGCTGATCATGGCCGGTCTCTTCAAGAAGGTCGTGATCTCCTCCTACGTCTCGACCGCCATCGTCCAGCCCGTCTTCACCGCGCCGGCCCAGCATTCGGCGCCCGAGGCGATTTTCGCCGCGTGGGGTTACGCGGTGCAGATCTACTGCGATTTCAGCGGGTACACCGACATCGCCATCGGACTGGCGCTGCTCCTCGGGATCCGCTTCCCGATCAACTTCGATGCGCCCTACACGGCCCGCAACCTGCAGGACTTCTGGCGGCGCTGGCACATGACCCTGTCACGCTGGTTGCGCGACTACCTCTACATCCCGCTCGGCGGGAGCAGCGGATCCGAGGCGCAAACGGTCCGGAACATCATGATCACCATGGTGCTCGGAGGTCTGTGGCACGGGGCGGCGTGGACCTTCGTGTTCTGGGGGGCGCTGCACGGCGCGGGGCAGGCGGTGGCCCACGTCCGCCGCCGGAGCCGGGTGCAAAGGGGACTGCCGCCCGTCGCCGACGGTCCCGTGCGCATATGGGTGCAGCGGTTCCTGACCTTCCAGTTCGTCTGCCTGGGCTGGGTGTTCTTCAACGCCAGCGGGCTCTCGGACGCGTTCGCCGTCTTGGGTCGGGCAATCACGGGATGGGGAATGCCCTCCCCGCTGGTCACTCCCCTCCTGGTGCTCGTTATCGTCGGGACGGTGGTTTCCCAGTTCGTGCCTGATATCCGGGTGGAGCGGCTGCAAGCCCTCTTCTCCCGGCAACGTTCCATCATCCAGGTCGGCGTGCTCGCCGTGGCCCTGCTCGGTATCACCACCTTCGGCCCCGTCGGCGTGGCCCCCTTCATCTACTACCGCTTCTGATGGCAGAAACCGCGCCACCGACGGAGTCGCCCGGGTCAGGCAACGGCAACGGCAACGGCAACGGCAACGGCAACGGCAACGGCAACGGTCAACGGCAACGGGGTCCGGACGGGGTCCGGGTCCGGACCCGGCACCAGGACCGACCCTGAGACCCAGGTAGACGACCGGTTGCGGGCACCCTGGCGGAGGGTGCTCAAGATCTGCGTGGCGGCGTTCTTACTCTGGCTCCTCCTCTTCGCCCCCACCTTGCAGCACAACGCGCAGGTGTCCCCGGTGGGCACGAGGCGCACGGTCGCCCTCGATATCCTCGGCCCCGTCGCCGACACCAGCCGCGCCCTGCAGCTCTCACGGATCGTCTCGGAGACGGACTCCCTCACCGGGCGTACGGGAAACCAACCGGGGAACGGTTCCCTGACGGTGATCGGGCCGCATCATCACCATGGCTCGCCGCCGACGAAGCCGGCCGGAGGCAGCCCCGGCGGGCATCCGATCGCCGCCGGCGGCGGGTCCGCGCCGCCGACGACGGTCCCCAGCATGACGAGCCCGACTGCGGCGCATCCCTTGCGCGTCCTGATCCTCGGCGACTCGCTCGGGATCGACATGGGCGGGCCTCTCCAGAACGACCTGGCCAACACCGGAGTGGTCCAGGCCACACTGGATGCCCGCGAGAGCACAGGGCTCACCCGACCGGACTACTTCAACTGGCCGGCTGAGCTGCAGAGCGACCTGGGCACGGCGAAACCACAGGTGATCGTGGTCATGATCGGGGCCAACGACCCTCAGGACTTCCCCGGTCCGCCCGACGTGCCCTACTCCTCGCCGCAGTGGAACGTCATGTACGCCGCCCGCGTCGCCGCCTTCATGCAACTGGCGCAGAGCGAGGGGGCGACGGTGGTGTGGGTGGGCATGCCACCGATGCAACGCGCCCAGCTTTCGGCCGAGATGGCGGACATCAACGCCATCGATCAGCACCAGGCCGCGCTCTCCGCCCCGCCGGTTGACTTCATCACCAGTTGGACATTGCTCGGGACGCCTCAGGGGGCCTACACCCCGTTCATCACCAACGGCTCCGGCCAGGTCGTCAACGTCCGGACCCCCGACGGGATCCACCTCACACCCGCTGGGGGCGAGGTCCTCTCCCAGTCCGTCCTGAACTACCTCCGTGGGCCCCTGCACATCCAGCTCCCCTGAGTGCGCGGCGCTCGTCAGAGACTTCAGACGAGAACCGGGTCAGACGAAGCGACCGGGTCAGACGAGAGGCCAGGGATAGGGCGGCCAATCACCGTCGTTGACCATCTCGGGGAGCGCGCGGAGATGGAGGAGCCATTCAGCCCGGTCCTCCAGCGCGGTCAGCTCGTCCACGGTCAGTAGCTCGCACAGGCGGACAGAGGGACCGTCGTGTCGGAGGCGCTCCAGTGCGGCGGCGTCCTCGGGGGCGAGGGGTTGCCCGCCGAAGTCCCATATGACCGTGCGGAGCTTGTCGTCCTGGTTGAAGCAGAGCCCGTTGTCGATGGCCCAGAGCCGTTCCTCGGCCAGCAGTACGTGGCCGCTCTTGCGGTCCGCGTTGTTGGCGACCACGTCGAAGGCACACATGCGCTTGAGGGTGGGGTGCCACCTGGGGTCGTCACGCAGGGTGAAGTAGTGGGACGCCCCGTCCTCGGGGACGTACCGTTGCACCGACCCCTCGCCGAAGGGGCCTTCGCCGCGTTCGACCGTCTCGGGGACCAGCCCCCACCCGAGCGACTCCGACAGGACGTAGGCGGCCACCTCGCGGCGGAACAGCCCGCCCGGGAAGTCCCACAGGGGACGCTCGCCCTTGCGCGGCTTGTAGACGGCCATGAGCTCGTCGTCACCCAGTCGGCAGGTCACCAGGAGGGTGGCGTTCGAGCTCCCGGCGATCCTCCCGTGGACCTCCATGGCGCCCTCGCCGAGGATCCGCGCAACCGTGTCGTCTGCCACGCCTGATCAGGTCACCGGTGGGCGGTGTCCGTTCGTGCGCGGACAGTCATGGCCCGAGGGGTCGAGCGGGAGCCCGCAGAGGGGGCACGGTGGCCGTCCCGCCTCCACCAGTCGGGTGGCGTGAATGGCGAAGGCCGCCGCCTGCTCACGGGTGAGCGCGATCCGCAACACGTGGCCGCTCTCTGCTTCCTCTTCCTCGTCGTGGACCTCCTCGAGCACCACGACCACCCGGTCGAGCTCCTCGTCGTAGGAGACGCCGATGGTTCCGACCACCCACTCGGGGTCCTCGGTCCCGTCGAAGGTCATGTCCTCGGGGAGGTGGCCGGGGCGGCCCAACTCCTTGACGATGCGGCCGAGGTAACTGGCCAGGACCGCGATCTGTTGCTTCTCGACCTTGACGGTGGTCTCGGTCAGGCCCTGACGGCAGTAGAGGAGGAAGAGCCGGTGGCCGACCTCGCCGATGACGCCGACCGTGCAGTGGTCCGGGTCGTTGTAGTCGGCCTCGTCGGTCATGACAGGACCAACTCGCCGAGGGAACCGGTGGAATTGACGCAGAGAATGGCGGGCCCACCGCTCGTGAAGAGCAGGGCCGACACCGAGCACGGTGAGATGACGAGCCGCTGCATGAGGTCCAGGGGCACACCGGCGGTGGCGGCGACGACCGCCTTGATGGGATCGGCATGGGAGACCGCCACCACGGTCTCCCCCGGATGGTCGTGGACGAGGCCCAGCACGGCTTCCATGCTACGAGCCGACATTTCGGTGAACGACTCGCCTCCGGGGAACCGGAAGCCGCTCGGCCACCGTTGGACGGTCGGCCACTCCTTCGTCTTGTACAGCCTGGACAGGGACTTCTCCGTCCAGTCGCCCACGTCTGCCTCGATGAGTCCGCGCACCGCGCGTACCCGCAGGCCGAGTGCGGAGGCGATGGGAGCGGCCGTCTCCCTGGTGCGCTCGAGGGGGGAGGCGTAGATCGCCGTCGGGGGCTTCTCCATAGCGGCGATCCGCGTGGCCACCCCTTCGGCCTGGACCCGGCCTTTCTCCGCCAAGTGGAGGCCGCCTGCCCGTCCCGGCAGCATCTTGCCGGTGGTCGGGGTGGCGCCGTGGCGGACGAGCAGGATCAGCGTCGATGCGGGGGCCTGGCGCTTGGGGCGCGACGGCGTGGGGCGAGCGGATGCTGGCACGAACCACCATCGTAGGCTCTGCGCCGTGGGATCGAACCGGGCCCGTGTGGACCTGCTGCACGCTGTCCAGCAGGAAGTCGCAGCGTGCCGGTTGTGCCCGCGCCTCGTCCAATGGCGTGAGTCCGTGGCCCGGGCGCCGCGGGCCTCCTTCGCCGGCCAGACCTACTGGGGACGCGGGGTGCCCGGCTTCGGCGACCCCGCGGCCCGCCTGGCCATCGTCGGCCTGGCGCCGGCCGCCCACGGAGCGAACCGGACGGGCCGGATGTTCACCGGTGACCGGTCGGGGGACTGGCTGTTCGCCGCCCTGTACCAGGCCGGCTATGCCTCCCAGCCCACCAGCACCGACCGCGACGACGGTCTCGTCCTGCGGGATGCCTACATCACGGCGTCCGTGCACTGCGCCCCACCGGCCAACAAACCCACCCCGGGGGAACGTGCCGCGTGCGCCCCTTATCTCGTGCGCGAGCTGGATCTCCTCGGAAACGTACGGGTCATCGTGGTCCTGGGCCAGTTCGCCTGCCACAGCGTGGCCGAGGTTCTCGGCCTGCGGCCCCGGCCGAAATTCGGCCACCTGGCCGAATACGCCGTCGCGGGCGGCCGCACGCTTCTCTGTTCGTATCACCCGAGTCAGCAGAACACCTTCACCGGCGTCCTCACCGAGCCCATGTTCGATGCGGTCTTCGCCCGGTCTCGGGAGATCGGGGATCAAGAGACGGCATCACCGTAGGTGAGGCACCTCGATGCACCGGGAGGGGATGCACCCGTCGTCGGTGCATCCCTAGTGGATAGATTCGCCCCATCGGAGGTCCGTCATGGTCAGAGGCAAGAACCATCAGTCCGACGGGGACCGGGAGGTCGCCGTGGACGTCACCCTCGAGGTCGCCGTGAGAGTGACAGAAGAGGCGATCGACGCGTATCTGAGAGACCCGTCCCCCTCCGGGAGCGACGCGCTCTTGGCCGCCCTGGAGGAGCTCGATCAGCAGATCGATCTCAGTGATGACTACGAAAGCAGGATCACCGGCTCGGCCGCGGTCGGCTTCGGCTCCAAAGGATCGGTGATCGGCGAGACCAGCAGCGCATCCCCGGCCGAGGAGATTCCGGAAGCGGAGTTCGTCGCACAGACGCTCTTGATCAAGGCGGCCAAGAGCGAAATCACCACGCCGACACCCGAGACCAGGGCCGACCTGCGGGCCGCGGTTGCGGCGCTGGCAGCTGTCCGGAACCAGGGCCAGCCCGTCCGGGAGTAATCCGTTAGTTGACACTTGCGTAAGCAATGGCTTACGCTCTCTCTCATGGACGCCGCCCTCAAGGCCCTGGCTGAGCCCAGGCGACGGGAGATCCTCAGACTGGTGTGGAACGACGAGCTCCCGGCCGCCCAGATCGCGGCCCAGTTCGGCGACGTCACCCGGTCCGCCGTCTCCCAGCATCTCGGCGTCCTGCGGGAGGCCGCACTGGTGATCGAGCGCCGTGATGGCACCCGCCGGCTCTACCGGGCCGACCATGGCCAGATGGACCGACTGCGCCGGTTTCTCGACGAGTACTGGACCGGAAGCTTGCAGAGGCTGCAATCCCTGGCCGAATCGGCCGAACGAGAGAAAGGAATCACTGATGGCTGAACTAATCCGAGAGGTCGTGATGGACGCCAGCCCGGCCACCATCTTCCCGTTCCTCACCGATCCGGCCCAGCATGTCCGTTGGATGGGCACCGAAGCCGAGCTCGACCCTCGTGTCGGTGGGGTGTACCGGGTCCTGGCCCTCGGCACGCACCCGGGCGTCGGCGAGTTTCTCGAGGTCGTGCCGGATCAAAAGGTGGTCTTCACCTTCGGGTGGGACGAGCCGAACCATCCCATCCCCCCGCGCAGCACCGAGGTGGAGATCACGCTGACTCCGGACGGCGACAAGACCAGGGTCCGTCTCGTGCACCGGGGTCTGCCGGACGACGCCGTCAGCGATCATTCGCAAGGGTGGGATCACTACCTCGACCGACTGGCCATCGTCTCCGCCGGCGGTCGAGTGGAGCCCGACGTCCCGCCTGATGCCAGTTGAGGCACCAGGGAACTCCATGGCCCAACGCTCGAGAGCCTCGGAGTCGGGAGCTAGCTGACGGGCACGTGATCACGGGTGACGACCGGCGGGAGAGGTACTGTACAGACTCGACCGCGCGGGCAGAACACAGGTGAAATCGCCGCTCGGGCGGCCCGACAACAACCGATCTGCAAAGGAGAGCGAAGGAATTGGGCATCTTTGCAGGATCGTGGGACGTGACCATCGCCACTCCCATCGGCGAAATAGCAGTCGTCTTCGAGATCACCGAAGAGAATGGCACCATACGCGGCACCGCCCGTTCCGAGGAGGAGACCGTAGAGTTCGTCGACCCGGTAGCCGATGGACATCGGCTCACCTGGTCGCAGAAGGTCACCACGCCGATCCCGCTGAATCTGAAGTTCGACATGACGGTCGAAGGTGACACCATGACCGGCACCTCGAACCCCGGCGGGATGATGCCCGCCTCCAAGGTCAACGGAGTTCGCTCTTCGCCCTAGAAGGAGTCTTGCCGTGAGCTTCTACGGGGACAAGGTCCTCCCCCGACTCCAAGACAAAGCGATGAATCGACAAGGGACTGGCGAAGTGCGAGCCCGGGTCTGCGCCGAGCTCACCGGAAGGGTGCTCGAGATCGGTTTCGGCACCGGATTGAATGTTCGCTACTACCCGCCTGAAGTGACGACCGTTCTGGCGGTCGAGCCCTCCCGGGTCTGCATGCGGATCGCCGAGCCCCGCATCGCTTTATCGAACACTCCGGTCGAGCACGCCGGTCTGACCGGCGAACGGCTCGAACTCCCTTCGGAAGAAGTCGACGTCGTGCTGTCCACGTGGAGCCTGTGCACCATTCCCGATCTCTCCGCGGCATTGGGGGAGCTCCGGCGCGTTCTCAAGCCGGGAGGTACCTTCCACTTCGTTGAGCACGGGCACGCCCCGGATACCAAGACGGCCGCCTGGCAACGCCGACTTGACCCACTCAACCAGAGGCTCGCCGGGGGGTGTCATCTGACCCGGCGCATTTCCGAGTCGATCGAGGCGGCGGGCTTCGAGATGCAACATCTCGACCGGTACTATTCGGAAGGAGAGCCCAAACCGTGGGGGTATACGTACGAAGGTCGAGCGGTGAAGGTCTGAACCGCAATGCCCCTTCGTCCGGCCTACCCGGTGCGCACCGACCGGCTCCTGCTCCGACCGCTCAACGAGGCCGACCTGCCGGCGCTCCTGGCGTATCACTCGAGTCCGACGGTGCACGAGTTCCTTCCCATGGAGCCGATGGACGCCGACGGGGTGCTGAATCGCCTGCGCCGCGGACTGTGGTCTCGGTCGACGCTCAACGACGAGGGCGAGGTCCTCTTTCTCGGCGTCGCGCTCATATCGACGGGAGAGTTGATAGGCGACGTCATGCTCCGCTGGCTGAGTGGCCCGGACCAGTGCGGAGAAGTCGGCTATGTGATCAATCCTGCCCAGGGCGGCCATGGCTATGCGACCGAGGCCGCCCGTGCCGTGCTTCACCTCGCCTTCGACGAGCTCGGGCTGCACCGGATGATCGCTCGCATCGATCCGCGTAACACGGCCTCGCTCCGGGTGGCCGAACGGCTCGGGATGCGGAGGGAGGCCCTCCTGATTCAGAACCATTGGCATAAGGACGGCTGGGCGGACGAGGTGGATTTCGCTCTTTTGCGACACGAATGGGAAGGGCGATGACGGGGATGTTAGCGGACGACGAACTGGCGGAACTCGTCCGCGCCGTCTCGGACGACTGAGACCCTGAAGTTCGTTCATCCATCTTCGTGTGGCCTGTCGGTCCCTTTGGGCGGGCGTCCCCGACGGGCGGGTTGGCCCCCCGATACGCCGCGACCGGAGTCGTGCAGAACGCGTCGCAGCAGGAATTCGATCTGGGCGTTGGTGCTCCGCAGCTCGTCGGCGGCCCAGCGAGCCAGCGCGTCGTGGACGGCGGGGTCGAGGCGGAGCAGGATGTTCTTACGTTCAGCCACAGGAGGAGTGCAACGACCTCTTATTGGTAGAGCGAGCCGGTGTTGACGACGGGTTGCGTGCCGCGGTCGCCGCACAGGACAACGAGGAGATTCGAGACCATGGCGGCCTTGCGTTCCTCATCGAGATCGACGATACCCTCCTCGGAGAGACGCGCAAGCGCCATCTGCACCATGCCGACCGCACCCTCGACAATGCGCGACCGGGCCGCCACGACCGCCCCCGCCTGTTGGCGCTGGAGCATGACTTGCGCGATTTCGGGAGCGTAGGACAGCCGGGTGATCCTCGCCTCCGCCACGTGTACGCCGGCTGGTGCCACCCGGGCCGCAATTTCCCGGGCCAACTGCGTGGCGATCTCGTCGGTGTGATCGCGCAGTGAGAGCGCGTCGCTTCCACCGTTGTCGTAGGGATTCGTGTTGGCGACATGACGGATGGCCGTCTCGCTCTGGGTGGTGACGAAGGCCACGAAGTCGTCGACGGCGTAGACGGCGCGCGCGCTGTCTTGGACCTGCCACACGACCACGGCGGCCATTTCGATCGGATTGCCATCGGCATCGTTGACCTTGACCGTCGCACTCTCTTGATTGCGAATCCGCACCGACACCGGGCGACGTCGGGAGAAGGGGTTCACCCAGCGCAGGCCGTTCTTCCGCACCGTACCCTTGTAGTGCCCGAAGACCTGCACCACCCGTACCTGACCGGGAGAGATGGTCGTAAGCCCCATGAGTCCGAGCACCGCAAAAAAGAGGAGGACGGCACCGATTGCGTTCGAAGGCCCGCGGTTCACGGCAATCAGGGTGGCGCCCCCGGCCACGACGACCGCTGCGATGATCAGGACGGTGTAGCCCGAAACCGTGGCGAGTTCGATCTCGTCGACGGGCGGCTTTGGCGTGCCCGGGGAGTTCACCATCTCGTTCGTGGATTTCATTGCCCGCTCTCCCTGCGATCCCCGGGGCCGGGCGGCTCCGGTCCAATATCAAAGTGATATCACTTTATCTCGCCGTTGTCGAGAGGTCATGCCCGGCCGGGACCGGTACGCTCGGGAGGCACGGGGGACCGATGACCGACAACGTGAACGACCTTGTGCTGGATCTCCTCGAATGGTTGGGGTCCAGCCCACGCCCATACTCCGAAGTGCTCGACGCCTGGCGGACGTCATGCCCGCGTCTCCCTGTCTGGGAAGAGGCCAACGAGCGAGGCTTCATCGAGCGCGTCAACGAACCAGGGTGCGGTCAGTTCGTCTCGGTGTCCGGCGCCGGCACCGAGTACCTTCAGAGATCGCGGAGCCAGTAGAACCGATTGTTACGCTGCACCGGTGCGCGGCGGTTCGGCGGTTTACGTCAAGCGGGGCGACCGGCGCGGCGATGAAAACGGAACTCGCTGAAGTGACGCCAGCTCCCCTCGGGAGCTGGCCGACCCCCCTGGAGGCCGCGCCTCGACTGGCGCGTGCTCTCGGACTCGGCGCCACTGATCTCTGGGTGAAACGCGATGACCTCACCGGGCTCGGTGGTGGCGGCAACAAGGTGCGCAAGCTGGAGTGGCTCTGCGGAGCCGCCCTGGCTCGTGGCGCGGACACGTTGGTCACCTGCGGGGCCCGCCAGAGCAATCACGCCCGCTTGACCGCCGCCGCAGGTGCTCGTCTGGGACTCGACGTCGTCCTCGTGCTGGCCGGGTCCGCCCGAGACCCCGGGGACGGTAATGTCGCGCTCGACGGGCTGTTGGGGGCGTCAGTGGTGTGGGCCGGGGACGTCGCCCACGAGGCGCTCGATCCGATCGCGTCCGAAGTTCTCGATCGACTGTGCCAAAAGGGCGCACGGCCGGAGCTCATCCCGTACGGGGGTTCCAGCGTGCTAGGTGCACGCGGGTATGTCCTCTGCGGGCACGAACTGCTGCGCCAGGCTCCGGACCTCGTCACCGTTGTCACCGCGCTCGGGTCCGGAGGAACGATGGCCGGTCTCGTCCATGCGATGGGAGCCGGGCGCGTGCTCGGCGTGGATTGCGGTGCTATCGCGCGACCCGCCCGGACCGTGGGGACGTTGGTCGCAGGTCTGGCCGGCGCGGCCCCGGACCCGGCCGCGTTGAGAATTCGACTCGACCATGTCGGCGCAGGGTATGCCGTGCTCACCGAGGCGGTGCTGGCGGCCTTGACGTTGGCTGCCCGCACCGAGGGGCTCATTTTGGATCCGATCTACACCGGGCGCGCCCTGGCCGGCCTGACGAGCGCGATCGCAGACAGCCAGATCAAACCCGGTGAGCGCACCGTCCTCCTGCACAGCGGAGGGCTCCCCGGCCTGTTCGGCCATCCCGACGTTGTCGCACGCTCCGTGGCGACCTTTGCGGAATTCTCGTGAAGACGGTGGGCCGCTTACCGAGCGTCGTGCGCGCGCTCATCCGGCCGAAGGTTCTCCGAACCTGTCGGGAATGTGCGTTCGAGTGGAAGGTGCCCCGGTACTACGCCAAGCCCCAGATCCGCGCCTCTCTCACGGCGAAATCGAGAAGTCCGCTCGCAAGCAAGCGGGCACGGGAGTTGGCGGCGCGGCGGAGTCAGGACATGGCGGACGTGGGGACTGTCTACGGCCGCTGCCCGCGGTGCGGCAAGGAGAACTTCTCCCAACGTCGCCTTTGGGTCCAGTCGAGGGTCGTCTACCTCGGTATCGAGCGGTACTGACCCGACTGGGCGAAGGAGGCGCCTTGGCGGATTTCGTGCCGCTGCGTTCGAGTCCGCCATACTGAGGCGTCGAAGGGAGACATTGGTGGTTTCGAAAGGCCCATACACCGAGACCTGGGGTCCCGAGCGTTTCGGAGATCCGTGCCGCGAATGCGCGTTCGAATGGTCGCTGACCACCGGGCAAGCGATCGCGTCCGTGCTGGAAATTCCCGATTCGTACGAGCGTGTCATCGGTTCGGCGCATGGCTCGCTCAGCCACCCGGACCTCGACTGGACCGTGGGCGCGTACGTCTGCCACGTGGCCGACAACCTGCACATCTGGGCGCAGTGGCTCGCCGGGGCGGCCCTGGCGGGAGAGGAGCGTGTGCCGGGCTACGAGGAGCGGCTGCTCGGAGATGCGCGCTTCTATTCGCGGGTGCCGGTGGGTGGCGCCCTGTGGCAGCTACGCCAGGCGACGCGCCCGTGGCACGAGGCGGTCACGGTCGCACTGGCGCACGACGTCGTCCTGGCCCACGAGAGCCGTGGTCCCCAATCGGTCAACGACGTGGTACGGAGCAACGCGCACGATGCCTTTCACCACGGATGGGACATCGGCCGGATACTCGAGTACAACGGTTCGGGGTCGCTCAGCTCCTGAAGGCGGCGTACTCGGCCACCCGGGTGACGACGGGCGCGGAGGCCTTGGCCGGCGAGCCCGAATCGAACGGGGGCTCGGGGTCGTACTCGATCATCAACTGCGCCGCCTCGGCCGCCGTCCGGTCGACCAGGAGCTCGACCAGACGCAATGCCATGTCGATCCCGCTCGAGACGCCGGCAGCCGTGATGAGCCGTTGCTCGAGGTGCTCGACGACGCGTTGTGCCGTGGGTATGGCGCCGTGGGCCGCCAGTTCGCCGTAGCACGCCCAGTGCGTGGTGGCGGTCAGGTCGTGCAACAGCCCGGCGGCGCCGAGCACTAGCGAGCCGGTGCACACCGATGTGGTGAACCGGGTGGTCGTATGGGCCTGACGGACCCATTCGACCACTCCTTCGTCGTGTTGGAGGGGTCGGGTGCCGACGCCTCCGGGAAAGACGAGGACGTCGGGCTGGCGCAGCTCGGCGAACGTGGCATCGGCCACCATGCCGAGCATGCCGTTCTCGCTGCGGTACTCGCACCGCGCCTGTCCGACGAAGACAACGTCGACGAACGGGATGCGCTGGAGTACCTCGTAGGGGCCCACGGCATCGAGCGCGGTGAATTGAGGGAAGAGGGGGATGGCAACGGTCAGGGTGGGGGTCACGCGGATGTCCTTTCCTCGGCCACGGTGCGGAAGCGACGGCGATACGCGTCCGGGGAAACGCCCAAGCGGCGTTGTGAGACCCTCCGAAACGACTCCGCGGTGCCCAATCCGCAGCGGGTGGCGATCACGTCGAGCGTGTCGTTGGTCGTCTCGAGTTCGCCACGGGCCGCCTCCAGGCGCACGCGCTCGACGAACTTGCCGGGGGTTTCGCCCACCTCGGTGCTGAACACGCGGGTGAAGTGGCGCAGGCTCATGTTCGCCGCGGCGGCGAGGGCGGGAACACGGTGGTCACCCCCGGGCGCGGATTCGACGAGTGCCTGCACGGCTCGTACGGTGGAGCGCTCGGCCCGCCGCACCCACACCGGGGAGGCGAACTGCGTCTGGCCTCCTGGTCGATGAAGGAACATCACGAGCCAGCGGGCCACCGTCTGCGCCACGTCAACGCCGAGGTCCTCCTGCACCAGCGCCAGCGCCAGATCGATGCCGGCCGTCACTCCCGCACTGGTCCAGTACTTGCCATCTTTGATGTAGATCGGGTCCGGGTCGACCGAAACTTCGGGGAACTCGGCCCCCAGACGAGCGGCGCTGGCCCAGTGGGTGGTGACCCGACGGCCACG
Source organism: uncultured Acidimicrobiaceae bacterium (assembly GCA_963818915.1). GTDB lineage: Bacteria > Actinomycetota > Acidimicrobiia > Acidimicrobiales > RAAP-2 > Bog-473. Next base: position 55,095 of record CAWFTV010000002.1, on the reverse strand, counting down.
GAGGAGACCGGCCTCGGCGGCGAGAAACGTGCCCGTGCAGACCGTGGTCACGCGCCGGCAGGTAGGTGCGACCGTCCTGATCCACGAGAGGAGCGTGGCATCGTGCCGGGCCGTGGCGATACCGCTTCCGCCAGCGATGACCAGCGTGTCGATCGGCTCGTCGGGGCCGGGGAGCGGCACGGTGCACAGGCCGATGCCACTGTGCGACGTCACCGGCTGCCCGTCCGTCGAGACGAGTGTCACCCGGTAGCAGTCGTCCCGTCCGAGCCCGTGGGCCACCCGCGTGGCCCCGGTGAAGACCTCGGTCGGACCCACCGCGTCGAGGGGCTGGACCCCGGGGAATGCGACGACGACCACATGACGCTCGCTCATGCAGCCATCCTGGGGCAGGGAACGGATGGCGTCAATGACATAGATCCCACAGTTTGTGCCATCTTCAGACCAACCAAAAGCCCGACGGCCCTCCAGGGAACGTTCGAACCTTCAGGAGGTGCGGGACCGGCGGGTGCCCCGGGCGCGCACCCAGGCGAGGAGGTCGCCCTGGGTGCCCCGGGAGACCGTGCCGGTGAGGATGTCTTCGCGATCGGTCGAGGCTTCCTTGGATATCTCGGCCCGCAGCACGTCACCGATTGCCGCGGGCCGGAGGTACTCGACGAGTACCGACGAAACGATGCCCGAATGGTCCTCATCGTTGGCGGCGGCCGCCACCGCGGCACCGGCGACGGCGTAGAACACGGCGCCGTGGACGGTTCCATGAGGATTGGCGTGATGCTCGTCGGTCTGCAGGGTGGCCGCGGCATGGCCGGGACCGAGGCGCTCGATCGCGATCCCCAACAGCGCGGCGAATTCGTCCTTCTTGGGGCCGCCCGCCGTCACGCCGTCGGCGCGGGGAGCCGTCCCGGCATGGGCACCGCCGTGGCCGGCCAACGCTTGCGGCTCACCCGGCTCAGTCGATTGAGCAGAGTGACGGCACCGGGGTCGTCCTCGATCGGCCGGGTTTCGATGACACCGGCTGCTTCCATCTCGTCGAAGATGGCTTCGCCCCGCTCGGTGCGGAGGAGGGTCAGTGTCCAGTCGCCGAAGGCGCCGATCCCGCCGGTGGAGATGTCGGCATGCTCGGCGGCGAAGTCGGGGCAGCTGGTGCAGCCCTCGCGGGTCCACCCGTGCGCTTCTTTCAAGGGGATCTCGTGGTACGCCCCGTCCTTCATCCAGACCTGGAAGACACCCTTGATGTTCATTTTGACAATGTCGGCCCGGTTCAACCCGTACTTGGCCTCGAAGAGCTCCGGGAAGATGGCGTCGTCGAACGTCTTCGAACACAAAAGGCCGACCGAAAGGGTGAAGCGCCGGGCGATCTTGCCTGCTTTGCGGGCCGCCATCACCGGGGGCGCCGAGGCCTGGCAGCCCATGCCCACCAGGGCGATGCGCTCGGCCCCGCCGGCAATGGCCTCGGGATACGCCAAAGGGTTGGCGGAATAGGTGTACCGGGATCCGGCGGTGGCCAGGACGTCCGCCTTGGACCACGCCACCTGGGGAATGGCCTTCCAGGTCGAGCCATCACCCTCGAGGCCGGACACCAGGGCGGCGTCGATCAGGTCGTGCTCGAAGGCCCAGATCAACAGGGCGGAGACGAGGCCGCCGTCCTGGCCGATGCCCTGCACCTCGAGGTCAGTGGCCCGGGCCAGCACGGTGCGGCGGGCGATACCAGCGATCTCGTCGTCGGTCCGGGGGCGCCCGAACAGGTGGTTCTCGATATCGGGCTCCCAGGTGCGAAAGCGGGGGCAGGCCCGGGTGCACAGGGTGCATCCCTTCTCACCGTGGGTGCAGTTGTCGGTCCCCCCGTCGGCCAGGACGTGAAAGGGCTTGTAGTGCCCGTCGGCGTCGTCGTATTCGAGGACGTCGTAGGGGCAGGCGATGACGCAGGCCGAACATCCGGTACACAGACCAGAGGTCACGACCTCGGTGAAGAGCTCTTTCCACTGTGGCTTCTCGGGTGGCATTGGACCACCATATTCTGCCGCCGGGCATCGGTCCGGTACGGTCGGGAGGGTGCCCGAAATTTTGGAGGTGGAGCTGTACCGCGCCCTGGCCGAGAAGGCGCTCTGGCGCACCATCGAAAAGGTCTGGATGGTCGACTCACGTTTTGGACGGGGCGGGACCACGACCCGCCGGCTCCAGAGCGCGCTGGCCGGGCATGTCTTCACCGAGGCCCGGCGACGGGGCAAGCTCCTGCTCCTCGACACCGATGGCGGTCCCACCCTCGGCATTCGCTTCGGGATGACCGGCGGCCTGGTGGTCGACAGTGTGGAGGCGCTCGACCGGCTGCTCTACGGCCCGGGGGTGTTCGGCGAGCAGTGGGTCCGCGCCCGCGTCACCTTCGCGGACGGGGGCCATCTCCTCATCCATGACCCCCGCCGGTTCGGCTCGCTGGAGCTCGCGCCCAATGAGGGCCGCCTGGGTCCAGACGCACTCACCCTCACCCTGGCCCAACTCAGGGCCGCGCTGGCCGGCACCGCGGCGCGCGGCGCGCGGTCGGCGCCCCTCAAGGCCCAGCTGTTGGATCAGGAGCGGGTGGCCGGGATCGGGAACCTGCTGGCGGACGAGATCCTGTGGCGGGCCGGGTTGGATCCCGGGCGACGGACCCCCCTCAGCAATGAGGAGTTGCGCGCCCTGCACAAGTCGCTGCGCGCCACGCTGCGCCAGCTCGGGGGCCGCGGTGGCTCACACATGGGCGAGCTCATGGAGGAACGCCGGGCAGGGGGTCGCTGCGCCAGGGACGGCTCGGAACTCCAGGTGGCCACCGTCGGCGGGCGCACCACCTGGTGGTGCCCGGTCCATCAGAAGTAGCCGGGAGGGCCGCCCGGGCTCCGCGGTCCGGGGTCGCTACCCCTCCGAGATCGCTTCGAGCACCTTGCTGGCATGGCCGTCCGCCCGCACGTGCGACCAGACCCGTTCAATCTTGCCGTTGGGGCCGACGAGGAAGGTGGAACGAATGGTCCCCACGGTCTTCTTGCCGTACATCGTCTTCTCCCCCCAGGCGCCGTACTTCTCCATCACCTTCTTGTCGGCGTCGGTGAGAAGGGGAAACTTCAGCTTGTACTTGGTGCGGAACTTGGTGTGCTTCTCGGCTCCGTCGGGTGAGATCCCGAGGACGGCGACCCCGGCCTTCTCGAAGGTCTTGAGGTTGTCGTTGAACTGACAGGCCTCCTTGGTACAGCCCGGCGTGTCGTCGGCCGGGTAGAAGTACACGATGACCTGCTGCCCCTTGAAGTCGGAGAGCTTCACCGGCTTCCCGTCCTGGTCAGGCAGCGTGAATGCGGGGGCGGTGGAGCCTGCTTCCAGTTTGGCCATCGACGATCCTCCTTCGTGTGGGATGAGAGAACGCACACTTTTGCACAGCTAGACGCAGGAGATGCCCTCCCGACTGGTACAATAGAGGTGCGACCACTGGCATGGGGCTGGTGAGTCGGGGCCGTTTCTTCCTCCTCTGGTTGGCGCAGGGTCCCGCCACACAACAGAGAGAGAGATATGACAATTCAGGCATTGAACGACGCGCATGTCGATCCACCGGTAGGAGGCACCGGAGTCTCGGCAGACGACACCTACGAAACCGCCCGGACTTTCGAGTCACTGGGTGTATCCGAAGAACTGACCAAAGCGCTGGCCGATCAAGGGATCGTCAGCGCTTTTCCAATTCAGGCGCTCACCATCGCGGACGCGTTGGCCGGACGGGACGTCTGCGGCAAGGCCAAGACCGGTTCGGGCAAGACGCTCGCCTTCGGGGTGCCGCTCTTGCAGCGCACCAGGGCGACGAGGGACGCGCAGGGTCCACAGACCGGGGCGCCGTCCCGACCGGCGCAGCCCCTGGCGCTCGTCCTCCTGCCTACGCGGGAACTGGCCGTCCAGGTGCACGACGTGCTGGCCCCCTTGGCCAAGACGCTCGGTCTGCGTGCCGTCGCCGTCTACGGTGGCGCCGACATCGATCGCCAGGTAGCCAAGCTGCACAAGGGCGTCGACGTGATCATCGCCACTCCCGGCCGTCTCATCGACCTCGGTGACCGGGGCGAAATCTCCGTTTCCCAGCTCGAGACGTTGGTGCTGGACGAGGCCGACCGCATGGCGGACATGGGGTTCATGCCCCAGGTCGAGTGGGTGCTCCGTCGGTTGGAGACGCCCCATCAGACGCTTCTGTTTTCGGCCACACTCGACGGCGCCGTCGACCGCCTGGTCCAGCGCTACCTGACCGAGCCCGTTTTTCACGAGGTGGCGTCGTCAACCCAGACGGTGACCCTCATGGAGCACCGCTTCATTCAGGTGCACCAGATGGACAAGGTGAAGGTGGCAGCGGCTATCGCCCGGTCACAGGAGAAGACACTCTTCTTCGTGCGGACCAAGCGGGGTGCCGACCGGCTGGTGGAGAATCTCGAAAAGGAGGGCCTGCGCGCCGCGGCGATCCACGGTGATCTCCGGCAGGCGAACCGGGAGAGGGCGCTGGCGGACTTCTCCAACGGCAAGCTTCCCGTGTTGGTGGCCACGGACGTGGCCGCACGCGGTCTGCACATCGAAGCCGTGGACGCCGTGATCCACTGGGACCCCCCCGAGGATCACAAGGCGTACCTCCACCGCTCCGGCCGTACCGCCCGCGCCGGAAAGGCGGGCGTCGTGGTGAGCCTCACCCTGTGGAACCAGTTGGTCGAAGTCGAGGTGATCCAGCGCCGGCTCGGGCTGCGGATCCCCATCGTGGAGATGTTCTCGAACGACCCGCGTCTGGCCAATCTGGCTGAGTGGACACCGCTGGCCGAAGAGAGCGTGCTCTGAGCGACGACGTCGTCGACGCGCTGGTCCCCCGATGACGGGGTCCGGCGCGTCCTGATCGTCACGGCCCATCCCGACGACGTGGATTTCGGAACGGCGGGGACGGTAGCCGCCTTCACCAAGGCCGGCCTGGAGGTCACCTACTGCATCGCCACCAATGGCGAGGCAGGAGGGTCCGACCGCTCGCTGTCCCGATCGGACATGGCGGCGCTGCGCCAGAGCGAGCAGCGCGCCGCGGCGGCGGAAGTCGGCGTGACGGATCTGTATTTCCTCGGCCACCCCGACGGTCGGCTGCAGGCGACCGTCGAACTGCGACGCGATATCAGCCGGGTGATCCGCCAGGTCAAGCCCGAACGGGTGCTGGCCCCATCGCCCGACCGCCGTTGGGACTTCATCTACGCCAGCCATCCCGACCATCTCGCCGCCGGTGAGGCCGCCGTGTGCGCGGTCTATCCCGATGCCCGCAACCCCTTCGCCCACCCCGAGCTCCTCGCTGAGGAAGGACTCGAGCCCTGGTCCGTGCAGGAGCTGTGGATCACCGGTGGAACCGATCCCAACGTGGCGGTCGAGACGTCATCGACCATCGAGCGGAAAATTGCCGCGTTGCTCTGTCACAAGAGCCAGATTGACGACCCCGACGGCGTCGCTCAGCGCGTGACCGAGGGTGGGCGCGCCTCGGGCGTCCTCGCCGGGCTTCCCGAGGGCGCCACGGCCGAGCTGTTCCGGATCACCCGGATCCCTTGACGGCGCCGCGCCGCGCAGTCAAGGCCTGTGGCCCTTTGGCTCCCGAAACGACGAAGAGCCGCAGTCCGGCCCACCTCGTTCCGGGTGAGCGAATGGACTTTGTGTCTGATCGACTCAGAATGTGCCCGCGATAGTGGAGGTGACGCCTCCCGAGGTGCTGGTCACGGTCCAGGTGTCCCCAGAAGTCACCCGAACGGAACCGGTGCCCGACCACTGAGCCCCAACCTGACCGTTTGGATATTGGGCGGCGATCGTCTGGCCCGAGCTCAGGACGTAGGTGTAGGCGATGACCCCACCGGATGTCGCGTTCGCCTGAGTCAGAGCACCGCCAGGAAAGCTGTTGAACTGACTGTTGTAGGTCACGCCCGTCGTTTGGGCCACGTCGATCGTGATGGTCATGGCCGTGATACGGGAGGAGTTCGTGAAGTTGAGCAGCTCCTGTCCGCCGTAGTAGTTGTAGTTGCTACTCGAGGTTGTCGCGGTAACCCCATTTGAGGGCGGCGTGGTTGTCGTCGTCGTGGCGGGCGTCCCTGTCGTCGTAGTGGTCGTCGGCGAGGGGGACGAACCCGCTCCGCTGCAGGCGTTGGCAGTCCCGTATGGGACCGCAGTGGCGGAACTGGGCGCGGCGATCATGACCATGCCGGAGACAATTGAGATTGTGTAGCTCGAGCTGGACGGGAACGATTGGAGGTATGGAGAGGCAGAGGGGGTCGTCGTCAGGAGTGCGGCGCTCACCTGGGGCGTGCCACCGGTCTGCGCGTTGTAGGCCGAAACGGCAGTTTGGACCGTCGTCGCATCTGCCTTACAGGCGGCAACGGCCGCTTGCGCCGAAACGCCGCCGAGTGCGAATACCACCACTGCGGCAAGAATGCCCAGGACGGCCACAACGATGAGGAGTTCGATCAGCGTGAAGCCGACTGCAGATCCGTCCCTGGCGGCGCGTCGTCGATGCATGGTGACTCCCAGCGGACGTGTGGTGCAAGCGAGCGTCTGCGCGCATGCCAACACCCAAAGGATGATGCTTTACCATCAGCGTACGAGGCGTCGCACTACACCGGCTGGCAATCGTCGCAACGGAACCCCAACAATGGCGCTATTAGGGTCGAGCGCAGCAGCGCGTATTCTGCCCGTCCGATCGGAGCACGGGCGCGGCCCGTCCCCGGCGTCCCCCGATGGCACGCCCCCGACCTTCATTGACGGAGATCGGGGGCCGAACGAAGAGCTCAGCTGGCCAACTGGCGTAGGACGTAGGGGAGAATCCCTCCGTGACGGAAATACTCGGCCTCCATGGGGGTGTCGATACGGACGATCACCCTGAACTCGGTGGTCGACCCGTCGTCCCCCGTGGCGATCACCGTCAACTCTTTGGGCAGCTCGCCCCCGTTGAGGACGTCGATCCCCGCGATGGTGAACCTCTCCGTCCCGCGTAGGGCCAGGCTCTCGGCGGAGTCGCCCTTGTAGAACTGGAGGGGAATCACGCCCATGCCGACCAGATTGGAGCGGTGAATGCGCTCGAAGCTCTGGGCGATCACGGCGCGTACCCCCAAGAGCGCGGTCCCTTTGGCTGCCCAGTCCCGGCTGGAGCCGGTGCCGTACTCCCGCCCGGCGAGGACGATGAGGGGCACGCTCTCGTCGGCGTACTTCATCGCTGCTTCGTAAATCGAGGTCTCGGTCCCGTCGGGCAGGTGCAGCGTGTACCCGCCCTCGGTGCCGGGAGCGAGACGGTTCCGGAGCCGGACGTTGGCGAACGTGCCGCGCATCATGACCTCGTGGTTGCCCCGCCGGGCACCGTAGGAGTTGAAGTCGTTCCGAGGAACCCCGTGCTCGGCCAGGTAACGGCCCGCGGGCGTGTCCGGCCCGATGGAGCCCGCCGGCGAGATGTGGTCGGTCGTGACGCTGTCTCCCACCATGGCCAGCACGCGGGCCCCCTCGATGTCGGAGACCGGCGTCGGGGTCATGGTCATGCCTTCGAAGAAGGGCGGGTTCTTTACGTAGGTGGAGTCGTCCTGCCACGAGAACGTCTCGCCCTCGGCCACCGGCACCTCGCCCCAGTACTCGTCACCCTCGAACACGGCGTCGTAACGGGTGCGGAACATTTCCGAGGTCAAAGAAGCCCGGACGGCCTGGCTGACCTCCTGCTCGCTGGGCCAGATGTCCGCGAGGAACACCGGCGTTCCATCGCTGTCCTCCCCCAAGGGATCGGTGGTCAGGTCGATGTCCATCGTGCCCGCCAGCGCGTAGGCGACGACCAGTGGGGGCGACGCCAGGTAGTTCATCCGCACGTCGGGGTGGATCCGTCCCTCGAAGTTCCGGTTGCCCGAGAGCACCGAGACCACGGAGAGATCGTCGCTGTGCACCAGTTCGCTGACCCCGTCCAGCAGCGGGCCCGAATTGCCGATGCAGGTGGTGCAGCCGAAGCCGACCAGGAAGAACCCCAGCTGCTCGAGGGGCGCCACGAGCTGGGCCCGCTCGAGGTAGTCCATGACCACCCGGGAGCCCGGAGCGAGCGACGTCTTGACCCACGGCTTCGCCCGCAGGCCTCGTGCCACGGCATTCTGGGCCAGCAGGCCGGCCCCCACCATGACCTGGGGATTCGAGGTATTGGTACAGCTGGTGATCGCCGCCACGACGACATCCCCATCCGCCAGGAGGTGGTGCGGAGCGGCCAGGGGAGCGGCGGTTGACGTGCGTGGCGTCCGGTCCAGTGCCACGCGGAAGGAGTCGCCGGCACCGGCGAGTGCGACCCGGTCCTGGGGCCGCGACGGTCCGGCCAGTGAGGGCTCGACGTCACCGAGGTCGAGGGTGGCGTATTCGGAGTAGACGGGCTCGATGCCGTCTGCGGTGTGCCACAGGCCCTGCTCCTTGGCATAGGCCTCGACCAGGGCGAGGTGGTCCTCGTCGCGCCCGGTGAAGCGCATGTAGTCGATGGTCACCTGATCGATGGGGAACATGGTGCACGTGGCCCCGTACTCGGGGCTCATGTTGCCGATGGTGGCGCGCGTCTCCAACGGGAGGGCGCCCACACCGGGGCCGTAAGCACTCGACGAACGCCCCGACCACGCCGTGGTCGCGCAGAAGCTCGGTGACAGTGAGGACGACATCGGTCGCCGTGGTGCCGGGCCGCAGCTCGCCGGAGATACGGAGGCCCACCACCGGAGGCAGGAGCATGGAGAGCGGTTGGCCCAACATGGCCGCCTCGGCCTCGATGCCGCCGACGCCCCAGCCCAGGACACCCAGGCCGTTGACCATGGTGGTGTGCGAGTCGGTCCCCACCAGCGTGTCGCAGAATGCCCGGCCGTCCTGGGTGGCGAACACCAGCCGGGACAGGTACTCGAGGTTGACCTGGTGACAGATGCCCGTCCCGGGGGGCACCGCCCGGAAGCCGTCGAACGCGCCTTGAGCCCAGCGGAGCAACTTGTAGCGCTCAATGTTGCGCTCGTACTCAATGGAGACGTTCTGGTCATACGACGAGGAGTCGCCGGAACGCTCGACGATGACGGAGTGGTCGATGACCAATTCCACCGGGACCAGAGGGTTGACCTGGGACGCGTTGCCCCCGAGGCGCGCCAGGGCATCGCGCATTGCGGCCAGGTCGACCACGCCGGGAACCCCGGTGAAGTCCTGCATGAGGACGCGCTCGGGGGTCAGGGCGATCTCATGCGCCGCGTCACCGGCGCCCTGCCCGTGCGCTTCGGGGTTGGCGCCCCAGGCGGCGACGGCGACGATGTCGTCGGGCGAGACGTGGGGCGAGTCCTCGTGCCGGAGCAGGTTCTCGAGGATCACCTTGATCGAGTAGGGCAGCCGGCTCACCTCATGCCCCGCCACCAGGGACGGAGCCTTGAGGGAGAAGATCTCGTACTCGCGGCCCTCGACCGTCAGGACGGACCGGGCGCCGAAGCTGTCGGGGTGGGAAGAGGCCGGGGGTCGTGATGCCATGGCCCCATTCTGCCGTGCAGACGCCGGGGGCATCCATTTCGGCCCGCCGGGGGGCTACACCGATGGAGGACGCGGACGAGGCAGTATGAAGGAAATGCGTTTGCGCAACGGTTCCACACGCCGCCGCGCCCGTGTCGGGTTCCTTGCTCTGGTCCCTTTGTTGTCGGTCCTGTCGGCGACCGGAGGGTTCGGAGCGGAGCCGGCGGCCGCTGCCTCTCAGTCCCCCCATACCTACGCGGGTGGGGGAATGATCGGGTTCGGCAACGTGCCGGTGGGCGCGCCCACCATGCCCGAGCCGGTGAGCTCACCGGTTCTCGTCGGCGCCGCCACCGCCGACGGCAAGGGGTACTGGTTGGCGAGCGCCGACGGCGGCGTCTTCTCCTTCGGGGATGCTCCCTTCGATGGGTCACTGGGTGACCTGGCGCTGCAGGGGCCGATCATCGCCATGGCGGCCACCCCCGACGGCAAGGGCTACTGGCTCGGAGGGCTCGACGGCGGCGTCTTCTCCTTCGGCGACGCCCGTTCTACGGCAGCATGGGCGGGACCAGGTTGAACCAACCCATCGTCGGCATGGCGGCCACCCCCGACGGCAAGGGCTACTGGCTGGTGGCCGCCGACGGGGGCATCTTCTCCTTCGGCGACGCCGCAGTTCTACGGCAGCACGGGCGCCATTGCGCTCAACGAGCCCATCGTGGCCATGGCGGCCACCCCCGACGGCAAGGGCTACTGGCTGGTGGCCGCCGACGGGGGCATCTTCACCTTCGGCGACGCCCGGTTCTTCGGGTCGTGGGCCGCCGACGACCTACCCGTCCCGGTGGTGGGCATCGTGGCCAGCCCCGACGGCGGCGGGTACACCGTGGCGACGGCGAACGGCGTGGTGCTGGCCCTCGGGGACGGGCAGGCCTACGGCGGCCTGACCCTGAACCCCGACGCCACCCCGGTGTCGGACATCATCGGGAACCGCGCCGGCACCGGATACTGGCTCCTCGACCCCGAGGCCTGGACCTACAGCTTCACCAGCGCCACGCCGAAGGGACGCTTCCCGGGCTCGTCGGCCATCGTCGCCGCGGCGGCCTCCCAGATCGAACCGGATCCCGACACCGGCTACTTCTGCAACCCCTACGGGCCGTGCGAGGAGTGGTGCGCGCTGTTCGCCACCTGGGTCTGGCGCCACGCAGGGATCCCCATTCCGTCGTACGCCTTCACCGGTGACATCTACTACTGGGCCGCCGGGCACGGTGCCCTCCTCCCACCCACGGCCACGCCCGAGCCGGGCGACGCCGTGCTCTACGGCACCGGTCCCCAGAACGTGTACACGTCCGAGCACGTAGCGATCGTGATGCAGGTCTGGCCCGACGGCGCCATCGACACCGTCGACGGCGATTCGGGCCCGGGCCGCGACGGCTGGCTCTCGGTGACCATCAACGGGCCCTTCCTGCCCGCCGACTCGCTGTCCTACAACGGCATGGGGATCTACGCCTTCGCACAGCCCTGAAACGAACGCGGGACGCGCGTAGGCTGCGGCTCGCGGGGGCACCTGGCTCGTTCCGCAGTCCTACAAGGGAGGGCATTGTGACGCTGTCGTCATGGGACGACTTTCCCGTTCATCAGGCGCCGGAATTCATCGCACATCCGGGGACCAGCGATCGCAACTTCTACGACCGCTACTACTTCAACATGTATCCGACCAGCGCCGAGTGGTCTGCCATTTTCGGGTTCGGCCAATACCCGAACCTGGGCGTGGTCGACGCGTTCATCGACGTGCGGCTGGGCGAGGCGCAGCACATCGTGCGGGCGTCGGCGCCCCTGACCGATCGGGCCGACCTCTCCGTGGGCCCGTTCCACATCGAGGTGCTCGAGCCCCTGCGCCGCCTGCGGGTCGTGGTCGATCCGACCGAGCACGACGTGGCCATGGACGTGACGTGGGAGGGCCACATTCCCGCCATGGCCGAGCCCCGCCAGTACCTGCGCAGCAAGGGAAGGGTGGTCTTCGACACCCAGCGTCTGGCGCAGACGGGCTTTTGGTCGGGCACCCTGTCGGTGGCCGGCACGGAGTACGCCATCACCCCCGATGAGGTCCATGGGTGCCGCGACCGCTCCTGGGGCATCCGGCCCGTGGGGGAACCCGAGGGCGACGGCATCCGGCAGGGCGCGAACGTGATGAGCGGCATGTGGAACTACTTCCCGATGCAGTTCGACGACCACGCCATCTTGTACATCTGCCACGAGCGGGACAACGGCGAACGGCCGCTGGTCCAGGGGGAGAGGGTCTGGGTCGACCCCGACCGGCCCGTCGAGGACCTCGGTCGATCCGAGCACTCCCACCACCTCATCGCGGGCACGCGGGTCATGGACCGTGGCGTGGTGCGCTTCCCCGAGGCCGACCTGGAGATCACCTGCACGCCGCTGCTGGCCAACTACATCTCGGTCGGCACCGGCTATGGGATCGACAAGGACTGGAAGCACGGCATCTACCAGGGGCCCGACCCGGTGGTGCAGGGGCTCGTGCTAAAGGTCGAGGAGATGAAGGGGCTGGCCCAGTACGGCATCGTCGACCATGTGGCCCGGTTCAGCTACGGCGACGTCGTCGGCTACGGGCTCCTCGAGCAAGGATTCTTCGGTCCGTACCATCGCTACGGGCTGACCGACGGGGCGATGGGAGCGCCGGCCGACTGAAATTTCGCTCCTCGCACCGACCAGAGGAGGGCCGGGGGGATGCGACAATAGGAGATGCCCGACGCGTTCAGCGTGCTGCTCCAGCGCCTACAGACAGCCTTTGACACGATCGTCCCCGGGGCCGACCCCGTGCTCCGGGCCTCGGACCGGGCCGACTTCCAAGCCAACGGCGCCATCCCGCTGGCGAAGAGGGTGGGCCGCGCTCCCCTCGACGTGGCCGCCGACGTGGTGGCGGCGGCCACACTCGACGACGTGTGCGCGTCGGTCGAGATCAGCGGGCCCGGCTTCATCAACCTGACCCTGTCCGACGCGTTCGTGACGGACGCCATCGCGGCGGCGGGGTCCGACGAGCGGGTGGGGGCGACGCGCACCGCGGATCCGCAGCGGGTCGTGATCGACTACTCGGCGCCCAACGTGGCCAAGGAGATGCATGTCGGGCATCTGCGCAGCACGGTGATCGGCGACGCGCTCGCCCGCGTTCTGGACTTTGTCGGTCACGAGGTGCTGCGGGAGAACCACATCGGCGACTGGGGGACGCCCTTCGGCATGCTCATCGAGCACCTGGTCGACCTGGGGGGTTCGGCCGAAGCGGAGTCGTTCAGTGTGCGCGACCTCAACGAGTTCTACGCCCAGGCCCGGGTGCAGTTCGACTCCGACCCCGATTTCGCCGAGCGCAGCAGCCGGCGCGTCGTCCTCCTGCAGGGCGGGGATCCCGAGACACTCCGCCTCTGGCGCATCTTCGTGGCCGAGAGCCTGCGGCACAACGACCAGATCTACTCGATGCTGGGCGTGCTGCTCACCGACGACGACGTGGTAGGGGAGAGCTACTACAACCCGCTCCTGCCGGTGGTGGTCGAGGAGCTGGCGGCCGAAGGGCTCCTGGTCGAGCACGAGGGCGCGCTCTGTGTGTTCCCCCAGGGGTTCGAGAACCGCAACGGAGATCCCCTCCCGCTGATCGTGCGCAAGTCCGACGGGGGCTACGGCTACCCGGCCACGGACTTGGCGTCCATACGCGACCGCACCGGTCGCCGGGGCGCCACGCGCCTGGTCTACGTCGTCGATGCCGGCCAATCGCTGCACTTCCGGCTGGTCTTCGCCGTGGCGGCGCTGGCCGGATACCTTCCCGACCCCTCGGCCGCCGTCCACGTCGCGTTCGGGCTCGTCCTCGGTCCCGACGGCAAGAAGATGGCCAGCCGCTCGGGCAGCTCGGAAAGGCTGATCGATCTTCTCACCGAAGGCGTGGACCGCGCCTCGGCTTCGATCGCCGAGCGTCCGAGTGACCTCACCCCAGAGGCGCGGGCCGGCGTGGCGCGGGCACTCGGTATCGGTGCCATCAAGTACGCCGACCTTTCGACCGAGCGGACGCGGGACTACGTCTTCGACTGGGACAGGATGCTGGCCTTCGAGGGCAACACCGGCCCCTACCTTCAGTACGCGCATGCTCGCATCCGCTCCATCTTCCGTCGGGCCGAGGTGCCCCCACCCCCGCGGGGCACCAGACCGATGATTACCGAACCGCCGGAGCGTGCCCTGGCCCTGCAGCTCCTCGGGTTCCCCGCCGCCGTCGAGGCCACCGCCGAGGCGTACAGCCCGGCGAAGCTGTGCACGTACCTCTTCGATCTGGCGTCGACCTTTACGACCTTCTACGAGGCCTGCCGGGTCCTGGTCGACGACGAGGCGGTGAGGACGTCCCGGCTGGTGCTGTGCGATCTGACCGCCCGGGTGCTGGCCCTCGGGCTGTCCCTGCTCGGCATGGAGGCACCGGAACAGATGTGACCTCCGGCGTGGGGAGGCCCTATCCTTCGCCCGGCACATCTCGCGCCCAGGCCCCAGGTGGCCGACAAAGGAGTCGAAGAGCTGATGGAACTGAGTGGGACTTCCGCAATCGTCACCGGTGGGGCTTCGGGGCTGGGGGAGGCGACCGCGCGGCTGCTGGCCGAGCGGGGCGTGCGGGTCGTGGTGGCCGACCTCCAGGAGGAGAAGGGCACGGCGCTGGCCAAGGAGATCGGCGGGCTCTTCGCCCAGACCGACGTCACCAAGACCGAGGACGTGATCGCCGCCGTCGAGGCGGCCCTCGAATTGGGCGCCCTCAAGTCGTTGGTCAACTGTGCCGGAATCGGTATGGCGACGCGCACCATCGGCAAGGACGGGGACTACGCCTCGGCGCATGACCTCGACCTCTACCGCCGGGTCATTGAGATCAACCTCATCGGCACCTTCAATTGCATTCGCCTGGCCGCCACGAAAATGAGCCTCAACGACCCCGACGAGGACGGGGCCCGGGGGGCGATCGTGAACACCGCCTCGGTGGCGGCCGAGGACGGGCAGATCGGCCAGGCCGCCTACTCGTCCTCCAAGGGCGGTCTCGTCGGCCTGACCCTCCCGGTCGCCCGTGACCTGGCCGTCGTGGGCATCCGGGTCAACACGATTCTGCCGGGCCTGATCGACACCCCGATCTACGGTGAGGGCGAGGGCTCCGAGGCGTTCAAGGCCAAGCTGGCCCGGGACGTGCTGTTCCCCCAGCGCCTCGGCTACGCCCCGGAGTTCGCCACGCTGGCCGTGGAGCTGCTGGCCAACTCGTATATGAACGCGGAGACGATCCGGATCGACGCCGGCGCCCGGCTGCAGCCCAAATAGGCCGTCGGCCAAGAGAAGGGGGGGACCATGATCGACCCTGAGCTCACGGGGATCCTCGAGCTGCTGCCGCAGATCGACCTGTCGGACCCGGTGGCGGCGCGGGCCGGATTCGCCGAGCTGGTGGGCGGTATGCGGGCGGACATCCCCGGCATCGACTCGCTCGATATCGAGGACCGGTTGGTCCCGGGCTGGGAGGGTGATCCCGACGTCGGCGTGCGGATCTACCGGCCCAAGAGCCGTTCGGAGCCCGTGCCCGGCGTGCTGATGATCCACGGGGGCGGGTTCATCATCGGCAGCGTCGAGGCCGAGCATGCGAGCGCGGCCGCCACGGCGATCCAGACGGGAGCCGTGGTGGTCTCGGTCGAGTACCGGCTGGCCCCCGAGCACCCGTTCCCGGCCGGCCTGCACGACTGCTACAGCGCGCTGGTCTTCCTCGCCGGGGCGGCCGACGAGCTCGGGGTCGACACGGCGCGCCTGGCGCTGCTCGGCGCCAGTGCCGGAGGCGGGTTGGCGGCGGCGACGGCTCTGCTGGCTCGTGATCTCGGCGGCCCGCCGCTCTGCTTCCAGATGCTGCACATCCCCGAGCTCGACGACCGATTGGAGACGCCGTCGATGCGCACCTTCGTCGACTCGCCGCTGTGGAACCGGCCTCTGGCCGTGGTGAGTTGGGAGGCGTATCTCGGTGCCGGCGCCCATGCGGCCGACGTGTCGCCCTACGCCGCCCCCGCCCGGGCCACCGACCTTTCGGGGCTTCCGCCGGCCTACATCTCGACGGCCGAGAATGATCCGCTGCGAGACGAAGGCATTCTCTACGCCCTGGGACTCCTGCAAGCCGGCGTGTCCGTCGAGCTCCACCAGTTCCCCGGCACCTTCCACGGTTCGGCACTGGTGGCCTCGGCCGCCATCACCCAGCGGGCCCAGCAGGAGAGCGCGATCGTGCTGCGCCGGGCGCTCGCGGTCACCTGACCTCAGGCGGCCTCGGCGAGGGACTAGGTCCCCTCCTCGGCGCTCGAGAGCGCCCGCCACAGCGCCCGGTAGCTGGGGTAGGTGATGGCGTCGGTGACGTACCCGGCACGCTCCAGCTCGGCATGGAAGGCCGGCAGGTTGCGCCACGGCACCCCCATGTCGACATGATGGGCCAGGTGCCACCCCGTGTTGTACGGCACGAACCAGAACCGAGCCGGGAGAGATTGGCGCACGTTGTGCGAGGTGGCGCGGCGATCCTTGCTCCGTTCCAAGCCGCCGTGCTCGGCGATGGAGCGCAGGCGGTTGATGACGCGCCACTGGGTCATCCACGGGAGCCACCACAACAACGGATAGATCCACCAGCGTCCGGTGGCCAGCCATGAGACGGCCCACAGCACGGCCTGGACGCCGAAGATGGACAGGCCGATGCGCCGGAACCGGGCCGTCGCGGTGTTCTTGACCAACGGGGCGAAGTTCTTCCAGCCCGAGATCCCGACGGCGTCGCGGACCAGGCGGCGGCGCAGGGCGGCCCGGGTGCAGGGGTAGGGACGGTAGAAGGCGAGATCGGGCTCTTGCGGACCGAACTCGTCCTTGTGGTGGGCGAAGTGGACCCGGCGGTAGAGCTGCACCGGGGTGAAGACCGGGTAGGCGATGACCCAGGTGCCGATCCAGTCGTTCCACTTCTTGTTGGTGAAGAGGAGCTTGTGCGCCGCCTCGTGCATGAGGATGGCGAAGCGGGCGAACATCGGGCCCATCAAGATGAAGGCGAGGAGATAGCTCCACCACGTGTTGAGCCAGACCGCGCCGCCGACGATGAGCACCACGTAGAACCACACCGACAGCACCGTGATGGCGTTGCGGCGGTTGTCGATGTGCCGCAGGGCGGGACGCAGCTCGGGGACGGCTACCCCGTTGGCCAGGAGCCGCTCGGTGGGGAGCACGTCAGGGCGTGCCGCGAGGTCGGGCACCATGGTGGTGGCCATGAGGGAATGTTACTATTCTTCATCAAGTGATGCAAGAGCGTAATAGGCCGTTCACGGCCCGATCGGTGCTGGCGAGCGCCCTCCTCGGCATGGATCCGCCGGAACTTCCGGTGGCCCAGCTGGTGCGGCTGACCGGGCTTTTCGGCATCAGCGCCAACCGGGCCCGGGTCGCGCTCAGCCGCATGGTGGCGGCGGGCGAGGCCACGACCGACGGGTCGGGGACCTACCGCCTCGCCGGCCGCCTGCGTGAGCGCCAGGCGCGTCAGTCGGCCAGCCGCGCCGGGTCGACGGTGCCGTTCAAGGGGCAATGGTGGGTGGCCGTGGTCATCACCAGCGGGAGCTCGGCCGAAATCCGGACAGCCCGGCGCCGCTCCCTGACGTATGCCCGCTTGGCCGAGTTGCGCGAAGGGGTGTGGATGCGTCCCGACAACCTAGAGGTACGGCTGCCCGAGGACCTCCGCTCCGATGTGGAGCTGATGACGGCGGAGCCCTCGAACCCGGGCCGGCTGGCCCGGGCGCTGTGGGACCTGCCGGCGTGGGCGGCCCGGGCCGACCAGCTGTTCGAAGAGATGGCGGCGTTGACGCCCGACCGTGCCGAGGCATTGGCACCGGGGTTCGAGCTCTCCGCCGCCGTGCTGCGCCACCTGCAGGCCGATCCCCTGCTGCCCGGGGAGTTGCTCCCGGCGGAATTGGCCCGGCGCGCGCCTGCGGGCCGACTACGACCGTTGGGACGTCCGCTACCGGACCACGTTGCGCGACTGGAGCCGGGCCTGACTCAGGCGGCGTGGGACTGCGAGATCCACGTGGCGTACATGTCGGCGTAATGCCCCCCGAGGGCAACCAGCTCGTCGTGGCTGCCGACCTCGAGCAGCTTGCCGTCGCCGACGACGACGATGCGGTCGGCCCGCATGGCCGTCGAGAGACGGTGGGCGATGAGCACGGCCGTGCGCTGCTGCAACAGGACGTCGAGCGCAGCCTCGATCTTCGTCTCCGACTGCAGGTCGAGGTTGGACGTCGCCTCGTCGAGCACCAGGACCCGCGGCTGGGCCATGAAGGCCCGGGCCAGGGCGATGAGCTGGCGCTCGCCCGAGGAGAGGGACTGCCCCCGCTCGTGCACGATGGTGTCGAGACCGTAGGGCAGACGGTGCACCAATTCGGTCAGGCCGGTCTTGTTGACCGCCTCCCACACCTGGTCATCCGGCGCACCGGGTCGGGCGAAGGAGATGTTGTCCCGGATGGTGCCGGCGAAGAGGAACGGCTCCTGGGGGACGACGCCGAGCTGGCGGCGCAGCGAGGCCAGGGTGACGTCGCGCAGGTCGTGGCCGTCGATGAGGACCCGTCCGACCGTCGGGTCGTAGAAGCGCGTGATGAGCTTGGCCATGGTGGACTTGCCCGCTCCGGTGGCCCCGACGAAGGCCACGGTCTCGCCGGGGTGAATGGTGAGATCGATGTTGTCCAGCACGATGGCGTCGGGGTTGTAGGCGAACGTCACGTGGTCGAAGCGGATCTCACCTTCGATGGGAGGCAGCTCGGTCGCCGTGGGGCTCTCGAGCACCGACGGCTCGTTCTCCAGCAGGTCCTGCAGCTTGAAGACCGAGGCCCGGCCCTGCTGGAACGTGTTGTACTGCTGCACCAGGAGCTGAATTGGAGCGAAGAACCGGTTGACGTAGAGGAAGAAGGCCGTCAGCGCGCCGATGCTGAGCTGGTGGTTGAGGTACATCTCGCCACCGATGCCCAGGATCAGCACCTGGCCCAGGACGCTGATCAACTGGGAGCCGGGCCCGTAAATTCCGTTGATGCGTCCGGTGTACATGTTGGCGTCGCGGTACGAGCCCACCACGTTGCGGTGGTGCTCGACGTTGTGGCGCTGGCGGTTGTGGGCCGTCACGATGCGCACGCCCTGAAGGCTCTCGGAGAGGTCGGCCAGGACCAGCGCGATGCCGTCACGCACCTTGCTGTAGCCGCGCTCGGAGGCCCGCTTGAACCAGATCGACATGACGACGAGCGGGGGCAGCACGGCCACGACCGTGATGGTGGCCAGCCGCACATTGGTGAAGAACAGGATCACCGTGATCACGACCATGGTCAGCCCCTGTATGGCGAACTGGGCCAGACCGTCTTGGAGGAGCTGCTGCAGGTTCTCGACATCGCTGGTCATCCGGCTCATGACCACGCCGGCCTTCTCCTCGGTGAAGAAGTCCAGGGAAAGGCGCTGCAGGTGGCGGAATACGGTCACCCGAAGATCGTTCATGACCCACGAGGCCAGGCGGCCGGTCACCTTGGCCTGGCCCCACTGGGCCCCGGCCGAGATGGCGATGGACACCAGGTAGAGCAGGGCGCAGACCACCACGACGCCGTAATCGGTGTGCGGCGGCGTCATGCCGTGGTTGATGGCGTACGAGACGAGCGAGGGACCCAGCTGCGTGGCCAGGGCGATGATGCCGACGAGCACGCCGGCCAGGACGAGCATGGACGGATACACGGTGAGCAGGCTGGTCAGGGTGAGGCGCTTGCGCTCCATCGCGGTCGGCACCTGGGTGAACTCGATGTCGGGCTCGCCCCGTTCGGGCTCGCTCTGCAACAGAAGGTCGACACCCGACTGCAGCTCAGGCGGGATGCCGCCGAAGGGCAGCCCGGCTTGGGGAGCGCCCGGAGGGCCTCCGGGTCCGCCGCCCATGCCGCCGAACATCAGAACACCTCGCTGGGGTCGGGGTCGATGAGGTCGCCGGCCTGGCTGGTCTCTTCCTGGGCCGCCTGGGCCAGGATCTCCGAGTAGAGCGGGGTGGAGACCAGCAGAGAGGCGTGGGTGCCGTCCGCCACGATCCGGCCCCCGTCCAAGAGCACCACCCGGTCGGCCAAGCTGATGGTGGAGAGCCGGTGGGCGATGATCAGCGTGGTGCGGCCTTCCATCAGCACCCGCAGGCCAGAGTGGATCCGTTGTTCGACCTGCACATCGATGGCGCTGGTGGCATCGTCGAGGATCAAGATGGGCGGGTTGATCAAAAGGGTGCGGGCGATGGCGATGCGCTGGCGCTGGCCCCCCGAGAGCGTGTAGCCGCGCTCGCCCACCACGGTGTCGTAGCCCTCGGAGAGGTCTGCGATGAAGTCGGCCGCGCCGGCCGCTTCGGCCGCCGCCATGACCTCGTCCAAAGAGGCGTCCGGCCGCCCGTAGGCGATGTTGTCCCGGATCGAGGTGGAGAAGAGGAAGGGCTCGTCGAGCACCACGCCGATGTTGGCCCGGAGGCTGGTCAGGGTGAGATCACGCACGTCGTGCCCGTCCACCCGCACCGTGCCCTCGGTGGCGTCGTAGAAGCGGGCCAGGACACGGGCGACGGTCGACTTCCCGCTGCCCGTCCGCCCGACCAGCGCCACCGTCTCACCGGGAGAGAGGTGCAGGTTCAGGTCGGTGAGCACGTTGGGATTGCCACCCTGTTTCGCCTGGGCGGCCATCAAGCTGTCCGAGGCGTAGTGGAAGCTGACGTCTTCGAAGCGGACGTCGCCCCGGCAGTCCACTAGATCGGTGGCATCGGGCCGATCGACAATGGTGGGCTGCTCGTCGAGGATCTCGTAGATGCGCTCGGCCGACGCCGAAGCGCGCTGGCCCATCATGATCAGCATGCCCAGCATCATGAAGGGCGCTTGCAGCAAGAGGAGGTACAGGTTGAATGAGACGATGGCACCGAGTTGCAGCTTTCCGTGGATGACCAGGTAGCCGCCGAAGAGGAGGACGAGAGAGAGACCGACCTGTGACAGGTTCTGCACCAGCGGCGTGAAGCGGGCGCGCAGGTCGGCGTCCTTGATGTAGCCCCACTGCACGCGGTCGGCCGCGGTAGCCAGCTGGCGCAACTGCTGCTCCTCGGCGGCGAAGGACCGCACCACGCGGACGCCGTTGACGTTCTCGTCGACCACGGTGGCCACCTCGGCCAGACGGGACTGGATGATCCACGAGACGGGGAAGAGCGACTTGCGCATCTTGACCCCCACCACGTAGATGAACGGCATGGTGGCCATGGCCACCAGAGCCAAGGGGACGCTGATCGCCAGCATGTACCCGAAGGCGACCACCGCGATGGAGCACTGCACCAGGATCATCGGGGCGAAGGTCAGGTACATCTGGACCGAGCGGATGTCGGAGTTGGCGCGGCTGATGAGCTGGCCCGACTGCACCCGGTCATAGAAGGGGAACGACATCCTGGTCAGGTGTTCGTAGACGATGTTGCGTAGGTCGAATTCGATGTCGTAGGCGACGTGGAAGAGCGAGGTACGCGAGATGTAGCCGGCCACGCCTCCGACGAGACCCAACACCACGATCCAGGTCACGTAGACATGCAGGGGCACCGACTGATGGTGCGGCTGGGGGGGCAGCAGTGAGTTGTCGATGGCGTTCTGCAGCAGCTTGGGAATCTGCACCTGAATGACCAGACCCACGAACGACAAGATCAGCGCAGAAGCGAAGAAGCCCTTATGGGCCATCACGATGGGCCAGGCCCGCTTCAGCCAGGTTTTGCTCTTGTCCGGATCGACGGTCGCCCGGGGCGCTTTGTAGTCGCTGGTCAGCCCCATGGGGACGTAGGTGGCCAGTGGCAGGTTGGGGACGGCGGTGCGGACGGCGCCGTCCAGTCCCACGTCGACGTCAGGACGACTGTCGTCCGCCGCCGCCCCGGCGACCTGGTCCTCGGTCGTGCTCACTTCGACTCCGCCCGGGCCTGGTGGAAGTTGGCCAACGCCTTCCCCCAGAGTTCCAACGAGCGCAGCACCATCACCTCGTCGGCATCGGGCAGGTGGGTGGCGATCGACACCATGTAGGCGTCGACGGTGACGTCGGCTTGGGCCAGCACGCGCTCGCCCTCTTCGGTCAGCCGCAAGGCGATCCGGCGTCGATCGTCCTCTTGGTGGGTGCGATCGACCAAGCCCCGGGCCACCAGGCCGTCGATGATCGCCGTCACGGACGACGGTCGCACGGCCAGACGTCCGGCCAGCCCCGAGGCGGCGGCCGAGCCCTCAAACAGAATCCCCAGCACCCGGTACTGGGGCAGCGTCAGGTCGACCTGGGCGAGGGCGAATTCGACCCGTTTGGCCAGCCACGCGGTCACGCGCCCGTAGGTGCCGCGGGTGGGCGCGTCACCGGTTGGTCGCGTAGACGTCACGGTCAGGGGGGTCGAAGACACTTCGACCATCATACAGTTAGACCCTCTAACTACAACCGCCGGCTGCTCCACTCCGGGTCGAGCTGGCGCAGGAAGAGGGCGCAGCGCTGCTCCTCCTCGATCTCCCCGATCGCGGCCGCGGCCAGTTCCAGGGCATGGAGCGAGCGCAAGAAGCCCCGGTTCGATTCATGGCGCCAGCGCACATAGCCCGAGCCCCGCCATCCCGCAGCCCGAAGGGAGTCGAGCCCTCGGTGATAGCCGACCCGGGCAAAGGCGTAGCGGTCGATGGGGGCCTGGGCAAGTTCGGCCAGCGTGGCCCAGGCCTGCAGGCAGCGGGGATCGCGGGCCGCCACTGCGGACACGGCGGCGTGCTGCTCGGCCTCCGGCAGGCTGACGGCGGCCGCGAGCGACTCCGCCACCTCGGGACTGAGTGGTTCGAGGATCGTCTCGGGGCTGCCGGTCGTGAATTGCACAGAATGCTCAGGGGCCATGCCGGCATGCTACGAGGAAGGGCGACCGGGTCCTACCGGCCCAGGTGAACTGTTGTGCAGCGCAACCCGGGCGGTACTGTTCGCGCCATTATGGGAGCCGGATCGTCACCATCGTTTGATCGCTATCCCGGCCTGGAAGGTCGGGCGACGGAAGCCCGTGCCATGGCGGACGAACTCCGCCGCCTCATCCGGTTGTCGGTGAGCACGGCACCTCCGGCCGAAGAGACGGCTGCTCTGACGGCGCAATTGGCAGCCGTGGCCGATCGACTCGAGGCGCATCGGCCCGAGGTACCCCTGCCCAGATTCATGGGGCCCGCGGAGGATGCGCCCGCGAGTGGCCCACCGCTGGCGGGCACCATGCCCTTCGACATTGTCGTGGGAGGCTTCAACCCACTGGCCCTCCCGGTCCGACTGGCGTTCGAGCCACCGCGGGCGCTCGGCTACCCCACCTTCAACGCGGCCTATCAGGGGGCGCCGGGATGCGTGCACGGCGGTGCCCTCGCCGCCACCTTCGACATCGTCTTCACGGCAGCCAATGCCATTGCGGAGGCCACCGGCCCCACCGTCCGGGTCGAGGTGCGCTACCGCCGGCCCACCCTCATTGACGAGGAGGCCCTGTTCGAGGCGTGGGTCACCGAGGTGACCCCACGCCGCGTTTATTCCCAGGGGCGCATCGTTCAGGGTGGGACGGTGACGGTCGAGGCAGAAGGCGAGTTCGCCGTGCTCGACCATGCCCGGGTCCGTCAGATGGCATCGGGGCGCCGGACGGCGTTCGACCGGTCGAGCCCGGAGACACCGGGAGATCCGGGCGACGGCACCTGATGCGGCAGTCCCTCGAACCCTCACGGGACCAGGGCGATTACTCCTTCGCCCACCGGATCCGGACCCGCTTCGCCGAGACGGACGCCATGGGGATCGTCCACCACGCGGCGTACCTGCCCTACCTGGAAGAGGCCAGGGTGGCGTACCTGCGCCAGCTTGGGCACCCCTACGACGAGGTACGACGCGAGGGGTTCAATTTCGCCGTCCTCGAAGTGGTGGTGCACTACCGGCGGCCGCTCGAGTTCGACGAAGTGGTCGACGTGCGCCTGCGGGGCGGCGCGGTGAGTCGGGCCACCTTCCAGCTCGCCTACCTGCTCACCGTCCACGACGACTTGCGGGCCACGGCCGTCACCGTGCACGGCTGTGTGGACGCCAACGGTAAGGCCAGGCGGTTACCGGCCTGGGTCGCCGAAGTCCTCTCGCGAGAGAGTCAGTCGGCCCCGTAGAACGGCGCACCGAACGAGAAGATGCCCCCGTCGGACCCGACCAGCCAGTATCCGCCGGTCCCGTTGTCGAGCGCCGTGCCGACGATCGGGGCGTGGAGGGCGGTGCTGCCCTCCGACCCCTGGAACGTGGCATCGCCGAAGCTGAAGATCCCGCCGTCGCTGGCCACGAAGAGGTAGCCCCCATCGTCCGCGGTCGGGGTCATGCCGTTGACCGGCTTGTTCAGCGCGAGGTTGCCGGTAGATCCGAAGAACGGCGCTCCGAAGGAGAAGATCCCGCCATCGCTGGCCACGAGCCAGTACCCGCCCGTGGCGCCGTCGGCGGCGATGCCGACCACGGGCTTGTTCAGGTGGGTGGCGCCCATGGAGCCCTGGAAGACCGCGTCGCCGAAGGCGAACACTCCCCCGTCCGAGGCCACCAGCCAGTACCCCATCCCGTCGGCCGTCGGCGTCATGTCCACCACGGGGGCATTGAGCTTCCGGCCACCCGTGGAGCCGAAGAACCCGGCGTCGCCGAAGGTGAAGATCCCCCCGTCGGCCGCCACCAGCCAGTAACCCTTGCCATCCGGGCTCGACACGATGTGGGTGATCGGAGCCTGGAGGGCCGTCCCCGCCAGTGAGCCGTAGTTGACGGCCGAACCGTGGGTCGAGATGTCACCGGCGGCATTGGTCAACCAGTACCCGGTCCCGCCCGGCGTGGCGGCCATGCCGACCACCGGTCCGGTCAGGCCACCCGGGGTCAGTGGTGGCGTAGGAGTAGGTGTAGGAGTGGTCGACGCCGTCCAGTACCTGATGGCGCCGTCGTAGGTGTAGATCTGTTCGAGATACGTCAAGGTGTGCTCTTGGACCGGGATCCCGACGCCGACCGCGTCCCAAACCTCCCCGTTTCCTGCGTAGACCCCCGAATGTGCGAAGTGGTCGATTCCTGATCCTCCCCAGTACGTCACGTCGCCCGGCAGCAGGTCGGCGGTGTCAGAGGCCGGTATGACCGTCCCCACCCCGCTGGGTTGGCTCCCGTCAGAGGGAAGGACGATGCCGGTGACCTGGTACACCGCGTACTGCGCCAGACTCATGCAGTCGTAGCCTTTGACGCCGGCCCCACATCCGGTCTCTACCTTCCCGCCGTTGGTGGGGCCGTTGATGGTACCGCCGAAGTCGCAGTAGGGAACGCCGGCCTGGGAGGCGGCGGCGGCGACGATCGCATCGCCCTGGGTGGCCGCCGGGACAAGCGCGGCGCCCTGCGTCGCCGCCCCGGCCGGATGTGAGCCCAGCGAGAAGACCAGGCCGGACAGTGACAGGACCGGGAGAACGGCCAGGACAATTCTCCTCATGACCCGCATGCGAAAGAGTGGCAATTGATTTCCTTCCCTCGATCCGCCGTCGAAAGGCCGGACTCCCCCGTGGACGCGGACATGGTACCAGTGCCTCAGGCCGCATTATCGGCGTGACCGGCCCGCATGAATCCGGCCGCGCCGGTGCCCCAGACGAGGACGGCGATGCCGTAGATGCCCAGGGGGGCCGCCGCAGCCGGCCCGAATGCGGCGGTGGCCAGGCCGGCGGCGATGGCGAAGTCGCGCATCGACAGCGTGAGGAGGAGGGCCGCTCTGACCGGGAGTGCGCTGCCCCGGCCGACCAGCAGGCCGATCCCTGCCGAGACCACGAGGAAGGCGACGACCGCCACCAGCACGGACAGGTAGGACCGGGCGAAG
Source organism: uncultured Acidimicrobiaceae bacterium (assembly GCA_963818915.1). GTDB lineage: Bacteria > Actinomycetota > Acidimicrobiia > Acidimicrobiales > RAAP-2 > Bog-473. Next base: position 29,726 of record CAWFTV010000002.1, on the reverse strand, counting down.
TGCACCTCGGAGGCCACCAGGGCCACCAGGGCCGCCACGGAAAGCGTGCTGACGGTCGAGGCGGCATCGATGACCCGGCGGGACGGCCGCAGCGTGGCGTGGACCGCCACTCCCGCGCCCAGGGGCAACGCGACAATGCAGACGAGGTTGACCAGAACATGCCAGGGGTCCAGCGCCGTCCCGGATGCCTCCGCGGCCAGGATCGGTCCGGCCAAAAGAACGGTCAACACCGTCGAACCGAACAGGAGACCCCCGGCGAGCGCCACGTCGGCGCCGGCCATGGCCGTGGTGGCGATGGAGGCGATCTCGCACGGGGCCAGGCCGATGGCGGTGACCCCGTCACGCAGGGGACCGGCCGTCACCAGGTGCGCCACCGACCACGACAGCGCCGGTAAAACGGTGATGCCGATGATCAGGGCCAGGGACAGGGGTCGCCACGCGGCAGGAAGCTGGCGGAGTGTGCGCGGCTCGATGGTCAGCGCGGTGAAGAAGACCAGGACCACCAGGAGGATGTCGATGCCCTGGTGGCGCACCGCCCAGCCGAGTGGGCCCTGCACGGTCAGCCCGACTGCGGCGGCGACCGCGACGATGGCGAGCTCTCGGTAGTCGCTCAGTACCTGCCGGCCGCGATGCGCCACGTCATCCTTTCGCCGACCGCGTCGGGTGAACGTAGTCGGTCTCTATTGCAAGGACGTTTCCTGTTGTTGGACGAGTCACTGGCTGAATTCGGCGTGCGGTGGATCGATCCTCGATCTCGTCGGCCGGACTGCATCGACTCCCTGCGCTGTCGGCGGTCTTCGGGCGGGCCTTCGTCGACGAGCCGATGATGCGCTGGCCCATGGGCGAGGCAGCCGACCCAACGGGACGGTGCACCCGGTGCTTCGCTTACTTTCTCGAAATTGCGCTCGGGCTCGGACTCGTCTGGGAGGCGGGAGAGTGCGAACGGAGCTGCAGTCTGGGTCCCGCCCGGCCGCCTGGAAGACTGGGAACCCACCCGTGGAACCAGCCGCGCATCCGCGCGCTCACCGATGACGGCGGCAGCCGCTATGACACCTTCTGGCGTTGGGTCGACACGCACAGCCCGAACGAGGAGCTGTGGCAGCTCGACTCGATCGCCGTCGACCCGGCGGTGCAACGCCGTGGGTTCGGAGGCGCCCTGATTCAGGCGGGCCTGGACCAGGCTCGGATAGACGGCGTGGGCGCGTTCCTCTCGACCCGGCACTGCGCGCAACGTCACCATTTATGAGAAATACGGCTTTCGTATCGTCGAGAGCGCCAACGCACCGGACGATGGCCCCCGAATCTGGTTCATGCGCTGGAACCCTTGATGCGCAGGCTCTGTACGCCCTGAGCCGGCGGGACGTAACGTGGGCGCCATGCGCTTCGCTTTCAAGACTTCGCCGCAGGATACGACCTGGGCCGACATGTTGGCCGTATGGAAGGCGGCCGACGATATCGACCTGTTCGAGTCGGGCTGGACCTTCGACCACTTCTACCCGATCTTCTCCGACAGCACCGGACCTTGCATGGAGGGCTGGATCACGCTCACGGCGCTGGCCCAGGCGACGACCCGCCTGCGCATGGGCACTCTGGTGACCGGCATCCACTACCGCCATCCGGCGATCCTGGCCAACATGGCGACCACCCTCGACATCGTCGTCCGGGGGCCGGCTGGAGCTCGGCATCGGAGCCGGGTGGAACGAGGAGGAGTCCGGGGCCTACGGGATCGAGCTGGGCACGCCGGGCGAACGGAGCGACCGCTTCGAGGAGGCCTGCGAGGTGATCGTCGGTCTTCTCACGCAGGAGACGACGACGTTCAAGGGCCGCTACTACCAGCTCAGCGAGGCCCGCAACGAGCCCAAGCCGATCCAGCGCCCCCACCCGCCGATCTGCATCGGCGGGAGTGGCGAGAAGAGGACGCTGCGCACCGCAGCGCGGTTCGCCCAGCACTGGAACTTCGTAGGCGGCCCACCGGAGGAGTTCGCCCGCAAGCGCGACATCCTGCATCAGCACTGCGAGGACGTCGGCCGTGACCCTGGGGAGATCCTCCTTTCCAGTCACGTCCGCTACGCCGGCGGCCCCGAGGCCACCGCCGAGCAGGCCGCCGCGCTGGCAGAGGCCGGCGTCGAGCTCGGCATCAGTCTACCTCCCACCACCCCTTGATCCCAGCGTGCTCGAGCCGTTGGCCATTGCCTTGCAGTTCGCTGTAGGGAAACGAACGGGTCACTCCCCGCCCGCCTGGTTACGGCTATCGGCTCGGGAGCGTTCGCGCCAGTGCGAATGATGGGAACACGGTCGTCTCGAAACGGGTCAAGGCGCATATCCGATCGCCGGCGAGGCCGAGGACGAAGAGGCCCACCCCGTGGCTGACGCCGTCAGGCGCGCGCACGTATGCGCCGACTGCCGGCTGACCGTTCGCGCGCGTCGGCACGAGCTCGAACCTCCGCCCCGAGCCGAAGATGCTGGCGCAGAAGCGGACGACCGCGTCTCGGCCCTCGTATTCGAAGGGCATCGGAGGCATCGACATGAAGACGCCGTCGGTGAGAAGGGCCACCAGCGCGTCGAGATCAGCGGACTCCCACGCGCGTACGAACTCCGCCAGCGTCGCTTCCTCGGAGGGTGAGTCGGGGGCCGGAGGCGGTTCGAGCGCCTCCGTCGGCACCCTTCGTCGTTCCAAACTGGACCGCGCCCGCTTCAACGCGCTGTTGACCGAGTCGACGGTCGCACCCAGCATGTCGGCCACCTCGCTGGATCGGAAGCCGAGGACGTCGCGCAAGACGAGGACGGCCAGCTGGCGCGGCGGCAGGATCTGAAGGGCTGTGACGAAGGCGAGGGAGATGGACTCGGTCTGCTCGTAGCGGTCCTCAGGGCCGAGCGGCAGACCGAGGGCACCCTTGAGCAACGCGTCGGGATACGGCTCCAGCCACGGCACTTCGCCGAGTCGCGTCGGTTCGGGCGGTTCAACGTTGGGCACGTCCCACTCCTTGGCCGGGCGTCGGCTGGCCGACCGACGAGCGTTGAGGCACCGGTTGGTGGCGATCTGGTAGAGCCACGTGCGGAGCGAGGCGCGTCCCTCGAATCCTCCGAAGCCTTGCCAGGCGGCCAGTAGCGTCTCCTGGAGGGCGTCCTCGGCATCCTGGAAGGACCCGAGCATCCGGTAGCAATGCACCTGGAGCTCGCGGCGCAATGGCTCGGTCAGCTGGCGGAACGCATCGCCATCCCCGGCGCGCGCTCTCGTGAGGACCTCTGTCGCCACTGCCGTCACCGCTTCGTTCTTCTCATGCATTGCCGCACGTCCATTCTCATGGAGACACCGGCCGAGGGCTGAAGTGGGCGGTCAGCGAGCGCCCAATTTACCGATGTGACGGGGTCTACCTCAGCAGTAGCTCACGAGGCTCACGAAAGGACAAGCAAATGGGAAAGATTGTGATCAGTACGAACGTCTCGCTCGATGGGGTGATCCAGGACCCGGACGGAGCCGAGGGTTTCAGGTTGGGCGGCTGGTTCGGACAGTTCGGGGGAAAGGACCTCGACGCGTGGGCCAAGGTATCGCTCGAAGAGGCGCTCTGCGCCGAGGCCCTCCTGCTGGGTCGCCGCAGCGACGAATGGTTCGCGACGCGGTGGCTCTCCCGCACTGGCGAGTGGGCGGACAGGCTGAACCGGATTCCCAAGTACGTCGTGTCCTCCACGATCGAAGCGCCTCGTTGGAGCAACGCCACGGTCCTCAAGGGCGACGTGGTGGACGAGGTCACAACAGTGAAGCACGAGCTGGAAGGGGAGATCGTCGTCTACGCCAGTTACTGTCTCGGGCGCACGCTCCTGGAGAACGATCTCGTCGACGAGGTGCGCCAGGTCGTCTTCCCGGTCGTGCTCGGGGCCGGTGAGCGCCTCTTCGGTGCGGTCAGCGAGAAGAAACCCATGCGCCTCGTCGACACGAAGACCATTGGGGACGGTCTCGTCCACCTCAGTTACGAGCGCCCCTGAATCTGGACCCGTGCGCCGGCCGGGGGCGATCCAGGTCGGCGCACGTGCCAGTACGGTTCGGGCATGGAGTTCCAAGACGTAGTGCAGCGGCGGAGAATGGTGCGTGACTTCGCGGACGAGCCCGTCGCTCGCCCCATCCTCGACCAGCTCATGGCCAACGCGACCCGCACGCCGTCGGCCGGGTACAGCCAGGGCTTCGCCTTCGTCGTCCTGACCGATCCGGGCCAGCGCCGGCTGTTCTGGGAGACGACCAGCGGTCCGGACTGGAGAGGCGAATCGGAGTCCGTGCCACTGACGCGAGCTCCGGTGGTGATCATCCCGCTCGCCCACAAGCAGGCCTATCTCGACCGCTACGCGCTGCCTGACAAGGTGCACACCCCGCTTTCCGACGAGGCGCAGTGGCCGGCACCCTACTGGGATATCGACACGGGCTTCGGCGTCATGATGATCCTGTTGACGGCGGTCGACCTTGGCCTGGGCGCCCTGTTCTTCGGGATTTTCGCCGGTGAGCAGGCCCTCATGGACATCCTCGGAGTTCCCGGGGGTTACCGGCCTATCGGCGCCATCGCCGTCGGCCATCCGACGCCGGGGAAGCGCTCCCGACCTGAGTTACCCACGGGCCGCCGCCGCCTCGACGACATCGTGCGGTGGGAGCGCTGGTAGAAGCGGCGGAGGTCGATCGCGCCATGAGCCATCGTCGGTACGTCGACGCGGCGGGATACCCTCATTCGAGGCGCAGCCAGTCTCACACTGCGTAAGGATCTCCGTTCTCGAGCGACAGAGAGGGGAACGTGTGATGGGACAGCGCTTCACGGGGAAATCGGTGGTGATCACCGGAGCGGGCGCCGGAATCGGCTTGGGCTACGCACACGCCTTCGCAGCAGAAGGCGCTCTCGTGACCATCGCCGACCTCGATGCTGCGGCGGCCGGGGCCGCAGCCGGTGCGGTGCAAGGATCGCTGGCGGTCACGGTCGACGTGGCCGATGAGGCTTCGGTCGAGGCGATGGTGGCCGCAACGAGCGAGCAATTCGGCGGCGTCGACATTCTCGTCAACAACGCCGGGCTGCACATGGGCACGTACAATCAGTGCGCCGACCTTCCCTTGGACGACTGGCGCAGGTTGTTCGACGTCAACGTCTTCGGCCCGGTGCTCTGCGCCCGACACTGCCGCCCGTCAATGGTGGCGCGGGGTGGAGGGGTTGTCCTGAACCAGTCGTCGAACTCGTCGTACCTGGGCGTGGGCGCGTACAGCGCCTCGAAGATGGCACTCAATGCCGTCACCCTCACCCTGGCGCAGGAGTTCGCCGGTGACGGGATTCGGGTGCTTGGCATCGCCCCGGGAATGGTGGCCTCCGATGCCGTGTTGGCTCGTCTCGACCAGACGACGAAGGACATGGTTCTGGCGGGGCAGTTGGTGAAGCGTTTTGGATCGATCGATGACCTCGTGGGCATGGCCTTACTCCTGTGCTCCGACGACGCCAGGTTCATGACCGGCCAAACGGTGGTGGTCGACGGCGGGTACGTTCGCCAGCTGTGAGCGCGCGCCCACTCGGCGTGTCAAGGATCATTGACACGCTCTGCGTGGGCGTTGAGAATGGACTGGTGAGCGCATGGGATAACTGGGAACGACTCCGCACTGATCCCGAGCCTGATCCCATCGAAGTATTGAAGGCCATCTCGGCGTTCCAGAGGTACTTTGCTGCGATCGAGAAGGAAGCAGTGAAGGTCGCTCGGTCACAGAATCGGACATGGCATGAGATCGGTGCGGCACTCGGAAGGTCGCGTCAGGCCTTGTGGCAACGGTCGGCCTCCCGGGTCGACGAACCGAAAGCTGCAGACTGGCAGGCTCTGCGCCAACGTCTCGAGGACTCGTGGGCAACGTCAGCGGAAGTGCGCCACAAAATAGGGATGTCGCCTCCGTAGCCTCGGCGATCCCCGAGGCCGTACAGGTCAGGTTTCGGACATCTTGGCCAGCGCGACGGGTCGACCGTCCGGGTCGGCCACCACCACGAATCGTCCCCAGGCCGCTTCCTGGGCCGGCCAGAGAACCGGGACTCCGGCTTGTCTGGCTTCCTCCTCCCACGCGTCGGGGTCCTCCACGTTGAAGCGCACGGATGCTGCCCCAGTCGCTGTGCCCGCAGGAAAGATGCCCCTCTCATCGTGGCCACGGTCGTTTCGATGCAACACGATTCGTCCCGATGGTCCGCCGACAACGACGATCATGTCATCTTCGAAACGGACGGGAAGTCCAAGTGTCTCGACGTAGAACGCCCTCGCTCAGCTCAGGTTTCCGACGAACAGTATGAGGCTGTCGAAGTCGACGACGTTCACGCCCCGATGTTAGCGACGGGGAAGAGAAGGCCCGCCCCTGTGGGTCATTGAGGCTGGCCTGACGGGGACCGCTGTGGCAGGCTCGTCGTCGCTCGGACGTCCGACTCACAAGGGAGCGCTCGCGATGATTTTCGGCGCGCACGTAGTGGTCTACAGCAATGACGCTTCGGCGGACCGGGCATTTTTTCGAGATGTCTTGGGGTATGCCTCGGTGGATGCCGGTCACGACTGGCTGATCTTTGCGCTCCCCCCGGCGGAGTTGGTCGTCCATCCCACCGACGAGGATGGCGGGCACGAGCTGTACCTCATGTGCGACGACCTCCGTGGAGAGATGGACGCCCTGGCGGAGAAGGGCATCCGATGCTCCGCTATCGAAGAGGCCCGATGGGGGACGGTGACGAAGATCGAACTTCCCGGTGGGGGCACAGTCGGCCTGTACCAGCCCAAGCACCCGACGGCACTCGTGCCGGGAACGTCATGATCCGGCAGGGAACGGCGCGTCACCGGGGGAGGTTGTTGAAGATCGATCAGCTAGCTGGGCCGGGGGTGCGCCAAGCTTCCAGAACAGCTTGGATATCGAGTCGAACCCGATCGCGCGCGTCAGGACGCGGGAGACCGGACATGAGAAGTTGGTCATAGTCGGTATCACTGTGACGCACCGATGCCACGACGGCCAGGGTCACTGCGTCGGGGTCCAGCGACCGGCCAGCGGCGCTCCGGCCGACACGCCCGCTGTTCCGCTCTCCCGCCTGTGCCGCGATGGCCGCGGCCCTCTCCGGCGGACAGCCTGGGAAAAGCCGAACTATCTCCTCACCCAGAGAGTCTTTGAAGGCGTCGTCCTCAACTGATCGGAGCTCGACCTCGCGCAATCGGCGCCTGGCTCGCGCCTCTTGGTCGGCCGGGCAGGCTGCTTCGGCATTGGCGAGGGCGTCTTCTTCGACAAGAATGCCCTGCCGTTCGTAGCGGGTCCTAGCGCGACTGAATCGCACCGCTATCGCGGCGAGTCCGCTCGCCTTCTTTGCCCGCCGGGTGAGGGCCGCGTCGCCGGCAGGCAAGAAGACCAATTGGTCGAGATCGGCGCACTGGAGGCAGAGGGGTCCGTCTCCCTCCATGAACAGCAGGTCACCGGTGCCCCCGCATTCCGTGCAGCTCCACTCCTTCAGTGCTGAGATGACGACCAGATCTGGAGCTCGTCCCTGCTTCTCGGCCAGGCCCGCCTTTTTGGCCCCGGAAAGCGTCGGCGAGACCCAATGGGTTCTGTAGGCGGCTTCGATCGTGGGGTCACCGCTCTTCGAGAATCGCAACGGTCGATGGTCCCTCGACCGCGACAAGTAGTCGGCCTCGCTGGGATTGAGTCCTTCCTTTTGGGCCCAGTGGCGGAAGGCGCCCATGGCGGCCGAGATCTTCGAGAGATTGGCTGTGACCATCCCTTCCAGATAGTCGACCTGGCCTCGACGCCACCGATCGACCTGAGGTGTCGTCAACCATCCGATGCCCACGAGTACGTCGATCGCCGTGACGAAATGGCGCTCGGCCAGCGCCGCCCCAGCCGCGTTTTCCACCCGATCTTCGAGCTTGCTTCGAACCACTGTGACCATACGCACCAGTTTTGGTCAGGCGACAGTGGATGTCCACCGATACTCGGAAAGCCGCAACGAACCCCCGGGATATGAAGCACCTCGGTAGCGATGGCGTCCTGCCGTCCCTACCCGGGCGGCGCGAAGAACTCCAAGGCGACGTTGTCGGGGTCGCGGAACGAGAGGCCCGAACCATAGGCAGCATCGACGATGCCTCCGTTGGCAATGCCCAGCTCGTTGAGTCGGGACTCCCATTGCTCGAGTTCGGACCTGTTCGCGCACGCGAACGCCAAGATGGTCGAGCCCGGGTCGGCGTTCGTCAAAGGGTTCAGATCCGTGCGAATCGGGGAAGTGATGGATCCCGATCAGCGTCTGCCCACCCAGCAACCAGACCACATGGTGGAACGGCCCGGTGTCTTCATCGATGACGGGCGGACTTCCGAAGAGAGCTTCGTACCAGGGCCGACTCCGACCCAGATCACTGACGGTCAGCGCGACGTGGGTGATGCCCGGAAATTCAGGCATGCGAGCCTCCTAGAAATGAGCTAACCCACCATAGCCTTCGAGCGGTGCGCCGTCTTTGGGCGCGGTCAGGCCAGGCCGAGGTGATGTTCTATCCGGTTGTAAGCCGGCACCGCTCGCCGCGACCGGGCGCCGACCGTCACCCGGGCAGCGTGTACGAGTGCTCGAATTCGTCCTGGAGAACGGTCGCCACCTTGTGGGTCGTGTCCATCACCAGCTCCTCGTCCAGGGTCCGGACGCGGTAGGTCCAGCCAAGGGGTAGACCGAGGCGATCGCCGAGTGTGAGGAGACTGGCCTCGTCCGTGGTCGGGTCAACGGCCAGGCAGTAGGCCTGCATGACATAGACGAGCCCGTCCGGTGACACGAGCTCGTAGACGGGTCGGCCAGAGTCGAAGAAGAAGACCGCGCCTCGGTGCACGTGGTTGTCCGTGTAGGGGGAGGTCGAAGGGTGGTCGCCCAGGTCAATCAGGGCCAACCGACGCATACGAAGGCCGTTGAACTCGCGCAACACCGGCACCTGCGTGTTCACCTTCTGTCCGATGCCGTCGATGACCCAGTGTCGCGGGCCGTTGAGCTTCACCGCCAGGGCGCCGAGGTCGGCCGCGACGGCCGAGGGATCGAGGCCGTCCCACAGCTCCTGGGGGCAGTCGTTCAGGAACTGGGTGCCGAACACCTCGGCCTCGAAGTGACCGTCGCGTGCGAATACCGCGATGACCTCGCCGTAGCGGACGCCGCGGACGTCGTCGATCAGCCGGGGTGCGTCCCGCACCGTGTCGTTCGCCTGCCGTTCTGGCACGTTTCAGTGTCCCACAGCGGTCATCGCGTCAGGCGGGTCGAATCCGCATCCCGGCGGCATCGTTGCCTCTGCTTGACAGGCACCCATTTGGCTGCTTATCATTAGGCATCCAAATAGGTGCGTATTACTGGTCCGAGGCACATCGGCAACCATCACAGAGGAGAATCCATGCCAGACATCAGACATAGAGTCGTCGTTTCCGCTCCGCTGAAGAGCGTGTACGAGGCAGTAGCAACGACCACGGGGCTTTCGGAGTGGTGGACCCGGGACGGTGTCCGAGGCCAGTCGAGCGAGGGTTCCAAGGTCGAGTTCTACTTCGGCTCGCCAGAACCCGCCGCCGTTATGGAAGTGACTCGGCTGGATCCCGGGGGGCATGTGAGCTGGAGCTGCATCGAGGGGGCTGATGAGTGGGTCGGGACCACGCTCTCATTTCAACTCAGCCAAAAAGACGACGAAACGGTGATCTTGTTCACGCATGGCGGATGGCGAACACCGAGCGAATTCATGGCCCATTGCAGCGCCAGGTGGGCCTACTTTCTGTTGAGCCTCAAGAGTCTCGTCGAGACCGGCAAGGGCACTCCGTTCCCGGAGGACTTGAAGTTCTGAGGGCCGGAGCGGAGCCGATCATGGTCGACGTCTTCAAGGCGCTGGCAGACCCGAGTCGCCGTCTCCTGTTGGACCGCCTGAACGATCGCAACGGACAGAGCCTTCGCCAACTTTCCGAGGGTCTGGACATGGCCCGTCAGTCCGTCAGCAAGCACTTGGCGATCCTCGAGGCGGCCAACCTCGTGACGACCATCCGACAGGGTCGGGAGAAGCTCCACTACCTCAATGCCGTGCCAATCAACGAGATCGCTGAACGCTGGATCAATCGCTACGACCAAGAACGGGTCCGGACCCTGTCGGACCTCAAACGAGCACTGGAGGAAACGGCGATGGAAGAGCCGCAATTCGTGTACACGACGTACATCAGGACCACGCCCGAACGTTTGTGGCAGGCCTTGACCGAGCCGGCGTTCACCCGGCGTTGGTGGCAGACCACCTTCGAAACGGACTGGTCGGTGGGATCACCGATGATCTGGGACAACAATGGAGTCATCATTGCCGAACCAGGACAGGTCGTCCTCGAGTCCGATCCCTTCCGGAGACTTGCGTACACATGGCATACGTTCACGCCGGAGATGAAAGAGCGCTTCGGAGATGAGTTGTACGACAAGCTCGCCAGTGAACGGCGCTCACGGGTCGCCTTCACGCTTGATCCGGTCGGAGACATGGTCAAGCTGACCGTCCTCCACGATGACTTCGAACCCGGCAGCACTGCGGTAACCATGGTGAGGAACGGCTGGCCCGTCTTCCTGTCCAGCCTGAAGACGCTGCTCGAAACCGGCGAGCCGCTTGCTTCGACTCGCTGATCCGGCCGTGACGGCAGTGATCCGCTGATCCGAGCGTCAGGCCCGATCGGGCGGTGACGTGGGACCATCAGGAGTTCGTGATGGAGTGCGCCACTTCGGCGGCGGTGATGGTCTGCTCAATCAAGAGGGCAATAGTGGTCGGTCCGACCCCTCCGGGAACGGGTGTGATCATGCCCGCAACTGGCACCGCCTCCGAAAAGGCAACGTCACCGACGTTTCCTTCGTTGTACCCGGCGTCGATGACCACTGCCCCCGGCTTTATCCAATCGCCTCGGACGAAGTGCGGCCGGCCCACCGCTGCCACCACGATGTCGGCAGTTCGCACAATGGCGGGAAGATTTTGGGTGCGCGAATGGCAGTACGTGACCGTGGCATCTCGGGCGAGCAGCAACATCCCGATCGGCTTTCCGAGAATGGGGCTTCGACCGATCACTGCTGCGTGCCTTCCTGTAGGATCAATGCCATAGGCGTCGAGAAGCCGCATGATGCCGGCCGGCGTGCACGAGGCGAAGCCAGGGAGTCCAAAAGCCATGGAGGCGAAGGACGCCTTCGTCACCCCGTCGACATCTTTGTGAGGAGCGATCGCCTCAAATGCCGCCCGTTCGTCAACCCAATCGGGAACGGGGTGCTGAAGGAGGATTCCGTCGACTCTTTCGTCCGCCGAGAGGTCTTCAATGGCCGCAACAACCTCACCGGTCGTCGCGGTTTCCGGGAGCTCGATCAAGACCGATTCGACGCCAACGCGCGCACACCGTGACTGTTTCATCTTGACGTAGGTGACCGATGCCGGATCATGTCCGACCAGCACGGCGGCCAGGCATGGCCGTCGTCCGACTCGATCGGCGAACGCCATGGACCGGAATCGACAGCCTTCAAGGATTTTGCGGGAGAGCGCTGCTCCATCCATCAGCTGGGCGTCTTGGTGGTCGGCCATGGCTGCTCCTTGGGTCGATTGAATCGCCCAGGCGCACGGCTGGCGGTAGCAGTTGCCACAAGGCCGCTCCCCGGTGGTGATCCACCTCAGCGCCAGTTACGGCCCATCACCGAGACTATGCGCTCGTCGACGGGGCGCCGGCCCGGCCCATCACCGACCTTCCGCGAGGTCGGCGAGCCGGTCGAGCGAGGCCCGGAGCTTGTCGGCCGTAGTGGCCCGAGCGCGAGGAATGCGCTCCTCATCTGTCAACGCCGTCCAGTCGTACGTATGGGTGACGATTGTGTGCGACGAGTCGATCGACTCGAGCTCCCAGAGCCAGATGTGACCCGGCGGCTCCTTCGCCGGTTCGGCAGGCCTCCAGGCAATGAGCCGACCCTCATCGAATTGGACGACATGATTCTCCCGAACGTTGCCTCGGGTCAATGTCATGGTGAAGACGTCACCGGTGGCGTGGACTCGTTGTCCCGTATGGGCCTGGGCGAGATTGTCATTCCCGTCCCATCGAGGTTGTGCAGCGGGGTCGGCAATGAGTTCAAAAATCCGGGCCGAACCTGCGGCAATCTCCCGGCGGGCGCTGACAACTCGCGGAACCACTACCTCGTCACCACCCACTCCTTTAGTCCAGCACACCGGCCCGCCCCAGGCGTCAACCAACGGGAGCGTTCCCGGAATTGCCCTAGGGCGTGGCGACTATCAGGCGAAGCGAACCGTGAAACTCAGCCAGCTCTCGGGACGATCCGTAGCGTCGATCCCACTCGCCACTGTCAAGGTCGTTTCGCAATCGGTCGACAGCCCTCTGCTCGACTTGGGGGGAAACGAAACCCCAGGCGGACTGCGCCCGGCGGACCGCTGGATCCAGGAACCGTTCCGGGCGAGCATAAAACGCCTCCGTGAACCCATCCGTGCAGTCGATCGGGATCGGTACAGCCGTCACCGTGGATGCACCGGCAAGTACATCGCGGATGCGACCGATTGGCGGGTACCGTCGACGCTCGGCGGTGATGAGTTCCGGCACATAGCTCGCCAGCCAGAACTTGTCGAGAGCCTCGCCGTCGAATGTCAAAATGACCACGGGGCCCCGACTGACCCTCCTGAGTTCCCTCAACCCCCTGTCGTGATCGCCCCATTGGTGCACCGTCACCATGGCCATGGCTGCGTCAAAAGAGGCGTCGAGAAACGGAAGATCCTCGGCCACCGCCTCGAGGGCTGCCGGTCGTCCAGGCAAGCGTTGTGACCTCATGAATGCCGATGGCTCGACCGGAGTAACGAGACAATCGGGCGGCTCGTAGGAACCGGCACCGGCGCCGACGTTGACCACCGTGATCGCGGTCCCGAGCGCAGCGTGCACGTACCGAGCAATCCTCGGGTCCGTCCTTCTCACCGACGAATTGTCTGAATCGAACGCCTCGTAGTCGAAGTCCCCGGCGGATCCCACGGGTATCAGCCGCCGGATTGCGCGCGCGGTGGTGACCATGATGGTGACGAGCACGGCTGCTGGGTGCGGTTCGGGGATCTCGCTGTCCTTCTCGTACGTCGGAATGTGACCGCTTTGGAAGAAGTGCATGAGACGACGGATTTTCGATGCCGGGGGACCTTTGCCTATGTTGGGGTCATCGCTTCGTACCGAATTGTCCCGTTCAGCCGGAGGTTCCTCGTCGGCGTGCTTCTCGTCATCGGCCTGGTCTCTTGGTGCGTGATCGGGACAGCCGGCGGCGCTGAGGCGAGATCGCCGTCGCCATCTATCGGCAACGCTATGAACAAGCCCGTCGCCAACGCCGTGGCCAGCCTGCCACTGGAGAATCAGGCGGGTCAGCCTGTCACGCTCGACCAGTTCAGAGGCCGGGCTGTGCTCTTGGTCCCCTTCCTTACCTCCTGTCAGGAAGAGTGCCCGATCACAACCGCAGCACTTCTGAGTGTGCAACGAGCCATCAGAAGCGACGGCTTGTCGACGAAGGTAGCTATCGTCGAGGCCACCGTCGACCCCGGGAGGGACACCCCCCACCGCATGACGGCGTATGCCACCCTCACGGGATCGAATTGGACGCTGCTGACGGGCGCTCCCTCCGCCCTTGCCGCGTTATGGCGCTATTTCGGCATCTATTACCAGAAGGTTCCAGAAGGCTCGCCACCCGGGACCGACTGGGAGACCCACGTTCCCTACACCTACGACGTCGATCACTCCGACGGCTTTGTCCTTCTCGACACCCATCTCCATGAGCGTTTCATCGCGGGCGGTATGACCAGAATCGCAAAGATCCCCGCGAATCTGCAGACGCTGCTCGACAGCCAAGGCAAGGACAATCTCCGCCATCCGGGCGGTGGTACCTGGACGGTGAACGACGCCGTGAATGCCATTGAGTGGGCACTCGGTCGCTGAGCGCAGCGCCGTGAGCTTGGGGTCGCCTTGCCGCCGCGCCGAACCGGATCTGCGGGATGCAGATTCCCCCGTGTCCAGGTGGTGGCTCCTGATCCGAGGGCGGGTTGAAAAGTGAAGTCATACTCATTACTATGAATTGCGCCGGACAGCGACGCAGGGGGACGATGACAGCCGCAGAAGCTTCCAGGACCGCCCAGGAGCCGCTACCGCGGAGACCTGCACCACTTTTGACGGACGACAACGCGTTCTTCTGGGAAGCGGCTGTCGAGGGTCGACTGGTCGCGCAACAGTGTCACGGGTGCGGCCGCTTGCGGCATCCGCCCAGACCCATGTGCCCGCATTGCCACTCGCTCGAGTTCGAGGTGGTGCCACTGTCGGGGCGAGGGTCGCTCTACAGCTATGCAATCCTTCACCACCCTCAGCACCCAGCATTCGATTACCCACTCATCGCGGCGCTGGTCGACCTGGACGAGGGCATCCGGTTGGTCTCCAACCTCTCTGGGGTGGACCCCGCGGCTATCGAAATCGGGATGGAGCTCGAGGTGGGTTTTGTCCTCACAGAGGGCGATGCGGCGGTTCCCGTCTTTCGGCCGATGGGTGAAGCATCGTGAGCGCGGCAGGCTCATCGTTCGCCGGGAAGGCTGCGATCGTCGGCATCGGGCAGACCGAGTTCTCCCGTCACGCCGGCCGGACCGAACTGCAACTCGCCTGTGAGGCGGTGACGGCCGCGCTCGGTGATGCCGGATTGACCCCGGGCGACGTCGACGGGCTGGTGAGCTACACCGTCGATCCCGTGGAAGAGACCGAGTTGGTGCGTTCCGTCGGGATACAAGAGGTCGCCTTTTCGAGCCGGATCCCCTACGGGGGCGGCGGGTCGATGGGCGTACTCCTGCACGCGGCCAGTGCTGTCGCCAGCGGGGCGGCTGACGTGGTCGTGGCCTACCGGGCTATCCGGGCGCGCTCGGGTGCCACGCGTTTTGGGGGTGCGAAGGTCACGCCCACCCCGACGTCGGGACACGCGGGCACCACGGCCATGCAGTGGTGCATGCCGTTCGGGGTGCTCACTCCGGCATCGTGGATGGCACTCAACTCCACTCGCTACATGCACCAGTTCGGTGTGCGCAGCGAGGACATCGGGCGGGCGGTGGTCCAACTCCGCGCCTACGCACTGACCAACCCCGCCGCCTGGGGATACCAGCGGCCCATGACGTTGGAGGACCACCAGGCGTCGCGGTGGATCGTCGAACCTTGCATCCATCTCCTGGACTGCTGTCAGGAGACCGACGGATCCGTTGCGGTCGTCATCACCAGTCGGGAGCGCGCCGCTGACCTGCCGCAGTTGCCGGTGGCGATCGGGGCGGCCGCCGGTGCGGGCCTGTTCGAACAGGAGATCGCCTCCGACCACTACCGGGGCGATCTCTCGGTGATGGAAGGGTCGGTGGCGCTGGCGCGGCGCCTCTTCGGGTCCTTCGGGATCGACCGGGACGACATCGACGTGGCCATGATCTATGACGCGTTCTCGCCGATCCTCCTGATGCAACTGGAGGCGCTCGGCTTCTGTGGTCCGGGGGAGGCGAAGGACTTCATCGCCGAGGGCAATCTCGGCCCCGACGGATCGCTGCCGTGCAACACGAACGGTGGACTCATCGGGGAGGGCTACATCCACGGTCTGAACCTGGTCCTCGAAGGCACCCGGCAGCTACGTGGCACGGCGGTCAACCAGATTCCTGACGCCCGCACGGTACTGGTCACGGCCAGCCGCACCGGCGCCATCCTCACCACCCGATAAGAGGGAGACATCCATGACGAGCGTTCTCGATGGGATCCGAGTTCTCGACCTGTCCTGGGGCATTGCCGGTCCCGTGGCCGGCATGCTGCTCTCGGACAACGGGGCCGACGTCATCAAAGTCGAGCCACCGGGAGGGGATCCCTTCCGCGCCACCGCCGGCTACGCCGCGTGGCTCCGAGGACGACGGAGCGCGGAGCTGGACCTGACCGAGGAAACGCGACCGGACCACCTTTTTGGCCCTGGTCCGTTCCGCCGACGTGGTCCTGGAGAGCTTCTCTCCCGGCACGACCGACCGTCTCGGCATCGACGCCGACGCCCTGCTGGTCGAGAACCCGCGCCTGATCTACTGCTCGATCACCGGCTATGGATCACATCCGGCCCACCGAACGCGTCCCGCTTACGACGCACTGGTTGCGGCGCGACTCGGACTGCTGCACGAACAGCGGGGCCACCTGGGGGGAGCGGTGGGCTACATGAACGGCGAGGAACCCTACCTGGAGGACCTTGCCATCCCCGAGGGGATGGAGCCGGGCTCACCGCGCTCGGGGCCCATCTTCACGTACACGCCCTGGCCGAGCATGTGCGCGGCCTATCTGGCCACGGTTGGCATCAACGCCGCCCTCCTGGCGCGGCTGCATACCGGTCGGGGTCAACACGTGGAGACCTCTCTGCTCCAAGCCGCCCTTTCGATGACCGCATCGAAGTGGCAGCGTGCCGAGCGCAACGATGAGCCTGGTTACCGCACCTGGATCTACGACCGCAGGGCTCCGAAGGGCTTCTTCAAGTGTGCCGACGAGCGATGGATAGAGCAGTGGGTCCCGAACCCCCGCTTCATCCTGTCCAGCGCCGACGGGGACACCCTGGCGCTGCGACGCGGCATCGACAACGTCCGCAACGATCCCGACCGGCTGGGGACCGCTCCCGAGAACATTGTCGTCCTGGCCCACTACCACCCCGAGTTGGTCGACGGCCGTGGCACGCTTCGACAGCGAGGACTGGGTGCGGGTCGGACGCGAAGGCGGAGTGCCCCTCCAGCCGGTGCGCACTCCCGAAGAGGCACTCTGTGACCCTGCGCTCATCGCGGAGTCCGCTGTCGTGGACGTCGAACATCCCGAGCACGGCCTGCTCCGCCAGGTGGGCATCCTCTACGGGCTGAGTAAGACGCCGGGTCGGGTGCAGGGCCCGGTTCCCCTGGTGGGGCAGCACACCGAGGCACTGCGCGCCGAGGCCCGGCAGACTCCTGCCGTTTCGGCCCCGGGGGAGTCCGGGTCGGGCGACGCGGGGGCTGGCCCGCTTGACGGCGTGACCGTGCTCGACCTCGGGTTCGCCGTGGCGGGTCCGTTCGGTACCCAGGTGCTGGCCGATCTGGGCGCCGACGTCATCAAGGTCAACGCCACGCGAGACCCGTGGTGGCACGCCACCCACATCGCCTACGGAGCCAACCGGGGCAAGCGCAGCATCTGTATCGACCTCAAGACGACCGAGGGGTTGGCGGTGCTGCACCGGTTGGTGGAGAGAGCGGATGTGGTCCATTCGAACATGCGTCGCGACGCGCTGCGCCGTCTGGGCTGTGACGAGGCTTCCCTTCGCGAGGTGAACCCCGACATCATCTACTGCCACACGCGCGGCTTCGACCGCGGACCCCGGTCGGACTCCCCGGGCAACGACCAGACCGGGTGCTCACTGGCCGGAGTGACCTTCGAGGACGGCGGTTGCCGCGAGGGCGGGAAGCCCTTTTGGAGTCTCACCTCCCTCGGTGACACCGGCAACGGGTTCCTCTCGGCCATCGGCGTAATTCAGGCTCTCTACCACCGCAAACTCACGGGTGAAGCACAGAGCAGTCGACACCTCCATTCTGAACGCGGGCCTGCTGGTCGCCTCCATGGCCTCGCTCAAAACCGACGGCGAGGCGCTGGCCCGTCCGCACCTGGACCGGATGCAGCTGGGACTCCACCCCCTCTACCGCCTCTACGAGACGGCCGACGGGTGGTTGTGCCTGGCCGCCCTCAGCGACGAGCACTGGGCCGGAACGCTCGACGTCCTCGGACAACCTTCCCTCGCCGACGATCCCAGGTTCGCTGACGCCGCGTCCAGGACGGCGCATGGGAGCGAGCTGTCGGCCCTCCTCGAATTGAGCTTCGGGGAGCGGAGCGCCCGCGATCTGTTCGAAGCTCTGGACGGCCGAGGCGTGCCGTGTGAGATCGCCGATCCGGACTTCTCCGCTCGGGTCTTCGACGATCCCGAGATGCAGTCCCGAGGCCTCGTGGTCCAACAGCAGCATCCCAAGCTCGGGCGCTTCGATCACTTCGGCGCCACCATCACGTTCTCCGACACGCCCGAGCGCATCTGGGCCCCACCTCCGGTGGTCGGGGAGCACACCCGGGAGATCCTCCTCGAGCACGGCTACGACACGGGGGAAATAGAGAAACTGCTTGGAGCCGACGCGGTGTTCGAGGACCTCTGGGTCGACTGACCGAAGATCCGACCAATGGAACCTTCCAAGGAGCTGCGTGCTTGCACAGTCCGCTAGCGAACCCACGCGGAACGATCTGACCACGACGGCGGTCTCGGTTGACGTCTCCGAATGCGTTCCGTTTCCCGGAACCTTCACCCTCAACGGCTGGATACGCGCCCCGTTGGCGCGTCCTCCGGCCCCGCCCATCCTCCTCTGCTGTCTCGCCGGCGGCGGGTGTTCGACCGGGTACTTCGATCTTCGGGTTGAAGGCTATTCCGACTACAGCATGGCGGACTATCTGGCCGCACGCGGCTTCATTGTCGCCGCGTTCGACCACCTGGGCGTCGGAGGCTCCTCGCCGGTCGACGACATCTTCCTGGTTACCCCGCGGTTGGCCAGCGCGGTCAATGACTACGCCCATCGCATCGTCACGCAGGGACTCGTCTCCGGCACGCTGGTGCCACGCTTGCCTCCGCTGCCAGACCTCGTACCCATCGGCGTGGGCCATTCGATGGGCGGCATGTTGCTCGGCGTCCAACAGGCGCGACATGCAACATTCGCGGCGGTCGCGATCCTCGGGCACGGGGTTGGCCTGCCCACCGTCTTGACCGAAGTGGAGCTGTCGCATGTTCGGGACGGGAAGGTCACCGAAGAGATGGTGGTCACGTTGGCTCGCGCCCGTTTCGCCGTCGCACAGGCCCCGACAGCATCTCGACCTCCACCCGGATCCTTCCTGCCCGCCGAACTGCCCGAACCCGTCCGCGCCGCCTTCATGGCCCAACAGTCGGAACTGCTCTTCTCCTGCGGCCTCACCTCGATGCTGCCCGGCTCCACGGATCAAGAGAAGGCGGCCATCACGGCACCCGTTTTCCTCGGATTCGGCGAGGACGATCTCACGCAGGACTTCATGGGCTGCGTCGCGCTTTACACGGCAGCTAACGACATCTCCCTCTTCGTTCTTCCCGGTGCGGCCCACTGTCACAACCAGTCTGCGCTGCGTACGACGTTGTGGGACCGCCTGGCGCACTGGGCCCGGGGGTATGGCAGTACCTCGGACAACGAGATGCCCTCGGCGTTGGCGGAGTACCGGACTACCGGGGGCTAACTCGGCAGCGTCAGGGTTTGCCTCGTGCGCGCGTGCGTTGGCGAACGACCATGGCCATGCCGCTTATGAGCATCCTTCGTTCAGCGGCGTCATTTGTCGGTTTCGAGATGCTCGAGGCAATGAGGTTCCCGGTCAGGTAACCGCGGGAGGTGACGAAGAGGTATCGGGCAAGGTCTTGGTCGTCGGCCATTTCGCCGAGCACCTGTTGGAACAGAGGCAGCCAGAGCCTGTTCAGCTCAGCCCCGTGGAAGGCGACCGCTTCCTTTGCGGTGGCCGAAGACTTGGGGTCTTGGTTCAGGTCGAGCAGTATCTGAAGGCGCGCGAGGTACTCGGGGCGTGAGTAGTGCGTCGCGAGAACCTCGAGAAGCGATTCGAGTCGTTCCTCGAGCGTGTCACCGCTGATGTCAGCGGAGCGGATCTGTTCGCGAAGCTCGTTCCATGCCGCGTTCAACACCTCGAGAAGGAGCCCTTCCCTACTCTCGAATTGGTACTGGATCGTTCCCCACGTGACGCCGGCGCGTCGAGCGATGTCGTTGGAACTGGTCTGGTAGTAGCCCTTTTCCATGATGCACTCGGCGGCGGCCTGTATGACGCGGGCTCTCGTGCTCTCGCCATCTGCTCGCGGTCGCCGTCCGCTGCGGCGAGAACTCACCGGGAGCGTGCTCATCGTGAAGGGAGTGACCGGCGCATCATGGATTCGCCAACATATCGTCGGTCCGCCCGCAAGCAGGCCATCTGACCCTTTCGCCAGAACATGTCGTCCGATCGGGGCCCTTGACTGAGTATCATATTGACTACTATTATTCCCTCAAAAGACTGAGGGGGTGGACCGCCATGGTCAATCGTTTGATCTCCGCTGATTCGCACGTGCGGGTCGAGCTCGGGGCCATCCGGGAGCGGGTTCCCACCTCGCTGCGCCCGGCATTCGACGATGCGGTCGCCATGCAGGCGGCCAGCGAGAAGGAGCTCAGTGGCGGCAAGGCGTTGGACCTGTCCGACTGGGACATGGAGGCGTTTCGCGATCCCGGGTACTCCGACCCGGTAGCCCGCCTGGCTGCGATGGACCGCGATGGGGTCCAGGCAGAGGTTCTCTATTCAGAGGTTTCCGCCTTCAGGCACTTCGGTCTGGTGAAAGGGGACTGGAAGCCCATCAGTCGTGCCTTCACCGACCACCTGAGCGAGTTCGCTGCGGTCGATCCCGATCGGCTGGCGGTGTCCTACCAGGTGCCCATCATCGATGTGGACTATGCCGTGAGCGAGGTAGTCCGGCTGGCGGCTCTGGGGGCCAGGTCCGTGCATCTGCCGAACTTTCCTTCGGAGCTTGGGCTGCCGGACTATCACGAGACCGTCTATGACCCCCTGTGGGCTGCGCTGTCAGAGACCGACATCGCCATCTCTCACCACCTCGGCAACCCTCCCCATCTCTACAAGGTGTTCCAGCGCGACCCGACGCCACAGTGTGGGATCTTCACCTCGCTGCCCGCGCTCGCTCTGGCGGAGGTCATCGCCTGGTGGATCCTGACCGGGACTCTCGAGCGCTTTCCGAAGCTCAAGATCGTCTTCGTCGAGCCCAGCCTTTATTGGGTAGCTGGATTCCTCGCGTCACTCGATCGCAAGGCAGCGGGGCCTTACGATTTCCCGGGTCTCGCGCTCGAAGCCGAGCGAGTACTTCCGACGCAACATGGCGGTCACGTTCATGGATGACGAATTCGGGCTCCGGCAGCGTCATGAGCTCGGGGTCGAGAACATCCTCTGGTCAACGGACTTCCCTCACCCTGCGACGACGTGGCCCAACTCGAGAGCGGTCGTCGATCGCCAGTTCGCCGATGTGCCGGCGGCGGAGCGCGAGTTGATCTGCGCCGGGAACTCTTCGCGGCTCTACGGACTCTGAGACGAAAGGCCGAAGGAGGTCGGGCGTGAAGATCGGACAGTTCAACCGGGTGGAACTCGTCGTGCGCGAGGACGAGATAGAGGATGCGGTCAAGCAGTTCAACGAGCTGCTTGGTCTCAACCTGCCGAGACCACACGCCATACAGGGCGTTCCGGTGCTCTCCGCCACGGACTTCGATGGATTCATTGAATTCGTTGCTCCGATCAACGGTGAGGGGCCTTTCGGCGCCAGGCTCGCCGAACATGGCCCGGGCCAGATCGGCCCGCTGGTATGGGAGATCGATGACGTCGATGCTGCTCGCGAATGGTTGGCCGAGCGGGGGTTTCGGATCAGGTACGAATACGACAGCGCGGCGGGGAACGTCGACGAACAGGCGGCCAACGTCTACCAGCTCTGCTTGGATCCGACGCAGTGGTTCGGATTTTCGGTCACGCTGATGCGAAGGACTGTCCCCGCAGGACCGGAAGCATCCTCTGGTCAGTGACCTTCGGGGTGCCATGCGCCGTTCGTGCGAAGCCGGGTAGCTTCTGCCCGGGGCCTGGGGGGATAGATGCCTGAGGCGTGGACCGGGACCGGCTGTCCCGGAAGGTTGCGCGCGCGTAAACTCGCCCTACGCGGACCACACGCCTGTTTGTGAAAGGGCCTCCTACGTCACCCACCACCCCATCACCATCGCCCGACGCTATCGCTGCCCTCAACGGAGTACTGAGTGAGGTTATTGACTTGGTGGCGGATGTCAAGCAAGCGGACCGGAAGGTCCCTCGAAACCATGAACTGCATGGGCAGCTCGACAAGCTCTTGGAGGATCTGAGGAGCTGGGCGGGCCTTCTGATGGCTGAAGACACCGAGCTTGGGTCCTCGCCTCTTGGGAGTATCCCCAGCGCGGCCGGCCGAACTCCGCCGAACCTATGGCCGGGTAACCCCACGGACGAAGAAGTTCGCCGAACGATCCTCGATCACATGGACCGACTTTCGGTCCACCTGGTGGCGGCCCAGGAGGAACAGGACGATGCGGGAGCGAGGGCATTGCTGGAAAGTATTCAACAAGAGTTGACCAGCCACGTCCGCACGTTGCGCACTCTTTGAGCCACCCCGGCGCATCTGGCAGCGCCCGCAGACAGGGCGCCCTTAGTGACGCAAGGCCCTCTCGAACGCCGACCTGTCGAAGAGCACTCTCGAGTCGAGTGGCTGGCCGTCGAGCCATGCAGCGGGGGTCCCCTGCGGATCCTGCGTCTCGTACGCGGACTCCCGGCTCAACACCCACTGCTCATAGCGGGCCGTCTGCACGCCCGAGACGAAGTCCGACCCGGTGAGTCCCACCCGGGCGCCGAGGTGCAAGAGGTCCTCGGTTGTGAACCCCCCGGTTCCCTCCGGAGGCTGCGCCGCAAAGAGTGCCCGGCGGAGCTCGTCAAAGCGACCATCCTCGGCCGCGAGAGCGAGGGCATTGTCTGCTCTCACCGACTCTGGTCCGAGGAAGCACCGCATTCGATATTCGACGGCGAATCCACCGGCATCCAGAGCCGCCGAAAGCAGTGGTCCGTTGAGCTCTTCGAACTGTCGACAGTAAGGGCACTGCGGATCCTCGAAGAGCACCATGCCCCGGCTCGCATCGGCTTTGCCGACAAGGACCCCGCCTTCAGGCGTATGTCCCGAGGGCGTGATCCTAGGATCAGTCGATGTCATTCCGAGTCACCTCTTCCGAGACTGATTCGCCGCTTGGAGCTGTAGCCGGCGCCCACACCTCGGCAGTCTCGCTCAGGGGCGGTTCTCTCCTCAACAACGATCTCGGCTGGCTCCGAGCGAACAGTCGGCCGGGAGGAATGGGCTCATTTCCGCAATGTTAATTTGCCGCAAACTGTATTGCCTCTGAGGCACAATCGACGTAGCTTGCAGGTATGGCAGCTGACACCACGCCGATGACGACCCTCGGCGATTGCTTGCGAGCCACCCGCGAGCACCAGGGAATGACTCTCGAACGAGCCGCTGAGCTTTCGGGAATTTCGATATCCCACTTGTCCCGTCTGGAGTCCTCCGAACGCCAACCGTCGGTGGCCTCACTGCTTGCGCTCTCCGCCGCCTTTGGTGTTCCCGTCGGAACCCTCTTCGGGGAAACCCAAGGGGCGACTCCGTTGACGATCTCAGAGCCCGACGAGCCCCGACGGGAGTCGAACGGCCTGGCGATCGCCACGTGCAGCGGATACTCCGGCTCCAGCGCTATCGACGCTCTCCGGGTCACGGTCCCGCCCGACCGTCCCGCTCCCGTGCCGGCGCGCCACCCCGGCGAGGAGTGGATCTACGTGCTGGACGGAACGCTCCGACTCGAATACGACGGGGCACTCTATTTCCTCGAAACCGGCACCGCCGTTCACTTCAACGCAGAACTTCCTCATCGCTTCGGAGCCGAGAAATCGACCGCAGAAGTTCTGTTGGTCGCGGCCAAGCCCACACGCAACCTGCACCAAATCCACTAGCACCCCCGGGAGGAACGATGACCATCACCGACGTCACCACCATCGAAGGAACGGGCACCGCCTTCAAGCTGGATGACTTCATGGGGGTCCGCGCCCGGACCCGCAAGGCCGTCCACATGATTGCCGAGCAGATCACCCCCGGCATGTCCGAGGACAAGGCCAAGGAGATCGCCCGCGCGACGCTGGGTGAGCTCGGAATGCGTCGCGGCTGGCACCACATCATCGTGCGCTGCGGACCCAACACCACCAAGGACTTCATGGAACGCTCCGAGCCTGGCGTCGTGCTCGAGGAGAACGACATCTTCTTTATCGACATCGGTCCCGTCTACGGGGACTTCGAGGGTGATGCCGGTGACACCTTCGTGTTCGGCGACAACCCACTTCACCTGAAGGCCAAATCAGACGTCCGCGAGATTTGGGAAAGAGTTCGTGCCAAATGGCTCAATGAGCAAATCACAGGCATCGAATTGTACGAATTTGCGATAAAAACCACCGAAGAATTTGGATGGAGGTTGAATATGGATCTCTCAGGGCATCGGCTCTCGGACTATCCGCATTCGGCTCACTATGACGGCCCCATGGCGGAGGTCAGCTTCCCGCCCTCTCCAAACCTGTGGGTACTCGAGATAGCCATCGCGCATCCCGACGGCTCCTTCGGCGCGTTCTACGAGGACCTGCTTCTCAATGACCAATCGCTTCCCTCCAGGGACCCTCCCGGAGGGATCCCACGTAGTCCACGACAGGCAAGCACCTGAGGAGTACCCGCCCGAAAAGGGACATTGGAGATGTAGAGAGTAATGCACTGCGCCTCAGCAAGAGGTGCGTGTGAATCTTCACGTCGCTAATCAGGTGACTCGCACACCAATAGGCGAGCGATTCGCCCATCCGTAGCGTCGCAAGCAAGTTGTATTCATCCCTCCTTATGCAAGGCAAGGAGAATTAAATGGAAACCATCCAGGAAACCAGGACACCGGAGAAGATGTCGATTGAAGGCTCCCAGGGGGCGCAACATCGACTCAAGGCCAGGGCGCTTGGCTTTCCCACCGTTCTGGCGCAATCGGTAGCCCTGATCTCACCGACGATGACAGCCGTGTTGATCATTCCCATCTGCTTCGCTGACGCTGGGCAAGGGACCTGGCTGGCCTATGCGTTCGGGACAGTGATGCTGCTGTTCGTCGTCTTCTGCCTGAACCAGTTCGCCAAGCGCTCCGCGCTACCAGGCTCGATGTACGGCTATACGGCCAAGGGCCTGGGCCCGGCTGCCGGCGTCATGTCGGGCTGGTCACTCATCTGGTGTTACGCGTTCATCGGTGTGGCCGGGCTCACCGGGTTCTCTATTTTCGCCGCCCAGGTGGTGTCGTCCATGGGTATCCATACAACGATCCCGCCTGTGATCTTCTTCTGCCATATCCGCCGCGGTCTGCTGGCTTGTGTCGTACAAGGACATCAAAATCTCGTCGCTCTTGACGCTGTTCTTCGAGGCGCTCTCGGTCACCTGCATCATTGCGCTGGCTTGCGTGATTCTCTTCAAACACGGTTTCGCACTCGACACCACCCAGCTCAAGGTGCACGGCATGACAGTCCACGACCTCAGCCTGGCCATCGTCATAACCGTCTTCTCCCTGGTCGGGTTCGAGAGTGCCACCACTCTGGGCGGCGAGGCCCGCAAGCCACTGAAGAACATTCCGCGGGCGGTGATCGCCAGCTTGCTGATCACCGGAGCGTTCATGGTCTTCATGAGCTACGTAGAGGTGTTCGGTGCGGCCCAGACCCACGTCGACCTGGCCAGCCTGGCCGCTCCCCTGACCTTCCTGTCCAAGGCATACGGGGTCGCCTGGTTCAAGGTGCCGGTGGCTATCGGTGCGATGGTCAGCTTCTTCTCCTTGACCCTGTCGTGCCTGAACGCAGGATCGCGGATCATCTTCTCGATGGCCCACCACTCCGTGTTCCCGAAGGAACTGGGCCAGGTGCACGAGAAGAACCGGACTCCGCATGTGGCCATCAGTTCCTACATCTTCCTCATTCTGGCCATCGCCTGCGTCCTCGAAATCTTCACCAACCCCCTCACCACCTTCGGGGACGCCGGCACGCTCGCGGCGTTCGGCTTCATCGTTGCGTACTACCTGATCACGGTTGCGGCTCCCATGTATCTGAAGAAGAGGGGCGAGTTGAAGCCGGGCAATGTGGTGATCGCGGTGATCGCCTGTATTGCCCTTGCGGTGCCAACGATCGGGAGCTTCGTCCCCGTCCCGCCGTTCCCGGTCCGCATCTTCCCTTACATCTTCTTGGCCTGGATGTTGGTCGGAGGGTCCTGGCTCTACACGCTGAATCGTCGCAAGGGCCACATCTTCGCCGAGATCGAGGCCGACCTCGATGCTTCGATGCAGGCTTCCGTGCGGAGCCACGACGAGGACATGAGCAAGGTGTTCGACGTGAACAGCAACGGGAACCGGCCGGTACCGCCGACGTTCGAAGAGCTCGAGCTGGCGCTGAACGGAGCTGCCTGAGTTCTCAGAGCTCAGCGGGGAGCGACAGGCATCGGGGATTCCGCCAGCAGTTGTGCTCGTGCCACTTCGATGGCTGACTCCGTCGCAGTCGTCAGCGGCTGCGACGGCAGTGCCATGCCTCCGATGCAGCGCACGATCACCCAGGCAACGAGTGCGCGAGCGACGTGCTTGTCGTCGGCGGGGATGACGAACCAGGGTGCCCACTTGGTGGATGTCGCGGTCAGGACGTCTTCGTACACCGCCTGGTAGTCGGACCAAAAGCTTCGCTCCGCCAGATCTGAAGGAGAGAACTTCCAGTGCTTGGTCGGGTCATCCAACCGGTCCAAAAGCCGGCGACGCTGTTCCTCTTTCGAGAGGTGCAAGAAGACCTTAACCAGCTGTGTCCCGTTGCGATCGAGATGACGTTCGAAGGCGTTGATGTCGTCATGGCGACGATGCCAAAATGTGTCGTCCGGAGGCTCTCCGGTGCCATTGGGGTGGGGAGCGAGCCGTTCAGGATGCACGCGTACGACGAGCACGTCCTCGTAGTAGGACCGATTGAAGATGCCGATATTGCCGCTCGGCGGCAAGCGGATTGCGGCGCGCCAGAGGAAGTCATGGGCGAGCTCCTCCTTTGATGGCTCCTTGAACGACGTCACCACACACCCCTGAGGGTTCATGCCCGACATCACGTGCTTGATCGTGCCGTCCTTGCCGGCGGCATCGAGCCCCTGCAAGACGATCAACAGGGAGCGGCTGTCGGTGGCGTACAGCCGCTCCTGGGCCACGGTCAGCTCAGCGGTGAAGTCGTCGAGATCCTGGTCCGCCGTCTTGGTGCCCAAAAGTCGGCTGCCCGATGTCTGCCGGGAAGCCAGGCCCGGCGGCTGCCCCGGCTCCACTCGAAGTCGTTCCCACAGCGCGTGACCGAGTCGCATCGTCGAAATGTTAGAGAATGCACGGCTGCCGCCATCTGCGGTCGACGGGGCACGCGCACAAGAAGTCTCCTCTGACCTGCGGAAACTCAGATTTCGTCGAGTGCCTGACGGATCGTACGGATGGCCGGGCCGAATGAATCGACGCGCGGCTGAGGGCGGGTTAGAAATGGCAATCAGGAGTGGGCATTCGTGGGCGTGCGCAATCTCAGTGGTGTCGACTGGGAACAAGAATTGGAGGGTCAGGACATGGACCGTTACACCGTCATTTCTGCGGATTGTCACGCCGGGGCCGCCCCGTCGGACTATCGGCCGTATCTCGAGTCGCGGCTCCATGAAGAATTCGATCAGTGGTTGGCTGGTTACACCAACCCATTTCGTGACCTGACCGCTCCGGAGGCGAATCGGAACTGGGACAACCTGGTCCGCCAGTCGGCTCTCGAGGCCGACGGCATTGTCGGCGAGGTCGTGTACCCGAACACGATCCCGCCCTTCTTCCCAACGAGTGGCCTGGTGACGCCGACCCCGCCCGCATCCGAGTACGAGCGGCGCCTGGCCGGCCTCAAGGCTCACAATCGCTGGTTGTCAGATTGGTGCGCTGAGCTGCCGGGTCGCCGGGCCGGCATCGGACAGATTTTGTTGAACAACGTCGACGACGCCGTGCGCGAAGTCAATTGGATCGCTGATCACGGTCTCATGGGTGGGGCGCTCCTGCCCGGGGTGCCGCCCGGCAGCGGCATCGATCCTCTGCACTCACCTGCCTACGATCCAGTGTGGCGAGCATGCGAGGAGCGAGGGGTTGTCGTCAACGTACATGGGGGTGGTGGATCGCCGAGCGAAGGGTACTTTCCGGCGACATTGGTGATGTTCGTCTTGGAAGCTTCCTTCTTTTCTCATCGACCGCTTTGGTCGCTGATTCTTTCGGGGGTGTTTGACCGCTTCCCGCGACTGCGGTTGGTAGTGGCCGAGGCCGGCCTGAAATGGATCCCGAACACTTTGAAGGCGATGGACGACATGCAGGCCAAGCAGGACGAGGGGCGCATCGGAGCACTCACCTTTATCGACCCGTTCCACCTCGAACGCAAACCGAGTGAGTATTGGGACAGCAACTGCTGGGTCGGAGCGAGTTTCATGACCCGCGAGGACGCCATCGACCGGGACTCCATCGGTGTCGACCACATCATGTGGGGCAGCGATTTTCCGCATGAAGAGGGAACATTTCCATTTTCGCGCGAGTCACTGGCGCACACCTACGCCGGAATGGATTCGACGGAAGTGGCTCGGATGGTCGGCGGCAATGTGGCCCATGTCTACGGGTTCGACCTCCACAAGCTCGCCCCATTGGCCGCCCGGTTCGGTCCGGAAGTCGACATGGTGTCGGCCGGAATCGATGGCATCCCTGAGACGTCGAGTCTCGCCTTCGAACCGCGGTCGGCTTCCGTCTCCTAACGTTGCGGACAACTCTGTGAGCGTCCGCGATTTCACAATTGCTGTCCCCGACGAGCAACTCGATGATCTCCAACGAAGACTGGTGGCGACGCGCTCGGCCGCCTCCGCCGCACGGAGTTGGCTGGCAGCAGGGTACCGACATCGTGTGGCTGCAAACACTGTGCGAGTACTGGAACCGACGTTTCGACTGGCGTGCTCAGGAACGTTTCTTGAACTCGTTCCCCAATAAGATCATCTCGGTTAGCGGACAGGACATTCACTGCGTGGTGGCGCCGGGCCGGGGGCCGCAGCCGCGCCCTCTTGTGCTTACCCACGGATGGCCCAGCTCGTTTTTCGAATTTTACAAAGTGATCGGCCCGCTCAGCGATCCGGCGTCTTCCGGTGGGGACCCGATGGATGCCTTTGACGTAATTGTTCCCTCTCTCCCGGGATATGGGTTTTCACAAGCGCCCGCAACCGTCGGGATGGGCCCGGACCAGCTGGCCGACCTGTGGGTCGACCTCGTCGCAGAGCTCGGCTACCACGAGTTCTTCGCGCACGGCGGTGACTGGGGGGCCGCGGTGACAGGATCGCTGGCCACTCGGCATCCCGATCGCCTGCTTGGCGCCCACTTCACCATGTTCAGCCCGCCCATCGACCCCGGCACACTCGGCGCGGCGGACAAAAAGTGGTGGGATGAGCTGCAGGCTTACCGAGACGCCGAGTGGGGGTATGTGCACCTGCAAAGGACCAAGCCGCAGACGCCTGCGTTCGCTCTGACCGACTCACCGGTCGGTCTGGCCGCCTGGATTTTGGAGAAATGGTGCCGTTGGAGTGACTGTGTCGGGGACAATGGAGAACGCGATCCGCTTCTCGTCTACAGCCAGGAGGAGTTGCTGACCAACGTTGCCATCTACTGGTTCTCCGGTTCGATCGGATCTTCAATCCGTCTCTATTACGAATCGTTCGGACCAGGCTCCAGCTACCGGGTGCCCTCGCGGATGGAAGTCCCCACGGGTGTGAGCACCTTCAAGGACCCCAACGCGCCCCCGCGCCATCTCATCGAGCCTTGGTGCGACCTCACGCATTACGCAACCTTCGACAAGGGCGGCCACTTCCCGGCTCTTGAGAATCCCGAGGCCGTGATCAGCGAGATTCGATCGTTTGCACGGCCGCTGCGATGAGGCTGCCCTTGTAGCCAGCAGGACCCGGATCCGCTACTATCGAACATATGTT
>CAWFTV010000001.1:0-83905 GCA_963818915.1 uncultured Acidimicrobiaceae bacterium | reverse complement strand
TGGGAAGCGTGGTCCAGGGGAAGGACGGCGGCCCGGTGAAAGGCAACGGTAAGAAGCCATGGTTTTCGATGGACCTGTCCTCTCCCGGCCTCGATCTCCTCAATGCCGTCTACTACGGAGGTAAAGAACTCACGGCGGGCGGCCCCGTCACGGCGACGGGCAGCGTGGTCAAGAGCGGCTCGTCCAAGGGGACGTTCCAGACCTCATCGGGTGCGTCCGACCTCTGGGCAAGCCGTTTGCGCTGTCAGGATCATGGAACTGTCACGGCAAGTTCAACAAAGACTGACTTCTTTACCGCTCAGGACTTCGCCCGGCTCCGTCGCTTGGCCGCCTCGAGGTCCGCTCAGCCAATCGGATCGGCGAAGGAGCGAGAGAGGGCGCAGATCACCGAGCACGCTGGCGCCGAGGTCTTCAGCCTGCTTCTGGTCGAGTCGTCCGGACAACAGCCCCACCACCACCGGGGGCGGTCCGGTGAGGACGAGGTCAGGCGATTGAGCGGGTCCCGGTCGGCAACCGGACTTCTCCCCCGGCCGACTGCATGGTCACGGGTCTTTCGCCGGCACGAATCTCAACCGTCAAGGGAGGGCGATCAGGATCCGTTCCGCCGAATATGAACGCCACTGGAAAGTCGAGCCATTCGCTGCGGAAGGTCTCGCTGTCCTCCATCTCATCCATCAGGGGAGCGCCCCATCGGGCTAGCGCGTGCAGCGGTTCGGCCAGCTGTTCTCCCCAAGGCGTCAGCGCATACCGGCTCCGCTCATCCACCGCCACGACGCCGTCCTCTTCGAGCTGGCGCAACCGCCCCGCCAAGAGGTTGGTCGGGATCCCTGGCAGGCCCGCTTGGAGATCGCTGTACCGACATGGCCGAAGCAACAGCTCGCGTGCGATCAGCAGCGTCCAACGGTCCCCCACGATGTCGAGAGCCTTGGCGAGGGCGCAGTACTGACCATAAGAGCGCATGCCCCCAGCATAGCCGGAAACTTGAGAATCTCCAGAATTAGTACTTGACTTTATGTAGTCATCTACTTTAAAAAAGAAAGCATGCACCGACGCCCCCTGATTCTGTTCGCTGCTGTGTCTGGCGGCCTTCATCATCAGCGTGGACGTGACGATCGTCAACGTTGCCTTGCCGACGCTGGTGCGGAGCCTGGGGGCATCCACCACGCAGCTCCAGTGGGTCGTCGATGCCTACAGCCTGGTGTTCGCCGCCCTGGTCTTGGCGGCAGGAAGTCTGAGCGACCGTCTGGGCCGTAAGGGCATTCTGCTGATCGGACTGGCCGTCTTCGCCGCGGGGAGCCTGGCCGGAGCATTTTCCGGGACCATCGCCGAACTCATTGCCTCCCGCGCCTTCATGGGCCTCGGAGCAGCTCTCATGTTCCCCTCGACGCTCTCCTTGCTCGTCAATGTCTTCACCGAACGCGGAGAACGCGCCATGGCGATCGGACTGTGGGGTGCCACGACCGGGATCGGCATCGCGACTGGCCCAATAGTCGGTGGGTGGCTTCTGGAGCGCTACTGGTGGGGGAGCATCTTCGCCTTCATGGCCATCGTCGCCGCCGGGATAGCGGTCCTCGTCGCAGTTTCGGTGCCGCGCTCTCGGGATCCGAGTACACCGCCGATCGACTGGCGGGGTCTTCTGTTGTCAGCGGCGGGAATGACGGTTCTGATCTTCGGCGTCATCGAAGCGCCGGACTGGGGATGGACATCTCTCGGCCGCCTTGGCCATGTATCGCCGGGGGCTTGGCGCTCCTCGGCCATCTTCGTCCTGGTAGAGCAGCGTACCGAGCACCCCATGCTCGACGTGGCCCTGTTTCGCAATCCCCGGTTCACGGCCGCCAGTGGCTCGGTCGCCATCTCCTTCTTCGCTCTCTCGGGTTTCATCTTCCTTGTTGTCCAGTACTTCCAAATTCGTGAAGGGATACACCCCACTGGGTACCGGGGTCCGCCTTCTACCAGTGGCCGGCTTCTGTGGCCGTGACGTCGGTGGTGGGCACGAAGCTCGCCGTTCGGGTTGGCAACAAGGCAATCGTCGGAACCGGGTTGTTGCTGTTTGCGACTGGGCTTCTCTGGGCTTCGACCGCATCTGGATCCACGACCTATCTCGTCATCGTCGGTCAGATGCTGTTCCTCGGCTCAGGGATGGGCCTCACCAGCGCGCCGGCCACCGAAGCGATCATGGGCGCGGTACCAGCGGCGAAGGCCGGAGTGGGATCTGCCGTCAACGATGCCACCCGCCTCTTCGGCGGGACGCTCGGGGTGGCGGTCATTGGCAGCGTCGCCACGTCCCTGTACACGAGCCGGCTGGTTTCGGAGTTGCCGTCGGGAATTCCTGATCGAGCCGTCGCGGGCGCCAAGGGCTCGATCGGCGGAGCGATCATCGCCTCTCACCAGCTCTCGAAGCTCGGGTTCGACCATGCCGCAGCAAGGCCTCGCCAACACCGCCACCAATGCGTTCCTCTACAGCCTGGCGGGCGGTTGCCGGGTTGTCGGAGCCGTCACCATCGTCGGGGCTGTTGTCGCAATTGGGTTCCTGCCGGCCCGACCCCGCCAGAATGCGGAGGCGGCGGCCCAGGAGCCTGCCGTCCCGCTACCGCCGGCCGAGGTCGCCCTGGCACATGAGGCCGTGAGCAGGCCATGAGTCTGTGCGCCACGAAACTCGACGACGAACTCATCGCACGTTCAACGAACCTTGAAAGGGGACAACAATGACCACAATCGACGCTGGCGTCATCGAGCACTCGGTGACCCATAAACGGGGATCCCTCCATGTGCTCGAGTATCCGGGGCAGGAGCCCGCGATCGTCTTGATGCATGGCTTTCCCGACGATCACCGGATCTACGACAAGCTCTTACCCCTGCTCTCTCCGAGGCGGGCCGTGGCCTTCGATTGGCTCGGCTACGGCCGGTCCGATCGCTCGGATGTCGCCGGTTTCTCCCCTGAGGACCATGGATCCGAACTGGCGGCCGTGCTCGATGAGTTGGGCATTATCAGCTGCGTGCTGGTCGGTCACGATGCCTCTGGGCCCGACGCCGTGGCATTCGCCCTGGCCCACCCCGAACGAGTGGCGCATTTGGTTCTGCTCAACACGATCTTCGGCCATCAGCCTTCCCTGCAACTTCCCGAGATGATTCGGCTTCTCGCCGACCCGGCCCTCACTCCGCTGGCCGACGCCATGATCAACGACGAAGGTCAGCGTCTCTGGCTGTTGCAGCACACCGCCAATCAGTGGGGATTGGATGCCCTCGACCCCGACGGCCTGGCCATTCGGTCGATCCTGCCGCAGTTCTACGGCGATACCGAGCAGCCCGATGCCCTCGCCGGTATCCGTGCCTGGACCGCGACTCTGTTCGACGCCCTCGACACGCAGGACACGCTTATTGACAGTGGAGCGCTCGCACGCCTCGAGGTCCCGGTCTCTGTCATTTTCGGCGAGTCGGATCGCTACCTGAACCCTTCCCTTGCGGCCGAGATAGCGGGGCTGTTCAAGGATCCGGCGTTTCACCTGGTGCACGCCTCACACTGGCCGCAATATGACCAGCCCGAAAGGATCGCCCAACTTCTCAAGGATGCGAGGACGGAGACCGATCCGGTAGCTGAGGCGACGAATCTCCGGGATCAGCCGTGAAGTAACGGGAAGGATGCCCGGTCCTGAACGCAGGGATTCGCTCCGGCGACCGCAACGAGGTAGACCGTTGCCGTGCCGGCGTCCGGGACGACCAGCCAGCCCGAGACGGTTCGCCCAGCTCACGACCTGACGCGATCGCCCACCCGGACCGACTCCACCCTGGCGGCCAGTCTCCCGGAGAGCCGCCGTTACCGGGTGAAGCGGCTCCTGTTCGGGCCGCCGCTGGTGAGCGACGAGCTCCAGGGCCAGCGCCTCGGCAAGCCGACGGCGCTCGCCGTGCTCTCCTCCGACGTCATGTCCTCGTCGGCCTACGCGACCGAGGAGATGTTGCGGATCCTCGTGCCGGT
Source organism: uncultured Acidimicrobiaceae bacterium (assembly GCA_963818915.1). Taxonomy (GTDB): domain Bacteria; phylum Actinomycetota; class Acidimicrobiia; order Acidimicrobiales; family RAAP-2; genus Bog-473. Next base: position 79,932 of record CAWFTV010000001.1, on the reverse strand, counting down.
CGCCGGTCTCGCCGCCTTCTCCCTCGTCACCCCGATCACCGCTCCCATCTTGGCGGTCCTCGCCGTCGTGACGATCTGCTACCGCGAGGTCGTCAAGCTCCTACCCGAAGGCGGGCGGCTCCTACGTGGTCAGCCGGGACAACTTCGGACCCGAACCTCGCCCAGATCGCCGGGGCCGCCCTCCTCATCAGCTACACGATCACGGTCGCGGTGTCGGTGGCCGCCGGGGCCGATGCCATCATCTCGGCGGTCCCCGCGCTCGGGAGCGCCGCCGTCCCCCTCTCGATCGCCTTCGTCGTCCTCCTCGCCTTCGGCAACCTCCGGGGGCATCCGCGAGGCGGGGCGGGTCTTCGCCGTCCCGACGTACTTCTTCATCGCCAACATGGCCGTGCTGATCGTCTTCGGCCTCGTCCGGGGCCTGCCGGGGCCCTCGGCCACGTCCCGGCTCGGGCCACGGCCAGCTGCCGCTCGGCCACACCAGCGGGGGGCTCCTCCTCGGCGTCTCCGCTCTTCTTCTCGGCTCCGTGCCTTCGCCAACGGCGGCTCGGCGATGACCGGGACCGAGGCGATCTCCAACGGCGTCAGCATCTTCCGGGAGCCCCAGGCGAGGAACGCCCGCACCACCTTGGTCCTCATGAGCACGCATCCTCGGCGCCGATGTTCCTCGGCGTCTCGGTCCTCGCCGCGCTCACCCACGCCGGTCCCCTTCGGGTCGGGGACCCCGACGGTCGTCTCGGAGATCGGCCAGCTCGTCTACGGGACCAGCCCGGCCGGGCCGCGTCCTCTTCTACTCGCTGCAGGCGGCGACCGCCCTCATCCTGATCCTGGCCGCCAACACGAGCTTCACCGGCTTCCCGTTCCTCGTCAGCTTCGTCGCCGAGGACTCCTTCTTGCCCCGCAAGCTCACCGTGCGGGGCCACCGACTCGTCTTCTCCAACGGGATCATCGCTCCTCGCCGTGGCCTCGATCGCCCTCCTGCTGGCCACCGACGCCAAGGTCGCCTCGCTCATCCCGATGTACGCCATCGGGGTGTTCACCGGCTTCACCATGGCCGGCGCGGGCATGGTGACGCATCACCTCACCCACCGGGAGCCGCGCTGGCGCAAGAGCGTGGCCATCAACGCCACCGCCGCCGTGGTCTGCGCCGCTTGTCGTGCGTCGTCTTCGCGGTGACCGAGTTCACCCAGGGGGCCTGGGTCGTCGTGGTCGTGATGCCGCTGCATCGTCTTCGCCCTGGTTCGTACGAACCGCGCAGTACCGGGCCGAGGACGCCATCTTGGAAGAGGGGGCGGCCGCTCGAGGCCTTCGAAGCGCCGGTCCTGCGCCGCCACGTCGTCATCGTGCTCGTCGACCGGATCGACCTGGCCACCGCCCGGGCCATCCAGTACGCCCGAGCCCTCACGCCGGACGATCTGCGCGCGGTCCACTTCAACATCGACGAGCGGCCGGGCCGAGACTGCCTGATCGCCCGTTGGCAGCAGCTCGGTCTGGCCCGGCTTGCCTCTCGAGGTCGTCGAGTGTCCGGACCGTCGCCTGGGCCGGGCCGCGCTGGAGCTGGCCGCCGAGCTGGCCGACGGCCAGACCGAAGTCGAGCATGCTCTTGCCACGGCGGTCGTACGGCAAGGCGTGGCGACCGGATCCTGCACGACCAGACGGCGGACCGGATCGTCGACATCGTGAGCCAGCTACCGCACGTCAACGCCACGATCGTGCCCTTCCACGTGGCGCCCGGGCTGGTGGAGACCCCCTCTGCGTGGACGGCGATGCTCCCGCACAAGGTTCCCGCTGGTGGGCACGCCCTCGTGCTCGGGACCAAGCTGCCGTCCGGTGCGATCCAGCCCGGAACGGAGTCGATCGGGCGACTGCGTTGGCGCACCGCGCCAGGGTGGCCGGGCGGGTGGAATCCATCCGGGTGCCGTCCCTGGCCGACGTTCCCGCCCTTGAATGTGTCCTGGTCGACAAGAGTGGGGAGGGGATCACACTCGTCTTTCTCGGCCGGCGTTCGATCTCCGGGCTCCAGAGCGGAACTCGGCTGGTGGCCGAAGGAATGGTCGGAAAGCACAAGGGCAAGCTGGCCATCATCAATCCGACCTATCAACTGCTCTCTGCCAGCGAATCGTCCGAGCGTTCCTAGCTGATGGCACACGGACCTCCCCGTGTCTCCAGAGATCCATCGGATCGAGTCGCTTATGGATCTGGATCGCTGCGGTGGGCGGCCCCATCGCCGTCGCACTCTTGTTGGTGCCGAGTCGCAGCCATCTCAGCGCCGCCGATGACGCTCTGGTGCTGGTGGTCGTGGTGGTCGCCATCGCGTCTGGGGTCATCGGGCCGCCGCCATCATGGCATCCTTGGTGGCGGCGGCCTCGTTCGACTATCTCCTGACCCGCCCCTACGGCTCATTCCGGATCAGTCGCCAATCCGACATCACGACGGAGATCCTCTTCGTCGTCGTGGGACTGCTCGTGGGGGGGTTGGCTGCCCGCGGCCATCAACACCAAGAGGCGGCCGCCCTCGGGCGACTGGATCTCTCCCGTCTGCATGACTTGGGGGAGCGCATCGCCGGTGGGGAGATCCGGACTTCGTCCTGATCGCCGTGGCCAGCGAACTCCGAGAACTCCTCAGCCTGCAGGACTGCCGCTTCGTCCGGGACCAACCGTCTGGAAAAGGGGCTTGGATCGCCAACGACGGCACCGTGCAGCTCGAACCCCCTGCGCTGGCCGTCGTCCACCATGGGTCTGCCGACCAAACAGGTCGAGCTCCCGGTTCGGGGCGGAGGACGGGTGCTGGGCACCTTCATCCTGACCCCGACTCCCGCCGCCCCGGTTAGCCAGCAGCAGTGCGTCGTCGCGGTCGCTCTCGTGGACCAACTGGGCGCCGCGCTCGGCCACCGCGTGAGGGAACCGTCCACGTTCCATCAGCCCGGGTGGGTCACACATCCATGGCTGCAGCCAGTGAGATCAACTACGTTCAGGCGGTGATGACCGGTTGCCCGACGGCGGCGCCTTCATCTTGGCTGTGACCGCTTTCGCCAATGACTCGGTAAGCGAGGCAGGGGGAGTTGTATCCCCCTGGTCGATCAACAGCTCTGCGGTCGATCGACCTTGGCGGATCACGAGAGCAACGAAGAAGTCGTTTGTGGCGCCTTCTCCTCCCGGGAGGTTCACCGGTACTTGGACCTCAATAAGTCCCGACTGATTTCCGTACCTCGGCTGATGGGAAATGGAGACGGTCGGCGTTCCAAACGTGGCGCCGGATGGCCATGCAGACTGCTCCAAATTCATGATCGATGAACCTTGTACCCGGAGGAAGCAGTTCGCGAATTTAGGATTATCCAACGGAGGAAAATCGGTTTTCGCATCGTTCGAGCTGCTGTACACATCTGCGACGTCAAGAACGCTCGTGTTCTGGTCGTTGCTGTCGAATTCAGGACTGGAGGCCTCTGTGGCGACCACACTGAGCGCGGGAGCTTCGCCCAGGCAGGTTGAAAATTCAGGATACTGAGTCATTGTCAGCATGCTTGACGCGTCGTTGTCTCCGCTGGTGCCGACCCATGTACCGCCCGACTTTGTCCAGCCGGACGGTAGATTCGAAAGCTTCAATAGTTGGGCCTGAGCATAGCCTTGCTTGACTTGATAGTGCCTGCTGCACCTGCGTTCGCAGGAGGGATGAATGTAAGACCGGCCGCGAGGCCGCCGATCACCAGTCCAAGTGAAACTCTCGCAAAAAGGTGCACGGTCCGTCGGCGAGCAAGGACTCGGCTGCGACCTGTCGTTGAGGGCAGCCATAACCCGGCACCCTGTCGTCGTGTCTCCATTCCTCCGTCCCCTTCATCCGTAGTAGGTACTAAGAGCAGTCTCGGGCTCTCCGGTAACGCCGCAGTAAAGGGGGGCGCCCGCTTCAGGCTCTCAAGCACCAGCCAAGGTCGGCTCCCGGTCTCCCTTCGGGACTCAGGAGGTCCTTAGTGCCCGTTGAGCAAGTTCCGAAGTCGCTCCACCTCTTCATCGCCGTGGATTCCGGCAATGGTCTTTAGGCCCTTGTGTGCGGAGGGGTGCCTTATGAACACCAGATGCCTATTTGTGCCACCGAGATTTCTTTCCGTGATGTAGGGCGGTTCGGGCAAATCGAGGCCCAGCGCATTGTTGAGACAGTCGTGCGACTTCTTGCCGACCACGACCACGACGGGTGCATTCGTGAGGGCCAGGATGTCATTGAGGTACCGCTCTGCACATGTTTCAGCAGCTTTCGACACGCCGACCTCGTTCTTGGACTTGCAGTGAACGACTTCGGTCATGACGTAGTTCACGCTTGGATCTGCGGTCGGTCCGAGCAATTCTTCGGCTCGATGTTGTACGGATCTCCAAAAATGGACTGGCCTCTGAGAGTAGCGCCCGTCCTGTTGGAGGTAGCGACCGTTCTTAACGAACGGTCGAGGCAGAGTCCGGTCAAAGCGAAGCCCCTGAGACTCAATGATCTTTTGATCGGTCGATGCGGACCGTGAATGATCCTCGGCGCTGTCAAGCGGCTGTCCCGTGTCCGGCTCACTAATGCTCGGGTTTGAAGAGAGAAAGACAACTCTAGAACCGTGGAGGTTGCCCGCCCATGCCTCTGGTACTTGGCGGTTGTCCTCGTCAGTGACACCCTGAGATGCCACCACGGCGTGGCAGGGATGACCATCTTCCCGGCCTGCTCGCAAAATCAACTCGCATCGGGCCACCTTGATGATCAAGGCCCGCTCCTGGGCGGTCAAACTCTGGGAAGTGGCATCCATCTATTTCATTCCCCATTCAGCAACATGAGCGGTCAGGTTGGTCTTGTTTTCTGCGTACAACCGAGCACGATGCCCGTTGGCCCCCGAGGGGTGAGGAAACTCGAACAGACAGCGTTCAGGCTTCAGCGCCCCACGGGCCACTTCTCGCTGGAGAATGGTTGAGACGGTCTTGCCCAGGGGGATGATGAAGGCATCGGGCGTCATCCCCAGTTCCGCTGTCAGCACCTGATCGACAAACGCCTGTAGGAGCGGATATGCGTGAGGACCCGGCGTGCCGGTGTAGTTCTTTTCGTCAACGAAGGCAGGGTAAAGGACCGCCGACGTTCCGCTCAATAACTCGGCGTGTTCGCCAAACAGCGACCGAGTCGAGTCGATTCCGAGTTTCTCATGGAGGCCGATTCCATCGAGCATGGCTATGAGATTGGTGCGCATCGAACCGGCGAAAGCGCCGACAGCCTTGGCCCGACGAAATACCTCCTCGCCAGTTTGCCCCTCCACCAAAGCTCGCTGCGCTTCTTGGCATGAGAGAAACATCTGATGGAGGCCGGGGGTGATACCAACGATCACCAGCTTCGCTTTCGGGTTCACGCTGTCGAATGGGCAATAGCGCACCGAGAGACGCCCCTTCTCGAACAGAAACAACTCGGGGCAGAGCACGTCAGTTTCGCTGACGATTGGAGGCATGCCGATGAGCACCTCCGCCATCCGGTCGAAGCACCACGAGGCGTCAATCAGCCCGCCCGCTCCAGCGACGACCGGACAGAGGTGGTCGCTCACAAGCGGCCAACCTCTGTCCGGTCGACCCAGTTGGTGAGGATCCATCGCCGTGTTCACGCAGGCAACTGACGGGTGGCAGGGTGAGCGCCACAGCAGCTGCTTAACGGAGGGCCCCACGTCACCGGCTTGGTCCTGCTCACCTCTCAGTGTCACACGAACCTCTTCTTGCCCACTCGTCAGGCAACGAGCTACTCGTCCCTCGCCCGATTGGTCCTCGTCGAGCGGGCATCGAGCGCCATCTCATCGGCGTCTTCTACGTGCGCCTTGAGCCTTATCTTGCCCGTCATGGCATCGTCGACGTCCACGACGTCAGCCAGCAGCTGGCTGGTGGCGTGCTGTCCACTCTGGGCTGCCAGCTTCACGGCGCGGCCGAGCATGTCGGTGGCCCTCTGCTCATGGCCGGCGCGCCGCGCTTCGAGTCCCATTTGGATTGACCGAGCCAGTTCTGCCTGGTCGGTGTAGTGGGCCACTTCTGCGCTCATCGGGGCATAGAGCAACTCCTCGCCGGTCCAGTGGGCCGTCACCGGGGAATCTGCGAGCTTCCGGTCACCCACCACGATGCTGACTCGGCACCCCAACATCTCGGCGCCGATCGGGCCCGGTGGTACGTCGACGCTCACGTGGTACTCCCGCCTCTCGGTCGTCCACGCACCCGTCGGGATCTCGAAGGTGTGCGCGTCGATCGCCTTGGCTCGGTCCGTCAGATCTTCAATGGTCGGCGCCACCTGCCTGACGAACCTCACTTTGGCGTGTTCGGGTACCCAGATCCGGAGTGAGGCCTCGAGGTGTCGCGAGAGAGCCGTGCCGATGACGTTGCGGAAGTCGTCCTCCATGTCGACCGGTTGGCGGATGATGTCCACCGTTCCGAGGAGAGCCGACGAGATCTTCCGCAGCTCGCTCACCGCCCAGTCGCTGCCGATGCCCCGACAGTCGCACTGCAGCCGTCCTACGCAGGCCGCCACGGCGAGGTCCAGTTCCCGCTCCGCTTCGTCTTCGTCCTTGCCATCGGTGAGGAGCAGCGCGTGGTGGATGGCTCCAGGGCGAAGCGTGCTCAGCCGAGCGGCGAGATCCAGCCACCGTCCGATCGCCGTGCCGCCGACCGGCTGCAGGGCCGCCACCGCCGCGGCCGCTTCCTTGCGGGTGGTTGGCGACGCCTGCACCAACCCGTTCGTCCGCGGGAAGATCACTTCGGCCGACTCCGCCCCCCGCACGACCGCAAACCAGACGCCGTCGGGCAGTATCTCCAGAGCGGCGCGGGTCGCCTTGCGCAGCGCTCGGACCTTGTCCCACGGGTGGCCCATCGATGCCGAGCAGTCAAGGAGGAAGATCTCCACCGCCTCGCGGGGCCCGCCCTCCAGCGTCCCCATGTCGGCCGTGACCGAAACGACGGCTTCGACTCGGGATTCACCGGGCCCCAGGTACGGGTTCTGGTGACTGGTCATGGTGAAGACGGACTCGAGCGGTCGCTCGTCCGAGTAGGGCATCGGGCCAACTGCGCTCGATACTTCGAGCGCAGTGACGGCACCGGCGCGCGGGGTGACTCGAGCGTGGTGACGCGCGGTGCCGAAGGCAACCAGCGAGCCCTGCATCACGCGGCCCGACGCGGAGCTCAAAGAGCGGGCGATCCAGAAGAACACTCGTGCGACCGGACAGATCGTTGACCGTGCTGCAGTTCCCACGGTACGCCCGAGCCACTTCATGATGGCCGTGGCCCCCGAGAGCGGTGGGCGAAGAAGAAGCGCCACCGTTCGGCCAATTGCGCGTGCCACCAGCGCCACCGCCCGGTAGAGCACGTCGATCACGACGGTCAGCCCGCGCGCCACGAGCCGGAGCGCTCCGACGATCAGCCAGGCCACCGCCTTTGCCAAGAGGGCGATCAGCCGCCCGATGGGGGTGCAGGCGCGCCAGACCAGCACCGCCACCAGCGCCATGGCCCAGTGAGCACGTCGATCACGACGGTCAGCCCGCTGCGCCACGAGCCGGAGCGTTCCGACGATCAGCCAGGCCACCGCCTTCGCCAAGAGGGCGATCAGCCGCCCGATGGGGGTGCAGGCGCGCCAGACCAGCACCGCCACCAGCGCCATCGCCCAGTAGAGCACGTCGATCACGACGGTCAGCCCCTGCGCCACGAGCCGGAGCGTTCCGACGATCAGCCAGGCCACGCCCCTCATCCCGTAAGCGACCAGCCGGGTTACGGCGACAACCGCCGCCCAGAGAGGCTTGAGTACCCGGGCCGTTACGAAGAAGGCCGCCCTGGCCGCCAAGGCCCACAGCGGGCGAACGGCCCGGATGGCGGTGGCCCCGGCGCGAGCGCAGGAGCGGCCGATAACCGTGAAGACCGTCCCCAGCACTCGTGCGGTGGAGCGTGTGACCCGTCGAACAGATCGAACGATCGGCGTGAGCAGGCGACCAAGGAACCGTCCGAGGTGGCGGGCCACTCCGGAGATCCCGCTGGCCGACCCTGCACCGCCCGGAGGGCGCCGCCCACCAGCCGGCGCACCGCGGCCTTGCCGATCTCCCAGACCGAGACGAACGGAAGGAGGACCGCGGTGAGTACTCGAGTGGCCGCCCCCGCCGAGGAGTCGACGCCGGTAGCGGCCGGTGGTGGGGCCACCCTTTCCCGGTCTATGGGCCCTGCCGCGGCAGGGCTCCGAGGGTCCCGCCGTCGGGGGCGCCTCCGCTTCAACGACCGAATGCCTGGGACCCACGCTGACGCTCATGGTCCCGATGGTGATTCCTTGCGGTAAGGACCCGGTAAACCCGGTCCCCGTGTTACCCGAGCGGTAGTGGCGCGCCCCGCTCCTCGGGCGGCGTCCAGCGCAGTTCGGGCTTTTCGAGCACGATCCTCTGTTCGAGGGTGAGGATCTCCATTGACGGTTCGACCCCGTGCTCCTCCGCGAGGACGGCGCGGTACCGCTGGAAGGCCCGCAGGGCGTCGACCTGACGGCCCGAGCGGTACAGCGCCAGCATGAGTTGCGCCCACCTCCGCTCTCGCAGCGGTTCCTCCTCGACGGCTGCGCTCAGGTCGGGCAGCACGCCCTGATGGTCGCCCAGTTGTAGCCGGCCCTCGAAGAGATCCTCCTCGGCACTGGCGCGGCGTTCGTGGAGCCGGGCGATCTCCCCGGCGCCGACCGGCCCGTCGACCAGATCGGGCAATGGCTCCCCGCGCCACAGCTCCAGGGCGCGCCCGAACTCGGCCACGGCGGAGCCCGGGTGCCCGGCGGCCAGCAGCGCGCGTCCACGTTCGGTTCGCCGCTCGAATCGGAAGGTGTCGATCAGGTCCTTCGGGCCGACCAGTCGGTACCCTTGCGGTGTGGTTTCTATTGCCGCGGCGCCAAGGTGTCCGCGGAGCGTCGAGATGTAGCCCTGGAGGGCCTTGCCGACCGTCTGGGGCTCTCGGTCGCCCCACACGGCCCACTCAATATCGCCGATGGAGACGGCCGACCCGATGCGCAGCGCCAGCACGGCCAGCACGGCCCGGAGCTTCGGCGCGCCGAGCGGCACCGGGGTTCCCCCGACCTCCGCCTGGAGAGGGCCGAGCAGGCGGATCTCCATCTGCTGGCGGCCTCGGCCGACACCGCGTGTGTCCTTGGAAGGGACGGAGATCTCGTGCGACCGTGACCCACTTGACGTCGACTCGCTCCATGGTCAACGTCGTCCAGGCGCCTACGTGGATCTGGTCGCCGGCCCGGAGTGGGACCCGCTGGTTGGCCGGGATCGGATCGCTCTCGGTGTTGAGAAACGTGCCGTTGGTCGATCCTTGGTCGACCAGGGCCCAGCTCCCGTCCGGCTGGCGCATCAGCACGGCGTGCCGATGGGACACGCCCACGTCCTCGAGCGTCCCGGACACGTCGATCTCGGGCTTGATGCCTCTCGTCGTGCTGCGCCGGCCGATGCGGACATGGTCTCCGACCAGCGCGATGCGACGGGTGTACGTCGCTTCAGGGAACTCCATGCCCTCGTGGTCGGTCGTCTCGTAGTACTGGAGATCCGGCCGGGCGACCACCTCCCAGAGCTCTTCTTCCCACACGGCAACGCTGTCGGGTGCGCTCAGGGAGTACCCGCAGTCGCCGCAGCTGGGACCTCCCTCGGTCGGTGACCCGCAGTTGGGACAGAGGCGGGGCGGGGAAGACCCGTTAGCTGCGCGCGGCCGGGCGTCAGGTGGTCGCGGGGAGCCTCCCTTCGCTTTCCCGTCCCGGCCACCGGTCGGCGGACCTGTGGCGCGTGAGGGCGATCCCGCACGTGCTGCAGTAGTCCGCTGTCTCGGAGGCGTGGCCGGCCGGGCAGGTGAGGGTCACCGGCCCCTGCGTTCTGTGCGCACCGATCTGGACTCTGCGATCATCACGTCGACCTCCTCCACCTTGGCCTTGGGCTTCACCCGTCCCGTGGCCTGGTCCTCGACGTCGACCAGCTTCGATAGGCGGTCGAGAACCTCGGAGTTGTCCGATTCGTGGGCCAGTCGCACGGCCAGGCCCAGCTCGTCGGTGGCCGTTCTCGTGTCGTCGGCCCGCAAGGCATCGACCCCCCTTTGGATCGCATCGGCCATATCTGTCTCGTTCATGACCTCGGCCACGCGACGGTTGATTCTCGTGGAGAGGGCCACGTCGTCGGTCCACGTGGCGAGCACCGGCGTCTGGCCGGCCGTCTCACCGTCGACGACGAGCGTCACCCGTGCGGCCGCCATCTTCTCGTCGACGATCTCTCCGGGGGGAACTCGCACACTCAGGTGATAGTCCCGCGACTCGTCGCCCCAGGAGCCCGTGGGGTACTCGCCGACCAACTCACTTACCTCGACCCTCGCCCCGATGAGGTCGACGACCGGCTCCATCTGTTTCAACACGACGACGTGGCCCCCTCGAGGAGTCCAGACCTTGAGCGTCACGGCGCCGACCTTCCTGCCCAGGGAGGTTTGCATCATGGAGGTGAAGTCGGCTTTCAGGTCGGCCGGGTCGGGGACGATGTCCTGTGTACCGAGGAGGGCGTTGGCGATCTTCATGAGCTCGGACACCACGAAGTCCGCCCCCACCCCACGGCAATCGCACTGGAATACCCCCTCGGCTAGGGCGAGAGCGCGATCGAGGTCGTCGCTCGATTCGCTCTCGTTCTTGCCATCGGTGAGCAGGATGGCGTGCCGTATGCCGGGCTCGTCGCGCAGCAGCTGGGCGGCCAGCCCGATCCACGAGCCGATGGCCGTTCCCCCGCGGGCGTCGAGACGCCGCAACGCCTCCTTGGCTGCGTCGCGGGAGGTCGTCGTGGCGACGGCCAGCGACCCTGAGGCCGGGTAGGCCATCTCGGCCTCGTTGTTTCCGCTGATGACGGCAAATCGGACGCCCTCGGGCAGGCAGTCGATCGCCGCGGCCGCAGCCACCTTGGCCGCCGCCAGCTTGGGACCCTTCATGGAGCCCGAGGTGTCGAGGAGGAGTATCTCGGCGCGCTCCCCGGAACCTGGACCAGACGCCTCCCGTCCGGTGGAGGACGTCTCTCGCGCGGTGATGGTGATGACGGCATTCATCAGCGTTCCGCCCGCGGGGAGGAACTCGTTCTGGAAGCATTCGATGTCGAACTCCGCCATGGCTCTCGTCACTCCTTGCTTGGGACGGCCGGTGTGTGGGCCGGTCCGACGGGGACTACCGCAACGGTGATGTTGTCCTGGCCTCCGGCGTCGAGGGCGGCGTCGGCCAGGCAGTGGGCGATCCCCGACGGCGAGCGGTCGCTGGCGGCGGCGACCAGCTCCGCGAGCATCGCGGGCTCCTCGAAGTAATTCCAGAGCCCGTCGGTGCAGACGATCAGGAGTCCAGGCTCGGTCACCTCGAAGTCGGTGATCCGGGGTTCGGTCGATTCGGCGTCGGCGCCGATCCAACGGGTGATGGCATGCGCCTCGGGATGCGCGAGGGCCTCCTGTGGCTCCACGCCTTCGGCCATCCGATCTTGGGCCCACGAGTCATCCACGGTGAGAAGCCGCCGATCGAGCGCCGACTGGCTCAACCAGTAAGCCCGGCTGTCGCCGACATTGCCGACCAGGACCTGGCCGGGCGCGGCCAGGGCGACAACCAGGGTGGTGGATGGCGACAGATCACCCGCGCGATCCCGGTCGTCGGTCGCTGCCTCCACCGCCCGCTGTGCCGCCTCGAACGCCTCGCCGAACAAGTCGTGCAGCTCGCGGCGGGTCGGCCATCTGGGTGCCTGCAGCGCGTAGTCGAGTGCGTCGATCGCCGCCGCGGCCGCCGCTTGGGCCGCCCGGTGCGCATTCGACGTGGATGCCACCCCGTCGCACACCGCCACGGCCGAACGGTCGCCCACAGCCGCCAGGGTCACCGCATCTTCGTTGCGTTGCCTGCGCCAGCCTCGATCCGTGACCGCCGCCACGGAGCCCTCTTCGAGGCGGATGCGCTGTTTGTTCTCGGGGGAGACATGCCGGTTCCTCTCTGCCCGCCGCCTTTGGGTCCTCTGGCTGCAGCACGTCGACGGCCAGCTTGTGGCCGCATGCCTCGCAGAATCGCTCACCCTCGAAGACGGCCGCGCGACACTCCGGGCAGGCGTCGATCGTGAGCTCCGGGCCCTCGCTCACGTGAGGGTCCTCGGTCGGTAGGCGTTGGCCAGGTCGACCAGAGCGAAGCGCTCCTCGTCGGTGTGGGACAGCTTGGCCAATGAACGGTAGGTCTCCTCCAGCGCGGCTCTCGTGTCGCCTTCGGTCAACGGTGCTCCGGAAATCGACGGGCCGGGGTCGGTCACTCCTTGGGTGAGCAGCCGCAGTGTCTGGAGCTGCAGGTCGCGCCTCAGGGCCAGCCGGACCGCCGGCTCGGCCGCGAGGTGATCGAGGAGCTGCGATGCGGCGTGCAGATCGCCGAACTCGGGTGGGTGGCCGGCGATGTCGGAGCACCACATACCGCAGAGGGCGATCTGGGCTGCCGCGTGCGAGCTGGAGGTGGACGGGATGCGCTGGAGGGCGGCAACCGCTCCGGCTCGGTCTCCGAGATCCGCCCGGACCCGGCACAGGCCGAAGCTGGCACAGACGAAGCTCGGGTCGGTGGCGGCGACGATCTCGAAATGATGGGCGGCCTGGCGGAGGTCGTCAGTGGAAGTGGCGTCCGTTGGCAACGACAACCCTCCGTTGGTCCAACCCGTGGTCGCCGGCAACCCAGCCGATAGTTCTAGTGAGACGGCCAGGGCCAGCCGCGGTGCCAGTTCGCCGGGCAGTTCGGAGATCACGGCGGCGAAGTACGGTCGTGCGTCAGCCGGCCGCCCAGCGGCCAGATGCAGCACCCCCCGCCACCAGGCGGTCCGCCATCCCCCCACCCGGGCTTCCGGAGAGTCGAGTTCACGCTCGGCTTCGGCGAAGTCCCCGGCGTCGATGAAGGATCGAGCCAACCGGAACGCCACCTCGGGGGTGCGCGGCGTCGACTCCAGCACGGCCTGGATCTGCACGGGGTCCGAGATGACCACCGTGGCCAGCACGCCGGCCGCCTGATCAAAGGGGTCGATCGCCGGCACCGGAAGGTTCCGCCAGGTACTGGCCACTGCTCCGTTCCCGAGCTCTCCGCTGAAGAGCAGGCTGGGCGCGGGCCGGGGGTCGTTCCCATCGATCGCCCGTACCTGGCGCAGGACGCCGATGAGCTGGTCGGCCATCTCGTCGGCGGACTGGAAGCGGGATGCCGGATCGGCCTGCGTCGCCTTGAGCAAGAACTGGTGGAACGCTTCGTAGCGGCCAAAGAGCGGCACCTCACTGGCCGGGGGGAGGCTGGTGGCGTAACGCTTCTCATCCTGGAAGCCGGCGCAGTCGAAGCTGAGCACGGCGAGTGTGCGGCCGACCGTGTAGAGGTCGGAGCTGATGGAGGCCCCGACCTCAGGGACCTCGGGCGCCTGGTAGCCGACCGTCCCGTACAGGTCGCTGTCATCGTCATCGATGGCCCGCACTCCCCCCAGGTCGATCAGGGTCAGATGATCGTCGGTCTGGATGGCGTTGTCCGGCTTGAAGTCGCAGTAGAGCAGCCCCTGGTCGTGCAGGTAGCCGAATGCGGGCAGTATGGCCAGCGCGTAGGCGATTGCCTGTTCGAGCGGCAATGGTGCGCCGGTCTCGCCCCTGGTGCGGTTCCGGAGCTCGCGGAGCGACTCTCCTCCCACGTACTCCATGACGATGTAGCCGGCGTCGCCGTGCTGGACGAAGTTGTAGATCTGGACGATGTTCGGGTGCTTGACCTCGGCCAGGAACTGGCGTTCGGCCACCGCCGCCGCGGCCGCCGCCTTGTCCTCGGAGTCCAGCAGGCCCTTCAGCACGACCCAGACGTAGCCGCCGCGGTTGGAGAGGTTCAGGTTCTGGGCCAGATAGATCCATCCGAGACCGCCGTGGGCGATACAGCCGGCCACCTTGTACTGACCGGCCACCAGGTCACCTGGCCACAGCTTCGGAGTGAACGAGAACCGTGCCCCGCAGTCAGTGCAGAACCCCTCGGTCCGACCTGTGCGTCCCTCGCGGGTCTGACCGACGCGACCACCGCAGTGGGCGCAGAAACGCTTGCGCTCGGGGACCTCGGGCTCGCTGAGCACGACCGAGCGCGGATCACGCCGGGGCACCGAGGGCATCTCGACCAGTCCGGCGCCCAGGTTGCCCCGGCTGCGCGAGCCGCCGGTGCCACCAGAGCGGCTCACTGCCGAGCCGTTACCGGGGGTCGATTTGAGCGTATTCGTGTCGGGCGACGTCGATCCGCTGATGGAGGCAGCAGTTCCCAGGCTGACTGGCGGGGCCTCGGCCGACGCCGTAGAGCCGTTCGAAGGCGACGATGCGGCCTGGGGGGCGAACCCGCACCGGTTGCAGTAACCGTCCTCTATCACCCCGGATCCCTCGCAGCCGGGGCGAATACAGGGCCGTCCGTCAGTGACTCCCGCCGGGGCGCTCGCCGGTTCGGCCGCGGCAGCCACGGGCGGGGCGACAAGTGCGAGCGGCGGACGGCCGCAGACGTCGCAGAAGTCGCCGTCGATCTCGCCCGTGCACCCGGCTCTCAGGCATGTGGCCATGTGGGCACCCCTTTCTGCGGGGAGGAGATCGATCGCTGATACGCGGTGACCCGCGCGTCCGCCTCGACGAGATCGCACGGAGCGGAGTAAAGGACGTCGCGGGCGTCCACGTACAGGCGGTCCAACTCGAGGTCCTCGCCCCGCCCCAGGGCCTGTGCCTTGGCTCGGTAGGCGTCGAGCCGGCCCCGTAGTTCCTCACGCGTGGCCAACGCGGCGCGCTCCGATGTTTCGAGCTCATCGATCTGGTCGCGCAGCCCGGCTACTCGTGGTGCCAGGGCCCGCACGACCCTGGCGGCATCGGCGGGGCTCGTGTCGGCCAGTCGGCTCGCCTCGGCCAACTCGTGCCGGAGTTCGTCGATGACCGTCCCGAGCCGGCCGAGGGCGCTCGGTTCGGTTTCGGGCAGGACGATCTTGGCCGCCGCTTCGGTGCCCGTGACTCGCGCCCGTTCGAGTGCGCGGGCGCATTCCTCCAGGGAAGCTCCGGCCGCCGCCAGCTCACCCTGGATCTCGCGGCGCGCCGCCAACGTTGCGCGCAGGGACGTTGATGCTCGTTCGACCATGGTGGCGATGGTGGTGAGCACGTCGTCGGATACGGCCAGTGGATCGGAGCGGGCGAGATCCTCGGCGTCCGCAATGGCTCGACGGGCTGCCGCCAGGTCGTTCGGGCGGCGGGCGGTGTCGGCGTCGGCCGCCGCCTCGAGCTCTGAGACGGTCGCTTCCAGTGCCCCTAGTCGGGGCACGGTCACCGTCCACACGGCGGCCACTTCGCTGACCAGCGCCGTGACCGAGTCGTAGTCGCTCGACATCCGGGCCATCACCTCGTCAACCGTGAGCGTGTCGGTTGGCGCCGTGCCCTCGGTCAGTGCCCGGGGGACGTCGGGGCGCGCGACGGACACTGATGGGCCGTCGAGCAGGGCGGTGAGGCGGCCGAGTGCGGCCCGGGGAAGCGAGGACTTCGAGCCGCGCGCGTCGACCACCCGCTCGAGCACGTCGGCCAGGGCGAGCTGTCCCTGCCACAGCGAGGAGAGTCGCCCCTGCGCGTCGTGCCATCGGTCGGCAGTCTGGCCGGCGAGGGAGGAGGAGGCTTCAAGCACCTGTCGGGTCACGTCGTTGTCGAGTTCCACGAGGTTCTGGGCGATGCGCTCCGCTGTTGCCCGCAGCTCGGCGATGCGGCGGTCAACGGCGTCGAGGGTGGCGCTTGTCACGTGGCCGCCTTGTAGGTCGGCGCGGGCGGGGCCTGCTGCTGCCCGGTATAGGGAAAGAGAACGCTGTTGTAGAGCGCCTCCCAGGTGCCGTCCGCTCGCTCCTGGGCCAGCACGCCGTTCACGAAGGCGGTGAAGTCGGTGTGGTCCTGGCTGATCGCCATGCCGTACGGCTCGGCGCTGAACGGCGCGCCCACAATCTCCGTATTCGGGTCCTGTGCGTGGAGCCCCCACAGGATGGCGTTGTCGGTGCTGATGGCATCGACCTGGCCCTGCTGGAGCATGACCAGGCAGTCGGCCCAGTTGTTCACGTTCCAGGCCACGACGTGCTGGGCTCCGGGCTGTGCCACCAGATTGCTCAGGGAGTCCGCCCCACCGGCCGCGCAGACCCGACTGTGGCCCAGGTTGGCGGGACCGGTGATGGTGGAGCCGAGCGGCACCAGCAGCTGCTCGGCGGCGTTGTAGTAGACGGTGGAGAAGTCGACTGGATACGGATCGGCGCTGCTCCGGGTCTGGCGTTCGCAGTTGATGGTCATGGTCTCGGCCACGATGTCCACCTTCCCCGTCGCCACGGCCTCGCTCCTGTTCTCATTGGGGACGAGTTGGAAGTGGATCGCCGGGGGGTCGGCGCCGAAGATGGCCTGATTGACTTGCTCGAGCATGTCGATGTCGAATCCCTCGAGCTGACCGGTGACCGGGTCGCGATAGGCCCACAGATAGGTGTTCTGGTCGACGCCGGCGATGAGGTAGCCCCGTGCGTAGATGTGGGCCATCCACGAGCCCGCCGGCATGCGACCGGGGGTGGGCATCGGGCTCGGGGGCGTGTAGCTGGCGGTGCAGTTGGAGGGAGGAGGCGGGGTGGCCGCCGGGCGGACGACGGACGCGTCGGCGGGCAGGGCTGGAGGGGATTTGACCGACGCAGAGGGCACCGAGGGCGGCGTCGTGCTGCAAGCGGCCGCGGCCAGGGCGGTGGCGACCAGCGCCGCAGTCGCGATCAGTCGCGTCAGCCGTCGGGTGGTGGGAGTCGGGGGCACGTGTATCACGCCTACCGGTATTCGGCGATCCGCGGCCGGAAGCCCATGAGGACACAGGCGGTGATTGCGATGGACAGCACGGCGCCGGCCCAGATGAGCGCGGCGGTGTCTCGGGAGGCGCCTGACATCCCCTGGTCGAAGGTGTGCTGTGCGCTGTTGATGGCTCCGGCGAGGACGCCGTTGAGATTCGACGAGAGCATCGGCAGCTGGTTCGGGCCGCTACCCGACGCCAGGGCGACGGCCTCTTTGAAGTTCAGGGCTTCGTCATCTTTCCTGATCTGGCTGTGTACCCGTTCGTACGCCGCGAACGCGGTCTGTGCGCTCGAGACCTGACTCTGCTCCACCGACCCGTCGCCGTTGCTGGCGGACGCCAGCAGGCGGCTGATCCGGCCCGCGGTCTTGTCGAAATCGGGCTGATAGGAGGTCACCGAGTCACGGGTGAGGAGAGTGAGCTCGTCGTCGGCCCGCATCTGGAGGGCCCCGATCCGGGCTTGGGTGAAGAGGACCACCGGTCCCGAGCCGTTGGACGTGGCGGTATCGGCGTCGGAGCTCTGGGTGGCCACGGCCACCGTGAACCAGATGCCGAGAACGAGCACGATGAGCGTTGCTCCCGCCAGGAACACGTTGAGGGTTCGGCGGAAGTGCCGGCTCATCCAGACCTGGACCACAATGAGGAGCACCAAGAGCAGTACGATGAACAGGGCGGCGACCACCACCAATGGCGCGCTCACCGCGTTGTCCTGGTCGCTCGCCAAACTCCGGCTCTCGACGTCATACAACGTGGTGGCCGCCGGCAGGATCTTGGCCCGCATCAGATTGTTGGCTTCGCCGATGTACGCCGCCGCGAGCGGGTAGTAGCCCTGCCGCTCGTTGAAGGTCGCCGTCTCCACGAGCCCGGAGTAGATGGGGAGGTTGACGGCCACGGACCGGATGGTCGACGCCACCGATGGATCGTCTCCCGCGGCCTGCGCCGCGCCGGCCAGGCTGGCTGATGCCCGAGCCAGGTCGGTCATGTAGCGGGCCCGGAGTGAGGCCGGTTGAATCTGACCCTGGAGAAAGGAGCCGGCGGCGGTCGTGTCGGCGTCAGACAGATAGGTGTCGATCGCCTGAGCTTCGACGACCAGGGGCTCGGCCGTCTGCGCGGCCGCCGAGGTCGCCGCGTGCCGGTTGTCGGCGGCGAGAGCGGTCACCAGCCCGACGATGAGTGCGAGGAGGGCCAGCCCGAGGGCCATGATTCGCAGCCGGGCCGGCGTGACTCTTGTGCGCGTCGGAGTGTGGGAGTGAGAGCCGTGGTGGGGGCGGGCGTGCATGGCGGTGCCCGGGGGTGGGTCGCGCAGCGCCGCCATAGGCTCCGCCACGATCATCGCCAGCCCCCTGTCTTCCCCACCGCGAGCGGGAGAATTCCTTCCAGCGGAAGATCTCTGACCGCGGTCCCCGATCGTCGACATTCTCTCATCCCGATCAACTGTGACCCGGGCAGGTAAACGCTCGGTAAGGGCGCCCACCGCGCTCCTCTTTCGAGGCGAAGGCATGTCATCGCCCAACCGAAGGGCGAGCGCCTACTGACCACCATGTCCCATCGAACCATACGGGGGTTGCCTATACGAGGATTCTCCGAGTTCCGCCCGTCCTCGCCCGGATACCCCGAGGTGGGCCAAAGGTCGGCGAGGGGCCGAGCGAGGCCTTCTAAGCCAGGGTCCGTTCGGCACGAAAACTTGAATCGTCACCAAGATGGAAATAGAGGCGCCCATGGAGCACTCCCTCACCGTTTAGTTCGGCCCACCCTCGACCGCTGACTCGGTCTCCTTCGTCCGTTCCTTCCCAGCTGAACTCGACACCGGGACGGCCGGCCCGGTCCCTCCGCCAGTCGATCCAACCGGTGATGGCGATGAACCCGATTGCGCCTGTGTGATCGCGGCCGAACTCGATGAAAGCCGGTTCCACGAGGTCGAGCGCATCTCGGTCCCACAGATCCATTTCGAGGATCCTCCATCGACCGGTGAAGGCTCCATCGCCCCGTTGGGTTTTCTCTGCACGATCCGCCATCTCCAGCAGCATCGTGAAGGCGCCTGCGGATTCCTCTGCCTCAAGCGCCTCTGTCAGGACGTCGAAGGCGGCTTCTAGGCGCTTCTGACGGCGACGGTTGGTCTCGTGGTTGGCGTTGGCTGCAATTAGGTCGACAAGCTCCACCAGCCCATCGGCGCTGGCGGACAGGACGGCACCTTCGCGCGAGCTGTGCATCTGGAACACGAGGCGCTCGCACTCCATGTCGACGAACATCAGCTCGCGTAGCGAAGCCGCCAGTTCGTCGGATAACAGCGTCTCGTGCCCAGGCTCTTCGGCCGACGAGGAGGGAGGCTGCCTGAGGTCGTACGGTGAGTCCTCCCATCCGCTGATGACGCCCTCGTCCCCGCAGGCCGTGCATCGCCACTCGACGGGGGCGGGGAGATCCGCGCGAAACACTCCGATGTGCCCCTTACAGGGTCGATTGGCGGGTCGACGGCGGCAGGTCAGAGCGCTGACCCACGGCGCCCCCGCTTCGCGAGCGGTAGCGGCACGAACGACGCATCCCAAATGTTCGGCCATCTTTCGGGCCGGGCCAGGGGCCCCTTCGGGGATGTCGAGGAAATGACGCAGATCGCAAACCAACATCGTCTGGCGACATTACAAGGGCACCTGAGGCAGTGGGCGGCCTGTCGCCCGTCGTCAGGGAGGTCGGGCATCAAGCCCTTCACGGCATCGTTTAGCCAATCTCGCGGAATTCCCAGCTCGTTGACCATTCTCTCGGCCTCTTGGTAGACCAGCATCTTGGGTTCGAAGATGGCGTCGATGTCTCGGGTGGCGCGGTCGTTGCTGTAGGCCGGAGCGATCGCACCTCCGCCGACGATGAGCAGGTCAGCGGAGATCCCGTGAGAGGCACATCGCCGACCAAGCTCGTTGAGCAGCTCTTGAATTTGTGCCCGGTCGAGGAGAGGCCCGTTTGCTTTGTCGGTCACACCGATTCCAAGGCGTCCGGGTCAACCATCACGCCGCGCCTTTTGAAAGCTTCAGGCGAATGGGGGGCCAGGTACTCGTGGAAAGCAGGACTGTCACCGATGAACCAGTTGCTGTTTAGCCGTGTGTCTTCGGCCCACTCGGGAGCGGCTTCTCCCGCCCGCATCAACAGGTCATCGCTCGACCCCGCGAGGAGCGCATCCCAACGCCGGTCCCCGGTTGTCGAAGGTCTTCCGAAGAAGACCTTCCTGTCGGCCGGGCGGGACACCCATTTAGAGTTCGCGCGATGCTCTCGAACGATCCGCAAGAGCTCTCTTTCCGACCATCCCCTCTTGAGACCATGGCGAATGGAAGCGGCCGCTTCGGGGACAGTAACCAATCGGTTCACGAAGATTGGACTCTCTGAGCCAGCTGCGATTGCATCGGTAAGACGTTCTCGCGTGACCGGGCCGGGCACCTTGTCGCCTCTCTCGTAGGCGGCGACGTTCGTTTCCGACGTGCCGGTTGCCCGAGCGACCTGCGATGCAGTCAATCCTGCTTTGCGGCGTAGTTCGCGTAGAGCCCAGCCATCCATGGGTGGAAGTTATCAGTTATCAGTTATTCTCATTCAGCTCAAGGCCCGCGCAATCCCGCGGCAGGGTGGGCCGCATCACCCGAGGAGCCCGCACTTGCGATGGATGTCCGTATGGATCCCCTCTCAGCGTCAGTAGCCGAGACGGGCACCCTCTCCTGTAGTCAAGTCGTTGCACGAACAGGCACGAATGAGTTCATTTCCTATTGCAAATTGCGCGCACCTCGACGGCTCACCGGGGGTATCCGAGCGCCTGAGCAGGGGTTCCGTGGAGAGCGGGCGACGAGAATCGAACTCGCGTTCTCAGCTTGGGAAGCTGATGTTCTGCCTCTGAACTACGCCCGCGTAAGCCACGCACACTATCCTCTCCCAGGCATGTGAATCCCAGGCGGCGCTCGCAAACTCCGTCGCCAGCCTGTTCGACAACCGAAGTATGCGAGGAGCGTCCGTGCTGGTCAGGATCATTGTGGGGCTTGCCGTGACCGTGGTCGGATTCGGCATCGCCGGGCATCGGTTTTACTGGCTGTCCAAGCTCATCCGGTCCGGGAAGCCTGCGCCCGATCGCACCCGGGGCAGCGTCGTCCCGAAGGCAGAAGCCGAGGTCACAGAGGTGGCCGGGCAGCGCAAGCTGCTGCAATGGACCATTCCGGGCCTGGCCCACTTCTTCACCATGTGGGGCTTCACCATTCTGCTGCTGACCATCGTGGAGGCCTACGGGGCCCTCTTCGAGAAGACCTTCCACTTCCCCGGCATCGGCCAGTGGGACTGGGTCGGCTTCGTGGAGGACTTCTTCGCCGTCATGGTCCTGGTCGCCCTGGTGGTCTTCGCCATCATCCGGCTCAAGAACGCCCCCTCCCGCAAGGAACGCCAGTCCCGCTTCTACGGCTCCCACCTCGACGCCGCCTGGATCACCCTGGGCCTGATCGCCGGGGTCATCATCACCCTGCTGCTCTACCGGGCCGCCCAGGTCAACACTGTCGATCCGAATCAGTTCCCCTACGGCTGGGGCGCCTTCGCCTCCCACGGCATCGCCAAGCTGCTCCACCCCCTCGGCCCCGGGGTCAACAGCGACCTGGCCAGCATCTTCTTGATCCTGAACGTGGCCGTGATCTCCGGTTTCATCGTGTTCGTCTCCTACTCCAAGCACCTGCACATCTTCATGGCCCCCATCAACGTGGCCTTCTCCCGCCGGCCCCGGGCCCTGGGCGCCCTGAACAAGACGCCCGACATGGACATGGAGAACGTCGACGAGGACACCGTGTTCGGGGTGGGGGAGGTCGGCCACTTCACCTGGAAGCAGATGCTGGACTTCGCCACCTGCACCGAGTGCGGGCGCTGCCAGTCGGCCTGCCCGGCCTGGAACACCGAGAAGCCGCTGTCGCCCAAGCTGCTCATCATGGGGCTGCGCGACAACATGTTCGCCTCGGCCACCCCGCTCATGGGCGGCGAGGGCGAGCAGACGGCCCTGGTGCCCAACGTGATCGACCCCGACGTCCTGTGGGCCTGCACCACCTGCGGGGCCTGCGTGGAGGAGTGCCCGGTGGACATCGAGCACATCGACGCCATCGTCGACATGCGGCGCTACCAGGTGCTCATGGAGTCCGAGTTCCCCTCCGAGGCCGGCTTGATGCTGCGCAACGTGGAGAACCAGGGCGACCCCTGGGGGTTGGGCCAGGCCAAGCGGACCGAGTGGACCAAAACCTTGGACTTCGAGATCCCGGTCATCACCGGCACCATCCCCGACGACATCGAGTACCTCTACTGGGTCGGTTGCGCCGGCGCCCTGGACGAGCGGGCCCGCAAGGGCGTCCAAGCCACGGCCCGCATGCTGCACCGGGCCGGGGTCACCTTCGGGATTCTGGGTCCCAAGGAGTCCTGCACCGGGGACCCGGTGCGCCGACTGGGCAACGAGTACCTCTACCAGGAGCAGGGCCGCCTGAACATCGCCACCCTCGACGAGGTCGGGGCCAAGAAGATCATCGCCAGCTGCCCGCACTGCTTCAACACCATCAAGAACGAATACCCCTCGCTGGGGGGCAACTACGAGGTGATCCACCACGCCGAACTGCTCGAGCACCTGGTGCGCACGGGCAAGCTGACCCCGGGGACGGGGTACTCGGGCAAGGTGACCTACCACGACCCCTGCTACCTGGGCCGGCACAACCGGATCATCGAGGAGCCCCGCACGGTGCTCAGCGCCATCCCCGGGGTGGAGCAGATCGAGATGCGCCGCTGCAAGGAACGCGGCTTCTGCTGTGGCGCCGGCGGGGCCCGCATGTGGCTGGAGGAGAACATCGGCAAGCGGATCAACATGGAGCGCATGGACGAGGCCCTCGGCACCGGGGCCGACGTGGTCTCCACCGCCTGCCCCTACTGCATGATCATGCTGGACGACGCCGTCCGGGCCAACGCCAAGGAGGACGACGTGCGGGTCTTGGACCTCTCGCAGCTCGTCGAGGAGTCACTGGGCTGATCGGCCGCCCAGGACCTTCGGCGGGGGAGGGCAATTAGATATGTCGCTGCTGAGTGAGGCCACGGACAAGCCGGCCGTCATCATGGCCGGGAGCGGGGAGACCCTGTCCTACGGCGAGCTGGTCGACGGCATGAACCGGTTGGCCCGGGTGCTGCGCTCGCACTGTGCGGTTGGCGACCGGGTCGCCATGCTCATGGACAACGAGCGCGACTACTTCACCGTGGCCTGGGGCGTGCGCCGGGCCGGGTTGCGCGGCGTGCCGGTCAACTGGCATCTCACCGCGGCCGAGGTTGCCTACATGGTCGACAACAGCGATGCCATCGCCCTCATCGTCTCGGCGGGGCTCATCGGCGTGGCCGAGGAGGTCCGCGGGTCGAACGACCGGTTGCAGATCTGCCTGACCAACGGGGCGGCGACGGCGACCCTTGCCTCGTTGCAGGCTGCCATGGCGGCGTCCTCGCCCGAGCCGCTCGACGACACGACCGAGGGAAATCTGATGTTCTACTCGTCCGGCACGACGGGCTACCCCAAGGCCATCAAGCGACCGCTGCCGGAGGCGCCGTTCGGGACCTTGAGCAATTGGGAACTGCTCATGCAGGGCCAGTACGGGGTCACCGAGGACACCGTGCTCCTCATCCCGGGGCCGCTGTACCACGCCGCCCCGATGGGGTGGTCCCAGGGCTGTCAGGCCATCGGCGGCACGGTCGTCCCGCTGGAGCGTTTCGACGCCGAGACCGCTCTGGCCGCTATCGCGCGCTACCGCGTCACCCACGCGCTCTTCGTGCCCACCCACTTCGTGCGCATGCTGAACCTGCCCGAGGCGGTGCGGGCCCGCTACGACGTCTCGTCGCTGCGCCGGGTGGTCCACTCCGCCGCGCCGTGCCCGCCGCACGTGAAGCGGGCCATGATCGAGTGGTTCGGCCCGATCATCGACGAGTACTACTCGGCCACCGAGGCGGCGGGATTCACCGTCGTCGACAGCGAGACGTGGCTACGCAACCCGGGCACCGTCGGGCGTCCCCTCGGCGGCATCCCGCACATCCTCGACGACGAGGGCCGGGAACTGCCGGTGGGAGAGACCGGTGCCGTCTACTTCGAAGGGGTCGACGCCTTCGAGTACCACGGCGATCCCGGCAAGACGAGCGACTTCTTCAATGCGCGCGGGTGGGGCTGCAACGGTGACATGGGCTGGCTCGACGAGGACGGCTATCTCTTCCTGGCCGATCGACGGAGCCACATGATCATCTCGGGCGGGGTGAACATCTATCCCCAGGAGAGCGAGAACGTGCTCTTCGAGCACCCGGCGGTGGCGGACGTGGCGGTGATCGGCGTGCCGAACGACGAGTTCGGGGAGGAGGTCAAGGCGGTGGTCGAGCTCGGCCCCGAGGCCGGCCCGGGCGACGACGATATGGCCGAAGAGCTCCTGGCCTTTTGCCGTTCCACGTTGGCGCACTACAAGTGCCCGAGATCGATCGATTTCGTAGACGAGCTGCCGCGCACGCCGACCGGCAAGGTGCGCACGCGCGATATCCGGCAGGCCTACTGGGGCGAGGGCCGGCGCCAGCAGATCGTCTGACTCAGGTGGCCACCAGGCCGTAGGCCCGCTCGGGGTGCACGGCGGCGATGAGGCGGCCGTCGGCCACCATGGTGGCCCGGTAGTCGTCCCAGTCGGGGTGTTCCCCGTTGCCGGCCCGGTAGTAGGCCACGAGCTGCTCGACCGTGTCGTCGGTCGGATCGGCGGCCACCGGGGTGAGCTCCGCCGTCCCTTCGAGGACGACGAACTGCCAGAAGTTGTCGCCCGGGACGTAGAGCGAGACGCGGGGGTCCCGGCGGATGTTCTTGGTCTTGGCCCGGCCGTCGGTGATCGAGATGCGCAGCACGTCGTCGGACCCGGGCACATAGAGGATGTTGGACAGCTGGGGCCGCCCGTTGCTCCGGATGGTGGTGAGCACGCCGTTCTTGCGGGCCCGGACGAATGCGAGAGCGTCTGCGAGTTCCATCCCTCAGACGGTAGTGGTCCCTCAGGCGGGAGCGGGCTCCTCCTTCGGAGGATCCAGGACGACCACGTCCTGCGTCCCTTCGATGAGGAGGTGCACCCCGGCGGCGATGGCGGCGCCGACCAGCGGGGCCACCAGGAACAGCCAGACCTGGCTGAGGGCGGTGCCGCCCACAATCAGGGCGGGGGCGAGGCTCCGGGCCGGGTTGACCGAGGTGCCGGTCAACGGGATGCCGATCAGGTGGACCACGACGAGGGCCATGCCGATGGCCAGCCCGGCCGCCCCCTGGATGGCGGCCTTGTGGGTGGCGAAGAGGATGACGGTCACGAACACGAAGGTCAGCACGACCTCGACGAAGAAGGCGCCGGTCTGGTTGAGGTGGAGGTAGGAGTCGACCCCGTAGCCGTCGGCGCCCAGCCCCTGGACCTTGCGGCTGTAGGTCGGGATGCCGCCGAAGATGCCCCACAGGGCGGCGGCCCCGGCGATGGCCCCGGCGAACTGGGCGATCCAGTAACCGATCCCTTCGATGGCCGTCATGCGGCCGGCCCCCACGAAGCCCAGCGTCACCGCCGGGTTCACGTGGGCACCCGAAACCGGCCCGATGGCGTAGGCCAGGGCCATCAGGACGAGGCCGAAGGCAAAGGCGGTGGCGACCACCCCGGCGGCGTAGCTGGTGCCGAACAGCTTGAAGCCGAAGCACTCGGTGGCCACCCCCAGGGCGATGAAGGCGAGGATGAACGTCCCGACGAATTCGGCGGCCAGCTTCTTCGGATCGAACATGTTCGATGTCTCCTTCGTCCCGGCGAGGTACAGCGGACCAGGGAAGCTTGTCAGCGCCGTGCGCTGCGGGCAAGGACGTTGGCCGGAGCGTGCCTGCGCCGACGGCGGAGCGTCGGCGGCGACCCTTAGTTGTAGGACTTCTCGTCCGCCTCGCGCAGGCGGGTCGACATGGCCGACAGCAGCTTGCGGGAGAGGGCGGGGACGGCGTCGAGGACGCCGTTGAACTGCCGCTGGCCCAACACGAGGAGGGTCATATCGGTATCCGAGGTCACGCTGGCCGAGCGGGGCCGGCGGTCGAGCAGAGCCAGCTCACCGAAGTACTGGCCCGGTCCGAGAGTGGCCACCTTGCGGTTGTTGCGCTTCACCGACGCCTGGCCGGAGACGATCAGGAAGAACTCGCGGCCGATGGTGCCCTGCTCGCACAGCAGTCGCCCCGGGGGCACCGTGAGCTCCTCCAGAGCCTTGCGGATGAGGCGGAGGTCCTTGGCCGACGACGTCGAGAACAGCCAGATCTTCGAGAGGTCGACGGCGCCACCGGGGCTCATGCGCACAGGCTACTTGGGGACTCTGTTCACGTGCTGGAAACATGCTCGTAGCAGTGGCGAGACATCTCTCCCCAATACTCGTTCCCCATGCCGCGAGCTAGCCTTCCCCTCATGCCCAGGAACACCGATGTCGACGACTCCGGGGGCGATCAACCGAAGCTGAGCTTCTTCGAACGCCTGCGCTACACCATGGTGAAACCGGACGACTCGGGCAAGGTCAAGGACGAGCCGGAGCTGTCGAGAGAGGAGCTCGAAGCCACCATCGCCCGGGCCGACGACAAGGAGCGCAACATCGGGCTGGTGGCGGCGCCGGTCGGCGCCATCGTGGCCCTCGTTCGTCTCCTCCGACCTGATCCATCACGCCCAGCAGACCGGGCAGAGCACGTCGACCTACCAGACCCTGACCTTCGTCCTTTTGGGTATGGCCGTCCTCTTGTTGGTGGTGTCGTGGATGCGCAAGCGCCTCTTCATGGGCATCGTCATGGCCCTCTTCGGCCTGGGCATCTTCAACCTGCACTACTGGGGCTTCGGGGTTCCCTTCCTTTTGGGGGGCGCCTGGTACCTGGTGCGGGCCTGGCGGCTGCAGTCGAAGCTGAAGCTGGCCGGTGGAGGCTCGGGTCGCAGCTATGGCCCGCCCAATAGCAAGGTGTCGCCGACCAACCGGTTGCCGTCGGCCGGCGGGGTGCTGCCCCGTCCCAACAAGCGCTACACGCCGCCCACCGAGAAGCTCAAGCGACCAGCCAAGCCCGACGCCTGATTCCCCGGACGCCTGAGTTCAGCGGGGCGCAGTGAATTAGGGGGTCGTTCCGGGCGTCTCTGGCGGCGCCTCACCCCGCCGGCGTCGTCGCAAGAGCACGATGAGCGCCACCAACAGCAGCAGGACGATCAGCAGGATCAGCGGGAGCACGAACACGCTCGCCGACGTGTGCTCGGTCCTCACGATGCTGTCCGGGGACACGAGGGCCGGATCGCTCGGCACGACGGTGGCCGGCAGCGTCGAGCCCACCTTGTGGAAGTCGGTGCCGGGCAGGCTCTCGGTGTAGCGGTTGTCGTGGACGGTGAAGGTGCCGGTGCACGAGTACCCGGCCGCGTTGCTGCCGCTGCCCCCCATGAGACCGAGGCAGTTGGTGACGGTGACGGTCACCGGCACGCCGTCGTGATGCAGTTCGTTGATCTGACTGTTCTTGTGCACCCCGGCCACGGTGAACACGACGACCAGAGCGGCCAGGGTGATGAGAATGAGGCCGACGACGACCTGACCGACCTTGCGGGCGTCATAGTTGACGCCCGCTCCCCGTAGCGTCGAGACGGGCTCGTCAGACGATCGGGGCGGACCGGACGGAGCCGGTGGTTCCGGGGCGGTCATCGGCTTGTGGGTCCCCCTCGTCGGTAGGTGCGCCGTGCGGCGGATGCCCTGGCGCGCCCGACGATGGTAGCGGCGATGCCGTCGCGCGTTGAATTTCCCGTTGAATTTTCGGCGGGGTGACGCTCCACACGGCGCAAACTCTGCGAAAATGATGGGGAGCGAGGTAGCGCCCTCTCGGGAATCCCCTGCGGATCCCGCCTGCGAGTGACCGCTCTCCGTACAGGCTGTGACGGTTTAACGCACTGGAAACACGGGCGTGACCGTGACGAAACTCGTGCCCTTCATTCTTTCCGTGGCGGAAAACATTCATCCGCATGCTGTGGCCTTGCCGTACCTGGTGCTCTGTGACGCTCTGCTCACAGGGCGGGGCACCAGGACACACAGATAGGAGAGCACGAGTGATCCACCTTGTAGGTGCCGCAACGGCGTATACGCCGTATCCCAGCTGGTTAAATCCAGCAGACAATACGTGGCAGATAACAGCCGCCACGTTTGTCGGACTAATGAGCCTCCCCGGCCTGGCGGTGCTCTATGCGTCGATTGTGCCCAAAAAATGGGCCGTCAACGTGTTGGCAATGATGTTCGCCGGCTTCTCCCTCGTCCTGGTGGTCTGGGTGCTGTGGGGGTACAAACTGGGATTCGGGGCGACCTCCATCGGAGGGGGTGTCAAAGATGGAATCTGGACCCAGCAACCAGCGTCAGGGGTGAACCCCACGGGGACGTGGCAACACTTCTTCGAGAACCTCTGGGGTAAGCCGGGTCAGATTCTCAACAGCGCCGGTGAACAGGGCCAGGCGGTGTCGGCAGCAAATACCGACGTCCCCTTCCACTTCCCGACCTCGACGCTGGCCTACTTCCAGTTCGTGTTCGCCGCCATTACCCCGCTGCTGTTCCTGGGGAGCGTGCTCGGCCGGATCAAGTTCAGCGCCTGGTGCCTCCTGGTTCCGCTGTGGTGCACGTTCGTCTACACGATCGACGCCTTCCTGCTCTGGGGCGGCGGCTACTTCGCCCAGGAAGGTGCGCTCGACTTCTCCGGTGGGTACGTCATCCACATGTCGGCCGGTGTCTCCGGCTTCGTGGCCGCCTGGGTCATCGGGCCCCGGCTCCTACGAGATAGACAGCACGCCTTGCCCAACAACTTGGTCATGGCGGCGGTCGGTGCCGGAATCCTGTGGCTGGGTTGGAACGGCTTCAACGGTGGTGACCCGTACTACGCCGGCGCCAGCATGGCGGGCGCGGTGGTCAACACCAACCTCGCCACTGCGGTCGGCGTGCTGACGTGGATCGGCATGGACGCCTGGCTCTCCAAGGAGCGCAAGCCCACCTTCCTGGGTGGCGTGAACGGCATGATCTGCGGTCTGGTCGGCATCACGCCGTGCGCCGGCTGGGTCAGCGGCTGGGGCGCCATCATCGTGGGTGCCACGTGCACGGTCATTGTGTGGGTCGCCTGGAACTACCTCTCCAAGGTGCGTCCGTTCTCCAAGGTGGACGATGCCCTCGGTGTCATCTACACCCACGGCATCGCCGGCCTTACCGGCGGACTGCTGCTCGGTATCTTCGGTGACCCGAACATGATCGAGTACGGGTGCGGCCACCTGAACCCGGTGGGGCAGGTGGTGAACACGGCGGGGAGTGCCGCGGCGTCGCAGCTGCAGTACGTCACACCGAAGGGGTCGTGTGTGCCCTTCGGTGTGGGAGGTCTGGTGTACACCGGATCGGCCCACCAGCTGTGGGAACAGTTCCGGGCGGCCATCTTTGTCATCTTCTGGTCGGCGCTGGTCACCTTCATCTTGGTGAAGCTCATCGGGCTGGTCCTCGGTGGTGCTCGCTACAAGGACGACATCCTCGAAGTCGGCGACCTGGCCATCCACGGCGAGGAAGCCTTCCCCGAGGAGACCTTCGCCACCCGCACCGACGGTGCCTTCGCACTGGCCGGCATCGGGAGCTCGGATCCGCCTCCGATAGCGTCGGAGACGTCGCCACCACCCGATGCAGGGTCTTAGGGCCATCAGGACGAAAGGAGCTCAATAATGAAGCTGATCGTGGCAGTCCTCAAGCCGTTCAAACTCGACGACGTCAAGGAGACCCTCAAGAACCTCGGGGTGCAGGGCATGACCCTGACCGAGGCGCAGGGATTCGGACGCCAGCGAGGCCACACCGAGGTGTACCGGGGTGCGGAGTACGAAGTCGATTTCGTACCCAAAATCCGCATCGAGGTGTTGGTGGACGACGCGCAGACCGAAGACGTGGTCGACGCCATCGTCACCTCGGCCGCCACCGGCAAGATCGGTGACGGCAAGGTGTGGGTGGTTCCGGTCGAGCAGGTGGTGCGGGTGCGCACCGGAGAACGCGGGGTGGACGCCCTCTAAGGGCGACGCTCTGTGACAAGTGGTCGGGTTGGGGTCAGGGTGCGGCGAGGCACCCTGACCCCCCCGCCCTTTCTAGCGCGCCGCGGTAGGCGCAGAGCCGACCGGAAGTCGGCTTCATGTATCCCCGGGCGGCGACCCGGCCTCCGATGAGTCAGTCGGAGGGGTCGCCGGACCGGGGATTCGTCGTGCTCGGCGCAGTCAGCCAGCTTGGCGGCTCACGGCGGCGGCTGCGGCGGCGGCTGCCGCCGGGTCGCCCAGGTAGCCCGACGAGCGCACCGTGAGGTCGTCGTTCAGCAGCATCCGGAACGGGATGCCGGTCGGTATCTCGAGCCCCGGGATGTCGGCGTCGCTGATGCCCTCCAGATGCTTGCGCAGGGCCCGGATGCTGTTGCCGTGGGCCACCACCAAAATGGCGCTGTTGGTTTCGGCCGCCCAGCGCAGGTCGGGCACGATCACCGCCTCCCAGTAGGGAAGGGCCCGCGCGACCACGTCGGCCAGGCATTCGGTGGCGGGGATGTCCGAGGGCGCCAGGTCGCGGTAGCGGGGATCGTCGGCGCTGGAATATGGATTGTCCGCTGACAGTGGGGGGGGCGGGGTGTCGTAGCTCCGGCGCCACAGCATCAGCTGTTCTTTCCCGAACGTGGCCATGATCTCGGCCTTGTTCTTTCCCTGCAGATCCCCGTAGTGACGCTCGTTGAGTCGCCAGTCCCGTCGCACCGGGAGCCAGCTCCGTCCGGCGGCGTGCAGGGCCAGCTCCGCCGTGCGGATGGCCCTGGTCAACAGCGAGGTGTGCAGGATCCGCAGGTCGAGCCCGGGCTCCTCGCCCAGCAGCCGGCCTCCATCGCGGGCCTCGGCCTCGCCCTTTTCGGTGAGGTCGACGTCGACCCAGCCCGTGAAGAGGTTCTCCGCATTCCAGATTGACTGCCCATGGCGGAGAAGGACCAGGTCGAGCACGTTCTGATCGTATGCGACCGGGGTGCAGCGGCGACAACCCCGGGCCGCCCTGGCCCCCTTCGGATTGCACTATTTGGGAATCGTTCTCCTGTGATTGGCGTTGTGATTACGAGGGGTTGTCAGCGTCCTGAACTGGGAGTTCACCGATTATTTGGTCGCCACCAGTAGAAAAGTTGACATAATGACACTCAGGTTTGATACACTTGTCACCAGGCAATCACAGACGTAACCCCCCCGGCAACGAGAAGAATGGAAGGACTGCAGATGGCTAAGGCCGTTGGAATCGACTTGGGAACCACCAACTCGGTGGTCAGCGTGATGGAGGCGGGCGAGCCCGTGGTCATCCCCAACGCGGAAGGCGGGCGGACGACTCCTTCGGTCGTCGGCTTCTCCAAGACCGGTGAGGTACTGGTGGGCGAGGTCGCCAAGCGCCAGGCCATCACCAACCCGGACCGGACCATCCGTTCGGTCAAGCGCCACATGGGCACCAACTGGACCGTCGACATCGACGGCAAGAAGTACAAGGCCCAGGAGATCTCCGCCCGCATTCTGGGCAAGCTCAAGAGGGACGCCGAGGCGTACCTGGGCGACACGGTGGACCAGGCGGTCATCACCGTGCCGGCCTACTTCGACGACGCCCAGCGCACCGCCACCAAGGAGGCGGGGGCGATCGCCGGGCTCGAGGTCCTGCGCATCATCAACGAGCCGACAGCCGCCGCACTGGCCTACGGGCTGGACAAGGAGGACTCCGACCGCACCGTATTGGTCTTCGACCTCGGTGGTGGGACCTTCGACGTCTCCGTGCTGGAGATCGGCGAGGGCGTCTTCGAGGTCAAGTCGACGTCGGGGAACACCAAGCTGGGTGGTGACGACTGGGACGACAAGGTCATGGACTGGTTGGTCAAGACCTTCAAGGACACCGAGGGTGTCGACCTGTCGACCGACAAGATGGCGCTGCAGCGGCTGAAGGAAGCGGCCGAGAAGGCCAAGATCGAGCTGTCCAGCGTGCAGGAGACCCAGATCAACCTGCCCTTCATCACCGCCACCAGCGAGGGCCCCAAGCACCTCGACATCAAGCTGACGCGGGCCAAGTTCAACGAGCTCACCGCCGACCTGGTGCAGTCCTGCGTGGGCCCGTTCGAGGCCGCCATCAAGGACGCCGGGCTCAAGACCTCCGACATCGACCACGTGGTCATGGTCGGTGGATCCACCCGGATCCCCGCCGTGCAGGAGCTGGTGCAGTCCCTCACCGGGAAGGAGCCCCACAAGGGCGTCAACCCCGACGAGGTGGTGGCCATCGGCGCCGCCGTGCAGGCCGGTGTCCTCAAGGGTGAGGTCAAAGACGTCCTCCTCCTCGACGTGACGCCGCTGTCCCTCGGCATCGAGACCAAGGGTCAGGTCATGCACCGTCTGATCGAGCGCAACACGACCATCCCGACCAAGCGGTCGGAGATCTTCACCACGGCCGAGGACCATCAGCCCTCGGTGGAGATCCACGTGCTCCAGGGTGAGCGCGAGATGGCCATGTACAACAAGACCCTGGGCAAGTTCCAGCTGGTCGACCTGCCCCCGGCCCCCCGCGGGATCCCGCAGATCGAAGTCACCTTCGACATCGACGCCAACGGGATCGTCCACGTGTCGGCCCAGGACAAGGCCACCGGCAAGGAGCAGTCGATGACCATCACCGGCCAGTCTTCGTTGGCCAAGGACGACATCGAGCGCATGGTGCGCGACGCCGAGGCCCACGCCGAGGACGACCGCCAGCGCCGCGAGGAGGCCGAGGTCCGCAACTCCGCCGACACGCTCGTCTACCAGACGGAGAAGCTGCTCAAGGAGCAGGGTGACAAGTTCGAGGGCACCGAGAAGGACGATGTCGAGTCCGCCGTGGCCAACCTCAAGGACGCCCTGGCCGGCACCAACGTGGAGTCGATCAAGGACGCCACCGAGAAGTTGATGGGCGTCAGCCAGAGCTTCAGCCAGCGGCTGTACGAGCAGGCCTCCCAGTCTGCGAGTGCGCCCAGCGGCAGTGACGGCAGCGGTGGCGACAGCGGCGACGGAGCAGGCTCCGACGACGAAGTGGTCGACGCCGAGATCGTCGACGAGCAGTGAGCTTCTCCGACGAGGCCGTCCCCGCCGAGGAGGTCACGCCGGAACCGCAGATGGTGACGGACGAGAACTCCGACGAAGGGGTGGCCGACGGCGAAATAGTGGTCGAGGAAGAGTCCGACCCGATGGGTGTGTTGCGGCGTGAGCGGGACGAGTACCTGCGCTCGCTGCAACGCACCCAGGCGGACTTCGAGAACTACCGCAAGCGTATTCAGCGGCTGCAAGAAGAGCAGTCGGCCCGCGCCGCCTCGGCGCTGGTCACCAAGCTCCTGCCGGTTCTCGACACCCTCGACCTGGCCCAGGCGCATCAGAGACGCGGAGAGCGACGACGCCAAGGCATTGACGGCGTCGCGCGCCATGCTGCTCGACGTGCTCGTGAAGGAAGGGCTGGAGCGGGTCGACGAGGCCGCCGTGCCGTTCGACCCCGCCATCCACGACGCGGTGGCGCACACCGACGGCGACGGCGAAAAGCCGGTGATCGACGAAGTACTGCGGGCCGGCTATCGCTGGCGGGGCCAGGTGCTCCGTCCGGCCATGGTCAGCGTGAAGGGATGAATTAATTAATGGCCGCCCAGCGTGACTGGTTCGAGACGGACTACTACAAGGTGCTCGGGGTCGTCTCGACGGCCAGCGACAAGGAGATCACGCGCGCCTACCGGAAACTGGCCAAGCAGTACCACCCTGACGCCAATCCGGGGTCCGAGGACCGCTTCAAGGAGATCAGCGCGGCGTACGACGTCCTCGGTGACGCCGACAAGCGCAAGGAGTACGACGACGTACGCAAGCACGGGCCGATACCCGGAGGCTTCGGTGCCGGCACGCCCGGCGGCGGGAACTTCCGCGTGGAGGACATGGGCAATCTCGGCGACCTCTTCGGCGGCCTGTTCGGCAACCGGGGACGGACGACGACCACCACGCGCGGCCCGCAACGCGGCGCCGACATGGAGGCCGCGCTGCACCTGTCGTTCTCCGATGCCGTGCACGGGGTCACCACCTCGGTCAACGTGCCCGAGGACGCCCGCTGCTCGAACTGCCGCGGCACCGGGGCGGCGCCGGGGACGGCGACGCACACCTGCCCGCGCTGCGGGGGGACCGGGAGCCTCAACGACGACCAGGGCCTGTTCTCGCTCAGCACGGTGTGTCCCGACTGCGTCGGCCGGGGCACCCTGTTCGACAAGCCGTGCCCGGTCTGCAAGGGCTCGGGCACCGAACGCAAGGTGCGCTCGGTCAAGGTGCGCATCCCGGCCGGGGTCGAGGACGGCCAGCGCATCAGGGTCAAGGGGCGGGGCGCCCCCGGACAGGGCATGGCCCCCCCGGGGGACCTCTACGTCGTGGTCCACGTCGGGAAGCACCCGACGTTCGGCCGCAACGGGCGCAACCTCACCTTGACGGTGCCGATCACCTTCCCCGAGGCGGCGCTCGGCACGACCGTCACCGTCCCCACCTTGGACTCCAAGGTGACGCTCAAGGTCCCGGCCGGTACGGCCTCGGGCACCGTGATGCGGGTGCGGGGCCGTGGCGTTCCCGCCGGAAACGGTCGCAACGCCGGCAAGCCGGGCGACCTCATGGTCAAGCTCGAGGTCATTGTGCCGACCGAGCTGACCGACGAACAGCGGGCCGCGGTGGAGTCGCTGGCCAAGGTGACCGATGAGGCGCCGCGGGCGGCGGTGGAGGGCTGAGGTGGGTGACCGACGTGGCTGACAACGACGCCAACCGGGCCGTCTATGTGATCTCGGTGGCCGCCGAGCTGACGGGGGTGCATCCGCAGACACTGCGCATCTACGAGCGCAAGGGCCTGCTCGATCCCTCGCGGACGAGTGGAGGGAGCCGCCGGTTCTCCGACGCCGACCTCACGCGCCTGCGCCACATCCAACAGCTGACCGCGACCGGCTTGAACCTCGAAGGGGTGCGCCGCGTCCTCGAGCTCGAGACCGAACTGGAACGGGTGCGGGCCGAGCTCGAAGAGACCCGGGCGCAGTCCCGGGACGCCGTGGCGGCCACCCATCGGCAGTACCGCCGGGACCTGGTCCCGCTGCGTCAATCACCCGTCGCGTACAAGAGGAGGTAACGGACCCCATGCCCATCGACCCAGAACGATGGACCAACAACACCAAGGCTGCGTTCAGCGCGGCCACGGGGCACGCCGCCTCGGCCAACAACCCCGAGATGACGCCGGCCCACCTGCTCGACGCGCTGCTGGCCCAGGACGAGACGATGACCCGGCCCCTGCTGACCCAGGTCGGGGTGGACCCCGACGCGCTGGCCGACAAGGTGCGCCAGCAGTTGAACCGCCTGCCGCGGGCCCAGGGCGGCGCCGAGCCCGGCCTGTCCCGCGAGGCCCGCAATGTGCTGGAGGCAGCCGACGAGAGCCGGCGCGAGCTGGGAGACGACTACGTCTCGGTCGAGCACCTCCTGCTCGCCCTGGCTGACGAAATCGGGGTCACCAAGGACGCGCTGCTCACCGGTCTGCGGGCCGTGCGGGGCAGCCACCGGGTGTCCACGCCCGACCCCGAGCAGACGTACCAGGCCCTGGCCAAGTACGGGCGCGACCTCACCGAGGCGGCCCGCAACGGGAAGCTGGACCCGGTCATCGGGCGCGACGAGGAGATCCGGCGGGTCATCCAGGTCCTGTCGCGGCGCACCAAGAACAACCCGGTGCTGATCGGCGAGCCCGGCGTGGGCAAGACCGCCATCGTCGAGGGCCTGGCCAACCGGATCATCGAGGGCGACGTTCCCGAAGGATTGAAGGGCAAGCGGGTCATCGCGCTCGACCTGGGGTCGATGGTGGCCGGGGCCAAGTACCGCGGTGAGTTCGAAGAGCGGCTCAAGGCCGTCCTCAAGGAGATCACCGACGCCGAAGGCGAAGTGGTGACCTTCATTGACGAGCTGCACACCATTGTGGGCGCCGGCGCGGCCGAGGGAGCCATGGACGCCGGGCAGATGATCAAGCCGATGCTGGCGCGCGGCGAGCTCCGGCTCATCGGCGCCACCACGCTCGATGAGTACCGCACCTCCATCGAGAAGGACGCCGCGCTCGAGCGGCGCTTCCAGCCGGTCTTCGTCGGGGAGCCCTCGGTCGAGGACACCATCGCCATCCTGCGCGGGCTGTCGGAACGCTACGAGGTGCACCACGGCGTGCGCATCCAAGATGCTGCGTTGGTCTCCGCCGCCATCCTCTCCGACCGCTACGTCACCGGCCGCTTCCTGCCGGACAAGGCCATCGACCTCATCGACGAGGCGGCGAGCAAGCTGCGCATCGAGATCGACTCGCTCCCCACCGAGCTGGACCAGGTGATCCGACGGATCCGCCAGCTCGAGATCGAGAAGGTGGCGTTGGAGAAGGAGACCGACGACGCCTCGGCCGAGCGCCTGGAGCGCCTGGAGGCGGAGCTGGCCGACCTGGCCGAGCAGCGCGACGGGATGACGGCGCACTGGCAGCAGGAGAAGGCGTCCATCGACACCATCCGCCTGCTCAAAGAGGAGCAGACGGCCCGGGGCGACGACGCCGTGCGGCTCGAGCGCGAGGGCGACCTCGCCGGCGCCTCGGCCATCCGCTACGGCGAGCTGCCCGACATCGAGCGCCGCATCGCCGAGGCCACCAACGACCTGTCCAAACTGCAGGCGGGTACCCGCTTCTTGAAGGAAGAGGTCGACGCCGAGGACATCGCCGAGGTGGTGAGCCGCTGGACCGGCGTGCCGGTCTCCCGTCTGATGGAGGGCGAGATCCAGAAGCTCGTCCGCCTGGAGTCGACCCTCCACGAGCGCGTGGTGGGGCAGGACGAGGCGGTCTCCGCCGTGGCCAACGCCATCCGGCGCAGCCGGGCCGGGCTGTCGGACCCCAACCGTCCCATCGGCTCGTTCCTCTTCCTCGGCCCGACCGGGGTGGGCAAGACCGAGCTGGCCCGGGCCCTGGCCGAGTTCCTCTTCGACGACGAGCGGGCCATCACGCGCATCGACATGAGCGAGTACATGGAGAAGCACGCCGTGAGCCGGTTGGTCGGCGCGCCGCCCGGCTATGTCGGCTACGACGAGGGTGGCCAGTTGACCGAGGCCGTGCGCCGCCGGCCCTACGCGGTCGTCCTGCTGGACGAGTTGGAGAAGGCCCACCCCGACGTGTTCAACATTCTGTTGCAGGTGCTCGAGGACGGGCGGCTGACCGACGGGCAGGGCCGCACGGTCGACTTCACCAACACCGTGCTGATCATGACGTCCAACCTGGCCGGCGAGCCGTCCCAGTACTTCAAGCCCGAGTTCATCAACCGCATCGACGAGATCGTGCGCTTCCGCCCCCTCAGTCAGGCCGACCTGGCCGTGATCGTGGGCGTGCAGCTGGCCAAGCTCTCGGCCCGGCTGGCCGAGCGCCGGCTCAGCCTGTCGGTGGAGCCCGATGCCGAGGCCTGGCTGGCCCGGGCCGGCTACGACCCCGACTTCGGGGCCCGGCCGCTGCGCCGGGTGCTGCAGCGCCAGATCGAGGACCCCTTGGCCCTGGCCTTGCTGGAGGGTCGCTACCTCGAGGGCTCGACGGTCATCGTCAAGGTGGTGGACGACAAGATCGTCCTGGACTGACCGCGCCGCCGGGGCGCGCCCGGGCCTAACGGGCCCGTCGCACTTCGTGGGCCCCGCCACGGGCGGCCGGCTGGTCGAGGATGGCCTGGACGGTCGGCGGCCCATCGCCGGCGATGCTCACGTAGGGCGACGCCGAGGTGCCGGCGGCGCTCCCATCGAAGGGCGCGTCCCCGAAGCTGAAGACGCCGCCGTCGGAGGCCACCAACCAGTACCCGCCTCCGTCGGGCGTGGCCGCCATGCCGACGATGGGCTTGTGCAACACGATCCCACCGGTCGAGCCGTCGTAGGCGGCGTCGCCGAAGCTGAAGATGCCGCCGTCGGAGGCCACGAGCCAATAGCCGTGCCCGTCAGGCGTCGAGGCCATCCCCACAATGGGCCTGTTGAGGTGGATGGCGCCGGTCGAGCCGTAGTAGACGGCGTCGCCGAAGCTGAAGATGCCGCCGTCGGCGGCCACCAGCCAGTAGCCCTGGTCATCGACCGTCGGCGCCATGCCCACGATGGGCTGGTTCAGATGGATGGCGCCGGTGGAGCCGAAGAAGCCGGCGTCGCCGAAGGTGAACACCCCGCCGTCGGAGGCGACCAGCCAGTACCCCCCGTCATCGGCCGTGGCCGCCATGGTGACGATGGGCTTGTTCAAGTGGATGGCGCCGGTGGAGCCGAAGTAGCCGGCGTCGCCGAAGGTGAACACCCCGCCGTCGGAGGCGGCCAACCAGTAGCCGGCGTCGTCCCCGGTCGCCGCACTGGCCACGATGGGTCTGGTCAGAGCGGTCCCGGTCAGGTCGCCGAGGTTGGTGGCGTCGCCATAGGCGGCGACCGTGCCTTGCGCCGTGACCTCGTCGTACCCCTCGGTACCGGTGCCCGAGAGGGCGATGACCGGCTCGGCGGCCGACCCGGCCACCGCGGTGAGCGTGGCCTGGCGCAGCCCGAGCGCGCCGGGCACGAACTTCACCTCCACCGTGC
Organism: uncultured Acidimicrobiaceae bacterium; assembly: GCA_963818915.1. Lineage (GTDB taxonomy): Bacteria > Actinomycetota > Acidimicrobiia > Acidimicrobiales > RAAP-2 > Bog-473. The sequence continues at coordinate 41,458 of CAWFTV010000001.1, read as the reverse complement.
ACGACGCGCCCACGGCCAAGGTGGTGGCGCAGGTGTCCGTCTCCTCGAAGTCGTTGTAGCCGGCCCCGCCCAGGGCGATGGAGGTGATGGTGACGGCGCTGGTGCTCTGGTTGGTGAAGGTCACCGCCTCGGCCGTCGCCGAGACGTCGCCCACCGTGATGCCGCCGAGGTCGAGGGAGGGCGCCGACGCGCTGAGTGAATCGCCCGCGTCCGCCGCCGCAGCGGCGCCCGCGCCGCCGCACAGCGGCAGGGCCAGGGCCAGCGCCACGAGCAGGCTGACGCCGCCGGCGAGGAGGAACGGTCGGTGGGGCGTCGAGATCACCCGCCGACTTTAGGTCGCCCCGCCTCTGGCCCCACCTCATGGGGCCCCGTCCGGACCGGACCGGAACGCCCCGCCCGGCCGTTCCGCAACGGCGGCTGGGTCACGCGTACTGGCAGCGTAGGGAACCCGCAGCGCCCGTTCCCGCCCGTCCCTGCCGAACTTTTCGCCCGGGGTCCCCGGGGCGCTACAATTGTGCGTAATCCGACATAGCGAACGGAGATGACGCGTGCCCGCAACCGTGGTGGTGGGAACCCAGTGGGGCGACGAGGGGAAGGGCAAGCTCACCGACCTCCTGGCCCGCGAAATGGACATGGTGGTGCGCTACCAGGGCGGCCACAACGCCGGCCACCGGATTGTGGTCAACGGTGAGGCCTTCGCCCTCCAGCTGGTGCCGAGCGGCATCCTCTACGACCACATCACGCCGATGATCGGCAACGGGGTGGTGGTCGACCCGGCCGTCCTGTTGGCCGAGCTCGACGCCCTCCACGCCAAGGGCGTCGACACCAGCCGCCTGGTGGTCAGCGGGAACGCCCACCTGATCATGCCGTACCACCAGGAGCTGGACCGGGTCACCGAGCGCTTCTTGGGCAAGAACGCCCTGGGCACGACCAAGCGGGGCATCGGCCCGGCCTACGCCGACAAGGCCACCCGGGTCGGGATCAGGGTGCAGGACCTCTTCGACCCCAAGATCTTCCGCCAGAAGCTCGACGTGGTGCTCAAGGAGAAGAACGCCATCCTGGCCAAGGTCTACAACCGGCTCCCGCTGTCGGCCGACGACATCGCCGATCACTACCTCAACGAGTACGCGCCGCGCATCGAGCCGATGGTGGGCGACACGGTGGGCCTGATCCACGACGCCGTGGACGCCGGCCGTTCCGTCCTGCTCGAAGGGGCCCAGGCCACCTTCCTCGACCTCGACCACGGCACCTATCCCTTCGTGACCTCGTCCAACCCGGTGGCCGGGGGCGCCTGCACCGGATCGGGGCTCGGCCCCCGCGACATCGACCGGGTCATCGGCATCGCCAAGGCCTACGTCACCCGGGTGGGGGCGGGCCCGTTCCCCACCGAGCAGGACAACGACACCGGGAACCTGCTGGTCGAGCGGGGCCACGAGTTCGGGACCAACACCGGCCGCCGCCGCCGCTGCGGGTGGTTCGACGCCGTCATGCTGCGCCAGGCCGTGCGCCTCAACTCAATGACCGAGGTGGCGCTGACCAAGCTGGACGTGCTCGATACGTTCGAGACGGTCAAGGTGTGCGTGGCCTATGAGGCGGACGGCGTCCGCTACACCCACCTGCCGTACCACCAGTCGACCTTCCACAACGTGACGCCGATTTACGAGGAGCTCCCCGGTTGGCGCACCGATCTGACCGCAGCCACCTCACCGGCGGACGTGCCCCAGGCCGCCCGCGACTACGTGAGCTTCTTGTCCGAGCAGATCGGTGTCCCGGTCCGCCTGGTCGGCGTGGGCCCGGGCCGCGAGCAGTTCGTCTCGTTCGCCACCGCGTGAAGGGCGCCCTCGCGTGACGGGCGCCGCCGCATGAAGGTCTGCGTCGTCGGCAGTGGGGGCCGGGAGCACGCGCTGGCCCACGTGCTGGCCCGCACGGCCGAGGTGGTGGTCACGCCGGGCAACCCGGGCATGGCGGACCCGATCACGGTGACGGCGGCGCCGGCCGAACAGATCGAGGCCGACCTGGTGGTGATCGGGCCCGAGGCCCCGTTGGTCGACGGGTTGGCCGACCGCTTGCGGGCCGACGGACGCGCCGTCATGGGACCCGGTGCCGACGGGGCCCGCCTGGAGGGCTCGAAGGCCTTCATGAAGGAGGTCCTGGCCGACGCCGGCGTGCCCACGGCCCGCTACGCCACCTTCGACGCCGCCCAGGGCGCCGAGGCGCTGGCCTACCTCGAGAGCCTGCCCGGGCCCTGGGTGATCAAGACCGACGGGCTGGCCGCCGGCAAGGGCGTGCTGGTGGCGCAGACCATCGCAGAAGCCCGGGCGGACGTGGAGGCCAAGCTCTCCGGGGCCACCTTCGGCGAGGCCGGGCGGCGCATCGTCATTGAGGAGGGACTGGCCGGCGAGGAGTGCTCCCTCCTCGTCCTCTACGACGGCACGACCGCCGTGCCCCTCTTGCCGGCCCAGGACTTCAAGCGCATCGGCGACGGCGACCGCGGTCCGAACACCGGCGGCATGGGCGCCTACGCCCCGATGCCCCACATCAAGCCGGCCCAGGTGGACGACATCATGGCCACCGCGGTGGAGCCGCTGCTCGCCGCGTTGCACCGGCGGGGCATCGACTACCGCGGCGTGCTCTACGCCGGCCTGATGCTGGGTGACGAGGGGCCCAAGGTGATCGAGTACAACGTCCGCTTCGGCGATCCCGAGGCCCAGGTGGTGCTCCCGCTGCTGGCGGGTGACGCCGCCGAGTTGTTCATGGCGGTGGCCACCGGCACGCTGGGCCGAATGGGGCCTCCGGCCTTCTCGGGCGCCGCCGCCGTGTGCGTGGTGATGGCCAGCCCGGGCTACCCCGAGCAGCCCCGCCCCGGCGGCGTCATCACCGGGTTGACGGCGTCCGGACAATCGACCGTTGCGGTGGAAGGGGTGACCGTCTTTCATGCCGGCACCAGCCGGGCGGATCCGGCCGGGCCGTTCGTCACGGCCGGGGGCCGGGTGCTGGCGGTGACCGCAGTGGCGCCCACGCTCGCCCACGCCCGGGCCAACGCCTACACCGCCCTCGAGCCGATCAGCTGGGACGGCGTCGTGGTCCGCCGCGACATCGCCGCCGGCGCGGCGGCGGACAACCAAGAGGAGCTCGTTCCATGATCCCCCGCTACTCGCCCCCCGACATGGCGGCCCTGTTCACCGACGCCGCCCGCTTCGAGCTGTGGCTCGAGGTGGAGTTGTTGGCCACCGAGGCCCAGGCGCTCCTGGGCGTGGTGCCGGTCGAGGACGCCGCCATCTGCCGGGCCAAGGCGCCCGCGGTGGACGACGTCTTCGTCGCCGACGTGCTGGCCCGCGAGGAGATCACCAACCATGACGTGGCCGCCTTCGTCGACGTGGTGCAGGAGCGCATCGGCGCCCCGGCCGGCTCGTTCATCCACTTCGGGCTGACCTCCTCGGACGTGGTGGACACCGCGCTGAGCGCCACCTTGACCCGGGCGGCCGACCTGTTGCTGGCCGACCTGGACCGCTTCGTGGCGGCCCTGCGGGACCGGGCCCTCGAGCTCATGCACGTGCCGGTCACCGGGCGGACCCACGGCATGCACGCCGAGCCCACCACCTTCGGGGCCAAGTTCGCCCTGTGGGCCCTGCAGGCCGACCGTGACCGCCGCCGCATGCGCCAGGCCCGCGACGGGATCGCCGTGGGCAAGCTGTCCGGCGCCGTCGGCACCTTCTCCAACATCGACCCCGAGGTCGAGGCCAACGTGTGTGCCGCCCTCGGCCTCGAACCGGTGCCGGCCACCCAGGTCATCTCCCGCGATCGCCATGCCGAGTTCCTGTGGGCCTGCGCCTCGGTCGGGGCCACCGTCGAGCTCATGTGCACCGAGATCCGCCATCTGGCCCGCAGTGAGGTGGGAGAGGCGGAGGAGCCGTTCGGCGCCGGGCAGAAGGGCAGCTCGGCCATGCCCCACAAGCGCAACCCGATCCTCTCCGAGCGCCTGTGCGGCCTGGCCCGCCTGCTGCGCGGCTATCTCGGCGCCGGACTGGAGGACGTGGCGCTGTGGCACGAGCGGGACATCTCGCACAGCTCGGTGGAGCGGGTGGCGCTCCCCGACGCCTCCCTCCTGGCCTGTTACATCCTGCGCAAGGCCACCGGCCTGGCCTCGGGATTGGTCATCCACGCCGACCGGGCGCTGGACAACCTGGTCAACGGCAGCTTCGGCCTCGTCTTCAGCCAGTCGGTGCTGCTGGCGCTGGTGGCCGGCGGGCTGAGCCGCGACGAGGCCTACCGCATCGTCCAGCGCGACGCCCGCGCCGCGTGGGAGGAGCGCCGGCCCTTCCGTGAGGTACTGGACGCCGACCCCGCCGTCACCCTGACCGATGCCCAGCTCGACGACGCCTTCGATCTCTCCCGCACCCTGCGCCACGCCGACCGCTTCTCCGACGCCCTGGCCGACCTGCCGTGACCGGTACGCTGAGAGGCAGACCAACCATGGCGCTCCCGTGACCATCGACCTCCCCAAAGTCCTCTCGGGCAAGGTGCGCGAGCTCTACGACGCCGGTGAGGACCGCCTCCTCATGGTGGCCTCGGACCGGGTGAGTGCCTTCGACGTGATCATGGCCGAGCCGATCGTGAACAAAGGGCGCGTGCTCACGGCCATGACCGTCTTTTGGTGTGAGGAGATGTCCGACGTGGTGCCCGGCACGCTCCTGGCCGATGACCCCCGATCAGATCGAGGCCGACCTGGGTGATGCCAGGTTCCCACCCGAGTGGGCCGGCCGCGCCGTGCTGGTGCGGCGGGCCGAGATGTTGCCGATCGAGTGCATCGTGCGGGGCTATCTGGCCGGACAGGCGCACGAGGAGTACGAGAAATCGGGGACGGTGCACGGGACGGCGATGCCGGCCGGCCTCAAGCTGGCCGATCGCCTGGCCGAGCCCATCTTCACCCCGTCGACCAAGGCGGACGAGGGGCACGACCTCAACATCGACTTCGCCCAGGCGGTCAACCTGGTGGGAGAGGAGACCGCCACGGCGGCGCGCGACATCTGCCTCGAGCTCTACGCCCGGGCGGCGGCGCGGGCGGCCGACGTCGGCTTCATTCTGGCCGACACCAAGTTCGAGCTCGGCTACGTGGACGGCGTGCTCTCGTTGTGCGACGAGGTGGTCACCCCCGACTCCTCGCGCCTGTGGCCGGCCGATCAGGTGATCCCCGGGCACACCCCGCCGGCCTTCGACAAGCAGCCCCTGCGCGACTGGCTGACCGCCCAGGGCTGGGACCGCACGCCCCCTCCGCCGGCGCTCCCGGCGAGCGTGCGCGACGCCCTGTCGGCCCGTTACGTGGCCGCCTACGAGCGGGTCACCGGGCTCTCCCTGGACGACTGGTACGGTGCGAGATCATGAGGTTCTTCGCCGCGTGTGGAGGTGCAGTTGCGTCCCGGCATCGCCGATCCCGAGGGCGCCACCATCGAGCGGGCCCTCCCCGCCCTCGGCTTCGACGGCGTCGACCACGTGCGGGCCGGGCGTTCCTTCAGCTTCGAGGTGGACGCGGCCGACGAGGGTGCGGCGCGGACCAAGGCCACCGAGCTGGCCGACCGGCTGCTGGCCAACCCGGTGATCGAGGAGAGCCGGCTGGAGCTCGAGCTCCTCGGAGGCTGAGTGGCACCGCGGATCGGGGTGGTCGTCTTCCCGGGGACCAACTGCGAGCACGACGTGGTGCAGGCGGTCGAACGGCTGGGCGGCCAGGGCGAGCTGCTCTGGCACGGCGACACCGACCTCGGCGCCGTCGACGCGGTGGTGCTGCCCGGTGGCTTCGCCCACGGTGACTACCTGCGGCCCGGTGCCCTGGCCCGTTTTTCCCCCATCATGGAAGCGGTCACCCGCTTCGCCCGCGCCGGCGGGGCTGTGGTCGGCATCTGCAACGGCTTCCAGGTCCTGACCGAGGCCGGTCTGTTGCCGGGGGCGCTGCAGAAGAACGGCCGCCTGCGCTTCTTGTGCGAGCCGACCCGGTTGCGGGTCACCTCCACCGCTTCGGTGCTGACCGGGTTGGCCGAGGTGGGCCAGGAGCTGGTGATCCCGATCAACCACTTCTCGGGCAGCTACACCTGCGACGCCGACACCTTGCGGGCCCTGCGCGACGGCGACCGGATCGTGCTGCGCTACACGGACAACCCGAACGGCTCGGTGGACGACATCGCGGGGATCGCCAACGAGGCCGGCAACGTGGTCGGGTTGATGCCGCACCCCGAGCGCGCCTCGCAGGCGCTGCTGGGCTCCGAGGACGGGCTGGTGCTCCTGCGCTCGCTCCTTCAGGCTGCGGCCGCGCCGGCCGCCGCCTGAGCCATCATCTGCGCCCGCCAGCCCGCGCTGAAGACGGTTGATCGGTTGCCTTCGGAGGCGTAGGTTGGTAGTTGCAAGCCCGTGCTATGTCCGCACCGAAGCGCCGACGTGAAATGGGTTGAAGTCGGCCACCCTGGTTGGGCAGTGCCCAAAGGTGAGGTCCCATTTTTGACGAGCCGGGCTTGCGCGCCCCGGGTCAGCCCGGCGCGGGGCGTTCTACGTCGGGCGCGTGAGATGCCCGCCGCCTGCAGCACGTGGGCGCTGACGCCGGCGGCCCGCCAGGTCCCGTAGGAGATCCCCTTGCGCTCGCCGTAGGCCTGCGCCACCTTGATGAACTGCTTCTCCAGCGCCGTGAGGTCCTTGACCTTGGCCACGCGCAACCGCTCGTCGGTCAGGTCCTTCTGCTCTTGCAGCAGGTGCAGTTTGGTCAGGGCGTCGGCGTTGACCAGCTGGTCCTCAATGGAGCCCAGGCGCTTGTCGATGGAGGCCGGGGTGCGTTTGCGGCCTCGCTTCGGCTTCGAGGTCTCCAGCGCCTCGAGGTAGTGGCGGACCGAGGCGCTCTCGGCGCGCCCCCGGGCCAATGCGGCTTTGTGACCCGTGCTCATCGGTTTGCGAGGGGCCGGCGTTTTTGCTTTTACCATGACGACCATTGTGGCGCTTCCGCGACAATCGCGCATTCTTTTAGACAGAATTTCGCCATTTGATTCGACGGTTCCGCCGTCACGTATATCCTCAAAACACGGTTGCCCATCCACCAGTAGGTGGACGTGCCGCGGCTACATTTTGGTGCCGACACCCATTCGATCGGACGAATTTTCAGCAATGGCAGTTCCCACCCCCGACGGTCCAGCTGCACCCATGCCAGGTATGCACCCGAATGGCAACCAGACGACACCGGAGTTGCCACACCCCGGGGCCAAGGTAGAGCTATGGGAAAGCGGCCGACGGAGACACGGGGAGAGCAGGACACCGACACCAGGTGTGCCGAGCAGCTGCCGACGCTCAAGGCCGGTCGGGAAGTGGGTTGGTTCTTTTTGAACGGCGAGGCGGTGGCCATCGAGCGCCACGAGAACGACCCGCGCGCCGGCGAGGACGGCTGAGTCACCCTTCACCGGTGCCCCATTTGAAAGGGGACCTCCGGGCCATTTTCCGCAAATGAGGGGTTCGACGTGTCCGATATTTCCCGCTGATGTCTGCTCGCAATGGGGGTCTCGCTGGCCCGTAATGCGCTGTGCCCAGGGCTGGACGGCGCCGTCGATCCGGGAAATGCTGGGGCGATGAGCGACGACCATTTCGATCCGGTCACGTACCGCGAATGGGTGCGTGACGAAGTCCCGCACTACGACCACCTGCAGGAGTCGATCGCAGCCGCCACCGCGGTGGTGGAGGCGAGCGCCATCCTCGACCTGGGCACGGGCACCGGGGAGACCCTGGGCCGGGTGCTGGCGCGGCACCCGGCCGCCCGCGCCATCGGGGTGGACGAGAGCGCCGGCATGCTGGCGGTGGCGCAGGGGCGCCTCGAGGAGTACGCGGTGACGTTGCAGGTGGCCGACCTGCGGGATCCGCTGCCGGCAGGCCCTTTCGACCTCGTCGTCTCGGCCCTGGCGGTGCACCATCTCGACGGGCCCGAGAAGGCCACGCTGTTCGCCCGGGTGGCCGAAGCGCTGCGTCCCGGCGGCCGGTTCGTGCTGGGCGACGTGATCCTGCCGCCCGACGCCGCATCGAGCGTGATCCCGCTCACCGACGACTGGGACAAGCCGAGCACGGTGGCCGACCAGGTGCGGTGGATGGAAGAGGCCGGGCTGGCGGTGACGGTGCCGTGGCAACAGGACGACCTGGCCCTCTTCAGCGCCGACCGCCCGCCGGCATGACCGCCCGCGCGAGCCCGGCGTCAGATGGCGCGTCATCGGCCGGCGGGACCGGTCCGGCCCACTAAGTTGTAGGCACCATGACTCCCGCCGCCGAGGAGCCGCCGCCGTTGCACCGGGCGCTCGGCCTGACCGACGACGAGTTCGAGGCCGTGGAGAAGATTCTCGGGCGGGCGCCCAACCACCTGGAGCTGGCGCTCTACGCCGTCATGTGGAGCGAGCACTGCTCGTACAAGTCGTCGCGCATGCACCTCAAGCGGTTGCCGACCGAGGGAGCACGGGTGCTCGTCGGTCCGGGGGAGAACGCCGGGGTGATCGACGCCGGGGACGGCATCGCCGTCGCCATCCGCATCGAGAGCCACAACCACCCCTCGGCGATCGAGCCCTACCAGGGGGCGGCGACCGGGGTGGGGGGGATCCTGCGGGACATCTTCACCATGGGGGCCCGTCCCTTGGCCGTCATGGACCCGTTGTTCTTCGGCCCTCCCGACAGCGCCCGCCAGCGCTGGCTCCTCGAAGGCGTGGTCAGCGGCATCTCGGGGTACGGCAACTCGGTCGGGGTGCCCACCGTCGGAGGGGAGCTGACCTTCGATCCCTGCTACGCCCAGAACCCGCTGGTCAACGTGCTGTGCATGGGGGCGCTGCCCACCGAGCGGCTGGTGCTCGGCATCGCCTCGGGCCCGGGGAACCTGGCCGTGCTGCTCGGCAGCAGCACCGGACGCGACGGCATCGGCGGCGTCAGCGTGCTGGCTTCGGCCGGCTTCGCCGGCGACGAGGGGCCCGCCGGTGCGAGCGCCGGGGACGACACCAAGCGCCCGAGCGTCCAGGTGGGCGACCCCTTCGAGGAGAAGCGCCTGATCGAGGCCTGCCTGGAGCTGCTGGACAAGAAGCTGGTGGTGGGCATTCAGGACCTGGGCGGGGCCGGGTTGGCCTGCGCCACCAGCGAGACGGCCGGCCGGGGTGGCGTCGGCATGGACGTCGACGTCTCCGCCGTGCCGCGGCGCGAGGACGGCATGGAGCCCTGGGAGGTCATGACCAGCGAGAGCCAGGAGCGCATGCTGGCCATCGTCACCCCGGACTCGTGGGAGGCGGTGGCGAAGATCTGCGCCAAGTGGGAGGTGCGGGCCGCCGTTGTGGGCAAGGTCACCGCGCCCGATCCGGCCGAGGGCGGCCGGTTGCGCATCCGCGACGGCTTCGAGGGGCCGGTGCTGGCCGACGTCCCCGCCGCCTCGCTTTCCGACGACGCTCCGCTCTATGACCGGCCGCGCCGGGCGCCGGCCGCGGTGGCGGCGGCCCCGGTCGCCCCGCCGGACGACTGCGCCGCCGACCTGGTGGCCCTGCTGCGCTCGCCGCGCTGGGTCTTCCGCCAGTACGACCACCAACTCTTCTTGAACACGGTGGTGGGGCCGGGCGGCGACGCCGCGCTCCTCCGCCTGGCCGGTCCCGGCCTGCCCGCCTCCTCACGTGGGGTGGCCGTGACCACCGACTCCAATCCCCGCGCCTGCGCGCTGGACCCCCGGGCGGGGACCGCGCTCACACTGGCCGAGGGCGTGGCCAACCTGGCCTGCGTGGGGGCGACACCGGTGGCCGTGGTCAACTGCCTGAACTTCGGCAACCCCGAACACCCCGAGGTCATGTGGCAGCTCTCGGAATGCATCGACGGGATGGCGGAGGCCTGCCGGGCCCTCGAGCTCCCGGTCATCGGGGGCAACGTCAGCCTGTACAACGAGAGCGGCGGGGCCGACATCGACCCGACGCCGGTGCTCGGGCTGCTCGGCCTGGTCGAAGCGTTGCATGCCCCGCCCCCCGGTCTGGCCTGGCAGGAAGGCGACACCCTGGTCCTGCTGGGCACCCGTGCCGCGGCGGACGGGTCCTTCCCCCTGGACGGATCCCGCTGGGCCACCGAGCGCCGCCAGCACCGCACCGGGACGCTTCCCGCCCTCGACTTCGCCGGCCATGCGGCGGTGTGCGGCTTCGTGACCAAGTTGGTGGGCGACATCGTCGCCGGTGGTCACGACGCTGCCCGGGTGAGCGCCGTGCACGATGTGTCCTCGGGCGGCCTGGCCCTCGCCCTGGCCGAGATGGCGGTGGCCGCCGGCACCGGCTGCGCGGTCACCCTGGAGGACGGCGCCGAGCTGTTCACCGAGCTGCCCTCGCGCTTCGTGGTGGCCACCACCGAGGCCGACGAGTTGGCCGCCCGGGCCGGCGCCCTCGGCGTGGCGTGTTCGGTTCTCGGGCGCGCCGGGGGCGACAACGTCACGCTGGGGGAGCTGGTCGATATCCCGGTGACGGCGCTGCGGCAGGCCCACGAGGGCAATCTGGAACGCCTGTTGGGGGATCCGTGAGGGCGCGCTGTGCGAGAATGGGGGCACCGTGAAGGAAGCCTGCGGTGTCTTCGGTGTCTACGCCCCCGGGCGCAAGGTAGCCAACCTCACCTTCGATGGTCTCTTCGCGCTGCAGCACCGGGGCCAGGAGTCGGCCGGGCATGGCGGTCAGCGACGGTGACACGGTCACCGTGGTCAAGGACATGGGCCTGGTGGCCACCGTCTTCGACGAGCGCAAGCTCTCCGGTCTCCAGGGGCACCTGGCCATCGGCCATACCCGCTACTCCACCCACGGCGCCTCGGACTGGGACGGCGCCCAGCCGGTCTACAAGCCGGTGGGCCGGGCCGGCTTCGCCCTCGGCCACAACGGCAACCTGACCAACACCACCGAGCTGGCCGAGAAGGTCGGCATGTTGCCCGGCTCGATCGCCACCGACAGCGACGTGGTGGCCGAGTTGTTGGCCCACGCCTTCCCCGAGACCGGGGAGCTGGCCGGCGCGCTGCAGGCCGTGCTGCCCATAGTGGAGGGCGCGTTCTCGTTCGTGCTGATGAACACGCAGAAGCTGTTCGGCGTGCGCGACCCCTACGGGTTCCGGCCGCTGTGCCTGGGCCGACTGGGCCCGGCCGAGGCCCCCGAGGGCTGGGTCCTGGCCTCGGAGACGCCCGCCCTCAGCGTGATCGGCGCCACCTTCGTCCGGGAGATCGATCCGGGCGAGCTCGTCGTCATCGACGGCGACGGCGTGCGCAGCCTGCAGATCCCCTGGCTCAAGGAGGTCTCCCCCCGGCTCTGCATCTTCGAATTCGCCTACATCGCCCGCCCCGACTCGAAGCTCTACGGCCGCGAGGTCCACGAGACCCGCTGCCGCATGGGCGAGCTCCTGGCCGCGCAGTCCCCGGTGGAGGCCGACCTGGTCATGGGGGTGCCCGAGTCGGGTGTCCCGGCCGCCGAGGGGTTCGCCCGGGCCAGCGGCATCCCCTACGGGCAGGGGCTGGTCAAGAACCGCTACATCGGGCGCACCTTCATCGCCCCCGATCCGCAGGCCCGCGGCGACGCCGTGCGGCGCAAGCTCAACCCGCTGCCCGAGACCATCGCCGGCAAGCGGCTCGTGGTGGTGGACGACTCCATCGTGCGCGGCACGACGCAGCGCTCGGTCGTCCGCATGCTGCGCGAGGCCGGGGCCACCGAGGTGCACCTGCGCATCTCCTCGCCGCCCTGGCGCTGGCCCTGCTTCTACGGCATCGACACCCCGTCGACCGACGAGTTGCTGGCGGCCAACCACAGCATCGAGGAGATGACCGCGATCCTGGGGGCGGACTCGCTCGCCTACATCAGCGTGGAGAACCTCAAGGCGGCCATCGGCGTGGCGGACGGCGGGTTCTGCGACGCCTGCTTCACCGGCGACTACCCGACGACCACGCCGACCTCGACGCCGGTGCTGTTCACGCGACCCGACGAGCCCGCGGAGGAGTACCAAGCGCAGTTCCCCGGGGTCTGACCCCGATGGGCATCTGAGTTCGATGGGCAACCGACTCTGATGGGCACCGGCGGGGCCACCTACGCGGGGGCAGGGGTGGACATCGGCGCCGGCGACGCCGCGGTGGAGCTGATGAAGGGGTTGGTCTCGGGCATCGGGGGCTTCGGGGGCCAGTTCCCGCTCGATACGGCCCGCTTCGCCCACCCGGTGCTGGTCGCCTCCACCGACGGGGTGGGCACCAAGCTGGTGGTGGCCCGGGCCAGCGGCCGTTACGACACCGTCGGCATCGACCTGGTGGCCATGTGCGTGGACGACCTGGTCTGCGTGGGGGCCGAGCCGCTCTTCATGCTCGACTACATCGCCACCGGGAAGGTGGACCCGGCGCGCATCGAGGCGGTGGTGGCCGGGGTGGGCGAGGGCTGCCGGTTGGCCGGGTGCGCGCTGATCGGCGGCGAGACGGCGGAACACCCCGGCGTCATGGCGCCCGACGATCTCGACATCGCGGGCTTCGCCGTGGGCGCGGTCGAGCAGGGCACCCAGCTCGGTCCCGAGCGGGTGCGCGTCGGCGACGTGATCATCGGCCTGCCCTCGCCGGGTCTGCGTTCGAACGGCTACACCCTGGCCCGCCTGGTGCTGTTGGCCCCCGAGTACGGGGGTCGCGCGCTGAGCGACCCGGCGTGGGAGGGGGCGCAGGTGACCGTGGGTGACGAGCTGCTGCGCCCGTCGGTGATCTACACGCCGGCCGTCCTGCGCGTCCGGGAGGAGCTCGGCGACGGCCTGCACGCCTGCGCGCACATCACCGGTGGGGGGATCGTCGGCAACCTGCCCCGGGTGCTGCCCGAGGAAACGGCGGCGCGACTGGAGCGTTCGTCGTGGGTCGAACCGCGGATTTTCGGGGAGATCCAGCGCCTCGGCGCGGTCGAGGAGACCGAGATGGACCGGGTCTTCAATCGGGGGGTGGGGATGGCGCTGGTGGTGCGGGCGGCCGACGCCGCCGACGCCCTGGCGGCCCTGGCCGCGGCCGGGCACCCCTCCACGGTCATCGGTCAGGTGACGTCCCGTGACCCGGGCGGCCCGGGTGTGGTGATCTCGTGAAGGTGCGATCGTGAGTGGCGCCGACGACTACCCCGAGCTGGCGGCGCACATCCTCGAGCATTCGGTGCGCCGGGGCGACTTCGTGCTCAAGTCCGGCCGGCGCAGCAGCTGGTTCATCGACTCCAAGCAGACGGTCTGCCGTCCCGAGGCCATGCTGCTGGTGGCCGACGCCGTGCTCTCGGTCACGCCCCCCGAAGCCACCGCCATCGGGGGCCTGACCATGGGGGCCGACCCGGTGGCCTTCGTCACGGCCGGCGTGGCGGCGACGCGGGGACGTGCCCTCAAGGCGTTCAGCGTGCGCAAGGAGGCCAAGGACCACGGGGGCGGGGGGCGCATCGCCGGGGCCCTCGACCCGGGCGACAAGGTCGTGGTGACCGAGGACACGGTGACCCGGGGCACCTCGCTGCTGGAAGCGGCGCGGGCCATCCGGGAGGCCGGGGCGGACCCGATCCTTTTGGTGGCGGTGGTCGACCGCGGCGGGTCGGCGGCGGCCATGGCCGAGGCCGAGGGACTCTCGTTCCGGGCCATCCTCACCGCGCCCGATCTGGGCTTCGACTACGAAGGCGCCTAAGCGCCCTCTTTCGTCAGACCGTCAGGTTGTCAGGTTGTCAGGTCGTCGAGCCCCGGCGCCGCACGATCGAGTCGACGGTGACCGCGGCCAACAGCACCAGTGAGGTGGCGATCTCCTCTCCGGCCGTGCTGACCCCGATGAGGGCCAACCCGTTGACCACTGCCGCGATGAGGACGCCGCCGAGCAGTGCGTGCACGGGCTTGCCGTAGCCGCCGAAGAGGCTGGCCCCGCCGATGACCGCAGCGGCGATGGCGTAGAGCACATAGGTCGACCCGTCGTAGCCCACGGAGATCGACCCCAGGCGGGAGGCGAACACCAGCCCGCCCAGACCGGCGGTGAAGGCGGACAGGGTGAAGGCGACGGTGCGGATCCACTGCACCCGGATGCCGGCCCGGCGCGCCGCCTCGGGGCTGGCCCCGATGGCGTACATGTAGCGGCCGGTCCGCGTCTTGCTCAGGAACAGGGTCCAGAGGACCACGAGGAGGAGCACGAGGGGGAGGACCCAGGGCACCCCGCTGAGGGGCACCAGGTTGCCACGGTTGATGTTGCACACGATCACCAGGAGGGCCCCGGCCACCCCCGCCACCACGATGGTGAGCAACGTGATGCTCAGAGGGGGCGCGCTGAGGCCCTGGGCCCGCCGGCGGGTGTTGCGGGTGATGGTGACCAGTGCGTACAGGCCCACGGCCACCACCAGGACGATCCAACTGGCGGCGGCGCTCATGTTGCCGTTGACCAGGTTGTAGAGGGGACCGCTGGTGGGGAGGCTGATCACGCCGCCCACGGTGCCCTTGAAGGAGTCGAACAAAAAGATCAGCACGCCACCGAGCCCGAGGAGGCTGGCCAGGGTCACCACGAACGAGGGCAGGTGCAGTCGGGTGATCAAAATGCCCTGGAACGCGCCGATAGCTGCACAGGCAAGGAGCCCGACGATCACGGCAGCCCACCAGGGCCAGCCATAGGAGGGGGAGAGGAGGGCCAAGGTGATGGTGGCGCCGATGCCCGCCACGAAGCCGACCGAGAGGTCGATCTCACTGAGAATCAGGGCGAAGGTCTCGCCCACGCCCAACGTCACGAAGAAGGCCGCCTGCACCAACAGGTTGACGATGTTGCCGGCCGACAGGAACTTGGACTGCTGGACCTGGAAGATGATGATGATGAGGATGAGCCCGAGGACGATCGGCAACGCCCCGCTCTCACCGCTGCGGATCCGCTTCACCCAGGCTTTGACGTACTCCCCCAACGAGTCGGCCAGGACGTCGGGGGCGACAGAAACGAGATCGATGTCCGCCGGCGTTTCCTCGTCGTGATAGGCCCCGTCGAGAGGAGGAGCCGGGCTCGGCGCGGGAGTCGTCTCGGTCCCCGACGCCGGGCCCTCTACGGTACCGCCTTGATCGATGGTCATTGTCCACTCCCGTTCCCACTGGCGCGGCCGGCGAGGGCTCGCTCCGATCGACCGGTCGTCATGTAGTCCACGACCACCGAGCTGTCGAAGGCGTCGACGGGGCCCTCGATCACGATGCGGCCGAGACGCAAGACGGCGATCTGGTCGGCCACCTCGAAGACGTCGTTGAGGTTGTGCGAGATCATCAACACGGTGACCCCGCTGGAGGCCAGTCGCTTGATGAGGGCGAGCACCTGTGCCGTCTGGGACACGCCGAGGGCGGCCGTCGGCTCGTCCATGATGACCAGCTTGGCGTTGGACATCACGGCCTTGGCCACGGCCACCGACTGGCGCTGCCCACCCGAGAGCGAGGCCACGGGCTGGCGGACCGAGCGCACGGTGGTGACTTCGAGCTCGGCCAGGATCTTTTTCGCCGTAATCTCCATGGAGGCCTCGTCGAGGGTGAAGTGGCGGAGCACCTCGTGACCCAAGAACATGTTCTGGACGATGTCGAGGTTGTCGCACAGGGCCAGGTCCTGGTAGATGGTGGTGATCCCGCGGGCTTCGGAGTCCTTCGGCGAGCGGAGGCGTACCGGCTTGCCCTCCCAGAGGATCTCCCCCGCGTCCTGCTCCCAGAGGCCCGAGATGGTCTTGATGAGGCTCGACTTGCCCGCCCCGTTGTCACCGACCAGGGCGGTGACCTTGCCCTTCAGGACTTTGAGGTCGACGCCGTTGACGGCCTGGACGGCGCCGAAGGCCTTCTTGACCCCCCGCAATTCGATGAGCGGCGTGCCGCCGGGCTCGGAACCCTCGGTGCTCATTGCGCCCCCTCCTCCTCGTCCCAGAGTCCACCGCACCCCCTCCCGCCGGAGCGGGAGGGGGTGACACGGCGTGGATTGAACGCCTGACTTCCAAGCGCCTGTACGAACTTCCTATGGAGTTATACCCGCTGCAGTGCAATCGGCGGCGTATGAACCGGTGCAGAGTTGGGAAGCGGGGACGAAGTTGTCCGCGATCACGGTGGACTTCATGTTTGCGGTGGTCACCCACTCAGGGGTCAGTTCGGACGTGATCACCTTTCGGCCGGAGGTGGGATCAGCCGTCGTCCCGTTGGTCAGGCTGGCCGGTGGCTTCTTTCCTGCCCGCAGGTACAGGGCGATCGCAGACGCCGCAGATGCCTCAATGAAGTTGGGCTTGTACACGGTCCCGCACTGGTAGCCCGACAAGATGTCGTCGAGGCCGGTGGCCGTGGCGTCCTGTCCGGTGGTCGGGAAGGACTTGGGCGCCACGTGCTGGGCCTGGAGGTACGAGATGATCGGTGACCCGGTCTCGTCGTTGGGGATCACGGCCGCGTTGATGTTCGGATGAGCCGTGTAGGCCTCTTGGAACTCGGTCTCGGCGGTCGGCGGGTCCCAGGTGTCCGCCGTGTTGGCGACGTCCACCCACTTCTTGGACTGGAAGTACGGCTTGATCACGTCCTCGTAACCCTGGGCGAACTGGGTGGCGTTGTTGTCGGTCGCCGCACCGTGCATGACCACCACTTGGGGCTTGGCGATCTTCCAGGCTGAGATACAGCTCGCCAGGCCCTGGCCGATCAACTTTCCGACCTCGACGTTGTTGAAGCTCACGTAGTACTCGGCGCTCCCACCCAACGTCAGGCGGTCGTAGTCGATGACGTCGACGCCGTGTGCCTTGGCGTAGGTCTCGATCGATTTGCCGACGCCGGAGTCGAAGGGGTCGATGAGGAGCACGGTGGCCCCGTTGGTGATGTCCGTCTGCGCGTCGGTGAGCTGTGTCGCATCACTGCCGAGGGCGTTCTGGATGATGATGTCCGAACTGGGCAGCCCGGCGGCCGTCAGGGCCTTCATGATGTCGGGCTGGTCGAACTCGACGTAACGGGTCGAGCTGACGGTGTCGGGCATGATGGCCGCCACTTTTCCCTTGCCCGATTTGGCCACGCTCTTGAGCTCTTTCATGGCCGAGAAGTTGTTGGTGAACGACTTCGTCGTCAACTTCGGCGTCTCGGCCGCTGACGCCGACGAGACCGTCAACCCTGTGGCGGCCAAGGCGGCTACGGCCGTCACACTGGCCAGCCTGCCCAATCTCTTCGTCATTCGCATGTGCCACCCCTTTACCCGGGCCCGTGGGCCCGTGTGTACTCGCTCCCAGCCGACCCCCAGCGGGCCGACCCTGTCTCCAGGACTTCATACAGCGTTCACAATCCTGTGTGCCGGACCTTAGTCAGTTGTGTGACGAATATGTCGAAAAATTTGAAAGAGAAACTGCAACTAGGGGTTTACACGGGGTTAAACGCGTTTACCATGTCGGCCCGCCAGCGGGCCAGGTCGGGGGAGTGGGCCGCCGCCGTCTGGCCCAGCCGCACCACCACGAGATCGTGGGTGGGGCAGATGGTGATCGACTGTCCCTCGTAGCCCGAGGCGCGGAACGTCCCGAGGGTGTCGCCCTCCACGCCCCACCAGTGGGCGCCGTAGGGACCGTCCTCGGGGTCGACCGCCTGCACGGTCCGCCCGTAGTCGACCCACCCCGGAGGGAGCAGACGCCTGCCGTCCCACATCCCGTCGCGCAGGTACAGCAGCCCGAAGCGGGCGAAGTCGCGCGCCGTGGCCCGCACGTAGGAGGAGGCCACCCAGGTGCCGGTCGGGTCGAGCTCGGGCACTGCACTGTGCATCCCGATGGGACCGAACAGGCGCGCCCGGAGGTACTCCTGGTAGGCCTGGCCATGACCGACGGCGCGCGCCACCACGGACGAGATGATGTTCGACGTCCCCGAGGAGTAGTTGAAGCGCGCACCGGGCTTGGCGGCCAGCGACCGGTCCGCCGCGAAGTGCGCCATGTCGTCTTTCCCGGCACCGAAGAGCATCTCGATCACGTCGGAGACGCGCTCGTCGACGTAGTCCTCGACGAAGGCGAGCCCGTCGCGCATGGCCAGCAGGTGGCGCAGCGTGATGGCGTGCCGCGGGTCCTCGGGCGCCGACCATTCCGTCACGCCGGCCGGGACGTCGAGGTCGAGCAGTCCGTCACCGACCAGCAGGCCGACCACGGCGTGCAGCATGGACTTGGCCATCGACCAGCTGAGCAGTCGCGTCTGCGGCGTCACCGGGTCCGGCGGCCGGTCGAAGGACGCGAGCTGACCCTGGTAGCGCTCGGCGACGATGGCGCCGCCAAGGACGACCACGACGGCGTGGGTTCTGGCGAGAGGCCCGCCGTCGTCGCACACGGCGTCCAGCAGTCGCCCGAGGGCGTCCGCGACTTCTGCCGGTGGTTCGGCCCGCGACCACGCCGCGGTGGGCCACGGCACTCCCTCGGGTTGTGGGGGAAGCGGGACCAGGGCCGGATCGGCGGGGCTCACCGAGTCAGGCTCACCGAAACAGGCTCACCGAGTCAGTTGCCCTCACGCGCGGCGAGTGTGGCGCCAAGCTGGTCCACGAGCGCAACCGCCACGACGCACTGCTCTTGACTGATCGGGGTGGTGGGAGTCGGCGTCAGGATGAACGTACCCAACACCCGTCCTCCGCCCCGAACGGGGAGTTCGACCTGCTTGGTCGGCAGGCCCATTGTGGAGGAGGGCCAGCGCAGGGGGTTCAATCGCACCGTGCCGTCGTTGGCGATCCATGCCCCTTTTCCAGACGGCTGGTCCCGGACGAAGCGGCAGTCCTGCAAGCTGAGGAGCTCCCGCAGTTCGCTGGCCACGGCGATCAGGACGAAGTCCGGATCCTCCCCGTTCGCGATGCGCTCGGCCAAATCGTGAAGACGGGAGAGCTCTTGTCTTCCCTGTGCCGCCGCCTGTTGGTGGTGGCGGCCCCGTGCTGCCAGCCCCCCGACGAGCAGCCCCACGACGACGAAGAGGATCTCGGTCGTGATGTCGGATTGGCGACTGATCCGGAAGGACCCGTAGGGGCGCGTGAGGAGGTAGTCGAACGAGGCCGCCGCCACCAGGGAGGCGGTGATGGCGGCGACCCGATGACCCCATGACGCGATGGCCACCACGACTACCACCAGAACCAGAGCGTCATCGGCGGCGCTGAGATGGGTCCGGCTCGGGACCAGTAAGAGTGCGACGGCGATGGGACCGGCCACCGCAGCGATCCATATCGCTACACGACCCGATCCGATGGATCTCTTGAGGCGGGGAGGTCCGGGTGCCATCAGCCTAGGAACGCTCGGACGATTCGGAGGCCGAGAGCAGTTGATAGGTCGGATTGATTATGGCCAGCTTGCCCTTGTGCTTTCCGACCATTCCTTCCGCCACCATCCGAGTCCCGCTCTGGAGCCCGGCGATCGAACGCCTGCCGAGAAAGACGAGTGTGATCCCCTCCCCGCTCTTGTCGACCAGGACACATTCAAGGGCGGGGACGTCGGCCAGAGACTGCACCCGGATGGATTTCACACGCCCGGCCACCCGGGCGCGTGTGCGCCAGTGCAGTCGCCCGATCGACTCCGTTCCGGGCTGGATCGCACCCGACGGCAGCTTGGTCCCGAGCACGAGGGCGTGCCCGCCAGCGGGGACCTTTTGCTGGAGCATCGTCTCCAGCGCGGAGGTGGTCTCCACCAGCCCGGGCGCCACGTGGAAGGGGACGATCGTGGCGTTGACGTGCGGAAGCTGGCTCACTATGTCGACGATCCGGTCCGCCGTCTGGTCATGGAGGATCCGTCGCCACGCCTTGCCGTACGATCGCCGCGGCAAGAGCATGCTGAGCTCCGTCTCACCGTCGGCCAGCTCGGCGGCCAACTCCAATGTGGCCCTCCCGAGCCGACGATCCGGGCAGTCGATCACGTCGAGCGGGAGCCGGGCGAGGCCGAGCTGCTGCCAGCGGGCGATCAGCAGTTCTGCCCTCTTCTCGTCGATGTTGAAGTGCACCGCCCGCAGATCGTCCGGCGTGAGGGCCCGCGCGTACTGGATGGCACGCGCGGTGGCCAGGTCGATCCTGTCCACCAGGACGACGACGGCGTGTCGACGTAGGACATGCGCTTCAAAGGCCTCGAGGGCCGCCCCTTCTTCCAAAATAGCGTCCTCGGCCCGGTACTCGCGATTCGTACGGACCAAGGCGAAGACGATGAGGGGCATCACGACCACGACGACCCAGGCCCCCTGGGTGAACTCGGCTACCGCGAAGACCACTACGACAATGGCGCAGACCACGGCTGCGACGCCGTTTATGGCCACGCTCTTGCGCCAGTGCTGGTCGCGGTGGCGCCAGTGGTGCACCACCATGCCCGACCCGGCCATGGTGAAGCCGGTGAACACCCCAATGGCGTACATCGGAATAAGTGCCGCCACCCTGGCGTGGGTGGCCAGTAACAGCGCGATCGACGCCCCCGCCAACAGCAGAATCCCATTGGAGAACACCAGCCGATGTCCCCGCACGGTGAGTTTGTGCGGCAGGAAGGAGTCTTCGGCCACGAAGCTGACCAGGAACGGGAATCCAGTGAAGCTGGTATTCGCGGCCAAAATGAGGATCAGGGCGGTGGCCCCTTGGAGCGAATAGAAGAGGACCCGGCTGACTGAGCTCGAGCCGTAGACGAGCTTGCCGATTTCCGATACCACCGTCGGCGTTCCGGACACGTACGGTACCGCGTGCGTCAGTGCGGCCAGCACCGACACTCCGAGGAACATGGCGCCGAGGATCGTGCTCATGAGCACCAACGTGGTGCGCGCGTTGCGCGCTTGCGGCTCACGGAAAATGCTCACCCCGTTGGAGATGGCCTCGGTGCCCGTCATGGCCGAGCTGCCGTTGGCGAACGCGCGCAGCAGATAGAAGGCGGAGATGCCGAGGATGAGGCCTCCGCTGGCGTGCCCGAGATGCATCTGATCATGGCCCGGAGCGGCCTTGGGGAGGGTCCCGGCGGCCTCGCGCACGAGGCCGAAGACGATGAGCAGGGCCATGTTGGCGATGAAGAAGTAGGTGGGGACGGCGAACACCCGCCCCGCCTCGCGGATGCCGCGGAGATTGCCGAAGGCCAGGATCACGACAAAGGCGATCGAGAGCGGGACGGCATAGCCTCCGAGCCCGGGGGCGGCCGAAATGATGGCGTCGGCCCCGGCCGCCACCGACACCGCGACGGTGATCGTGTAGCTGATGAGGAGGGCGGCTCCGGCGATCTGGGCCAGGTTGGGACCGAAGTTGTCGCGGCTGACGACATAGGAGCCGCCGGCCTTGGGGTAGGAGCGGACCACGTCCCGGT
The DNA here is from genome assembly GCA_963818915.1 of uncultured Acidimicrobiaceae bacterium. Classification (GTDB taxonomy): domain Bacteria; phylum Actinomycetota; class Acidimicrobiia; order Acidimicrobiales; family RAAP-2; genus Bog-473. Next base: position 20,219 of record CAWFTV010000001.1, on the reverse strand, counting down.
AACAGATCGTCACGACGGCGAGAACGGCCAGAATGGCCGCGGTCATCGGCGTGACGATGGAGAAGGCCGCCAATCCGGCGATCGGCACGAGGATGCGCAACATCTCCTCGCTGGCGTACGCCGAGGAGGACATGACGTCGGAGGAAAGCACGGCCAGCGCGGTGGGCTTGCCGAGCCGCTGTCCCTGCAGCTCGTCGCTGACCAGCGGCGGCCCCAACAGGATGCGCTTCACCCGGTAGCGGCGGCTCTCCGGGAGATTGGCCGCCAGGGTGGAGTCGGTCCGGGCCGGCGATCGCGTCAGCTGGTGAGCCGGGCGAACCGTCTCTGGCTGGCTGGTCGTCCCGGACACCCGCACGGAATCGGTCTACTTCGTTGCGGTCCTGGTGGCGAATCCCTCCCCGGATCCAGTCGGGCCGGTGCACCCCGGCGGGGCGGTGGCGCCACCGTCGGGCTTCGTGGTCCCGGGCAACGTGGGGGTGCTACCCCGGTTCCGGAAAAGGGCCATCTTCCCGAAACATTCGGGTCGTAAGGTCCCGGGTCATGTCGATCACCGGCACGTTGGGGGCCGAGGAGGAGCTGCAGCTCTTCGATCCGGCGACGGGGGCGTTGGCGCCGAACGCGCCGCGCCTTCTCCGGCGGCTGCCCAGCAAGAGCTTCAGCGCCGAGCTCCAGCGCAGCACGGTGGAGATGAACACGGCCACGACCTCGACCCTGCAGGAGCTGCACAACGAGATCGTCCACCTCCGGGCGGAGCTCAGGGCGGTCGCCGCCGACTTCGGGCTGGCCGTGGCGTCCGTCGGCATGGCCCCTGAGGCCACCGACGAGGACTTCGAGCTCACCATGCGGGGGCGTTTCAGCCGGATGCACGAGGAGTACCGGCTGCTGGTCGACGAGCAGCTGATCTGCGGGTATCAGGTGCACGTCGGGGTCAGCGACCGCGACCTGGCGGTCCGGGTGACCGACCGTCTGGGGGAGGCTCTGCCCGTCCTGTTGGCGCTGTCGGCCAGCTCCCCGTTCTGGCGGGGCCGCGACACCGGTTACGCCAGCATGCGCACCATGATCTGGCAGCGCTGGCCCACCTCGGGCGGCTTCGACCGCCTGGAGACGATGGCGGAGTACGAGGGCATGATCGCCGACCTGGTGCGGACCGGCGTGATCAGCGACGCCAAAATGGCGTACTTCGACGTCCGGCCCTCCACCCACGTCCCCACCCTCGAGCTGCGCACCTGCGACGCCTGTCCGCTGGTCGACGACGCAGTGCTCATCGCCGGGCTCTTCCGGGCCGCAGTGGCCCAGGGTGCCGAGGACGAGGAGGCGGGCCGAGCCCAGTGCAACCGCCCGGCGCCGGTCCAGCGCGCCGCCATCTGGCGGGCGGCGCGCAGCGGCCTGGCCGGTGAGCTGCTCGGCGATGGCGCCGCGCCCCAGCCGCGCCCCTCGGTCGAAGTCGTCAGGGATCTCGTGACCCGGCTGCGGCCCCAACTCGAGGAGTTCGGGGACTGGGAGACGGTGAACGAGCTGGCCGAGGCCGCCCTGGTCCGAGGGGGCTCGGCGTCACGTCAGCGCACCCGCTACGCCGAGCGGGGGAAGATGACCGACGTGGTGCAGCTCTTGGTGGAGGAGACGGCGAGCCACCATGGCTCCCGGCCGCGCCAGCTGCGTTGCACGCGGGACTACCCGGCGAGCCTGCGGGACGAGGCGGTCACGGTCGCCGGCACCCCCACCGCGGCGTACCGGCGGGTCTTCGAGGCCATCGACGCCATGAGCGCCGACGAGATCGAACGCAGTGCGAGCCGCATTGAGGAGTTGGCGGCGTCGAACGGCCTGACCTTCGGCGTGGCCGGGAGCCAGCGACCCTTCCGGCTCGACCTCGTGCCGCGCATCATTGCCGCCCACGAATGGTCGGCCCTGGCCGACGGGCTGGTCCAGCGGGCCCGGGCCATCGAGGCGTTCCTGCGCGACGTGTACGGGCCGGCGCGCATAGTGGCCGACGGTGTCCTCGATCCCCGCGTGATCCGCGCCGTACCGGGCTGGCGCGAGGAGGGGCGCCTGTTGCCCGCCGACGCGGTGCGGTGTGCGGTCATCGGCTTCGACCTCGTCCGGGAGCCGATCTCGGGGTGGCGGGTGCTGGAGGACAACGTGCGGGTGCCCTCCGGGGTCGGCTACGCCGTCGGGATGCGGCGGGTGCTCAACGCCGTCGTCCCCGAGCTGGCCATGGGAGTCTCCGTCCGGGCCCCCGAGGAGACCATCGATCTCCTGGGCCGGACCCTCAGGGCGTGCGCGCCGGACGACACCGACGACCCGGTGGTGGCCCTCATCTCCGACGGTGCGGAAAACTCCGCCTGGTACGAGCACCGGACGCTGGCCGAAGGGGCCGGCCTCTTGTTGGCCGAACCCGAAGACGTCACCTTCGAGGGGGACCGCCCGGTGGTGGACGGCCAGCCCCTCGACGTGGCGTACCTGCGCCTCGAGCACGAGTTGGCTGATCTGGTGGACAAAGGGGGTCGCCACGTCGGTCAAGGGTTGCTGGAGGCCGCCATACGCGGGCGAACTGGCTCTCGTGAACGCACCGGGCAACGGCGTGGCCGACGACAAGTCGATGTACTGCCACATCCCCGACGTGATCGACTACTACCTCGGCGAGAGCCCGCTCCTGGCCCAGGTGCCCACCTACCGCTGCGCCGATCCCGAGGAGTTCGAGATCGTGCTCGACCGCCTCGAGGATCTGGTGACCAAGCCCGTCGACGGCTACGGAGGGGGCGGCGTGCTGATCGGGCGGGACGCCACGCCCGACGAGCTCGAGGAGCGGCGCCGGGAGCTGCGGGCCGACCCGGCGCGCTGGGTGGCGCAGGAGACGATGGCGCTCTCGACGCTGCCGACGCTCGAGGGCGGGAAGCTCGAGGCCCGCCACGTCGACCTGCGGACGTTCGTCTACCTGACCGGGAGCGGCCCGGGCGAGGCCGAGCTGGCCGGCCTCGCCCTCACCCGGGTGGCACCGCCGCACAGCATGATCGTCAACTCCTCCCGGGGTGGGGGCGCCAAGGACACCTGGATCCTGACCGACGAGATCACGGAGCGGCACGGTGTGCGGAATCGTCGGTGAGCGTCGCTTCGACGGCCGTGCCGCCGACCTGAGCGCCCTCGAGCGGGGCTCGGACCGCCTGGCCGCCAGAGGTCCCGACGGCTCGGGGGTCTGGGCCTCGGGCCCGGTGGCCCTGGCCCATCGGCGGCTCTCCATCATCGACCTCTCGGCGGCCGGCTCCCAGCCCATGGTCGATGCCGAGCTGGGCCTGTCCGTCGTCTTCAACGGCTGCATCTACAACTACCGCGACCTGCGCCAGGAGCTCAGTGGGCTGGGCTACCGCTTCTTCTCCCACTCCGACACCGAGGTGATCGCCAAGGCCTACCGTGAGTGGGGCACCCGATGCGTCGACCACTTCTTCGGCATGTTCGCCTTCGCCCTCGCCGAGCGGGACAGCGGCCGCCTCGTGCTGGCGCGGGACCGTCTCGGCATCAAGCCCCTCTACCTCGACGAGACCCCGGCGCGGCTCCGCTTCGCCTCCACCCTTCCCGCCCTCGTCGCCATGGGCGGGACCGACTGCTCCCTCGACGTCGAGGCCCTGGCCTGTTACATGACCTTCCACTCCGTGGTCCCGGCCCCCCGCACGATCCTCTCGGGCGTCCGCAAGCTCCCCCCGGCCACGGTGCGGGTGGTCGAGCCCGACGGGCGCCACCATGACCGGCGCTACTGGGAGCCGGCCTTCGACCGCTCGTCCGACGAGGAGAGCTGGGACGCCGGCATCTGGCAGGACGCCCTCATGGACACGCTCCGCACCGCGGTCAGGCGGAGGATGGTGGCCGACGTCCCGGTGGGCGTGCTCCTCTCGGGCGGCATCGACTCCTCGCTCATTGTCGCCCTGCTCCACGAGGAGGGCCAGCACGGGCTCAAGACCTTCAGCGTCGGCTTCGAGGCGGCCGGGGGCGAGTCGGGGGACGAGTTCGAGTACTCGGACCTGGTGGCCGAGCGGTTCGGAACGGACCACCGTCAGATCATGATCGGGAGCAGCCGGCTCCTGCCGGCCATCCCCGAGGCCATCGCCGCCATGAGCGAGCCCATGGTGAGCCACGACTGCGTGGCCTTCTACCTTCTGTCCCAAGAGGTGGCACGCGACGTCAAGGTGGTCCAGACCGGCCAGGGGGCCGACGAGGTGCTCGGCGGGTACGACTGGTACCCGCCGCTCGCCGGGGTCGCGCCGATCCGAGGCGGTCGACGCCTATTCCTCGGTGTTTTTCGACCGCCGGTTCGACGCCCTCGGCGGGCTGCTGCAGGACCACTGGATGGCCGACTACGACGTGCCCACGGCCTTCGTGGCCGAGCAGTTCGGCCGGCCCGGTGCCGCCACCGCGGTCGATGCCGCACTGCGCAACGACACCACCATCATGCTGGTGGACGATCCGGTCAAGCGGGTGGACAACATGACCATGGCGTGGGGCCTCGAGGCCAGGGTGCCATTCTTGGACCATGAAGTGGTGGAGTTGGCCGGTCGCGTGCCGCCGGCCTTGAAACTGGCCAACGATGGCAAGGGCGTGTTGAAGGCGGCCAGCCGGGGCATCGTGCCCGACGAGGTGATCGACCGCTCCAAGGGCTACTTCCCCGTCCCCGCCATCCGCCAGCTCGAGGGCCCGTATCTCGACCTGGCGCGCCAGGCACTGCTGGATCCGGCCGCGGCGAGCGCGGGACATCTTCCGGCCCGGCGCGGTGGAGGCCATGCTGGCGAAGCCCAACGAGGGCCGGACCACCCTGGGCTCGAATGCCCTGTGGCAGCTGGCGCTGCTCGAGCTGTGGCTCCAGGCGCATCACATCAGATGAGCGGGCACATCACGTGAGCGGGCCATCACGTGAGCGGGCCCCGCACGTGAGCGGGCCCTCTCCCCGGGGCCGCGTTGGCTGAGGGGCCGCTGTTGACGGGGCACCGCCAGACGGTGCTCGATGCGACGGCCCTCGATGCCCTGGCCACAGATCTCGTCGACGCGTGGGGCTGCTGGGGGCCGACGCTCACGGCGGACGGCCGGCAGATGGCCTACGTCTCGGACCGCTCGGGTGTCCCCGCGCTGTGGGTCCAGGCCAACGAGGAGGATCCCGCCGGTCCCGCGCCGGAGCCGCACCGCCTCTCCCTCAGCGCGGATCCGGTCCTGGCGGCCCACTGGTCCCCGGACGGCACCTGGGTGGCCTGTGGCGTGGCGAGCGGCGGCGGGGTTCGTTCAGAGGTCTGGGTGGTGCGCCCGGACGGCACCGACGGGCGCCGCGTCGTGGGAGGGGACGGCCGACATGCCGTGCTCGGGCCCTGGGCCCGCCGCGGCCACCGCCTGACGGTGACGGTGCACGAGGACCTCGACGGCCGCGCCGGCGGGACGAACCGCTGCATGCTCCTCGACCCGGCGACCGGGTTCACCGAGGACCTGGCCGCCGGCCCGCTCCTGCCGCGTGCTGGATCTCTCCGAGGACGAGCGCTTCGTCCTGTGCAGTGACGGGCCCCGCGGCGCGGAACGCTGCTGGCTGCTCGACCGCGCCACGGGGCACGAAGAAGACCTGCTGCCGTTTCCTTCGGTGGGCGCCACCCATCTCGGTATCCTGCGGCCGGCCCATCAGGACGCCGACGCCTCCATGATCGTCTATCTGGTGACCGACGCCGGGCTGGGCCGCCCCGGTCTGGTCGCCGTGCCCATCGGGGCGGACGGCCGTCGGGGGCACGTCGGTGCGATCGCCCAGCGCGACGACGCCGAGCTCGAGCTGGTCGACGCCGACCGGGACGGCCGGACCCTCCTGCTGGTCTGGAACGTCGGTGGCCGCAGCGAGGTGGAACTGGTCGAGCGGTCGGGCCGTGACCGGCGCCCGGTGGCCATGGTGCCCGGGACGGTCGTCGGCGGCGGGGTCCTGAGCCGGGACGGGAGCCGAGCCGTCCTCTCGGTGGAGAGCCCGCATCAGCCCTCCCGCCTTTTCGAGCTGGTGGTGCGCTCCGGAGCTTGGACGCCCCTCACCGCACCCTCGTTCGAGGGGAACGGCCTGGTCACGCCGACGCTCGAACGGCTCGAGTCCCACGACGGTCTGGCCCTGGAGGGCTGGCTCTACCCGGCACCGCCACTACCTTCGGGACCGCCCCCTGCGCTCGTCTACCTGCACGGGGGACCCGAAGCACAGGAGCGGCCGGGCTTCAACCCCCACCACCAACTGCTGGTGGCCGCCGGCATCACCGTCTTCGCCCCGAACATCCGGGGATCCGCCGGCTACGGCCACTCCTTCCTCCACGCCGACGACCGCTACGGCCGGCTCGACGCCATCGGTGACGTGGCGGCGTGCGCCCGCCACCTGGTGGGCGCCGGCCTGGCCGACCCGACCCGTCTCGCCGTCGCCGGTCGGTCCTACGGCGGGTACGCCGCGCTCATGGCGGTGGCGCTCTATCCCGCCCTCTTCGTGGCCGCCGTTGATGTGTGCGGCATGTCCGACCTGCTCACCTTCTACCGGGACACCGAGCCCTGGATCGCCCAGGCCGCCGTCACCAAGTACGGGGACCCCCGACGCGACGCCTGGCTCCTGGCCCGCATCTCGCCCATGCGCCACGTGAAGAGGATCAGGGCCCCCGTCCTGGTGGTGCACGGCGAACTGGACACCAACGTGCCCCTGGGCGAGGGCCGCCAGATCGTGGACGCCCTGCGCGCCCTCGGCCGACCGGTGGAGTACCTGGAGCTCGCCGGCGAGGGACACGAGTACCGCCGGCGCGGCTCCCGGCTCTCCCTGCTACGCGCCGAGCTCGAGTTCCTCCGGCGCACCCTCGTGCCCGTCGACGAATAGCCGGACACGCCCGGGTGAGAGCCCGGGTTGCGCGGCTCAGCTGAGGGGACGTCAGCCGACGTCGGCCAGGAAGGCGAGCAGGGCGGCGTTGGTCTCTTCCGGCCGCTCCTGTTGCACCCAGTGACCGGCCCCCTCCACCGAGGTGGCGCCGCGGAAGTCGGGGAAGGTGGCGGCCATGGCCTCGGCGGCGCCGGGCAGCATCGTGGCCACCGCGTCGAGCGAGCCGGTCAGGAAGCCGACGGGCATGGTGTAGGTGGACGGCCCGAGGTCCTTGCTCCGCTCCCAGTTGGCATCCATGTTGCGGTAGTAGCTCACCGGGCCGAAGAACCCGCTCTTCTCGAAGGCGGCGGCGTAGACGTCGACGTCCTCCTCGGTCAGCCAGGGCGGCAGTTGCGCCGGCGCCGGCGTCAAGGTGTCGATGAAGCGCGTGCCCTCGCTCGGGAAGTCGACCAGCAGGGCGTTGCCCTTGGCCATGGCCTCGCCACCGGCGGCGTAGAGGATGGTGCGCAGGAAGTGCCGGGGGTCGGCATCGAGCTCGGCCTCGGCCGGGCCGACCGGCTGGAAGTACATGATGTAGAAGAACTTGCCCTCGAAGATCACCTTGAAGGTCTCCGTCGGCGGCCCGGGGGACTGCGAGAAGGGCACGCTCATCGTGAAGAGTGACGAGACCCGTTCCGGGTGGAGCCGGCCCATCTCCCACAGGACGAGGGCGCCCCAGTCGTGCCCGACGAAGGCGGCCGTGTCGTAGCCGTAGTGGTCGAGCAGCCCGCACAGGTCGCCGGTGAGGGCGTCCGAGCCGTAGGCGGCCACCTCGGTGGGGCGCGAGCTGGCGCCGTAGCCGCGCAGGTCCGGGGCGAGGACGCGGTACCCGGCCCGGCCGAGCGCGCCCAGCTGGTGGCGCCAGGAGTACCACAGCTCGGGGAAGCCGTGGCAGAGCACGACCGGCGGACCGTCGAGCGGGCCGGCCGAGGCCACGTGGAGCTCGATCCCGTTGGCCGGGATCTGTTCGTGGGTGACGTCAATGGCTGCGGACTCAGGCATGGGCGCTCTTGGTCGCTTTCTCTTCGTGGTGCTTCTGGATGGCGGACATGACGGCGTTCCCCGCCGCGCCGATGAACTGGGGGCGGTTCTCGGCCGCCCAGTCCCGGCTCGCCGTCAGCGTCTGCGACGTGCCCTGGAACTGCGGGGCCACGTAGCGGGCGAAGAGCTCGTAGGAGTGGCGGGTGGCCGCGGTGTCGGCCCACTCGTGGCCCATGAGGAGGAAGCTGCCGAACCCGCCGGACTGGGTGCGCAGGCGATCGATCTGGGCGATGGCGTCCTCCACGGTGCCGATGACGGCGAAGCCCGAGGCGATGAGGGCGTCGACCAGTGACTCGAAGTTGGTGGTGTCGGGGGCGAGCGGGAGGGCGGCCACCCGCTGGAAGTAGTCGACCCACTCTTCGAGGCCGAAGGCGACGTCGGCGATGGCCTGCTCCTTCGTATCGGCGAGGTGCATCGGCCCGACCAGGCGCCACTTGGAGCGGTCGACCACGGTGCCGAACTCGGCGGCGCGCTCCTCCATGACGTCCCAGTGGGCGCCGAGGATGTCGAACCCGCCGGCGGCCGAGGTGGCCCCGATGGAGAGCAGGCTGCAGCCGAAGCGCCCCGCCGCCCGTGGCCCGGCGGGCGACACCTGGGCCGCCACCGCCACCTCGGGGAAGGGGCGCTGGTACGGGCGCAGCTGCAGGCGCGCCTCGACCAGGGTGAACCAGTCGGTCTTCATGCTCACCGGCTCTTTGCCCTCGAGCAGGAGCAGGATCGCCTCGAGGGCCTCCTCCATCATGTCGCGCTGGTTGGCCGGGTCGATGCCCATCATGAAGGCGTCCGAGGGCAGCGCGCCGGGCCCGACCCCGATCATGAGGCGGCCCCGGGTCAGGTGGTCGAGCAGGACCATGCGGTCGGCCAGCATGAAGGGGTGGTGGTAGGGCAGCGACGACACCCCGGTGCCCAGCCGGATGGTTCTGGTGCGCTGGGCCGCGGCGGCGATGAAGACCTCCGGGGAGGCGATGATCTCGTAGCCAGCCGAATGGTGCTCGCCGAACCAGGCCTCATCGAACCCGAGCGCGTCCAGGTGCTCGACCAGCTGCAGATCGCGCTCGAGGGCCAGCGTCGGGTTCTGGCCGACGGGATGGAACGGCGCCAGGAAGATGCCGAAGTTCAGGTGGCCTTCGGCGTCAACGGTGGTCATGGAAGGGCTCGTTTCTCACTAGGGGTGCACCAGAATCTTGCCGTGCGCACCCGGGGTGCGCAGCGTGTCGAACGCGCCCGGCGCGCCCTGGAGGTCGACCGTCGAGGTGATGAGGAGGTCGGCCCCGGGGACGCCGGCGCCGAGGCGGGCCAGGGTGGCGGCGAATTCCGACGGGTCGTACCCGAAGGAGAAGCGGAACTCGATCTCCTTGGTCACGGCCATGAAGGGCTCGATGGCGTCGGTGTGCATGCACACGCCCACCACCACGATGCGGCTGTGGGGCGGCGCGTCGGCGATGAGGGACTGCAACATGCCGGGCACCCCGACCGCCTCGAAGATCACCGGGGCCTTGACCTCGTTGCCCATGATGGCGGCGGCGATCCGTTCGGTGATCGTCCTCGGTATGCCCATGTCGGTCCAGCGCTCGTGCGGTGACACCTCGGCCGGGTCGATGACGTCGTCGGCCCCGAACGCCTCGGCCAGCCGGCGCCGGGTCGGCGAGAAGTCGGCCGCCAGCACCGGCCCGTGGCCGCGCCCCTTGAGGGCGGCGATGACCGCCAGCCCGACGGGCCCGCAGCCGACCACCAGGCACGGCTGACCGGGTTCGAGGCCGGAGAGCCCCACGGCGTGCTCGCCCACGGCCAGCGGTTCGGTCAGGGCGGCCAGATCGGTCGCCACGGAGTCGGGCACCGGGAGGAGGAGGAGCTCTTGGAGGGCCATGTGCTCGGCCAACCCGCCGGGGTAGTGGTTGGAGTAGCCGATCTGCTCGATCCCGGTGGGCCCCAAGATGATGGGCACGGCGCAGACCCGGGTGCCCACCGGAAGCGTCCCCGCCGTGTCGGGGCCGTGCTCGACGATCTCGGCGCAGAACTCGTGCCCGAAGACGCAGTCGGCGGCCGGGTCCAGCGCGGGAACCCCGACCGAGCTCCATCAACCCGGTGAAGTGGGAGAAGTCCGCCAGCGCGTGCAGGTCGGAGCCGCAGATGCCGGCGGCCAGCGACCGCACGACCACATGGCCCGAGCCGGGGGTCACGTCGGCCACGTCGGCCACCACCAGCTGGCCGGCTCTGGTTACCGCAGCCCGCATCTCCGCGCCCCCGTTCCTCGGGAGGACTCGACCGGATGGCCGATGGTCACTCCGTACGGCTCCGAGTTTCACATACGGAGCCGATGAGGGGCGGGGGTGGCGGGCTGCGGGCGGGCTGCGGGCGGGCTGCGGTGGGGTCGGCTACTTGCCGGCGGCCAGTGCGAAGGCCTGGCGCTCCTGCGCGAACGTCTCGACGCTCTCGTGGCGGATGCGCACCTTGCGCGGGATGCCCTGCAGGATCACGCCGGCCGCCAGGCTGCAGATGGCCATGAAGATCCAGCGCGTGATGGAAGGCGCGCACGGCGGCGACCCCGGTGGTGGTGCCGAGCACGGCGACGAGGCAGGCCACACCGAGCGCCAGCCCGATCTGCCGGCACATGGCGTACAGGGCGGTCCCGGTGGCGGAACGCTCCGGGGGTAGCGGCGCGGTGGCGGCCCCACCGAGCGAGGGCAGCATGAGCCCGACGCCGATGCCGGTGGCGATGCCGCCGGGGAGGTAGGCGCCCACGTAGTCCGGTACCAACCCGATGCGCGTGATCCACCAGACGGAGGCGGCGGCGAAGATCAGGCTGCCGGCCGTGCCGACCGACCGATGGCTGAAGCGGGCCCCGAGGAGCCCTCCGGGGTAGGCCACCAGGGCGGCCAGCAGCGGGCCGGGGGCGATCATGAACCCCGCCCGCAGGACCGGCTCGTGCCAGACCCCGGTGAGGAAGAGGACGCCGCCGAGGACCATGGCGCCAAAGCCGGCGAAGAAGACCAGCGAACTGAGATCGGCCAGCGCCACGGCACGGTGGCGGATGACGGCCGGCTCAATGATCGGATTGGGGTGACGGCCCGAGCGCACGACCAACAGCGCGGTGGCCACCACGGCCAGTGCGAAGGCGCCGAGGATGGCCGGACTCGTCCAGCCCCAGTTCGACCCCTCGACGATGGCGGCGGCCAGGCTGGCCACGGCGATCGACAGCAGCGCGGCCCCGGCCAGGTCGGCCTTGTGCGCGGCGGGATCCTTGATCTCGCGCAGCACCCGTACCCCGACCACCAGGGCGGCCAGGCTGAAAGGGAGGTTCACCAAGAAGACCCAGCGCCAACTGGCCTGGACCAGGATCCCTCCGATCGGCGGGCCGAATGCGGCGGCAGCCCCGCCGACGGCCGACCACAGTCCGATGGCGGCGCCCTTGCGGGCCGGGCCGAAGGCGGGGAGGAGGAGCCCCAGCGAGGTGGGCAGCATCAGGGCCCCCCCACTGGCCTGGAGGATCCGGGCGGCGACGAGGAAGTCGAGCGAGGGGGCGACGGCGCAGAGCGCCGACGACGCGGTGAAGATGCCCAGCCCGATGAGGAAGGCCCGCTTGCGCCCGGTCCGGTCGGCCCAGCGCCCGGCCGGCACCAGCAGCGAGGCGAACACGATGGTGTAGGCGCTCAGCACCCACGACATGGAGCGCAACGACTCGCCGTGGAAGCTCTCCGAGATGCTGGGGAAGGCGATGTTGACGATGAACAGGTCCAGCGACGACAGGAACACGCCCGTGAGCACCACGAGGGCGGTCAGGGTCGAGTGCGATCCGGAGGCCTTGGCCGTGCTCCCGGGGAGCGTAGTGGGTTGTGTCATGCGACTCACTGTAGCGACTTGAGTTGCTTTATGCAACGCACTGGAGGAATCGGCGCTACACTGCAAGGATGCTGAAGAGGGACTACCCAACCCAGTACTGCTCGATGGCCGCGACACTCGAGGTCATAGGCGAGCGCTGGACCATCCTGATCGTGCGCGACATTTTTTTGGGCGTGCGCCGCTTCGACGATCTGCAACGGAGCCTGGGCGTGGCCCGCAACATCCTCCAGACCCGCCTGGAACGGCTGGTCGAGCACGGGATCGTGCGCAAGAAGGCCTACCAGGACCATCCGGTCCGCTACGAATACCGGCTCACCACCAAGGGCGCCGACCTGTGGCCCGTGTTGATGGCCCTCCTGACGTGGGGCGACAAGTACGCCATCGACGGGGAACGTCCCGTCATCGTCGAGCACCGGGGGTGCGGGGGAGAGTTGGACGACCGACGGCGCTGCCTCCGTTGCGGCGCGGACGTGTCGGTCACCGAGGCGCAGGCGGTCCGCACGGGCGCCCGGCGCCCACCGGCGGAGGCGCCCGTTCCGGCCTGAGCGGGCGTCGTGGCGCGCCGCTACGGTGAGCGCGATGCGCCACGACACGACATGGTTGGATGCCACGGACCAGGCTGCGCTGGTCCGGAACGGGTCGGTGTCACCGGCCGAACTGGTCGACGAGGCCATCGGCCGGATTGAGCGGCTGAATCCCGCACTCAACGCGGTCATCTTCGAGCTGTTCGACCGGGCCCGCGCCGCGGCCGCGGGGGCGCTACCGGACGGTCCGTTCAGGGGCGTGCCGTTGTTGCTCAAGGACCTCGGGGCCGAGCTGGCCGGCACGCCGTTCAACGAGGGCACCGCCTTCGCCGGCGACTACCACTCGACGGTCGATCAGGAACTGACGACGCGTTTCCTCGCCGCCGGCTTCGTGGTGTGCGGCAAGACGAACACCCCCGAGTTCGGGATCCTGCCCACGACCGAACCGACACGGTTCGGGGCGTCGCGCAACCCGTGGAACACGGCGCACTCCACCGGCGGCTCGTCCGGCGGCTCGGCCGCCGCCGTGGCTTCGGGCATGGTCGCCGTGGCGCATGCCAACGACGGCGGTGGCTCCATACGGATCCCGGCCTCGTGTTGCGGTCTGGTCGGTCTCAAACCGACCCGCGCCCGGGTATCGACCGCGCCGCAGTACGGGGACCTCATGGGCGGGCTGGTGGCCGAGCACGTGGTGACGCGCTCGGTACGCGATTCCGCCGCCATTCTCGACGCCATCGCGGGCCCGGTGCCCGGTGATCCCTACTGGGCCCCGCCGCGGCGCGGCCCGTCGTTCGCCGCCGCCGTCGGGGCGGAGCAGAAGGGGCTGCGGGTCGCGGTCCTGACTGCGTCGCCCACCGGGAGCGACGTGCACCCCGACTGCGTCCGGGCCACGGAACAGGCGGCGGCACTGTGCGAATCGCTGGGCCACCACGTGGAGCCGGCCGTCCTCGACGTCGACGGGGACGCGTTCACGGAACACTTCATCAACGTGTGGGCGGCGGGGAACGCCTGGACGCTGCTGGACTGGGAGCGCCGGGTCGGCCGCACCGCCACAGAGGCCGACGTCGAGCCGCTCACCTGGTCGCTGGTGCAGCTCGGGCGCGCCCTGGACTCGGGGCGCTACCTCATGTCCATGCAGGAGCTCCAGAAGATCACCCGGCAGATCGCCGGGTACTTCGAGGGGATCGACGTCCTCCTGACCCCGACCCTCGGGGAGCCCCCGGCCCCGTTGGGCACGTTCGACTCCCCGCCGGGCGAGCCGCTGGCCGGACTGTTCCGCGCCGCCGCCTATGTCCCGTTCACCCCGCCGTTCAACGTCACCGGGCAACCCGGGATCTCATTGCCCCTGCACCAGAACGAAGGGGGGCTGCCGATCGGCGTGCAGTTCGTCGGCCGTCTCGGTGACGAGGAGACACTGTTGTCCCTGGCCGGGCAGTTGGAGACGGCGGCGCCGTGGGCAGATCGGCGTCCCCCCGCCAGCGCCTGAACCACGCCCGCGCCGGTCAGTCCGGGGGCCGGCACCGGGGGGGCGGCTTGGCGTCCCGTCAAAACCTGACTAAACTCATCAGATATAAGGAACTCGGGCAGAGTGTCCGGTTCGGGAGGACGCTCGATGACGATCACGCAGGAAAGCCCGGCCCTCGGCAGGGACCGCGTCGTGTCCGTCCCTCCGCCGGCGTCGAGCGGCGCGCCTGCGGTCCAACGGCCCGCTGGTGCTCCTCGACCTCTTGCAGAGCTATGTCGCCGAGACCGCCGACCTGTTGCCCCGGGCGGCCCCGGGTCTGACCGAGCGCTCCTATGAGCTGCTCGAGCTGACCGACGAGCTGGAGATCTGGGCCATCCACTGGCCCCAGGGGCAGGGCCTCGAGTTGCACGACCACGGCGGGTCGGTGGGCGCGCTCTGGGTGGTCGAGGGAAGCCTCGAAGAGCACTACGTCCGTTCCGAACAGACCCTGGGCCGCCGGACCATCGTGTCCGGTGGGGGCGCGGCCTTCGGCCCCCACTACGTCCACGACGTGGTGAACGCGCAGGCCGCGCCCGCCACGAGCGTGCACGCCTACTCTCCCCCCATGGAGTCCATGACCTTCTACCGCCAGGAGCCCCACGGCCTCGTCGTGGATCGGGCCGAGTACCGCGCCGATCCGACCTGGGCCCCTTGAGCGCAGTCGACCGGCTGCTCGCCCAGGCGCGCCTCGGCCTGCGCCGGGTGGACCCACACCAGGCCAAGCGGATCCACGACGATGGCGGCCTACTGATCGACATCAGGCCGGCGGCCCAGCGGGCCGAGTTCGGTGAGGTTCCCGGCGCGCTGATCGTCGAGCGCAACAACCTCGAATGGCGCCTCGACCCCGGAGGCTCGCACCGCCTCCCCGAGGCCGAGAATCCCGATCGACCGGTGGTGATCATCTGCCAGGAGGGGTACGCCTCCAGCCTTGCCGCGGCCAGCCTGATCGGTGTGGGCCGCACCGCGGTCACCGACCTCGACGGCGGATTCGTGGCATGGAAGCGGGCGGGCCTCCCGACCACGTCGGGGTCCCGCCACTAACCGATCCGTCGATCGGCCGGTCACCTGGCGGTCGACGCCGTCTCGGACGGCCGGAGCGGCGGCGCGTCGAGCGCGCAGTGGTACCACCGGAGGTGGGGGAGGCGGAGCCGCGATCGGTCCGCCGGGTTGCGGATGGTCACTGCGGCCAGCACCCCTCCGGCGGCACACGTGATGCCGGCGATGATCATCGCGTGGCGGAACCCGGCGGCCAGGAGGTCCGGTTCCAGGGCGGCGGCCCCGGTGATCCCGGCCACCAGGGGGAGGGTGGCCACGGCCAGGAGGCCGGCGGCCCGGGCCACCACGTTGTTCACGGCCGAGGCCACCCCGGCGTGCTCGGCCGGGACCGCGCCCAGGGCGGTGGCGGTGAGGGGGGCCACGGTGATGGCCAGCCCGGCCCCGAAGACGAGGACGGCGGGTAGCACCCACACGACGTAGCTCCCGTTGTGCGTGGCCCGGGTCAACAGCAACAGGCCAGCCCCCACCACGACGGGGCCAACGGTCATCTGCAGCCGGGGCCCGATGCGCGCCGCCAGATGCCCCGAGCGGGCCGAGAAGACCAGCATGATCGCGGTGACCGGCAGCAGGGCCAGGCCGGACTCGAGCGGGCTGTAGCCCACTACCACCTGGAGCTCGACGGGAAGCAGGAACAGCGCGCCGCCCAGGGCGCCGTAGACGATGAACGTGACCGCGTTGGCGCCGCTGAACTGCCGGGTCCGGAACATCCCGAGCGGGAGCATCGGATGGGCGCTGGCCTGCTCGACCAGGAGGAAGATCGGTGCCGTGAGCGCGGCGACGAGCAGGCTGGCCAGCACGACCGGGCTGGTCCACCCGTGGCTCGGCGCCTCAATGAGGCCGTAGGTCAATCCAGCCAGGAACAGCACCGCCAGGCCGGCCCCGACGACGTCGACGTGGCCCGCCGTCGAGGGGTCGCGCGATTCGGGCACGTGGCGCGCCACGATCACGAGCACGGCGACCGACACGGGGATGTTGATGAAGAACACCCACCGCCACGATCCGGCGACGATCAGGTACCCGCCCAGGAGAGGACCGGCGGCGGTCGCCACGCCGCCCAGCCCGGACCAGGCGCCGATGGCCCGTCCGCGATCCGACGGGCGGAACGAGGCCTCGAGGATGGCCAGGCTGGCCGGGGCCAGCAGGGCACCCCCGACGCCTTGGAGGACCCGGGCCCCGATCAGCAGGCCGGCGTTCGGGGCGATCCCGCAGCACACCGACGCGACGGCGAACCAGACGACGCCGACGGAGAAAATGCGCTTGCGCCCCAGGCGGTCGCCGAGCGAACCGCCGAGAAGTAGGAACGCAGCCAGGGTCAGCGAGTAGCCCGAGACGACCCATTGCAAGGTGCCCACGCCGCTATGAAAGGCGCGTCCGATGGTGGGCAGGGCGATGCCGACGACCGTGGCATCGATGGCGGCGATGCCCGAACCGAGCACGGTGGCCGCGATGACCCACCGTCCGCGGCTGGTGCCGAACGAGAGCTGGACGTCGTCGTCCGGCCTCCCCGACGACCCGTTCCCGGACCCTGGACGCTCCACGCTCACCTCCGGGGCGAGTCTGGCACGGGTGGAGTTACTGCAGGCGGGTGAGCACCTCGGCACCGTCCACCGTCACGGCCAGGGTGTGCTCGAACTGCGCGGTGCGCCGCCCGTCGGCGGTGACGGCGGTCCAGCCGTCGTCCCAGGCCACGTGCCTCCAGGTGCCGAGCGTGATCATCGGCTCGATGGTGAAGGTCATCCCGGGCTCGATGACCGTGGCGGCGGATGGCTCGTAGTAGTGGGGGATCTGCAGGACCCGGTGGTGGAACACCTCGCCGATGCCGTGACCGCAGTAGGCGCGGACGACACCGAACCCCGCTGCTTCGGCGTGGCGTTGGATGGCCCGGCCGATGTCGCTGATCGGTTGTCCCGGCACGACGGCCCGAATGCCGCATTCGAGAGACTCCCTGGTGACGGTGATGAGCCGCTGCGACTCGGCGTCGACGGTCCCCACGCCGAACGTGGCGTTGGTATCGCCGTGCACCCCGTCGACGTAGACGGTCACGTCGAGGTTGACGATGTCACCGTCGGCGAGTGGTCGGGAGTCCGGGATCCCGTGACAGATGACCTCGTTGACCGAGGTGCAGAGCGACTTGGGATAGCCGTGATAGTTGAGCGGGCTGGGGTAGGCCCCCCGCTCGATCGTGGCGGCGTGGCAGATGGCGTCGAGCTCGTCGGTGGTGATGCCGACCCGCACGGCGTCGCCGGTGACGCGCAGCACCTCGGCCGCGAGACGGCCGGCCACCCGCATCCGCTCGATGAGCTCGGGACCCTTGACCATGGGCTCGTCCACCCGGAGCGGTCGGCCCGAGGCGGCGTAGTCCGGCCGCCCGATTTCGGGTGGCACCGGTCGGGTCGGTGAGACCAGGCCAGGCAGGACGCGGTCTTGACGCGCCTGGTGGCAGCGCTTGTACTTGCGCCCGCTGCCGCACCAGCACGGGTCGTTCGACTTGAGCGGCGCCTTCACCGGTGGATCCGTTTGGCGGCCCAGGCGCGGACGTGGGGCCGCAGCCACAGCTTGGGCCGTCCCGGTCCCAGATCCACCACCGGTCGCGGCATGTCGGGGTAGCGCCGCTGATAAGTGCTCACGCTGTTGGAGTGCCCGAGACCGAGCAGCCTGGCTAGCTCCTGTGCGTCGGCCAGGTCCTCGGTGCGTACGGTGGGCGTCATGGGGCCGAGTCTACCCGGGTGGCCGGCGTTGTCGTGACCTCTAGACAGCAGTGTCGTGCCCCTTAGACAGCGCCGGGAGGGCACATGGTCGTCCCGGGAGGATGGCAGGCCGGGGCCTGACCTCCTGGCGCAGGCGGGCGGGACTGTGGCACCGTCGTTTCCGTGGCCCGCCCCTCCCTGTTCGAGTTCGCCGGAGGCCAACCGGCGTTCCTGGCGCTGGCCACGGCGCATCACGCGCGGTGCCTGGAGGATCCGGTGCTGCAGCACCCGTTCTCACACCCGGGCCACCCCCGACACGTCGAACGTCTGGCCAACTACTGGGCCGAGGTCTTCGGAGGCCCGCCGCTCTTCAGTCAGGCCTCACAAGGGCAGACGGGCATGCTCGCGCTGCACGCCGGCATGGAGGCCCAAGACGATATGGGGGACCGCTTCGTCGCCTGTTTCGTGCACGCCCTGGACGACGCCCATCTCCCCGAAGACGCCGAGTTCCGTCGCGTGGTGCGCCAGTACATGGAGTGGGCCGTGCGCGAGGTGCACGTCTACAACCCTCGGGATTCTGTTGTTCCGACGGGACTGGCGGTCCCGCAGTGGTCCTGGGACGGCCTGAGCGGCGCGCCGAGGGCCGGGGAGGGACCGTCCGGGCCTCTATCCTGAGCGCGTGCTGCAGGCGGTCATCTTCGACTGGTTCGGCACGCTGGCGGAGTGGCCGCACGGCCCGACCTCGAGCTACACGTCCATCTTCGAGGAGCACGGGTACCACGTGAACCCGGCGGTCATGGATGAGTACCACACCCGCTGGGACGGGGTCGATCACACCGAGCACTCCACCAGCCGCGCCACCTATATGGCATGGTCACGCCGGCGCCTCGACGGGCTCGCCGCCGAGTGTGGCGTCCCCGGTCCGGAACGCCACGTCGTGGTCGAGGCCATGGTCGAAGCAGATCTCCGTAGCGCCATGGTGGTCTTCCCCGAGGTGCCGTCGGTGCTGGCGGAGCTGCGCCGACGAGGTCTCGCAATCGGGGTGTGCTCCAACTGGAACTGGGACCTCGACGACGTCCTGCGGTCGACCGGGGTGGCGCCGTTGATCGATCTCGCCGTCACGTCGGCGCGCGTCGGCTACCGCAAGCCGCACCGAGCCATGTATGAGTGCATTCTCGCCGCCCTCGGTGTGACGGCAGCGGAGGCGATCTTCGTGGGCGACTCGTGGAAGCCCGACGTGCTGGGCCCGATCGACGCCGGCATGCGGTCGGTGCACGTCGACCGGACGCCGGGTGGGATGGCGGGCTCGCTTCCCGCGCTGGTCGCGGGCGCGTCCCGGGTCAGCGACCTTCGACGCCTCCTCGAGGCCGGGATTCTCGACAGTGGGGCCGGGACTTCTCGGTCTCTTGATGGTCGGTCAGCGGCAGTGCCCCGCCTTGAACGTGGAGAATCCGAAGCTCTGGGAGGCATGGGCGTTCACCACCTGGGGTGCGGCGATGGCGGCGGGAGCTCCGAAGTGGCCGAGGTCGATGGTGCTGACGGTCCTGACGCGGCCGGTGAGAGGACCCTGTCCCGCCGCCAGGTCCCCTAGATGCGCCTCCTTGGTGATGTCCTCGCTGGTCGACATCCGGGCCTGCACCAATCGATCGCCACCGTCGACCCAGAGCTCGAGGGGGGCCATCGATTCGGTGATGCCGTCCTGAGGCGCGGATGCTCCGCACAGCGGCACGACGATCCGGTACCGGGTCGCCTCCGTGCCGTGCACCGTGTCGGAGCCGGCGTCCTCGACGCGAAATCCGGGCACCGACTCGTCGAGCGCCAGCTCACCGAGCGGGCCGATCTGCCCCAGTGCCCCCAGAGGGCCGAATGAGTCCTTGGGCCAGGTGGCCCCCTTCAGCCACGGGGTGTCCAGGCCCGGGCTGGTTTCGGGCCTGAACCGGGTGTACTCGGTGCGACCGATCCACACCTCGTTCATCACGACGTCCTGCGCCACCTCCTTCGTCGTGGTCGTACTCGTCCCGGAGAGGCCGACGCTCTGGTCGCGCTCGACGGTGGACATGGTGTCGTTCCCGAAGTCGATTTCGCCGCTTCCCTCGTCGGATTGGCGCAACAGGCGGTTCGGGCTGGCGCTGCTGTCCGAATAGCTGAACCGGGCCGTGCCGGCCTGGCGAGTGGCGGCCACGATGCCCGCAATCTGCCTGGTGGCGGTGGGGGGAACCGGAACCGGGGTCTGTCCGGCGACGCCCAGGCCGACGCCCGCGCTCACACCTGCGATCAGCAGCCCCACTGTGACCCAGGGGAGGGCGCGCCGCATGTCAAAAGCTTGGCATAGGGGGCGCCCGGCGGCCCCTATGCCGGCGCAGCGGCCACAATGTCGCCATGGTCAGCCCGATGCCGCCGGCCACGACGTCGACGACGTCGCCGATTAGGGGCGGCCCCATGCTCCCGTCGCGGCCGCCACCGGCACCGCCGCAGCCGGATCCCGACGCACCGCGAGGAGCCCAATCTCTCCTATATCCCGGCGCTCGACGGCGTCCGTGCCTTCGCCGTCCTCGGAGTGATGGCCTTCCACGGAGGCATCTCGTGGCTACCGGCGGCCTTCCTCGGGGTGGACACGTTCTTCGTCCTGTCGGGCTTCCTCATCACCTCGTTGCTGATCTCGGAGTGGCAGCGCCGGCACA